>NZ_JAKUKO010000003.1:0-356279 GCF_022449185.1 Acinetobacter pittii
CACCCAATCGCAATGGACCCAGGTCTACGTTTTGCGATCCGTGAAGGTGGTCGTACTGTAGGTGCTGGTGTTGTTGCGAAAGTAACTGCATAATCACTTTCAGTGAAAAAAAGCGCTCTTTTTAGAGCGCTTTTTTTATATTTGATTGTCTAACAATCACTATAAAGGCTGGCCCTAACTGATATTTCAATGTCCTTATTTCCCCTTAATCCTTTTTATTAAATTTGTATGATAAGAATCAAGAAAACGAACAATAAAGTTTGAGTAACTAGGGTTACTTACTAAGGAGCTTTGGGTATGAATGCTAAAGTGAATATTACGAATCGTGCAGGTGCAAGCTTTCCAGTACGTCGTATGAATTTTGACTTTAATGATGTACCAGAATATTGGATGAATGGTTCTGCTGGACTCACACATTTTATGACAGCTTTGTCAGCATTGTTTCCGGCTGGTGAGAAATTCTTTATAGATAGTGTACGTGCAGTACGTTATCATCCAGCTATTAAAGATGATGAAGTACTCCAAAAAGAGATTAGTGCTTTTATTGGGCAAGAAGCAATGCACACTCAAGAGCATGTAAACTTCAATGCTTCTGCTCAAAAGTTTGGCCATGATGTAGAAACGTTAGAGAAATTTACCGATACGGCAATTCAAACAGCCATTAAAACTTTTGTAAAAATTGTCAAACCTTTCGGTATGACAAAAGAAATGGTTGACTTGACTGCTACAACGGCTCTTGAGCATTTTACCGCTACTATTGCGTCGCAATTATTGGTCAATAAGCACATTCAAGAGCTTATGACAGATGAGACAATGTCAACAATGTGGTATTGGCATGCGATTGAAGAAAATGAGCATAAAGCCGTAGCTTATGACGTGTACGAAGGTGTATTTGGTAAAGGTCTAAAAGCCTATGCGTTACGTACAAGTTCTTTAGTATTTGCTATGACTTTAATCTTTTTGATTCAGTCATCTTTTGTGCTTCGTTTATTAAAGCAAGACAACAAGTTGAATTTAGATGAACTATCAGTAATTTATAAATACGGATATAGCCCATCTAAAGGTATTATTAGTGGTATGGCTAAAGAAATGTTAGCTTACTTTAAACCTGGCTTTCATCCAAATGACCTCGATACCGTTGGTCTATTGAAAACATGGAAAGCAAAATTAGGTTTATAGTTTTAATTCATAATTTATAAAGGGCCGATAGTGGCCCTTTTTATTTTTCTATAACTATATTAAAGAGATCGTGGAGCAGATATTGCACCTTTATGTGTCTATGAATGACCTCATCTGATATTTCTCTGTCCTCATCTGCACTTAATTGGTACATCGAAAGACGTATGATTATAAATATTAAGAAAATAAATAAAGTTATATGTGAATTAGCTATTCACTTAAAAGGAGTCTGAGATGAATGCTAAGGTAAATATTTCCAATCGTGCTGGCGCTAGTTTCCCTGTGCGTCGTATGGATTTTGAATTTGCTCAGGTCCCACGTTATTGGGCAAATTATGATGCAGCATTAACACATTTTATGACAGCATTATCGGCCCTTTTTCCAGAAGGTGAGCAGTTCTTTGTAAATAGTACGCGTGCTGTTCGAAATGATCCAAAGCTTGCTGATCCAGATCTTCAAAAAGAAATTAGTGCTTTTATTGGTCAAGAAGCGATGCACTCCAAAGAGCATTTAGCATTTAATGCTTCAGCACAGGCTTATGGTTATGATGTGCGTCATATGGAAAAGCAAACAGGAAAAGTCATTAAGATGGGTACAGCTGTTGTAACCAAATTAATGAAACCTTTTGGCTATACCAAAGAAATGATTGATTTGACTGGAACATGTGCACTAGAACATTTTACATCGACCATTGCAGCTGAACTTTTACAAAACCCTGAAATTCAGGCCATGTTCCAAGATGACACCATGTATCATTTGTGGATGTGGCACGCAGTTGAAGAAAATGAACATAAAGCTGTGGCATTTGATGTGTATACAAGTATGTACGGACAAGGTCCGAAAGCTTATTTTATGCGTTCAACCGCCTTGATTATTGCAATGGCATTAATCTTTGCAACTCAGTCTTATTTTACTGCTAAGTTACTCAAGACTGACGATAAATTAACTTGGAAAGATACGAAGTACATGCTTAAATTCATGTATGGTCGTAAAGGTTTTATGACTCGTCAAATTCCAGAGTTACTTGATTTTTTAAGACCAAAATTTCATCCAAATGATTCGGATACCACAGCATTGCTAGCAACTTGGCGTGAAAAATTAGGTCTTTAAAAAATACAGAAAAAAGGGACAACTCAATTGTCCTTTTTTTTGCTCGTTTTTTCGTGGGAAGTTTTTATAATACGCACTACTTTAGAATCTTCATTGCGCTGAAACTCATGATTCGTATTATGCAAAACACTGATGTGGATATTGTCGTTCAAATTGAAAAATCAGTACAAACACATCCGTGGTCAAGACAGCAATTTATTGAATCTTTGAATTCTTATCAATGTACAGTGATTGAGTCACAAAACAGAGTCGTTGGGTTTTGTATTTTACAGCCTGTTTTAGATGAAGCTAATTTGTTACTCATGGCCGTTGATCCTCAAATGCAAGGGCAGGGTTTAGGATATGAGTTATTAAGTGCATCAATTGAAAAATTAGAAAATCAGCCAGTACAAATCTTTTTAGAAGTCCGTGAAAGTAATAAAGCTGCCATCGGTTTATATGAAAAAACAGGCTTTCACCAAATTGATCTGCGTCGCAATTATTATCCTACCCAAGATGGCGGGCGCGAACATGCGGTCATTATGGTAAAAACCTGTACAGATGATTTCGCATCTTTATTTAATGATTAAATTATTCCATTCAGAAGGTAACGTGGTCATAAGAGACGTACCTAGCTGTTGAATTTCCTCTGGTGATAATGATCTGTTTAAACGGCGCCATTGCCCATCGAGCAGAAGTTCTAAAGGTGTATATTGCGATTTATAGTTCATTTTGGCCGAATGCGGCACCCAATAGCCTAAGTAGAGATATTCTAAACCGAGCGATTTCACATATTCAATTTGGTTAAGAATAGAGTAAACACCAAGTGATCTGCGGTGCTCATCGGGATCAAAGAATGTATAGACAGCCGATAGTCCATCATCCATTAAATCGCAAGTAGAAACACTAATGAGACGATTGTCTTTCCAAAGCTCAAGAAAAAAACTATCTGTACAGCTATGTACTAAAAACTTTTCAAACTGATCTAAGCTCGGTGGAAACATATCACCATCTGCATGGCGTTCATTAATATAGCGTTCGTATAAATCATAATGAATTTGTGCTGCTTGTCGCGTAGGCAGAACAGTCATGGTGAGATCTTGATTTCGTTTCCATGCTTTTTTTTGCATGCTATTCATTTGAAAATCGGCAACTGGAACACGACAAGACAAACATTGTCTACAAAGGTGACATTCAGGGCGATAAACAAAGTCGCCACTACGGCGAAAGCCTAAACGAGAAAGTTCTGAAAGAGTGACCACATCAATTCGATGGATGGGGTCTAAAAACACCATGCGTGCTGATTTATTTTCTAGATAGCTACAATCATGAGGTGGAGTAATATAATACTGCAGATCATTTAAAAGGGACTTCGGGTGATATGATTTCATGATTGGTCCCTCCTGTTATCATTCCATTAATTTTGCATCTAATGCTATTGTTTTACTTGAAAATACACGTTCTTGATACTTTTTCCAATTGATAGAGGGGTGAATAATTACATCTTGTAACGATTTTAAGTAGTCTTGACGAGAAAGTGTACTGGCTCCCAGACTAATTAAGTGACTGTTTACGAGTTGGCAGTCTATCCATGGTAGCTGATTTTCTTGTCCAATGAGCATTAATGTATAAAAAGCCATTTTTGAAACATCGGTTTCGTTGCTAAACATTGACTCACCAAAACACCCTTTACCAATCGTAACACCATATAAACCTCCTACAAGCTCCTCTTGTTGCCATACTTCAATACTGTAACCATAACCAGCATTAAACATCTCACAGTAGCCTTGAATAATATCTTCACTAATCCAGGTTTCGTCTGCATAACTTCTTGGCAAAGAGCAAGAGCGAATAACTTGTTCAAAGGCATGATTAACCGTAATTGCATAGTCATGTTTTTTCATATTTCTCAGTAATGACTTGCTAGGCTTGTAGTTTTGAGGGTAGATCACGCAACGGGGTTCTGGACTCCACCAACAAATAGGCTCATCTTCATTAAACCAAGGAAAGAGACCATGGGTGTATGCTTCATATAGGGTAGAAGGGGAGAGGTCCGCTCCGATACAAATTAAACCATGCCCATCTGGATCGGCCTCAATGGGATCAGGAAAAATGAATTGGGAAAGTGGAAGTGTATTCATAAAAATAAAATAAGATGAGCTTTAAGGTTATGCTATAAAAATTAATATATGTCAGCTAGTCATTATTCTAAAAAAACAGCCGTTATAAGAACGGCTGTTTTAAAATTCTAGAAATCTATTAATTAAAGGTTATCTAGATATTTTTCAGCATCTAGAGCCGCCATACAGCCAGACCCAGCAGAAGTAATCGCTTGGCGATAAATGCTGTCAGCGACGTCACCAGCAGCAAAAACACCAGCTACAGAAGTCGCTGTTGCATTACCAGAGGTACCGCTTTGCACTTGGATGTAGCCATCACGTAAGTTTAATTGGCCTTCAAACATTCCAGTGTTTGGCTTGTGGCCAATTGCTACGAATAGACCATGAACCTCTACGTCTTGCTTAGAATCATCTTGAGTTGATTTAAGGCGAACACTAGTTACGCCAGTATTGTCACCCAATACTTCTTCAACTTCGTGGTTCCAGATAATGCTGATTTTGCCTTCTTTTTCTTTGGCAAATAAATGATCTTGCAAAATCTTTTCAGAACGTAAAGTATCACGGCGGTGTACTAAAGTTACATGTGAAGCAATATTTGATAAATAAAGTGCTTCTTCAACAGCAGTGTTACCACCACCTACAACCATTACTTTTTGGTTTTTATAGAAGAAACCATCACATGTTGCACATGCGCTTACGCCTTGACCCATAAAGTTTTGTTCAGACTCTAGGCCAAGATATTGAGCTGTAGCACCAGTTGCAATAATTAAAGCGTCACATGTGTACTCTTCCATGTCACCTTTAAGAACGAAAGGACGTACATTTAAGTCCACTTCGTTAATATGGTCATAGACGAGTTCTGTACCAAAGCGTTCAGCATGTGCTTGCATACGATCCATTAATGCAGGACCTGTTAAACCTTCAGGATCGCCCGGCCAGTTGTCAACTTCGGTTGTTGTTGTAAGCTGCCCACCTAGTTGTAAACCTGCAATTAAAGTAGGTTTAAGGTTTGCACGTGCTGCATATACCGCTGCACTATAACCTGCAGGACCAGAACCGAGAATAATTAACCGAGAATGACGAGCACTCATTGAGGGTATCCTTATTTATATCGAGAATTTTGAAAATTATACGTGAATTTGCCGACCAATAGCGTTAAATCAATGTGGATAATATTGATCAGGTCAATCGAATTAAGTTATATAACAATATAGAAGTGCCTTATGTTAACAACAACTGTAAAGAATCATGCACCTTTTTTGTAAGAACAGGTGCATAATATAAAGTTCATTCGTTGAAGATCTAAAATATAGTTCTTCACATCTCTAAACCAATAATTAAATGGGTTACAGGACAGTATATGACTGCGGTGTCAAGTGTTTATGCACAGCGCTTATTGATGACATTATTCTTGGTTTCTTTTGGTATTTATATGTTTCTGGCAACAGTAACATATACACCATTTGACCCGGGCTGGATGCATATTTCCAGTGATACTCAGCAAGTATCCAATGCAAGTGGTATTGCTGGCGCATGGATTGCAGATTTGCTGTTTGGTTTTTTAGGATGGGCAAGTTTGCTTATTCCAATTTTCCTTTTCATTGAAGCAATTCAGGTTTGGTGGCCACGTAGTTTCCTAAACCGCCCATTTCGTTATGCTGCACAATTCTTCTTAATTTTAGTTGTATCTAGCTTACTTTATTTACACTGGAATGTGCCGGCAGATACTTTAGATAATGCAGCTGGGGGAATTATTGGTTATGAGTTAGGTCAAAGCCTATCTCAATTGTTAACAATTTACGGTGCAACCTTATTTTTACTGGTTTTCGGGGTCGTGTTGTTTACTCTTGCATTTGGGGTGCAATGGAGTAAAACATGGGTTACGCTCAAAGCTACACCAAGTTATTTACAAGATTTATTTTATAAGAACGTATCTCCGAATGAATCGGATTATGACTTAACAACTCAACCTACCAACAAAGCAGCCGCGGTTAAAGTTGCTGACAATGTAGAAACGAATGCTAATGCTTCAGATGAGAAAGAAGAATCAGCTCAATCTGAAACAGCTCAACCGCAATCCACCACAACGCGCCATGATGCGGTTGCTGAGCGCTTATTTGCAGATGTGCTAGCGAAAGAGCAGAGCCGACCTGAACCAGTTGCAGATATATCAGTTGCAAATACTCAGAACTTTGAGCATACGCTTGAACAGGCCCATAAACTTGAACGAGATAGCCAACGTTTAGTTGCGACTGGCGAAGTATGGCGTGCTTTACAACGTGATGATGCGAGTCATAAGCAAGAAATTGATGCACTTTTAAGAGCAGCTGATGATTCGACAGAGATAGAGCAAGTTCCTGCTCATGAGCAATTCCAGCAAACAATTTCTCAAGTAAATCAAAATCAACCATCATCAAAACAAGACTTACATGGTCTTGATTGGAATGATGATGAGATTTTTGATGAGTTGCTTGCCGCGGTTCCAAATAGTAAAACTGCAACAGATGTGCATACACCGTTTGTTCAAGATCACCATGTAGAAGCCGAACCAACTTCGCAATCTGTTAATATTGCGAATGAAACATCTTCAAATATTTCAAATTTAAATCAATCACCTAAAAATTTAGCAAACGAACTAGTCTTTGAAGATTTTGATGATTTATTAATAGATGAAGACATTGCTCCAACTGAACCTGTGAGAGCAAGTAGTTATGCGCAATCTTCAGCATTTGTAAAAGCTCCTATCCAAACGACTATTCAGGCCGACAAACTTTCAAAAGAAGAGTTTATCGAAGCTTGGCAGGAGACTGCTGGAAAACCGCAGGAAAATGCTGATTTTGATGAAGACGATTTCGATTTTGATGCGCCGTTAACAGACGCATCAGGCCGCCCAATGTCTCGTGCAATGCAAGTTGCTAAAAAGCGTTTGGATTTGCCAACTTTACCGGGCCTTGACCTACTTGATAAGGTCGATCCAAATAAGAAAGTCAACTTTACTGAAGACCAACTTTCACGTTTGTCTGAATTGCTTGAAATTAAATTGCAAGAATTTAACGTTAAAGCACAGGTGGTAGAGGCTCAACCAGGGCCAGTTGTAACTCGCTTTGAGTTAGATTTGGCACCCGGTGTGAAAGCTTCTAAGGTCACGAATATCTCACGTGACTTGGCGCGTTCAATGTCGATGGCATCTGTACGTGTGGTGGAAGTTATTCCTGGTAAACCATACATTGGTATTGAAGTGCCAAACAGTGCCCGTGAAATGGTACGTTTGATTGAGCTACTGGAAACTCCAACATATCGCGACCCAAGTGCATTAATTAGTATGGCTATGGGTAAAGATATTTCGGGTAACCCTGTACTCACTGATTTGGCGAAAGCACCGCATATGCTGGTTGCTGGTACCACAGGTTCTGGTAAATCGGTTGCGGTCAACTCGATGATTTTATCGATGTTGCTTAAATATACGCCTGACCAATTACGTTTAATTTTAATCGATCCAAAACAGCTCGAACTAGCAAACTATAATGATATTCCACATTTATTAACTCCAGTTGTTACTGACATGAAAGATGCGGTAAGTGCTTTGAACTGGTGTGTGAATGAAATGGAACGCCGTTATAAGCTTATGTCGTTCCTAAAAATTCGTAAATTAAGTGACTACAACCGTAAAGTTGAAGAAGCGATTGCGAATGGCGAAGACTTAATTGATCCGACTTGGAAGCCAAGTGATTCAGCGACACAAGAACGTGCACCTCGTTTAATGCCATTACCATCTATTGTCATTGTTGCGGATGAGTTCGCCGACATGATTATGCAAGTGGGTAAAAAAGCAGAAGAAATGATTACCCGTTTGGCGCAAAAATCTCGTGCTGCTGGTATTCATCTATTGCTTGCAACTCAACGCCCATCTGTTGATGTTATTACCGGTTTGATTAAAGCCAATATTCCAACGCGCGTAGCACTACGTGTAAACAGTAAAATTGACTCACGTACTATTTTAGATGCGGGTGGCGCAGAAGACTTGTTAGGTCATGGTGATATGCTGTTCTTAGGCCCTGGTAAAATTGAGCCGGAACGTGTGCATGGTGCTTTCATTAGTGATGATGAAGTAAACCGTATTTGTGATGCTTGGCGTGAACGTGGCGAGCCAGATTATATTGATGAAATCTTGACTCCATTTGATGAAGAGCCAGCGTCACGTGGCTTTGAAGAGGGTGAGGGCGGTTCTGACCGAGATGCTCTTTATGATCAATGTGTGTCATTCGTATTAGAAACTCGAAAAGCGTCTACATCTTCGCTACAGCGTAAATTTAGCCTTGGTTATAACCGTGCTGCTCGTATTATTGATCAAATGGAAGAGAACGGCATTGTGAGCTCAATGGGTCCTAATGGTAAGCGGGATATTCTAGTTTAAGCCAATATAATTTAAGCCTCTTCGGAGGCTTTTTTATAACTTAAATAAAAGTGAACCTATTTATAAGTGACTTAAAGATTTTATCGTTTAGTAAAAAATGCTAATGTATTTTCCCTAAATAAATAACAATGAATTAGATCAGGAGAAAGATATGTTATTAGCTCTGATTACGTTAGCCTTTATTCACTTTTGTGCACTTATCACTCCTGGGCCTGATTTTTTTCTTGTATCTCAAACCGCCATTAGTCGATCTCGTAAAGACGCTATGCTGGTCGTTGCTGGTATAACGGCAGGTGCTATGTTTTGGGCTTGTTTGGCACTGATGGGGTTAAATCTTATCTTTGAAAAAATGGCTTGGTTAAAGCAAGGATTGCTCATTGCGGGTGGCTTATATCTGTGTTGGTTGGGCTATCAGATGTTACGTTCGGCTTTTTCAAAAAATCAGCAAGAGGGCAATGTTGCTGTTGAGCTCCCAAAAGCACCTTACTTATTTTTTATTAAAGGTTTGATAACCAATTTATCAAATCCAAAAGCTGTTATTTATTTTGGTAGTGTTTTCTCTTTATTTTTAGCTAATCCTCAACTTGATCAGGTCCACTGGCTACTCTTTATTATTGTCACAGTCGAAACAATTTTATGGTTCTGCTTTGTGACTTTTATTTTCTCGTTACCAAGTTTTAGAGCAGCTTATCGTAATTTTTCAAAATGGATTGATGGTATTTCGGGTGGTATTTTTACCGTATTTGGTATTTTCCTGATTGGTAATCGATAAGTTTAGATAAGAAAAAAGCCTCTTTAAGAGGCTTTTTATTTTTAAGCAAACTTTGCTAGAACTTCTAAAAATGGTGCTGATTGACGCGGAAACTTAGCAATTACATCATGGATGCGTTGGCCTTCAGGGTCTTTGGCATTAATATCGCGTCCGTCTGCAATAAATTGAGTTAAAAGACGCTCATAGTCTGTTGGACGCATATGTTTGAATGCATGGTAGAGCACATGAAAATCTGCATTCACACCACTTGGAGGAAGTTGGTTGAGGTAGGCAAAAACACGCTCATCGGACCATTCTTCATTGAAAGTTGCTGGCTGTGATAATGCCATGACAATCTCCTCATTTTAAAAAAGGCAAAATAACTTGCGTTATTTTGCCTTGATTCTGATTTATTGAATAGTCAGAAATAGAATTATCGTTCTTCAGGTAAATTGATATTCATTTCTAACATTTCGATATTAGCTTCAGAGCGAACTTGCATTTGGATATGCTGTTCACCTACACCGCTAACATAACGACTAACCACTTGCATGATTTCTTTTTTCATCTGATCAATTTTGTCTTGGCTTAAACGGCGGCCTAAACCTTGTTCAGAAGCAACAATAACTTTCAAACGATCTTTGGCAGTTTGAGCACTTGATGGTTTTTCTTCGCTGCTAAATAATTTACTCCAGAATCCTGCCATATCTACGCTCCAAATAGTCGTGCTAACCAGCCTTTAGGTTGAGCTGTGATGTGTCGATAAGGACGGTCTTCGCCAAGGAAGCGTGCAACCAAATCATCATACCCCTGACCAGCTTTAGTTTCTGAATACAGAATAACTGGCTTACCTTCGTTTGATGCTTGTAATACACTTGGACATTCTGGAATAACACCTAATGTCGGTACGCGTAAAATATCTTTAGAAATATCATCAATTGTCAGCATTTCCTGACGGTCAGCACGTTCCGGATTAAAACGTGTAATACATAAATGTTTACGTATACGCCCTTCGTTGTGTTCAACTTTCTTGGTTTTGCTATCTAACATACCAATAATACGGTCAGAGTCACGTACTGAAGAGATTTCAGGGTTTGTTACAATGATTGCTTCATCTGCATGATACATGGCTAAAATCGCGCCACGCTCGATCCCTGCAGGTGAGTCACAAATGATGTAATCAAATTCTTGAGATAGCTCATCAATAACACGAGCAACACCTTCGTCGCTCAACGCATCTTTATCACGTGTTTGTGAAGCCGGTAAAATATAAAGGTTTTCGATATCTTTATCGCGAATAAGGGCTTGCTGCAGACGTGCTTCGTTATTAATAACATTAACAAAATCGTAAACAACACGACGCTCACAACCCATAATCAAATCAAGGTTACGTAAGCCTACATCAAAATCAATCACAACAGTTTTATGACCACGAAGGGCTAAACCTGTTGCAAAAGATGCGCTCGTTGTAGTTTTACCTACACCACCTTTGCCTGATGTTACGACAACAATTTTGGCCACCGAATCCACTCCTATTATGGTCATACACCCTTAAAAGGGCTGTTTTTTGGTGATTTGCTTAATAAATTAAAGTTCTAGAGCTTCAAATTCAAGCTCTTGCTTTTCATTTAAATAAATATGTACTGGTTTTTTTACCACATGTTTAGGGATATCATCTGCGACACAATACGTTCCTGCAATGGAAACGAGCTCAGCCTCTAAAGATTGGCAAAAAATACGTGCAGCTGCGTGCCCGCCCGCACCAGCAATGACTCTACCACGAACTGTGCCATAAATATGTATATTTCCTGAAGCGATCACCTCGGAACCACTATTCATGCCAGCCTTTAAAATAATATCGCCGTTATCTTGTACAAGGGATTGGCCTGTACGCAAAATTTCATCATGATAAGAGGTAATATGAGCGACCGCTATCTTGTTTAGTGGTTTTTTTGTTTCTGCTGAAGACGAGGCAGAAGCTGTAGCAGGTTTTTCCACAATAGCCACTTGTTCAGCTGTCGCTTTAATGCGTTGTAAGGGTTGATCCGCCGGTAAAACAGGGAATTGAATAGCGCGAGCTTCATCTCCTAAAATACCGTCGATTACCGCCATTGGTTGTAAACCCAAGCTCACCAGAAGTTGAATCAATGCAATTAACTCTTGCTCAACTGTACTGTCAATAATCACTAAAGTTCCTTGATAGGAACCTTCATTTAAAATATTTGATAATTGCTGGCGGATCACATCATGATCATTGGTATCGAAGGTTATCCTGCTAAAGTTAACCATTCTGCCGGTAATCCGTATATCAGCCATAAGTCTTCCTTCAAGGCGTTAAACGAGCTGTAATATCGTTAAGTTTATTGTAAATAGGGCAAATGCTAGAACAATTCGTGCCAATTCTCTAGCGTGATTCATAAAAAATTAAATAAATGCTTATTCTTTGATTCGATCATACTCCGCAAGGGTTTGTTGCCATTGTTTGACCTTGACTTGTTTACGTACAGACTCCAGTGTCTCGAACACGACAGATTCAACCAATTGCTCAAGCTGACGATTATTAATATTGATTTCACTTACTCTTTGAGAAATTAATTGATAAGTAGGGTTCGGACTATTTGGTGAGCCCTCAATTAAAGGTTCAATTAAACCTGCACTAATATTTTCACCTAATCTTTGACCAATGCTTTGAATTTGCTGTTCAATGCGGCCCCCGACTAAAGGAATTAATCGTAATAATTGAGTTAGCTCAGGCGTATCAATAATGGCTTGATCTACAATTTTGCCCACACCTTTTGTAATGGCAGGCTTTTGTTCTTTTAAAGCGGTGGCTAAAGATTCTTGTAATAATGCAGTTAGAGCAACAGTAAATTGCTCACGATGATGATTAACCAAGTCGTGAATAATCTGTTTATGGCTAGAACTGGTTTCAAGTTCATATCTAATACCATCAATCACGGTAATTACAACGCGGTCAGATAATTCTTCCATTACGACGCGATAATAAAATAGCCCAGTTTTTCGCCAGCTTTCAGGAACAACTGGATAGCCCAACTCATGTAAACGGTAAGCAATAATCCCAGCGCGGAATAAACGTAAAAAACGGAGCTGAGGAATAATAGCTAAAATTTCATACCAGTGAATAAAAGGAAAAAAGAACCAACGCTTATGGTGCTTATTGATGATCGCAATAGCCCAGCGTACAACCAGCTCAATAATTAAAAAACCAATAAACCAAGCTTCTGACGTAATCACCCAAGGATGTAGTGAAGTACGATAAAAGCTGAGTACTTGGGGCAAGTGAATATGTTCAAAGAACCATGCCCCAATACTGCTCATTAAAAAGAAATTAGTCGCAAGACAGAACAAGTTAAAAATGATAATAAACACCATAAAGATGTCGTAGACCAAAAACAGCTTAAATGAAAGGCTGTTTGGGTCTACATGATGGTATTTCGTTTTTTTCCCAGAACTGTTTTGCATAATAACGGGTGCTTTCTTAAATATTTGCAGTGGTATATTGAGATTTCATTTGCTCAATAAGTTGATCTTTTTCAGTCCAGATGTCATGAACCCATTGCTGGAAACGTTCACGATAAGCCGCGTCATCTTCATAGTTGCCGCCAAGTACCCAGTCTGGAATTTCAATTTTACGTAAGTTAACCGCAATTTTAGAAACATCCCCAAGCCAGAAATCGCTATATCCCGGTACCCCATCAGGATAGACGATGGTCATATCAACTAGGGCATCGATTTTGTCACCCAAGATATTTAATGCAAGCGCCAAGCCACCTGCTTTGGGTTTTAGCAAATGCTTATAAGGGGATTTTTGCTGGTCATGTTTTTCTTGAGTAAAACGAGTCCCTTCCAAATAATTTAATAGGGTGAAGGGCTGACTTAAAAGCTGCTCACAAGCTTTACGTGCTTCCATCATGTCACGGTCTTTAAGTTCAGGATTCTTAGCGATCTGTTCTTTAGTGTGACGCTTCATCATTGGGAAGCCTAAAATTTTAAATGCTTGCCCAACAAAAGGAATAAAGATGAGTTCCCATTTAGTAAAGAAACGGGTAAGGGGCATACGGGTTAAACCAAAATATTGATTTACAGTCGTGTCAACCCAACTTTGATGATTACAGGTCATTAAATAACGACCTTGCATATTCAGATCAAGTCCTTCATCAATGGTAATGTCCCATTTTAGATTGGGTAGAACATGGTCAATGAGCCAATTATTTACCCCTAGCCAGCTATTTGTAATTTGAATATTAGTCTCATCTATTTTTGATGATTTTTTTAATAGCTTGGTCAGACCTAATGCAAGAACAGGAGGACCATGAAAAAAAGTACTTCCTGTAATGACTGTACCTACAGTGAGTCCACGTGTAATTTTTTTTAGCGCAGATTGTTTATTGGGTGCAGTTGACATATAAAAGACCCCGAATGTCTCAAATCCATAGAAAAGTTGTTCAACTATAACTGTCATAATATGAAATACAACGTTATCTTAGACAACAATGAAGAAATTGTGATGAGCTAGCATCTTAAAGTGCATCAAAATATTACAAAAACATAACTAAACTATTTATTATTAACAAAATATCAATGTTTTATACTTCCTTTTTGTTTCATTATTCATTCAGACAACAAAACACACAAAGTGAGGAGGCATGCAATGCGTGCATTAGTTATTTCAACAGTGGTAGGGGCAGCAGTAGTTCTTTCTGGTTGTCAAACAACTGGTAATAATCTTGGTGGCGTTGAATACGATAAAACCGCATTAGGTACTTTAATTGGTGCAGCAGCTGGTTATGGTATTTCTAAATCAAATGCAAACTCTAGCCGTCAAAACAATCGTGCTGCGGCAATTGGTGCAGTTCTTGGTGCTGCTGGTGGTGTATACCTTGACCAGAAAGAGAAAAAATTACGTCAACAAATGGCGGGTACTGGTGTAGACGTTGGCCGTAACCCAGATGGTTCTGTTCAATTGATCATGCCTGGTAGCATTACTTTTGATACAAACAAATCAAACATCAAGCCAAACTTCTACGCAACTTTGAACAAAGTGGCTCAAACTTTGGCTGAAGATAACAAGAGTGCAATTCTTGTAACTGGTTATACTGATAACACTGGTAATGATTCTATCAACATTCCATTATCACAAGCACGCGCTCAATCAGTACGTAGTTATTTAGCTAGCCAAGGCGTATCTGCTAGCCGTATCGACGCGCAAGGTTATGGTTCATCTAACCCGATCGCAGATAACTCAACTGCATCTGGCCGTGAACAAAACCGCCGTGTAGAAATCAGCATTTATGCTAAACAATAAGATCTAGTTTATTATTTCAAAAACCACCTTCGGGTGGTTTTTTTATGGGTGCAGTACAAGAAATAATCACGACATTCTGCGGCGCATAAATTGCATTATTAGACATCATTTATACATATCCGTAGATTTACTATTGGGATTCTAAAAAAGAGATGACTATAATCATGCTCGAAAAATTAAGAGGTAATACACGATGTCATCTGCCAGTCAATTGAACAACAAGCAAGAAGAAGCCATGAAATATACTCAGGGCCCTTTATTGGTGCTTGCTGGCGCTGGTTCAGGTAAAACATCGGTAATTACGCGTAAAATTGCCTATTTGGTGCAACATTGCCGTATTCCTGCACATCGTATAACTGCGATGACCTTTACAAACAAAGCTGCACGTGAAATGAAAGAGCGTGTGACTAAGCTTTTATCACGTGAGGAAGCAAAAGGTTTATCTGTTTCTACCTTTCATACTTTTGGGTTAAACCTTTTACGTTTAGAACTTAAAAATTTACCTTTAAAAGCTAATTTTTCGATTTTGGATGCAGATGACTGTAAACGTATTTTGATGGACTTGATGCATCGCGACAATTTATCGGGTGCAGAGAGCAAAGAATTAATTGCTAAAGCAATGAAGAAAATTTCAGATTGGAAAAACGATCTGATTTTGCCAGAACAAGCGCATTCGACTTGTGAAACACCAGAAGATGTCCAGTTTGCACATCTCTATCAACTTTATGAACGTAATTTACGTGCCTACAATGCTGTCGATTTTGATGACTTGATTGTTATGCCAACACGCTTATTGCAAGAAAATGCAGAAGTACGTGACAAATGGCAAAATCGTGTCCGTTATTTATTAGTCGATGAATATCAAGATACCAACACGGCCCAATATATTTTGGTCAAACTATTAGTTGGTGTAATGGGGCAGTTCACCGCGGTAGGTGATGATGACCAGTCGATTTACGCATGGCGTGGTGCTAAGCCTGAAAATATGGCATTGCTTAAACAAGATTTCCCAAATCTACATATTATTAAGCTTGAACAAAATTACCGTTCGACCAGCCGTATTTTAAAAGCTGCCAACTGCGTGATTCAAAACAACCCACATATTTTTGACAAGAAATTGTGGAGTGATAAAGGGCATGGGGAAGTCATCCGAATCATTACATGTCGTAATGATGATGATGAAGCAGAGCGCGTGGTAAAAGACCTATTGACTCATAAGTTAATGAACGGTAAGAACTGGAAAGATTATGCTGTGTTGTATCGCGGGAACTTTCAGGCTCGTGTATTAGAAACCCAGCTTCGCCAAATGCAAATTCCGTATAAACTCTCCGGTGGTACATCATTCTTCGCGCGTGCAGAAATTAAAGACGTGATGAGTTACTTGCGTCTTATTATTAATCCAGAAGATGACAGTGCTTTCTTACGAATTATTAATACGCCTAAACGTGCGATTGGCCCTGTTACTCTTGAAAAACTAGGTTTATTTTCGCAAGAAAATAATTTGTCTTTACTCGGTGCTTCTGCTGACCAGCGTTTAAGCATGGTGCTTCCTAAAAAGGCAGAAACACAGCTTCATGAGTTTGCAGATTTTATCGCGACATTTACGCGTGAATTGTTAGAAGATGATGAGCCTGTGCCTAAAGTTCGTCAAATGATGAATGAAGCGGGTTATATGGATTACGTTCGAGAACAGTCAGCAACACCTGCACAAGAGAAAAGTAAACTCGATAATATCGAGAACTTATTTACCAGTATTCAAAATCTGATTAATCGTGCTGAAGATGTTGATGAAAAGAATATTGAAAGTGTTATCCGAAAACTAGTTTTGCTCGATCTGTTAGAACAGCAGCAGGAAGAAGAAGATACAGACAAAGTTAACCTTCTTACTTTGCATGCAGCAAAAGGTCTGGAATTCCCATATGTGTACATTATGGGACTTGAAGAAGAACTATTGCCTCACAAGAACTCGATTGCAGCAGAAACCATTGAGGAAGAGCGCCGTCTCATGTACGTGGGAATTACACGTGCACGCCAAGGTTTAACTTTAACTTTAGCGGAACAGCGCAAAAATGGCGGACAGATGAAACAGATGACGCCTAGCCGTTTCCTTGATGAGCTTCCACAAGATGAGCTCGAGTGGTTAGGGCGTAAAAAGAAAATTGCGGCTAATGTTGACCCTAAAGAACAGGCTCAACAATATCTGGCAAATTTAAAAGCTTTATTAAAGCGTTAATTTTTTAATTTTTAGGAAATCCCATGAAAGTTCAAGTGAAATTGCTCGATCCGCGTTTAGGTAAAGAATGGCCATTACCTTCATATGCAACAGCAGGTTCAGCGGGTTTAGATTTACGTGCCTGTTTAGATGAAGCAATTGATATTGAACCAGGACAAACTGTTTTAGTTAAAACAGGTATGGCAATTTATATTCATGATGTAAATTTTGCTGGTTTAATTTTACCGCGTTCAGGTTTAGGTCATAAACACGGTATCGTGCTTGGCAACTTAGTTGGTTTGATTGATTCGGATTATCAAGGTGAATTGATGGTTTCTGTTTGGAACCGTGGTCAAACCACATTCCGTCTAGAACCAGGTGAGCGCTTGGCACAGTACGTTTTAGTGCCAGTCGTACAAGCTGAATTTGAGCAAGTAGAAGAATTTGAAGAAACTTTACGTGGCGCTGGTGGCTTTGGTCATACAGGTAAACAGTAAGTTTTTCTAAAATATTAACGAAAATCAAACGCCTGTTGAACAGGCGTTTCTTTTTATATCTTGAATGTTACAATGGATTATATTACAACACGCTTTACTCATATTTTTTTAACTTAATTTAGCAAATAAACCTTTCAAAAATTTTGAATAATCTATGTTTTTGCGATAGATCGAATTGATCTTTAAATAGAAGATACGCTATGAATGTAAGACACTCATTTCCAAAAAGTATTTTTCGTGCTTACGATATTAGAGGCAAACTTTCTTACTTAACCACGGACGTTGTCCGTTCAATTGCCTACGGATTGGCACAACAATACAAACAAGCAAAACAAACTCAATTAGTGATTGGCTATGATGCCCGTCTCACAAGTCCGACTTATGCACACTTAATTGAAGAAATTTTAATAGAACAAGGTTTAAAAGTGACTAATATTGGTTGCTGTTCATCACCAATGATGTATTACATTGCACGAGATTTTGGTGGCAATGGCATTATGGTGACAGCAAGCCATAATCCAAAATCTGACAATGGTATTAAGTGGATTTTAAAGGGTGAACCGCCGTCTCCTGAAATGATTCAGCAGGTTGGTGAAGAAGCCCAAACTTACGTTCCAAGCCATTCAATTTCTGTACTTGAGTTAACCTTACCTCAATTTAAAGCTGAATTTTGCCAACAATACCAACAAGCTATTTTTAAAGATATTCAGTTAAAACGTCCTTTAAAAGTTGTTTTAGATGGTTTACATGGTTCAGCTGGGCATTGTTCAAAGCTAATCTTAGAAAAAATGGGGTGTGAAGTCATTGCTTTACGCACTAATCCAAATGGTGAGTTTCCAGATCACGCACCAGATCCATCACATGCAGCTCATTTAATTAGCTTGCGAAAAGCCGTGGTCGAGCAGCAGGCTGATATTGGTATTGCTTTGGATGGTGATGGAGACCGTGTTGTTTTAGTCGATGAAAAAGCACAGATATTGACAGCAGACCGTTTATTATCAATTTTTGCGCAAATGTGCTTAGAACAACACCCTGAGCAAGAAATTGTTTTTGATGTGAAATGCTCACGTATGGTGCAAGATACAGTCGAGAAACTCGGTGGAAAAGCAAAAATGATCCGCACGGGAAGTAGTTTCCTAAGGGCTTATTTATCTCAATCGAATGGCCGTGCCATTTTTGGTGGAGAATATGCAGGTCATTATGTGTTTAATGATGGCCGTGGTTTTGGCTACGACGATGGTTTGTATGCTGCATTACGAGTAATGGAGTATTTTACCCAATCTGATGTCGCTACAATTTCTGAATTATTTGCCCCTTATCCAGAAAGATGTTGTACAGAAGATACCTATATTGGTACTTATCAGTCTGATCCAAAGTATGTATTACAAGATATCGAGATTTTAAGTCATCGTTTAGGGGCGCGTATTAGTAAAATTGATGGCGTACGTCTTGATTTTGATGATGGTTTTGGCATTATTCGAGCATCAAATACTGGTGAATACTTTACAGTACGATTTGATGCAGATAATCCTTTACGATTAAAGGAAATCCAGCAAAAATTTGTAGATATGTTGCAAGAACACTATCCGCAAATTGCACAAGAACTTTCAGAGGCCTAAGTAAGGAGAGGCGTAATGCCACAACATCAGCATATCGGTGTCGACAAAGCAAAAATCTTGATTGAAGCTTTGCCGTATATTCAACGCTTTACTGGTAAAACGCTGGTGGTGAAATACGGTGGCAACGCAATGACTGATCCTGAGCTTGAAAGTTCATTTGCCCGAGACATCGTTTTACTTAAAACTGTAGGATTAAATCCGATTGTTGTTCACGGTGGTGGACCACAAGTGGACTCATTCTTAAAGCAGTTAGGCCGTGAATCTGACCGCATTGACGGTATGCGCGTAACTGATGCTGCAACCATGGAAGTGGTTGAAATGGTGTTGGGCGGTAGCGTAAATAAATCAATCGTTAATCTAATTAATAAACATGGTGGACGTGCGATTGGTTTAACAGGTAAAGACGGTAATTTACTTCGTGCCCGTAAATTGCTTATGGAAAAGCAGGAAGAAGATGGTTCTATCAAACATATCGACTTGGGTATGGTTGGTGAAGTGACGGGCGTTAAAACAGATGTATTGGAAATGTTCACCCAAAGTGACTTTATTCCAGTTATTGCGCCACTAGGTGTAGACGAAGAAGGCAATACTTATAATATTAATGCTGACTTAGTTGCGGGTAAGGTTGCAGAAGCATTAGGCGCTGAGAAATTAATTTTGCTCACCAATATTAGTGGTGTGCTTGATGAAAATAAAAATCTGTTAACTGGCCTTACGACACAAGAAGTTGATCGTCTCATTGAAACAGGCGTGATCTATGGCGGTATGATTCCTAAAGTAGGCTGTGCGCTTGATGCTGTTAAAGGCGGGGTTGTGAGTGCCCATATTGTTGACGGTCGCGTGCCACATGCCACATTACTTGAAATCTTCACTGATCATGGTGTTGGAACGCTGATTTCTAACCGCACTAAAACAGCTTAAGAAATCCATTATTCTCAATAAAAAGATCACCCTAGGTGGTCTTTTTTTATACCATTTTGATTTGGTCATTTTTTTGTCATGAGCTTTGACTAGTGTAGGGAGTGTCACTAGGAGCGTTCATTATGCTAGAAAAATTTAATCAATATCGCCAAACCTGGACTTTACCTTTAAATCGTCATAAAGCAATAAATCAGACACAATTTCGTTTTGAGTGGGTTGATAATTTAAAAGAATTACAAGATGTACAACGGTTTCGTGCACAACAATTTAGTCAACAATTCGGAATCAAGTTTGAAGATAACTTAGACCAAGATATTTACGATTTTGGTTGTGAACATGCGGTATTGCGTGAAAAGTGGACTGGAGAAATTGTAGCGTATACGCGTCTAAAACTATTTCAAGGCCACGAAATAGCACAGAGTTATAGTGCACATGAGTTTGATATTGTTCCTCAGCTATCGCATCTTCCAAATGTGTTAGAAATAGGCCGTACCTGTGTACATCCTCGCTTTCGTAATGGTAAAGCGTTATCTATGCTGTGGTTAAACCTTGCACCGAAAGTGCTATGGTCAATGCGTGCTAAATATTTAATGGGCTGTGTCAGTATTCATTTGCAAGATAATTTGGCTAGAGCGTACTACACGCATCGCCAGATTCAGCAGCTATCAGAAAGTAAAACGATTGATATCCGTTCAAAAAAAATCTATGAACCTGAATATCCTGAGTTTAGCTTCCCACAAGATGAACGTATGCCAAAGCTATTCCAAATGTATCTGAGCATGCAGTCAAAACTATCGAAACAGGCTTTTTTTGATGAAGAGTTTAACTGTTTGGATTATTTTGTATTTCTTGAGGTGAATAAAGTCGCGACTTCATTTGTGATGAATAAAATGGTGCAGCGTTAATCATATTTCCTATTTTGTAATAGCCAGCACATATTGAGATTTGCAAGCATTTTTACTCTCATGCACAATAGAGCAGATGGGGTAATTAGAAGTAGTTTAAAAGCGATATGTGCCAGCTATTAGGAATGAATTGTGCAACACCAACGGATATCACTTTTTCTTTCCGTGGTTTTTCACAGCGTGCAGGAATTACCTCAGATCATAGTGATGGATTTGGCATCGCATTTTTCGAAGATAAGGCGTGCCGTTTATTCGTTGATAACCAATCAGCAGTTGAGTCTCCAATTGCCGATCTCATTCGTAATTATCCTATTAAATCACGTAACGTGATCGCTCATATCCGCAAGGCTACCCAAGGTAAAATCACTTTAGAAAACTCTCACCCCTTTATTCGAGAGTTGTGGGGGAGACACTGGATTTTTGCTCATAATGGCGATTTACATGACTTTAATCCGCCGTTAAGTGGACGTTTCACGCCAGTAGGTAATACCGATAGTGAGCGGGCATTTTGTTATTTGCTCGATCAACTCGTTGAAGTATTTGGTTATGAAGAGCCGAGTCTTGAACAAATCTTTGAAGTATTAGAAAAGATTTCTCCACAAATTGCGGAATACGGCACATTTAATTATTGCTTATCGAATGGCAAGGCATTATTTAGTTATGCCATTACTAAATTACATTGGCTCGTTCGTGAATACCCATTTAATCATGCTCATTTAATCGACTTAGATGTCGAAGTCGATTTTAGCCAAGTAACTACTCCAGAAGACCGCGTGGCAGTAATAACAACTGAACCTTTAACACATAATGAAAATTGGACAGCTTATCAACCTGGTGAAATGATTTTATTTCAACATGGAAAGCCGATTAAAAATTCTCTTACTTGTGTTGAAAGATTAAAACGTGAACAGGAAAATCCTGAACTAAAACGTATTACACGTGCAGATCAGTATTAATATAAAATATATTAATAAGAATATTTATATATTTTTATCATTTAACAATAAAATAGTTTGTTTAAAAAATACTTTATTAGTTTAGTTGGTTAATTTTATATAAAATTATAAAAAACAAATACTTGTATTAAGTTTAATTTTCTATACACTAAAGCCGACAAAATAGGTTTGTTTTTATTTATATACTTTAAATATATCATAGAGTTTATGCAACGATCATTAATCATCATTGGGGAGATGTATGAAAATGAAATGGGCTTCAGAATATAATACGGGTATTGATGTTATTGATGAGCAACATAAACGAATACTTGATTATATTAATGAAATTGATGATGTAAAAGATGAAGAGGATAGACGTCGTATTAAAGATGTTCTAGACAATATTATCGATTATACGCAATCACATTTTACTTTCGAAGAAAGTTTGCAAGAGGAAGCTGATTATAAATATCGTGTACCTCATAAACGTGTACATGATTTGTTTATTAAAAAAATAGAGTTATATCGTGAACGTTTTGAAATGGGACACACGATTGAAGCAGAATTACAAGAAATTTTGGCTAAATGGTTAATTAACCATATTCAACATGATGATGCCGATTATGTAGGAGCAGTAAAAGAAAATATGATGGGAATTATTAGAGAAAAAGAAAAGAAAAAAGGGAAAAACTGGTTTGCTCGGTTTTTCTCATAACCTGAAATAAAAATAACTCATAATTTCAGTTAGCGCGGCAAACTATCAATTCGGTAGTTTGCTTTTTTTATTGAGCAAACTTTGATTTTCAAGCATGACACGGGCAAAATATCTCTAGTCTTTTTCAAGGAATGCATAATGCAGGACATACCTATGTCACGATGGTTATCGCCCCTGATGGCGTTTTGCTTATCTTTCATCATTATGGCGACATTGGCACCCACGATGGGTATCCAGATTGATCGTCAACTCGATTTCTGGTTATTGTGGTTAGGCACAATGTTGTTATTGGCATTACCAGTTTGTTATTTGGAAATTGCCTTAGCAAAACGGTCGAAGACTACAGCCTTAAATGCTTTATCAAGTTTAACTCGTGAAGCAGATAGTTCCCCAAAATGGCGTTTGGTTGGCTGGCTTGCAGTTATTTTTATTCCATTTTTAGCTGGTAATGTATTAAGTACCGCTGGCAATTTATTGATTACACAACTTAATAATAGTGTTTCAGGACAACTTATTTTTGCTGGCCTTGCTGTTGTAGCTCTCATTTTATCTTTTATTCCACGTCAGATTTTAATTTTACTGATGACGGTTGGTGTAATTGCTTCTCTTGTTTTAGCTAACACGATGGGAACGACTTTACAGCCTTGGCATTGGACCAATGTTGAGTTTAAAGAATGGGGTAATGCAACTGTACTTGCACTTGTTGCAAGTGGATTAGGCTTAGGGCTTTATTGGCAAAATAGTGTAGGTGCTGTTCAGTCGCAAGAAGGTGCAACGAAAACTGTTCTTCCAATTTGGTTAGCTCAGTTAATTGCTGTGATTGCCTTTGGTTTCTTTTCTTTACAAGCACAGCTTCCTGTTTTTACTTGGATCTTTACCGCAGTAATGACAACAGCGTTATTTGTGCAATTGGCTAGAGAGCAGCTTGCTCAGCGTCAGCTCATGTCTATTTTACAGTGGGTGATTATTGTTGTAGCGATTGCTGTTTGGGCTGTGCCTGAGCTTCATAACATCTTTACGCTGATTTTGATGCTTTGGGGATTACTCATTTGCTTGATCTATGCCATTTTTGCTGGCTGGATTATGAAAATTAGCCATTTGCGTAAATCTATGAATTTTAGCAATGAGTTGTTTTATAACTTATGGCGCATTGCGGTACGTATTGTATTGCCGCTTTCAATTGTCATTGCCATGATTGCGGTAATTGGACAAATGATCTGATGGAAAAAGCTCAGCAAGTGTGGGTTGCTTATGCAGCCCCAGAGCAACAGTTTTTAGTTGCTATTCCATTTGAAGCTGGTATGACTGCATTACAAGCAGTTGAGGTGAGTGGCTTGCAGACACAGGTCAGTTTGCCTGAGCCATTACAACTTGGCATCTTTGGTGCAAAAGTTGAAGCACATGCGATTTTGCAAGCTGGTGATCGAGTTGAGGTTTATCGACCTTTAACGATCAATCCAAAAGATATACGTCGTAAACGCGCCGAGAAAAACCCTGTGGGGCGATATATTAAAAGTAATCGCTTTAAGCAATAAGCCCCATAAACAAAACCCCTCAAAGTATTTCACTTGAGGGGTTTATTTTTATTAGAAAAAACGATTATAGTGGTGGTGCAGTTAAAATCGCTTCTTTAGAAGCAGGTAAACCTGGTTGCGATTCTGGAATAGTTTCTAAACCTTCAATTTTAGTTACTGTGCCAGTGCCATCAAAGTAAATTTTTAAATGCTGACCATGTGCTGCGGGGATTTTAGCTTTTTTAGCATAAGTTCCCGGGATATAGTTGTAAATGTAGTCCCAACGTAGAGGATTTAGAGGATCAGTCACTGTTGGACTACCAAGCAAAAAACGCACTTGCTGGAAATTCATGCCGACTTGTACTTGAGAGGCTTGAGCTTTGGTCAATGGAGTCCCTTGAGGAATATCAACCTTATACACACCAAAGATTGAACAACCAGCAAGGAGTGAAGTGACTAATAACGTCAGCACGAGTTTTTGCATTTTGCTACACTATCCCAATAAATTATGATGCATTTGATCAAAGGATAGATCATACTTCATCTAAATTCTATTGCCTATTCCAACTTGAGATTTGTTGAGAGACCTTTTTTCATGCCTATTTCCAATCAAGATTTGCGCAAAGCTGGACTTAAAGTTACCCTTCCACGAATTAAGATTTTGGAATTATTAGAAAATTCAAAACAACATCATCTTAGCGCTGAAGATATTTACAAGACTTTGTTAGAACAAGGGGAAGATGTCGGCCTTGCGACAGTTTACCGTGTGTTAACACAATTTGAAGCTGCGGGTATCATTCAGCGCCACCATTTTGAAAACAATCATTCTGTTTTTGAAATTATGCAAGAAGATCACCACGATCATTTGGTTTGCCATAATTGCAACAAAGTTATTGAATTTACTAATGATATTATCGAGAAAGAACAGCATGCTGTAGCAGAGCAACATGGGTTTACCTTAACGGGTCACTCATTAAACCTCTACGGTTACTGTAACGAACCTGAATGTCAGGAAGTGCTGCGCAAGAAATAATCGTTTTCACACAAAGAAAACAAATAAAAAAGGAAGGTTACGTTTAACCTTCCTTTTTTTATGAAGAAATTACTGTCGGTCGAAGGTTAGATGCTGATTTGTGCCTGCAATTTGATCAGGACCTTCTTCGGCAAGCTTAATTGTTAAACGTAAATCGTTTGGTGAGTCGGCATGTTTTAATGCATCTTTGTAGGTAATTTGGCCTGACTTATAAAGATCAAACAGTGCTTGGTCAAAAGTTTGCATACCGAGTTCACGTGAGCGTTTCATTAAATCTTTAATTTCATGAATTTCACCTTTACGAATATAGTCTGAAATTAATGGGGAGTTAATGAGAATCTCAATCGCTGCACGGCGCGAATTACCATCAGGCGTTGGAATAAGTTGCTGTGCAATCATGGCCTTTAAGTTAAGTGATAAATCCATGTAGAGCTGGCTATGACGGTCACTTTCAAAGAAGTGAATAATACGGTCAAGTGCTTGGTTGGCGTTGTTCGCATGCATTGTGGCTAATACAAGGTGACCTGTTTCGGCGAAGCCAATCGCGTAGTCCATAACTTCACGAGAGCGAATCTCACCAATCAAGATTACATCGGGTGCTTGTCGCAAAGTATTCTTTAAGGCAATTTCAAATGAGTCTGTATCAATTCCGACTTCACGTTGAGTAATGATGCAGCCAGCGTGTTCATGAATAAACTCAATCGGGTCTTCAATGGTAATGATATGACCTTTAGAGTTATGGTTCCGATAGCTAATCATTGAAGCTAAAGAAGTCGATTTACCTGTACCTGTTGCCCCTACAAAAATAATGATGCCGCGTTTGGTCATCGATAAATCTTTAAGCACAGGTGGTAATTGCAAGTCATCAATTGAAGGAATTTTAGTTTCAATTCGACGTAATACCATGCCTGGCATGTCGCGTTGCTGAAAAGCACTCACACGAAAGCGGGCAGTTTTATCACGGTTCATAATGGCAAAGTTACATTCACGAGTCTCAGCAAATTCTTTGCGTTGTTTTTCACTCATGATGGAATGTAATAGTTGTCCAATAATTTCGCCTGAAAGACTATTTTTTGAAATGGGAACAATTTGCCCGTTAATCTTCATCGATGGTGCAACGCCATCTGTAATAAAGAGGTCGGATGATTTTTTTTCAACCATCAGGTTGAGCAGGTCATTAAAATCCATATTTATTCTCTAGTTATTTTTATAGGAATGATTCAGGCTGTTTGGCAGCAGTACGAGCTGTTTGAGGGCTGATCACACCGCGAGACACCAAATTTTTTAAGCTTTGGTCGAGGGTGGTCATGCCATGATTTGCGCCAGTCTGAATGGCTGAGTACATTTGCGCGACTTTGTTTTCACGAATTAAGTTACGAATGGCAGGAATACCAATCATGATTTCATGAGCTGCGACACGTCCGCCGCCATTCTTTTTAAGCAGGGTTTGTGAAATAACAGCCTGTAATGATTCAGAGAGCATGGCCCGAACCATATCTTTTTCTTCGGCTGGGAATACGTCAATCACACGGTCAATGGTTTTTGCAGCAGAAGTGGTATGAAGCGTACCAAATACCAAATGGCCTGTTTCGGCAGCAGTAAGAGCTAAACGAATAGTCTCGAGGTCACGCATCTCACCGACCAAAATAATATCTGGGTCTTCACGTAGTGCCGAACGTAGCGCTTCATTAAAGCCGTGTGTATCACGATGCACTTCACGTTGGTTGATGAGACATTTCTTAGATTGGTGTACAAATTCGATAGGGTCTTCAACCGTTAGGATGTGGTCATAACGGTTTTCGTTGATGTAGTCCATCATCGCTGCAAGCGTCGTTGATTTACCCGAACCTGTTGGACCTGTCACCAGTACAATCCCGCGAGGATAGTCACAAATGTCTTTAAAGATTTGTCCTAAGCCTAAATCTTCCATGGTGAGTACTTTGGACGGAATGGTACGAAACACTGCACCCGCACCACGGTTTTGGTTAAATGCGTTTACACGGAAACGAGCAACGTTGGGCACTTCAAAAGAAAAGTCGGTTTCGAGTTTTTCTTCGTAGTCACGACGCTGTTTATCATTCATGATGTCGTAGACCAAACGATGAACATCTTTATGATCTAGAGCAGGTAAGTTAATGCGACGGACTTCACCATCAACGCGAATCATTGGTGGCATGCCAGCAGATAGGTGTAAATCGGACGCGCCATTTTTCACAGAGAAGGCGAGTAGCTCTGTAATATCCATAATTTCCCCAAGTAAATCAAAATATGTCATTATTTTGTAGAATAATATACGGCTTTCACCGAGGCTTACCAACACCTCGCTTTAGGTGAGAAGCAAAAAAGTTTTTTGAAAATGAGAACCTTGTCAATGAATTACCTGCAAGATGCGCGTCAGCACGTATTACAGCAAATCCAAAGTGCTTGTGGACATGCTAAACGTGCGCCTGAAACTGTGCAACTTTTAGCCGTATCGAAAACACATCCAAGTGAAAGTTTGCGTGAAATGTATGCAGCAGGGCAAAGAGCATTTGGCGAAAACTATTTGCAAGAAGCTTTAGAAAAAATCGAAGCTTTACAGGATTTAGACATTGAATGGCATTTCATTGGTCATGTTCAACGCAACAAGACGAAGCATTTGGCCGAGAAATTTGATTGGGTACATGGTGTAGATCGTTTAATTATTGCCGAGCGCCTATCTAACCAGCGTGGTAATGATCAATCAGCACTTAATATTTGTTTGCAAGTAAATATTGATGGGCAAGACAGTAAAGATGGCTGCGCACCAGAAGAAGTTGCCGAGCTGGTTGCTAAAATCAGTCAATTACCAAAAATCAAGTTACGCGGTTTAATGGTCATTCCTGCGCCTGACAATACTGCCGCTTTTGCAGATGCTAAAGCCTTGTTTGATGCTGTGAAAGACCAACATACCCACCCAGAAGATTGGGATACTTTAAGTATGGGAATGTCGAGTGATTTAGAAGCTGCAATTGCGGCTGGTTCAACCATGGTTCGTGTAGGAACAGCCTTATTTGGTGCTAGAGACTATTCGCAAAAAGGGTGATGTAAGCTTTATCTTACAGAAACTGCGGCCTTTTGCGGCTATGGCAGACAACGCTTTTTTCGTATTATGAACTCATCAGGAAACAGGATGTTTCTAAGAATAACAATAAACAGTGATGAATGGATGCATACAGGTACGACAGGAGTTATACCAACGCAGAATCTAAAAAAGCCCCGACAGGATGTCGGGGCTTTTTAGTTTTAACCTACGACTTCAATAGTACTTGCACCCGCGCCGAGTGGTTTTACCTGAATTTGTACAGGAATACGCTCATGCATTTCTTGAATGTGTGAGATGAGAATGACTTGGCGTCCCTGATTTTGCAATTGGTCTAAAGCATTCATCACCATGTGCAAAGATGAGGCGTCTAAAGTACCAAAGCCTTCATCAATAAACAGCGATTCAATTTTCATTGAACCCGAGGCCATATTGGCAATCGCTAAAGACAACGCAAGGGCAGTTAAGAACGACTCACCGCCAGATAAAGAAGCAACAGAGCGGGTTTCTCCATCCATGTCATGGTCAATAATCGCAAGACTTAGAGACTGATCTAGGCGTTTTAGCGTATAGCGTTGAGACAGCATTGCCAGTTGCTGGTTGGCATGTTCCACTAAAATATCTAGGTGATATTGCTGGGCATAGTCGCGGAACTCTTTACCTTTAGCATCGCCAATCAGACCTGAAATTTTGCTCCAGCGATGTTCTTCTTGCTGAATATTTTGAATTTGCTCAGCGTATTGTTGCTGTTTAGCCAGATTTTGCTGATGGACTTCAAGCTTAAGCTTAAGCCGATCACGTACTTCAAGCTGGGCTTTGAGTTCTGCAATATTGTCTTGAATAAGGCTAACAAGCTTTTCATATTCAATATCTGGCTGAGTTTGTAAGTGATCGTTCAATTGCTCTTGCATGGTCTTAAGGGCAGAAGAAGCTTCACTTAATAAACGCTCGGCATGATTAAGACGGTTACGAATGTCTTGCTCTTGGGCGGAATTAATTTGCATGAGCGCTGTAAGATCAGATGCTTGAAAATCAACGTGGGCTTTTAACCAGTTTTGAATTTGGTCATCAATCTGCTGTTGGTGCTCCGCAGTGTGTTGATGTTGATGCTTGAGTTGACCGAGCGCCTGTTTTTGCTGTTCAAAGTGCTGTCTGGTTTGTTCGAAACGCTGTTTAGCTTCGTGGTACGCTGTTTGTTGTTGCTGACGTTTAGCGTCGTGCTCAATTAGCCATTCGTGCGGTTTAATATCAGAGAGGCCCGTCATTTGCTGAATGAGCGACACCGCTTTTTCATTATTTTGTTGGCCTTTAAGCGTAATCTCTTGGAGATTTTGATCGATCTCATCAATTTGCTTGGCCATTTGTTCAAGATTGGCAGCTAACATTTTAAGTTCTTGTTGCTGCTGTTCAAAACGCTGTGAAAGCTGTTCTTGTTGCTCAAGCTGCTTAGCGCGTGCATCAAGAATAGTCCAAGTCTGCTTAGCCGTTTGGCTACTCGACTGCTGCCATGCGTGCTGTTCGGCTTCAGATAAACACTCAACAATATGTTGAACTTGTTGTTGCCATTGCTGTGCCGTATTGAGCAAGCTTTCATTGCGCTGAATAGATTGAACCAGTTGATTGTTTTGTTTAATGGCTTGGGTTAAACGCAAGTTTTCTGAGTCAAATGAACTTATGGCAGTTTGCGTCGCTTGTCTCAGCTCATTAAGTGTTTGCAAGATTTGTTCAGGGGCTTGATTAAGCTCAATCTGTAACTGATTGAGGTTAAACGCTTGCTCAAGTTCTTGCTGTAAGTTTGTTTGTTTTGCCTGAAGTTGAGCTAGATATTTCTGAACTTGCTCAAGCTCGGCACGACACTGGGTGAAGGTATGCTGTTGGGTTTGCCATACATTAAATTTACTTTGCTCGAGTGCAATAGCTTGTTGCTCTTGCTGTTGCTGCAAATCGAATAAAGCTTTGGAAACTGCACTGTCATCAACACGGTAGGGATGATGTGTGCTTCCGCACACTAAACACGCTTCACCTTCTTTAAGATTCGCACGTAACTGCTCAATATTTTCGGTGTGTAGTAAACGCTGCTGTTGCAGGATGTACTGTAACTTTTCACGTTCAGTTTTTGCTGTTTGGTAGTCTTGTTCAGCTAACTGGCAAACGGTTTTAAGCTGCTGTTCTTGGGCTGAGACTTGAGTTTGTTTTTCAGAGAATTGCTGAAGCTCAGCATATAGCTCATGATAAATTTTTATTTTCTGTTGAATCAGATCTAACTGCGTTATTTGAGCAAGTTTCTGATCTTTATCTTTACGCTGTTGTTCAAGCTTTAACTCAATCTGTTCAATGGTGCCTAGTGAAGCTGTGAGTTGTTCGAGTTCACTTTTAGCTTCCGATAGCTTTTGGCGAGCAAGGGTAGGGTTACCGAGCTGTTCTTCAATTGCTTGGTAATTTTGAATAAATTGCCCAAGCTGATGTAGATGTGCTGAAAGACCCTTATCTAATACAGCATATTGCTGAGTCTGGAGCAGCTGCTGTTGTAAATGAATTTTGTTCTGCTCAAGTTGTGCAATATGCTGTTGTATAGCGTTTTGCTGTTGTTGCACTGGACTGAGTTTCTGCTCAAGTACATTTTTCTTTTCTTTGCACTTTTTATATTCATCAGCAATAAAAGCACGTTCTTGAATGGACTGTCGAACTTGATTTAAAGCTTGTTGATGCTGTTGCTCAAAATCGAGCGTTTGTTTGAGCTGTTGTTCTGCAACTTGATATTGTTTTTGTCCCGTTTCAAAAATTTGTACTAAATCATTAAACTTGGTTTGTGCTTGCTGAATTTGCGGCTCAAGTTGTTGTAGGGCTTGTAAATTTTGAGCTTGCTGAAAAACTTGTGGGCGTATTTCAGAGAAAACTTCGAGTCGTTTTAATTGCTCACGCTCACCAGCCAATTGATGATGATGATTTTGCTGTGCTTGAAACTGTTGTTGTTTCGCTTGAACTTCTAGCTCAAGTTTCGCTTTACGCTCAAACCATTGTTGTTGTTTGTCTAAGATATTTTTTTGTTGTTCTAACTGTTGATGATTTTGTTCGGCTTGCTGGTATTGTTCGGTAAATGCAGCAATATCTTCATCAGACAAAATTTCGATATGTCCTAAAAACTCTTCAAGCTGTTTACGCTGCTTTGCAATATCGGCTGTTTTACGAAAAGCCAATTCACCGATTTTGGCGAAAATGCTGGAGTTGGTCAGGTACTCAAGTAACTCACCGCGTTCGCTGTCTCGTGCTTTTAAAAACGCGGTCACTTCTGACTGAGCAAGTAATACGGCACGCGTAAATTGTTCAAAAGAAAGCTGTGTAATTTGTTTAACTTTTTCATCAACTGCTTTGGCTTTATCGGCAAGCACGACACCATCGGTCAGGCATTTTAAATGGCGTTGCACGCTTTGTAATTTACCGCTTGGGTTTTCACGCGCACGTTTAATTTCCCAACGAGCCAAATAGCGCTTTTGATCTTGTGCAATAAAGCAAAGCTCAGCGAAACCATGTCCTGTACCACGGCGTAAAACAGTTAAAGGCGAATTGGTCAGTAACTCGGAACCATCAACATCTTTTAATTTGCCGTCGCTGTCTTTTAGACGTGGAACCCGATTAAACAAAGCCAGGCACATGGCATCTAAAATGGTTGACTTACCTGCGCCTGTTTTCCCTACAATTGCAATCAGACCTGCATGGGCGAGAGGCGCGCTTTCAAAATCAATAAAGTGTTCATCAGAAAGAGATGCCAGATTTTTTATTCGAATGGATAAAATTTTCATGACATATCCTTAAGGGGTTGCATCATTTTCAAGATGTTTTTGTGCTTCTTGTACTAGGCTTAGAAAATCTTTTAAGACGGCATCATCTGCGTTGTAACCTTGTTTTTCCCAGATATTTTGAAAAAGTTTTTCTGGTGTTGGTGGTTCAAGTGCGATTTGCTGAGTAGTATTTGAATCGGTGGTGTCTTTATTTACATATTGACGTGAAATACGTACTAAACGATAGCGGTCAGGTGGTAGGGCTGCTTCAAACTGCTGACGTAAATTAGGCTGTGGTGGCGTTAAACTATAATATTCAATATCGACATATTCACGGTGGTCAATATTCTCAATCACGCCGTCTGGCAAGGCTTTGAGTTGTTGCAGCACTTCATTTAATTCACCACGAATGCGGTGCAACTGTATACAACGCGGAATTTCAACAGCTTCAAATTGCAAACGACTGTCTGTGTCTTGAGAAGGGTCGATTTTGACCTCAACCACTTGATGCTTATAGTTAATTTCACTAAAAGAAAGCGGAATGGGTGAACCGCTATAACGAATGTGTGGTTGACCTACTTTTTGTGGTTTATGTAGATGCCCTAAAGCGACATAGTCGACAGCATCTTCAAATAAAGTCGTTGAAAGTGCCTCTTCGTTACCAATAATAATTGGGCGTTCAGAGTCAGATGTTTCCCCACCTTGCATATGAGCATGTGACATCAAAATTAGGGCTTGGTCTGGTGTCTTGCGACGTTTGGCTTCAGCAATGAGCTGCTGGTGCAAATAGGCAATCGCGTTTTTGCTGTTAGTGGTATGTTCATTAAAACCCGTAATTTCGGCCGAACGTAAAAAAGGTAGGGCAAGACACCACGCCACAATATCTTGATTTTGGTTATAGATAGGTAAAAGTAGTCGATCGAGGTCTAAGGTTTTATCTTCATTCCAGCGAACCACGCCCACGGTTTTTGCGTTATATTTTTCTAAGAGTGGTTCGACCTGTTCAATACGGTAGCCTGAGTCATGGTTACCCGCAATCATGAGTGTTTGCATGTGCGGCGCAAGCCGATGAGCATCTGCTAAAAATTGGTAGAGTTGTTTTTGTGCTTGAGAACCGGGGTTAATCACATCAAAAATATCGCCGGCGATGAGTAGGGCGTGTGGCTGTTTTTCTTGAATTTGAGTGAGTAACCAGCTTAAAAATTGTTGGTGTTCGTAGTGGCGTGAATGATTATAAAAAAACTGCCCCAAATGCCAGTCAGAAGTATGTAGAAAATGTACGGACATAGAAACAGACATCAAGCCAAAATAAACACAGATACGTTAGCATAAATTGGCAGGAGATTTTATCAAGACATTTTAAAGTGCTCGTTATTTAAGCCTAAGTTGAAACTTGAATTAAATTTTTCACTTTAAACGCCGCTTTGTTACTATCGACTCAAACCATGAACTTTGAGAAAAAAATGACCATTCACGAATACGAAGTAAAAATACAGTGGGAAGGCAATACGGGTACAGGCACTTCATCTTATCGTTCATATAAACGAGACTTTAGTATTCAACATCCGCAAAAAACCACAATTCAAGGTTCATCAGACCCAGCCTATTTAGGCGATGTGACTAGATGGAACCCTGAAGATTTATTGGTTGCATCAGCTTCAGCTTGTCATAAGCTTTGGTATTTACATCTGTGTGCAGTCAATCATATTCATGTGCTGAGTTATGTCGACCATGCACTTGGTTTTATGGAAGATGCAGATCCAGTTAAACGCGGCCACTTTACCCAAATTATTTTAAGACCAGAAGTTGTTTTAGAAAAAGGTGCTGACCAAGCGCTTGCAGCAAAACTGCATGAAAAAGCACATCATGAATGCATGATTGCCAATTCGGTGAATTTTCCAATTACATGTGAAGCAAGTTTTAACTTTGCTGAATAAACAATATGAAATAGCCACCGATAAAAAGGCGGTGGCTATACATTAAAAATAAATAAAATCTTTAAGCTGCATTTTCATCGACTTGGAAAATACCAAAAACGTTGTGATCTAAATCGACAAAGTAACCATGCCAAGCACGGCCCGGAATAGCGAATTTGTCCATTGCGACAATGCCACCTTGCGCTAAAATTTTTGCAGCCACTTCATCGAAGTTTTCGACCTGAACCGAACAGGTAAATGCATTGGTGCCATATTCCATTGGAGGTGTTTGAGCGGGGCGTTTTAATAGCCCACCCATAATTGAAGGTGTCTCTATGCGGTAATATTCAATCGGTAAGCTTTCATCGAGTTTAAATTGCCAACCAAACACAGCTTGGTAAAACTGCGCATCGCGGGCAGGGTTTGAAGACTGGATTTCAAAATAGGCAATAGTGTTCATATTATTTAAATCATATTTTTATGGTGCAAAAAGTATAAGCATAGCCTTTATCGCCACGAAAGCACTATTGTGTATGGTGAGCGTAAAATAAATGAAAGTACCAGAAAATAAAAACCGACGATTCGAGTGATGAGAGAATCGTCGGTCAAAAACTTCATCAAGGGTTTCGGCTGCTAACAAAACCTAATCCGAAGGAAGGAAAGAGTCGTAATGAAAGGTCACCGAAACAATTTTGCGGATGCCGTGCAAAGGAAGTATTCGGTTGCTGCGACCTTGTTATCCTATATAACGTCAAGAGATCAGGATTGGTTGACAGAAAAATGAAAAAAAATCGAAAAAAATTTATAATTATTTTTTGAACCCATAAATTAGGCAAAAATATGACCAAATTACGTTCTTACTTTCTCTGGTTTTTTGGTTTATGCATCGTACTTACCTTAATTGTAGGTGTGGTTGCAGCACTATTACCAGCGAGTGTAGGTGGTATTTTAACAGCCGTTCCATATTTAGGCGCAATGATTTTTGTCTTATTTAAATTTTTAAAGAAAGAACGCCGTGCCCCGACTGTACCAGAAAAAAAGAAATTTACTTTGGGTTTTACCCTGATTTTTTGGGGCTATAACTTGTGTGGTGTTTTATTTGGTCTGTTTTTATTTGCCAGAAAAGACCCTGAGATTTTGCAGAACTTTATGCTTTACCTCAAACAGCCTCAGTTTTTAAGCATTATGGTGATTATGCTTTTAATGTTAGCTATTCCGCTTTATTTAATTACCTACTGGTTTTATGGCAAGCAGGCACAGCGAATGGCTGACAAAATGTTTAACGTGTAATAGATCACTACGAAAACTCATACGATTAAATATAAATGAGTCTTATACAATTAAATAAAACTTGAATCCTCAGCTTAGGAGGAAATATGAATAAGAATGTATTAATTACAGGTGCAAGTGGTTTTATCGGAACGCATTTAATTAAGTTCCTGCTACAAAAAAATTATAACGTGATTGCTGTGACACGGCAGGCTGGAAAGGCATCTGACCATCCTGCCTTGCAGTGGGTACAAAAGTTTGAAGATATTTCGACCCGTCAAATTGACTATGTGGTGAATTTGGCAGGCGCAAATATTGGCGAGAAACGTTGGACCGAGTCACGTAAAAAACAACTCATTGAAAGCCGTGTAAATACAACCCGAAAACTGTATGCATGGCTCAAGCAGTCTGAAATTTTTCCGGAAGTAATTGTGTCTGGTTCGGCCATTGGCTATTACGGAATAGATGATCAAGAAAAGTGGGCAGAGGTGTGTACAGAACAAAGTTCACCACAGCCCATTTTCATGTCTCAGCTTTGCCAAGAGTGGGAACGCGCAGCGTTAGCAGACTCTCAGCAAAATACTAAAATTATTCGTTTAGGTGTAGTGTTTGGGCAGGGCGGTGGCATTTTGCCTAAAATGTTGCTTCCTATTCGACTCAATTTAGTCGGTCAAATTGGTCATGGCCGTCAACCTGTGGTTTGGGTACACATTGAAGACGTATTAAACGCAATTGAGTTTATATTCAAGCATCCTCAATCTGCTCAAATTCACAATGTCGTGGCACCAGAAAGTGTGACCCAAAAGGTATTTGTTGAACAAGCTGCCAAAGTTTTGAATAAGAAACCACTGTTGTCGGCGCCTAGTACAGTTTTTCGCTGTTTGTTAGGAGAGCAGTCGCAATTGATTTTGAATGGGCAATACGTTAAACCCGTTGCCTTACAAGCAGAAGGATTTGAGTTTGCTTATCCTCAGTTAAAAATAGCTTTAGAGAATATACTCGCCTCGGGCTAAGATTTTATTTTGCAAACGCTCTGGGGAATATGCTTTGGCATCAACTAATGTTGGTTGACCTAGCATAAGCTGACGAAGCAATTGTGCAGAACCTGCGCCCATACACAAACCATTTCTAAAGTGACCAAAGTTTGCCCACAGGTTATCCATTTCAGGCATTTTGCCAATGTACGGAACGCCATTTGGTGAACTTGGTCTGAGTCCTGCCCAGCGATGTACAATCGGGAAATCGGCCAGTTCAGGCACCATTTCTAAACACGCTTCTAAAATATTGTGCTGCGTAGTTTCATCGGTAGAGGTGTCAAAACCACGATGTGCCATGCTTGACCCGCACACAATATGACCGTCCATACGTGGAATGAGATACATCACTCGATTCATACACATGGTCGGTAGCCAGTGAGCAGGGGTTTTAAATAATAGCATCTGACCTTGCACAGGTTCGACTGGAATGTCGAGTTGTAATTGTGAGTTCCAATAATGGCTCCAAGCGCCTGAAGTTATTACAAAATGGTCTGCTGTATGTTTGCGACCATCTTCGGTTTGGAGTGCTTGTATGGCATCACCTTGTTGAATCAGTTTTTTAACAGGAGTGTTTTCAAAAAACTCAACATTCGGATGTTGCTTTAAATAGCTAATCAGGGACTGTAATACGCGAGGATTACGAATATTAGACAGTTCAGGGAAATAAATGGCTTCTTGGAACTGATCGGAGATATGAGGATTTACTTGTTCTAAGGCATCTCGTTGTAAGTATTCACAGCGCTGCATCGGTTCTTGATGCTGCTCGGCGTAGGAAAGTCCAACGTCAAAATCTTCTTCATCAAAAATCAGCATGCCTGTGTCATGAATTTCAAAATCAATCCCTGTAACAGGGTAGAGTTTTTGGTTCCATGCTTGATAAGAGGCTTTGCCAAATTGAGCAAGTTGGTTCACTGCATGCACATAGCGCCACGGGTACATCGGAGAGAGAATGCCTCCGCCAGCCCAAGAGGCTGCTTGTCCCGCTTGTTGTTGATCAAAAATGCTGACTTTACAGCCTTGTTCAACCAACTCCAGCGCAGACATTAATCCACTTATGCCCGCGCCAATGATTGCAATATGCATGCAGTGTTATCCTTTCTCTGCGAACTTAGTTCATTTCCTTGAGTTTTTCAGCAGCGGTTTCTGCAAAGTAAGTCCAGATCCCGTCTGCACCTGCGCGGCGGCAGCACATGAGTGATTCTAAAATCACAGAGTCTGATAACCAGCCATTTTGAATTGCGCCAGCTAACATCGCGTATTCGCCACTCACTTGGTAAATGAATGTCGGGACACCAAAGGTATCTTTCACTTCACGTACCACATCCAGATATGGCATGCCCGGTTTTACAATCACCATGTCGGCGCCTTCTTGAATATCAAGCGCGATTTCATGTAATGCTTCGGCACGGTTGGCAAAGTCCATCTGGTAGTTATATTTATTACCACCTTTTAGGTTGGATGCAGAGCCAACAGCATCACGGAACGGACCATAGAAGCTAGACGCATATTTCGCAGAGTAGGCCATGATGTTGGTGTAGATGTGACCATTGGCTTCTAAAGCCTGACGAATCGCGCCAATGCGGCCATCCATCATGTCACTTGGTGCAATCACTTCGGCACCTGCTTCGGCGTGACTTAAGGCTTGTTTAATCAAGCATTCTACAGTCTCGTCATTTAGTACATAGCCAGTTTCATCAATAATGCCGTCTTGACCATGCGTGGTGTATGGGTCGAGGGCACCATCAGTAATTAACACCATTTCTGGTAATTCTTTTTTAAGCAGACGACATGTGGTTTGTACTAAACCATCTTCATGCCATGCAGCTTCTGCGGTGAGGCTTTTATCTTCTTGAGGGGTAACTGGAAAAAGAGCCAGTTTTGATACACCCAATTCCAGAAGTCTTTCAGCTTTTTTCAGTAACAAATCTGCCGACAAACGCTGAATGTTCGGCATACTTGGAATATCTTGGGTCTGATTTTGTCCCGGTAATACAAATACTGGATAAATCAAGTGATTGGTAGTGAGCTGTGTTTCGCTGACCATCGCACGCAACTGGTCATTTTTACGGATACGGCGCATGCGAGTGGCTGGAAATGCAGGACGATTGAACGTATAAGTCATAACAATCTCGATGTTCGGTATTACACTAGGATAGGTTGGCGGATATTCCATTACTGTCAACCGACTGCTGTATTGTAGCCCCATAATGCTGTATTTGTACAAAATTATGGGCGTTTATCATGCTTTTAAATTTAGGCAACATATGAGTGAAGAAAAGAAAAATTGGACTGGGAACATCCATTTAGGTGCAAAAACTGACCTGACTGTGGTTCTCAACCAATTATGTAAGGCGTTTAATAGCTCTCCTTTTTTTAAGCATAGTGGAATGATTATGCGTGTGGTGGACGGGCACATTGAAGGCTATATCGAGATGCAACCCAACCTGATTGGCAATTTGGCATTTCAGATTTTGCATGGTGGTGTTGCTGCAACTTTGCTCGATAGTATTGGTGGAATTGTGGCAATGGAACACCTATATCGCCGTTCAACTCCCGAAACTTTAACTGAAACCATTAAGCAAGTGTCGCGTTTGGCAACAGTCGACATGCGTGTAGATTATTTAGCACCGGGGCGTGGTAAATATTTTATTGCACGTGCCGAAGTATTACGTTTAGGTCGTAAGGGCTGCACCATGCGCATGACCATGGTCAATGATGAAGATAAAGCGATTGCTGCCGGCATTGCTTCATATGCCTATTAAGCAATGAATTGAACCCTTTGAAAGCGCCAAGTGCGCTTTTTTTAGTGTATAAAAAGCAGAAATTTTTACAAAAACTTTGAGATAAACATTAATTTAATTAGAACGAACGCATGAGTTATAAATTTTTATTCTCATATTATGAGGTTTTAGCGTTAAAATTAGCTCCTTTGACAATGCGGTATGTCTTGTTTATAGAAAAATAAAAACTCTATAACAAGGTGTAGTGCGAGATTGATGGCAAAGCCAACTCATCTTTAGGAACATACCATGACTGATGCACAAAGCAATGTACAAGAAACAGTGCCAACAACATCTGCCTCGGATGAAAACAATCAAAACAAGCGCAAAAAATTTCTTGGTTTTTTTGCGCTGATTTTATTGATCGCCGCTATTTTGTATGCAATCTGGGCATTATTTTTAAATCATTCCGTGAGTACGGATAATGCCTATGTCGGTGCAGAAACCGCGCAAATTACTTCAATGGTAAGCGGACAGGTCGCTCAAGTTGTCGTAAAAGATACCCAAACTGTACATCGTGGTGACGTGCTGGTTCGTATTGATGACCGTGATGCCAAAATTGCATTAGCTCAAGCTGAGGCAGAACTTGCCAAAGCAAAACGCCAATATAAACAAACTGCGGCAAACAGTAGTTCTTTAAACTCTCAAGTTGTGGTGCGTGCTGATGAAATTAACAGTGCCAAAGCACAAGTTGCCCAAGCACAGGCAGACTATGACAAAGCTGCTTTAGAGTTAAACCGCCGTGCGCAGCTTGCTGCCTCTGGTGCAGTGTCTAAAGAAGAGCTCACTAAAGCACAAAGTGCAGTTGAAACAGCCAAAGCGGGGCTAGAGCTTGCCAAAGCTGGTTTAGCGCAAGCCTCTTCGAGCCGTAAAGCTGCTGAAAGTACTTTAGCTGCAAATGAAGCGTTAATTCAGGGTGTAAGCGAAACTTCGACACCTGATGTACAAGTTGCACAAGCACATGTTGAACAAGCTCAGCTTGATTTGGAACGTACCGTGATTCGTGCACCAGTTGATGGAGTAGTTACGCGCCGTAATATTCAAGTGGGTCAACGTGTTGCGCCGGGCACCAGCATGATGATGATTGTACCGCTCAATGATTTATATGTAGATGCGAACTTCAAAGAAAGTCAGTTGAAAAAAGTCCGTCCGGGTCAGGAAGTCACGCTTACTTCAGATTTATATGGTGATGACGTTGAATATCACGGCAAAGTGATGGGCTTCTCTGGTGGTACAGGCTCTGCCTTTGCCTTAATTCCGGCTCAAAACGCAACAGGCAACTGGATTAAAGTGGTTCAACGCTTACCGGTTCGTATTGCACTTGACCCGAAAGAACTTGCTGAACACCCACTACGTGTTGGCTTGTCGATGGAAGCAAAAGTCGACTTATCTGCGAAGTAAACGCTTATGAAAACGCAAACACCTTTTGCCGAACTAAGCGGTGGCCGTTTAATACTGGCAGCGTTTGTTATTGCCTTGTCGAACTTTATGGTCGTGCTCGATACGACCATTGCCAACGTATCTGTACCGCATATTACCGGTAACCTTGCCGTTTCAAGTACACAAGGAACATGGGTTGTTACGTCGTATGCTGTTGCAGAAGCGATTTGTGTACCTTTAACAGGGTGGCTTGCGGGTCGCTTTGGAACCGTTCGGGTTTTTATTTTTGGCCTGATTGGTTTTACCATTTTTTCTTTCTTGTGCGGCCTAGCAAACTCATTAGGGATGCTGGTGTTTTTCCGTATTGGACAAGGTCTTTGCGGTGGCCCGCTTATGCCACTCAGTCAAACCTTGCTCATGCGTATTTTCCCTCAAGAAAAGCATGCACAGGCGATGGGCCTATGGGCAATGACGACCGTCGTTGGTCCAATTTTAGGACCAATTTTGGGTGGTCTGATTAGTGATAACCTGTCTTGGCACTGGATTTTCTTTATTAACATTCCGGTCGGCATTGTTTGTGTTTTAGCGGCAATCCGTTTGCTTAAACCAGCCGAAACAGAAACGATTTCTTTAAGAATCGATACCGTCGGTTTAGGTCTGTTAATTCTGTGGATTGGTGCGCTACAGCTCATGCTTGATTTGGGGCACGAACGCGACTGGTTTAATAGCACCAGCATTATCGTTTTAGCTTTAACTGCCGCCATTGGCTTTGTGGTATTCCTCATATGGGAGTTGACCGACAAACACCCCGTCGTAGACGTCAAAGTCTTTAGGCATAGGGGCTTTGCAATTTCAGTACTGGCCTTGTCGCTCGGCTTTGGAGCATTCTTTGGCAGCATTGTACTGATTCCGCAGTGGCTGCAAATGAACCTTTCCTACACTGCGACATGGGCCGGATATTTAACTGCAACCATGGGCTTTGGTAGTTTGACCATGTCACCGATTGTGGCAAAGCTTTCGACCAAACATGACCCAAGAGCACTAGCGAGTTTTGGTCTGATTTTGCTGGGTGGTGTGACCTTAATGCGGGCATTCTGGACCACAGATGCCGACTTTATGGCGCTGGCTTGGCCACAAATCCTGCAAGGTTTTGCTGTACCGTTCTTCTTTATTCCATTGTCGAATATTGCACTCGGTTCGGTACTCCAGCACGAAATTGCATCTGCTGCGGGCCTCATGAACTTCTTAAGAACCATGGCAGGGGCGATTGGTGCTTCAATTGCGGTGACAGTGTGGGACGATCATGCCAAAGTTGCCCGTAGTGAAATGGTGTCAAACCTACATACGACTGAAGTACAAAACACACTTTTGCAAAATGGTTTTACGGCTGATTCGACTTTAGGCATTATTTCAAATCTAGTCGATAAAGAAGCCATTACCATGTCGGCAAACCATGTGTTTTTGCTATTTGCGATTGTGTTTGTCTTTGCAGGGTTGGTCATTTGGCTGTGTCCAAAACCCAAACAGGTCAGTGGCATGCCTTCTCACTAAACATCAAAAAGCATCTCTTCGGAGGTGCTTTTTTTTAGGCCAACTACAAAATGAGCGAGTTTATAAATAGCAGATTTTGCCTGTATTTAAAGAAATAAAGCATGCCAGAATTGGGCAAATCAGTTATAAAAGAGTGTGATAACAAACAAGGAGGCATAACGCAGGGCACAGAATAAATACCCTCAATCATTTAATATTATTAAAACTTTATTTTTATCAAAGATTAAAAAACTGAAGACCTGAAAACAAAGAAGCTTGCATGGCAATTGCATGGATAGGCAGGCGTATATATTGGAGTTATCATGTGAATAAAAGATATTCATTTTTGTTCAGTAGTTTATTAGCAGTCGGTTTATTACAAGGATGTGGAGATGACTCCTCGTCAGATCAGCCCAAGGATGATTCAAATACAACCCCGCCCAATTTAATTGTAGATAATGACCCGACCAGTTGTAGCAAACTGGCACAAGACGGTTCAAGCGTGGTGGTCGGTTCAAACCAAAATGGTGACCCCGCCGCGCCAGAGGGTGCATCGGGTTATAGACTCGGTAACACGGTTAAATACGCAGATAAATATATGGTGGTGGCAAACACGCCACTTGCGGTAAAAGCAGGGTGTGATGTTTTAAAAGCAGGTGGTAGTGCAGTCGATGCAGCCGTAGCAGTACAAGCCGTGCTTGGTTTGGTCGAACCACAGTCGAGTACCATTGCCGGTAGTGGCTTTATGATGTATTACGATGCCAAAACCAAACAAGTCACGGCTTATGATGGCCGTGAAACCGCTCCAGCGGCAGCCAACGAATATTATTTAATTCGCCAAAATATATATGACCCAAATTCACCTCCGCCTGTACCAAGTGCGCGCCGTAGTGGTCGCTCGATTGGTGTGCCAGGTGTGATGCGTTTGCTTGAACAAGCACAAAAAGAACATGGCAAGCTTGAATGGAAACAGCTTTTTGGTGAAGCGATTGGTTTGGCTGATAACGGTTTTCGCATACCGGGGCGTTTGGCAGATGCCATTGCAAGCAATGCGAGTAATTTAGCACTCGATGCAAATGCAATGGCGACTTATTTCTACCCAGATGGATCACCACGTAAAGTCGGCGAGACCATGACTAATAAAGCCTATGCCAGAACACTTGAAGCACTCGCTTCACAAGGGGCAAACGCACTGCACACTGGTCCAATTGCGCAAGCCATTGTGGCAAAAGCAGGGCAAACCGTGGGTGACGACCCAGCAAAAACTCCAATTACCCCAAGTTTGATGACCTTGCAGGATTTATCGAACTATGAGGTTAAAAAACGCGACCCGATTTGTACAACGTACCGTGACCGTTACTATGTATGTACCATGCCACCTCCATCTTCGGGAGGGATTGCAGTTGCACAAACGCTAGGTATTTTAGAAAACTTTGATATGTCGCTGTACCCACCTAAAAACCCTGAAAATGAAGGCGGTGTACCTGATGTGATGGGCGTGCATTTAGTGTCTGAAGCAGAGCGTTTGGCCTACGCCGACCGCGATAAATATGTGGCAGATACCGACTTTGTGCGTTTACCAGCACAGGGTATTCCAAGTTTTATTGATAAAAACTACTTAAAACAACGTGCAGCACTGATTAACCCGAACCAAAGTATGGGCGTAGCACCAGCAGGTAATTTCAATACAACGGCAGGTGTGGATACTACTGTTGAACACGGTACAACGCAGTTCACGATTGTAGATGCCTATGGCAATGTGGTTTCAATGACATCGACTGTTGAATCGAGCATGGGTTCATTCCACATGGTGGATGGTTTCTTGCTGTCAAACCAGTTAACTGACTTTAGCGCGAACCCTTATGACAGCACTGGGGCACTGGTTGCCAACCGTGTAGAAGGGGGCAAACGCCCACGCAGTACTATGGCACCAACTTTAGTGTTTAAAGGCATCACGCCAGATGAGTTTTATATGGCAACAGGTTCACCAGGTGGCGGTACGATCATTCAATATGTGATTAAAACTTTGGTGGGTGCATTGGACTGGAACCTAAATGCACAGCAGGCGACTTCGCTTGTTAACTTTGGCGCGACCAATAGCAAAAACACCAATATTGATAGCTCGAATGTACAGCTTTCTTTAGTTGACCTGATTGAAGGCTTAAAAGCAAAAGGGCATGGCATCTCTAACACTGCGCAAACCAGTGGTATTTCAACGATTATGAAAGTAAATATAAATAATCAAAGTAAATACGCAGGCGGGGTAGACCCTCGCCGTGAAGGTATTGTATTAGGCAATGGAGCCTTATAGACCCAACTTTAAAAAAAGCTGTCATTTTTGGCAGCTTTTTTATGTGGCCCTTGAAAAAAACAAAAGGCTCTCCATTATGTAAATATGTTCATCAGTAGCAGACTGTTGATAAATTGCACAGCATTTTATTTTAGTTATGCTATGATGTTCAGACATTCATGGGGATGTTATTGGCTTCGACGCTGGTGATGAAACTCATAGATGCATGCCGAGAGCGCATTTTCTCTCGTAAATAAAATTTGCATTTTAATAGTCGCAAACGACGAAACTTACGCTCTAGCTGCCTAAGGGCAGTTTGTCCGCTTCCTAGAATACTTGTGGTTTAGGAACCCGACCGTAGCGCACGCACACAAGTCCGTATAGAGTCAAGCCTCGGGGCTTTATACCAAACTTAGAGGATCGCACCTTGTACCCTGTTCGTCGGGTCACTTGGTGTTAAAACAATAGACGATATCTAAGCATGTAGTATTCTCGAGCGTAGTGCTGGCGGACGCGGGTTCAACTCCCGCCATCTCCACCAAATACTTAAATTTATATGCTGTTACATAACAGTGTATAAAGTGAAAAGGCTTGAACCGTAAGGGTTTAAGCCTTTTTTTATGCCTCTATATAACTAAATATAACTTTGTATAATATTGTCGCATGTGTATCACTACTTGTATCATTAAATAATAATTGAAACCGCTGTGATACAAGGAATGAAAAGATCAGAAATAAAACGACGTCCACTGTCTGATACTGTATTGTCTAATCTTGAGTCTGAATTAAAGGATTATCGAGAACTTGATGGTAATGGCCTGTATTTTTTCGTACAAAAAAATGGTAATAAATCTTGGCAACTACGTTATAAAAAGCCTGATGGTAAATGGTCATGGCTAGGTATTGGTGGTTATCCTGAAATAGGAGGTAAGCTAGCAAGAAAGAAAGCACAGGAATTAATTGCTGATATAGGGAAAGGAGAGAATCCAGTAATTACTAAACAGGAACGTAAGCGGAAAGAACTAGAAAATAACAATGCTACTTTTGAAGTGTTGGCTAAGGAATGGTTAAACACTAAGCAAAATAGATGGACATCAAATACGATGACCCGAAACAAAGGGGCATTAGAAAAACATATATTTCCTACTTTTGGCAAACGGCTTTATACGACAATTCGCCCGATTGAATGGATGAACCATCTAAAAGGAATACAACAAGAGCATAAGATTTTTGAGCAGGTAAATCGCATACGTGCTATGTGCCGAGATATCTATGATTATGCCAAAGTAACTGGGCGTATTGATTATAACCCGCTTGAAGGACTACAGAAATTCCTAGAGCAAGGCCAAAAGAAGAATATGGCACATGTGGATGAAAAAGAGTTACCACAATTATTAAGGGCTATAGACAACTACCCAACGCTTGATAGTCGTATCGGGTTAAAGCTATTGGCTATATTGTTTTGTCGACCTAGTGAGTTAAGGGAGGCAACATGGACGGAGTTTGATCTAGAAAATGCTGTATGGAATATTCCTGAGCAACGCATGAAAAAACGCCGTGAGCATATTATTCCGTTATCGACTCAAGCGGTGCAACTACTCCATGAATTGAAACCTTTAAGTGGTCGATCTGAATACTTATTTCCTAGTAGATCAAATAGCCATAAACCTAAATCAGATACGGTTTTTATTATGGCATTACGGCGTTTAGGGTATGAAGGTAGACAGACCCCACACGGGTTTAGACACATAGCAAGTACATTACTCAATAATAAGGGTTTTGATGAAAGACACATTGAGGCAGCACTTGCCCACGTAAAAGATGGTGTAGCAGGTGTCTATAACAAAGCTCAATATTTGAATGACCGAAAGTACATTATGCAATGGTATGCCGACCATTTAGAGCAGTTGATGGGTGACCAAATTATTCAATTTAAGAGAGGGTAGTATGTCCAACACTATTCTACAGGATGATGGCATTATTAAGCTTATTACATGGGATGCGGGGGTGAAGATAACAGCAGAACCAGAATGGGCTGAGCTATGGAGGAGACAGCAAGCCCTTAGATCAGATACTCAATGGCTTAAGGAAGATGAGTTCATTCCTATATGTCAGGCTTTGGATCTTCTTGCTTTATACCAAGATAAAACTTTTATGGAGGTTGCACAAGATTTAAGACTTAGTGGCACACTAAAACAACTTTCTGTGGTGGGTAATACAACCTCTGATGATTTAGAAGAAAAAATAGAGGAGTTAGCAGCTGATACATCTCTGTCTGATAGAGAGGCTGAGCATAAGTTGAGAGCATTTTTAGGCCTGTGTTTGAATAGTAGTGGGTACTCTTGGAGGACAGAAGAGTTCTTTAATTGTAAGGAGGTCTTTGAGGTAGGGTTATGTGAGAGAATCTCAGAAATTGATAATAGAACCGACGTAGAGAAACGGATTGATATTATGAAATGCCATATGGTAAGGGTGGCAGGAAACTCATATGAAAAGTATGAACAAGTAGAGGGATTGTATTTTCCAAACCGGGAAAGGGCCCAAAAACTTTGGGATAAAGTAAAAAAGAATTTGGATGATGATGATATCTATACTGGACTGTGTGGAACAAAACTGGGTGAAGAAAAGAGAGATAATGCAGCGGAGGATCCAGTAGGGAATGCGATTAAAAACGATAGGGGGAAACTACGTAAAATATATCAAGATAAGAAGGGGATACCGACTAGAAAATATAATAAGTAAAAAGATAATTCAGGGATTCAAAAATTATCTTTAATTATCTTTTTGTCACCAGCCTGTACTTTAGGTTTTCATAGTTCATATCAAATGATTCAGCAGTTTGTATCTGTAAGGAGCTTTATATGAATGAGATAATCCAACCACTACGTATTTCTTTTAACGACGCATGCCAAGCTTTAGGTTTATCCAGAGATGGACTTTCTAAATTAATGAAACGTGATGCAGCGCTTGCAGCCTGTGCGATGAAAGATGGTACATCCAGACAGTCTTATGTGTATTTCCATTATGCTAAGTTACAGGCATGGGCAAATGCAAAGGCTTCATCTGGTATGGAGGAGTAACATGGATAAGAAATATGAAAGCCATACAGAAGCTCTAGCAGCATTTAATAATATGGCTCCACGAGATAAAAGAATAAATCGGCAACAATACGCATGGATACGCAGTGTTTTCGATGAGAAGTCAGGAGAGCAGTGTACATCTTGTAGAGCATGTTACTACGTATGTCTCAACCTCATTCACAAGCGTGGGTGTCAGATCGCCCCAAGAGAGGTTCACCTTGTTGAGGCAGTCTTCAAAACTATTCTCCCTGTGTTACATCGGATGAGTAAGAATGCAGATACCAATGTCTATCCTATAGAGGACGCTCGTTTACTAGATGTTGATTTGTGTGAGTTGACAGCCATCTATGCTATTACTTTTGTGGAAAACTTACATGTGATTGAAGCCCGGTACCGCCCAGCGTTTATGAAAGCTTTAAATGGAGTATGCCTAGAGTGTGTTGTGCATCAGCGTATAGAGGGCCTAAAAACATCCTCAGGTACAGCAATCTCTGCACTTGAAGGAGGGTTGTTCTGGGAGGTACTGAGAGCGTCAGTCTTTGAGCATATTAAACATGACGATGAGCTTAGTATCCTATTGAACCCACTCGATACAGACCTTCTTCTTACATACCTCGTTAATCGTTAAGTTTTAATTCATAGATATAAAGACCTGCGATGTACTCCATAGCGGGCTAGGAGAACTCATGTCTAGTTTTAAGGAACCTCATGTACAAGATGCATATACCATGCTGCATTTCTTGCATGGCGATGGCGCTTATACATTTCAGACTTTGCCTGAGGGGGGGCAAGGACAAAGCCCCCGAATTTTGCATGGGCATTTAGACAAATGTATAGCCACACTGACTGAGCTAAATACATCGGGATCGGGAGTGTTTGTCTGTGTGAATGAAACAGATTTGAAGGGAAGGAAGTCTGACAATATTATCCGTGTGCGGGCTTTAAGTGCAGACTTCGATGCTCCAGACAGTCAACGTGTTGAATGGTTACTAAGCCTAAGTCTACCACCAAATATGATTATAGAAAGCAGTCCTGGTAAACATCATGCCTATTGGGTATTCAACGTAGGGGAAATCTCTTTGACAGAGTTTAGACCTCTACAGCAGCGAATTGCAATGGCATTGGAAAGTGATGAGAAGATCTGTGACCCTTCTCGTGTTTTGCGTGTGGCTGGATTCTGGCATCAGAAGGATGAACCATTCCTCACAAACATCTGTCATATTGGTGACTACTACACAGCACTCCAAGTAAGAAATTTTGTCTTGTCTTTAGTCCCTAAGACAGACACGAAGTCCGAAGACTCCAAAGCTGCGCAGAAATCGAAAACATCTCACACTCTGCATTTGGGTGAAATGCCTGCACATATTAAACAGGCTAAGCAAAAAACATTTTTGTGGGAGGCACTATACGCATCACACTCTAATGTGACTGATATAAAGGCTGCATTATCTTTTATTCCTAATGATGATCGAGATGTCTGGCTAAAAGTTGGGATGGCTCTGAAGACTTCTAACTTTGAGAATGCTTATGAAATTTGGGTTTCATGGTCAGGCACCTCTGACAAGTATGATCCTGCTGTGCAACAAAGAACGTGGGACTCTCTAGATGGGTATGATCAGGTTACATTAGGGACCATCTATCATCTTGCTGCTCAGCATGGGCATAAACGCGCAAGTGGGAATAGTTTATCTAGTGGACAGATTTCAACACCAGAAAATGTACAGGACTCACAAGGAGTTCCTCCAGTAGATCTGCATACAGCTATGGCTGAGATTAAAAAACTAGCAGAGCTTAGTATGCTGGAGTACGAGCTTAATCGGGAAGGTGAAGCAAAGCGTTTAGGCATACGAGCATCAAGGCTTGATGAGCTTGTGAAGCAACACCGTCAGACAGATGTGAGGGATGTTATCTTTGAGGAGGAAGATCTCTGGCATGAGACTGTAGAGGGGGCTGCCCTCTTAGATGAGATCGAAGGACTCATAAAAAAGTATATTGTGCTAGAGTCTCACATCGCTACGGCAGCAGCGTTATGGATTGTATTCACATGGTGTATTGATGCTATGAAGATTGCTCCTATCGCTTGTATTACAGCTCCGGAGAAACGATGTGGTAAGTCACAATTCTTACAACTTATAGGACGTTTAGTAAAGCGCCCCCAAACTGTAGTGAGTATCACAACAGCCGCTTTATTCAGAATGATCTCAGAATACACTCCTACTTTACTGATTGATGAAGCGGATACATTCATTAAAGATAATGAAGAACTTCGGGGGATTCTAAACGGCGGGCATGATAGGAATTCCTCTTTTGTATATCGTACTGTTGGTGATGACCATAAGATTGGTAGGTTCAATGTGTGGGGGGCTAAAGCCATCAGTGGTATTGGACATTTACCAGATACTCTAAAAGATCGTTCTATTCTGTTAGAGTTACGACGAAAGAAAAAGGGAGAATATGTAGAACGCCTGCGTCATGCCCCTGATGAAGTATTTGTAGTGTTACGCCAGAAGTTAAATCGTTGGGCATCAGATAATCTAAATGCTCTTAAGCAGGCAAAACCCATTGCGCTTGATGAGCTCAATGATCGTGCACAAGATAATTGGGAGCCACTCTTTGCTATTGCAGATTGTGTTGGATGTGGTTGGGATATGAAAGCACGTAAGTGTGCATTTACCATGCATAACACTGAACCTGACACATTGAGTACAGGTGAAGAACTTCTTGCAGATATTAAGAAGGTGTTTGACAACTGTGATGTAGATCGTATGTCAACAGAAGATCTCATTGCTGAATTGTGTCGGGATAATGATTCACGATGGAAGACATACGACTACGGCAAATACATCACACCCCGTCAACTTGCAACTCGTTTAAAAGGCTTTCACATAAAACCTTGTACTATACGTGTAAAAAGTACAACGGGAAAAGCTACATGTAAAGGCTATGCACTTAGCGATTTTAAAGATGCTTTTAGTAGTTATTTAGCTGTCTAGTACGCCCCCCTTTTTTTATCCGTCACAACGTCACAACATTTATAAATCAATAAGTTAGAATAAAATCATCCGTCACACTTCATTAGTTTTGTGACGGATAAAATTAATATAAGCTATTGATTATAAACAAGTGTTACGTTGTGACGGATAAAAACCCCTAAGGAGGGAAGGAAACAGTATTGAAGACATTATTTTTATAGTTCATCTATCTTCTTTTTCATTATCGGTTTCTCACTATTTTTAATTAGGAGGCTTAATCATGACTTTTTTACGGGGTCTTGTAGAGCAAGAAAACAAGCAGCAACGTAGCGGTGTTGTCAAAGCACAAGTTGAGTTAGAGATGGAATTACTTGCGAGATGGATAGCAAAATATTGTAAAGAACGTAAGTTGAGTGTCCTACCTTATGCTGCTGTGCAACGTAGTTGTCCAAACTCAATCCGCAAAAAAGGCGGGGAACGCATAGATCTCCTCATGGACTATCTGTTCATGACAGACTATATCCGAGAGACATACGTGGATAGAAAACGTTGTGTCGAACCGCTAGATAAATGTCTCAGTCTTTAAGGAGGGAATATTCAGATATCTCATTTTTTTGAATATCCGCTGGTAAAAATAAAAGGGGGGAGTCTCTACTTCACTTACCCCCTTTACAATTTGGGGGAGGCGGGGCCCCCTAGATCCCCTCTGGGGGGGACTACCTTATTTTAAGTCATTCAGCTGATTTATCGGTACCAGCTACGCCGAGAATTTTAACGTCTCTACAGTATGAAGGAGCTGGCATATCTGTTGCAGGGTTGTAAGGGCGGCATAGAGGATCTTTTCGGATCTCGGCATCAACGATTTCCTCGTATTTCGGGTCATAATACAAATTTGTTTTTGCTGATTGTACTGCTTTCATGACGCGAAGCTGCTCTATATCATGCTCCTGTTGTTCCTTCTGTTTATCCTGTATAGGTTGCTTCACATAAGGATTGGGGATTGTGTTTTCGTCAATGGTCATAACAGGCTGTTCCACAGGAGCTGGAAGCGTATAGCTTTTTAGATTACTAATATCTACGCTATACACGGCTTGCCAAGCCGCCGCTGGGTATGAATTGACATAACCCCATTGATCACTGCGTACTTTCTCAATCTTAAGCCCATGTTGTACGCAATATTCTTTTAATGGGCGCCAATCGAAGAGAGTATTTGTTGCCTGGGATACAGCATCAGTAGTAGCGTAGTCAGATTCGCCTACTGCCTTTTCATCAATATTAGAGTCCCTATCATCCTCATATATATATTCTTCTGCTTGTGGGTCATCCCCGTACGCATCTGAGTATCTACTTCCACCTTTTCCGCAAGCCGTTATACATATGCTCATTAGTATTAACATAGTAGTTAGCATTACATATGTAGTTCTAATCCTACTCATAATATTTTCCTATAATTTTCTATTAGGCTACCTGTATGGCAGCGAACTGGTAGATGAAACCAATGTCCGTTCCAATTCAAGGCTAATTCAAATTATTACTAATGCTATACTTTTAATAATTTTTTAATGGGTATTTTATTTTAGAATAACTCACTTACAGATAATTTCTGCATTTCTACTCGACCTTTGTAGCTCTCAACAAGACCGGTGCCACAGACTTTTGTACCAAGTTTATTCATCGCTTGGGTTATTTGCTGTGAATTTGACTTCTCAATATAGAAATAAAATGGTTGGTGGGGGTATGAACGTTCTAAGTTTATGAACAGATGACTCTTATATGGTTTAACGTTTACAAGTTTGCCGCAGACTGTAGCTGTTTTCCCTACATATAATTTCGCATCATATGCATTGATTGGACCTAATGCATTTGCAAGCATAGAGACTGAAAATAAAAGGCCGTAAACGACTATTTTTTTCATAATTACTAATCCTGAAAAAAGGTACTTTGTTTGATCAAGAAATTTACTAAAATTAGTGGCGTGAACAGCCACAGCCACTGTCATAATTAGATAAATTGTATGCTAGTTCAGGATTGCAATATGTATTTCGCGTTAAATACTAAACCTGGAAGAACAGCTTCAGGTTTCTCATTGAAACAGACATATTTAACTACCATGCCATTAGGGTTGACTACATTATATTGTGTACCTGTTTTCGAAGTGTACACTAGAGCACCATTATTTAATCTTTGGAGCCCTGAACTAATCTTTTCAGGCGTTTGAGAGAATGATTGTCTAATGTTTCCAACAGCAACGAAGTATGTACAACCAAGTTTTAATGAAGTTTCAGCAGCTTTTTTTATGGAGTATTCTCTACGTAGATAAGGAGGTGTATTTTTATTGATGCGTGACGTTACTTCAAATACATTATCATCAATAATTGTTGCTTTTACTCCTAAATTTCCAATTCCGCTAGCTTCCTTATATGAAGTAGAGCAACCGACAATTAGTGTGCTTATAAGAGTTAGTAAAATGAGGCGCATTCTTTTCTCCTTTATGTTTATGAGATAAAGTTCAAAATAATAATGGCTATACAGTACCATTACATAGTACAGAAAGTAAGCTTTAAGGGGTGATCTGTAGTTTAGCTATTTGGAGAGGGGGAAATAATAATAAGTTGAAATGATAAGCTCTAACAAATATTGTCTTGTATCACTATTTGTATCTTTTGATATTTTATGATGTAATATAAGTATATTAATCAAATAGTTATTTTATTAGTTCAATTGACGCCATCCCACCAAAATACTTTAAATAAATCAGCCACTTAATATAAGTGGCTTTTTTATTGACAGGATTTAAAAAGTTTAATTTAACGAGGTCTTTAGAGTTTAGTTGATATTCTCCATCTTTATTATTAATGCTAAATGCGTCAGAAGATTAGAATCGTGGAAAGAGGGAAATATTACTATTAAATTTCTTAATGCAAGTTAGGTGGAGTGTCAAGAAAACACTTAAAAAGTGTGTCTTAAGTTGTTAAAGTAGTAACTAGACCTTGCTATTTGAAATTATAAGTTTTGTTTATACACTTTTTGGAAAATATGCATGAAGTTAGATTATCAAATATTAGCAAAAATTTTTAATAGTAATATTTTAAATGATATTGCTGATGGAGATTTGTCTCATGTTTATGAAATAAGAAAAAATTTCTTTAATAATAATGATTTAACTTTAGCAAATATATTTGATAAATCTTTTGAAATTCTTACAAAGAATTATCCTAATGAATATATTTATAAAAATTTTATTGCAAATAAAATATTACTTGGTAAGCATTCATTAAATACAGCCACGATGTTGACTGAGTTTAGAGTTGGAAAGAATAAAGCTGATTGCGTAATTTTAAATGGGAAATCAACGTGCTATGAGATAAAAACGGATTATGATTCTTTAGTTCGTTTAAATGAGCAACTTTATTCATATTGTCAAATATTTGATGAAGTAAATATCGTTTGTAGTTATAAACATATAGATGAAATAAAAAAAATTCCTGAACATATAGGAATAATTTTGTTATCAAATAAATTAACATTTCAAGAAATCCGTAAACCTATTGCTAGAAATGACAATATTAATAAATTATTAATGATGCAATCCTTGAGAAAGGATGAGTACATTGAGCTCGCCCAATCTTTATGGGGAGAAAAAATTGAAGCTCCTAATACTCAAATTTTTGATAAATGTTTGGAAAGAATTATCGATTTTAAAGATGATAAAAAAATAAATTATTATTTTATCGAAATTTTAAAGAAATATAGAAAAAATAATGACATACTAATAGCGAATTTACCTAAGTCTTTAGCAAATGCGGCTATTAGCTATAAATTCAATAAAAAGCAAGAAATGAGACTAATTGAATGTTTTAAGAATAAGGATGAAGTTAATGTATTATCCAATTTTAAGAGGAAAATTAAATGAACTTTTAGCATTGAGAGATCTTGCTAATTTATCAATTGATAAAAAGTTCTGTCCGGTTATTGAACCTGTCAGAAGTACATTATCTCCATTGTTTAGAACAATTAAAGAGTTAAATGATAAGGAAATAGAGCCTTTAATTTTTTGAATCCAACAGTAGGTGAATTACAGGGGAAGACACAATTTATTCTCGATGAACTTCAAAATGAATCAGATTTACGTTTTTTACCTATTTTTGCGATTAAAGATAATTTTGATGAGATAGCCGAATTTATTAACAAAGTTGATAGATATGCTTTTTTCTTAATTGATGGGCTAAACCATGAAATCATAGCTGAATCTGAGAAAGCTGTATTAACTTTTATAAGCTCAACAACTGCACCAAATCTGATTAATAGATTATCAAATGTTATTCTGTATGACGACTTTTTTAAAAAACAAAAAAGAAATGCAGATTATCCTGATGAATCACCTTTCTCATCTTTACATACTTATTATAGAGATATTAGAAATGTAGTTGGATTTGGTGATTATACAATTATTAGTGAAGAGTATAGTGAGTCCGGTGGTCCAGCCTATGTTGTAACTATTCATATAACTTATATTAACTCTAATAAGTTTGATGAAGCTTTTATCAGGCATTATTCTTCTAAATCTGATGATACACCTGCAAATCCAGGTAAAAAATTTATTGAAGCTTTAGAAAAGTTTATTCAAGATAAAAATATTGGAATAGTTAAATTTGTTCATACAAATGGTGTTGAACAATTTGAAAAAATTTATGAGGAAAAACATTTCCCCGGTTTGGGACAAGTTAAGAAAATTTCAATAATGCATCATATAGAAACAATAAATGATTATTTGATTAATAATTTTTAGAGAAAAAATAGTATGGAAAAATTCTGTTGTCCAAACTGTTTTACAGAAAAAAATATAGCTAGATTTATAAATGAAAAAGGAAGTTTTAGAGGGAGTTGTAATTATTGTGAATCTGAAAATATAAATACTATTAGTCCAAAATTGGTTTTTGATTTTATTGAAAAATTTGATTTTGGATTAGAGTCTGGGGAAACAGGATTAAGTCTATTTGAGATATTAGAAAAAAAGATTTATTTTTTTGAAGATCAAGTTATAGATAAATATGTTTTATTTAAAGATATTATTTCTGATCATTTAGAAATACTTGAGAAGAAGTATATTATACCTGACTCAAAGGATATACAGCTTGGTTGGGAAGCATTTTCAGAAGAAATAAAAACAAAAAATAGATTTTTCCCCCAAACTGAGTTATATAAACAAATTTTCACCTCTGTGGAGGAGAGTGATAATCCTAAAGCAAATGTATTTAATGTGCTTGTTGAATCTTTAACTAAAACTTATTCAGATACTAGATCGTTTTTTAGAGCTAGAGTTAATGATAAAAAATTACCTATAAAGGATATGAAAGCGCCTCCTTCATTGAGTGTAACAGCTGGGAGAGCGAATCCTATAGGTATCCCTTATCTATATTTAGCTGAAAATGAAAAAACATGTGTAGCTGAGGTACGTCCTAGTAATGGTTGTTTGATAAATCTAGCAGTATTTCGATTAAAAGCTGGACTTTCTATACTAGATTTAACATGCCCAAGAAAAAAAGCTTCATTTTTGATACAAGAAAGTGAGAGTTTAACAGATACGTTAATTTACGTTGATCTTTTAGAAATCTTTGCGAATGAACTTTCTAAACCTGTACTTCCAAATAGAAGTCATTTAGATTATATACCTACCCAGTTTTTATGTGAATATTTTAAAACTATTTGTGGATTTAATGGGTTAATATTTAATAGTTCTTTTGGTAGTGGGATTAATCTTGTTCTATTTGATCAGAATTTAGTTGATGATGTTTCTATTAAATATATTACAGTCTCAAATATTGAGCATACTTTTTTTGAGTTAAAATGATTTTAATAGAAGTTGTTAAAAATGATTGCTAGTTATATTAATGAACATACAGCAGAGTACTATTTAGTACCTAATTTAGTGGAAATGCTACAAAAAAAATATAAGCATGTGTCCCCTATATTTCCTTGGGTTTCTCGTGAATTTAGTAAATTATCAAGAATAATTCATGAGGATGATAATTTTCATGTATTAATTATGTTCCCGCGTAGGCCAAAATTATATAATAATGAAATATATATTACATTTAATGATGAGTTGGAGGACTTTTTTAATATAGCAAAAATGATTAAAGTTCCTGTTATATTGGGTTGCCCATTAGCAAATAATATTTGGGAATTATCTGAGAGAAAATGTTTATGGGTTGAGTTGGATAAAGTAAAAAATAAAGGTTATTACATTCCTGTATCATGTATTAAGGAAGAAGGTTTAATAATAAATGAAAATGATATTTATAATCTAATAGAGAAAAGTATTGTCTTTAAGTTTTCAAATTTTTATGATTTTGTAAGACAAGTAAGAAAAAATAAAAAACACTATATATATGGTGATACCTATAAGCCAGTATATTTTCTTATCAAAGTATAAATTTTTAATTTAAATTATTTATGTGTTAATTGCCTCTGATTCAAGTTGGTAAAGCTCATTAATCAATAAAAATTCTCGATATTGTTGTATTATATTTTCTTCTTTTTCGCGATGTGCTCGAGCATTTCTGAAAGCTTGATAAGTTCCAATGAATATGTTCGCTCGACCAATAATTTCGGATTTATCTGTTAAATTCCATGTAAGAGGGCAGTTTGGAGAGTTAAAAGCTTGAGAAAATAGTTTACTGCTATGTTCAGTTAAGTCAGTACGATCTCTAATAATATCTTCTAGACGTTTATAAGCTTTTAGAAGAGCAGAGTCAGGATCTTGCTTAAAAAGTAGAGCAAGGTCAAAAATTCTATCATCTAAAATTGAATAAGGTAGTTCCAGAGGATAGTAACGTTTAGACTTATGAGTTTCTACCACTTCTTTTGTAAATGGATAGATATAATCGTGTAGTCTAATTGGGCGGATAATTTCTTGTTTAAATAGAAGTTCAATTTCTGAGTCATTTAAAGTTGAATTGTTTGTCTTTCTTAAAATTTTTGAACTTACCAATATTTCTTCAGTTTCTATCTCATGTCTTTTTAATAATGTTAGTGCTGTTGCTAAGCCTCTAGGGCCTTCACCCATATATCCTGAGGTAAAACCTGAGCGTATTACATAAAAGCTCTCATTTTCGTCTTTAATAATAAAGGCATGAGTCTGCTCATTGGTAAGAAGCAAAGCATAGGTTAAATCTGAATGAGTTTGAATCAAATTACAAAGACTCATTAGACAGGTTTGAGTTATTCCCTGATTTCCCCAATACTCTACGTGATAATAATTTTCAGTTTTAAACATTTGAATAATTAGTAGTTGTTAAATGTAGAATGAATAATGAAATATAATTTATTAAAAATCTATAGCTTATGGAAAATATGAGTTCACTGTAATTTTTAAATCTTAATTTATTTAGAACGATCACATTCCTCCCAAGGCCCCCGTGCCACAACAGAACTTTAATTCTCTCTAGAAAAAGCCCTGAATAATCAGGGCTTTTTCTAGCTTAGATCAATTTTTTACATTCAATATCATTTAACGGCGAATCAGTTTTCATAATGATTTTTTCAATTTTGGGTTGAAGTATCAGAGCCTCTTTTGAAAGTTCTTTAGCTTTAGCTGATATCTTACTTCCGCTTTTTTCTTTAAGTTTTATATATTTTTCAATGTATTTATTACTTACACATAATGAATCTAAAGCATCAATTGACATCTTACTTTTTTGACCCGAAGCCATTAAATCTAGATCATCATTAAGCTTTATGTCTAAAGAATCGTAAGTTGTATTGACTGCATACATTAAAAAAGTGGCATAACTTAGCAACTGATCATTAGTTTGAGTTACCTTGTTAACTTCATTGTATGCTGCTTTATATAAGAATTTTGTGTAATAAAGCTGATTAAACTGGGCATAGAGTGATGCTTCGCTTGCTTGGGTTACATCAGCTTCAGTAATTCCATGTTTTTGAGGGGGGACTTGGCTACATGCTACCGTTAAAAGAGACAATAAAATAATACAAAGTTTAGATTTCACAATTAATTAACCATTTCTTATTCAGGCAGGGAATAACTAGATTTAGCTATAACTAATTTATAAAATTAGCTATATAAAGCTCCTTTTAATTGGAGCTTTATATAGTAATATTTAATTAATATTTTCAACTATTTACAAACTTGCTGAAAAGTTGCTAGAGATTTTTCTTTGCTATCTCTTAGCTTGATAATTTCATTTCTTGCTTCGTATAGTTGCTTAACACTTTTCTTGGTGTCTTCGGTGATATTGGCTTTATATCGCTCATCCGTATTATTTATATAGTTTTGCATGTAGACGGTCAGCCAACAGACATCGTTGAGATCGGTATAGTCAAACTTATTTTTATCTAAGCCAGTTAACCAATTACCATACTCATCATTCAGTAGACTTTGTGCAGTTCTTACTTTTACAAAAGTATTTTTGAAAATGATCTCTTTTAGAGCTGGTTCTTGTTTTACGTCTTTATTGGCTTCCAAAATCAACTTTCTATTATCAGTAACGTAATTCTTGAAGTCCTTTTGAATAAATGTATCTACATCCTCTTTTTCAGATGCTTTACATCCATTGAAGCCAACCAAAAGAAGCGGTGCTAAAAATATTAATATCGTTTTCTTCATATTATTACTCGTGACTAGAAACTACTGAGCGGCGGTGTATATTGATATTGTTGTATAAACTGTGATACGGTAGCACTATCATACGGATAATTAAATACTTTTTTATATATCCTCATTAATAGGTATGGTCGATTATTAACATGAATAGGCTAAACTAATTAAAAGATATCTCTTAAAAGAGGAGTCTTTCATAAAGAAATCTTCTATTGACATAAAGATGACTTACTCTGAAATTTTAAATAACTTTCTAAGATATTAACCCTATATGGTTACATATAACTTATTTTTTAGTTTAAGTAAGTTTTGATATTATTGTATTGAAAATTAGAGCAGGAACTATAATGACAAGTCCTATTTTTTTACAAGACCTTCCTATTGAACAATTAGAAAAGCTTTCAAAAAATGATATTCAAAAGATTTCTAATGCTGAAAAACTCTATTGGGATAATAAACCTCATATTATTTACTACGTGGCTGTACATGGTGCTAAAACTCAGAACGATGGTTTAGTTAATGTATCTTCTACTAATACAAAAATTAAAGGATTATCTATTGCCCGTGTTGGAGATGAAGTTATTTATGCAGATGGCACAACCTCCAAAATCATCTCTGGTGCTGGTACAGCATGTATTGTTGATGGATCACCGGTAGCTCTAGTGGGCAGTCGATTAGAAAATGGGGATGAAATTATTGAGAGTCCGAATAATACTATTGCGATTAGAATTTACAAAGATCAGGCCTTACCTCAAAACTTTTTGAGTCATGACTAATTTTTAAGGGGTAGGCTATGGCTAAAGGTTTTGCGATTCACAACGCTATTACTGATCATGGTGGAGTTGTTCCATCTACACAATCGAGAAGTTCTCAGATGGGAAACTTGTTTGTTAGAGCTGGTGATGGTCATATGTGCCCTAAATGCAGGTGTTGGTCAGTAGTTATTAAAAGTCATGACCATGTGATTTTTGATGGTAAACCAGTAGCATATGTGGGTGATAAATTATCATGTGGTGCAACGATTCAACCACAACAGTCTCATGTTGTAGGAGAGAGTGGTAGTCCTTATTCTGGAAAGGACAACCAAAAAGATTCATCTATTAATAAAAAATTTGATGAGCAAGTTCAAGTAGAAATCAATAACAGTTTTTCAGAGCTTTTTGCAGGATTAGGCTATAGACTTAAAGTTGGAGAAAAGGTCATTGAGGGAACTTTAGATTCTAATGGCAAAACAGAAAGATTTGAAACTCAGAATGCTGCACAGGTTTCTGAATTTGAAATCTTTTTTAAAGACAAAATTAAATATTTCTCAGATTTAGATGGAGAAGAGTAAAATGGGCTTTAGTATTCTTGAAAATAATTTAGATAAAATAATTACTAATAATAAGAAAGATAGCTTAGCCAAATTGAAATTAAGGACGAGAACTTTAACAGCAGGGGAAATTGAGTTATGCCAATTAGTCTATAAAAATACAATAGATTATTCTAAAGTTACAATTATAGAAGGTAGTTTTTTTCCATTTGATTTACAGAATGAAGATACTTTTGTGACTCCAAATGGACATATTTTCATTCCAACCAAACATTTTTTATTGGATTATAGTAAGGAAGATATAAGCTATAAACATTTATTTATTCACGAAATGGGGCATGTTTGGCAACATCAAAGAAAGAATAGAGTACTTATAAGTGCGGGAATAGCACAGGCATGTACAGTTTTTAAGGACCCATATAAATATAATATACATAATGCCGACACTGTGGCTGACTATGTCAGATATAAGAGTAATAAGAAATTTGTAAATTACAACCTAGAGTCACAAGCAGAAATTTTTGCAGATTACTGGGCATTAAAAACAAATAATTTACAGGCTATTAGTAGAAAAAACTTAATCAATATAGATAGAAATAACTTACAGGCTACAATAGCAGTCTATGAAGCAAAAATAAGAGAAGTAATTAAGTAGATCGATATGAAAGAGAAAAAAATTGTTGGATATGTCTTAGTAACATTATTTTTAATTTCAATTATTTTTATGCTCAATAAAAATAAGAATGAAGAATTTAAAATAAGCTTGATACATGATAGCTTAGTTATCAATTTCCCAAATAAAATCGTTGTTAAAAATTATGCAATTAAAGATTTTGAAAAAGATAATTTTTCAACTCAAAATGGACCAACAGAGTATAGAAAAGTATTAGAAAACTCATACTACAAAGAAGTTGATCATATAAAAATAGAAAATATTTCAAAATACAACATTATACCAGATCATGCTTATTTTTATGTTATGACTCAAGAAAATGATCATGATTTAAATGCTAGACTAAAATCTCTAGGTTTCTGTATAAAAGGAAATAGTGTGCTATTACAAAGTAGCCGAGAGAAGGATTCAGATTTTATAGAAAAATGTCATGCTAAAGATAAATAAAATTTTAACCCTGATAGTAATCATTTATTATTAACAAGATAAAATTTTAATGAAACTATTATATTTATTACTTTTTATTAGTAGTACTGTTAACGCCTCTCCATATGCCACCCTATATGTAAAAATTAAAGACAATGATGTCTGTGTATTTACAAAAGGAGATTACGATAAAACACCGGATGACAAAACTTTGATTTACATGGGAAAAGTGGATGGAATTAATACTTTTCATGATTCTTATTCAAAGACTTATTTGAATCTTAAAATGCCTATTATTGAAGAGAACTGTATTAAAATTAATAAATCAGAGTTTAAAGAGAATTTGCCCTATTCGATTTGGCTTGAAACTGATCAAGAGTATAATCAACGAATATGTGTAAATCAAAATTCCGAAGGAAAAACTGTATTATTAGATGCTAAAGCAGATCTAGAAAAAGGTACATATTGTGGCACAAACCAATATGATTACTCTAGCAATAGCCTTTGGACTAAATTAAAAAATCTTTATTGTTGGTTAGTTAGCTTATTTTAGAGCTTTAAAATTCAAAGTATTTTATATGAAATCACTTAATAAGTTTCTTATTTTATTTATTCCTTTTCTAGTTATGGGTTGTACAAGCTATAACAGAACAAGAACCGATATTGTTATTTATAAAAATGAAGGAAATCTCTATTTCTCATTCCCGACAGATAAAAAAGTTTTGGTATATCATTATGAAATTAATGACTATGAAAACTTTGAATCAGATGGTATGACTTACAAACGACTATTTGTTTCTCAAGAAATTGACAAAGAAATGAAAGAGATTATTTTGGAGAACTATAAATCAAATGAAATTGTAGAAAAACATGCTTACTATATGTTGCTAGGAGAACAAGGATTAAATAACACTAGTGTTGGATTCACTACTATAGGTTTTTGTTTGTATAAAGATAAGGTTCTTACCGAACAGAAAAGTGAGAACACTAATACATTTATTCAAAAATGCCATGATTTATAATGCTGTAAATAAAACTACGCAGATGCTTAACCTCAGACCTAGTAGTGGGGGGATTACATTAAAAGTACTTTGCATTAAATTATTGTATTTACTGATTTTTATGAGTGGTTCTGTTAGTGCTTCTCCCAGTTCAACATTATATGTAAAAATTAAAAACAATAATGTGTGTGTATTTACAAAAGGGGGTTATGATAAAGCATATGGAAACCAGACTTTAATTTATATGGGTAAAGTAGATGGAATTAATGCTTTTCACTCTTCATATTCAAAAACTTATTTGAATCTTAAAATGCCTATTATTGAAGAAAACTGTATTAAAATTAAATCTTCTGAATTTAAAGAGCCTTTTCCATATGATGTTGTTCTTGAAACAGACCAATCATATACACAAAGAATTTGCGTAAATAAGACTTCAGAAGGTCACATAACATTATTAGAAGCTGAAGCAGACCTTGATAAAGGTATATATTGTGGCATTAATCAATATGATTACTCTAGTAATGGCCTTTGGACTAAATTAAAAAATCTCTTTTATTGGGTAATTAATTTTTTAAATTAAAACACTTAAAGAGATCATAGATGATTTTGGATACTATATATGTATTCAGTTATAGCTCTTCATTTCCACAAGTGAAGAGTTTTTTATTCTATAGTCTGACACACAATTGATCGAATCTAGTTCATTTCGAGTAGTCGAAATGGGAGAAAGATACAATTGAACCAAACTCTCTTATAAGCAGGCCCCCGTGCCACAACAGAACTTTAATTTTTTGCGCTGATTTAAAGTCATCCACCATTGCGACACAGAGATAAGGGAGCTAAGCCAAACGCTTAGCCCATGTCTTCTTTATCGCACCGTCGCATCACACTAAAAAAAGTAGGGGCAAAGTCCTGTGGGAGAGCAGGACTTTGCAAACTGACATGTTCTAGGCGTTGCATGAGCTTAGGCGAATACACTTGTTCAAGCCGTTGGTAAATACAGTCGCAACTGGCTTGGGTATGCCCACCAGACAGGCAAATTTTTTCAAAATCCTGCTGAGTGTGGAGGTCACAACCCGAAACGCTGTAATCGCCGACGATAAGGGCTAAAACCAAAATAGTTTTATAAAATTTCATATTATTCTCGTAATGATTGGGGATATATCAATGAGAAAAAATAAACCGCTATATTTTAAGTTTTAAAATCATTTTTAAAGGTAATAGTTAACCCGCCTATAAAAACAATAAAATAAAATGACTTAAATTTTAAAATAAAAATAATTTATAAATTTTAAAATTTAGATAATAGAAAACCCAAATTTTAAATAAATAAAAAGTTTATAAGAGAGAGGGGATTAATCTAAAAAAGGTCATGGTTAACTCCTTAAAATTTATGGAGCCCTACCACCAAAAATCACCGTCAATTGATTATGGTGGTAGAACGAAAGGGGGTTAGCAGACTGGGATCCAAGGAACCAGCACGCGCGAGCGCGTCCCCCTCCCGTCCTACCGCAAAGAAAAGGGACGCAAGGGTCTAACGACTTATAGTGGAACTATAACCCGCCATGGATCTACGGTCTGCTAAAACCGACTGGCAATGTAGGCCAGCGGGACCATAATAATCATAAGTTTTTAACAGGTCAATTCAATTTAAATAAAATATTATAAAAAATTAAAATATAAATTTATATTTTAATTAAACTCAAAAGTTTATCGATTTAAATCGGTGAATTAATAAATATAATAAAGTTAAACTAAACGTTTAGCCTGCTATTAAAATGTATAACGGTAATTAATAAATACACGGTGCTGATCCCAATCTTTACGGGTCATACCATTTATTTTTTCACCTACGTTTGCATTTTCAAACTTTGACTCATAATGTAAAAATGAATAACGCACATCTAAGTTTTTCATCCATGGCAAGGTATAACTTACCGTAAAGTCAAAGTAACGCTCTTTACCCTCAATATCACTGCTAATGTTACTTTGGTGAGCGCCAAAGCCATAAATATACTTCGCTTCGGTTTTTAAACCTTTCACGTAGTCTTTCCAGTTATATTTCAAGCGAAGGGCAACGGCGGTTTCATCGTTATTGGTAAAGTCAGGGCCAATGGTCGCAGAGGTCGGAAACGGGTTGGTGCCGTGATCTTGCGTTAAAACCGAGTTGCGGGCAGAGTGGACGGCAAAGTTATCTTCAATCCAAAAACCATCAAACTTTGAAACGGCAATGCCACCTTCGAGATTATTCTTGGCTACATTTACATCGACAAAATAACCATTCCCGCGGTTGTTAATGTCTTGACCTTTGACACAGTCCAGCTCGGTTTCGGCACCACATTTAAACAGCTTGCCATCGTCACGCGAGAAAAAAGCACCTGTGTTAAATGTCCACATTAAGCCATGCAAGGGCAATTTATATTGAGCAATCGCCCCATACTTTTTTAAATAATCTTTGCTATTTAAATATTCGGCATTCAAGCTCCAGTTTTTGTATTGATACTTGGCACCGAGCAAACCGACATAATCAATTCGCTCGTCATTTTCGGTCACCAGTTTTTCAAAAGAGTCCATGCTACGCGGTTTCCAGCGGTCATAGTAAGCCATGTAAGTTTGTAGCTGATCATTCAATTGAAACTGACCACTCGCACCCGAAAAAGTATCGGGCACCGCGCGGTTATTAGTGCTTTTAAGTAACAGTGAATCGTGCAACTGGCGGCCTAACTTAATTTCGCCTTTATCACCCAGTTTTGCTTTGATGTAGAGCTGCCCAAAAGTCGCAAAGTTTTGATCAAGCTTGCCGTTATTTTCGACTTCTAAAAGCTGAGCGCTAGGCTTGCCAGAGTCAAATAACTTGGTGACAGCATAGAGTGAACCATCTACTCCAAGCCAGTCCCACATGTAAGGTGACTGATAATTTAACTCAAGCCCTAACGCACTTTGTTCATATTCACTCGATGAAGGCGAAGGGTTGGCAAGCGTAGGGTGGGCAGTGCCTTCATCGTTCCAGTAACGGGTGTTGAGTTTTAATTCTAACTTGCCGAATTCTTGAGGAAGCTCTGCATAAGCGTTGCTCACACTGCCTAAACCAATACAGCCCCATAGCAAATATTTATTCATTTTAAATTCCTTTTTTTAAGCATGAATAAGCCCTTTGCCTAACGCTGAGGTTAGGCAAGCTTTTTATGAAATGGATGAATTAAGGAGAGAGTTTTTCGAGCACTTGGCCTTTGGTTTCAATGGCAAACAAGAAGGTCACAAGGCCACCAATGAGCGCTACAACGGCAAGCACACTAAACACATATTGAATGCCATAGCCACCAACCACGAGGCCGACCATAACCGGTCCAATTGCAGAGCCGGCACGGAGCCAAGCGGTACTAAAACCAATGCCCATCGCACGTAGGCGAGTAGGGTAAAGTTCGGCAGCGTAAAGGTATAAAGAGAATGAAATAGTTTGCAAAATGGCATAGCTAATCGTTGCGAAAATTACAACTTCCATCGCCGATTTTGCGCCTAAAACCGAGAGACTCATGAGTGGAATAATCGCCAAGAAAAACGCTGCACTGTACCAAGGACGGCGGCCGACTTTATCAATCATTAACGCACAGATAATAGAGGCAATCACACCCACGCCTGAGGTAATCCAGCCATAACCTAAACTGGTTTGAAGCGACAGACCAAAGTGTTGTTTGTAGAGAGATGGCAGCCAAGTCACCATGGCATTGTTCACCATATATACGCAAAACCACATGCCCCATAGGGTAAAGGTACGTTTGCGGTAAATGCCACGGAACAGCTCGCGCCAGTCGGTTTTTGCCATGCCTTGAGGGTTAATTTCTTTAACCACAGGTTCAGGCAAAGTTTTACCGCTTTTGATGGCACCGTCTTCAAAGCTTTTGACGACTTGATCGGCTTCATTAAAGCGGCCTTTTGAAGCAAGCCAGCGTGGTGACTCAGGCAAGAAAAACCGTAAAGGAATGACCAGTAAAGATGGAATTAAGCCTACAATAAACATGACTTTCCAGCCGTAAATGGGCATCAAGAAAAATGCCGCCATGCCTGCAAACATAAGACCGAGTGGGAATAAAACTTCATAGAGCAAGAAAAACTTACCGCGCTTTTCTGCACCAATAAACTCATTAATATAGGCACTTGCAACTGGCACTTCGCCACCTGTTCCAACACCTTGTAAGAAACGGAAAATTAACAGCGACATTCCGCTCCACGCAAACAGACAGGAAATGTCCATTGCCACAAACAGTAAAATGGTAAAAGACAGCACTTTTAAACGACCGACTTTTTCAGCAAGTGAACCAAAGAAGATCGCACCGACCAGTTGCCCGACATAGCCCGCGGCAATGATCGCACCGACATAGGCAGGCGTCAGGTGCCATTCGGTAATAAGTTGGGGCAAGGCAAAGGCAATCGCTAGAACAGTATAAGCGTCAAAAAAGGTCGCTATACCAATGGTAATACGCATAAATTGCAATCGACCAGTGACGGGTAGTCTTTCTAGTCTTGCAATAATTTCCGCATTTTTTTGATGATGACTAATTTGTTCTACATCCGCTAGATTTGTCATCTTCTATCTCCTTATTACTACATTCCTCGTAGTTTTTTTGTTCTATTTCGCACTACCTGTTCACCACAGTTTGCATGCTTTTTATTATTGTTTTTAAGAGACATGCCCGATGTTTGGCCTCAGGCAGCGTACAGGAAAAAAAGGCTAGCGTACATGCTAGCCCGAATAGAATTTAAGCAACGGCTTGGGTTAAATCGACCTTGCCAATTCCAGCTTGACGCATTGCATCATGAATTTCTTGCTCAGCACCATCTGCCAGTGGAAGCAGAGGCGAACGCACAGTGGCATGGTCCAAAATTCCGCGAGCAACCAGTGCATGTTTAAGCGCGACTGTGCCTTCCATGTGTGAACCGCGGTGATAGACATTGCGAGTCACTGGTAATAATTGGTCGTGAATAGCACGTGCTTTGGCGTAATCTTTGGCTTTGCCTGCTTTAATCATTTCAATTAAAAGTTCAGGGGCAATGTTGCCGTAGCCAACCAAAGCGCCGTCTACATCAAACATGGTGTGAAGCAAATATTCATCGTGGCATGTCAACACCTGTAAGTCTGGACGTTCACGGCGAATAATCGGAATTTCGACATCCCAGCGGCGCATGTTACGTACACCATTTTTCATGGCAAACACACCTGGCTGTGCAGAAATATCGAGTAGAGTTTCTAGGTCGTAAGTGGCCTTCGTTGCATCTGGATATTGGAATAAAATAGATGGCAAACCACTTTCTTCATAAATCGCTTTATAGCGGTCTTGTGGCGCGCCTTTTTGATAGCCAAAACGCAACCAGCCATGTGAAGGGTAAATCAAACCTGCCGAAGCGCCAGCGCTCACTGCACGTTTTGCTTCTTCTGCTGCAACCGAAGTACCTTCGAGTGTAATCCCTGCGATTACCGGAATTTTATCATCTACCGATTTAACAAAGCTTTCGATGACCAGCATTTGTTCTTTTTGCGACAAGAATGTTCCTTCACCTGCATGCCCAAGAACAACCAAGCCTTTCACACCATCAATACTGCCTAACCATGAACCTAAACGTTGAATTGCATTATGGTCTACTTGTCCGTCACGGGTAAAAGGAGTCACAGGTGCTGGGGTTAATCCACGTAAATCTAAACTCATAATCGTACTTCCTATACAGTGTAATTAAATATTCTCTGGTTCTTAATCTGACTTAAATCGTGTTGTAGAGAACATGATTGGAGTATAGAAATAGGTGAGCTATGTAGGAATTACCAATTCTTGAATTTCAGTTATACTGAAAATGTATGGCTCAAAATGCTGCCTATTTACGATTTAGGAAGAATCGATGAATTATGGAAAATATTTTTAGACGCGGTGGAACTCGGTAGCTTAAGCAAAGTCGCCATGCTGCATAACACCAACCAACCGCAAATTAGCCGGCAAATGAACGAGCTTGAAGCGCAATGTGGTGGTCGTTTGTTTAACCGAACTGGACGCGGCGTAGAACTCACCGATTTAGGCCAGCATTTACTTCCTAAAATTCGTTCATGGCTAAACGTAACCGACCAACTCAATAATGAAATTTTGCACTCGACCGATACCCCAATTGGTACGGTTCGCATTGCCAGTTTGCCATCTACAGCGCATCCGTTGTTATCGACTCTCTATAAAGTGCTTCAAGAGAAATATCCCCTAATTAAACTGTCGGTGCGTGAAGGGCAAGGGGTGCATTTAGAAAAATGGCTGGAAGATGGCAGCGTTGATTTAGCCATACTCTATCGGTTTAACCCGACACCTAAACAAGGCGATGTTTACCTTACCGAAGCCGATACTTACTTGGTGGGCTGTGAAGGAGACACGCTCACTCAGGCCAATGAAGTCGACTTTAAAGATGTAAGTCAGTTACCACTGGTCACGTTTTGCAGGCCAAGTAACTGGCGCAATTTTTTAGACCACATGGCCTATGAAAATGGGGTAGAACTAAACATTGTGTTTGAAGCCGACTCGATTAGTTTACAAACTCATTTGGTTTCAGAGTCTCGCATGTACACCATGCTGGGGCCGCAAGCGTTAAAAAAGGCCAGCCAATACACCTCAATTCAAGCCGCAAAAATTATTAATCCCGCACTCAAGCGTTATATTTCTTTGTCTATTTCTAAGCACGGCTATTTAACGCCTGCATGTAAAGCGGTGATGGAAGAAATTAGGAATTTGGCCGAGTTGCTTTAAGAGAAGTGCAGCAAAGCGAGCGGGCAATTAATTCAATTTATTAAATAGTGATTTAAGTTTTACTTGAATTATTGCTTGACTTGTTTAAATGATAATTATTATCATTTGTGAGTTCCTTGTTTTGAGTCCAATTGCTGTGAACAAAACTTCTTTGCTTGTAGATCAGTTATATAGAAGTCACCAAAGCTGGCTTCACCAATGGTTGAGACAAAAATTAGGTAATACTGATCAGGCCGCAGATCTGGTTCAGGACACATTTATTAAACTATTACAAACGCGTGACGAGCTATTCGGCATTAAGGAACCGCGTGCCTATTTAACCTCGATTGCTAAAAACCTACTCATTGACCAAGTGCGCCGTAAACGCATTGAACAAGCTTATTTAGATGGCTTGAGTCAAATGGAATATATGCTTGATGCGGTGGCTTCACCCGAAGACCAAATGCAAATTATTCAAGCAATTAACCAGCTTTGCAAAGCACTCGAAGGGGTTTCTGAAAAAGCACAGCAAGCTTTTATTTTGCATTATCTTGAAGGCTATACCCATAAAGAAATTGCCGAGCGTTTAAATGTATCGACCAAAATGATTCAAAAATATTTGGCAAGTTGTTTAATCCAATGCTACCAAAACAGACAAAACATGGACGCTTGTATTTAAATGGCCATGGACAAAAGCAAACATCACCAGCTCGTTGAAGAAGCCGCGCATTGGATTGTTCAACTGAGTTCGGATGATGAAAGCTCACGAAAAACCGCCAATCAAAAATTTGAAGAGTGGAAAAAAACTAGTGAGCAACACCGTCAAGTGGCTGCCGATATTGAACAGTGTATTGGATCAATTCAAAAACTTTCCCAAACCAGCGGACATAAAAAAGTCACAAAAGTTGCTCTTAAAGCTGGCCTAAACTCAGGCAAAGCCTATAAACATTTACGTGCAGGAACAGCTTTTGCCATTGTGTTTGTTGCCATGAGTGGGGCGTTATTTTATTTAACTGACACCACTATGGCCTATGTGACTGCTGACATTCAAGGGCAATCGGGGCAGTGGACCACGCAAACCTTACCAGATGGTTCACGTTTAATTTTACGTGGTAAAAGCGCAGTTAATCTTGATTTTAAAACCAACCAGCGAGTGGTTGAGTTGGTGCAAGGTCAAATTTATGTCGATGTTGCCAAAGATAAGACTAGACCGTTTTTGGTCAAAACCAGTCATGGGCAAATTCAGGCACTCGGCACAGCTTTTAGCGTAACCTATGACCCTTCGGCAACTGAACTCAATATGTTGCACTCAAAGGTAAAAGTAGAAGCCACGCAAGTTAAAACGACCCAATTGCATGCGACTCGTCAGGCTATTGTTGAAGCAGGGCAAGCCATTAAAATGGACAAAAATGGCGTGCAAAAACTGCCTGCACTGAATGTTTATAACGAACAACAAAAATGGCAAAAGCATCAGCTTATGGTAGAAAACCTACCGTTGAATCAAGTGCTACAAGAGTTAGACCGCAACTACAAAGGCAAAATTATTTTTAATGATGCGGCACTGCAACATGTGCGAGTCAATGCTGTGTTGCCTTTAGACCAAACTACAGAATCGCTTAAGCTTTTAGCTACGGTTTTTCCTGACCTGAAAATTAAGCAAATCACGCCGTTTGTGGTCATGGTTTCTTTAAAATAATAAAAAATTAAATTTATTTTCAATTTTAGGTTCCACTTTTTTGAAAGTCGTTCGTCATAGTAAGTAGAAGCAATAAATATGGATCATTTTAATTAGTTTTATTGAATGATTCTTATTACGATTTACTGGGGCTGGCAAATGAAAAAAGCGGGAACAGGGCAAAAGCGGAATCGATCGATTTTTCGATTTTCAACACTGGCGTTTGCCATACATGCTGTGTCGATGGGTGGGCTTGTTACGCTGCCTATGCAGCAGGCCTATGCAGAAACAGCCGCAGTTAAAAGCTATAACATTCCTGCCGGCCGTCTTGCTAACGTACTCAACCAGTTTGCCGAACAATCGGGTACTTCAATTGCAATGGATGCCCAGCAACTTCAAGGGCTTCATAGCCTAGGCTTAAAAGGTAACTTTGCAGTCGAACAGGGTTTTGAGCAGCTTTTAAAAGCAAGCGAATTTAATGCTGTAAAAGTTGGGCAGGGCTACACACTCAGCAAAATATCTACACCACGCGTCACTTCATCTAAGGTTCAGGCCGCTAGCCTGCCGCCAAGTAGCACCGTCATTGAAGAAGATGCATCGGTACGACTCACCCCAATTGTGGTGTATGGCAAAGAAGACCGTGACACCGAAGGCTATAACAAAGTTTATGATGCAAATCGCTCTTCGGTCTATGCGGGCAAAGACTATGTCGAGCGCTTTAAAGGAACCAACCCAGCCGATGTTTTACAAGGCATGGTGGGAGTCTATAGCGGCGATGCTCGCAATAGTGGCGCACTCGACCCAAGTGTACGTGGTGTGCAGGGTGTTGGTCGTGTGCCTTTAACCATTGATGGCACCGAGCAGTCGATTGCCGTGTGGCGTGGCTACAACGGGGTAAATAACAGAAACTATATCGACCCCAATCTGATTGCAGGCATTGAAGTCATTAAAGGCCCATCTTTAGAGCGCAATACCACAACTTCTGTAGGTGGTGGTGTAGTCGTTAAAACGCTAGAGGCCGATGATATTGTTCGTCCGGGTAAGTCTTTTGGTGCCGAGTTAAAAGTAGAAGGCTCAACTAACTCAATCGATCCATCTTTGCCAGACATGAGTAAAGTGGGTCAAAACTACGATGACACAACGCCTTGGATTGACATGAATGGGGCCAAATATGACCCCGATATTTATAAAAAGAACCGTACCAGAAGTGATAACTCTCATTTTTCGGGCGATGACTTAGCGGGCCGACTGGCAATTGCCACCAAGCAAGATAAATTTGATTTATTGGCTGTTTATGCAGTACGTGAGCGCGGCAACTATTTTTCTGGCACACATGGCGCGGGCTACTATAAACGAGCGACGCCAGACAGCAGTCTCGATTTTATTCCTTACTTTGCCTATGCCTATCAACCGGGCGATGAAGTTCCTAACACTTCAAGTCATATGGAGTCGTGGTTATTAAAAGGGACCTATCGCCCAACCGATAGCCAGACTCTTAAACTGACTTACCGAGATACCAAAAATATTTTTGGTGAAATTATGCCATCTCGAATTGTTTGGGGCATTACGCCTGACTTGGGTGTTCCGCAGTGGCCTTTAAGCAATATTCACTCTAAAGCCTATAGCCTCGAATATAAGTTTAAGCCTGAGAATAATCGCTGGATTGATTTCTATGCCAACATTTGGCAAACCGACACCGAAAGCCAGACCTATACACGTGGCGGATGGCCAACCACAATCGATTTTCGAGATAACACCATTATTAACACGGCAATAAGCCATTCTGACAATACGCGTAAGGGTATTACAGTCAGTAATAAAACCCGTTTATTAGACCAGCTTGATTTGACGCTCGGCGGAAGTTTCTTAAAAGAAAAATTAACATCTGACGATGTGTATGGTGAATTTGGCCCAAGTTATTCGCTCTATCAAGCATTGCCACGGGCAGGGCGCCGTGAGGAAAAAACGTTCGACTTTAATTTTAATTATCGACCGCTGTCTTGGTTAAGTTTTGATGCGGGCATGCGTTATCGTTCGTATTGGGCTGTTGATGACTTTTTAAATAAGTCTTTGCAGAGCGAGATTGACCCGAGTTTAAATCCGCTTTTTACCAAAAAAAGTAGGCTTAAAGAATATACCTTTGAATATCAGACCATGCCTGAGAGTTACACCTCGACTCAGCAGCGTTTAATCAATGTTTTAAAACAGCGCTATGCCACAAAAAATCCTGAGTGGGATGGGCAGCTCGACACTGTACCTGCATCAGAGAGCACGTTGTATAACATGATCTGGTCACAGAAAAATACGCTGAGCTGGAAAGCCGATGCAAATGGACAATTGTCGCTTGCCGATAATCCTTTAAACCAGCTCAATGCCTCTGGCCAAAAGTACGTCGTAACTGGCGGGAACTTTATGTCGGTGGTAGACCAAGTTCCAGTTGAGTCTGCCGACAAAGTTAAAGATAGCGGCTGGGCACCGCAGTTAGGTGCCTCAATTCACCTTACGCCAAACAGCAGAATCTATGCACGCTATGCAGAGGAATACCGCTTACCAAGTTTGTTTGAAAGCACTGTCGGTTTTTCTGCGATGTTGCCATATCAAGCAATCAAACCTGAACACGCTTTTAACTACGAAGTAGGGTATGTCTATGACATGCGTGATTGGTTTAGCACAGCGCGCAATGCCGACATTAAGCTCGCCTATTACTACAACAAAACCAAAAATGTGATTGAGCGTGACCAAAACCTTATTTTTACCAATATGGATGAGCAAAAGCTATCAGGTCTAGAGTTACAAAGTCGTTTTGATAATGGCGGTTTTTTCACAGACTTGAGCGTGGCCTATAACTTAAAAAATGAAGTATGTGACACCAATAGTGCCATTAACAAAATGATTTTAGGCGGCACGGTTCAAACCGAGCAGGGCCTTGAGTTCCGCGAACCGTATCAGCGTTGTGTCGATGACGGTTTCCCAAATGGCTACTTGGTAACAATGGCCACTCCTGAACTGAGTTTCCACGGTTTGCTTGGCGCACGCTTTTTTGATGAAAAGTTAGAGCTCGGTGCACGCGCAACATTCTATAAAGCTTATGAAAGCCCGCTACGCAAAAACAATGATGCTAGCGTTAATAAAGGCTATTACCTCAATGTACCTTTGGCTTGGGATGACACGTGGATTTTTGATGCCTATGCGCGTTATCAGGTTGATGACTACAACACAGTTGAGTTTGTCGGCAGTAATCTTTCTAACCAGTTTTATATCGATCCTTTAACTCGTAGTGCCATGGCCGCACCCGGCCGAACGATGAAAATTAGTTGGACCACCAAATTTTAAACAGAATTTGATTCCCTCTATACATACATAAAAGGGGAGTCAGGTAACGGTAAATAATAAGATTAAATGATTATTATTTACAAAAAGCCGAGTAGGTTTTCAGCTGGGCCTACTCAATAAACTAAAAATAGCGAAATCGTTATTTTAAATTAAACAATAACTTAGTTTTAAAAAGATGGAGTAACAACAAATGAAAATCTCTCAATTGTTCTTGGGTCTCGTTGCTTGTTCAACTGCATTTGCTTATGCAGGAATTGATGGTATTTCGAGTAATGAAAGTAATATCAAAATCGGTGCTGCTGCCAATGCAAGCCATCCGGGTGGTGTAGCAGCGGTGTCGGTTCAAGCTGCGGGTGCGCCATATAACGCTTTTACAGGTTTTAGTTCGTTAAAAGGTTTGGCTCAGGCTTTTGCTGCTCAGGGAACGAGTAACACCAATGTAACGGTTGGCAGCAAAACCTTTAATATTTCGCATATTCCAGTGTCTGCAATGCCACCTTCACACAGTGCATTAGGTAATTTTAACTTTGGTCAGGTGGGCACACAGGAAGTCTATTTTGGTGAATGGTGGAAAGCGGGCGACACGCCGGCAAGCGCGAGCCATACCGTTTACTACGCGGGTGATAACACCAATACCACTGTTCCAACCGCGGGTACTGCAACCTATACCGTTGCAGGGATTAACGGCTCTGGAAGCAATCTGTTAAGCGGTACGTTCACCGCAAATTATGGCGCGGGCACACTTGAAGGAACACTTACCGGAACAGGTACGGCTGTTTCATCCTTAAGCCTCGATGGTGTGGCATTTAACCCGGGTACTGCTGCATTTGCAGGTTTGGCAACGGCTAACGGTACGGCTGGTGTCGACAACTCTGGTGTGGTTCAAGGTCAATTCTTTGGTGCAAATGCTTCGGCTTTAGCGGGTATTGCCCAGTTTGATAACGTGTCTTACAACACTGCTTTTGGTGGTGCTAAAAATTAATGAATGCAAAAGGAATCTACACATGTAGGTTCCTTTTGTTTTTTGGCTTTTGCTTGGTTGCTTCAGGTTTATTGTTTTATGAAACGAACGCTTTTGTGCTGTCTGACATTGTTGAGTTGTCCATTTTTATATGCCGACGAAGACACACAGCTTCGTCTCAATCAAAGCTTGGACCAAACGCTTTTACAAGAACAGCGCCAGTTTCACGAGCAGGGAACCATTCGTAGTACCGAGCAATTACCAAAACTTCAAATTAATGGACAAGAATACAGTGTTGAGCAAAACCCGAATGATCTTGCCAAGGCGTTATATTTGGCAGTCATGCAAAAACAGTGGCTCAAAGCCACGGTTTATTTAGAACATTATAAAAAATATGTTGGCTACGATCGGGCTTTAACCGACTTTGCCGAAGGGGCAGTTGCACGTTCTCAGGGTCAACTGAAATTGGCTGAACAAAAATTTCAAAGCAGCCTAAAACAACAACCTCATAATTTAATTTGTGAACTTGAGTTAGCGCGCGTGCTGTTTGAACAACAGAAGAATAAGGAAGCAGCACGCCTTTTTATTTCCATTCAAGACCAACTGAAACAAAGTGACCCTGCGGTAATTCCATCTGGGGTTTTAACAACAGTGAATACCTTTGTTCAAGCATTAAAAAAACGAGACTCTTGGCAAGGCTCGGTTTCAGCGGGTTATACCTATGTCAGTAATTTAAATAGTTCGTCTGAACAAAGCAAAACATGGACACTTTATGGCAGAGATAGTGAAGGTAATATTATCCCAGTTAGGGAAGTTACTCGTGGAACTCCTAAAGCTGAGTCGGCAACGGGTTTAGATTACGAAGCCAGTCTGATTAAACGCTATGCGATTAAGGGGCATCATGGCGTGGCTTTACGTGCGCTGGCGTTTGGACAATTCTATAACGACCACGCGACATTTAATGAATCTACCATCAACATTAATGCAGGCTACAGCTACTTTGACTTAAAAAATCAAATTGGGGTGAGTCCGCTATTTGAACATAAACGTTATGGCAATGATGGTCTTTACAATGCATGGGGGGCGCGTGCCGAATGGATGCATTTTATCTCGGCAGATAAAGCTTTCAAGCTTGAGGCTGAGAGTAAAGATTTAAATTATCAGAAATACAAAACCCTAGATGGGGTAGAAAGCTCAGCTTTTGCTACTTTCTGGAAGATTTTTCCAGACCAGTGGACTTTTTTTGGTGGTCTAGATGTGCTCGACCATTCGACCCAAGAAAAATACATGGCTGCCTACCAACAGCAAGGTGTGCGATTGGGCTTAAGCAAATCTTGGAGTACAGGATTTAACACCACTTTGCTGAGTTCTTATCGTTGGCGCCTGTTTGATAAATACGCAGAAACTTTCTTAGCTCGTCGTCATGATTTTGAACAAAACTATACCTTTGTTGTGCAAATGCCGCGCTTTGAGTTTTATGGCATGACGCCTAATTTAACCTATCGCTATAACCATAATAAAAGCAATGTCGATTGGCTGTATTCCTACGATAAACACAACATTAGTCTCAAGCTTGAGCATCATTTTTAGGGAATAAGTCATGAAATCAAAATCTTTATTCCCTACACATAAGCCGATGGTTATGTTGCCTTTATTACAAGGTCCAAAGCATTTTTATAAGTGCTTAACCGTAGTGGTGGTGATTGGTCTGCATGTGTTTGCTGTCTGGATGCTGATTCATTTAATTGAACCATATACTTTTAAAGCAACACCCAAATTAGATGCATTAAAAGTAAGTTTTGTGTCATTGGCACCTGCTAAAAAGCCATCGGTTGAAAAGACTGAAAGCCAACCTAAAAATAGTGTAACGCCTCAATCTACTTTAAACAGTTCGGTATCTCATGCGCCCGATCAGCCAAAAAACTCGCCTACAAATGTTCAAACATTAGCGTCAAAAACTGCTTCTAAAGAAGTTGTGCAAAATAATTTAAATGACAAACAGCAAGCACAACCAAAAACGACTTTAAATAATTTAGCTTCGTCTCAAGCAACGCAGCCTACAGAAAGGCGAGTGGCTCATACCGATAAACCACTCAATTCAACAGACCTTGAACAAACGCAAACTGAGCAGTTGCCACAAAATACCAATAGCGAGACTAAAAGTGGCGGTGTTAAAACACCTGCAACGCAGCAAGAATATTCCAAAGCCCCTAGCACTCAAGTTGAACACGATGACGTTGTTCAGGTGAGTAGCGTGGATGTGCTGAGTTTTGGCGGGCTTGATTACGATGACCGTGAGTTAAAACAACAAAATCGTTTGGTTGAGCTTCGGATTCGCATTAATGAAAAAGGGCAGCCAATCAACATTCAATTACGTCAAAGTTCGGGCATTCAAAGCCTTGATGAACGGGTCATACAAGCTGTACGTAAATCTAGATTTAAACCCCACAAAATTAACGGTCGAGCCGTGACCATTGTTGTGGATTTTCCAGTCCAACTCAAACTCAATCGGGGCCGCTAACCGATGAGTAATATCCATTTTGCAGGAGAAAGATGATGAATTCATCTACAGAACAAATTATTAGCAACAGTTTGTCTTTACGTTTGAAACAAGAAACTGCTGCTGAACACGAACGTATGCATCAATTAATGTCAGAGGCAAAGGTGTTTTCAAGTAAAGAAAAATACGCGCAATTTACTTTGTCTCAATATTACTTTCAGCGTGAAATTGAACATCTTTTTGAGAAAGAGGGTGTAGCTGGACTGATTCCGGACTTAGACATTCGTGGCCGCTCAAAACAAGCACTTGCCGATTTAAATGATTTAGGTATTCAACCCAACGAACAGCAATTACAAAGTGAAAACGTACAACTACCCGAAGCTTTAGGCTGGATTTATGTGTCCGAAGGTTCAACCTTAGGAGCTGCATTTTTATTTAAAGAAGCTCAAAAGCATTTGGGTTTTTCTGAAACGTTTGCTGCACGTAATTTAGCGGCCTATCCCGAAGGGCGCGCGAAAGTCTGGAAACGTTTTGTACAAGCACTGGATGAAGCAGGCTTTGACCAAACCCAGCAAGACCGAGTCGTTCAAGGAGCGTTAGACGCCTTTGGATATTTTGGTCAAGCGCTTGATCAGCTTGATGAATTGAAATAGTAAAAAGTGGATAAAGGGAAACCCGATATGGACAAACTCAATCAAGTCAATGTTATGGTAAAACATGAGCAGTCGTTAGCGCCTGCTCAACCAGTCAGTAAGCTTGCCCGTTCTATGTGGGCGCGTTGGGTGTTTATTGGTTTGGCTTGGTTGTGTATTGCGCTTGGCATATTGGGTATTTTTATTCCGGGTTTACCCACTGTCGACTTTATGATTTTGGCGGTTTTCTTTGCTGCTCGAGGTTCTGAAAAACTCCATCAATGGTTTCGAAATCATCGCTATATCGGCCCACTCATTCGTGAGTGGCAAGAACATCGTCGTATTCCCAAAAAGGCGAAATACATCTCGACCTTAAGTATGAGTCTGGCTGCGGGACTGATGATTTGGACCATTCCGCATCCGTGGTTTGTCTATCCAGCAATTTTATGTATGGCTGGGGTATTGGCGTGGATGTGGCTTAAAAAATAAAATTATGACTGGCATTTTTGCATGGTACGCATCATGGATTTTACAAAATCACGCGGTATTTCAGGACTTTGTAAACTCAAACTTCCAAGTTTATGCATGAGCTTAGGGGAGTATTGGCGTTCTAAACGATGATAAATGCATGTACAGCTTGCACGGCTGTGACCAGCAGCAATACATTTCAAATAGAAATCACGATGAGGACTGTTTTTTTGACCCGCGAAGGCAACAGATACAAATAATAATCCCCCTAAAAAAACTGAAAAATTATAAAGTGACATATATCTACTCGTGATTGTTGTTATTGATTATCCATATTTTGGCATAACTTTTTCAGGTCCAAAACCAGTTGATGTCAACTAGCGGCTTCATCATAGTTAGAACAGTTTTGGAGGTCAAATTGATTTGAGGAGGAGAACAGTTTAGTGTTTTAAAAATAGTCAATTTTGATTGTTGCCATTTTAAAGACAGTGTTACGACATTACGCACCCTATTTTTTTACATGATTTTTTGCTTTCATAAACGCTTTAGTATTATTCATTTTTAAATCATTTATATACAACTTGCTTGCTTTAAAGTTTTAATTTAACAGGATATTTTTTATGACAGATACCCCAATTAAAAAAGACACAGAAAGTACCTGGGCAATATGTCGAGATCCTGTTTTACTTACCATGGTGGGTGGAGCAATTGATACTATTGGCTTTATTGCATTGTTTGGCTTTTTCACCGCGCATGTGACGGGAAACTTAGTGTTGGCAGGGGCAGCATGGGTTAAAGGTGGCTCTGGTTTATGGATAAAGCTCGCAGCAATTCCACTATTTATTTTGACTGTTGTCATTACCAAACTGTTGATTGACCGCAGTCAGGTCAAGCACAAAACGCTGTCTTATTTATTTTTATTTGAAGCTATTTTTCTATGTGCCTTTATGGTGGCAGGGCTTTACTTCGAGCCATTTAAAGATCCGGATGCGCTAACAGTTGCAGTAACAGGAGGACTGGGTTTAATTGCTTTGGCTATTCGTAATACTTCAAGCAAAACCCTTATTAAAAATATTAGCCCAAGCACTATGATGACAGGCAACACTACCCAGCTTGGGATTGATATTGCCAACTTACTTAAAAACAATAATGCAGCCAATCGGGCCAGCTTTCTAAAAAGTGCCAGTATTGTAATTGGTTTTGTGATTGGTGCTTTCTTGGGAGCGATCCTCTATGTCTATTTTGATTTCTGGAGTGTAGCGCCGTTTATCTTACCCATTTTGTATTTCTCTTATTTAGCTTCACAGCAAAAGTTCAACCAAGCTTGATTTAAAAAAATAACAAATTAGCCTGAATTAAAATGAGTTCAGGCTTTTTTTTGAAATAAAGGAAGACGAAAGCGGAGTCGAAATTGTTCGTTCACTGCTTTACAGGCATAATGACCAGATGGGGAATACATTCGATTAAGGAAGGCAGAATGACAAAGTCTTACCATTATTCAATGATAACAATAATGGCTTTGCTCAGTGGTTGTCAGGTCATTCATTTAAAAGAAAGTAATTTAAGCAATGCTTTAAAAAGTAAGAATGAAAGTATTCTGACCGATGGCACCTTAAGCCATCAAACCCAAAACTTACTGTATTTGGTCAAAGAAGATGAAAAAACTTGCCTACAAAATTTTGATGATTGTTTAAAGAAAATTCAGAGCCTGTCCGAAAATAGTAGCCGAGAAGAACGCTATGCCGCGCTGAGTGAAATTTACTTGGCAAAAGCTTTAGATGTCGGGCGTAGTAGCCAGTGTAACGTCATTAATAAAAGTAACAGTTGCGTTGAGCAAGAGTTAGCACTGTTCGATAAAAGCTTACGCTATAGTTATGTCTATTTATTTGACTCTGAAGAGTCGCCGTTCGATCGGGTGTTTGACCATCGCCAAAATCAGGTACGTATTTTTTATAACGTCGCCTTATCAAAGCTCATGACTACGTATTTTAATCATTTAAATACGCATCGCTTTCCACCATTGCTGAAAGCAGATGGGCATGAGTACCACGTCAATTTTGACCACGCGTTAGATGTACAAAAAATTGAAGTCGATACTTTTCGCTCCAGCTATAACATGAACTTTTCCGGTTTTAATACCGTCAACCGTAAGGATGGTTTGGGAGCAGAGTTTATTGTTGGGCGTAAAGAAAATGATGTGAATCACGGCTTCATTTTAGACCCCGATAATTTTTATGCTCACCAAGCCAACCCTAATATTCATTTACCACGCTTCTTTCCAGCTACTGCGGTTGCATACCCAAAACAAAAAGCCACAGCTGATCAGGTCATTGCAGGGGCAGAGTTAGAAATTTCAATGTTCGATCCATATCGACAAGACCGTGTAAAAATTGAAGGTGTGGACTATCCACTGACTGCAAACTATTCGGCTCCTTATGGGCTTTGGTTGTCGAAATATAATTTAGGTGCAGCAGGTTATTGGTCTTTAATTAATAAAGAAGCCAATTTAATCATGCCGCATTTATATATGCTGGAGCCCTTTAACCCGAATAAGAAAATTATTGTGTTTGTTCATGGTTTAGCAAGTAGCCCAGAGGCATGGGTGAGCCTAACCAATGACATTATGGGCGATGCTGAATTAAGGAAAAACTATCAGGTTTGGCAGGTGTTCTATTCAACCAATATGCCGATTTTTGAAAGTCGTTTTCAGATTTATTCATTGTTGAATCAGGCTTTTCAAACCATTGCGAAAGATAGCTATGCTGCACACGATGCAGTGTTGGTCGGGCATAGTATGGGCGGCGTGATTAGCCGTTTATTGGTGAGTAATGCCGATGTTTCAGAGCAAGCCATGCAAAAAATGAATGAAGCGCAGTTAAATCGTTTAAAAGAAAATCCGATCATTCGTGAGCGTTTTCAGTTCAAGGCTTTGCCATATTTTAATCGAGTTGTTTTTGTTTCGGCACCGCATCATGGTACTGACTATGCTGACCGATGGTTTACCCAAATTGCCCGCCGTATTATTCGCTTACCTGCTGATTTTTTTATTGCAGTTGAAATGAGAGACGAGAAAAATACAAAACTCAGAAAAGGCTTAATTGAAAATGGGGCGAGTAATTTAAGTCGCTCTTCTAACTTCATGCAGTTGACTCAAGCCATTCAGCCATCGCCACAAGTGGTCTATCACTCAATTATGGGTAATATTAATGGGACAACTGATAAGTTAAAAAGCAGTGATGGAATTGTGCCTTATCAAAGTTCGCATTTGGGTGGGGAGCAGTCAGAGCTGATTATTAAAGGTGGCCATTCAATTCAAACTAGCCCTGAGGCAATTTTAGAATTACGCCGTATTTTACGATTGCATTTAAAGCAGTCGCAGCTTTCAAAGTAGAGAGTTTTATTCTTAGAAAACCACTGCTGAACTAGGTCAACAGTGGTTGAAATAATTAATTTAGCTGATTTTGTTTGAGCGATTTTTTATGCTCAAAGTAGCTGATTGAAAAAATAACCAAGCCGACCAAATACAACACACCAGACAAGAGTAGTAAGTCTAGTCCTGCGGCATAGAGCAACCAAAGCGCATAGATTGAAGCAACGCTTGCAATCGCAATATGAGGCGTGCGTTTATGGCGAATGGATTCTTTAAGGTAAAAAGCCGATACCAGAAAATAAGGTAGCAAAATCATGACCGATGAAATCAATAAAAGCTGAGTGTAGTTTTTATTGAAAAAATACACGGCAATGAGTGAGCCTTGTACCACAAGCGTCGTCAGCCAAAGTGATGAGATTGGTACATTATTTTGATTATTCTTTAAAAATAATTTCGGGAAAGCACCATTTTTTGCAGCCAGAAATGGAATTTCAGTGGCAAATAAAGTCCAACTTAAATAAGACGATGCAACAGAAATAATCAGCCCGATGGTAATAATGATAGTACCCGGCAAGCCGATCAGTTGCTGCAAAATGGTCGCCATTGATGGGTTATGCATGCCTGCAAGCGCTTCACGACTTGCTACACCATAAGCCAATACGGTCACCATCACGTAAAAACTTAATGCAAGCAAAACACCTAAAATAGTTGCTTTACCAATATCATGACGTTTTTTTGCACGCGATGATAAAACTACAGCACCTTCAATACCGGTAAATACCCAAAGGGTAATCAGCATCAGGTCTTTCACTTGCTGCCAAAGTGGAACTTGCAAAGAAAAGTCATGTAAGTTGAGTTTGAACAAATCAAACTTAAAGGCAATAAATGTGAAAAAGATGAAAACTACCATTGGAATAATTTTGGCAATAGTTGCCAGTAAATTCACAATCGCAGCTTCTTTAATACCTCGACTCACTAACCAGTGCACTAGCCATACAAAAATGCTTGAGCCAATCAGAGAGTAGAGTGTATTACCTTCACCAAAAATAATATGGTCTTTGCTGTCGGTAAACATGCCGACGCCTGAAAAGGCAATCACCACATAACCGACAATACCAATGGTAGTACATAACCAATAGCCCCACGCTGAGCAAAACCCGATCAGGTCCCCAAAGCCTTCTCGCGCATAGTTATAAATACCGCCGTCAAGGTCTGGTCGTTGACGCGTTAAATGCAACAATGAGAGGGCCAAGAAAATAATACCGACCCCAGTAATGAGCCATGCGACTAGAAGGGCAGAACCATTGGCAACTTGAGCCATATTTTGGGGGAGGCTAAAGACGCCTGACCCCACCATAGAACTAAAGACCAGCGCTGTAAGAGACAATAATCCGATTTTGGCAGCAGACATGGTATTTATTCTTTAAAAAATTGTGAAAGTTCAGCAATGTGTTCTGGCCCGATACCACAACAACCGCCTACTAAACTTGCACCTGCTTGCTGCCATTGCTTGGCAAACCCAAGATAAGCTGGAGCGTCTAAGTCTTTACGAATTTCATCCAGACCATCGTTGGCAGTAGCGCTTTCATCTTGCGGTGGGAAAGCATTGGCATAAGCACCAATTTGCACCGACTCTGGAATGAGTCCTTTAATTTCATTAATCGCTTGCAAGATCACTTCAGGTTGGCAGCAGTTAAACAACACTGCTTTGGCATTGGATTGTTTGATGAAATCAGCCACTTGTTGCATATTTTCGCCTGAACGAAGTAGGGCTTGTTCTTGTTTAATTTCATCTTGCAGCGTAAATGACACCCAATAGTCTTTACCATCTTGTGGCAATAAAGCATGAACTGTTTCGACTTCTTTTAAGCACGATTGGGTTTCAGCGAGCCAGAAATCTACTTCTGGTGCCAATGTGTTAATGATCGGCTCAGCAAGGCTTTTAGCTTGTTCAGGTTGGAACAGGTCAGCACGATAAGAACCAAATAACGGTGGTAAGCAGCCTGCGATTTTGACATTTTTGCCGCTTTCTTTAACCGCATTTTTTGCTTGTTCAATCGCAACTTTAATTAAACGCACACCGTCGGTTTCAAAGCGTTCTTGTCCAATATGAAATGGCACAACAGCATAGTTGTTAGTCGTAATAACTTCTGAACCCGCATTAATAAAATCGAGATGTACTTCTTTTACTGTTTCTGGTGCTTCAATGAGTGCAAGCGCAGACCACTCTGGTTGACGAAACGGAGCGCCACGACGGGCCAATTCACGGCCTAAACCGCCATCTAAAATCTTCATAAATTACAACATAAAGGGAGAAAAAATATTTGAGTTAATCTAGCGTGTAGATGGATTGTGTTCAATCGCGAATATGCTCGATATATTTCTAAATAAATTAGATTGTTATGAATATTTTTTCTTAAGAGGATTTCTGTAGACGATGTTCAGTTTTACTGATGAACTTCACGTGAAAAAGATGAGGTATTTATTTGAACATATTGAATAAAAAATGATCTTATAACGCGCCAAATTGTTGCCAGCTTTCACCAGTGTGTTGCGTTTTATAATAGGCTTTAAGTTGTTCAAGTTGCATAAAATGTATGCCTGACCAAATCAATAAACTAATGAATAATAAAACCTTAGATAAGCGACGAACTTTTTCTAGGCGAGCAAAAGCTAATAGTACAAAAAATAAGGCTGGTAAAAATATAAAGAATTGAACAGGGGAGAAAAATAAATGAGCAGTACTGAAATATAACGCTACTGCACCCATCAGCAGATTTAAAACAGCACATAGCTTTTGATATCTACCGAGCTTAAATGCATAAGCGGTGATGGCAAGTAGTACGGCTGAGCTGATGTAAATTGCTGTACCACCAATCATCCATATATAAAAACCGCTTAGCAAAAGATAAGCCAGCAGCAAAAAAAGCACGAGCTTAAAACCAAATGATAAGACGTGAGAAGATGGGTTTAAAGGCATCATAGTGAATCTAAATATCTCAACTGAGGGCTTAAAAAACAAAAGGACGAATCGAAATTCATCCTTTTGGAATTTTATTTATACATCGTCAAACTTAGTTTGCTTTTGCAACAGGGGCAGCAGCAGTTTCATCGTTTGCAGCTTTGAATGGAGATGTATAGTTCAAGCCAAGCGTAGAACTTGTGTACTGACGAACTTTGTCGAGTAACACAGGGTCTTTGCTCAAGTCTTGCTTATAAGAAACCACAATTTCATGAAGCTTTTGGTTCCACTTACCTTCAGTTTGCTCAGGGAAAGCTTTTTCAAGTAAGTTAAGCATGATGTATGGAGAAGTCGAAGCACCCGGCGATGCACCTAACAATGCAGTTACAGCACCATCTTTAGACGCAAAGATTTCTGTACCGAATTGAAGTGTTGCAGGTTTACCCGGTTCTTTCTTGATGATCTGAACACGTTGACCACCTTGGCTTAAACGCCAGTCTTCAGCTTTCGCATCTGGGTAGTATTTACGAAGTTCATTGAGACGGTCTTCATCTGACATCATGACTTGGCTAACCAAGTATTTAACAAGATCAAGGTTCTCTAAACCAACAGTCGTCATTGGTAAAACGTTGTTTTTGTTGGTTGATGCAAGTAAATCAAGCTGAGAACCATTTTTCAGGAACTTGTTTGAATACGTTGCAAATGGGCCAAACAATACATATTTTTTACCGTCGATATAACGTGTATCAATATGTGGTACAGACATTGGAGGCGCACCAAGTTCAGCGCGGCCATATACTTTCGCTGTGTGTTCAGCAGTAATTTTTGGGTTGTCAGTAATTAAGAACTCACCACCAACAGGGAAGCCAGCATATTGTTTAGCTTCTGGTAAACCAGTAAGTTGCAATAATTTAACTGCTGCACCACCTGCACCGATAAATACAAAACGTGTTTTAACGTGATCTACTTTACCAGTTTTCAAATTTTTGAAAGACACCGTCCAAGTTTTGTCATCATTTTGGCTGATGCCAGTCACTTCAGTTGATGTCTGTAATTTGAAATTTGGGTTTTGATTTAAATGACCCACTAATTGTTTAGTGATTGAACCATAGTTCACGTCAGAGCCAACATCCATACGGGTCGCTGCAACTTTTTGACTAGGGTCACGGTCATTCATCACTAAAGGTGCCCATTGTTTAATCACAGCTGGGTCTTCAGTAAATTTCATACCTTTGAACAACGGGCTTTGGATCATGGCAGCATAACGTTTTTCTAAGAATTGAACGTTATCGCCCCAAACGAAAGCAATATGCGGAACTGGATTAATGAATGATTTCGGTTCAGCTAAAACGCCTTGTTTTACCTGATATGACCAGAACTGTTTAGCAACTTCAAATTGAGAAGCAACTTTTTCAGCTTTGGCAATTTCCATCTTACCGTTTTTCTCTTCGGTATAGTTCATTTCCATAAAGCCAGAGTGGCCTGTTCCGGCATTGTTAAAGCCGTTTGAACTTTCTTGAGCAACTTGGTCAAGACGCTCAAACATACGAATTTGCCAGTTTGGTTCAAGCTCAGTGAAATAAGTACCGAGAGTGGCACTCATGATGCCGCCGCCAACAAGAACAGCATCAACTACTGGCTCATCTTTTGCAGTTTCAACTTGTTTTGACGTTGTAGGTCTAAACAAGAACGCAATACCTGCAATTGAAATAAGAATGATTAATACCAGAAGGTATTTCAAAAACTTTTTCATGTAAGGGGGACCTTAAAATAAGTTATTTGAGTCACTTAAGGTGTGAGGAAACCTAGACAGCGTATCCAGACAAAAAGGATATAAATGCGAAAGTAAATTCTCAAAATTAGAGAACTTCGAAAAAAATAAAAACTACTTGGGATTATCGCAAACACTCTATATTTTAGACTAATTTTGCATTGACAAGACAATTTTTATAATAAATGGGGTTCATCAAAATCATAAATATGATTTATATTTAACCAAATTGAGCTTTGATAAGACAATTTAAGTTGATTGTTATTTTATAAGTGTTTGAAATTAAATTAATAATTTTAATTTGATTAAAGTTAAATCATTTGAAGAATATTTGCTTATAAAAATCGATTAATTTTTATTTCATATCATATTTATGTAAATAAGCTGCTCGTAAGCGCTCATTTTCTGTCATACATTGTTCTTATTAATATTGGTTCTATAAGTATTAAATTAAGGGCATATCTCTGCATAAGAAATATGCCCTTTGAGATTTTATGATGCTACATAGAACGGTGCAGTTGAACGTGGTAGCGCTTCACGTCCACGAATTTGATCTGCAATTTTCTCGGCAATCATAATGGTGGTTGCATTTAAGTTACCGGTAATAATGAGCGGCATGATTGAGGCATCAACTACACGTAAACCACGCATACCGTGTACACGGCCTTGACCATCTACAACAGCCATTTCATCTTCACCCATCTTACAACTACAAGAAGGATGGTAAGCTGTTTCTGCATGGTTACGAACAAAGTCGTCAAGCTCTGCATCTGTTTGCAAATGTTTGCCCGGACTAATTTCATCACCACGATATGGATCAAGCGCGGGTTGCTGCATGATTTCACGAGTGATTCGGATTGCATCACGGAACTCACGCCAGTCTTGTTCGGTCGACATGTAGTTAAACAAGATACTTGGATGCTCAAACGGATCCTTCGATTTAAGTTTGATACGGCCGCGTGAAGGCGAACGCATTGAACCGACGTGAGCTTGGAAACCATGTTCTTTCACTGCATTACTACCGTTGTAGTTAATGGCAACTGGCAAGAAATGGTACTGGATATTTGGCCATGTAAACTCATCTGAACTACGAATAAATCCGCCTGCTTCAAACTGGTTACTTGCACCAATACCTGTGCCGTTAAATAACCACTCGGCACCAATTGCAGGTTGGTTATACCATTTTAAAGCAGGGTATAAAGAAACGGGTTGCTTACATTTATACTGTAAGTACATTTCTAAATGGTCTTGCAGGTTTTCACCTACACCCGGCAAATCTTGAACCACATCAATGTCCATTGATTTTAAGAAGGTACTTTGACCCACACCCGAGCGCTGTAAAATTTGTGGTGACGCAATTGCGCCTGCGCAAAGTAATACTTCGCGTTTAACCAATGCACGTTGTAAGTTGTTTTGGTCAGCACCAATAATGTATTCAACACCAATCGCTTGCTTTTGATTAAACAAGATTTTATTGGTTGTAGCATGGGTCAAGATAGTGAGGTTTGGACGACCTTTTGCCATATCTAAATAACCGCGTGCAGTGCTTGAGCGACGACCTTTAGGGGTTACCGTACGGTCCATTGGACCAAAGCCTTCTTGTTGGTAACCGTTTAAGTCATCAGTACGCGGGTAACCTGCCTGTACACCTGCTTCAACCATGGCATGGAACAGTACATTGTTGCCATTTTTAGGTGTAGCAACGGATACTGGACCGCTATCACCATGATAGTCGTTGCCACCAATATCACGAGTTTCGGCTTTTTTGTAGTAAGGTAAACAGTCAGCATAAGACCAGTTTTCAAGGCCTTTATGAGTTGACCATTGCTCTAAATCCATTGCGTTACCGCGGATATAGCACATGCCGTTAATTAAAGATGAACCACCTAAACCTTTACCACGACCACATTCCATACGACGGTTATTCATGTGTGGTTCTGGGTCGGTTAAGTAGGCCCAGTTATAGCGACGGCCTTGAAGAGGGTAGGCCAAAGCTGCCGGCATTTGTGTACGGAAATCCAAGCGATAATCTGGTCCACCCGCTTCTAAGAGTAAAACGGTGGTATCTTTGTCTTCAGTAAGACGCGCAGCGAGTACATTTCCGGCAGATCCTGCGCCAATAATAATGTAATCATATTCTTTAATATTCATAACTATCCTTTTTTTACTAACAGTTTGCCTGAGCAATCTATAAAGACTGCTCGGCATATGTGATTTAGGTTGACGTGTTTAAAGCGATGGAGGCATTAAAAAATGCTTTGATAATCGCCAAGTTCAACTTGAATAGATTTGATACGGGTATAGTGCCCAAGCGTGGTCAAGCCATTTTCGCGGCCTACACCAGATTGTTTATAGCCACCGACTGGCATCTCGGCAGGCGATTCGCCCCAAGTGTTAATCCAGCAAATACCAGCTTCAATTTGGTGAATAATGCGATGAGCACGGCTGATGTCTTGAGTAACCACGCCGGCAGCTAAACCAAAGGTGGTGTCGTTAGCACGACGGATGACTTCTTCTTCGGTTTCATAGCTTAAGATGCTCATGACAGGTCCAAAAATTTCTTCTTGAACAATCGCCATCTGGTCAGTGCAGTCGCTAAATACAGTCGGTAGTACATAAGCGCCTTTGGCAAGTTCGCCCTCAGTTGCGCGGCCACCGCCAATTAACACTTTAGCGCCTTGTTGTTTACCTGACTCAATGAAAGACAACACTTTTTCCATATGAGGGAAGCTAGTGAGTGGACCGAAGTTTGTGTCTTTAGCCATTGGGTCGCCAATGCGAATACGTTTTACACGTTCTACAACCGCTTTTTCAAAGTCGGCTAGAAGTGATTTTGGAACAAATACACGCGTACCGTTGGTACATACCTGACCTGAGCTAAAGAAGTTCGCCATAACGGCAATATCTGCTGCACGGTTCAGGTCGGCATCTTCACAAATAATCAATGGAGATTTACCACCGAGTTCCATGGTCACTTCTTTTAGCGTAGAGCCAGCAGCACTTGCCATGACTTTTTTGCCAGTTTCCACACCACCAGTAAATGAGATTTTTTCAATCACAGGATGTTCAGTGAGCCACTGACCGATTTCACGACCAGCACCTTGCACCACGTTAAATACGCCGTCTGGTAAGCCAGCTTCTGTATAAATTTCTGCAAGTTTAAATGCAGTGAGTGGAGTGGTTTCACTTGGCTTGAAAATCATGGCATTGCCGGCAGCAAGGGCAGGGGCAGATTTCCATAAAGCGATTTGAATTGGATAGTTCCAAGCACCAATACCAGCAACTACCCCTAAAGGTTCACGGCGTGTATAAAAGAAACTTGATTCACGAAGTGGAACTTGGTCACCCTGAATAGCGGTTGCAAGTCCTGCGTAGTATTCGAGTACATCTGCGCCAGTCACAATATCGACTGTAGATGTTTCGCTAAAAGCTTTACCTGTGTCGAGTGTTTCAAGACGGGCAAGCTCATCATTACGTTCACGAAGAATGTCGACAGCACGACGTAAAATACGTGAACGTTCCATGGCAGTCATGGCAGCCCAGATTTTTTGTCCTTGTTGGGCACTTTGTACAGCAGCTTCAATATCTTGTTCAGAAGCTTGTTGAAGAGTCGCGATTGTCTCGCCGTTGGCAGGGTTAATACTATTAAATGTTTTACCACTGGTTGCTTTAACGTAGCGTCCATGGATATACAATTGATGAACTTGTACATCACTCATTTTGTCTCTCCTGCAAAGGCTTGTTCGCAAATTGCAATTGCGTTTGTACATAATCGTAAGCAATGGAACGAGCAAGATTGCTGTCAAATTCGTTATGACGGCTTAAACTGCCTCGTAACCATAATCCATCAATCAATGCTGCCAAACCTCTAGCGGCAACACTGGCCTGTTGTTCATCCATTAACTTAAGAAAATAAAATTTTAAGTTGGAGTACAGGCGTTGATCATTAATCTTTTGTAAGCGGCTTAAGTCTGGTACATGCATACTTGCTGACCAAAAGTCCAACCAGACCCGCATTGCTTTTTCATTGACCTGACTAATGTCAAAGTTAGAGTCGATAATGGCCTTAATCTGGCTCTCTGGATGCGAATCTGCTTCTGCTCTGTACTGTTCGGTTTTACGACGCAGAACATTTAACATTTCTTGCATACAGGTATTTATCAACCCTTGTTTGTCGCCAAAATAATGGCTGACAATGCCGGTCGACAGCTCGGCTTTTTTTGCAATTTGTGAAATGGTGGTATTAGATAATCCCACTTCATAAATTACGTCGAGTGCAGCGTTCATGATTTCTTCACGTCGCACATGTTCTGGTTTTACTCTGCGTTTTGTCATGGTTGTCCACATCAGCACTTTTACGGGTGCTTTAAATTCAGCATGTTAACTTGCAGAGCATCATAACACTTTTTTATCATACTTTTTATTGATTGAACGTTCAATCAATAAAAAGTATGATATGTAAAAATCAATGAATTTTTGAACAAGCTTCTAAAAATAAAGAGGTGAAATCAAAGGTTCTTAAGGATAGGATGATGCGCATAAGTACATTACTTATTACGTTATTTTGAGAAAAATACACCGATTGCAAGGAGCAATAAGATGGTGTTGAAAAGTGATGGATATTCTTCAGACCATATTCGGTTAAATCATTTCGTATTTTGGAGTTCAGCAATCAGTATCGGCATTTTTGGCCTATTATTTGTGCTGTTTCCAGAAAAAAGTCAGTTTTGGCTGACCTATGTGCAAGAGCAGGTAAATCACTTTTTTGGGTGGTATTACATGCTGGTTATTGTGCTGTGTCTGGGTTTTGTTGGTTGGCTCGCTTTTTCGAAAGTAGGGCAGATTCCTTTAGGAAAAGACCACGACAAACCTGAGTTTAGTTATTTGGCTTGGACTTCAATGCTGTTTTCGGCAGGGATTGGTATTGCGCTACTTTATTATGGTGTGGCCGAACCGGTTGACCATTTCTTAAGACCACCAGAAGGCGAGGCAGGAACGATTCAGGCAGCCCGTAATGCGATGACTTATAGCTTTTTGCATTGGGGGATTCATGGCTGGGTGCTCTATGCATTGCTCGGAGTTACTTTAGGTTACTTTGCTTTCAGACAAAACTTACCATTGGCACTTCGCTCGGCGCTTTACCCAATTTTTGGAGAGCGAGTACATGGCTTAGTGGGTGACTTTGTCGATGGCTTTGGAATTTTAGCAACGGTTATTTCCTTGGTCACCAACTTGGGAATCGGAGCATTAGTGCTGGTATCGGGCATTTGTTATTTACTTCCGCAAATTCCAGATAACTCTGCGACCTTAATTACTGCTGTGCTCATCATGATGTTCGTTGCCACGATTACGACAGTGGTGGGTATTGAAAAAGGTTTGGCGTGGTTGTCGCGTATTAATTTACGTCTGCTCTATATCTTACTTTTATTTGTATTTTTAACAGGTCCTACAAACCATTTATTAAATGGTCTTGTGCAAAATACGGGCGATTATCTCAATAATTTTATGGGTAAAAGTTTTGATATGTATTTGTACAATCAAAAAGCCAGTGGTTGGTTGGGTTCGTGGACTGTATTTTATTGGGCTTGGTGGATTGCTTGGGCGCCTTTTGTCGGTATGTTTATTGCCCGCATTTCAAAAGGACGTACCATTCGTGAAGTTGTATTAGGTGTATGCCTGATTCCACTCGGCTTTACACTGGCTTGGATTTCGGTTTTTGGAAACACTGCAATTTATTTAATCTTGCAGCAAAAACAGAAAGTATTAGGTGATATGGTTTTAACTGATCCAGCATTATCTTTATTTAAATTACTCGAATATCTGCCGTTTAATCCTTACGTTGCGGGTATTGTTGTTGTAATTTGTTTCGTTTTATTTTTGACCCCAGTTGGCTCTGGTACACTAATGATCGCTAATTTGTCCTCCAAAGGGGGCACCAATGATAGTGATTCACCGATCTGGTTACGCGTCTTTTGGTCTGTGGTAATTACCATTGTCAGTATTGGCTTGCTTTTAGCCGGTAGTTTTGGCTCTATGCAAAGTGCTGTGGTGTTATGTGGTTTACCATTTTCAGTTATTATTTTGCTTTATATGTTTGGTTTAGCCAAAGCCTTAAAGCAAGATGATTTTGACCCTCAATTAGTGAAAAAACAGTTAGCTGTTTCAAAAGACATTTCGGTCCCATCGAATTGTGACCAGAATAAAGTGACTGAGGTTTTATAGTCTCAATTGATCACATCTATATATTATTTTCCGTTTAAAGTCGTCTTTTCATTGTTTTAAATAAGAGTGAAAAGACGAAATTAAATATTTTGTTTTTATTTTATTCCTTGAGGATTGTATGGCAACAGATAATCCAAGAGCAGTTGATGATTTAACATTATCTAAATCTAAAAAAGACCCGCTCAACCGTGTGGTTTTTTATTTTTCAGCTGTACTTATTTTAATTTTTTCCCTCGTCACGTTTTTGTTCAACGATTTTGCAAATCGAGTCATGAATGCTGTGCTTCAGTGGGTAACTTCAACCTTTGGTTGGTACTATCTGCTGGCTGCAACATTATATATGGCCTTCGTGATTTTTATTGCCTGTTCAAGATATGGCAGTATCAAATTAGGACCTAAGCATTCAAAGCCTGAGTTTAGCTTACTGAGTTGGTCTGCCATGTTGTTCTCTGCGGGTATTGGTATCGACCTCATGTTCTTCTCGGTCGCTGAACCACTATCTCATTACATGCAACCTCCGGTCGGAGCAGGTCAAACTTATGAAGCAGCACGCCAAAGTATGGTTTGGACATTGTTTCACTACGGTTTAACTGGTTGGTGTATGTATGCCTTGATTGGTATGGCACTTGGCTATTTCAGCTATCGTTATAATTTGCCGCTTACCATTCGTTCTGCACTTTACCCAATTTTCGGGAACAGAATTAATGGTGCGATTGGGCATAGTGTTGATACAGCTGCCGTGATAGGTACAATTTTTGGTATTGCAACGACCTGCGGGATTGGTGTAGTACAGCTGAATTATGGCCTACATGTGTTATTGGGGTTACCAGAAAATATCTGGATGCAATTTATCCTGATTGCTGTTGCGGTGGGTATTAGTATTATTTCGGTGACATCCGGGGTCAATAAAGGCTTGCGGATTTTATCTGAAATTAATATTTATGTTTCGATTGGGCTTTTACTGTTTATTTTATTCTTGGGAAATACAGAGTTTTTACTCAATGCCCTTGTCCAAAATATTGGTGACTATTTAACTCGTTTCCCTGCTTTAGCTTTACAAAGTTTTGCTTTTGAACAGCCTAAAGAATGGATGAGTAGTTGGACTTTCTTCTTCTGGGCGTGGTGGATTGCTTGGTCTCCATTTGTAGGACTCTTTCTGGCACGTATCTCAAGAGGGCGTACCATTCGTGAGTTTGTTTGCGGTACCTTAATTATTCCACTTCTATTTACACTTACATGGTTATCTATTTTTGGTAATAGCGCATTGCACAGCGTTATTTTTGAAGGCAATCAAACCTTAGCAGCGACGGTGTTAGCAAATCCGGCGCATGGTTTTTATGATCTGTTAGCGCAATATCCGGGCTTTACCTTTATCGCTTCAATTGCCACCGTAACAGGGCTTTTGTTCTACGTGACTTCTGCCGATTCGGGAGCTCTCGTTTTAGGTAACTTCACGACTAAACTTACTCATATTGATAATGATGCTCCTCGTTGGTTAAGCGTGTTTTGGGCAGTGGCGATTGGTTTGCTCACATTAGCCATGCTCATGACCAACGGCATTACCGCCTTGCAAAATGCAACTATTATTATGGGTTTGCCGTTTAGTTTTGTGATGTTCCTTGTGATGGCAGGGCTTTATAAGTCGCTCAGACTTGAAGATTACAGGCATGCCAGTCGAAGTATGAATGCAGCGCCAGTGGTAGGGAACGTTGATATTCTGAACTGGAAACAGCGTTTAACTCGAGTCATGCATCATCCGGGAACCACTGAAACACAGCGCATGCTAGATACGGTGTGTTTGCCAGCTGTTCAGGCTGTTGCTGATGAGTTGATTAAGCAGGGCATGAATGTGGATGTACAGCAAACCCCGCTTGAAGATGAAGATACGCTTTACCATCTAGATCTCACTATCCATTTGGAAGAAGAGCAAAACTTTGTTTATCAGATTTGGCCTGTACGCTATAGCGCGCCGAATTTCAGTCAGCGAGTGAAACGAGGCAAACAGTTCTATTTCCGACTTGAAACCTATCTTTATGATGGCTCTCAAGATAACGACCTGGTTGGTTACAGTAAAGAACAGGTCATTAACGATATTTTAGATAAATATGAAAGACATATGACATTCTTACATATTAATCGTATTAGCCCCGGGAATCGTCCATTGTTCCCAGATCCACAAGCTTAAGAGGAAAATGTATGGCTTCTCCTTATCTACATTCTTTTGCTTTATTTTTCTCGTTGCTCAATCCATTTTTAATGAGCATTTATATGATTGGCCTGATCCGCCATTCAGAAGCTAAGGTGTTTAATAAAGCACTGATTCAGGGAAGTTTGATTGCTTTTGTCGTGTTCATGCTATTTGCATGGGGCGGCGAAACAATTTTTAGTAAATATCTGAATGTACGTTTTGAAGCCTTTCAGATTTTTGGAGGTCTTATCTTTTTGGTGATTGGCTACCGCTATGTGTTTCAGGGTGCCGACACCATTGGAGAAATGCGTGGTGCTCCAGAACATCTGGCTGGTACCATTGCCATGCCGTTTATGATCGGTCCAGGGACTATTAGCGCTGCGGTAGTCACAGGGATTGAAATGTCAATTGGTGAAGCAGCCCTAGTGATTGCTTTCACCTTATTTTTAACTTGCAGTATTTTGATTTTGATGAAATTTTCACATGATCATTTACGCTATAAACATGCCAAACATATTGACCGCTATTTTGATATTGTCGGGCGTTTATCTGCTTTATTAATTGGTACGATCGCCATTGATATGATCATTAATGGTGTGACAGGCGTCATTAATAAAGTATAGCAAGTCACTCATAACAACCTGCTATGCCATTGAACATGGAATAAAATGGCATAGCATCTTCTAAAAAACTCTAAGATAAATAGAACAGCTTTAAAAAATAACTTTAAAAATAGTGTCTTAAAAAATTAAATTTTAAAAAACAATCAAAGATATTAAAAAATACAATGCTATGTTGTGGATTTAAGCATGTTTTTTTTGTGAATTATCAACCATAATGTTGACTGAGCTTGTTTTAAGACAGAGTTGAGCTATGCCTACATTAGATGAAATGACCACAGCAACTGATGATCAGTCTGAATTGACGATGTCAGTTTTGATGACGCCTGATATGGCAAATTTTTCAGGTAATGTTCATGGTGGTACGATTCTAAAACTACTAGACCAAGTCGCTTATGCTTGCGCAAGTCGTTATTCGGGTGGCTACGTGGTGACTTTATCTGTAGATAAAGTAAATTTTAAAGAACCTATTTATGTAGGTGAGCTGGTGACCTTCTTGGCAAGTGTGAACCATGTAGGTCGTACTTCAATGGAAGTCGGAATCCGTGTTGAAGCGCAAAATATCCAGAAGAGGACAGTGCGCCATACCAATAGCTGTTATTTCACGATGGTTGCTGTTGATGAACAGGGCAAGCCATGTGAAGTACCTCAATTAAATCTCAATACTGAGTGGAAACGTTGCCGCTTTGAAGCAGCTGAGCACCGTAAGGTTTTACGTCTGCAAGAAAACCATAATCCATCTTGTAGCATGTATAAGAAAACTTCTTAAAAAAACAAATTGAATTAAAAAAGGACCGAACCGCAGCATGGTTCGATCCTTTCTTTTCTTTACTAAAATTCAGCGTCCATATTTCCTTTCAGTAAAATTATCTCTGAGCTTGGAGGAGAATGCTGAGAGAATTAACGAGTTGCAGGAGCAGCTTCAGAAGCAGAACCTACAGCATCAGATGCAGCATTTGCAGTGTTTGCTTGTTCTTGAGTTGAAACAACAACTTTTTCTTCACCAGCAGTGTTATGTGCTTGGTCGTGCTTAGAAGCAGCAAAAGTTGAAGCAGCAGTTAAAGCAAGTGTAGTAGCGAGTAAAGTTTTAGCTAATTTCATTTTATGGCATCCTTAAATTTCATTTAAAAATAAATTAAACCTAATCGTTCATACATACCTGAAACCTGTATGGCTGAATGACTAAGCTAGGACACATGCTAAGCTGAGCTTCGAATTACATCAATTAACTTAACAATCTATTACGGCTATCTTAACAATATGAAATATACGGGTCGTTTATGTGAGCAATCTGTAAAATAAAAGAGCTTAAATCCACCTTAAAATGTGAAAAAATATTTCTTATCGAATGAAAAAAGATCAACTTTGTTACGTAAACCTAACACTTTGGCATGAATTGTGAATATGAATAAATAGGATATTTCGTTTGAATTTTAGATGTTAAGAGTTAATTTAGATAATTGATGAGATGCCTGTCACAAATTGAGAGCTTTAGCCTGATAATTGAAAAGTATATCTTCAAAGTGAAAAATCATTTTCATGCGATTTAAACAGTGATATATCTTTCTTAGTTTTTTAAACCTTGTTGATTTGAGCCGCTTGTGAAACTGATAGCCCCAAAAACTGTTCCCACCCATATTATCTCTGGTTTTTTAGGGGCAGGAAAAACCACATTATTACAGCATTTATTAAGCCAAAAGCCTAAAGATGAGGTTTGGGCTGTATTAATGAATGAGTTTGGGCAAATTGGAGTAGACCAACAACTCTTACCCCAAGATGAAGGATATGCGGTCAAAGAGCTATTAGGGGGCTGTCTATGTTGTAGCAGTCAATTGCCTATGCATATTGCTTTAGCACGTCTATTGAGTGAACAAAAGCCAGATCGACTCTTTATTGAGCCGACTGGACTTGGGCATCCTTCTCAGTTATTTGACCAACTGACTGAACCTCATTGGCAAAGTAGTTTAGCTATGCGGGCGTTGATTACGGTGGTAGATGGTAGTCGTTTGCACGATACCAATTGGGTTAAACAAAACCTTTATGAAGATCAGTTAAAAGCTGCCCAAATTGTGGTGGTATCACATACTGATGTGATGACTTTTGAAGATGATCAAGCGCTTGAGTTATTAAAAGACGAATACCAGCCTTATCACCAAGAGTGGATTAACGTTGAACATGGTCAGTTAGCGTTAAATAAAATTGATATAGCTACTCGTTTAACCGAGCGATCTATACAACCTTTACTGAAACTTCAAAAGCAAATGACTGAAACCGAAGTCGCAAAGGAAATTAATCAATTACCTTATTATTATGTCGAGTCGGCACAAGGTTATATTGTGGCTGGTTGGAAATTACCTAAGCGCTGGAAATTCGATTTTTATGCTTTGCTAGACCTATTATGTGCGCAGCAGGATTGGCTTCGAATTAAGGGAATTTTTAACACAGATCAAGGATGGAAGGTTTTTAACTTTAATCCTGATCAGTTTAATTATAAGTCGGGCGAAGAGGGTATTGATAACCGGATTGAGATCATTAGCCAACATAATCACGATTGGTTGGCTTTTGAAACAGCGTTACTTGCTTGTCAGCTTGAAGAATAGAGAACATTAAACCAAAAGTAATTCAATGTTCTCTGACGAGTGGGATTAAGGTTTGCTATCTAACACAGCTTTAGCTTGCGCATGGTCAATATCTTTTTCCCAATGAGCAATCACTACGGTCGCGACACAGTTACCGATTAAGTTGGTACAGGCACGAATAATTCCAATAAACCAGTCGACTGAAAGGAGAAGTACTAAGCCAATTGCAGGGAGACTTGGTATCACTGAAAGTGTGGCTGCAAGAATAACTAAAGCCGAGCCTGGAATACCGTGAGCGCCTTTCGATGTAATGAGCGAAACCAGCAAAATAGCCAATAAGTCATGCATAGACAAATCAATATTGCAGGCTTGCGCAATAAAGATCACGCCTAAAGTTAAGTAAATTGAAAAGCCATCTAGATTAAATGAATAACCAGTTGGAATCACCAAACCGACAGTTGAATCTTTAATTCCCAAATTTTTGAGTTTTTTCATAATTTGAGGAAGAACAGAGTCTGAAGAAGCTGTACCTAAAACAATAGCGAGTTCATCTTTAAAATAACCCACAAATTTGAAAATGTTGAAACCGGCAAGTTTTAAAATTGAACCTAAAACAATAACGACAAATAAAATGCAGGTTGCATAAAACAGTAAAACCAAATAACCCAATTGTAAGAGTGAATCTAAACCAAATTTGGCAGTGGTATAGGCCACTGAACCGAATACACCAATTGGAGCTAAACGAATAATAAGTCCCATAATTTTAAAGAAGACTTCTGAAAAAGCTTCAAGCGCTTGACGTACCAGCTCTCCTAAATGTTTTGGAATTAAAAGTAGGGAAACACCAAATAAAATGGCGATCAATAAAACCTGTAAAATATCGCCGTTTGCAAAAGCAGCAGTGAAGGTTTTCGGAATAATATTGAGTAGAAATTCCGAACCTGTGTGCATCTCGTGGGCACGTTCGGTATAGGTACTTAAATCTTTTGCATCTAAATGGCTAATATCGATATTCATACCGACGCCCGGTTTAAATACATAGGCCACAATAATGCCTAAAATTAAGGCAATACTGGTGACCACTTCAAAATAGAGAATAGTTTTTGCACCGACTTTGCCCATTTTTTTAATGTCGTTTGCACCATAGATTCCCAGTACAACAACACAAAATACAATTGGTGCAATAAGCATCTTAATTAAAGAAATAAAACCATCACCTAATGGCTTTAGAGAAAGGGAGAAATCATGAAAGCCGATTCCAACTGCAACCCCAAGAAAGAGAGCACAAAGAACCTGTAAAAATAAACTACGCTTGAGCTTTAGCCACATAAGTCATCAATTTTAGCAAGAGGAAAATATCTCTCTCTAAAGCAAAAAGTCGGCCAACTATAAAATAAGCTGAGCGTTTTGGAAGAATATGCAAATTTCACATCACTATGCTTTGCATTGTTCAGTTTTTTTATAATTTCTTATCCAAAATCGAGTATCCTTAGCGCCAAATTTTTGGACATATTAATCATGGCGCTTAAAGCAACAATTTATAAGGCAGACTTGAATATTGCCAATATGGATGACCATATTTATGGTGATTATCAACTGACGCTTGCCTTGCATCCTTCGGAAACTTTAGAACGCTTAATGGTTCGTTTGATGGCTTTTGCCCGTTTCGCAAGTGATGAGCTTGAGTTTACTAAAGACCTTTTTGAAACTGACGAGCCAGCATTATGGCAAAAAGATTTAACGGGTCAGTTAGAAACATGGATTGAAGTTGGCTTACCGTCTGAAGATAAAGTCAAAAAAGCCAGTGCTCGCTGTAAAACAGTTGCGCTTGTTGTGTATGGCACACAAGTCGAAGAATGGTGGAAACGAAACAGTAAAATTAAAACGTTAAGTAACGTACAAGTGTGGCAAATTGCCCCTCAAAGTACAGCAGAGCTTGAACAACTGTGTGAACGTACAATGCAGCTTCAATTAAATGTTATGGACAACGAGTGGACACTTTTAGGTGAAAAGGGTCAGGCAACTGTTGTGTGGACACAGTTACAGTAACATAGAAAAGCGCAACAAATTCTACAGATTCAGTTGGTACACTAAGTACCAATTGCGATTTTAAAGATTCAGATTAAGGGGTAAACCATGTCAAATGAATTAGAAATTATCGATTTAAAAGTAGGTGAGGGCAAAGAAGCAGTTAAAGGTGCTTTGATTACAACTCACTATACAGGTTGGTTAGAAGACGGCACAAAATTTGATTCTTCAATTGATCGCGGTAATTATTTTGAATGTGTGATTGGAACAGGCCGCGTAATTAAAGGTTGGGACCAAGGCATTATGGGAATGAAAGTTGGTGGCAAGCGTAAGTTAATCGTACCTGCTCATTTAGCTTATGGTGAGCGTAAAATGGGTAAGATTATTCCTGCTAATTCTAATTTAATTTTTGAAATTGAATTATTCGATGTCAAAACTCGTGACTAGTGAAAATTTAAAGCCCTTTAGGGGGCTTTCTTGTTTATATGAACTTTAAATATAAATACATTATTAATTTATATTTTAGCTTCTTAAATATTTAAGATTATTTTCAGATTATTTGATTATAAATGCTGACTGAGAAACTGTTCATTTATGGGCAGGCTGACATTAAGACCAAATTCCCAAAATTTTGCGTCTTAAAACAAACTTCGCATAAATAATCTATATTGTTATTGAGACGCTATTTCATGATTATCCGCTTTGCATCTCCTTTGTTGAACATATCACTTGGCTTAGCTCTGGCAGGTTTGTCAGGCATGGCATTAGCCAAACCACCTAAACTGGACGCTTCAACACTTACGGTGATTGGTTATCATGAAATTACCGATACTAAAAATGCCTTAATTCCTCAATATGCAGTGACGACTCAACAATTTACACAGCATGTTGAATGGCTGCAAAAAAACGGATTCCATTTTATTACGGTTGATCAGTTGATCCGTGCTCATCAAGGTAAATTTCAACTGCCTACAAAACCGGTTTTATTAACTGTAGATGATGGTTATCAATCTTTCTATCAAAATGCTTATCCAGTCATTAAAGCTAAAAAAATCCCTGTAGTACTTGCAGTAGTAGGTTCATGGTTAGAACCAAAAGCAGGGCAGAAAGTCGATTTTTCAGGGGAAGAAATTCCACGCGATAAAATCTTAAGCTGGCCTGAGCTGAAAGAAATGCAAGATAGTGGCTTTGTTGAGATCGCCAACCATAGCTATCATTTGCACCGCGGTATTACAGGCAACCCACAAGGTAACTCTGAACCTGCTGCAACTACTCGTTTTTATGATGTAAAAACTCAAACTTACGAGAACGATGCACAATATCAGGCACGTATTTATAACGACTTAAAGAAAAATAACGAACTACTTAAAGCACATGGCTTACGTTCACCACGTATTATGGTATGGCCTTATGGTCGCTATAATATGCAAACAGTTCAGATTGCTAAAAAGCTTGGTATGCCAATTACCATTACACTTGATGATGGGGCAGACCATGCAAAACAATCTCTCCAAAATATGAGCCGTATTTTGGTAGAAGGCGATATGACGACTGATGATTTGGCTCAAGAAATTAAAAATCGTGAATTGAATTTAACGGATAACAATCGTCCGCAAAAAATTATGCATATCGATCTGGACTATATTTATGATCCGGACCCGAAACAGCAAGAGCGTAATTTAGGTCACTTGTTAGACCGAATTAATGCGATGGGTGTAAATACTGTCTATTTACAAGCATTTTCAGATCCAGATGCGAATGGCTCTGCTGATATGGTGTATTTCCCAAACCGCCATATTCCAATGCGTGCCGACTTGTTTAACCGTGTAGCATGGCAAATTCAAACGCGTACGCCTGTAAGTCGTATTTACGCGTGGATGCCTTTATTGGCATGGGAACTACCAAAAACTGATCCAGTTTCTAAAGATTTGGTTGTGACGGAGCAAGCAAAAACAGGTGAACACCTCAACATGGGATATATCCGTTTAAGTCCATTCTCAGCCGATGCACGCCAAACTATTCGTGAGATTTATCAAGATTTGGCTAAGTCATCTTCATTTAACGGAATTTTATTCCATGATGATGTCACCTTATCTGACTATGAAGATGCAAGCCCAGATGCATTAAAAGCCTATGCAAAACAAGGCTTGCCAACAGATTTGGCAAAAATCCGTGATAATGATCAAGATTTGCAAAAATGGACGGCATATAAGACAAAATATCTAGATGATTTTGCAATGCAACTCGTTGATGACGTGCGACAATATGAACCGTTCTTGCTCACCGCACGTAACTTATACGCACAAGTTGCTTTAAAACCATATGCAGAAAACTGGTATTCACAATCGCTTGAAGAATCGTTAAGACGTTATGACTTTACGGCTATTATGGCAATGCCTTATATGGAACAGGTCGATAACTCTGATCAATTCTATAAAGATATGGTTGATCGCGTGAAACAATATCCAAATGGTATTAAGAAAACCGTTTTTGAATTACAGGCAACCGACTGGCGTAAAAACGAAAAGGTACCTTCAACTGAAATGGCCGCAACAATTCATTCTCTTTATCAGCAAGGTGCAATGCACGTGGCTTATTATCCAGATGACCCAATTAAAGATCATCCGGATGTTGATGTGATGCGTAAAGCATTTGCTGAAAAATCATCTCGTCTTGTGCCGTAGTCGAGGCTAGAACATGACAATCTTTGCTGCAATATGGTCGCATGCCTTAAAATTCGTTTTCTATTATCCATTATTCATGTCGTATTTATGGATGATTGGCGCGATCATTTTCTATTGGAAAGAACGTCAGGCTCCGCCTTACGATCAACCTGCTCCATTAGAGAGTTATCCAAAAGTCGCTGTGTTAATTCCTTGTTTTAATGAAGGGGATAATGCAGAAGAAACTATTAGCCATGCGTTAAAACTGGACTATCCTCATTTTGAAGTGATTGCGATTAATGATGGTAGCTCGGACAATACAGGCGAGGTACTCGACCGTTTAGCAGCACAACATGAAAAACTCCGTGTTGTTCATTTGGCTCAAAATCAAGGTAAAGCGATGGGGTTGCAAGCCGGAAGCTTAATGACCGATGCCGAGTTTTTAATTGGTATTGATGGGGATGCTTTACTTGATCCTCATGCAGCAAAGTGGATGATTCGTCATTTTCAGGAAAATCCAACAGTTGCAGCTGTGACGGGTAACCCACGTATCCGTACTCGCTCAACTTTATTAGGGCGTATTCAGGTCGGTGAGTTTTCTTCGATTGTCGGCATGATTAAACGTGCACAACGTACCTTTGGACGCTTATTTACCGTATCGGGTGTAATTACCGCTTTTCGTAAGAGCGCTGTTCACCAAGTGGACTATTGGTCACCAAATATGTTGACTGAAGATATCGATATTACGTGGAAATTGCAGCGTGCAGGCTGGGACATTCGTTTTGAACCGAATGCCTTGGTCTGGATTTTAATGCCTGAAACTTTAAACGGTTTGTGGAAACAACGTTTACGTTGGGCTATGGGCGGGGCACAGGTATTAATTAAAAATATTGATGTGTTCACTAAGCCAAAACTAAATTTTTTATGGCCATTAATGTTTGAGCTTTGCTTAACCTTAGTTTGGTCATATTTAATGCTCGCGATGGCTTTATTATGGTTGGTACATTTTATTTTACCGGTCCCTGCTTTAGCCGTTGTGAGCTCTCCATTTTTACCGTATGGTAGCGGTATTTTATTGGGGGCAACCTGTCTCATTCAGTTTGCTTTAAGCAAATGGATGGATAGTCGTTATGAACCACATCTAGGAAAAAACTATTTCTGGATGATCTGGTATCCATTGGTCTTTTGGCTAATCACCATCTCGGCAACTATTGTGGCATTTCCAAAAGTTTTAAAACGTGGAGATGAGAAACGTGCGCGTTGGGTGAGCCCGGATCGGGGCATTCGTGGATGAAATGCAAGAGTCATGAGATTTTAAAGATCGTGCTGTATTGATGTCTGGGGAAAACCACAGCACTTCGTTAGGTAAAGAGAGAAATGAAGACAAATTCGTTGATTATTGATTTACGCCGTCAATTACCATGGCATAAGCGCTATGCTTCTACAACAAGCACAGCCATGATGTGGGCGGTTTGGTTGTTGCTGTGGCGTCCATTTGTACTGATCTGGGTTTTAGCTGAGCTCCAAAAAACACATTTGGTTCACCGTTTGTTTAGTGCCTTTGGTTTAGGTATTGAACATGGCATTACTGCGTTAATTGCCTGTGCAATTTGCTTATTGTTGTGGAGTCATGTGCTGCCTGAGCATCGTGTTGGTGGTAATGCACTTAAAGCAAAACAGACGGATGATTATGCGCGCTATTTTGATTTACCTGAACATGAAATTGAGCAGGGACGTAGTCAGAAAATTACAGTCGTTCACCATGATGAATTAGGTAAAATCGTTAGAGTTGAATAAAGAAGATTAATGAAAAAAAGCCCGCATCATGTGGGCTTTTTTTCTAAGCTAATTTCAGTATATCCATAAGTTTTAAACTGTAGAGCACAGTGCTTGAGCAGATATTATTTCCCTTTAAAAACAGGAGGTCTTTTTTGCAACATGGCAAAAACACCTTCTTGAACATCTTCTGTGGTGAGCAATGGTTGAAGATAGCTTTGCAATTGCTTAAAGGCAACCTCGTACCCTTCGTTAATAGCTTCACGAGCAGAGGCGAGGGTCGCTTTTACAGCAAGAGGAGCAGCTTGCGCAACATGTTCAGCAAGTTCTATTGCACGGTTGAGCTGAGAACCATCTGGGCATATTTCGGTAATCAGGTTCATGTCAAATGCTGCTTTTGCATCGAAAGAGTCACCAGTGAGTAAATAACGCATGGCTTTGGCCCAACCCGCGGCTTGAGTAAAACGCGCAGTAGCTCCGCCAAAAGGTAAGATGCCACGTTGAACTTCCATTTGAGCAAATTGTGTATTTTCACTCGCAATCGTAATATCTGCGTTGAGGAATAGTTCTATACCAGCTGTATAACAATAACCTTGTACTGCCACAATCAAAGGTTTACTGAGCTTTCGGCCTATTGTGCCCCAAGGGTTAATCTCATTTTCACTAAAATCAAAAACACCTGTAGCGAGTTTAGGTTGTAACTCAACTAGGTCCAAACCAGCTGTAAAATGATCGCCATGAGCAAAGATAACAGCGCAGCGCAGGGTATCATTATTTTCATATTCGGTGAGCGCTAGTGATAAGTCTTTGATCATGTGACTATCAAAAGCATTACGTTTTGCTGCCCGATCTAGGCCAATTAAAAAAATATGTCCGCGAGTTTCACGGCTGACTTTTCCTTCTTGATTTGACATATTGTCATGCTCTTTATTTGTCTTTAATCATGTTTTAAACAATCGTTTAAAAACTAGCAAATATAATTTGTTTTGCGACTCGATCAGTATTTCTTTTGTCTGTGCATTGCAATAAATCGATGACATTAGAAAAGAATAAAACCTCAGACAATGCCAATTTGCATCATTTATTTAAATTAGCAGTTTGCTTCGCTTTATATTTTTCTCATAATACTTCGTCAAATTGATCTCAATAAGCAGCTGTTTTTATGTCACCTCTAGAAATCTTTGCAGTCTTGATTAGCCTGATTGGAGTCGGATTAACGGTAATCCGTAATATGTGGTGTTGGCTGTTTAATTTTTTTGCCTTTGTTTTATATGCCTATTTGTTTTACGAATTTAAGCTATATGGCGAAACGATTTTGCAGTTCTTTTTTATGGTCGTAAATTTTTATGGCTTTTACTACTGGCTCAAAGGAAAGCAGCAAGATCATGACATTCGTATAGAGCCAATAGCTCCTAAAGTTGCAATTTTTCAAATGATCATTGCCGCGGTAGGTGGCTTGCTTTTTGGCTTAATTCTTAAAAACTTTACTGATGCAGCAGTGCCTATGCTCGACTCACAACTTGCCGCATTTAGTTTACTTGCAACGTATTGGACCAGCCGAAAACATATTGCGACTTGGATACTTTGGGTATTTGTCGATATTATTTATGTCGGTATGTTCATCTATAAAGATTTATTTTTAACAGCCGCTTTGTATGCAGCATTTGTTTTGATGGCAGCTTATGGTTGGTATCAATGGGAAAAGGTTAAAAAGAAACAGCTTTTAGCCTCAAACCAGCTTTAATTGGGAGTGTGATCATGTTGTTGAGCTTAGAGGCCTATAAACAACAACAGTTTGATCAAATTGCTGCAAAAATTATAGCTGAGCCTGCAAAATATATAGATTTTAATTCAGTATCGGATTTTTATAACGCTGCATGGCTCAAGGATTTCCCTCAAGGCAGCCAGATTTCTGCGACTGGTTTAGATGACGGTGCTGAAGAGTTTTATGCAGTGGTGCAGTTTAGACAGCAGTACTTAAAGTTTGATATTAAAGAGCATCATTCGATACTTATTTTTCAGGATATGAATGGGAAAGTATTTGAAAGTAACTTTTAATTGAAGAAATAAAAGTACAAAAAAAGCGACTTAACGTCGCTTTTTTTAATAAATAAATTTGGAAATTTTATTTGCTGTTTCAATCACTAAACTTGCGATATCTTCTTTAAAGGTTTTTTCATCGTAGGTGGTAATAGGGCAACTGACTGAAAGAACTGCCACCATTTTTCCATTTGACTGTTTAAAAATAGGAGCTGCACAGGCTGCCATATCATGGTTGTAATGGCCCCAGCTCACCATCGACTTTTGAGTTTTTACATAACTTAGTTTTTGTAAGAGTGCTTTCAAACTGGTTGGAGTAAGTTCTGAGTAACTATCCCACTCATTAAAGTTACGGTAACGTTGACGTACTTCTGTCTCTGGTAAATCTGACAATAACATTTGACCAATCACGGTTGCGTGGGCAGGCCAGCGAGTTCCTAAATTAATATTGCTCGTGAACGTTCCCATAGATTGAACGTTATTTACAAAAACAATATGAGTACCTTCTAAAACGGTCAGGTGTACGGCAAGTTTGGTTTGGTCACGTAGTTCTTTCATTAAAGGTGTCGATAAATCGAGTAATGAAAGCTTAGATAAACTGTTAAAACCAAGCTCCATCACTTTAGAATCGAGGGCATAAGTTTTTTGAGATGCTTTTCTTAAATAGCCACAAGATTCGAGTGTATAGATCAGACGAAATGCACTAGAACGGTTCACTTCTAAAATTTCAGCAATTTCTGTAATGGTCATTTCTTGCGCTTGTTGGTTAAATGCTTGCAAGATAGCTAAACCCCGTACAAGTCCGGGAACTAAATATCGATCATCATTTTTTGTTGTTTCCGATTCTTGCGAATCTTCATCAATTGCTATGCTCATTCGTGTCATTTTCCTATAAATAAAACATGATTCAATTTGGGGCATGCTGCTTTATTTTATAACTATTGTAATTGTTAAAAATGCATAAAACAATTTTTATATTTAAAACTTTGTTTCCTTCTTGAAACGTAACAAAATATTTAAAAATTAGTAAACTAATGAATTTTATATTTATTTTTACTTTGACAAAAAATGATCAAGGGGATTATGCTTAGCTTGTGTTTTGAAAATTAAATTATGTTTTGTATATAAAACAAAATGAGGGCGCAAGATATGAGTTGGATCTCAGTTTGTCAGCAGGGTGACGTTAGCGAAGATGAGCCGAAAGCCATCGAAATTGAAGGGAAAAAAATAGGCGTATTTTTCGTCGATGAAAATTACTTTGCTATCGAAAATGTTTGCCCTCATGCGTATGCCTTATTAACCGAAGGATTTATCGAAGATCAGACTGTTGAATGTCCATTGCACGAAGCAATTTTTGACATTCAGACAGGTGAGCTAAAAAGTGGACCCGGGTGTAGAAACCTATGTACGTACCCAGTTCGTGTTGAAGGACAGGATATTCAAATTCAACTCTAGTCCTCACATGTACAAGGAAGCAGAACAATGAAGACATTTAATGAAAAGTTGGCAAGCTGGATTCATGCAACGCCGGCAACCGAAGCAGGTATCAACAATATTCAAATTCCAGGTCAATCTGAATTGTTGGTTTGGCAAACACGTTATAAAGAACCAACTCTCTATGAACAGGATTTTGTAAAAAACTTGATTCAGGCATTTTCTGCGGGCGCAACAGAGTTAGATGACGTTGTTTCTGCACTTAATCAACAGGGTTTCCGCTGTGAATCTGGTGATGAATGGACTTCTGCAAGCTTTACAGAAGAAATGCAACGTTTAGGTTATTGATTCAGGGAAGAATAAAATGAACGCAATCGTATCAACTTCACAAAGCGCTGAAGAATATTTAGAACTTGGTTTACGTGACCAATGGCATCCAGTTTTAGCAAGTTGGGAAGTCGCTGCTAATCCAGTTGGAATTACCCGTTTAGGCGAAAATATCGTGGTTTGGCGTAATGCCGAAGGTCAGGTTCATGCACTTGAAGATCGCTGTCCACACCGCGGTGCTCGTCTTTCCCTTGGTTGGAACTTAGGCGACCGAGTTGCTTGCTGGTATCACGGTGTTGAAGTTCGTGCTGATGGTGTAGTTGCTGATGTGCCAGCGGTTCATGAATGTCCAATGACCGGAACTAAATGTTTAAAGAACTATCCAGTAATTGAGCAACATGGCGCAATCTTCATCTGGTTTGGTATTGATGCAAATGAACAACCAGCACCGCTTGAGTTCCCAGAGCAACTCGCAAGTGAAGAGTGGAGTGCGTTCCTTTGCCAAGCAGACTGGAAAGTAAACCATCAATACGCGATTGATAATGTGATGGACCCAATGCACGGGACCTATTTACATGCGACATCGCACTCGATGGCAGATGGTGAACGTACTGCAGAGATGAAGCACCGTACCACCGATAATGGCTTTGTTTTTGAAAAAGAAGGTCAAACAGGTGTGAACTTTGACTGGGTTGAATATGGTTCAACAGGTGCAAGCTGGTTACGTCTTTCAATTCCATACCGTAAACAATTTGGCCCAGGTGGTGAATTCTGGATTGTGGGTTATGCAACGCCAATTGATGCCAACAATACTCGCGTATTTTTCTGGCGCTGCCGTAAGGTGAGTGGTTGGCAACGTAATGTATGGCGTTTCTTATATCGCAATCACTTAGAACAATTGCATTGGGATGTATTGGAACAAGACCGAATTATTTTAGAAAATCTTGCGCCAAATGCGCGTGAAAAAGAGTTTCTCTATCAACATGATGTTGGTCTTGCACGTTTACGCCGTTTAATGAAAAAAGAAGCTGAGAAGCAATTAAAGAAAATTGCTGCACTAAATGCATCAAACCGTATCGAGATGCAGGAAGAAGCTCATGGCTAATGTAGCGTTGTTGCAAGGCAAAAAAGTTTTAGTGACTGGTGCTGCGCGTGGTTTAGGTAGAGATTTCGCTCAAGCCATTGCCGAGGCAGGTGCTGAAGTTGTGATGGCAGATATTTTGTCTGACTTGGTGCAACAAGAAGCACAAGTGTTACAACAACAAGGACTAAACGTTCATGCTGTCACCGTTGACCTTGCCAATGCAGACTCTATTGAAAATGCTGTTGCAAAAAGCGTTGAAGTATTACAGGGACTAGATGGCCTTGTGAATTGCGCGGCACTGGCGACCAATGTCGGTGGAAAAAATATGATTGATTACGATCCTGAACTTTGGGATCGGGTCATGAATATTAATGTGAAAGGCACATGGCTGATCAGTAAGGCATGCGTTCCCCATTTAAAGCAATCGGCTGCAGGCAAGATCATTAATGTTGCTTCCGATACAGCACTTTGGGGCGCACCGAATCTAATGGCTTATGTTGCAAGTAAAGGTGCAATTGTTGCCATGACGCGTTCAATGGCAAGAGAGTTGGGGCAGTCCAATATCTGCGTTAACACATTGTCACCGGGCCTTACTCTGGTTGAAGCAACCGAGTATGTGCCTCAAGAACGTCACGATTTATATGTCAACGGAAGAGCGATTCAACGTCAGCAACTTCCACAAGATTTAAATGGAACAGCATTGTATCTACTGTCGGATTTGTCCTCTTTTGTGACAGGTCAAAATATTCCGGTCAATGGCGGTTTTGTCTTTAACTAAGGAGTAGTCAAATGATTACAGGGATCGAGATTTTAAAGTTTGGAGTTGAAGATAGAGCCGCTTCAAACAAGTTTTTGGCAGATTTTGGTTTAAGCCAAAGTACTTCGGATATTGAAGGTACTGATCTTTACCAAACCCAAAATGGTAGCAAGATTTATCTATTTAATTGTGATGATGAGCGTTTGCCGACTGCTATTGAACAAGGTTCAACTTTACGTGAAGTGACTTGGGGCGTTGATAGTGCTCAAGACCTTGAAGACTTGGCAGCTCGTTTGGCCAATGTAGAAGGTTTTAAACGTACTGAAAATACAGTTGAGTGTATCGACCCAAATGGCATGACCATTCGTTTTGAACAAAGTTTTGTTAAAGAAGTACCTGAACTTAAAACGGAAGGTATTAACCAATACGGCAACATTCAACGTGTGAATGCAGCAAGTCCTGTTTATGAAAAAGGTCAACCTGTTGCGATTGGACATGTGGTGTTCTTCACACCGGATTTGGCAACAACTGAAAACTTCTATATCGAGAAAGTAGGTTTCCATTTATCTGATGCTTACAAAAATCGCGGTGCATTCTTACGTTGCCGCGGTGAAGGTTATCACCATGATTTATTCTTGCTCAGTGTTCCAAATAAACCTGCTGGCTTAAATCACGTTGCATTTGTCGTTCGTGATATCCATGAAGTGATTGGGGGCGGTTTAAATATGAATCGTTCGGAGTGGTCAACCTTTATTGGACCAGGACGTCATCCAATTTCTTCTGCTTATTTCTGGTACGTCAACTCACCATTAGGTGGTGCATTTGAATACTACACCAACGATGATTATTTGACAGAAGAATGGCAACCACGTGTAGAAGAACATCGTCTAGAGCTTTTCACTGAATGGGCGATTGAGGGTGGTCTTGATGACACAACCCGCCGTCAGGTGAAGCCTGTTTAACAGGTATTGCTTTACAAGGAAGATGGCTATGGAAAAGATCGTAATTGTAGGTGCCGGACAGGCAGCGGGTTGGGCAGTAAGTACCTTGCGTCAAAATGGGTATGTGGGTGAAATTCACGTGGTTTCAAATGAAGATCAAGTGTTTTATGAACGTCCGCCACTGTCTAAGCAAGTACTTTCAAAAGAAGCAACGTATGAAAGTTTGAATCTGTTCTCTCCTGAACAGGTTCAAGAGTTCAACGTTCAATGGCATAAACCGGAAATTGCGACAAAAGTCGATCGTGAGCAAAAACAGGTTCATTTAGAAAGTGGTCAGGTTTTGCCGTATGACAAATTGCTGATTGCAACTGGAAGCCGTGCGCGTGTACCCGTCAATACATGGCAGTTCATTCCAAATGTTGTGACTTTACGTAATGTGCATGACTGTGAGCGTTTGGCTGAAATTTTAAAGAATGCCAAAAATGTCGCTGTGATCGGCGGCGGTTGGATTGGTTTAGAAATTGCTGCAACTGCACGTAAGCAAGGTAAAGATGTTCATATTTTTGAGTATGGCGACCGCTTATGTGCAAGAAGCGTGAGTCCGGAAGTTTCTGCATTTTTAAAAAATATGCATGAAACCCAAGGCACAAAAATTCATTTAGACAGCAAGAGCCTTCATTTAGTTGAAGCGCCGAATCAGAAAGTTGAAGTGGTGAACCATCCTCAAAATAGTCAGTTATTTGACTGTGTCGTGGTAGGTGCAGGCGCTGAAATTGCCAAAGAGTTAGGTGTACATGCTGGTCTCGATGTGAAAGATGGCATTGTGGTGAATTGTTTTGGGCAAACTTCAGATCAAAACATTTATGCCGCAGGTGACGTCGCGATTCATCCGGGTTTGGGCTATTGCATTCAATCTTGGGCAAATGCTCAAAATCAGGCGATTGCAGCAGCAAAGTCGATGCTCGGCATTGAAACTGAATATAGCGATATTCCATGGCTTTGGTCAGATCAATATCACTTTAATATCCAGATTTTAGGTACGTATCAACCTGAAAAAACGAAGGAAATAGTCATTCGCCAAGGTGGGGAAGATCAGGTGAGCTATTTATATCTGGACCATGAAAATCGTTTGCTCAACATGATTGCTATTAATGATTCTAAACTGATCAAACTGGCAAAACGTTGGATGCAAGCCAACACCGTTTTAGATCCAAAACTATTAGCAGATGCTGAATTTAATGTCATGAAGTTAAAACCGTAAAACATTAAATCTGGTTCTCATTACCAAATCGAAGGAATGACACATGAGTAATGAAGAAAAAAGTGGATTGAAGCATTGGGTACCTGCTTTTGTCCTTATGGTGTGTGTGGTACTGGCGTTTTTCGACAAGATTAGTATTGCGGTTTTATTTTCAGATCCTCATTTTCAAAGTGCAATGGGAATTGCTGAAGATAAGGCCAAGCTCGGATGGCTCATGACAAGTTTCTTACTTGCTTATGGTTTTTCATCAGTCTTTCTAAGCTTTTTGGGTGACATCTTTAACCCAAAGAAAATGCTGTTCTGGAGCGTAACGTCGTGGGGCGTACTCATGTTCTGTATGGGGTTCACCACCAGTTATTCAGGCATGTTGGTTTTACGTGTACTGCTTGGTTTAGCAGAAGGCCCGTTATTTGCCTTGGCATACACCATTGTTAAGCAGACTTATACGGACCGTCAGCAGGCACGTGCTTCTACCATGTTCTTACTTGGAACACCGATAGGTGCATTCCTTGGGTTCCCGATCACTGCAAATGTTTTAGCTCACCACGACTGGCACACCACTTTTTTTGTGATGGCTGCGCTAACCCTGATTGCGATTTTTAGCATTGTTTTTGGTCTGCGTAACTTGCAGCTCAAGAAAACTGTTGAAATTGAGGGCGAGAGTAAACGCACTAATTTCAAAGGTCATATTGCCAATACTAAATTGCTGCTCAGCAACAGCGCATTCTGGTTGGTTTGTCTCTTTAACATTGCGTTGATGACGTATTTGTGGGGCTTAAACAGCTGGGTTCCTTCTTACTTAATGCAAGACAAAGGATTCAATCTCAAAGAGTTTGGGATGTATTCAAGCTTTCCGTTCATTGCCATGTTAATTGGCGAAATTATCGGTGCGTTTTTATCTGACAAGTTAGGCCGCCGCGCAATTCAAGTATTTAGCGGTTTATTACTCGCGGGCATCTTCATGTATGTGATGGTCATTATGACTGAGCCATTATTGATTATTGCTGCCATGTCTTTAAGCGCGATGGCATGGGGTTTTGGAGTAGCTGCGGTATTCGCTCTGCTTGCAAGAGTCACGACCTCAAATGTAGGTGCGACAGCGGGTGGAATATTTAACGGGTTAGGCAATTTTGCAAGTGCAATTGCGCCTGTTCTTATCGGTTACATCGTGATGCAAACACATAGTTTTAATTTAGGAATTACCTTCTTGGCTGCTGTCGCTGTCATTGGGTCGTTGTTCTTGGTTCCTCTTTTAAAACGTTATTAATTCACTGTATAGGAGTTTAAAAAATGACTACACAACAATTCGAATCGTGGGAACAACCAGAGGGTGCTTCTTTAGAAGATTGGTTAAACACACGTATTGCTCGCTTTGAGACACGTAAATATGACTTCGATGCTTTGAAGTTCCAAGCAGATTACGACCCGAAATATCGCCGTGCACAAATGCGTTACATGGGTACGGGTGCAACAGGTGTTGCAAATGACGGTAACACCGTTCCAGCAGAAAACTTCACGTTTTCAACCATGGTTCTGCCACCACAGTGTGAAGGTCCTTTGCACATTCACCACGATGTTGAAGAAGTTTTCTTTATGCTCCGCGGCGAAATTGATTTGTTCATTGAGCACAACGGCGAAAAATTTGAAACCCGTTTAAAAGAGCGTGACCTGATTTCAATTCCACCGGGAATTTACCGTGGTCTGTTTAACCCAGGTCAAGAAGATGCCTTGATGTGTGTGATGTTGGGAACAGGTAAACCAACCATTCCGAACTATCCACCAGAGCATCCGTTGTCTCAAATCAAACGTTAATTGTTTGATGAAGTGAATGAAGGAAAGAATTGAAAATGATGACACTCATTGAAAAGTTAGCAGAATTTCCGGTGAAAACCGTTACTGTTCAAGGCCAGCAGCAAGCCTATCGGGAAGCCGGTCAGGGCGAGTACCTTGTGCTGTTGCACGGCATTAGTTCAGGTTCTGCTTCATGGGTAAACCAACTTGAAGTGTTGTCTCATCATTTTCATGTCATTGCCTGGGATGCACCAGGCTATGGCAAATCAGATGAACTTTTAACTGATCAGCCCAATGCGACCGACTACGCAAAGCGTTTGGCAGCATTGTTCGATGTTTTAAAAATTGAAAAAGCAATAGTGGTGGGACACTCATTAGGTGCCTTACAGGCCAGTGCGTTTGCTGCATTTTACCCAGAGCGAGTGAAACACTTGATTGTTGCTAACTTAGCTCAAGGCTACCAACGCCACGATGAGCAGACACAAATTCAGGTTTTTGAAAAAAGACCAAAAATGTTGAAAGAACTCGGTGCTAAAGGCATGGCCGAAAGCCGTGGACCTCATTTGATTTATAAACAAGAGCCACAAGCCTTAGCTTTAGTTTCAGAGGTGATGCAGCAGTTGACCTTAAAAGGTTTCACACATGCATCGTACTTACTTGCATATGACGAAATACGTAATTACTTAACCGATTTAAAAGTCCCATGCACAGTCATTGCAGGGCAGCAAGATCAAATCACTCCTGCGTTAGGTATACAAGAGCTTGCTCAGGAATTGCAGTTGGAACAGCGCTTCGTCATAGAAGATGCAGGACATTTAAGTTATGTCGACCAACCGCAAGCATTTAACCAAATTATGTTGACGATTCAGGAACAATCGTAAGAGAGATTAAGGATTATGAGCTTCCAAGTTGAAGGAAAAGTTGCAGTTGTTACCGGTGGCTCATCTGGGATTGGGCTGGCTGCTGTTGAAATACTGGTTGCAGAGGGTGCAAAAGTTGCTTGGTGTGGTCGCGATGAAGAACGTTTAAATGCTTCTAAGCACTATATTTTAGAAAAATATCCGCATGCCAATATTTTTACCAAAGCATGCAATGTATTGAAAAAAGAAGAAGTTCAGCAATTTGCCAAAGAGGTCAAACTCAATTTGGGCAATGTGGACATGCTCATTAACAATGCTGGGCAAGGCCGTGTTTCAAATTTTGAAAACACACAAGATGAAGACTGGATGAAAGAAATCGAGCTGAAATATTTCAGTGTTTTACATCCGGTACGGGCTTTTCTTGACGACTTAAAACAGTCGGCAAATGCCTCAATTACCAATGTGAACTCGTTACTGGCATTGCAACCGGAACCGCACATGATTGCGACTTCATCTGCACGCGCTGCACTGTTGAATTTAACCCATTCATTAGCGCATGAGTTTACTCAATATGGCGTTCGTGTGAACTCGATTTTACTTGGAATGGTCGAATCTGCGCAGTGGAAACGCCGTTATGAAACCCGTTCAGATTTAAATCTGTCATGGGAAGAATGGACAGGCAATATCGCAAAAAATCGTGGCATTCCTATGCAGCGTTTAGGCCGTCCAGAAGAGCCTGCACGTGCTTTAGTTTTCTTGGCATCACCATTGGCATCTTACACCACAGGTTCGGCAATAGATGTCTCGGGTGGTTTTAACAAACATTTATAAATATTAGGTGCTGTCATGAAAAAGTTGATGATGATTGGTTTTGGCGCAATGGCAGCAGAAGTGTATGCCCACTTGCCTCAAGATCTGCAACTCAAATGGATTGTCGTGCCATCTCGTAGCATTGAAAAAGTTCAATCACAAGTCTCGTCTGACATTCAGGTGATTTCAGATATTGAGCAATGCGATGGTACTCCAGACTATGTCATTGAGGTGGCAGGTCAAGCAGCAGTGAAAGAGCATGCTCAAAAAGTTTTAGCGAAAGGCTGGACCATTGGTTTGATCTCAGTGGGTACTTTGGCTGATAACGAGTTTCTGGTTCAGCTTAAGCAAACTGCCGAAAAAAATGATGCCCATCTGCATTTACTTGCAGGGGCTATCGCAGGCATTGACGGTATTTCTGCGGCCAAAGAAGGTGGTTTGCAAAAAGTCACTTACAAAGGCTGCAAAAGTCCAAAAAGTTGGAAAGGTAGTTATGCAGAGCAATTGGTCGATCTAGACCATGTTGCTGAAGCTACGGTCTTTTTCACAGGAACTGCGCGTGAAGCTGCCATGAAATTTCCAGCCAATGCCAACGTTGCAGCAACCATTGCACTTGCAGGACTTGGTATGGATGAAACCATGGTTGAGTTAACTGTTGATCCAACCATCAACAAAAACAAACACACCATTGTGGCAGAAGGTGGCTTTGGGCAAATGACCATTGAACTGGTAGGCGTGCCGTTGCCAAGTAACCCAAAAACATCAACTTTGGCTGCGCTTAGCGTGATTCGTGCTTGTCGCAACAGTGTAGAAGCAATACAGATTTAAGAAGGATTTGATCATGGCAAAGGAAATTTATATTGCAGGTGAATGGCGATTAGGCCGTGGTGCAGTCATTCAAAGCCTGTTTCCGGCAGATCAGTCGGTAAACGCTGAGCTTTCCACAGCAACGCTTGAAGATGTAAATGAAGCAATTGAAAAAGCAGATCAGGCTTGGCGTCAACCAAATTGGAGAAACAGCTTGCCGCATGAGCGCGCACGTATTCTCTACAAAGTTGCAGACATTATTGAAGCGCGTGTCGATGAATTAGCAAAATTACAAACACGCGATAATGGTAAGCCTTTAACCGAAACTCGTGGTTTGGTGATGAGCGCGGCAGCAACTGCACGCTATGTTGCGGCGGCTTGTGAAACGCTGAACGATGAGCTCACCACTCAACGTGCTCCAGACTTTATGACCATGAGCGTGCATGAACCTGTAGGTGTTGTGGCAGCTATTACCCCTTGGAACTCTCCAATTGCGAGTGAGGTTCAAAAACTTGCTCCAGCTTTGGCAGCAGGAAATGCCGTAGTTTTAAAACCAGCAGAAGCAACTTCACTGATTGCTTTAGAGCTTGCCAAAATTTTTGAAGAGGCTGGTTTACCAAAAGGCTTACTCAGTGTGTTAGTGGGGCGCGGTTCTGTGATTGGTGATGCAATTGCTCAGCACCCATTGGTTCGTAAAATCTCTTTTACGGGTGGAACAACCACGGGTCGTCATTTGGCACACATTGCTGCAGATAAACTGATTACTACTTCGCTTGAGTTAGGTGGTAAGTCACCAACCATCGTTTTGCCGGATGCAGATGTCGAACTGGCGGCTAAAGGTGTGGCGTACGGTATTTTTAGCTCGGCAGGCCAAGCGTGTATCGCAGGTTCTCGCTTGTTTATTCATAGCAGTCTTTACGATCAGTTTTTAACGCGTTTGGTTGAAATCACCAAAGGCTTACGTGTGGGCCATCCAGAACAGGCGGGTGTGCATTTAGGGCCATTGGTCAATGACAAACATTTGCAGTCCGTCGACCGCTATGTGCAGCTTGCTAAAAGCGAAGGTGGTCAAGTTCTGATTGGTGGTGAGGCACTTACGACTGGTGACTATGCCAAAGGAAGCTATTACTTACCAACGATTATTACGGGCTTAAATAACAGTGCTCAAACCTGTCAGGAAGAAATTTTTGGCCCTGTTTTAGTGGTTATGAAATATGACAACGAGCAAGATTTAATTGCCCAAGCCAATGACAGTTGTTTTGGTCTTGCCGCAGGCATCTGGACTGAAAGCTATCGTAAAGCTTGGCGTATTGCACGTGCATTAGAAGTTGGAACGGTATGGATTAATACCTATAAAAAATTCTCGATTAGTGCGCCGTTTGGTGGCTTTAAAGACAGTGGAATCGGACGCGAAAAAGGCCGGTTGGGCATTTTATCGTACATGCAACAAAAGAGTATTTATATGGGGCTGAATGAACAGCCGAACCCTTGGTGCGATTAATAAATTCAAGGACTGAAAATAAATTTTGAGGAACAGACATGACTGAACGTGTAAATGTAGGCGAAGCAATCGCAAGAGTTTTAGAAGCGCACCAAGTTGATAGTATTTATGGTGTTATTTCCATCCACAATTTACCTATTGCCGATGCGGTAGGGCGCCGTGAAAAAATGCGCTTTGTCGCAGCCCGTGGCGAAGCGGGTGCGGTCACCATGGCAGATGCACACTCACGCTTTAAAGGCCTAGGTGTAGCGTTAACCAGTACGGGTGCTGGTGCAGGTAATGCGGTAGGTTCACTGATTGAAGCAATGAATGCGGGTAGCCCTGTATTGCATTTAACAGGTCAAGTTGAGCGTGAATATCTCGACCGTGATGCAAGCTTCATCCATGAAACTAAAGACCAACTTACATTCTTGCGCGCATCAAGCAAAGCGGCGTTCCGTATTACCAGCCCAGACAATGCTGTTGGTGTAATACGTGAAGCCATCCGTGTAGCAACCACAGTTCCAATGGGTCCGGTAAGTGTTGAGCTGCCGATTGATGTGCAGGCAGCAGAAATTGATTTGCCACTTAACTTAGGGCCAGTCAAAGCACTTGAGTTACCTCAGGCAGAGCAAACTGAAATTGACCTTCTTGTAAGCGAAATCAAAAAAGCAAAACGTCCGATTTTCTGGATTGGCGGTGGAACTTTAAATAGCGTTGCCGAAGTTAAAGCAATTGCAGATTTAGGTATTCCGGTTGTGTCATCTACACACGGCCGCGGGGTGTTGGCAGATGATCATCCACGTAGTTTGGGTGCGTTCCATAACTCGGCAGGTGTTGAGCAGTTATTAAAAGATGCCGACTTGATGATTGTAGTGGGTTCTCGTTTACGTAGTAATGAAACTAAAACTTATTCGGTTGAATTCCCTGAAAACATTATTCAGGTAGATGCAAACCCAGTGGCTCAGCAACGTAATTACAAAATCCGCAACTTCATTTGTGGCGATGCTAAAGATGTCTTAACACGTGTGTTGGAACAGCTTCAGGGGACTTCAAAAGTTGATACCGATTATGATGCTGCTGTAGTAGCTGCTAAACAAGCTGCGATTGATGCGCTGCGTAAGCAAATCGACCAATACGCTTTAATTTGTGATCACTTACGTGCAGCTTTACCTCAAGATGGCATTTTTGTACGTGACATCACTATGTCGGGTAGTACATGGGGCAGTCGTTTATTCCCTGTACAAGCACCAAACCAAAACATCCACTCGCTTGCGGGTGCAATTGGCTTAGGCCTTGCAACAGCAATCGGTGCTTCGATTGCTAACCCTGATAAAAAAGTTATTGGTTTAGTCGGCGATGGCGGCTTAATGCTTGGCATTGGTGAGATTGCAACTATGGTGCAAGAAAACACCAACATGGTCTTAATGATTATGAATGACGGTGGTTATGGCGTAATGCGTGGCATTCAAAATAATTACTTCGGTGGTCGTCAATATTTCAATGAATTGCATACGCCAGACTACAAACTCCTTGGCGAATCAATGGGTGTGAAAAGCTGGAAAGTCGGTAGTGCAGATGAGTTTAAAACGGTTATTCAAGAGGCTGTGGCTTTTGAAGGACCAACAGTGATTGAGCTCGATATGAACTCGATTGGACCATTAAACTTCGCGGGTCCACCGCAAAAGAAACTGTATTAACCAGTTTGGATGGTTTAGTACATATGCGATGGGAGCTGCTAAGCCATCCTTTTTTTAGATAAATTTTTTTGTCTAAAAAGCAATAAAAACGAAGTTTTACAGGTAAAACAAATAAAGTTCCAGCAGGACGCTGGAACTCAATCAAGGATGTAGAGATGAAAAAGACTTCATTGATCATGGCATTCATTGCACCGCTCACGCTGGGGGTAAGCGTCAATGCATTTGCAAAAGATTCATTGCTTGAATGGAAAAGTGATGATGGTACCGACTCATTAAAGTTAGGTGGGGTGGTTCGGTTAAATCAACGCTATGAAGATTGGGAAGGGCCAAACCGTGGTTTTGGTAAGCTACATTTTGATATTTTCAGGGTAGATCTCAAAGGTAAATTTGATGATGCCTATATCAATGCCAGCTATCTGTTTCAAGACCAACAGAAAACGTCCATTGAGAAAGCATATGTCGGTTATAACCTAGACGCCAATAACAGCATTGAAGCGGGCCTAGTTTATAAGCCTTTCACGATTTATCCATACCCACAAAACGGCTGGACCTATCACATTCCATTCTTTTTAGGTTATGGCAACAATATTGCACCGGGGATTAACTGGAATTATCACAACAAAGATTGGGATGTAAAACTCGGTTATTACCCGCAAATGTTAGAGACTAACTTGCGTTATTCACCTGAGAGTGCAACTTATGATGACTTGGCAGGAAATGCCTTTCCATCTCAAAAAGCCTATCAAAATGAAAAGCGCAATCAGGTGAATACCCGCATTGTTCGCAAGTTAGAAACTGATTTTGGGAAGCAAGAGTTTGGGGTATCCGGTGCAATTGCTCAGTTGCATAATGATATTACCGATAAAGACGGCAAATATTATGCAGTCGGTTTGCATACCGAAAACAACTACAAACGCTTTAACTTACAAAGTTCGCTCATCCACTATCAGTACGATGCTAAAAATCCCGATGGTGTAAATAGTGATATGACTTTGATGGGGGCAAATGGTCTTACGCCTGCTTATTTCATTGCTTCAGAAGGTACGATTGCCAGTTTAAATCTTGCCTATACGTTGCCTGTGACCAATATGGGCAAGCTAAAAGCCATTAAGTTTTATAATGACTATAGTTATCTCGATAAAAAACGTGATGATTGGTCAGATTCGCAAATGAACACCACAGGGATGATGTTTATTGCTTCACCATTTATGGTTTGGGCGGATTATACGTGGGGTAAAAACTCCAACATTATTGGTGGATCGACCAACTCAACGGGTTATACCTCTACCACTTCGCCAAACAGTGATAAATGGCTATATCGTATTAACTTTAATATCGGGTTTACTTTCTAAAGTAAGCAGCAATAAAAAACCACGCGATCGGCGTGGTTTTTTTCATAAGTTAAAGCTTTTTAATATCTGTTTTTTTCAAACTTATTCCAAAACACAAAGGCAGTCACAAAGGCCAAAATGGTTAGCGCGAAAATATAATACATCGCACCAATATCACTATATTGACTGAGCCAATGTACTAAAGGCAATGTCATACCCCCAACAATCGCATACGACAAATTATATGAAAATGAAATGCCCGAGAAACGCACAGGCGCGGGGAACATTTTGACCATACTGCTCGACACCATGCCGACAGTACCAGAGCATAGACCTAACAACATATATAAACCAAAAATGGTTGAATGTGCCGCGTGCCCCAAACTGTTATAAAAGACTGCGGCTGTGAGTGCCACGGCAAGCGCACCGACCATCATGACTTTGCCACAGCCAAAACGGTCAGCAAAATAGCCTGCCAAAATACAGCCCACCATTTGCATGATAATAGCTGCACTTTGCATTTCAAAAGTTTGGGTGCGCTCAAAGCCAAATGTACCAGTTAATAAATTTGGCATGGCTAAAATCACCACCACCACACATCCCGTTAAAAACCATGTAAATAACATGCCAATCGCAACAGCTGTTTTATGCGTTTTTAAGACTTGTTTTACAGGCATTTCTTTTGAGATTTCTTTACGAGCTTGCATGGCTTTAAACACAGGCGTTTCTTTTAAATAAGTCCGCAAATAAAGTGCAACCAGACCAAAAATACCACCTGCAATGAAAGGAATACGCCATGCCCAGTCATGGATTTGTCCTTCACTAAAATTCAGCGAAATCCATAAAGACATGAGCGCGCCTAGTAAAATTCCTAAAGACAGCCCAGCGGTAAGTAAGCCATTTGCCAGTCCAATTTTTCTTTCAGGTACATGTTCAGACACAAAGGTCCATGCGGCTGGAATTTCACCCCCAATCGCAATCCCTTGTACCACTCGCATGAGTAGTAAAAGTAGCGGTGCCAAATACCCGATATTTTCAAAGGTCGGCAATATCCCGATAAACAGGGTAGGCAGTGCCATCAGCAAAATAGAAAGCGAAAATAGTTTTTTACGCCCAACCAAATCACCAAAATGGGCCATGACAACCCCGCCCAAAGGTCTGAAAAAGTAACCTGCTGCAAAAATACCGTAAGTGTTGAGCATGGCCCAAAACGGACTAAGTGTGCTGGGGAAAAAGAGGTCGGAAATGATTTTGGCGTAAAACACATAAATCACAAAATCATAAAACTCTAAAGCTCCACCCAATGAAGAAAGGGCGAGGGTTCGTTTATCTTCTTTATTAAGATAGTTCGCATCCTGCAAAGTTAATTCCTGATCCATTTTTTACTTAATTGTTGTAATTGAAGTTTGGATATTAATGGAAAAGTGAAGTAAAAGTAAATGGAGGAAATTTGTTCTATAGGGCAACACCGATTGGTCTTACTCAGAACAAAAAGCTTTAAAACAAAAAACGCTTTAGATGAAACAAAAACAGATGTAGGAATGGCTTTTCTTTTGTTTCGTTCAGCGACACAATAAAACTTGTTATAGCCAGTTTAATGAGAGAGTCAAAGGATGAGTGTAGTTTTACCTGTCGCGAAGCGTGGTGAAGATATTTTAAAACTAATTGCTGCTCCCGTCTCGGCAAATGAGTTAAACAGTAATTGGCTCTATCAGCTTGCTGACGCTATGCATGCAACAATGCTTGAACGTAATGGAGTAGGGATTGCTGCACCGCAAGTTTACATCTCTAAACGCGTCATTATTGTGGCATCTCGACCAAACCCACGCTATCCCGATGCACCTGAAATGGAAGCAGTGGTCATGGTGAATCCTGAAATTCTAGAGTTCTCAAACGAAGTTTGTTTAGGTGAAGAAGGCTGCTTAAGTGTGCCAGACGAACGTGGACAAGTGGAACGTGCCGAAATGGTTAAGGTGAAATACTTAACACTTCAGGGCGAGACGGTGGAAACAATTTTGCATGGTTTTCCTGCTCGTATCGTTCAACATGAGGTCGATCATTTAAATGGGATATTGTTTGTAGAAAGAATAAGCTAATCTTTAGTTTAAAGTTTTGAAAAACCTATAATGAGCTTGAAAAGGATAAGTCATCGGAATTACAATACTTATAGCGTAATATTTAAATCATTACAAAAGATACAATTTTAATATTATCAGCAGGTTGTGCTGAAATTTTACGCGATGTTGTAAATCTCCTCATTTAAGGTTACTGACCATGCAAACCCCTCTCCCAGATTATTTGGCAAATGTTATAGAAGCCTGTGACATCGATAACAGCGGTCATCTCGCCGATTATATTCCTGAGTTGGCAAATGCAAACCCAAATCGATTAGCTTTAGCAATGTCTACGGTAGATGGTGAAATTTATTCGGTCGGCGATGATGATGTTGAATTCACCATACAATCGATTTCTAAACCATTTGTATATGCCTATGTTTTACAACAGCTTGGCATTGATGCGGTACTTGCGAAAGTAGGAGTGGAGCCTTCAGGAGAAGCCTTTAATGAAATTTCATTAGGTAAAGATGGTCGTCCAAAAAATCCGATGATCAACTCTGGCGCAATTACTGTACATTCCTTGATTCAGGTCAAGCATGGTTTGCATAGCGCAGAAATCCTACGCCGTTTTATGAGCGAGCTTGCTGGTCGTGAATTAAGTTTTGATGAGTCTGTTTATGATTCGGAAGTCAAAACAGCCTACCGTAATCTTTCGATCGGTTATATGTTGCGCACGGTGGGGATTTTGGAAACTGACCCTGTCGATATTGTGAATGGTTACATTCGTCAATGTGCGATCATGGTTACAGTTAAAGACTTGGTACGTATGGGCAGTGTGCTTGCTAATGGCGGGGTCGATCCTAGAACTGGAAAGCGCCTATTGAATCGATCTGTAGTTAGACAAGTCCTCAGTGTCATGATGAGCTGTGGTATGTATGATGCCGCGGGTGACTGGCTTTCAACTGTAGGTATTCCTGCTAAAAGTGGTGTAGCAGGCGGTATTTTGGGTGTGCTACCGGGGCAGGTCAGTATTGCTGCTTTTTCACCTCGACTAGATGAGCATGGTCATAGTGTTCGAGGTATCGATATTTTAGAACGATTATCTCGTGACATGGGATTACATCTCATGGAAGGTACACCTTCTGCCCAGACCATTGTACAAAGTCATTACCGTACAGGAAAAGATGCATCATTAAGTGTGTATGTGCTTCGGGGCGTATTGAAATTTACCGAAGCTGAAATGTTGTTGCGTATTTTACAAGACGAGACAACTGACCAAAGCACAATCGTGATTGATTTAACCCAGATTTCACTTATCCACGATGTGGGTAAACGTATGTTTTTAGAAGGCGTAGATCGTCTGATTGATGATGGTCATACTCTTGTTTTAGTCGACCCTGAACAGCGCCTAGATCATGCCAGAACTGGTAAAGATCGAGAACTGCATGTCTATCATGATTTCGATGATTTGCTCGAAAAGCATGACCTCCCTGCAAAAAAAAAGACTTATAGCGACATCGCGGCACTTCTAAACTGCTGAGGTGTTTTTCCTAGATGTCGCTTAAACATCGCACTGAACGCGCTGGGGTTTGTGTACCCCAGTGATTCTGAAATTTGAGCAATAGATTCACCATTTGCGATTTTACTTAACGCAAGTGCAATATGCATTTGTTGCAACCATGCCCGATATGACAGCCCGGTTTCTTTTTGGAACATACGCATTAGGGTTCTAGAACTCGCACCAATATCATCAGCCCAATCTGTTAAATCTTTTGAATGGTCAGGCGTATGTAATAACTCTTGGCAAATTTTTAAAAGTCTTTTGTCTTTCGGCCAAGGTATCTGGATAGGCAATAAATTGGCCCGATGTATTTCTTCAAAAATCAAAATTTGTAAAGAACGGGAAAGCTCTTGAGAGGTTGCTGTATTTGGAGTGTCTTCTCGTTCGATTTCATTTAAACGTATTAAGAGTTCATGCAACAGATTGCTTACCCGAATAATAAAACAATGTTGTCCCATTAAAGCTGCTGCATTTACTTCAACCAATGCCGTATTTAACTTAACGTGACTCAGTGAAATCACGCTGTGCTCTACATGTGCTGGAATCCATAACGCGCACATCGGCGGCACAATCCACACATGATTGGGCGTAAAAACCTGAATAGTTCCAGTAGAGGCATATAAAAACTGCGCACGTGTATGCGTATGGGTAGGCGTGATTTCTCGGTAAGAATGCTCAGAAGATAGCCCAATCACAAGTTCAGACAAATCAGACTGAATAAGAGAATCGGACATAAACTATCCTAAAAATTGTCACTTATACGATGATTATTGGAAGATAACTTTATAAGCGACAATTTACAATAAGCATCTCATTTAAAAATATTGGAGTTTTTCAGGTATGACGTCTTCAATACAATTGAAAGATGGTATTGCCAATACCGTTGCAAATGATCAGTCTCAAGGAATGATTATTAAAATTGTAGGCGCCGTGGCAGTCGCACATTTACTGAATGATTTAATTCAGGCGGTGCTACCAGCCATCTATCCAATGCTAAAAGCAAACTTTTCGCTGAGTTTTGCGGAGGTTGGCCTAATCTCGTTTGTATACCAGATTACAGGTTCACTGCTACAGCCTTGGATTGGACTTTATACCGATAAACATCCCAAACCATATCTTCTCCCGCTCGGAATGGTGGTCACATTCTGCGGCATTATCTTGTTGGCATTTTCACCAAGTTTTGCTGTGTTGTTATGTGCATCTGCACTGATTGGGGTAGGGTCTGCCACCTTTCACCCAGAAGCTTCGCGGGTGGCACGAATGGCATCGGGTGGGCGCTTCGGTACAGCACAGTCGACTTTTCAGGTTGGCGGAAATACAGGTACTGCGATTGGTCCATTATTAGCAGCTTTACTGATTGTTCCATTTGGACAGCATGCAGTTGTGAGTTTAGTTATATTTGCACTTTTAGCGATTTGGGTTTTGTTTGGCGTAAGCCGTTGGACTGTAAGTCATGCTAAAAGTCAGGTGGTTGCACGTGCTACACAAGCACATACTAAATTGCATGGCCGTAAGCTCATTATTGCTTTGAGCACAATTAGTGTGTTGATGTTTGCTAAATTTACCTACATTGCTAGCATTAGTAACTACTTTACCTTTTACTTAATTCAAAAGTTCCATATCAGCATTCAAACAGCTCAGTTGCATTTGTTTGCCTTTTTGGCAGCCGTTGCTTTAGGTACATTTGCAGGTGGCCCAATTGGTGACAAAATTGGCCGTAAAGCTGTGATCTGGGTTTCATTTATTGGTATGGCACCTTTTGCATTAATGATGCCGTATGCAAACTTATTTTGGACAACGGTTTTCTCAATTATTGCAGGTTTGGTGTTATCGTCTGCTTTTGCAGCGATGGTGGTTTATGCGCAAGAAGCTGTTCCGGGCCGTGTGGGAATGATCGCAGGTTTAATGTTTGGTCTTATGTTTGGGGTAAGTGGTATCGCCGCAGCAGGCTTAGGGCATTTAGCGGATATTAACGGCATTGAATGGGTATTTGGTTTATGTTCATTGTTGCCATTACTTGGTTTTGCAACTGCATTTTTACCCAACACAAAAGTAAAATAAATGAAAGACTCTCAGCCATATTCAGCTGAGAGTCTTTTTAATATGGACATAGCCTCATTAAAAAGACTATTTTTGAATACCAAATTTAAATACGGTGATACTGTTATAAGTTTGATTTGGGTTTAAACGTGTAGAAGGGAAAGATGGTTGATTCGGACTATCTGGAAAATGCTGCGTTTCAAGTGCTAGCGCATCTGCTTGTCGATAGAGTACGCCATTTGCACCAACAACATTTCCGAGTAAATGATTGGCTGTATACATTTGAACGCTTGGTTCAGTAGTTAAGACTTGCAGTGTCCGTTTAGATTTTGGATCAACCACACTAGCTGCAAGATTGAGTTTCCCTTGAGACTTTTGATTAATTACCCAAGTTTGGTCATAGCCATATCCATAGGCCAATTGCTGATGATTCGCTCGAATATCTTTCACAATTGCTTTAGGCGTCCGAAAATCAAAAGGTGTACCTGCAACTGAGGCAATCTCACCTGTGGGTAAAGAGTTTTGATCTGTTACCAATACACGATCTGCATTAAGTTGTACAACATGATCCAGCACACCATAAGGGTTATTGCCAGCGCCTGACAAGTTGAAATAACTGTGATTGGTAAGATTGACGACTGTCGGTTGATCAGTTTTGGCCTTATATTCAATTTGGAATTCATTTTGATCTGAAAGACTGTAGATCACTTCAACATCTAATTTTCCAGGAAAACCTTGATCACCATTTGGACTGGTTAACTTAAGAGAAGCTTTAACGGTTTCGCCTTTAGAAACGAGGGGCTTAACTTGCCAAACACGTTTATCAAAACCCGGATTACCACTATGTAATGAATTCGGTCCATTATTTTTTTCAAGATTATATGTTTTTCCATCTAAGCTAAATTTAGCATTGCCAATACGGTTCGCATAACGACCAATTAATCCGCCAAAATGAATGCCTGCCTTGGTATCAGTGACTTCATAACCTTTTAGATCATCGAAGCCCAAAACGATATTATTTTGTTTGCCTTGTGCATCGGGAGTCAAAATCTGTGTAATTACACCACCGAAGCTAATAAAAGATACCGAGACTCCTTTGTTATTGCTCATGGTATATAGATCAACTTTTTGACCGTCTTGAGTCGTACCATATGGTTTTACATTTAATGTGGCTGCATTGGTAAGTTGTGCAAAGCTATAAACCGTAACACCTAAAATTGCTAATTTTTTCATGCTTATACTCTATTTTGTAATAGTAAGACTGGATGAATATAAGATTGATTTTTCATCTTTTTAAAGAGTTTTTTATTATATATAGTGTTAATGATGATTAGCGCTGTTAACTCTAAGTATTGAACAAACTGGCACTAATCCTATTAGTAAAACTCAACGGTAAGCTATTTTTATGACTCATCCTGACTCGGTTTTAAAATTTTCGCTTGGTCTTAATAGCCTGTCATTCGAAATAGGGAACCAGCACATTCAAATTGAGCAGGGCTTGAGTTTTGTTGATTCAAAAAGTATTCGACATGGTGTGATTGATGAACTTGCTATCGAAAAGATGATTTATTTTATTGAAGAAATCATCGAGTCACAGCCACTCAGAAATCTAAATATAAATGGCGTAGCTGTTACGTCTGATGCAGCCATGACACAACTTAGCGAGCTATTTTTAAGTGCTAAAAAGCAAATCAGCCGTATGGAGCTTGAGCATGGATTTAATGATTTTATTGAGCGTTTGAGTTACTACATAAGCCAAGTCGCCCCAGATCAGCTTTATATTTTTACTTACTTTATATTTGTTCGAGAGATGATGCATCACTTACGAGTTGAGCGAATTCAGATGATATAAGTATGTAAAAGCTGAAAAAGTTCCCAGTGTTGATAGACGGAGCTTAGTAGGATTTAAGCAATAGAATCTTATTCTAAGGCATTTGGGAAGAAGTCGCTAAAGGTAGTCGATCTGTTTAACTGCTGAAATCATTCTGTGATTAGTGGTTTAGGGGAAGCGGTTGGATCACTACTTTTAAGAAATGGACAACACTCTCGTTTTGACATGATTGGTTTGCCAGATGCATTTTTAGATGCAGGGGCATTACCAACTTTGCATGATCGATATGGTATTTCAACAGAAGCAGTTAAAGAGAAGATTAAGTCGCATTTGAAGTAAAAGTAATGTCTGCTTGATGTAGACAGTATGGAAATAGATTCATTGAAATCCCTCAATCTTAAAGATTAGGGGATTTTTTATCTCAATATGCTAATGAAATGTAGACATCAATTAACAGGAAGTTGGCTATTTTGAAGGTTTGGTTTAAATAATTATGTGTTATAAGATGAATAAAAATTATAAATAGGATTTGAAAAAATGAAAAAAATACACTTTAGTCTATTAAGTTTTTTAATGTTGACTGGATGTGGTGAAAATAACCAAAGTATAGTACCAAATAAAGATAATACATTGTTTATACAAGGCGTTAGTGTTAATGAAAAGGTTGAATTAAACCCAGCCCTAACCAGCTATGACCTAATTGCCTATGGTAATGAACCTACTGAGGCTGTCTTGATTAATTTAACGGGGCAGGAAAAAAAGCTCTTGGGCTCAATTTCATTAAAACCTTATTCAAATATAGCGAGTTTAGATTATTTGGTATGGAAGGATATTTTAAATAAGGCACTTATATGTTTACCAATCTTAACTTGTCCAGATGGTACGACATATAAAATAGAAAATTTCGGGGATAAATTTAAATTGAGTTTTGATTTGAATCAGTCCAAAAATGAGTTCTCAGTAACTTCTATAAACGGAGAGGAGGTAGGAAATAGAGTTCCCGTAGTTGTGTCTGGGAATATAAATTTTACGGTTCCTTCAAATTGGCCATTGTTTCAAAAAGATAGGTTTTCAGCTATCAAAGTTAATGATATTGCTATTGATGGAAGTATTTTTAAAATTATAGATTTTGAAGAGTCAAAGCAATATTATAATAATGAATTAATATACACTACAAAAAAATTTACTTTGAAGAAAAATGAAGATATTTCATATTTAAGTATAATATTTTATGAAAACAAGGTGAAAAGTAATGCATTAATTAGTTTGGTATATAAAGGTGGGGATTTTAAAAATATAGAGAAATTGAGCGATCAGTTTTGGAAGGAAGATCAAAAAAATATAGAGTTTAATCTCGAAAATATAGAATTGATTGATCATACTAACAATAGGAAACTAAATGTTAGTGTAAATTTGAACATGCCTAAAACTTATAGTGACTTACAATTTGGGGATCAAAAAATAGTAATGTTGCCTATTCATAATCGTTATATAGCTACAGTTAAAAATGATCAAAAAATTTATAATCTAGGTTTTGAAAATAGTAATGAATTAATTGATATATCTATCATTCAAGAGCTTGCAGGACATTTAAGCGTTAAAACAATAGTTGGTGAACAAGAGTTCATGTGCGGAAATCGAGAAATCCCTTGTTCTGGCATAACTTCAGATAGTGATAGACAAACCTTTTATTTTCATAATCTAAAAGCAGGAGCAAATACACTTAATGGTATGACTCATATTACAGGGGTATTTGAACAAAAATAAAAAATCCCCTCACTTGAGGGGATTTTTATAATTACTTAAACTTAAGCAATCGAATCATCTAAATTCGGTGCTAACCAACGCTTCGCTTCATCCAGTGTCCAACGCTTACGTTTTGCATAATCTTCAAGTTGGTCTTGAGAGATTTTGCCCACGTTAAAGTATTCGCTTTGTGGATGTGAATAATAGAAACCACTTACCGAAGATGGCGGCATCATTGCAAAGTGTTCAGTCAGTTTAGTACCGATTTTGTCGGTAGAGCCTAACCAATCAAATAACACTGCCTTTTCAGAGTGCTCAGGGCAAGCAGGGTAGCCCGGTGCAGGGCGAATACCGACGTATTTCTCTTTAATCAGTTCTTCATTACTAAGCTGTTCATCAGCTTTATAACCCCAGAACTCTTTACGAATGCGTTCATGTAAGTGTTCTGCAAAGGCTTCAGCAAAACGGTCGGCTAATGACTGAACTAAAATTGCAGAGTAGTCATCACCTTTTGCTTTGTACTCATTTGCCAGTTCTTCTGCACCAAAAATCGATACAGTGAATCCGCCTAAGTAGTCCTGTTGTTCACGGTCATTACGAATGTAATCTGCCAAAGACAAGTTTGGTTTACCTGTCACTTTGTCAGATTGTTGACGTAAGTGCTCAAAAGTATGCGTAACATTTTGACCCGCTTCATCAAATACGCTCACTGTGTCTGCGTCAGTGCGCTGTGCAGGGAACATACCGAATACTGCACGAGCATCAAAACGGTTGTTGTCGATAATATCTTTCAACATCGCTTGAGCTTGGTTGTACAAATCTGTTGCAGCTTCGCCGACCACTTCATCTTCTAAAATTTTCGGGAATTTACCTGCCAAGCTCCAAGAAATGAAGAATGGTGTCCAGTCAAAATATTCTACAAGCGTTGCAAGCGGGTAGTTGGTGAGGACTTGTGTTCCTAAAAGATTTGGTTTTGGTGGTACATAGCTTTCGTCAATTTTAAAACCGTTTTCAACTGACTCTGCATAAGTCAATTTTGCAGCTTTTGGCTGTTTGTTGGCTAAGCGCTCACGAATCTTGGCATATTCAGCACGGTGCTCTGCAATAAAGTTTCCACGCATTTCTTTAGAAAGCAGGGTCGTTGCAACACCTACAGCACGTGAAGCATCAGCAACATAAATCACGGCATCGTTTTGGTACTGAGGATCAATTTTTACTGCCGTGTGTGCTTTCGATGTAGTCGCGCCACCGATCAATAAAGGAATGTTAAAGCCTTTGCGTTGCATTTCTTTCGCAACAAATACCATCTCATCTAAAGATGGAGTAATCAGACCTGACAAACCGATGATGTCACATTTTTCATCAATTGCAGTTTGTAAGATTTTCTCGCAAGGTACCATCACCCCAAGGTCAACAATGTCATAACCATTACAGCCGAGTACCACGCCTACGATATTTTTACCAATATCGTGTACGTCACCTTTAACAGTTGCCATCAGGACTTTACCTTTAGATTGGCTACCTGTTTTTTCAGCTTCAATGTACGGGTTGAGCCAAGCCACAGCTTGCTTCATAACACGTGCAGATTTCACAACCTGTGGTAAGAACATTTTGCCCGAACCGAACAAGTCACCAACCACGTTCATACCGTCCATCAAAGCGCCTTCGATTACATCTAAAGGACGTTTGGCTTTGAGGCGAGCTTCTTCTGTATCTTGATCAATGTAAGTTGTAATACCTTTAACTAAAGCATATTCAAGACGTTTTTCTACAGATTCATTACGCCATTCTAGGTTCTCGGCTTCTTTTGCAGCGCCGCCTTGTCCACGGTATTTTTCAGCCACTTCAAGCAATTTTTCAGTCGCCGCCTGACCAGTCTCACCTTGGTTTTGGTTTAAGATGACATCTTCAACTGCTTCTTTTAGCTCGGCTGGAATGTCATCGTAAATGGCCATTTGTCCGGCATTTACGATCCCCATGGTCATGCCTTGCTTGATGGCATGGTACAAGAACACAGAGTGAATGGCTTCACGAACGGGCTCGTTACCACGGAATGAGAACGAAACGTTCGATACACCACCAGAAATCATGGCGTGAGGTAAATTTTGTTTAATCCAACCTGTGGCATCAATAAAATCAACGCCATAGTTATTGTGTTCTTCAATCCCTGTTGCAACTGCAAACACGTTCGGGTCAAAAATAATATCTTCAGCAGGGAAGCCAACATCATTAACCAAAACATCATAAGAACGTTTACAGATTTCACGTTTACGTTCAGCGGTGTCGGCCTGACCTTTTTCATCAAATGCCATGACAATAATCGCAGCACCATATTGACGGCACAGGCGAGCTTTTTCGACAAACTCGTCATAACCTTCTTTTAATGAAATCGAGTTAACAACGGGTTTACCTTGCACGCATTTTAAGCCAGCTTCAATGATTTCCCATTTTGATGAGTCGATCATGATTGGTACACGAGAAATATCTGGCTCAGAAGCCACAAGGTTTAAGAAATGCACCATCGCATTTTGCGAATCGAGCATCCCTTCATCCATGTTAATGTCGATAATCTGAGCGCCAGCTTCAACTTGTTGCTGTGCCACTTCTAAAGCTTCGGCAAAGTTTTCTTCACGAATGAGGCGTAAGAATTTTTTCGAACCGGTAACGTTAGTACGTTCACCCACGTTCACGAAAAGTGAGTCATCATAAATATTAAATGGCTCTAAACCACTCAAACGACAAGCAGGTACTGTTTCAGGTACTTGGCGAGGTGCAATGTCTTTTACTGCATTGGCAATGGCGCGAATATGATCAGGTGTGGTACCACAGCAACCACCAGTAATATTAATTAAGCCGCTTTCTGCAAATTCTTTTAAGAATGCAGCAGTTTGTTCTGGTGTTTCATCATATTCACCAAAAGCGTTTGGTAAGCCTGCATTTGGGTGTGCTGAAACAAACGTATCTGCGACATCGGAAATGGTTTTTACGTGAGGACGCATTGCATCTGCACCAAGCGCACAGTTAAAACCAATCGATAGTAAGTCACCATGACGTACAGAGTTCCAGAATGCTTCGGCAGTTTGACCTGTTAAGGTACGACCCGATGCATCGGTAATGGTCCCTGAAATCATGATTGGTAATTCATGACCAATTTGTTTAAAGACTTCTTTTACCGCAAAAATCGCAGCTTTACAGTTTAAGGTATCAAATACGGTTTCAATCAGAATGATATCTGCACCGCCTTCAATCAGCGCATGAGTCGCTTCAATATAGTTTTCTTTTAGCTCATCAAAGGTAATGTTACGAAAAGCAGGGTCATTTACATTTGGTGAAATTGAACAAGTACGCGAAGTTGGCCCAAGTACACCTGCTACAAAACGCGGCTTGTCTGGAGTTGAATACTTTTCACAAGCTGCTTTGGCTAAACGTGCTGCTTCACGGTTAATCTCTGGAACAAGATCTTCCATGTGGTAATCAGACATAGAAACACGTGTGCCGTTAAAGCTGTTGGTTTCAATAATATCTGCACCCGCATCAAGATAAGCTTCGTGAATGCCTTGAATGATTTGAGGTTGTGTCAAAACTAAAAGGTCGTTGTTGCCTTTTAAGTCATGTGCCCAATCGGCAAAACGCTCACCACGGTAGTCGGCTTCTTCCAATTTATGGCGCTGGATCATAGTTCCCATTGCACCATCAATAATCAGAATGCGTTTAGCAAGAAGCGCTTTTAGGGTGGCAAGCGTAGACATAGAAAACCCCGATCTTTTATATGAATTTAAAAATGCGGCGCTATTGTAACAGAATAGTTGCGCAATTGATGAGCTATAACGACCCATCATTCACTGTAATAGATTCATTAAAAAACGGCTTTTATGACAAATAAAGACTGTTTTTTCATCAAATATTCATAAAATGATCATGATATTGAAATATTTCATCTCCAATATTCGGTTTTATGACAGTTGTGATGTTTAAAAAGTAGACGTTTAGGTAATTTTTTAGATATTTTTGCTTCAAAAATAGTCATAAAATAGATGGGTGGGGATTTATGTAAATTATTGAATTTTAATAAAAAAATAAAAATCATAGAGGAAAGGTGCATCAAATGAGGTCAAAATGTGAAAAATTGACTTCATCGAGCGCCGCTTTGTCATATAATTGTCATAATTTAATTTAAGAATACAGAGGATTTTTTTATCCTCTTACCGTCTGCATGAATTCTAATCTACCCCCTGTTTCGGATTCAAAACTTGCGGCAAACCTGCAAGTCAAATCGACGAATGTACATGTCCCGACACCTAAATTTTTTATGCCGGTGTTTCTGACGATTATTGTTGCAACACTTATTTATATTGGATTTCAGGTGAGTGCTGATTTAGCACATGTACCACCTTTGAGTCTTTATTCAGTTATTCTTTTATCAACTGCACTCTTGATTGCTTTAGGCTTTGAGTTTGTAAATGGCTTCCACGATACTGCAAATGCAGTAGCAACAGTGATTTACACCAATGCTTTACCAGCACCGGTTGCAGTCATGTGGGCTGGTTTTTGTAATTTCCTTGGGGTAATGGTTGCAAGCGGCGCAGTCGCTTACGGCATTATTGCATTGTTGCCTGTTGAATTGATCATGAATATGGGTAGCGGTGCAGGTTTCGCAATGGTTTTTGCATTGCTTATTGCTGCGATTCTCTGGAACTTAGGTACATGGTTCTTGGGTATTCCTGCTTCTAGCTCTCATACCTTGATTGGTTCAATCTTGGGTGTGGGCATTATGAACCATCTATTGAGTGCATCGACTGGCGTAACGACCAGTGGTGTTGATATGGATCAGGTGATTAAAGTCGGTAAGGCATTATTATTTTCACCTTTAATTGGTTTCGCTTTTGCAGCGATTGTATTCTTGTTGGTTAAAACTATTTTTAAACGCCAATTAGAATTATTCCAGCCACCTGAAGGGAATAAACCACCACCAGCAATCATTCGTGCAATTTTGATCTTTACCTGTACAGGTGTGAGTTTTGCACATGGTTCTAATGACGGTCAAAAGGGTATGGGACTCATCATGCTGATTTTGGTTGGTCTGGTGCCGTTGGCTTATTCATTAAATAAAAATCTTGATACTCAGCAAGTTCAATCATTCCATCAGCTTTCTTCTCAAACTGCCGTATTTTTGAATCAAAATCAGCCAGAATTAACCGATGAAAAAGCACGTGTTATTCTGACTAAATATATTCAAACTAAACAGCAAACTCCAGAAGTTGTGCCTGCATTGGCAAGTATGACTGATCACTTGGGTGAACGAGTTTCTAGCTATAGCAACTTAAAAGATATTCCTGAAGCTGCAATTAGCGAAATTCGTAATGACATGTATTTAAGCACCACGACGTTTAAGCGTTTGGATAAAGCAGATGCTTTACCAAAAATGGATGACTCACAGAAAAAGCTTGTGAAAGAATACCGTAGTAGCTTAGATTCATTCTTACAATACATTCCGACTTGGGTAAAAGTGGCTGTTGCTTTAGCACTTGGTCTAGGCACAATGGTGGGTTGGAAACGTATTGTTGTGACTGTAGGTGAGCGTATTGGTAAGCATCACATGACTTATGGTCAAGGGATGTCTGCTGAGCTTGTTGCAATGAGTACAATTGCAGCTGCTGATGGTTTAGGTATGCCAGTTTCAACAACACACGTTTTAAACAGTGCTGTTGCGGGTACGATGGTCGCGAATAAATCAGGTTTAAACTTTAATACCGTGAAGACAATTCTCTCTGCATGGGTATTTACTCTTCCTGCAACAATCTGTTTGTCAGGTGGTTTGTACTGGTTATTCTTGCAGTTTGTATAAAAGCATTTAAAAAATTAAAGCCACTGTTCACAGTGGCTTTTTTATTTGTTTAGTTTTTAAAGTTGAGACTATTTTTCATGTACATTCATCTATAAATTAATAAGTTGTTATAGGCCATCAAACAGCTTTATAGGCTGGGCTTAAAATTTTATATCAGGATATATTATGAATGCGGTTCAAATAGATCAGCTAAAACAAAAATTTCCACTTATTGAAACACTTCAAGCCTATCAAGAAACATTTTGGTTTACACCTCATCGCTATCCTTTAAAAGAAGCTTTAGAAAAAGTTGGACTAACCGCTAAGGACGTAAGTGAAGCAGAAGCAAGACTAGCGCGTTTCGCACCTTATTTGGCAAAAGTATTTCCTGAAACTCAAGCACAACATGGAAAAATTGAATCAGATATTGTTGAAATTGCTCATATGCAACAAGCACTTTCTTCAGCAAAACAAGTACAGCTTAATGGAAAATTCTGGCTGAAAAAGGATAGTCATTTACCTATTTCAGGCTCCATCAAAGCACGTGGTGGCATTTATGAAGTGCTCACACATGCTGAAAAACTTGCCATGCAGGCAGGGTTACTCAAACCAGAAGATGATTATAGTAAATTAGATCAAGATTCATTTAGGGCATTCTTTTCTAAGTATCAAATTGCAGTAGGTTCTACGGGCAACCTTGGGCTTTCTATTGGTATTATGAGCGCCAAACTCGGCTTTAGAGTCACTGTTCATATGTCGGCTGATGCTAGACAGTGGAAAAAAGACAAACTACGTTCACTCGGTGTCAACGTTGTAGAATATGCCAGTGATTATGGAGTAGCTGTTGAAGAGGGACGAAAAGCCGCAGAGCAAGATCCACACTGCTTTTTCATTGATGATGAAAACTCAACAACATTATTTTTAGGCTATGCCGTTGCAGGAATACGCTTAAAACAGCAATTTGAGCAAAACCAAATTAAAGTCGATGCTGAACATCCATTATTTGTTTATTTGCCGTGTGGCGTCGGTGGTGGGCCTGGTGGGGTGAGTTTTGGACTAAAACTGGCTTTTGGTGAGCATGTACATTGTATCTTTGCAGAACCAACACATTCGCCGTGTATGTTACTTGGTGTCCACACAGGTTTGCATGATCAGATTTCAGTCAATGACATTGGCATTGATAACGTTACTGCGGCAGACGGACTTGCGGTAGGGCGTGCTTCAGGTTTTGTCGGGCGTGCTATGCAACAATTAATCGATGGCTACTACACCATTCACGATGAACGTTTATATGAGCTTATTGCGCTTTTAAATCAAACTGAGAATATTCAGCTTGAGCCTTCTGCGGTAGCAGGCATGATGGGACCGTATTACGTACAGACGAGTCCTGATTACTTGGCTTTACACCAGTTTACAGCTGAGCAGTTGCAGCAGGTAACTCATGTAATATGGGCTACAGGGGGCGGCATGGTGCCACCTGATAAAATGCAAAAATATCTATCGCACTTTCAAGGTAAATAAAGATGCTTAGAAAAAAGCCCAATTCTAGGATTGGGCTTTAATCAAATTATCTTTTAGATGATTTTCTAAAAGGGAGTTTTTCTGTAGCAAAACCATAAATTGCGGCAAAAGGTAGGGCAGTTCGTGCTAAATAAGCCACACGCCATAATCCACCATGATTGGCACCTTCCATCATAAGTTCAAGCGGATGGTCTAAGACAGTTTCAGGATTCGCGACAGAAGACTCATTTCTTAAGTCATGAATCCAGAGTGCCGCCATAATGGCATTGGTGGTTTCAGGACTAAATGCTTCTACATCGAAAAGTTCTGCGCCATTAAAAGCTGCTTTCAATAATGGATTTTTAGTCACTGAATGAGTCGTTGTCGATGGTGCAATATTAATGCTGACACGTTGTCCTTGATGGCGGGCCAGAATAGCACGCCATTGTTGAATACGCTTTGCCAAAGCATAGTTTGGACCTTGTTCAACCACTAAGCAGTCGGCAATACCATAAGTTTTTCCATTTTCACATGTAACCAAGTCTTGGTATGGCGCTTGAAAAAAACGATTGAGCGAAAGAGCAGAAACACCTTTTACTGCCAACTTTTGCATTTTTCTGCGGGATTTAAATTTCTCTTGAGCAGCCTCTGCAACTTCTTTTGGTACTGCATAAACATCGGTTGGAGTGCACATAAACATAAGGCTTGTATCAGGCTTATGCTCGCTCACAAATTGCATGATGCTATCCATTGCCATGGAAACGCGGACATGCTTTTCACCATCTAAATAGGCGATTGCTGCCAAATCTAACTTTTGTGGAAACTGTACCAGCCACTGCGCTATTTCTGGTAATTGAGTCAGTAAATTTGCACCCAGCTTATCTTTTAACTCAGAAGCTTTTGCTGACGAATCAACGGCTTCAATACATGGTGCAATGAGTGTTGCATTCCCTTGTTGAATCGTATTTAAGATTTTGCTCCAGACTCGTGAGTTTGGTAAATCTACAGCAACAATATTTGCTTTCCATTTGGCTAACCAAGGCAGTGGTCCTGCTTCTGAGGCTGCACCAAACAGCACCATCGTACGGTCAGACAAATCGAACCATTCAGGATGAGCAATAGCTTCACGAAGTGCTTTTGCATGACTTGGCTCAATAATACCAGCCTCTTCCCAGCGTTGAATCTGGTCTAATAAGCTTTGTCCACTCAGCTTTTGCCCTTTATAGGGAACATACCACTCTGGTGCTGCGTCACTTTCACCTTTAAGTTTTACTGTATAAAGAGGAGTTGATGAAGCAATATGAACTGCATCTTTTAAAAGGTAGTGTTTACCATCACGATAATAATCAAAAATATGGTGAGCTTTATGCAACCCTTGCTTCGCAATAGTAATTGGGTTGTTGATATTAGAAATCCCTTGTTTAACAAGAGCTTTAAAATATAAAGGATAGTTTTTTCGCCAGTTTTTTTCATTCAACACTTGTTGTGCGGTTTTATTATCTACAATAGATAAAGCCTCTGACAAAATCTCTTGGCCTGTAAGAGATGTACTTTGTTTTTTTGTTGAGGCGTGTACCGGAAATTGTAGACCTTCGACTTGACTTGTGCTGGACATAAAATATCTCGTTTATACGACTGGGTTAATATACATGTGTATACATTATCTATGCCAATGAAAGGAAACGAGTGGCAATAACTGACAAAATAATATTGATTATTTATGTGATGAAACGTGAAAGAGAAAGTTATTATGATAAATTCATCTCATTTTGGCCTTAATTTTTTTCACATTTTTAGAACATTTTTATAGACTTACGTTACATAAATGTTTATTTTGTATTAAGCAAATACATCAGTATTAACCTGAAGGTAAAATGTTCAAAATGTATCAATAATAGAGATACAGAAATGATTAAAAACTAGACTTTTTTCTTAAGCGGTAAGAAAAGTCAAACGGAATAAGAAAGAATTGGGGTGAAACTAGATAGAAGACAACGTAAGATTGTCTTTTAAAAATCTTGGGGATATGGTGATTTTTTACACCATAATTTTCTAGTTTCATCCCATCTATTTTTGGGCTGGAACCCTCCATTTAGTATTCAATTCATCACTTGATTGAAGCCTGTTTCTTTAGAGTAACTTCAAAATTACTTTAAAAGAGGGTATTTCTAACAACGTCCTTTTTTAGCTTGTCCTGGTGGGCAAAAGCCTCCTGGATGTCCGTAATATGGTGAATCAGGGTCAATCACAATACTACCTTCAGGTGTATGAACCGCACAGGCTGATAGTGACATTGTGAAAATTGCTGCGGCACAAAGAAGTAAAGTTTTCATCTTGTTCTCACTTTTTTATCATTCTCATTTGTACTATAAAAATATTTTGCTCATTTTTCGATCTAGTTTTGGTTAAAAAATATCTTTAATCAGTCGAATTAAGAAGAAATTAAGGAGATCGTAAAATAGTTCGAAATCCAACATGTGTTGTAGCTAAATCAAAATCTTGTGGATAACGGCTACTGCTACGATAACGTGAACAATAATTTTGTGCGCAAAGAAAAGATCCACCTTTAATTACATATTGAGTGCTGGTGATTTGTTGTTGTCGTAAATCAGAATAATTTCCCATATGCTGGTCATGAGCACCTTGATAAGGAGATGATGTCCATTCCCATACATTTCCAATCATATCAAATAGTTTGAAATTGTTTGATGCAAAACATCCAACGGGTGCAACACCTTTAAAGTGATCTTGATTCAGGTTTTGAAAAGGAAATTCACCTTGCCAGTAATTGGCTTGCGGATGTTGATGTTCATCAGTAGGGGCTTGATGTAAAGGGGTATCAGTCTTTGAATTGGCTTTAGCTGCATATTCCCATTCTAGTTCTGTTGGTAAATCACGTCCCAGCCACACTGCATAATGTTCAGCATCATTTTTACTCACATACCTTACAGGCTCATTAGGAGTTGCTATAGCACCCGTACTGCCGTTTGGAGTTTTCCACGTATATCCAGATTTTAGTTGCCACCATTGCTGTGGGTGATGAGAGTCTGGTGAAAAAACAGCAGCCTGTTTTTGTTTTTCTGCATCTGTAATATAGCCAGTTGCTTTTACAAAACTTGCAAATTGAGCGACCGTAACTTCAGTTTGGTCAATCCAAAATTCTTTGACTTCGCGCTGTTTTTTTCCAAAATTAAGTTCATCGGGATAGGCTTTTTCAGAACCAAAATTAAAATACCCATCGGCTATTAAAACCATACCAGCAGTAGGCTGTTTGAGCCAACCCTGAGGCAGACCAGTATAGTTTTGACACTTTTCAATAGATCCTAGATCAGCTAAAAATGTTTGCTGTTGCGTCGAAGATGTAGATTCAGAAACTTTTGAAGATTGGCTACAGCCCGTCATAATAGACAGGCTGATTGTGATAACTAAAAAAGGCTTCAATTTCATTTGGCGTTATATTCCTGCACACCATTTTTTTCAGTATATTTTTGATAGACCGATAAGAGTTCTTGAACTTTTGCAGGATAGAGCTGAGCAACGTTTTGTCTTTCACCGCGATCTAATTTAATGTTGTATAGCTCCCAAGTCCCTGTGCCTAATTCAGGTCGCCCTTGAAGTGCGATTTTCCATTCACCTTGTTTTGCATATTTGCTGCCATGTAACTCATCGGCAAAGCTAAAATTTGCAGGGCGAATAGTATCGGTTTTGTTTTCAAGCAAAGGTTTCCATGAAATTCCAGATGGCGTATTAATGGCCCGGCCATTATATTGACCTTGAGGTACTGGAATATGAGCATATTCTAGTAAGGTAGGGAAAACATCGAGTACAGATGCAAAGCTATGATTGGTTGCTTCTGCTTTTTTCTGATTTGGTAATTTCACAATAGCAGGGGCAGTCGTTGCACCTTCGCCCGCCGTATCTTTCCATAAGTGGAAAGGTGCTGCACTGACTTCGGCCCAACGTGGCCCAATATAGTGATATGAAGTAGGTGTGCCAACATTGGCTACCGAGTTATCAAAACCAGATTCACTGCCATATCCGCCACGTACAAAACCTTCTGCGCCGTTATCAGAAACAAAGAAAATTAAAGTATTGTCATAAAGATTATTTTGTTTGAGGTATTGAATAATACGACCTACATTGGCATCGAGATTTTCGACCATGCCCGCATAGATTTCCATCTTACGAGCTTCTAGAGCCTTTTGTTCGGCTGTTAACTCATCCCATTTCTCATATTTTTGTGGAGCATTTTGAGTCGCAATTGGTTCTGCTGCATCAAAGTTTGCAGGAATAATTCCAAGCTGTTTTTGTCTAGCAATGCGGGCATTACGAATTGCATCGTAACCTACATCATAAACTCCGCGATATTTTTCACGATATTCGGCTGGGGCTTGAATTGGCCAGTGAGGCGCCGTATAGGCAGCATAAGCAAAGAATGGTTTGCCGCTATTTTTGCCTGAATCTAAGTAGCTCAGTAATTTATCGGTAAAATAGTTGGTAGAGAAAAAGTCATCAGGCAATGCCGAAATAGGAATAATTTGCCCATCTTCTGTATAAGTTGAATTTCGTTTAAAGGCACTTGGAGCTTGTTTAAAATGATGGTCTAAACCTTGTAATAAGGTAAATGAATGATCAAAACCTTTAGCATGTGCATTGCTTTCAGGGGTTAAGCCTAAATGCCATTTACCACTAATATACGTGCGGTAACCATTGTCTTTAAGTACTTGGGCAATCGATAAAGAACGTTCGTTTAAATAGCCTTCATAACCTGGTTGTCCCTTCAAATGCTCTGGGGTGAGTTCCGCCATTGCCCCAATACCGGCTAAATGGTGATCAGTGCCGGAAATAAGTTGAGAACGTGTTGGCGAACAGGTCGGGGCAGTATGATAATCCGTTAAAAGGCGTCCTTCTTGAGCCAGACTATCAATATTAGGGGTGTGAATTTCGCCGCCAAAAGCCCCTAAATCTGAATAGCCTAAGTCATCAGCCATAATAAATAAGATATTCGGTTGCTTAGGCGTGCTTACGACATTTTCTTGATTATCGTTGTCATTACATCCAGCCAAAGATAAGCTAAATAATGCAATGGAGAGGCTAGATAAAATTGCTTTGTATTTCATTGTATCATCTGAATTATTAAAAGAATTGGCACGAGTTTAATCAGATGGTTTTTACAAACAAAACAACGAATTGATCAAAGAAAATCAGAAAAAAGACTGAGAATTTATGCAGATAAATAAATCTGAAAAAAAGAAAAGCCCATAACGGGCTTTTCTTTGATTTATATCGTTTAGAAAGGAAGACGGGTAAGCTGGTCTAAGAAATGTGGAATAACTTTAGGTTCAAGTAGAATGGTTACGATGATTCCGTAAGCTGCACCCCACAAATGAGCGCTATGGTTGATATGACTATTACCTCGCTTACCAGCCCAAATACTGTATGCCACATATAAAATAGCGAAAATAATAGCGGGTACAGGAATGAAAAATACAAAGATAAGTTTCCACGGTTGGAATAGGATATAAGCAAATAAAACCGCTGAAACAGCACCAGAAGCGCCTAGACTGGCCCAGTTCGCATCATTTTTATGTTGTAAATAGCTTGGCAAAATCGCAAAGATTAAGCCACCTAAGTAGAACAACACAAAACCCATGTCATAGAAATATTGGCGGTAAAAACTTTCAATAATACTGCCAAAGAAAAACAGGGTAATCATGTTGAACAGTAAATGTGTTCCGTCGGCATGGATAAAGCCATGAGTAATGAATCGATCAATTTGTCCACGTTGCATTGCAGGCGGCCAAAAAATCAATCGGTTCATTACATTTTGATTGCTAAAAGCAAGTAAAGAAATAAGGACCGTAATAATAATAAGAGTAACTGTATGGTTAAACGGCAAATGCAACATAAGAAATATTTAAAAAATGATCAATACTGAGCTCAATAATGCCATTAAAAACTTAAGTTGAAACCCTGTTGTGTATAAATCCGACAAATTTAGTTGATTTTTTTTAAATCCACCTCATCTTCGGTTAATATAAAGGCATCAGCTTGAGGAATATTGTTATGTCGACTGAGAACACCAACACTGCTGTTGCAGAAGAAATTCCAAACCTTTTGATTACACCATCTGCACAAGAGTATTTGCACGATTTACTAACGAAGCAAAATACTCCGGGAATTGGCGTTCGAATTTTTGTTGAGCATCCGGGTACGCCACGTGCGGAATGCTGTATGGCATATAGTGCGCCAGAAGAAGTGATCCCAACGGATTATAAGCAGGACTATCCTGATTTTCCTGCGTATATTGATGCGCCATCTATTCCTTATCTTTTAGATGCCGTAATTGATTACAACAAAGACCGTTTTGGTGGTCAGCTCACTTTCCGTGCTCCAAATTCTAAAGTTCCACGTGTTGGTCCAGATGCTTCGATTGAAGAACGTATTACTTACATTCTTCAGGCAGAAATTAACCCAGGTCTTGCAGGGCATGGCGGAAATTGTAGCTTGGTAGAAGTACAAGATGACCCAGAACACGGTTTAACTGCTGTATTGAAATTTGGTGGTGGTTGCCAAGGTTGTTCTGCAATTGATGTTACCTTGAAACAAGGTGTAGAAACTACTTTAAGAGAGAACATTCCTGAGCTTCAACGTGTGGTTGACCAAACAGACCATACACAAGCTGAAGGCGCTTACTTCAAATAATTAAATTATTTGAAAAGTGAAATAAAAAAGCCTCGCAATGAGGTTTTTTTATTATTCAATATAAATAATGATAATTATTATCAATATCATTTGTAATTTTATTTATCTTTGTTACAATGCGGAACTGAAAAAGAGAGATGTTTAATAAATCAATATATTGGGAATACTTATGTCGAAGCGTATTATCCAGTCAGTGCTTTCTGTTTCAGTACTGGCAAGTATGATGTCTATGGCTTATGCTGCACAAAATGAGCAAGAACAAGCTGAAAAAGCATTAGAAAAGCCTGCTGAACCTGTGAAATTGGAAACAATTTTTGTAACAGCTGAAGAGCAGGTGAAGCAGTCGCTCGGCGTATCAGTAATCACCCAAGAAGATTTAGAAAAGCTACCTGTTCGTAATGATATTTCTGACTATGTACGTCGTATGCCGGGTGTCAATTTAACTGGTAATAGCGCAACAGGGCAGCGTGGTAATAATAGACAAATTGATATTCGTGGAATGGGGCCTGAAAACACACTTATTTTAGTGGACGGTAAACCAATTAACTCTCGTAACTCAGTCCGTTATGGTTGGAAAGGAGAGCGTGATACACGCGGTGACTCAAACTGGGTACCAGCAGAAGCAATCGAGTCGATCGAAGTTTTACGTGGACCAGCAGCAGCTCGTTATGGCTCTGGTGCTGCGGGTGGTGTAGTCAATATTATTACTAAAAAAGTGACGAATGAAACCCATGGTTCGTTAGAGTTTTATACTTCACAACCTGAAGACTCTAAAGAAGGTGCATCAAATCGTGTTGGCTTTAACGTAAGTGGACCATTGATTAAAGACGTTTTGTCTTATCGTTTATACGGTAATTATAATAAAACAGAAGCTGACGACGTCGATATTAATAAATCAATAGGCAGTACAGCAGCTGGCCGTGAAGGCGTTAAAAATAAAGATATTTCAGGCCGTTTAGCTTGGCAGGCAACAGACCAGCAAACTATCTTACTCGATGTTTCTTCTAGCAAACAAGGCAATATTTATTCTGGTGATTCTCAGTTAAATGCAAATGCTCAAGCGGATGCGATTCTTTCGCAGCTCATCGGTAAAGAAACCAATACTATGTACCGTGATAGCTATGCATTAACGCATGAAGGGGATTGGTCTTGGGGTAAAAGTAAGCTCGTTGCTCAATATGATAAAACTCACAATAAGCGCCTTCCTGAAGGTTTGGGCGGTAGCACAGAAGGAAAAATTAATAATCTGGATGACAAAGCCACTTCACGCTTAGAAACGCTTCGATTAAATGGTGAAGCCAATATTCCTTTTGAATATTATGTACCGCATGTATTAACAGTAGGTACTGAATGGGTTGAAGACAGATTTAAAGATAATATTTCGACAAATCAGGGTACAGACAGTAGTGGTTCGGGTTATGGCGATCAATTAGCTAAAGGCAATCGCAGTAAAATGGAATCACGTATTGCTTCTGCATATATCGAAGATAACCTAAAATTTACAGACAGCACTGATGTGGTATTAGGTTTACGTTTCGATGATCACAGCAAATCAGGTTCTAATTGGAGCCCAAGCTTAAACGTTACTCAAAGACTCAATGATTATTTCACTTTAAAAGGTGGGGTAGCAAAAGCCTATAAAGCACCGAATATGTATCAAAATGCCGAAGGGTATTTGTTAAGTACAAATGGTAATGGTTGCCCAGCTAATATTGATTCACGTTGTTTATTACAGGGTAATGGTGATCTAAAACCCGAGACTTCCGTAAACAAAGAGCTTGGTATTCAGTTCCAAAAGGATATCGTGAATGCGAGCTTAACTTGGTTCCGCAATGACTATAAAGATAAAATTATAGCTGGGACAAATGTTGTTGGAACAGTAGATGGTTCAAGCACCAATGCAAATACTGGCGCTGTGACCAATACCAAGTGGAATATCTTACGTTGGGAAAATACGCCTAAAGCATTAATTCAAGGTTTTGAGGGAAGCTTGGGATTAGACTTCGGTGATATCCGCTGGACTAACAACTTTACTTATATGATGGACTCGAAAGATAAACAGACAGGGAACCCATTATCTTTAGTGCCAAACTATACGATTAACTCAATTTTTGATTATGACATTACAGATCAGTTAGATGTGAATTTTGTGTTCACTCAATATGGCCGTCAAAAATCACGCCAGTTTGCCGAGAATAGACTCGAATCGGGGATTGGTTCAGGTGGAGCAAATTCTGCACTTAAGCCAAGTACTGTAAAAAGCTATAGTATTGCTGGAATTAACGTCGGTTATAAATTTTCAGATAATATAAGTACACGCGTTGGTGTAAGTAATCTATTTGATAAACAAATTTTAAGAGATAGTAACTCAATTAGCCAAACTTACAATGAGCCAGGTCGAGCTTATTATGCATCTTTAAAATATTCTTTCTAAACAAAACTTATGACAAAGGCGCTTCAAGCGCCTTTGTTATTTAAAATATCTAATGCTTTCTCAGAGTAATAAAACTTTTCTAAGTACACACGGGCACGGCGTCTTAAATGTCCTGTTATAACGAGTTGCTGTAATACGGGTACAAGTAACTGAGTAAGTTCATGTTGTACTAGGCTTTCTTCAATATTTAGGTCTCGCAGTAACAAGTCAAAATTACGTTCTTGGTTACGCGCGTACCACGTATAAATACCATCATGGACTTGTTGTTTTAGATAATCAGTTTGACGAATATGGTCCCAAATTTCATGCCCTAAACCAACCGTTTTGGTTAAATCTTCAGTTTCTATATAATTTTTTAAAACAGAAAGTGGCATCGTTTTAACTTTATGCCAAATATTAGCTTGAAAGTGATAAAGCTTATCATTGTCAAAATGTTGGTTTAAAACACGTTCACTCATTTGGCTGAGTTTTAAAATATTCTTTTGCAAATAATGGTTAATCGTGTCATCGAGATTAGAATCGGTCACGGTTTCTAATACCGATTTGCCCATTTTCATAAAACGACCTACACCTGGTACGCGTTTTGACATTGATTCATCTAAATAATCATGCATAGTTTGCTGAATCAGTTGTGTGAGCAGGGCCGAAAAAGCAGGGTTATTTACGATCGTTTTAATGAGTTTTTTACGGTGTTCTTCTTTACTTGCAACATACTGTGCAATTCGGTCAATGGTTAAAACAGGAATAACATCTTCAACCGTTGCCGTGTCATTTGCAGGATGAATGAGTGCAAAGCGAATATGCTCTGCAATCTGTTCAATTAGAAAATCAGAAGCGGGTGTATCTAAAATTTGCTTTTGAATAAGATGTTGAATCTGTTCAAAAGTCCACAATTGTTGTAACTGCCGGCTACCCAACCAATGATAAAACTGCTCAAACTCTTGTTGGATGACTTGAGTCTGAGCAAATTGCTCATCTAAAAAATCTAGATGAGCTTCAATAAGTTTTTCAATGATTGGTTGGGTAGACATAAGGTCTCATAAGTCCGAAGTTTTATTTAATGAGAAGTCGTTTTCGACGCTTGATTTGTTTCTACTTTAAGTAGAAACGGTACATATTGTTGAATAACCAATTGCTCAGCCTCCAAAATTGGCATATGGCCTACGTTTTCTAAAATGACAGGAGGTTGTGCATTTTTTAAGAGGCTTTTGAGCTCACTCGCCACTTCTACATTAATAATCTTATCTTGTTTGCCCCATAAAATGAGTGTGGGTGCATCAATGGTTTTGGTAAGCACTGCAAATGAGTCTGGAGTGTAGACTTTATTAAGTGCGATCAGTTGATCAACTAGTTTTTGTGTTTGTGGTGCCTGATTAATCATCAGTTTTTCCTGAGCCTGTAAGAACTCTTTAGGAATAAACGGAGGATTAAACATGGTTTGTTTTAACAAATAGTTAAAGTCACCTTTTTTAGAGACTAAAAGTTGTTTTAGATAGGTAGGATCTTTGAGATAAATTGTGTTGGCAGAACGGAAAATACCGCCGCTATCAACTAAGAATAGACTCTTAGTTTCAAATGGATATTGTCCAGCATACAGCAAGGCTATGGAACCGCCCAGTGAGTGGCCTGCAATATGGATTGGACCTTTTAAATTTGCAGCCTCAACAAAGCGACGTAATTTTTCAGCAAGATTTGGTACTGAATAATCGAAGTCTTGTGGAACGATAGTTTCGCCACTACCCGGCAAATCAGGAATAATGACATGATAATTTGTGGTGAGATAACGAGCCACTCGGTTCCAGTTATCACGGCTACCCGCTAAACCATGAATAAGCAGTAAAGTCGGTTTTGTTGTAGAGCCGCCTTCGCTATATGACCAAGTCACATCGCCGACTTTTAAGTTTTTACTTTGTAGACCTGCCCAGCTACGTTCTTGCTGTAACACATTCTGGAATGTCACATCAATATTATCGGCTGCCTGTGTTTGAGAAATACTCATCACTGACAATACGCTACAAGCCAAAGTCAGGGCGGTAGCAGTTTTTTTCATAGAGGCCATAATTGATGTGGACAGCCTTGTCATAGATTTCATCCTTGGAGCTTAAGCGAGTTTGAAAAATTATTGAAAAACTTTGCCAATGAGTCATTTGCCAAATGTTTGGAATGAAGAAAATTATAGTCAATCCGAGAACCAAAGTATGTCTATTTTTTCACTAAACAGTAGCGAATATGCAGTGAGCTCTACATTAAAACAAGTTAAGTATTTTTAAATTTTTTCATAGAAAAGGATTTATTTTTTGTCAGTGACATTCAAATTTTGACACATTAAAATGATTTCCAACCTTGAAAAAACAATGGAAATATAAAATGCCTACTGCGCAAGAAGTTTTAGATCGTCTGAAAGCCGGTAATCAACGATTTGTAAATGGAAATACTTCCCTTGCAAAAACCTTATCTCATCAAGAACGCGCTGAAATGGCAAAGGATCAAAATCCGTTTGCAATTGTACTTGGCTGCTCAGATTCTCGTGTTCCAGCAGAGATGGTATTTGACCAAGGTCTTGGTGACTTATTCGTAATCCGTGTAGCTGGTAATGTGGTTGCACCTTCACAAGTCGGTAGTGTCGAGTTCGCAGCAGAGCGTTATGATTGCCCAGTTGTAGTTGTATTAGGACACAGTCATTGTGGCGCAATTCAGGCAACAATTGATACGTTAATGAATCCTGATCACCCGCCATCATCTAACCTAATGTCGATTGTGAACCGCGTTCGCCCATCAGTTGAAATTTTAATGCAGACTGATTTAAAAAATGATTTGAAAAAACTTTCATGTCATGCGGTGCGTTCAAACGTTTTTGCTTCGGTAAATCAATTACGCCATGGTTCAGCGGTGTTAGAGAGCCTGATTGCAAAAGGTGAATTAATTGTTGTCGGTGCAGAATATTCACTCGAAACTGGTGAAGTTACTTTTTTTGATTTCTGATCATATTAAAAAGAATACTTAAAGATAAAAGGTGCCTAAAGGGCACCTTTTATATATGGGTAAGCTAAATTAAGTAGTTTTGACTGCGCTTGAGCATTGGGATGAATTAAATCATTTTGCATAAGCTGTTTTTGACCAGCAACGCCATCTAGAAAAAACGGTAGTAGTTTCACCTGATATTTTTGGCTTACAACTTTATAATTATTTTCAAAAGCTTTGCTATACGCAGCCCCATAATTTGGCGGAATCTTCATGCCAAAAAGAATAACTTTGGCTTTTTGTTTTTGGCTTAATTGAATGAGCTGATCCAGATTTTTTTGAATCATTTGAGGTGGTTGCCCACGCAAGCCGTCATTTCCACCTAATTCAATCACGACCACATTCGGCTTATAGGTCTGCAATAATTTAGGTAATCGGGCTAAAGCGCCGCTTGTTGTTTCTCCACTAACACTTGCATTGACCACTTTGTGTTGTTTGGGATACTGTTGGTCTAAACGTTTTTGCAGTAATTGCACCCAACCTTGTTTGGGATCAATTCCGTAACCGGCACTAATACTATCTCCTAAAATTAAAATAGTTTTCGCCGATACAAGCATAGGCAGCATACTTAATGAGATGAGCATGATGCTTTTAGAACCAATCAAAAAAGATTTAGACATTTGTACTTCGACCCTGATTCTGAATACATAGGACTTTTCACATCATGCCACAACCCATCATTGCTGCCCATCAAGTTACACAAACTATTCAGATTAACCAAAATCAGTTTACGATTTTAAAAGATATTGATTTAGAGATTTTTGAAGGGGAACAGGTAGCAATTACGGGACGTTCCGGCTCAGGTAAATCAACCTTACTAGGAATTTTGGCGACTTTAGATCAACCATCTGAAGGAGAAGTCTGGTTGTGTGGTCAAGCTGTTCATCAGTTAACAGAGGAACAACGTGCCCAAATCAGAATGCAGCATATTGGTTTTGTATTTCAGTCTTTTCAACTTCTACCTCAGTTGAGTGCGCTTGAAAATGTGATGTTACCTTTACGATTACGTAAAGACTTTGATTATAAAACCGCAGAGAAAAAAGCTTTAGATTGGTTGCATCGAGTAGGGCTGAGTCGTCAAGTTGAACAAACGCCTAAAGTCTTATCTGGTGGCGAGCAGCAGCGTGTAGCCATTGCACGCGCTCTTATTGCAGAACCACAAATTATTTTTGCGGATGAACCGACTGGAAACCTAGATGGTCAGACAGCACAAGAAATTGAAAGCTTGCTCTTTGATTTAAACCGAGAGTTAGGTACGACTCTGATTTTAGTCACCCACGATCGTAATTTAGCAACCCTTTGTCAGCGTCATGTTGAGTTAGATGATGGCCGACTAAAGACAGTACAGGGTGGTTAAACTATGCGTAATCTTCTCAAACCACTTTTGCTACAGAGTTTTCGTACCGGTGGATTATATCTACTCATTATTGCTCTATCGCTTGCGATCAGTGCAACTACAGCCCTGAAATTTAGTAACGACCAAGTTAAAAATGCAGTCAGTCTGCAAGCTTCACAAATGCTGGGTGCGGATTTAGTTCTGTCGAATAACGAGCCTATCGAACAGCCGTGGAAAAAGAAAGCTGAGCAGCTAGATCTAAAACAAACCAATGTCACTCTATTTAGCTCGATGGCACATACCCAAGATCAGTTTGTCATGGTGAATGTAAAGGCAATTGAGCCTTTATTCCCACTCAGAGGACATTTGGAAATTGAACCAAGCGCTAAAGCGATTCAATCTGGTGAGGTTTGGCTAAGTCAAAGAGCAGCCGATTTACTTAAAGTAAAGCTAGGAGATATTGTTTCTATTGCTGACGGTACCTTCCGTTTTAGCGGAGTGATTGTGCGTGATTCAAATCAAGAGCTTGGTTTTTCAGGCTTTTCACCTACTGTCATTATTCATCAAGCTGATATTGCTAAAACGCATGCAATTCAAACTGGCAGTAGAATCGATTATCGCCTGTTAATGTCTGGTCAACCTGAACAAGTTCAGGCATTTTCAAAACAATTTAAGCAACAGCATCAACCTTCTAAAGAAGCAGATGAAACGGCAGGCTTACGTTTACGGGATGCAAGTGAATCGAACAGTAGGTTATTACGTCCGCTTGAAAATTTAGATACCTTTTTGCAATTGGCCAATATTTTAACGATTTTATTGTGTGGTATTGCCATCGCCTTAACGAGTCAACGTTATGTGCAGCAAAACCAAGATCACATTGCACTTATTAGATGCTTAGGCGCCAGTAAGTTCCAAATTTTATGGGCATATATTGGATTACTTTGTATTGTCAGTGCGATTTCAATTGTGCTGGGAAGCCTATTAGGTTTAATCATGGGGTTTGGCCTGCTGCAACTTATGCTGCAATTGATCCCTCAATTAGAGTTAAGTTTTTCGGTTGTACCTCTTTTAATCGGGCCTTTACCAATTGCGATTTTTACCAGCGTGATAGTGCTGCTTGGTTTTATTTTGCCAAGCATCTGGGAGCTTTTAAATACACCTCCAATTCGTGTTATTCGCGAGCAAGCCAAATCTCGCAAATCTTTATTCTTCATGTTTTTTGCAGGAATCACTAGCCTAGTTGTTTTTAGTTTGGTGTTGAGTGAAAACTTAATGCTCAGCATTCTGGTTTTAGCAGCAATTATTGTTCTTTGTATTTTGCTTTACACCGTTGTTTGGCTATTGCTTCGTAGCTTAAAAAAGCTGAAGAATCGATTGTCTTTTTATATTCGTTCGCCATCACAGAGTGCCTTACAAATTACCGCATTGGCTTTAGGCTTAAGCCTCATTACGGTACTCAGCGTATTAAGAACAGATTTATTGGAGCGTTGGCAACAACAACTTCCAGAAGGGACACCGAATCAATTTGTTTATGGATTGCCTCCATTTGATTTAAAAGCATTTGAGCAACAATTAAAACAGAATGGCTGGCAAAGCACGCCGTTATATCCAAATATTCGTGGCCGATTGTTAGCTAAGAATGATGTGCCTTTTTCAGAAGAGGCTATAAAGCAAAATAATTCTTTGCGCCGTGAACTGAATTTGACTCAATCAAATCTACTACCAAATGACAATGTCATTACAAATGGTCAAGCCCAGTTTAATGGCGTAGGGCAAGTTTCAGTCGAAAGTAAAACTGCCGAAAGTTTGGGAATTCAAATTGGAGATAAGCTTACTTTTAGTTTGCCCGAAGGCAACTTACAGGCCAAAGTTGTGAATTTTCGGAGTGTCGAGTGGGAAAGCTTTAGCCCTAACTTTTTCTTTATTTTTTCACCTAAAACCTTAGACGAAAATGCTGGAAGTTATTTAGGTAGTTTCTATGTGCCTAAGCAAGATCAACCAAAAATGATCAATATTATTCAGCAGTTCTCAAATACAGTATTTATTGATGTTGATCGAATATTAGATGAAGTAAAACGCTTAATGAATGTTTTGGTCAAAATAGTAACTGTTCTAGCGGCATTAGTTGGTTTTTCTGGAATACTCGTTTTAATTGCATGTCTAAATTTATTAATGGATGAGCGGCGCCGTGAAGTTGCTTTACTACGCTCATTTGGTTTATCTAAAAATAAAATGAAGCAAATGCTCAGTTTTGAGATTGGGTTTTTAGGTCTGTTAGCAGGCATAGTTGCCTGCTGTTTTGCAGAAGTGATTAGTGCGATCGCAAGCTATAAAATGAATATGGCAATACAGTGGCATATTGAAATATGGCTGATTTTACCTCTTGGCATGATGCTGGTTTGTGCCTTGATTGGTCGTTATCGACTAGGTTATCTCTGTAATTTACCACCTTTACAGAGTTTAAGAGAATTAAACCAATTGTAGTTTAAGGAATAATGTCAGGGTTCTGGATGATGATTTCATGCCATAGTGGAAGTAACGGTGAGTTGATTTGTACACAGTACATATAAAAAACACCCGTAATAATTACTGCCCCTAATAAACCTAAAATTTTAAGTATAGTTTTTAACTTACTGACATAGCTTAAGTACCACATCAGTGCAAGGAATGCGCCTATAATCATGCCGCCAATATGCGCGGCATTATTAATACCGGTTGCGACAAAACCAAAAACAAGGTTGATGGCCATAATCATTAATAAGGCTTTTTTATCGAGTAGGTAGGCTTGATGTGGAAGCGGTGGAAATAAGGAAAGAACGGTTAATGCAGCACCTAATCCCATCACAGCACCCGAAGCGCCTGCACTGACATGCGGAAGTAAGCTCTGATCAAAATTTTGCAGTAATTCATGCCCATTTTGAATAGTCATATAGCTACTGAGAAGGCTGCCAAATAAGCCAGCAAGTAAATACATGCCTATAAAATAGAAGCGACCAAATAGTGACTCTGCAACATTACCGAAAATATAGAGGGCCCACATGTTAAGCATGAGGTGAACAAGACCAAAATGAAAAAACATGCTGGTAAATAAGCGTTCGGGCTGCCCAGTAAAAGTAAGTGGTGTAAAATCTGCACCCCAATGAATAGCATCTTTTACGGCTGGGTCGCTAATATCGACACCAGTCGCAATTTGCCAGACAAACAAACCTACATTAATCAAGATCAATAAGGCGGTCAGCCACCAAGTTTGTACATTGAGTTTACGATTAATGTGCGGAGGCTGATATTGAGTCATGCTATGCTTTTGTTATATATGAACATGCTTAACAGCTTAACATGAAAAAAGTTGAATACAGGAGATAGGGACGAACATGAAAGCTTTTATTGTTCGCGTGTTGTTAATTTTTATTGGGGCAATTCTCCTGATTCAACTTTGGATTTTCTCAAGTTTGGTTTGGTGGCGTACACATGAAGTTGATACGACCATGTTTATGCGAATTGATTATTGGTCAGACACCTCAGAACCCATCATTCATGAATGGCTTGACTATGATGATATTAGTGACAATTTCAAACATGCGATTTTAGCTGGGGAAGATGCAAAATTTATTCATCATCATGGCTTTGACTGGGAAGGTATTCGTTTTGCTCTAGAGCGTAATAATGAAGAGGGCGAAGTGGTTGCTGGCGGGTCTACTGTGTCTCAGCAACTTGCAAAGAACTTGTTTTTATACAATAAGCGTTCGTTTATTCGTAAAGGTCAAGAAACTATCGCAACTTGGATGATGGAGCGGATGTGGTCAAAACGCCGAATTCTTGAGGTATATATGAACTCTGTTGAATTTGGCAAAAATCGATATGGTGTAGAAGCAGCCGCGCAATATTATTATGGTAAAAGTGCGAGAAGCTTAACGCGTGAACAAGCTGCTTTTTTAGCCGCATTATTGCCTGATCCGAAATATTACCAAGATCACCGCAACGATCGTAAACTACAATATAGAAAACGCGTTATTCTACGTTATATGAATAGTACCCAGATTCCTGAATAATGATGTTTAAAGATGTGTAAATTTTTTAGTTTTTACCAAATTGTCATATTTTTGCAGCATACTGTTTTTTAGAGATTTTGGCTGGATAGAGAATTGAGTTAGACATGAATACAGCGATTACACCAACGACCCCAACAGAATATAGTTATAATGACCGTTATATAAATCGTGAATTGTCTATTCTTGACTTCCATTTGCGTGTATTGGAGCAAGCGGTAGACCCTTTACATCCATTACTTGAGCGAATGAATTTCTTGCTCATTTTTTCACGTAATCTAGACGAGTTTTTTGAAATTCGTGTTGCGGGGGTGATGGAGCAATTTTCTCTGGGCAATGAAAGTCGTAGCCCTGATGGTTTGACGCCAAGACAAGTCTTACAAAAAATCTCTGAAACCGCTCATGCTGCGATTGAACGTCAATATCGTATTTTAAATGAAGAAATCTTACCTAAGTTACGTGAAGAAGATATTTGCTTCCTCCGTCGTGGTGAGTTAACGCCAGCACAGTCGGCATGGATTAAGAAGTATTTTCAAGAGCAAGTTGCACCTGTATTAACACCAATTAGCTTAGATCCAGCGCATCCATTCCCACGTCTCGTCAATAAAAGCTTGAACTTTATTGTGACCTTAGAAGGTAAAGATGCTTTCGGTCGTCAAATTGATTTAGCCGTGGTACCAGCACCGCGTTCATTACCTCGCGTAGTTCGACTGCCAGATGAGTTAACAGGTGGTAAAGAACATCACGTTATGCTATCTGCAATTATCCATGAGCATGTGTCAGATTTATTCCCTGGAATGACTGCAACTGGATGTTATCAATTCCGTGTTACACGGAATGCTGACTTAGCATTAAATGAAGATGTTGAAGATTTAGCAAAAGCTTTAAAAGGTGAATTAAGTTCTCGACGTTTTGGTCGTGCGGTTCGCTTAGAAGTAACTCACAACTGTCCACAACATATTTATGAGTATTTACTGGAAGAATTTGATTTAACCGATGAGCATTTATATAAAGTTGATGGACCTGTCAACTTGGCTCGTCTGGTTTCAAATTTTAAACGTCCGCATTTGCGTTATGACTCGCATACGCCAGTTGTGCCTAAAGTGTTTAAAAAAACCGAGAGCATTTTCTCTGCAATGCAGAAGCAAGACATTTTGCTTCATCATCCGTTTGAATCTTTCGCTCCCGTAATTCAGCTACTTCGTGAAGCTGCTCGCGATCCACAAGTATTGGCAATCAAGCAGACACTTTACCGTAGTGGTGCTGACTCTGAAATTGTACAGATTTTGGCAGAAGCAGCACGTAATGGAAAAGAAGTAACCGCAGTTATTGAATTGCGTGCCCGTTTTGATGAAGAGTCAAATATTGAGGTGGCTAACGTTTTACAAGAAGCTGGGGCTGTCGTTGTTTACGGTATTGTTGGTTATAAAACTCACGCCAAAATGATTATGGTGGTACGCCGTGAAAACAACAAACTGGTGCGTTACGTTCATTTAGGAACAGGTAACTACCATGCAATGAATGCTCGAATTTATACCGATTATGGTCTCATGACGACTGATAAAGATCTGTGTGAAGATGTGCACCGTATCTTCCAAGAACTCACGGGTATGGGCAAAATGGCGAAATTGAAAAAGCTATTACATGCACCATTTACCTTACATGCTCAGCTCATCAACTTTATTGATGAAGAGATTGCCAATGCTAAGGCAGGGCGTAAAGCGCAAATTATCGTGAAAGTGAATGCTTTAACGGAAGTTCAATTGATCAATAAATTATATGAAGCATCTCAAGCAGGTGTTCAAATTGATTTAATTATTCGTTCTATTTGCTGTTTACGTCCAGGATTGCCTAACTTATCGGAAAATATTCGTGTACGTTCAATTGTAGGACGTTTCCTTGAACATACTCGTGTTTATTACTTTAGTAATAATGGTGATGCACGTATTTACTGCTCAAGCGCAGATTGGATGGATCGTAATTTATTTAATCGTGTTGAAGCATGTTTCCCTGTAGAAGATCCTGCATTGAAAAAGCGTATCTATCAACAAGGGCTAGTAAATTATTTGCAAGATAACCAGCAAGCTTGGTTGTTACAGTCAGATGGTACTTGGGTGCGTGCTGAGCCAGCAGAGGGGGAAAAATTGCATAATGCTCAAAGAGTATTGTTAGAAATAATTAAATAATAATTTTTAAATTGAATTAAAAAAGCCGACAAAATATCGGCTTTTTTAATTCACTGAAATTCAAAGTAATTTAGTTAGTTTTTCTAAATGGTTGTTGGATAAACGATAATAATTTGAAGTATAGCAAGATGTTTTAAAAATATGTGATTTTTGCCATAAAACATTGAATTTTAAAAATATACAAATTACGAGAAATCTACTTTAATAAGCCGCACTAAATATACTTAACTTTGGTAAATGAATAAGATGCAATGCTTTATTAGAAGTTTACTTATTAAAATACTTTTGGGGATAACGTCAGTGACTGCTTATGCAGATCAGAAGTGTTATGGAGATATCATCGTATTTCAAAGATTTGATGATCAAGCAATATATCCTTATTTTGTGCCACTCTCTAATGATAAAACTAAAAAAAATGAAGAGAGGAATAAAGAAATAATCAACCAAACAAGAAAACAAAAGCAAGATGAGTTTTTAGCAAAAAAGAAAACTGAAAAGATTCATACAAAAAAAATAGAAGAAAAGAAAGATTCTGAAAATAAAAAACAACTTGATGCTGCGATCGCTAAAGAGATTTTAGAAAATGGTGAAAAGAAATGGATGGTACAAGTTGCATTAGCAGCTAATCAAAATAAAGCAAATAATATTCAGGCACAGCTTGAAGCAAAGGGTTACAAGGTTGTAACTAGCTCAACGACTAAAGGAATAAGGGTCATGATAGATCCAGCCAACGATTATGCTATAGCACAAATCATTAGAGAAAAAATTATTTCCGATCATAGTTTGAACATGCAATCTGCTTGGGTATTTAAGTGGGCATCTCTTACACCGCAATAAAATAAAAAGGAGTCCGAAGACTCCTTTTTATTCATGTAAATTGGTGGTGATTTTCTGCATAATTTGCAGTAATACATCGAATTCACTTTGTAGTGGAGTACTTTTACGCGTAACGAGAGCCAAAGTGCGGCTTGGAGCATCTTCAATTGGTTTCGCAGTAATCTGATCATTAAATTTGATCATACTGTTTTCAATTGCAATTTCTGGTAAAAGCGTAAAGCCTAAATCAGAAGAAACCATTTCAACTAATGTTGGTAAAGAGCTTGCTTTTAAACGGTTGTCGTTTTTACGTTCACCGATAGGGCATGCACTTAAAACGTGGTCACGTAAACAGTGACCTTCTTCAAGCAAAATTAATCTTGATAAATCAAGATCATCTAGTGAATTTGCTTGCAAAGCATTTGTATCTTGTTTACTACATACAAGGTACAAATTTTCTTTTGAGATTTCAGCGACTTTTAGGCCTCTGGTATCAAACGGTAGAGCAAGAACAATCATGTCTAGATTACCGTGTTCTAGACGCTCTACAATTTTTTCACTTTGAGCTTCATGCAGATGCAACTGAATTTTAGGTAACTGCTGATGCACTTCATCAAGTAACCGTGTCAGGATAAAAGGTGCAATGGTTGGGATAACGCCCAAATGCAAGTCACCTGTTAACGGCTCACTCATTTCACGGCTCAATCGCATTAAATCTTGAGCATCTGCTAGTAGTACACGGGCACGAGCAACGACTTGTTCACCCAATGGTGTTAAACGCACATTCTGACGGTCACGCTCTACCAGAACGCCACCTAACAACCGTTCAAGCTCCATGATGCCGCCTGATAACGTCGATTGCGTGACAAAAGAGCGGCGTGCTGCTTCAGTAAAATGCAAAGTTTCCGACAACGTAACTAAATATGATAGCTGTCTTAGTGAGGGTAATGCAGCCATAGTGTCCTAGTATGATGATTTAAAATGATGCGCAAATAAACCGCTAAGCTGAGGAATAAAATGTGCAGGGATATCATGCCCCATTCCATCAATTAATTCAAACTTAGCACCGGAAATTGCTTTTGCTACAGCCTTACCGTGACTAGGTGGAAGTAAGCGATCACGAGAGCCATGTAAGACTAACGCAGGTTGCTTAATTTCACGGTCCAGTTGAAGTAAGGAGCCTGTACATAATATTGCTAAAAACTGTTGAAGTACACCAGCAGGATAATAGCTACGTTGATAAAGTTTGCGTGCAGTTTGCATTGCTTCAATCTGGTTGACGTAACCAGGTGAACCAATCAATTGAAATAGTTTTAAACTGTGATTAACAATACCTTCTTCGTCACGTGACTCAGGTTTGCCAATTAAACTCAAAAGCTGTTTCGGAAAAGGAGGGGGTAAAAAAGGCTGATTATTACTTGTAAACATGAGCCCCAATTTCTCAACCTTTTCAGGATATTTTGCTGCAAGAATTTGAGCGATCATCCCACCCATTGATGCGCCAATGACATGTGTTTTAGCCACGCCTAAGCGGTCAATGAGCATTGATACATCATCTGCCATATCATGCAGAGTGTAAGGCGCCCCTTGGTTACTTAACCCCAGCGCAAAGCGACCCATCAATTTAACTGTATTTAATCGTTTCCCTTCATGACGTACTTTTGAAGAAAGGCCAATATCACGGTTATCAAAACGAATAACACGAAAACCTTGATCAATGAGTGATTTACAGAAAAAATCCGGCCAGAAAAGCATTTGAGCTCCAAGACCCATAATCAGCAAAATGGTTGGATGTTCCGGTTTTCCACCTACTTCTACATGTAGCTCAATACCATTGCCTAAGTTGACCTTGGTTTCTTGCATGAAAGATGTGTACGGCGAAATATTAAACTGTAAGGCACTATTCATGTTATTCATTCCTTAAAGGAATACTCACAAAAGAGTATTCCTGATTCAAACCTTATGCTTGGGCTGGAATAAGATCTGGAACAAGCTTTGTTAAAGTTAAGCGTTGTTTACCTGCTGTTGCACCTAACAATACGAAACCACGCAATGTTCCTTCATTGTCAATTGCTTTAGCAAGCATACCATCGTCGAACTCTTCTGTTTCCCAGTTCACTTCTACATCTACTGGAGCTGGTAACACTGTAAGTGGAGCTGCAGGAGTTTTTACTGCAACTGGCATAGCAGGGTAGTGCACCGCAGTTTGTTGTCCGCTGAGGGTTTTTGCAAGAGCACGCGCTTGCTGCATAATTGGCATTACATATGGAAGTAGTGTGCCATTTACTTCAGCACAATCGCCAATTGCATAAATGTCGGCTTGATTCGTTTCAAGTAAACTATTGGTAATAATTCCACGGCTTGTTTGAATATCTGCACTTTTAGCAAGTGAAATATTTGGCTGTAAACCAATGGCTGAAAGAACAATGTCTGCGACCAACGTTTGTCCGTTTGCGAGTGTAATCGCGTAATCTTCGCCGTTATTAATTTTGCTGACTTTTTCAACCGTTGTGCCTAATGCAAATTTAACACCAGCCTCTTCGAGATTTTGCTGGAATGCAGAGGCAATATGACCTGGCAATAAGCGACCTAATGGTTGAGGTGCCAAATCAATGACAGTGATGTCATATTCACTGTGAAGTAAGTCATTGGCAAATTCACAACCAATTAAACCAGCACCTAAAATAACAACACGTTTGTCTTTACGTTGAGCTAGATTTTCACGGAAAGCACGGTAATCAATTAGCGAGTTCACTACATGAATGTCATCGCTACCATCGCCTGCAATTGCAAGACGAATTGGGTTAGCACCCACAGCTAAAATCAGTTTTGAATAGGGTTGATTCGAAGTTACCCCGTCTTTTTCAAGAACAAGCTCATGACGTTCAGCTAAAATTTCTTTTACAAAAGTGAAAGGCTCAATACGCATATTGAGTTGGGTACCCATTTTAGCAGCATCACCTAAAGCAATCTGTTCAGGTGCTTTTTTACCTGCAAATGCATTTGATAATGTTGGTTTTGCATAATTCACTGCATCATCCGCACAAATCATCACAAGTTCTTGCTCTGGGCTAAGTTTACGAAACTCACGTGCTAAGGTATAACCCGCCATGCCTGATCCGATAATGACGATAGGATGCATTTTTTTCTCCAGAGTTAGAATTGTTTATTTAATACGGTAATGGGTAATATTCGTAAAAAAGACCATGTCAATCATGGCCTTTTACTTTAAGTCATTAGATTTCGATCATTTCGAAGTCAGCTTTTGAAACGCCGCAATCAGGGCAAGTCCAGTCATCAGGGATATCTTCCCATTTTGTTCCAGCTGCAATGCCGTCTTGTGGCCAACCTTCTGCTTCATCGTAAATCCATCCACAAACGATACATTGATATTTTTTCATGAGACTCTCCGCACTGATAAGTTTGCTCAAAGCTGCCTTTCAGTAAAACTATTCCATCTATTAATAATGTAACCACGATCCGGTCAATAATAACCAATGTGCCTTTGATCGGATATCAAATTTTTACGCAGTTCTACATTTAATGTAAAGCAAATAACGGAGTTTAATCATTCGTAAGCAAAGATGAATGGCAGGTTAGGACAAATAAGTGGTTTTTTAGGCAAAACTTGAGCACAAACTAATAATAACTAATACATTCTTAACGTTAATTTTAAACTTAATCTTGTTTGTGAAATTATTGAGAGATAAAAAGTATCTGCTCATTTAAAAGATTTATATAATAAGAAAGCTAAATAACAACAAATAAAGATTCAACAGATGTCATTATTAAACACGAAAATTAAAATTCGACAGTATAAGAACGGAATAAATCAGGGAACTTAAGTATGGAAAATTTAGTATACGAAGTAGAAATTGAGGCGCCTATAGAAAAAGTATGGGAGTTACTTTGGAATAACGAGACATATAATGCTTGGACAAAATTTTTTGCTCCAGACTCTTCAATGCGTACTGATTGGCAAATCGGTGGTAAAACTTATTTCCTAGATGGTGAAGGCAATGGCATGGTCTCCACCATTGAAGAATTGAAAAAGCCGGAAATCTTGATTTTTAAACATTTAGGAATGATTAAGGACGGTAAGGAAGATTTAGAAAGTGAAGAAGTTAAAGGCTGGAGTGGTTCCCAAGAAAAATATTTTTTAAGCCAACACGATAATATAACTACTTTAAGAGTCGAATTGGCCACCTTACCTGAATATATGGGTATGTTGAAAAGTGGCTTCGTTCAAGGATTTGATGTCATCAAGAAATTGGCAGAAGAAAAATAGGCAATCGGCATCAATTTAAGCCAAATATTTTTTATAAATTTTCATAATCAAATCATTGAGGCGAGAAGGATAGGCCAAACGATGATGTCCGCCTTCAAACGTTTCAATATTCATGTAGGGCGCAAGTTTTTCTTGAACTTGATACATATCGAGTTGCTCATCTCCTAATTCTAAATAGGCCATTTTAGGATTAGAGAGGGTAAGTTCCTCTTCGGAAAGCTGAGGATAATCAGGTCGAAAACTAGGCGTAAGACTTGGATTCGCCACAATCACAGCTAATTTATGTTGAGCGGCAGTTTTTAAGGCCCAATATCCTCCAAGGTTGTGACCAACCAGTAAATCTGGTTTGATCGTCTGAATAGCTTGGTGATAAAAGTACTCAACAGATGCATAACTTAGGTTACGATAATCAACGTCAATACAAAATTTTTCAGGATGTAAAATGGCGTGGAACTTTGTTGATTCACGAGAAGAATCCAAGCCATGTAAAAATAGAATTTTCATTATTTACGACACAATCTCATTGATAAAATACAAGGCAAAAAGGGCCTTTGAATATCGAGGTTATTTGGATTTTTTTCTATTTTACTAAAAGCTTTAAAAAATGATCTTAGCGATTGGTCTAAGTCATTTTGCCTTTAAAAAGTACTGCTCGTTTCCATAAATTGTCTTTTTTCATTTTTGTTTGATTGAAATCATTCGAAAAACTCCTGCAATCTGTTAAGCTATGCCACTTCATTTTTACTTAATCGAGGCAGAGATGACGCAACAAAACGCTCAATCGACTTCTGAACCAACTATTTCCGAAAACGATTTAATTGCACAGCGTCATGCCAAATTAAAGCAAATCCAAGATGTTGCGAAGGAAACTGGAAAGAGTCCTTGGCCAAATACTTTTAAGCGTGAACATTACGCTGCTGATCTACAAGAACAATTTAAAGATCAGTCGAAAGAACAAATTGAAAGCGCTGAGCATGTCTATGTAAAAGTGGCTGGCCGTGTCATGTTAAACCGTGGTTCTTTCATGGTGATTCAAGACATGACAGGTCGTATTCAGTTATATGTTGACCGTAAAGGCTTACCAAAAGATATTCTTGAAACTATTAAAGGTTTAGATCTTGGTGACATTATTGCTGCCGAAGGTTATATCGGACGTTCAGGCAAAGGTGACTTATATGTTCATCTTGAAGGTTTTGAACTTCTTACAAAATCGCTTCGTCCGTTACCAGATAAATTTCATGGCTTAAATGACACAGAAGTTAAGTACCGTAAACGTTACCTTGACTTAATCGTGAATGAAGAAACACGTAAAACTTTTGAAATCCGTGCCAAAGTTGTTGCAGGTATTCGAGCATTTTTAAACAATGAACGTTTCATGGAAGTTGAAACGCCAATGATGCATGTGATTCCAGGTGGTGCTTCTGCACGCCCATTCGAAACACATCACAATGCTTTGGATATGCCTTTATTCTTACGTATTGCACCTGAACTTTATTTGAAGCGTTTAGTGGTTGGTGGTTTTGAGCGTGTGTTCGAAATTAACCGTAACTTCCGTAATGAAGGGGTGTCAACACGTCACAACCCTGAATTCACGATGATCGAGTTTTATCAGGCATATGCTGATTATAAAGACTTAATGGCATTGACTGAAAATATGCTTGAAAAGTTGGCTTTGGATATTCTAGGTACAACCGATGTCCCTTACCAAGGTGAAGTGTTTAGCTTCAAAGGACCATTCAAAAAAATCTCTATGTTCGATGCGATCTTAGAGAATAATCCGCAGTTCACACCTGAAAATGTAGGTGATCGCGAGTTTCTTGCAAAATTTATTCGTGAAGAGTTGAAAGAAGAGGTTAAGCCAGGTTTTGGTTTAGGTAAGCTTCAAACGATCGTATTTGAAGAAACTGTTGAAACTAAACTGCGTCAACCAACATTTATTACTGATTACCCAGCGGAAACTTCTCCATTGGCGCGTCGTAATGATGACAATCCACACGTTACAGATCGTTTTGAATTCTTCATCGGTGGTCGTGAGTTAGCAAATGGCTTCAGCGAGTTAAATGACCCAATCGATCAAGCTGAGCGTTTCCAAGCGCAAGTTGCTGAAAAAGACGCTGGTGATGATGAAGCAATGCATTACGATGCAGAGTTTGTTGAAGCACTTGAATATGGTTTACCTCCAACAGCAGGTGAAGGTATTGGTATTGACCGTTTGGTTATGTTATTTGCTGACGCGCCAAGTATCCGCGATGTAATTTTATTCCCGCATATGCGTCGTAAAGAAGGTTAACCTTCTAAGATGCAAAAAGGCAGTATTTAATACTGCCTTTTTTTATTACCTTTTATATCTAGAAACTTACCTAATTATACTAACCTTAAGATAGCGTTAAAAAATGTAATTGCACAGTTTAACAATTGCAAAGTTGTGATAAAAAAATTAAGGTGTTGCTCATAAATAACTTTGAGAATTGGCTGGCATGTTTCTAAGAAAAACACTTTCGATTGCAATATTGGCAACTGCTTCATCCGCTATTTTTGCACAAGGTTTAGTGCTAAATAATGAAGACTTACGTACCGACTTAAACTGGTTAAATCAACAAGGTGTTATCAGTATTAGCACCTCAACTTGGCCGTTAAGTGGTGATGAAATTCAAAGAGCACTTTCTCAAGCAAAAGTGTCTCATCCAGCTCAACAAAAAGTTATTAACTCAGTTCTTAATGCATTAAAAGCAGATAACAATACAGTTAAAGTGGGTGCTTTTGCTGAAACTGATAGCAAAAATATTCCTCAAGCATTCGGTGATAACCAAAAAGCTCAATATCAAGGTTCGTTAGAGTTTAATGCTGGCGGTGAAAACTGGGATGCTAAAATCCGAGTAAATGCAGAAAAAGATCCTCAAATTGATAATGGGCAGGACGTCAATGTTGAAGGTTCATATGTCGCTGGTAAACTTTGGAATCAATGGGTAGTTGCGGGTCAAATCCCAACATGGTGGGGACCTGGACACGATGGTAGTTTAATTCGTGGTGATGCGAGTCGACCAGTTTATGGAGTAACGGCGCAACGTGCTGTGCAAAATGCTTTTGAAACAAAATGGTTATCTTGGATTGGGCCTTGGCAATACCAAGCATTTGCTGGTCAATTAGATGATTATAAAGCAGTACCTGATGCTAAATTAATTGGATTACGTTTAACTGCACAACCATTGCCATATTTAGAACTAGGTGCTTCACGTACAATTCAGTGGGGGGGAGACGGACGTTCAGAAAGTTTTAGCTCTTTATGGGATGCTATTAAGGGCAACGATAATGTCTATGGCGATACCGAAAATCCATCAAACCAATTGGCTGGATTTGATGGGCGCTTATTATTGCAACCTCTTTTAAATATCCCAGTAAGTCTTTATGGTCAATATGTTGGTGAGGATGAGGCTGGTTATTTGCCATCTAAAAAGATGTATTTAGCTGGGGTCGATTATTCGTCAAGCTACAATGACATGCCATATCAACTTTATGCAGAATGGGCTGACACGCGTACTAATGGGGATGTAAAGAGTATCTCTTATACGCATTCGGTTTATAAAGATGGTTATTACCAACATGGTTTCCCATTAGGTCACGCGATGGGTGGTGATGGGCAAATGTATTCGGTGGGTGGCGATATCCGCTTTGATGTCATGAACCGTTTAAGTGGTCGTGCTATGGTGGTCAAAGTTAACCAATCTAACTTGGCAATCAATAAAGCATTCCCTAAAGACGATGAAATCAAAGCCCTTGATTTAACTTGGACGCATTTCATCAAACCTGATCTTCCATTAAAAATTAATGGATGGGTAAGTGATTCGGATCTTGAGGGTAATGATGCAGGTGCATCTATTGGTATTGAAATTCCATTAGAACGTAAAATGTTTGGTTTCTAAGATTAGATCATGCTTTAGAGAAGAGAAGCGACTAATGCTTCTCTTTTTCATGACTTTTAAAGAAATCTAAAAACTAGAACGTGTTTGCTTAAGTTGACTGCACTACTAGCTACGATTATGAAGTTGTGCAAGTGAATCAGCATATTACATGTATATGATTAAATCGAATATCAATATGAAAAAACAAGCAAAAGGAATCGGTTTTAAATCACTATAATGCATAACTAATGCTATAAGCCATATAAAGGCTTGTGGTTGGATTATTTATCACGAAAAATTGGAGTTGTTATGGCACTCGTTCCTCCACATGGTCTTCTACGTGGTGGTTTAATACCGCTTCTAGATTTTATGGGCAAAATGGATAGAGAAGGACGTGTTCATGACTGAATCAAGACTCACACATCTCAAGCAACTTGAAGCGGAAAGCATTCATATCATCCGTGAAGTTGCTGCAGAATTCGAAAACCCAGTCATGCTTTACTCAATTGGTAAAGACTCGGCTGTTATGCTTCATCTTGCGTTGAAAGCATTTTATCCAGCTAAACTTCCGTTCCCATTATTACATGTAGATACTGGATGGAAGTTTAAAGACATGATCGCATTTCGCGATAATATGGCGAAAACTCATGGTTTTGACTTAATTGTTCATCAGAACAAAGAAGGCCGTGAAGCTGGGATCAATCCATTCGATCATGGTAGTTCAAAATATACAGATATTATGAAAACCCAAGCTTTAAAACAGGCTTTGGATAAATATCAATTTGATGCTGCTTTTGGTGGCGCACGTCGTGATGAAGAAAAATCACGTGCAAAAGAGCGTGTTTACTCATTCCGCGATAGCAAACACCGTTGGGACCCGAAAAACCAACGCCCTGAACTTTGGAATCTTTACAACGGTAAAGTGAACAAAGGTGAAAGTATTCGTGTATTCCCATTATCGAACTGGACAGAGTTGGATATCTGGCAATATATCTATTTAGAAAATATTCAAATTGTTCCTCTTTATTTCTCTGCTGTTCGTCCAGTAGTAGAGCGTAGCGGTACGTTAATCATGGTTGATGATGAGCGTATGCGTCTAAAAGAGGGTGAAGTTCCACAGATGAAGTCTGTACGTTTCCGTACGCTTGGCTGTTATCCGTTAACCGGTGCAGTTGAGTCTGAAGCAGATACGTTACCTGAAATTATCCAAGAGATGCTTTTAGCCACGAGTTCTGAGCGTCAAGGTCGTATGATTGACCATGATGAAGCGGGCTCAATGGAAAAGAAAAAGCAAGAAGGCTATTTCTAAGACAATTTCTAAATTTGTGGAGTTTGAGCAATGTCTCATCAATCAGAATTAATCAGTCAAGATATCTTGGCCTATTTAAAGCAACATGAACAAAAAGACCTTCTACGCTTTTTGACTTGCGGTAACGTAGACGATGGTAAAAGTACGCTTATTGGACGTTTACTCTACGATTCAAAATTGATTTATGAAGATCAATTGCAAGCAGTAACGCGTGATAGTAAAAAAGTAGGAACTACGGGTGATGCACCAGACTTGGCATTACTGGTAGATGGTCTGCAAGCAGAACGTGAACAAGGTATTACTATTGACGTAGCTTACCGTTATTTCTCAACAGAAAAGCGTAAGTTTATTATTGCGGATACCCCGGGACATGAGCAATATACACGTAACATGGCAACAGGTGCGTCAACTGCGGACTTGGCAATCATCTTGATTGATGCGCGTTATGGTGTGCAAACTCAAACTCGTCGCCATACGTTTATTGCAAGTTTGCTTGGTATTAAAAATATCGTTGTTGCAATTAATAAGATGGACTTGGTTGAATATTCACCTGAACGTTTCACTGAAATTCAGATTGAATATGATGCTTTCGTAAGCCAACTAGGTGATCGCCGTCCTGCCAATATTCAGTTTGTACCAATCTCTGCTTTAAATGGCGATAACGTTGTAAATCCATCAGCTCATACGCCTTGGTACAAGGGTCAAACCTTGATGAGCATTCTTGAGTCGGTGGAAATTAGTCGTGAATCGAATAAACACGAATTCCGTTTCCCTGTTCAGTATGTAAACCGTCCAAATCTTGATTTCCGTGGTTTTGCGGGTACCGTTGCTTTAGGTGAAATCAATGTTGGTGATGAGATTGTTGCACTACCATCAGGTAAGCGTTCAACAGTTAAAGAAATCGTTACTTTTGATGGAAACCTTGAGCAGGCTGTAGCGGGGCAAGCGGTTACATTGACCCTGAATGATGAAATTGATATTAGCCGTGGTAACGTTTTGGTACGTGCTGGTGAGCAACCATTAATTTCACGTAGTGTTCGTGCTTCAGTGGTGTGGATGAATGAACATCCGCTCGTGAAAGGTAAGTTGTACAACGTTAAAATTGGTACCCAGACTGTTCCTGCTAAAGTGACTAATATTCACTATCGTGTGAATGTGAATACACTTGAACATACTCATGTGGAAGAGCTTGAGTTAAATGCAATTGCAGATGTTGTAGTTGAGTTCGATGCGCCAGTTGTGTTTGATCAATATCAAGATTCTCGTTATACAGGTTCATTCATCTTCATTGACCGCTTAAGTAACGTAACTGTTGGTGCAGGTATGGTTGAGGCTGCTGTTGAATGGACTGCACATAGCAATCCTGTAACAGCTGAAGATCGTGCTGCACGTTTGGGCCAAAAGCCAGCGGTGATTGGGATTTCTGCACAGTTAATCGAGAAAGCTCAAGTTTTAGAAAGTTTGTTGATTCAGCAAGGTGTAGTTGCGATTGCAAAAGCCAACTTAACTGCTGAACAAATTACTTTATTGCGTGAGACAGGTGTTGTGGTTATCACAACTTCTATAGATGGTACGGATACAGAAGTTACTGCTGAAACCGTTGAAGAGGCAGCTGAAAAAGTTGTGGAATTAGTTCGTCTTTAATAGACTGAATTGATTTTGAAAAACCCGCGTAAGCGGGTTTTTTATTGGATTTAGAAAATACTTTGAGTTTTTAAAGTTAAATATTCTCTTAAATCTTTAGGATAGCTCTGAATCATTTTTAAAAATATATCTCGATCGCCTTGATATAAGGCCCGTGTTGCTTCCTCGTAATTAGGCATATTACCTAACATGGCAGACATAAAACGGTCGATGGCTTGTTTGGCCAGCATAATATTGCCTTCAGAATTTGGATTATTTAACTCTTTATCAATTAACTTGCGAATCACTGCTGATGCACTCGCGCTTTGTTGATCTAACCAATCCCAATGTTTTTTTTGTAAAGTGATTTCACGCGAAATTACTCCGAGTTTAGGTCGTCCAACTTTTTTAATTTCTTCCGGTTCAGCATAACGTTGTTGAATTTCCTGTTCCGAACCAGAAAGATCAAGATCAATTTGTTGACCTGTTTGATCATTAAAAATCAGAATATTTTCCGTTGTTTTCGGAAGATCTTTGAGTTTTTTTGCAAGTTCAATAAGGGAGTCACTCGCAATAAGCGTGCTTCCAGTGAAGGCAGTATAGGTGATTTTAGTATTCATTTTAGCCATATATTTTTATCTGGGTAAAATAATATTAGCAGGGTAAAATTAATTTGGCAAATAATTAAAATTATAACCAAAGAATTATTTGATTTTATGAGTGTAGTCGATGAAGTTAGGACTATAAAAATAGTCAAGATAATGAGCTATTTAAAATTTTACTCTGCTTTAGTATCGCTTTTATGAGAGAATACGCCTTTAGTTGTATGTATAGAGACTCCTATGTTTGAGCAATCTCCTGAATCTTTAAGCGATATCGAAATTTTAGACATTTTACAGTCGATGAAAAAAGATAAGCTAGATACGGAAGCAAATGAGATCATCCGTAACGGGGGGAAAGCAGGACGTCAGGAAGCACATAAACAGGCTTTAGTGGCACTGAATACAAATTTTGAAGAAAAGTTTGTAGAGGCAGTTACTCTTGCACTAGGTTTAAATGCAGCTCAAGCTAAAAAAATTCGCTATAAAAAAGATCGAATTCGTATTTTAAAAGCGCGTGGTATTGATTATTTAGCTATTGATGGTGCAGAAACAGCGCAAGTTTTGGCACAAATTTCACAAGCGATTGTTCGAGAAGATGCAATAGTTACTCATGACTTACATGACATCTTCCCGTTTTGGAAAGAAGGTTGGCCAATGGTTCAATTTGATAATGCCTATAAAATTTTAGAAGAAGATATTAGCTTGCACTTTCATGCGTTCTTAGACGCCATGATTGAGTATATAAATAAATAAAAATAAAAGCCCCGATAGGGGCTTTTTTCTTGTAGAAGAATAATTAAAGTGTGCTAAAGAGCGGGAAAACGCCAATCACTAATGCAGTGCCCATCAAAACCATACATGTTATAAATGCCCACTTAAATGTGAACTTTTGATGATCTGCAAAGTCAACTTTAGCAAGACCGCATAATAAGTAAGTTGAAGGAACAAGAGGTGATAGCAAGTGTACTGGCTGGCCTACAATTGATGCACGAGCAATAGCTTCTGGGCTAATACCGTAATGAGAAGCCGCTTCAGCAAGAATTGGTAGTACACCATAAAAGAATGCATCATTTGACATAAAGAATGTCAAAGGCATACTGACTAAAGCGGTAATCGGTGCAAGATATGGGCCCATGCTTGGAGGAATCATTGCGACGAATTCTTTAGACATCGCCTCAACCATGCCAGTACCAGATAAAATCCCTGTGAAGATACCAGCTGCAAAAATTAAACCTACAACAGCTAAAATACTATCTGCGTGCATTGCGATACGCTTTTTCTGCATATCAACATCAGGATAGTTAATCAGCATTGCAATACAGAACGCTAGCATGAATAGCACTGACATCGGCAAAATGCCTTTAATTAATGCAATCATGAGAATAATAGTAAGTACCATATTCACTTTGCGTAAATGTGGACGCGTCGCTTCAGGGTCTTTTGAAACGGTAATATTGTCACCATGATGACTTTCAAGCTCAATCACGCCTAAACGTTTTTGCTCATAACGACCATATAAATATGCTAGGAAGAATAACCAACCAATACTAATGATCATTGGAAGGATCATCGGTACGAAAATATGGCTTGGATCAACTTGTAACGCACTTGCAGCACGAGCAGTAGGACCACCCCATGGCGTTAGGTTCATTACACCACTACATAAAAGCATAAGCGCAGTCATGATGAGTGTGTTCATTCCTAAACGCTGATAAAGTGGTAACATTGCAGCCACACAGATCATATAAGTGGTTGAACCATCACCATCTAAAGAAACGAGAGTGGTTAAAAACACGGTTCCTAGTGTAATTTTTAAAGGATCGCCTTTAACTTTTTTCAAAATCCATTTAACCGGTGGGTCGAAAAGACCTGCATCGATCATTAAGGCAAAATATAAAATTGCGAATAAAAGCATTACGCCAGTTGGCGCTAATTTTTTGATGCCATCCAGCATCATCTCACTGAGACCTTTAAGTTCAATGTGACTTAAACTTTCAAAGTAATGACCTAGGCCCCAAGCAATGAGAGAAAAAATAAATGGGATGAGAATTAAAGCAATAATAGGGCTTAAACGTTTGGACATGATTAAGTACATGAAGCACAAAATCATGCCAACACCAAGTAATGTCAGCATACAATCAATCCTTTGCCTATAGTTTTACTGAACAAGTTTATTCAAAACTCTGACTTTGATTATTCTTATTAATTTTTATTAAAAAGACAAATAATATATTTAGTTTATTTGGTTAATATATATTCATTTAAAAGGGTGTATTTATGTGAAATACTGAATATATATTATGGTTATAATAGGTTTATAATAAATGAATGCTATTATAAAATAATATAAAGGTATTATAAAAATAAAAATTGTATGGCATTTTTTTTAATTATATATATTGATGAGTCAGATGAGAAGAAGAAGCATTTAGAGGCTAACTTTGAGCTAAGTTGCATAAGTTTGTTTGCAATGTGAATGGGGCTTAATCACTCTATAGGTAGTTAAGAGGTTTAGATTATTTTATTAATTTTCAGTATTTAAACTTTAATAGTGTTACTAAACAAAATAATAATACTTTTAGATTAAAAGAGCAAATTGAATAAATGAATCTAAAATAATTATTACATATATTTGAAAAATTTATTTAGTTTTAAAAATACCCCATCTAAATTGTGAGGTATTTTAATTAATAATCATTAATTTTCATCAATTGATGAATGTGTTTCGGTTTGTTCTAAAATTCGAGTTACAAGAAGTTGGTCAATTTTAAAATGATCGACATCGACAACTTCAAATTTATAGCCACCAAATTCTACAAAATCTGCTGGACGCGGAATTTTACGTAGACGGTACATCATAAAACCTGCGAGCGTCTCATAGTTTTCTTCATCAGGCATTTCATCAATTTCAAGAGCATGTCTTAGGTCATCAATTGGTGTGCTTCCATCAATTAACCAAGAGTTATTGTCACGTTTAATGATTTGCTGTTCTTCTTCGATTGGGGTAACCCAGTCACCCATTACGGTAATCATGATATCACTTAAGGTGATAACACCAACTACAAGCGCATATTCATTAATTACAACAGCGAACTTTTCTTTTGTCGATCGGAAGCGATCAAGTAATTCAGAAAGCGTTAATGTGTCAGGAATAATCAGAACATTACGAATGGTAGACTCATTTAATTGAGTTGGTGATTGATTATTTAAAATGCGTACTAAGAAATCTTTAGCATCAACATAACCAATGACCTGATCAATATTTTCATTACACACTAAAAATTTTGAGTAAGGATATTCTGCTAATTTTTGACGAATACTATCTTCATGTTCATTTAATGTGAAATAAACGACGTTCTCGCGTGTTGTCATGCTTGAGGGTACGGTACGTTCTTCTAGTTCAAAAACATTCTCAATAAAGTGGTGTTCTTGTTTTTGAAGTACACCGGCTTGAGCACCTGCATCCATGACTGCTGAGATATCATCAAAAGTAATATTGTCTTCGCGTGTTGTATTGACTTTGAACAAGCGGAATAACAGATTCGCAATAGCATTAATTCCCCAAGCTAAGGGTTTGCATACCTTAATAAAAACTTGAATCGGGTTAATAACGCTAATTGCAATTTTTTCAGGTGCAATCATTGCCAAGCGCTTTGGCATAAGATCGGCAAATAAAATAAATAGAGAAGTTACTAAAGTGAAGGAGAGGGCAAAACCGATAGTCTGTGTCCAGGGACCTTCATAAAAGCGATCAACTAAAGTGACAAAAAAGGGACGAAAAGCAGCTTCACCCAAAATACCGCCTAAAATTGCAACTGCATTTAGGCCAATTTGAGAAGCTGCAAAAAAATCGGCAGATTGTTCTTGTAGATCAAGTACTTGTTGGGCACGTTCTTCGCCAGCTTCGGCTAAAATTTTTAACTTTACTTTTCTGGCGCCAGCCAATGCAATTTCAGTTAAAGATAAAAAGCCTGCTGCGATGATGAGCAGTACGATGATAATGATATTTTGAAAGAGACTCACAAATCACCCGAGGTTCATCATTATTATGACTATGTTTTAACACAAAAAAGCGCTGAGGTAATCAGATTGATTGCTCAGCGCTTGAAGATAATGTCTAAAATCGACAATTAAATTAAAATTTATTTAATAGTGAGAAAATTGCGAATTATTGGTTAGAAATTCACGATTTTCTTCTTCAATCATTTGACGAGCAACAAATAAAATAAGTTGGCGCAACCAGCGATGAGCTGGATGGTGATGTAATAACGGGCACCAAGCCATTTTAAGTTCAAATTCTGGAATATAAAAAGGAGGATCCTTTATAACCAGTTTTGGATTTTGAGTTTGTAGGCGTGCCATTCGAGTTGGAAGCGTGGCAATCAAGTCAACATTTTGAGCAAGTAATGCTGGCATTTGGTAGTGACGAGTAAATACAGAAATTTTACGACGTTGACCAATACGTTCTAATGCCTGATCGATCCAGCCTAAACCGCCTTGTTTATCTGGATTTACACCAAAGCCTACACCCATACCTGTTTTAGAAACCCAGATATGCTGTGCATCTAGATAACTTTTGAGATTCAAATGGGTTACAGCAGGGTGTTTGTCATTAAGAATACAGCTGAAACTATCACGCCAAACTAAAACTTGGTGGAAACTTTGCGGTATTTCATTAAATCTATTAATTGCAAGATCAACTTTACCTTGTTCCATGTCTCTATAAGACACATCACTGGGTGTAAGAAAGTCGAGTACAACATTTGGAGCTTCAGAGCGTAGAGCTTTGACAAGACGAGGAACTAAAGTTGCTTCGGCATAGTCAGATGTCATAATGCGGAAAACGCGATTACTTGTATAAGGGCGGAATTCGGTACGGGGTTCCAAAATCATGGAAAGATCAGAAAGGGCATCACGAATACGGGGTTGTAATTCAAGTGCACGTTCTGTTGGGGTCATCCCTTCAGAAGAACGGATAAGAAGCGGATCATTAAATAAATTACGTAAGCGACGTAAAATATTACTCATTGCAGGCTGAGTTACCCCAAGCTGTTCGGCTGCGCGCGTAACATTTTTTTCACGAAGAAGTACATCAAGATATATTAATAGATTAAGATCTACTCGCTCCAGATTCATAAAAAAAATACCGAAAATAAAACCCTGAAATTGTTTCAAATTATGCCATATTTAATAATCATTGTGTGAAAAAATGATGAGAAAAGCGACATTTTTTGTAGGAATTAAGTAGGGTGGAAAGACGTTTCAAAGGCACGTTTTTACTGTCTTTGCTGAGTTTTGAATGAAAGAAATCTAAATAGAATATATTTATGAATAACTTCTCAATTTCTAGCATATGAATTGACTTTTTACATTGGCAAAAATAGCCTAATTTACAATTGACATTTAGATTTAAAAATGAGTGGAAAATCTCCAAAAATTGTATAAAAATAAGACTTAGTGAGTTTTTAGAATAAAACTCTATACTCCTTTAGGATAATTTTATTTTTATAAACAAGGTGTTAAAGTTTTTGGTTTTATCTATAATATCGATTTATTAGTATATTTTTTAAATAAATACCGAAGATTAACAAAGGATATTGGATTAATTGATTGGCTAAGTCTAAGCTGTGTTCATGAGGAAGCAGCTGGTGTCATAAGAAATTTAAGTAACGTGACTCTAGGCTTCAATCGATGAAATCCTAAAATGAATACAGGACAATATCATGACTACATATCAAACAGCGATTGATGCAGTACGTCAATTAAAAGCAAAATTCGGCAATACTTGGGCAGACATTAGCCCAGAAGATGCTGCTCGTATGCAACTTCAAAACCGTTTCAAAACTGGTTTAGATATTGCTAAGTATACAGCTGCGATTATGCGTCGTGATATGGCTGAATACGATGCTGACTCAAGCAAATATACTCAATCATTAGGTTGCTGGCATGGTTTCATCGCACAACAAAAAATGATTGCGAACAAAAAATATTTCGGTACTACAAGCAAACGTTATATCTACCTTTCTGGTTGGATGGTTGCTGCTCTTCGTTCTGAATTTGGTCCACTTCCTGACCAATCTATGCACGAAAAAACTTCTGTTCCTGCATTGATCGAAGAAATCTATACTTTCTTACGTCAAGCTGACGCAAAAGAATTAAACGATTTATTCCGTGCGCTTAAAAAAGCACAAGAAGCTGGTGATACTGCTAAAGCAGCTGAAATCACAGCTCAAATCGACAACTTTGAAACTCACGTTGTGCCAATTATTGCGGACATCGATGCTGGTTTCGGTAACGAAGAAGCAACTTACTTACTTGCTAAGAAAATGATCGAAGCTGGTGCTTGTGCGCTTCAAATCGAAAACCAAGTATCTGATGCTAAACAATGTGGTCACCAAGCTGGTAAAGTAACTGTTCCACACGAAGACTTCATCGCTAAGATCCATGCATTACGTTATGCATTCTTAGAAATGGGTCTTGAAGAAGGTATCATTGTTGCGCGTACTGACTCTGAAGGCGCTGACTTGACTCAAAAAATCCCAGTGGTTAAAGAGCCAGGTGACATCGCTTCTCAATACATCAGCTACTTAGATACTCAAGAAATTGACATTGCTGATGCTCAAGAAGATGAAATCTTAATCAAGCGTGATGGTAAATTACACCGTCCTAAGCGTTTACCTTCTGGCTTATATCAGTTCCGTGCTGACACTCAAATTGACCGTGTTGTACTTGACTGTGTGTCTAGCCTACAAAATGGTGCTGACCTTCTTTGGATCGAAACTGCGACTCCAAACGTAGAAGAAATCGCACACATGGTTAACCGTGTTAAAGAAGTTGTTCCAAATGCTAAGCTTGTTTATAACAACAGCCCATCATTCAACTGGACTTTAAACTTCCGTCAACAAGCTTACGATCGTTGGGTTGCTGAAGGTAAAGACGTTTCTGCATATGACCGCGCTAAATTAATGAGTGCTGAATATGACAACACTGAATTAGCTGCTGATGCTGATGACAAGATCCGTACTTTCCAAGCAGATGCTTCTCGTGAAGCGGGTGTGTTCCATCACTTGATCACACTTCCGACTTACCACACTGCTGCTCTTTCTACTCATGAGCTTGCACAAGGTTACTTCGGTTCTGAAGGTATGTTGGCTTATGTTGCTGGCGTACAACGTAAAGAAATCCGCGGCGGTATCGCTTGTGTTAAACACCAAGCAATGGCGGGTTCTGACATCGGTGATGATCACAAAGAAATCTTCTCTGGTGATAATGCTCTTAAAGCACATGACGATGCTAAAAACACAATGAACCAATTCGCAGCTCACTAAGAATTGATTCATAAAAAAACCCGCTCAAATGAGCGGGTTTTTTAATTATTAAAAATTATTTTTTCAAAACATAGTGTTCAGCTAAAGAGCCTTCAACTTTTTTACCTTCCATATCTAAAGCAGTTGCAGTATTTTCACCAATAAAGAATTTACGGTTTTGGCCTTTATCATCTAACGTAATAATTGAAGTATTATCTTTGTCGAAAGTAAAGGTACCATGGGTTTCAAATGGGTTTTTATCACCTTTACCAAGATAAGTTTCGGTCAGCTCGTAGGTTTTATCATCTTTAAGTTCTAATTCGGTTTTAATACCTTCACAGTCTGCGCATGGGAGAGTGCCTTTATATGTGCCGTCCCAATCGAGTGAGTTTTCAGCTGTGTGCGCGCTATCTACAGCATTGTTATTCGCTTCAGTCGTTTGTGCTGGAGCAGATGCTTGAGTTGTCGTGTCGGCTTTATTTTCATTTTTGCTACAAGCGGCAAGAAGGATACTTAAGAGTGCTACTGATAATAATGTTTTTTTCATGATGATCTAAACCTCGGAAAATAAATAAAAAACAAGTAAACAGGCTATGAAATATAAGAGCCTAATAAAAGTTTAAGTATGTAATTTAATTTTAACAAAAGGTAAAGTGAGTAAAATTTGATCAAAAAAGAAAGATATAAAATTAAAAAAAGGCATTCACTAAAAAAATAATGAATACCTTTATATATTAAGGTTGAGAAGAAACTCCACCTAAAGAATCACAAGCTGATTTATAAAGTTGATATTGTTGCTTTATAACTTCATCTAGCGGCATGTCAAATAACTCTTCACCATTTTTATAGCTCTCTACATATGAAGTCGCCTTTTCTTTGCTTACCGCTAAAGACTGTTGGTAGTAAGAATTAATTGAGCTTGTTGCAATCTGACTTGTCTCAACATTTTTACATTCAAAATTATGGAGAATTTTTTCTGCACGTTTGACCTCACTAGATTGGCCAAAAATACACCCAGTTAAAAAGACAAGTGGCGTTAACACGAAAAAAAGTTTCATGGAGAGCAAGTATGGAAGCAACGGTGGGCGCTATTGTATAAATAATTCCATGAGTTACTGTGGTTTTATGTTAGACATTGATTGTTTTTTAACTCATTAAAATCAAAAAATTGTATCTAATTTTATCATTTTGCTTATTTTTATATTTGGTGCGTATTTTGCTTATAACTTTAAGCACTTATTTTGAACATATGAACCAGAATGAATCAGGTACAAACGTTTTCAAAAAACTCTTTAGCACCATTTTGGTATGCGCAATTAGAGCTCGGATTTTGTTTTGAAAATTCACGCACCATAATGAGTCATAGAAAACACCATGGCCCTGTAAGGGTGCAAAAAATGCTCTGGCCTGAAAAAACAGGTGTATGTCATGCGATTATTGTACATCCTCCAGCAGGAATTGCAGGAGGAGATCATCTTACTTTTCAAATTGAAACCAAAGATCAAGCTCATGCGGTTGTAACGACTCCTGGTGCTGGAAAGTGGTACAAAACTAATGAGAAACAGGCCTTTCAGCATATTCATCTTCATGTGCGAGATCGGTCTATTTTGGAGTGGGTTCCACAAGAAACGATGCTGTTTGATGGAGCTCTAGCACACTCAGAAACTCATATTCATCTTGACCATGCTGCCAGTTTTATTGGCTGGGATATGTTGGTACTCGGGCGGCAGGCACGCGCTGAACGTTTTGTGCAGGGAAGTTATCACAACCAGTTTAAGTTGTGGCGAGAACAAAAATTATTGGTTGCAGATACATTGTTTTTTGAGGATGAAGACCGTTGGCTTAGTTCGTGTTTAGGTATGAATAATCAAGCCGTAATGGGAAGCTTCTGGGCGGTTGCTCCTGAGAAATATCGATCTTCATTTTATTTAGAACAACAGCTCGAACTCATTCGTGAATTGATGATGCGTATGCAAGCACCTGTAACTTTAACGTTATTAGATGATGTAGTTTGTGCGCGTTTCTTGGGAAATGATGTCCGACATTGCCATGATGCTTTTGCGGCAATCAGAGCAAGATTGAGGCGTTATTGGTTTGATTTAGATGAGGAATTCCCAAGAATCTGGAGAACCTAAGTTACGTTAAATTGCGTATTTAAAAAACGATTAAAACAAGTATGCTGCTTTTGAGCACGTATTTTGCTTAAAGAAAATTAGATGCTATTTAGGAAAGAGATATGGAACTCAATCCAACAGAAAAAGATAAATTACTTATTTTTACCGCAGGGCTAGTCGCTGAGCGCCGTAAAGCTCGCGGCTTAAAGCTAAATTATCCGGAAGCTATCGCTTTTATTTCTGCTGCTTTGCTTGAAGGAGCACGGGACGGTATGACGGTGAGTGATTTGATGCATTACGGAACAACTTTATTAAAGCGCGAAGATGTGATGGATGGTGTGCCAGAAATGATTGCTGAGGTACAGGTTGAAGCAACTTTTCCTGATGGCTCGAAGTTAGTCACTGTTCATCAGCCAATCGTATAAAAGGAGCGTTTATGATCCCCGGTGAAATCATTACTCCAGATACAGACATTGAGCTGAATGTTGGACGGCAAACTTTAAAAGTTGTAGTTGCTAATATTGGCGATCGGCCTATTCAGGTAGGTTCCCATTTTCATTTTTATGAAGCAAATGATGCACTACAGTTTGATCGTGAAACAGCGAAAGGCTTTCGATTAAATATCGCGGCAGGCACTGCAATACGTTTTGAACCGGGACAAAGTCGAGAAGTAGAGCTTGTTGCTTTAGCGGGTAAGCGAGAAGTATATGGTTTTGCAGGCCGCGTCATGGGCAAGTTGGATTAAACATAACAACGATAATGAAAGAGATGAGTAATAAGTTATGAAAATGTCACGTCGTGCATATGCTGAAATGTTTGGTCCAACGGTTGGAGATCGTATTCGCTTGGCTGATACAGAGCTCTTTATTGAAGTTGAGCAAGATCTAACGACTTATGGTGAAGAAGTTAAGTTTGGCGGTGGCAAAGTCATTCGTGATGGAATGGGACAATCTCAACTTTTAGCCGATGAAGTTGCCGACACTGTGATTACCAATGCTTTGATCGTAGATTGGTGGGGGATTGTAAAAGCTGATGTTGGCTTAAAAAATGGCCGAATTTGGAAAATAGGAAAAGCTGGGAATCCTGATATTCAACCTGACATTACCATTCCTTTAGGTGCTGCAACAGAAGTGATTGCGGGTGAAGGCCAAATTTTAACGGCAGGTGGTATTGATACTCACATTCACTGGATTTGCCCGCAGCAAGTTGAAACCGCGCTAATGTCTGGTACAACAACAATGGTGGGTGGTGGTACGGGACCAGCTGCTGGAACTTCAGCAACGACAGTGACCCCAGGGCCTTGGCATATTGCGACCATGTTGCAAGCCATTGATGATTTGCCTATGAATATTGGATTGTTAGGCAAAGGTAATTTGAGTTTGCCAGATCCAATTCGAGAGCAAATTAAAGCTGGAGTAATTGGGTTAAAACTACACGAAGACTGGGGCTCAACACCAGCAGCCATTGATAACTGCTTGAGTGTGGCAGACGAGTTTGATGTACAGGTCGCTATTCATACAGATACCTTAAATGAAGGTGGTTTTTTAGAAGAAACACTAGCTGCATTTAAAGACCGTACCATTCATACCTACCATACAGAAGGTGCGGGTGGTGGACATGCTCCGGATATTTTAAAAGCAATTGGACAAAGTAACGTGTTGCCATCTTCAACGAATCCAACGCGACCTTATACCATTAATACTATTGATGAGCATTTAGATATGCTCATGGTTTGTCATCATTTAGACCCTGCAATTGCTGAAGATATTGCTTTTGCAGAAAGTCGTATTCGCCGTGAAACCATTGCTGCCGAAGATATTCTGCAAGACCTAGGTGCAATTGCCATGATGTCTTCTGACTCTCAGGCGATGGGGCGCGTGGGTGAGGTGATTTTACGAACTTGGCAAACTGCACACAAAATGAAAGTACAACGTGGCCCATTAGAGGGTGACAATGAGTTTCATGATAATAATCGCGTCAAACGCTACATTGCCAAATATACAATTAACCCAGCCATTACCCATGGTTTAAGTCATGAAATTGGTTCAATTGAAGTTGGAAAACTAGCTGATTTAGTGTTATGGAAGCCGGCATTTTTTGGTGTGAAACCTTCCATGATTATTAAAGGTGGCATGATTGCAGCGGCACCGATGGGTGACATTAATGCTTCAATTCCGACACCTCAACCCGTGCATTATCGCCCAATGTTTGGGGCTTATCCGCGTGGTGTACATAACACCTGTATTACCTTTTTATCTCAAGCCGCAATCGATGAAAAAGTTGCTGAGAAACTAAATCTTAAAAAGTTAATTAGCCCATGTAAAAACACGCGTGCAATTACTAAAGCAGATATGAAGCACAACACATATTGTCCAGTCATGCATGTTCATCCTGAAACTTATGAGGTGCGGGCTGATGGTGAATTATTAACGTGTGAACCTGCTGACGTGTTACCGATGGCACAGCGTTATTTCTTATTTTGATGAATTTTATAGAGATGATATGTCTCATTACTCTAGATATGAAAGAAATAAATAAGGAGAGAAAAGCTAAATGAAAATTTACACACAACGACTTGAAGATATTTCTCCTGATCAGGCATTTGAAACGGTTGAACTGACTTTTGATACCCGTCAAAAATCACGGTTCCGAGCGGCTTTAACGAGTGGCGTCGATATTGGTGCTGATTTACCGCGTACTGGCATTTTGCGTAGTGGTTCATATATTGCAACGCAAGAGGGCGATGTATTACGTGTTGATGCCAAGCCTGAGCGATTAATGCAAGTCACTGCTCAAACCGATTTTGATTTGCTTAAAGCCGCCTATCACTTAGGTAATAGACATGTACCATTAATGTTGACCCCTACAGCTTTGTATTTTGAGCCCGATCATGTGCTTGCAGAAATGGTAGAAGGTTTGGGACTTACGGTGACAGAAACCGATCATCCGTTTGAGCCTGAAAGTGGGGCTTATGCTCAGCATAGTCATGACCATCGTTTAAGCCCGATTAAAGCTTTGCACCATGTCCATTCATAGTGCCGCGCAATTACTGCAATTACTGACACTGTCTTCTACGGCATTGCCAGTTGGAGCGTATTGTTATTCGCAAGGTGTGGAAACGGCGATTGATATTGGCTTAATACATGACGAAACCTCGGCAATTGCTTACTTTGAAGAAGTGCTTGAGATGTTGTTGGTGAGGTTTGAGTTGCCCGTATTAAAGCGTCTTATGCAATATCATGATGACTCAGAACAGTTTCTGGTATGGGCAAATTTGTATAAGGCTAGCAGAGAAAGTAAAGAACTCTTGGCAGAATCTCAACAGCTGGCATTTTCTTTAAATGCGTGGATTAAAGATGTTTTAAAAAAAACAGTTGAAGTTAAAAAGCAGTTTGGTTTCGTGCCGGTCTATGCACAGCTGTGTGGCCGACTGGAACTCAACGACATGGATGTACTTACGGCTTATACCTTCACTGTTTTAGAAAATCAGGTTTTAGCCGCAGTAAAAACAGTTCCTTTAGGACAAATGGCTGGGCAAAGAATTTTATGGCATTTGCATGGTTTAGTCCCACAAGCGGTAGAGAAAGCTTTGAAGCTTAATGATGAGCAATTGAGCAGCGCTTTACCTCGTTATGCCATGCTGAGCATGAAACACGAAACACAATATTCACGGTTATTCAGATCTTAAGTTTAGGAAAAAGGATAAAAATCATGACAGAGCGTAGTCCATTACGAGTTGGAATTGGCGGACCGGTAGGTTCGGGTAAAACAGCACTTACTCTTAATTTATGTTTAGCCTTGCGTAATAAATACAATATGGCTGTGGTGACAAATGATATTTACACCAAAGAAGATTCAAACTTTTTAACCCGTAATGAAGCGATGTCGCCAGATCGTATTGTGGGTGTAGAAACTGGTGGTTGCCCGCATACAGCTATTCGTGAAGATGCTTCAATTAACTTGGCTGCAATTGATGATTTGTGTGAAAAATTCGAAGGCTTAGAACTCATTATTATCGAAAGTGGTGGTGATAATTTAGCTGCAACATTTAGTCCTGAACTTTCTGATCTAACTTTATATGTGATCGATGTAGCAGGTGGTGAAAAAATTCCTCGTAAAGGTGGGCCGGGTATTACCAAGTCAGATTTACTCATTATTAATAAAACTGACCTTGCGCCAATGGTAGGTGCAAACCTTGATGTAATGGACCAAGATGCGAAACGTATGCGCGGAGAAAAGCCATTCTTATTTTCAAACATGAAAACACAAGATGGTCTTGAAGAAATTATCCAATTTATTGAGAGACAAGGCCTGTTTAAAGCTTAAGGAGAGATTATGGACTTCATGAAAAAATGGAGTGTAGTGCTCCTTTCATTATTGCCAGCACTTGCAATGGCTCATCCGGGACATGACCATGCACATTCTGGTTTTATGGCAGGCTTTATTCATCCGTTTACCGGTCTAGATCATTTAGTCATGGCTTTAGGTTTTGGTGTCTTGTTGTGGTCAGCCGCTAAACAATGGAAAATTGCTGGTGTCATTACACTAAGCATTACTTTGATTGTAGGTTTTTTAGTAGGTGCTGAAGGTTTAGTACCAGCCAGTATTGCTGAATACAGCATTATCGCTTCTTTGATTGTTACAGCGATTGCATTATGGACAAAATCAAATCGGATTTTGCCTATTGCTGCTGCATTACTCGCAAGCTTTCATGGTATAGCGCATGGTGTTGAACTCGCACATGCGGGACATATTGTTGCATTAGTAGCTGGTATGGTTACTGGTATGGCACTTATCTATTGCTGTGGCTTAGCATTAGGTGCATTGTTTACGCGATATGTACCTTATGGCAAAAAAATTATGGGTACTTGCGCAGCAATTGTTGCAGTTATTGGTTTAAGTTAATTAAACCCTTGCAAAAAAAGGTAGCTTTAAGCTACCTTTTTGGATTTGCAAAATAAAATGTGTGTGCATAAAAGTATTTATATTGTTTTTACAGCGCTGATTATCTTTTACAGTGGATATGTTCAGGCCTATGATTTTTTTCAACCAGAAAGTGATTCTACTTTACTAGATACAGAGCAGTTATTAGATCAATCAGATTTAAACTTGGAACAAAGGCGGTTAGCCATTGAGCATGATGATGAAGTTAATAACTATAATGTGCTCAAAAACGAGTTTTATTCAAATGAGCGTTGGGTAATTTATAATTACACGGCCTATGATACCGGGCAACTTCAGAACAAAAACAGTAATGGTTTAACGAATCATATTGATATTCAAGATTTATCCATTTCAGTTGGGTATGGAGTTAATTATAGTGTTAATCCAAGACTGAAAATTGGTTATGAATATATTTCGAGTTTTCCTTATGATCGAGGTCAACTCATACGATTTTTTACGATCTATTTATTCTGAAATAAAAAATAAAAATAATCGAATTCAAATAAATAGATCAGGTAAATTAATTCTTTATAAAATCCTACATGTTTAAATTTTCTGATAAAGCCCTGCGTGGACTGTACCAGCTTTAGTGGTTTTTACTTGTTGCCATGATGCAGGAAGGTGAAGCTGAGATAAATCTCGGTCAGCTTCAACATAAATGTATCCATTATTTTTGATATGTGAATCTGCCAATTGAGCGAGCTCTTGCCATAGATCGAGACTATAAGGCGGATCTAAAAAAACTACATCAAATTGTTCTTTTAAGCGCGGTAATGCTTGCTGAGCAGTTGTATTGAATAAATGACAATTCTGCGCTTTTAAAAGCTGGATATTCTCTTTTAAAAATCGTGCTTGGGTCTTATCAGGTTCAATCATATAAACAGATGCGGCACCACGCGAAAGTGCTTCAAAGCCTAATGCACCAGAACCTGTACAGATGTCCAGAACCTGAGCATTTTGAATGTCCCACATGAGCCAATTAAATAACGTTTCACGAACACGATCTGGGGTGGGTCTTAAACCTTCAATACTTGCGAAAGGAAGTACTCGTCTTTTCCATTCGCCGCCAATTATACGTAATTGATTTTTCATTATTCATCGGCCTCATTGGTAGCAGGACGAGCAGGAGCAGCTTGCGGTGTTGATGCTGCTGGTTTATTGGTGGTAGCTGTAGCCGATGCTGGACCAGAACTTTCACCGCCGCTTGGAAGTTCACCTGGTTTAATACCTGCTGTCATTAACCCGCCATTGACTTGGTGATTTGCTGGACGAATCGGGTTTTTCTTACGAGTTAATAGCCAGTAATCAAACACAGGTCTTGCAAGTTGAGCAGCTGAACCACCATGACGACCATTTTCCCAAATGACTGCAATCGCAATTTCAGGTTTTTCGGCAGGGGCAAATCCAACGAATAAACCATGGTCAAGTTGACGTTCACTCAAAGCTGCTTCGTTATAGCGTTTACCCTGTGCAATACTCTTAACCTGTGCTGTACCTGTTTTCCCTGCAATTTGGTAGAGGGGAGTACGAATACCGCGGCCAGTACCTGATTGAATTACATCAATCATGGCATCACGCATTTGAATCCAGTCTTCATCAGTGCCGTTGAATTTGATTTTGCCATCAGGCGCATTACGTACTGTAAATGGTTTTGCACCATGCGTTGCGCGTAAAACATGAGGCGTTACATGAGAACCATGATTTGCCGTAATTGCTGTTGCCATCGCAAGCTGTAATGGAGTGGCTGTAAACGCGCCTTGACCAATACTGACAGAAATAGTTTCGCCCTTCATCCATTTCGCTTTACGCGTACGCATTTTCCATTCAGGACTTGGATAAAGGCCTTCACTTTCACTTGGTAAATCGACACCTGTTTTTTGACCAAATCCAAATTGGCGCATCCATTGGTTCATTTGATCAATACCCATTTGATGGGCAAGAATATAAAAATAGGTATCACAGGATTGCACAATCGCTTTATGCATATTCACGATGCCATGACCAGATTTCTTCCAGTCACGGAACTTATGTGAATCACCAGGTAGATGGAAATAACCAGGGTCAGAAATTGCTGTTGACCAGTCTACAATACTGTAGTGTAGGCCACCCATTGCTTCCATTGGTTTAATGGTAGAACCAGGTGGATATACACCCTGTACAGCGCGGTTATAAAGAGGTTGGTCTAAATTGTCACGTAGTGAACTGTAATCAGTATGACTAATTCCAGTCACAAACAAATTAGGGTTAAAACTTGGACTAGACACTAAAGCTAGAATTTCACCCGTACGAGGATCAATAGCGACAATAGCTCCACGACGACCTGCGAGCTGTTGAGAAGCAATAACTTGTAAACCGTAATCTAAAGATAAATAGAGGTCATTACCGCGAGTAGGGTCTTTACGACCTAAATGACGTAATATATTGCTATGTGCATCTGCTTCAACAGATTCATAACCCGGTGTTCCATGCAGTAGATCTTCATAACTTTTTTCAACGCCAATTTTTCCAATTAGGTTGGTCCCAGCATATAAGTCTTTATCAATACTTTTTAATTCTTTGTCGTTAATACGGCCAACATAGCCAATCACATGGGCAAATAATTCACCGTGTGGATAATAGCGAGTCATTTGTGTCTCGATTCTAACACCCGGAAACTTATATTTGGCTTCACTAAATTTAGCAATATTGGCTTCAGTTAGATTAAGTTTAATCGCGACGCGTTCAGTTTTACGGGCAGTTTTTATACGGCTTTTAAAACGGTCAATATCTTCTTGCGTTAAATCTAAAATAGGCTGTAATTGCTCGATGACACTATCAACATCTTCTACATCTGTTTTACTTAAAGTTGCTGTAAAAACAGGATAGTTATCTGCTAGTAATACACCGTTTCTGTCATAGATATAACCACGAGCAGGGGGAAGTGGTTGCAAGCGGATACGGTTTTTGTCAGATGCAGTTGAGAATTCATCGTAATGAAAAATTTGTAGATAAGCGTATCGGCTAATTAAGACTAATAAGCAGATGGTCACGATCCCTACGGCAAAAAAGATACGACCTCGATAAATGCGCTTTTCTTGCTGGATATCTTTTAAAGGAAAGTGCTGTTTCATAAGGATCGACTTAATGACATAGGGTAGAAAAATAGCTGCTTATTCTAACGCAAGAGCACTTAAAATATTGCATAATTTTCAAAGTTTCATTGCATTTTAATAAGATACTTTTTGACTTTGCAGACAACAAAATTGTAGATACTTGTATATAAGAAGCAAAATAATTCTGTTAAAGTCTCTCATTCAATAGAATAGGGTTGTTCTCACCATACGATTAGGGAAAATGGAGAAAATAATGAGAAAAATTTATCCCTTACTTGCAGTTTTGACGGTAAGTAATTGGGCCTATGCTCAAGACTACTCGTTTCTTCCAGAAGCAAAATTAGCAGATCATAAAGCATCTACCTGGAATGTGGGTGCAGGCGTTACTCAAAAATTATTACATCTTAACGGTGAGTGGGTAAATCCGTATGGTATTGCCTATGCGAAAGCCGGCGCATTTTTGAATGGTGACAAAACCGCTGGTGGTCAAGTTGGCTTCCGATATCCTTATTATCTTACTGGCACAGACAAAAATGGTTACTATATCGGTTTCTATGCTGGTCATCTTGATAGTAAAGAGGTCGATGGTGATTTTAAATCCCGTTTAGGTGCGGGTGTTGATTTGGCCTATGTGTGGTTAAATTCAGAAAGAATTAGCACTTTTAGTGTGGGTATCGGTGCGGCTGAAAAATTAACTGACCAGAACGGAAATGTTGCTGCAGATACTAAACCACAAATTCAATTTTCTTATTCTCTAAGTTTTGGTTTATAAAACAAAGCAGTTTATCGTTAACTCGCCATAAGCAGAGCACAAATAAATACGAGAGTCTTACATGTTAGAGTACGTCAGTGGATTGTGGCAGACCTTTTTACACAGACCTGATTTTTGGGCCGTTTTGAGTATTATTCCCGTAACGGCTTTTGTCACATGGGCACATGTGTGGATGGCTTTAAAAATGGTATTTTACCCAATTAAATTTTGGGGATTCCATTTAGGACCATTGCCAGTAGGCTGGCAAGGTATCGTGCCACGTAAAGCAGGACGTATCTCTGGGATTATTACCGATAACACTTTATCTAAATTAGGTTCATTGCGTGAATTTTTAGAAGCAATGGATCCTGAAGATATGGCGCGTATTATTGGTGAACAAGTCGGTTTTGAACTTGAACATCTTATTGATGAAGTCATGATCGATCGCAATGCGGTGCTTTGGGAAAATCTACCTTACTCAATTAAACGCCGTATTTATGCTCAAGCACATAAGCAATTGCCGGGTGTGCTAAAAGAATTAGTGACTGAGCTGACCATGAATGTAGAGTCACTGGTTAACATGCGTGAAATGGTCGTAAGCCAGATGGAAGGTGATCGCCGTTTAATGGTACGTATGTTCTTAAAGGTTGGTCAAAAAGAAATTAATTTTATTTGGCATATTAGTGCACTAATTGGCATGTTCTTTGGTATTTTCCAAATGGTGGTTTGGTTTGTAGTACCATGGCACTGGACAGTACCATTTTGGGCTGCAATTTGGGGCTTTTTAACTAACTGGATCGCAATCTGGATGGTATTTAACCCAATTGAGCCGCATTATATTCGTTATCCACAGATTTTTAGATTAACAAAAGATCGTAAGTTTCCATGGATTGTACCCGTTCTTCGAATTGGGACCTATAATGTCCAAGGCGCTTTTATGAAGCGTCAAGAGGAAGTCTCTGATGTGTTTTCGAGCGTAGTCACAGAAGATTTGATCACGTTAAAAACGATTATGACCGAAATGATGTACGGGCCGCGTAAAGATAAAACGCGCCGCATTGTTAAGCGTCATATTAACGAAATCATGGAAACCCCATTAGTTCGCACCTCTTTGCAGCTTTCTTTAGGGCCAAGAGAGTACGCAAGATTAAAGACGGACTTGATTGATCGTTCAATTGAAATTACGATGGGACCCGTATGTGACCCAGCACTGAACGCAAGCCGGGCACAGAAGATTTTTCAAATGTTTAAAGAGCGTATTCGTGAACTAACACCAAAAGAATTTCAGAATTTATTACGTCCTGCATTTCAGGAGGATGAGTGGATTCTTATTGTACTAGGTGGGGTAACCGGATTTATTGCTGGTACAATACATTTGTTTGTGGCTTTCTTATAATTCGATGTCAGGCAGGATCTATTGAAGATTAACGAGACTTTTTCTGCCGGACTTCATATTCATTGTTTTAAATGAGGATGTTTTTTATGCGCATTATTTTACTCGGACCACCTGGAGCAGGCAAAGGGACTCAGGCTCAGTTGATCTGTAAGCGCTACAATGTCCCACAAATTTCAACCGGTGATATGCTCCGTGCTGCGATTCGTGAAGGTACTGAATTAGGTCTAAAAGCTAAAAGTGTAATGGAATCTGGTGGTTTGGTTTCAGATGAACTTATTATCAGTTTAGTAAAAGAACGTATTGCTCAACCTGACTGTGCAAATGGCTGCATTTTCGATGGTTTCCCACGTACTATTCCACAAGCTGAAGCTTTGGAAAAAGAAGGGATTAGTATTGATCACGTGATTGAAATTGATGTTCCTGATGAAGAAATCGTAAAACGTCTTTCTGGTCGTCGTCAGCATCCAGCTTCTGGCCGTGTTTACCACACTGTTTACAATCCACCTAAAGTGGAAGGTAAAGATGATGAAACTGGTGAAGACCTTGTTCAACGTCCAGATGACCAAGAAGAAACAATTCGTAAGCGTTTAGCGTCTTATCACACTGAAACAGAGCAATTGGTTGGTTTCTATCAAGGTCGTGCTGCTTCTGGTGAAAATGCTCCAACTTATGACAAGCTTGATGGTTTGCGTACAATTGAAGATGTACAAAAAGATTTGTTCAACATCTTAGACAAATAATTTTTTTCTATAAAAAAACTGCCCAGTGGTTCCACTGGGCAGTTTTTTTATGTGGATAATAATTAACGACATAATGTGTCGCACTATGTAATAATAGTATGTGAAATTAAATTTAAAACATTTATAGTGTGGTTGATTGTATAAACCAAGACATTGAAATTAAAAAATTATTTTAAAGGGTTAATTATGTTGCTGACGATTCAATCTGATCAGGTGGAACAGATTATTCCAGATGCAAGTTCAGCGAAATCAGCTAAAAAACTAGCGAAATTTGAAGCGTGGAATAATATCTCAGGTTCAGTTGATCAATGGATTTGGGGGGAAATTCAAGGTAGCTCAATTTATCAAAGTGCAATTTTTTTACCCGAACTAAAGTGTGAATGTAGTTGCCCGAGTTTTAAGCGGCCTTGTAAACACGCTTTGGCATTATTATTTGTCTATACCGAGTATCAAGATAAATTTATTGTGCAATCGGATGAACAAAACATACCTGAGCGAGTACAGAAATGGCGTGATAAAAAAAACAAATCACTTGAAAAGAAAGAAAATAAAGTCAATAAGCCTATTGATGAAGAAGCCCGACTCAAACGCCAATTGGCGCGTGAGAAAAAAATGGATACTGGGATTGATGCATTACAAACATGGCTAAATGATGTTGTTACTCTAGGACTAGGTCGGTTACGTCAACAACAACACGAGAAATTCAGAGATATCCAAAGCCGTTTAGTAGATGCTCAAGTTGCAGGTTTGGTGAGTTATTTAGATGAATTTTCTAGTGCCTTGTATCAAGCCAACTGGCAAGTAGAAAGTTTATTCTGGTTGGCTAAATTACAAACTGCTATTCATCTATGGCAGAATCGTCATCGCCTTAAACCTGAGCTTTATGAAGAGTTAAAACAGTTATTTGGCGTTAATTTGCCAGCTGATATATGGGATAACATACCAGTTCATAAACTTGATCTTTACGCTTTAGGACAAGTGACGCATGAGTTGGTCAATACTCGGGGACGTTATCGTCGTCAATGGTTATGGGATAGTCAGAACCTGTGTGATTATTTGCTACTAGATTTTGAAATACCCCCTCATTCAAGCTTTGGAGTGACCTTACCTTATCAAAAACAATTGCCTATAAATGTCAAACTCTATCCTGTGATAAGCCAACAACGCTTACGTCTGGAAGATAATCTAATAACATTTAATGATTTAAACGAAGTGCTCATTTCACCTAGGGGATTTAAAAATTTTGACCAAGCATTTATTCAATATGCGAATGGCTTAAAACAACATCCTTTGCAATTAGTACGCTTTTTCTGGCTAGAGCAATTACGTTTAGTAAAGCTTGATAAAATAATTTATTTGGTCGATCAGGATCAAAAAATGTGTGAAATTGAAATTAAACAATTTGTTGAGTTGTGGTTTTTAGTGGGGGCAGAGCCATTCAGCGCTGGTGTAGAGTGGGATGGGTTGAAACTTAAACTTATAAGTATTTGGCAAGGAGGGCATTTTGAATGTCTTTAACCACATCATACAGTGAGTTTAATCAACAGTTACTTCTCAAACTGACTTTAGGACAGCAATTTAAGCAAGTTATAAAAATTCCTAAAGAATTGCTGGATTATGTTCCTAAAGAAATTGATTCAGCACAAGATTTATTGGTCTTAAATCAATATTGGGCACTGATGCAACTAGCAGGTTGTCAAACACGAGCTGTGCCTGAAAAAGTTCAAAAGAGTTTTGGTGAAACTGATCAGATACAAAATGAAAAGCAGCTAGATGATGAGCTTGTGCAAATTTTGAAATGGATTGTTGCGCAAGAGTCGCCATTTTTATATCAGGATTGGGTTAATCAAATTTTTGAACTTGCTCAACAGCAGCAGCAAGTGATTCCTCGTTATTTGGTGTTGAAGCTTCTACCACTGTGTCAGAACCCAGTGTTATTGGCCACTATTCTACCTGAGTTCGCATTTCAAGGTGATGTTACAACACGTGTGGATGATGCGAAAAGGGTATGGAAATATTTGAAACAACAAGATTCATCATCATTAATCCGTCAATTGTTGAAATCAAAAAATAGTGATTGGTCCTTACTGATGAGCCAATTGTGCAGTCAATTACCAGACTTTATTAACCAGCATATTGCGGAATTCTGGTCACAATCTATTCAGAAAAATCATTTGCAAAGTCATGCTGAAAGTCTAGTGACATATAACATGCCAGTAACCCAATTTGAAGCTTTATACCAGCATGTGAAAACACTAGAACCCCAGAATGCAGCGACAGTACGCAATAATGGTGTATTAGCTTTCTATTTATACTATCAAGATAATACCCTCTATAACGAGGTTATGGCGTTACTGCGTGCATGTTTGAGCTACGATGTTCAAGCCAGAAAAGTTAAATTCAACATTAACTTAGATCAAGATGATGCATTGAATGATTATGGTTTCTTTGATCGAGAAGCAAATTTGGTTGAAAGCCGTAAAAGTTTAAAGACAGTTTTCCAAAGTTCTCAAGTCGAACAGGCTTATCAGGAGTTTTGTGAAAGTTCAAAGGGCGTACTTTATCTCAAAAGAATTTTAATCCAATTACCACTTGCCTATTGGTTAGAATTATTTGGTACTTTGGATCATTTATTTTCATTACATTCGCGACAAAAAGATTCACTGTGGAGCGCATTTATTTTGTGCTGTTACCGAGAGCAGCGCCGTGATCTAGCTTTATGGTTTTATCAACATCAGACCAAATGGTGTGAAGCTGTGACAATATCAACTGGAAGCAGGATCGAGCGTGAGACAATCTTTGGTTTGCTAGATCAGGAGCCAGCAAGCAAATTATTATTAGAACAACTTGAGTCCTATTATCGAAATCAAGATTTAGAACATTTTTGGTATGTATTTCAAAGAGCAAAAGTTTTACATCAAGATCAGAAAATCTCAGAAATGGCAGCTGTGTTAATACAACACGCATATGGGAATTTGGACTTGCAGCAGGATCAAAATAAATTTGTATTACTAAAAGAGCAGGCACAATGGCTGATTTTGGAAGCTTATCCAATAGACTTCAGTTGTCTACAACCTCTTTTTTCTATTTCTGAATGGAAACAAATGATTCATTTTATTCAGTATAAACAAAAACTTATTGCTTAATGATCAATTAATCATAAATTAGGATAATCAACATGTCTCAACAAGTTTTACGTGCACGTGCAGAACAACAGTTTTCTCATGAATTAGATGCATTAAAGGCACATGACCATTTAGCAAAACCACCACAATGGCAACTTTCACCGAAAGCTGTTGTAGATTATTTATTGGGGACCACTTTAGCTGATGGAACTGTGATTTCACCTAAATATATTGGTAATCGCCGTTTAATGGAAATTGCAGTGGCAACTTTGGCAACTGACCGAGCATTGTTACTATTAGGGGTGCCGGGTACGGCAAAATCATGGGTATCTGAGCATTTAGCAGCTGCTATTTCTGGAAATAGTGCATTACTGATTCAAGGTACGGCTGGCACTAGTGAAGATACTTTACGTTATAGCTGGAACTATGCACAACTTTTATCTAAAGGCCCAAGTGAAGATGCATTAGTCAAAAGCCCGATGTTGCGCGCGATGCAAGAAGGTAAGATTGCTCGAGTAGAAGAGTTAACCCGTATTCCTGCAGATGTTCAAGATACTTTAATCACATTGCTTTCTGAAAAAAATCTCCCTGTGCCTGAGCTCGGTATTGAGTATCAAGCGATACAAGGTTTTAGTGTGATTGCAACAGCCAATAACCGTGATAAAGGGGTGAATGAACTCTCCTCTGCGTTAAAGCGTCGTTTTAATACGGTAATTTTACCGCCGCCTGCCACAATCTCAGAAGAAATCGAGATCGTACAAAAGCGTGTTCAGTCATTAGGTAAAAGCTTGCAACTTCCTGAGATTCAGCCTTTGGATACTCAAATTCAAAAACTGGTGACGATTTTTAGAGAGTTGCGTCATGGACAAACTTTAGATGGTAAGCAAAAGCTAAAAACCACTACGGGTACCTTATCAACAGCTGAAGCTATTTCTGTGATGAGTCATGGTTGGGTAATGGCTGGGCATTTTGGTTCAGGTAATTTAACTGACCATGAATTAGCAGCAGGTTTACAGGGTGCAGTATTAAAAGATCCTGTTCAGGATCTTGTGCCTTGGAAAGAGTATGTTGAAACTGTGATTAAACAACGCGAGGGTTGGCAAGACCTGTATCGTGCTTGTCGTGACTTAGAATAAAACCCAATAATAAATGACTTCATCCCAATCTTCTCCTCGAACAGGAGAAGATGTGATCGAAATAAAGGATAGAAAAATGCTGCATATTCTCGGTATTCGTCATCATGGGCCTGGTTCAGCACGTAGTGTATGTAATGCTTTGGCTTCGATTCAACCCGATTGTATTTTAATTGAAGGCCCACCGGATGCCAATCCAATCATTGCCCAATTACAACATGCCGATTTTAAGCCGCCTGTAGCATTGTTGTTGAATACTCCTGTACAAAAAGAAGTACGATTACAGGCGGTCTTCTATCCTTTTGCTGAGTTTTCACCTGAGTGGCAAGCTTTACAATATGCGCTGCGTCAGCAAGTTACAGTAGAGTTTATGGATCTACCTTTGCAACATCGTTTTGCATTAGAAAAACAATGGGCAGAACAACGTCTACAGAAAGCTTCGGTGGATGAACAGGCATTAACAGATGAGCAAGAGGTTGAGCTGAATCAGCAAGATGATATTGAGTCAGAATACAATCTGGAACAACATTATCTTTCGATTCGAAGAGATCCAATTCAATTATTGGCTGAACAGTCTGGCTATCAAGATAGTGAACGGTTTTGGGAACATCTAGTCGAACAGCAACCACATGCTGGACAAATGTTTACTGCTATTAGCGATGCGATGGCAGCTTTACGTGATCATTTGCTAAGCCAGCAACCTGAAAATTACAGTAGCGAAGATCAATTGCTGGAGCAGTATCGTGAAGCCTATATGCGCAAAGTGATTAAGCAGGCAGAAAAGCAAGGCTATCAAAATATTGTGGTAATTTGTGGTGCATGGCATGCACCTGTGTTGGCAGATTTAAAAGCTCAAACTAAAGCGGATACTGCTTTACTGAAAGGTTTGCCTAAAATCAAAGTTGATGCTGCATGGATTGCATGGACACATGGACGATTGAGTCGAGATAATGGTTATGGCGCAGGTGTACAAGCGGTTGGGTGGTATACCCATCTTTGGAAGCATTACCAACAAGCTTTAGATGGAAATGTTGATGGCGAAAAAATTACTATTGATTGGTTAAGTCAATTTGCCCAAGCCTTACGCCAAGCAGGCCATGACGCCTCTAGTGCCCAAATTATTGATGCGGTACAACTGATCCAATCTTTATTGCAATTACGTGGACGCCGTATCCCTGATTTGGAAGATTTGTTTGAGGTAATTCGCTCGGTCTTGAATCATGGTTTGGATATTCCACAACCGATTTTAGCTAAATTGCTTGAAGATGAGCAATTGGGACAAGTACCTGCTGAATTGATTGAGTTGCCAATTCAAAAAGACTTTTTACAGCAAGTGAAGCATTTTCGCTTAAAACTCGAAGCACCACATCGTGATATTACGCTAGATTTACGTGAAGCATTCGACTTGGCAAAAAGTCAATTTTTACATTGTATTAAATTACTTGGCATTGCTTGGGCAGAGTTAGCAGGTACAGGTGCGAAGCAAGGGAATTTTAAAGAAATTTGGCAGTTGTCTTGGCAGCCTGAAAGTAGTTTATATCTGAATGAAATGTCATTGTGGGGCAATAGCGTGCAACTTGCTACGCAAAGTTATGTAGAAAATCAGATCAAACAATGCGAAGATGTGGGGCAAATTGCTCAACTAATTGAAAGCATTTTATTGTCTGGTTTGGATCAAAGCTTAAATTTGGCTTTGGATAAACTGAATGAACTTACCACCCAGCATCAAGACCCAAGTATTATTTTGGCAACTTTAAAGCCATTAATTACCGCAATTCGTTATGGCAGCGTACGTCAGTTTTCGATGCAACATTTGCATCAAGTGGTAGAACATTTAGCGATTCGTTTGATGTTAAGTTTGCCAAGTTATTGTGTACAACTCAATGCTGAAATGGCCCAGCAGTTTGCTCAACAACTACAAGCCTTATATGAACTTTTAGAACAATTACAACAAGATGAATTATTACAGCTTTGGCAGGAGACCTTGCAACAGTTATTGCAGTTGGAACATATGCAAGCTTATTTGCATGGTTGTTGTGTACGTTTAGCACGAGAACAGCAGTTGATTGATGTGAAACAGACACAGGGATTTCTCTCACGAGCTTTATCGATTGGGCAGACGGCAGACTACAGTGCCGCTTGGTTTGAAGGTTTTCTCACTCATCAAGCTTTGTTATTGATTCATGAGCAAAGCCTTTGGGAAACCGTGAGCCAATGGGTCAATCAATTACAAGAGCAGCAATTTATTGAGTTATTGCCAATTTTGGCGAGAACAGCCTCCAGTTTTAGTCCTGCTGAAGCACAGCAATTAATTCAGAAAGTGACACAAAAAACGACCACAATCAAACAAGAGGTTGGTGTTTTAGACATCGAACGTGCTAAAACGGTATTAGATGAAATTTATACGTATTTGCAGCCTGTTGCTGTCGAGGTTTAAGTGATGAACATGAATGAAGAACTGATCACTTTAGAACAACCAGACCTTGCGGAACAAGAACGACGTTGGCGTTTAATTTTAGGACAAGCCCCAAATTCGACTTCGCATTTACCGAATTGGTCGATGCAAGATAGTAAGATGCAAGAGTGTTTGAATGAACTTTATCAGACGCAACAGCCTAATCGCCGTGGTAGTCTTGGGCATTCGAGTCCTCGAGTTGCGCAATGGTTAGGTGATATTCGTCAGTATTTTCCATCCTCGGTAGTGAAAGTCATCCAAAAAGATGCTTTAGAGCGTTTGAATTTACAGCAAATGTTGTTAGAGCCTGAATTGTTGGCGAGTGTTGAGGTTGATATTCATTTGGTTTCAACTTTGATTTCACTCAATCATTTAATGCCTGAAAAAACCAAAGAAACTGCGCGTATCGTGGTACGTCAGTTAGTAGAGCAGCTTGAAAACCGTCTAAAGCAGCCCTTGCAGCAAGCGATTAGAGGGAGTATGAACCGTTCAGCTCATACACGACGTCCTAAAAGCATGCAAGATATTAATTGGAAACGCACCATTCAAGCTAATTTAAAGCATTGGCAAGAAGACTTTAAAACGATTATTCCGCATGAATTACATGGGCATCCACGCCAACAAACGGCCTTAAAAGATATTGTACTCTGTGTCGATCAAAGTGGCTCTATGGCTCCCTCAGTGATTTATTCCAGTGTTTTTGCGGCGGTGATGGCAAGTATTCGTGCGGTCAGTACGCAAATGATTGTGTTTGATACCGAGTTAGCTGATTTAACACCTTTACTAGAAGACCCAGTGGATGTGTTATTTGGTACACAGTTGGGTGGGGGAACCGATATTGCTAAAGCGATAAAATACTGCCGTAGTAAAATCACTCGACCAGAAGATACTATTTTTATCCTGATTAGCGATTTGTGTGAAGGTGGTGATGCTAAGCAAATGCTCAAGCAGGTGGCTGAAGTGCTAGATAGTGGGGTGCAAGTCATTACGCTACTGGCATTGTCTGATGATGGTGCACCTTGGTACGACACTCAACATGCGCAGATCTTTGCTGATATGGGGATTCCAACGTTTGCTTGTACACCTGATCAATTTCCCGAACTAATGGCAACTGCAATTGAAAAACAGGATATTCATGCATGGTATGCAAGCCAACAAAATCTGACATAATAGTAGTTAAAGATTATATTAGGGCATATAACACTCAATGTTTGAGTGGATTGAGGATACTTCTTTGCTGAAAATTATTTTGATTGTAGTGGTAATTTTAAGTTTAGCTCTACTGTTGTTTTTATTGTATCAAAGTCAAAAAATGCTGCGTCATGTGCAGAAACAACAGGCTTTGGAAAATAAACTGAATGGTAAAGCACGACAATTACATCCCAAATTGCAGCAGTTTAAAAAACCTCAGGATTAACTGAGGTTTTTTGTTGGAATCGTTTTTATTGCGCCAAATTCAAAGCGATCAGGCCAGTTACAGACATCTGCAACAACACATTCTGCACATTTCGGTTTACGGGCGATACAACAATAACGACCGTGTAATATGAGCCAGTGATGTGAATCTAAAATAAATTCTTTAGGAATGACCTTAATTAAGCGGTGCTCAACCTCAAGTACATTTTTACCTACGGCTAAGCCAGTTCGATTACCCACTCGGAAAATATGGGTATCGACAGCCATGGTGGGTTGTCCGAAAGCCGTATTTAAAACCACGTTAGCTGTTTTACGTCCGACACCCGGTAAAGCTTCTAAATCTTTTCTGTTACTTGGAACTTCGCCGTTAAATTGTTCCATTAAAATCTTACAGGTTTTAATGACATTTTCGGCTTTTGCGTTATAGAGACCAATTGTCTTGATATATTCCTTTAACCCATCTACGCCCAAGTTATAGATTTTTTCAGCTGTATTCGCCACAGGGTAGAGCTTATCTGTTGCTTTATTAACACTTACGTCGGTCGCTTGAGCTGACAACATAACTGCAATAAGTAGCTCAAATGGAGATGAATATTTTAACTCGGTTTGAGGTGAAGGTCGTTGTTCGCGAAGGCGTTCAAAGAAAATTTGAATCTGCTTTTTCGTCATATTCTTGACGGCCATTCAGACCTCCTGTAATTGCATGAGTTGCTGTTGAAGTTCTTCAAGTTGAAGACGTTTTTTAGCATCTTCACGTACACTGAGTTGTTTTTCCAGTTTCTTAATTTGCGTACGAATTTTAGCTAATTCAATAGTCGTTTTTGCATCAGTTGACACAACCTCTTTGGGTTTCTCGATGAGCTCAATTGAAGGTACTTCATCAAGCGCCTGAGAGAACTGGGCAAACAGTTGGGTATCAATTTCAGCGCGTACTACAGGCCCTTTACGGTGAGTACGACGTTTTTCTTCGCGCTGAATGTGAGCGTAATAACGTTGTCTTAAATCATTTTGTTCAGCGATACGCTGTTGCTCATTTGGTAATGCTTGCGTGTCTTCGACCAAATCAATGCAATCTACCGGACAAGGTGGAATACATAACTCACAACCTGTACATAAGTCAGTCAAGATGGTATGCATGAGCTTACCACTTCCAATAATAGCATCTACAGGGCAAGCACTAATACATTTGGTGCAACCAATACATTCATCTTCCCGAATAATCGCTTTCATTCGCTGGGGACGACCATCGGCCTGTACAGGCCATACGCTAGTTTCAGCGGTTAACACAGGACGATTTAATAAATTTGCGAGTGCATCGGCTACAGGCTGACCACCTGGAACACATTTATTTGCTTCTTCACCTTCAGCAATCGACTTTGCGTAGGGTAGACATCCATCACGATGTCCACATAAACCACACTGAGTCTGTGGTAATAACGCATCAATCTCGCGTATGAGAGAAATAGATGAATTCATAGTGGGCAAATAGCTTGGTTAAAACGATGCGATAATGAAGAAAAACCTAAGTAAGGTCAATGGATTTTAACGAATTTATTGGCTTTTTGATTGACCTAAAATGTAGCTAATATTGCACAATAATAGATCAATAAAAATGAAAAGATAAATGACTATTTCTTATTTTTTAGTAGTTTTTCTAAAAATAAGTTTTTGATAATTAAGGTAAATAAAATAATTTAAAATAAGTATTGTTAAAATTGATGGAAAGGGATTTAATATTTTGCTGCTAAATGATGCATTTAAAAATGTATTGCACCAATTTAATTCATTACTATGCTGAGGACCGTGCATTGAAATACAACAACCTGAATGAATTCCTGAATTACGTGCAAGCGCGTGATCCGCATCAACCTGAGTTCTTACAAGCTGTCGAAGAAGTTATGACGAGTTTGTGGCCATTTATTGAAAAAAATCCGGAATATGCAGAGCAGGGATTGCTAGAACGTTTGGTTGAACCTGAGCGTGTGATTCAATTCCGTGTTTCATGGATGGATGATCAAGGTCAGACTCAAGTTAACCGTGCTTTCCGTGTTCAATACAATTCAGCAATTGGTCCATTTAAAGGTGGAATGCGTTTCCATCCATCGGTCAATCTATCAATTTTAAAATTTTTAGGTTTTGAGCAGACTTTTAAAAACTCACTTACTACCTTACCAATGGGTGGGGGAAAAGGTGGTTCAGATTTTGATCCTAAAGGTAAATCTGATGCTGAAATTATGCGATTCTGTCAGGCATTAATGATTGAGCTTTATCGCCATTTAGGACCAAATACGGATATTCCTGCGGGTGATATTGGCGTAGGGGCACGTGAAGTCGGTTATATGGCAGGCATGATGAAAAAGCTGAGTAACGACACCGCTTGTGTTTTTACTGGTAAGGGAATTTCATTTGGTGGTAGCTTAATGCGCCCTGAAGCAACTGGTTATGGTACGGTTTATTTTGCAGAAGAAATGCTAAAAGCCCGTGGACAATCTTTTGCTGGTAAAACTGTTTCCGTTTCAGGTTCTGGTAACGTTGCACAATATGCGGCAGAAAAGGCGATGTTCTTAGGGGCAAAAGTTGTTACCTTGTCGGACTCAAACGGCACAGTTTATTTAAAAAATGGTTTTACAGATGAGTTACTTGCTGAAGTAATGGAACTGAAAAACGTTAAACGTGGTCGTATTTCCGAGTTTGCTTCTAAACATGGTTTTGAATATTTTGAAGGAAAAACGCCTTGGCATATTCCTGTTGATATTGCTTTGCCGTGTGCTACACAAAATGAATTAACAGGTGAAGACGCTAAAACACTTATTTCTAACGGTGTCATTTGTGTAGCTGAAGGCGCTAATATGCCATCTACACTTGAAGCAGTTGAACATTTTATTGAAGCTAAAATTTTGTATGCGCCAGGTAAAGCATCTAATGCGGGTGGTGTGGCAACTTCTGGTTTAGAAATGTCTCAAAATGCAATTCGTTTAGGCTGGACCCATGCTGAGGTCGATGAACGCTTACATGCAATCATGAAAGACATTCATGCCAATTGTGTTAGATACGGTACTAAAGAAGACGGTAGTGTGAACTATGTAGACGGTGCCAATATTGCAGGTTTTGTAAAAGTTGCTGATGCAATGCTTGCTCAAGGTATTTTCTAAGATATAAATAAAAATCCGATGCATAAGCATCGGATTTTTTAGTCTAAAAACTTATTTTTTAGGTTTTTTAACTAACTCTTGTTCTACAACCATATCTAATACATCTGCTTGACTAGATTGGTCTGCAGCTGGGTTTTTCACTTCAAAACGTTTTACACGTAAAATTACGCGTTGGTCTGGTTTGTGTTCAAAACCTTCGATTTGACCGTAATATAATGACCAGTTTTTGTCTGCGTAAGTTTTAACACCTTTGTCATCATATTTAATTTCACGAACTTGCATACAAGTTTGTGGCGCAACACCAGTACAAGATTTAGTTTCTGGAGCAACTTCTAGGAAAACTGTTTTTCCTTCAGATTGATACTTTGCTTCAGGTGTCATTTTGCCTGTGAAAGTATATTTCTGGCCTTGAGCATCAGATACTGTCAATGTTGGTTGATCAACATTTGTAGTATTGAGTTCAAATGGAATCGCACGTTTTTGGAATAGGCTGCTAGAGAACTGTTCCTGTTTCATTAAAGCAGGTTCACATGCCATCATCGTCGACATTACGTCAGCTGTTACAATCGTATTATTTTCAACTTTCCAAGTTGTTCCTTGGCGGTTACAACCTGTTGCGATAGATAAACGATCATTTGTAAAGTTAAGAACGATTGGCTTTTTAGTATTTTCAGGCTGATATGACCAAGAGTAATCTGTTAAAGCTTGAGTATTCACTGCTTTTTGACCTTGGAAAATGTGTTTTTGACCAGTTTTATCTGTCACCGTTAAAATCACCTGACCATTAGTGTTGCTAATTTCGATTGGTAATTTTGCTTCATTAAAGATGCTATTCGACAATTGTTCTTGTTTCATTAAATCATCTTGGCAAGCCATCTTTGTTGATGCAAGAGGAGATGTTACAAGTTGGTTACCTTCAACTTTCCAAGTACCGCCTTGGCCATTACAACCAGTATTGATTGCTAATTTACCATCTGCATTAAAGTTAAGAATAAGTGGTTTAGAAGCTTTTACATTTTGATAAGTCCATGCATATTCACCTAAAGTGGTTGCAAGGTTTTGTTGTTGCTCAGAAACAATTGGAGCAGGAGTATTAGTAACTGTTTGACACGCCATCAAAGAAAAAGGTAATAACGCAAGAATTAAATATTTAATTTTCATTTAAAAACTTCAAGTAAAAAAACAACAGTAATAAGCTTAAAACATTCTTAAAAAAAGAAAATGTAAACATTTGATTGTTTCGGTTTTTAAAATGTATAAGTTTGTAAATTATTCTAATTTTCAACAAAAGTAATGGTATACCCCGCAAAACGAGGTATTTCTTAATAATTAATCAAAACGATAGATGTCCATTCCTAATGAGCCCATTGTGAAGCTACTATGAACAATCGTAAAGCGATTGCCTGTACCCATAGCAAAAAACAAAGGTGCAAAATGTTCAAGCGTAGGGTGGTTACGTTTCACAAACGGCAGTGATTGCCAGTCTAAAACTCCATCATAATCTTGATGGGAAAGCTTATTCACGACAGTATTTCTAAACGTTGAAGCCCATTCAGGAACTTTAGAGTTGTCTCCTTGCCAAGATAACTCTGCAAGATTATGAGTAATACTTCCCGAACCAATGAGTAAAATTTGTTTGTCACGTAAAGGGGCGAGTGTTTGTCCTATACGATAAATTTCTTGTGCACTTAAATTTGATGGCAAAGAAATTTCGACCACAGGAATGTCTGCATCTGGGTACATATGTAATAAAGGCATCCATACACCATGATCGCGAGGACGTGTACTATTGGCATGTGCAACAAAGTGAGCATCTGCCAATAGTTTTAAGATTTCTTCTGCTAATGCTGGTTCACCAGGCGCACTGTAGCGAATTTCATATAACTCTTTAGGAAAGCCGCGGAAGTCATGCCATGTTTCAGGACGAGTCGAAATGCTCACTTCAAGTGCTTTACTTTCCCAGTGCGCAGACATCACAATGATTGCCTTAGGTATAGGAAGATTGGTGCCTAAACGGTGTAGAGCAGGTCCAACTTGTTCCGGGTCAAGTGCAAGCATGGGCGAGCCATGGGAAATAAACAGTCCGGGAAGCGTTTGTAGTTCCATTTCATTACACCTGAGTTGAAAAGCAGAATAATAGGTATTATGCCAAAATCAGGACATGATAAAAGTATCCAGATTTCAACGGATTGTTCTTAAAATGAAACGTTTGTTCCTTTTATGCACGGTGATAGGGATGATTGTGATTAATACTCATCGCCCGATATAGCTGCTCGATTAATAAAACACGTACTAAAGGATGGGGCATGGTAAGTTTTGAGAGTGACCAATGCCAAGCAGCTGCTTTACGTACTTGATCTGACAAACCATCTGGACCGCCAATCGCAAGTGCTACATCATTACCCTCAAGCATCCATTGTTTCATTGTGTCAGCTAATTTCTCTGTACTCAGTTCCCGACCACCAACTTCTAGAGCAATTAACGTTTCATTCGGTTTTAAAGCATTTAAAATGCTTTCGCCTTCAATTTGGCAATATTTTAAAATATCCGCTTCTGAATCATTCTTACTACGTTTGGCCATAGGTAGTTCAATAACTTGGGTTTGAACAAAAGGTTGGATGCGTTTGAAATAATCTTCAAAACCAGTAAGAACCCAAGCAGGCATTTTTTGACCAATGGTCAGAATACGAATTTTCATGTTATCTATTCATTCAAATACAGCTGGCGCATTATACCTGATGAATGAAAGTATCTGACGATCTAAAAAGCTGGCATAAAAAACGCAGTCCAAAAAACAGTGTTGGACTGCGATCAAATGATCATCTGTCTGGAGTTCAGATGATCATAGAGAATAAAAACAAGGTTATCTATAAAAGAAGAGATAACGAAGAATATTTAAAGTAATTAAATACTCTTATTACCTATTATGAGGATGGTTGGATATTTTTCAATCAAATTGTGTAACAAAAAAAAGAGAGCCGAAGCTCTCTTTTTTATATTTTTAATTAGTGACGTGCTGCTTTTGAACCTTCCACCGGTTTTACAATTGGTGTTTTAGGTAAAGGCTTTGGCATCGAAACTAATGCTAAAGGTAAGATATCATCAATACTTTTCACAGCTTTGATTTCCAAACCTTCTTTAACATTCGCAGGAATTTCTGCTAAGTCTCGAACGTTGTCTTGAGGAATAAATACAAGTTTAATTCCACCGCGGTGTGCTGCAAGAAGTTTTTCTTTTAAGCCACCAATACGCATTGCACGACCACCTAAGCTTGTTTCACCAGTCATTGCAATATCAGGACGAATTGCAATACCTGTAAATGCTGATACAAGCGCAGTTGTTAATGCTAAACCAGCAGATGGACCATCTTTTGGTGTTGCACCTTCAGGTAAGTGAACGTGTACATCAGTTTCTTCAAAACGAGAAGCTTCAATACCTAACTCATCAGCACGTGTACGTACTAAAGTCATTGCTGTGGTAATAGACTCTTTCATTACGTCACCGAGTGAACCAGTCGTAATGAATTTACCTTTACCTTTAACTGCTGCAACTTCAATAGTTAGTAACTCACCACCTACAGATGTCCAAGCTAGACCATTTACGCGTCCTACTTGTGCTTCATCTTCTGCAATACCAAAGTCAAACTTATGTGGACCTAAGTATTCTGGAAGATTGGCAGAAGTCACATCAAGTTGTAAGTTTTTAGACTTTTTACTTACTGCTTCTTTTACCACTTTACGCGCAATTTTAGACACTTCACGTTCTAAACTACGTACACCAGCTTCACGTGTATAGCGTTGAACAATGTCACGGATCGCTTCTTCATGAATTGTTAACTCTTTTGGACGTAGACCATTGTTCTTAATTGCTTTTGGAACAAGGTAACGTTCAGCAATGTTAACTTTCTCATCTTCGGTATAACCCGGTAGACGAATAACTTCCATACGGTCAAGCAAGGCTTCTGGAATATTCATACTGTTTGCAGTACAGATGAACATCACTTCAGATAGGTCAAGATCAAGATCTAAATAGTGATCGTTGAACTTACTGTTTTGTGATGGATCTAATACTTCAAGCAAAGCAGAAGCAGGATCGCCACGGTAGTCTTGCGCCATCTTGTCAATTTCGTCGAGTAAGAACAATGGATTCTTCACGCCAACTTTTGTTAAAGATTGCACAATTTTACCTGGCATCGCACCAATATAAGTACGACGGTGACCACGAATTTCAGCTTCGTCACGTACACCACCAAGTGCCATACGAACAAATTCACGACCTGTTGCTTTCGCGACAGACTCACCAAGTGAAGTTTTACCTACACCAGGAGGGCCTACTAAACATAGAATCGGACCTTTGAGCTTTTTAACACGCGACTGAACAGCTAGGTATTCAACAATACGGTCTTTTACGTCATCTAAGCCGTAGTGATCTGTATCGAGAATTTCCTGTGCTTTCGCAAGGTTGATACTCACTTTGCTCGCTTTATTCCACGGCGTATCTAAAATTACTTCTAGATAGTTACGTACAACAGCTGCTTCACTAGACGCTGGTTGCATTGCTTTAAGCTTACGGAACTCAGCTTCAGCTTTTTTACGTACGTGTTCAGGTAAATCAGCTTCAGCAAGACGTTTCTCTATTTCAGCAACGTCATCTTCAGCACCGCCATTCATGTCAGAAAGTTCACGTTGAATGACTTTCATTTTTTCATTTAGAAAGTATTCACGTTGATTTTTTTCCATTTGGCGTTTTACGCTGTCATGTAAAGTTTGTTCAATTTGCTGTTCAGCAGATTGATTTACCAAGTAGCTCATAAGCTCTTGCAAATGTGCTTCAAACTCATCGTGCTCTAAAAACTTCTGTTTAATTTCAATATTTAGAGGCACACGTGTTGCTACAAAGAACATGAGTTGTAGCAAGTCTTCAATTTTATTAGCCGCAGCAACGAGTTCGCGTGCATTACGCAATTTTGCTTCAGCATATTGAGCAAATAAAGTACGTAACTCTTGCAAACGAGTTTCTTGAGTAGCTTTATCTACGTTAATTGTCATTGGACTTAAGCTGTGTTCAGCAGTCAAATGGCTATCTTCATCGATAATCTTTTCAAGTTTAGAGCGATGTAAACCTTCAATAAGTACTTTAATGCAGTTTTCATCATTCTCATGATTTACGACTTGAACAATCTTAGCGACAGTTCCGTACTGATAAAGGTTATCGTGATCAATTTCTTCTGTAAGCGAATCTTTTTGCGCAACTACAAATACTAAATTGTCACTGTTACGAGCCACATCAACTGCATTGATCGATTTTTCACGACCCACGAATAACGCAATTTGCATGTGTGGGTAAACCACAACATCACGTAACGCTAAAAGTGGTAATACACTTGGAACCTGAGGCTCTAAGTCAGTTTTTTCATTCATAATAAGTTCAGACATGGGCACTCCTAATGAGTGACAACGATGTTGCCATGTTTTTTATAGTGATGTGTATTTCAAAAATTACAAGGGCCTCTCTATAGAAAATGTGGAAAAAATGACTAATTTAGTCAACTTTTTTATTAAAATATTATGAATCAACGGATTAATTCTTAAGAAGAATAAAATTTTGTAGAAAGGATAGGTAATTTAGCTTAATAATTATGAAATATTCATATAGTAAAAAAGACGTTTGGATGGAAAATAACCATTTTCTTGTGTCATTTGTCGGCATTGTATAATTAACAATAATGCAAAACTTATTTAATATTGAACATTAAATAGCCGTGTTACTATAAGTTGGTAAATCGGTCTGTCACGTAGAAGTAATCATCCTTAAGGTGGTTACTTTTATGATTTTAGGGGCATTAAAAACTTAAGACTAATTTTAATTTTCTATAAATATTATCTTTTAAAATAATAAACACGTTGAGGTGTGAGCAAAGCATCTAATGGCTGATCCCAACTCTGACGCTTTAAAGTATGTTCAATAAATTGAAATTGATGAGCTAACCCTAAACGATAAGGTTTGTGTTTTGCACTTGCCAAGGTACGATCATAATAACCACCTCCCATGCCAATACGCGTACCATACCGATCACATGCCAGAAGTGGCATGATCAATAAATCAAGTGATGAAACATGTTTTGCTCTAGTGGCCATCGGTTCTTTCATTCCCAATGGGTGATGTGAAAAACGTCGGTTTATATATTGGTTTTTAGATATTTTTACCCAGACTAAACGCTGGTTCATAGAACAAATCATCGGCAAATAAACTTGTTTATTCTTTTTAAAACATAATTCTATGAGAAGCTCTGTGTGAACTTCTCCAAAGGCATGCAAATATAAACCAATTTTTTTGGAAGAATGAAAAATAGGTAGGGTATTTAAATGATGAAGAACATTAAGCTGAGCTTGTTTTTGCTCAAATGAACTTAAAGAACGTCTTTTAGATCTTAAATTTTTTCTGATAAAGCTGAGTTCATTCATGTATAAATCTAACTAAGATTAAAGATCAGTCGTGCAAAATTATACCTATTTTTCGACAGCTTTATGGAAATAGAAAGGTAATTCGAAAATAACTTAAATTCGTTGGACCACTAGTCATAAATTGATCTGATCTATTGTGTTTAACTATTAAAAATTCTATTTCTTTACGTATTGTCAGTATTTCTTTACATTTAATAAGGTTAAGTATATTTAAAAGATTAATGCAGAATTGTTAAGCCTATGAAGTTGAAAATTTTAACCATTACAATAAGTGTTGGTCTGCTACTTGGTGGATGTACGAAACAAGCCGAACCTGAAGCAGCGGAAGTAGATTATAAAGCTCAATTTGAAGAATCAGATCGTAAAATAGGAGAGTTTTTAGATCAACTAGATAACCCGAATACACCTCAAGAAGTTAAAGTCAAAATCTTATGTCATGACTATCCAGAAGTTTATAAGACCCAATATATGCCTGCCTTAATAAAAATTTCGCCTAAACCTTATACCGAAGAGAAATTATTATCGGATTTGAAAAGTGCGACTGATTACTACAAAGATGCCTTTGCTATTAGGTGTAATTAATAAATTCATTGATGTTTTAATTCTCAAAAAATGCAACAAATGTGAATTGTTTGGCGGTATTGAGTTGTGGTAAGTTTAATTTTGTTTTGTTTATAACTGCTAATTTAGGGGGTTCTCGATATGGAAATCTTGAAATTCTTACAAAGTTTTAATACAGTCGGTACATATTTAACGATCGCTTCAACCGTTTTAGTCGGTCTAATTATTTATTTTTATGTGATTAATCCAGCATAAAAACCTTTAAAGGAAATAGGGATCAATTTCCTATTTCTTTGTTAAAAATAAAAGTCTGTAATTAATTTAAAGCTATAAAAATAAGGTCGGTATATGAAATTTAAATTATTTTTTCTTAGTTTTTTAGCTTTTGGCTGTTATGCCGATGAAAGTGTAAATGACCCCGAAATTTGTAATGTGGTGAAGAAAGTTTCTTATACTGTCATGGAAGCGCGTCAACAAAAAGTCCCATCTGAAGACTTGCAGCATATAGCGAACAGCCTTGAAGATCCAAAGGCAAAACAACTTTATCAAGATTTAATTAATTCTGCTTACTCAACCAAAGTATTTAAGACCAGCTTCTTTAAACGAAAAGCGATAGAAGATTTTCAAACAGCTTGGTATCAAGAATGCCTGAGTAGAAAAGAAAAGTAATTTTGAATGCAGAGACTCATTCATCTCTAAAATAATAATGTGATGCTTATTGAAGGCTTGAGAGAAGTATTGTACTGACAGGTCTGTATTGAAAAGCTAATTGAAATAAACTTTTGGAATTTTATTATTTAATTAAATAAATGCTCCGAAGATGCCGCTGCATGTGTCGTTACCCTGAACCCGATGAGTTCAAGGTGGACGCGACGTATACTTGCTGGGTTTCCTACTCGAAGGTAGGCCTACACTCTAAATATACAGAACGCAATCCATAAGTTTAAGTATCGGCAGGGGAATAGACCCGCTGGCGAACATCCCAGAGATAGCTTAAGTATAACCGATCTGACTATGTTGGCAATCACTTGAGTCTATGGAACTGTAAACTTAGTTTGCGTTTGATGAAGCTTTGTACATTGAACGTGGATAAAATGATATTCAACCGTAATGGATAGTCAAAAATAAAAATGCCTTGCATCTATGATTTATAGAGCAAGGCATTTTGTGGTAATCAAAGCTTATTAAATAACCTGTTCCACATCTTCTAAAATCGTTTGCAGTAGACGTTCACAGTGAGTATATTCCTGCAAAGATTTATTAAGACTTAGCACTTCTTGAGTTAACTGTAAAGCGACCATAATGACTAGTTTGTTGTGCTCAACACGTGGGGCACTACGGCGCATGTCATTAAATTTCTCATTGAGAAGTTGTGCAGCGCGTTCAAGTTCATCTTTTTTATCTGAGGTAGTCGCGAGTCTAAAAGTCTGCTCAATCAGCCTAAGCTCTACCATGACTTGTTCACTCATGATTGGATCTCCTCACCAGTTTCAGCATTAGGATGGGCAAGTTGCTGGATTTCTTGAGCGTGTTGATCTTGAGCAGTGCCCAAAATGCCTAAACGCTGAATAATGGCTTCAACTTTTGATTTGGCAAGCTCATTTTTTTGTAACAAACGGTCACGATCTTGTTGTAAATCATGCAGCTCTTGTTGGGTTTGACGCTGGTGGGCTTGTAACTTTTCTTTTGCAACACGTAATTCATTTCGTTCTGCAAGAATTTCTTGAAAACGATTTTTTAAATCAGTCGTACTTTTTTCTAATCGGCTATAACGTTCGGCAAGTGTGTTAGCATCTTGATTCAATTGTTGAAATTGACCTTTTAACTGAGAAAGTTGCTCAGTTACCGACTCAATTTCCTCTTGTTTTTTAGTGATAATACTATTTTTTTGCACAACTTGTGCGTGATGCTCTGTTTCAGCCAGTTCTTTAGCTTCCGAGAGTGCCGCATGTTCACTCTCTAAATGATGTAAGCGTGTTTTTAAAACGCTAATATGCGCTTGTAGCCGCTGTAATTGTTCTAACATAACGAGGTCGCACAGAATTGCAATCAAAGGTAATATATACAAAGTATAGAGATTGGATAAACGAATGCAAGACGATATTTCAGGCTGGACAGATTGGAACGCTCATTTTGAAGGAATTGAAGAAATTTCAAGCCCTAGTGAGTTACATGGTCTGTTAACAGGTATTGTTTGTGTGACAGAAGCGCCTACGCGTGAAGAATGGTCACAAATTTTAACAACCCTTAATGTGCCAGAGTTAAGTGAAGATGCTTTAGCGCTTTTGACTGACGAAGCAGAAGATGTGGTTCATGCTTTATCTGAAGATGAATTAGATTATCTACCAATGCTTCCAGATGATGAACATCTACTTCAAGAGCGTGTGCAAGCATTATCTGATTGGTGTGCGGGTGTTGTGTTAGGTTTTGGTTTGGCATCGGGTCATGTTCGTAGTGATGAGCGTGAATTGATTGAACACCTTCAAGATGTTGCAGCAGTTGAATTTGAAGATTCTGACAATGATGAGGAAGGCGAAAGCAGTTACGAAGAATTGTATGAATTTGTACGCTTAATTCCTGTAAGCTTGTCTATTGGCAGAAAAAAAATCACTGTAGCTGAAAGTTCATTATTGAAAAACTTTCATGCAAAAAGTAAAACTGCGGCTCTAGGTACAGATCAGAATATTGTAGAAATGTTCACACCACATCGTCCAAGCTAATTGAGGCGATGTGTTATTGGTTGTATTTTATTTTTTAACTTTAAAATTCTAAATCAAGTAGATCATTATGAAATTGCCTCAAGCTGATTTTCAACATCGTAGAGACCGTTTAGCAGAAAAAATGGGTCCTAACAGTATTGCAATTATTGCAACGCGTGAGGAGATGTACCGTAATCGTGATGCGGATTATAAATTCCGTGCCGATAGTAGTTTTTTCTATTTGACGGGCTTTGCTGAGCCTGAAGCAGTTGCAGTTATTGAAACTTTTGAGGATGTAACTGACTATAGCTATAGTCTTTTTTGCCGTGAACGTAACCGCGAGATGGAAATCTGGAATGGTTACCGTGCCGGAATTGACGGTGCAATCGAAGACTATGATGCAGATGAAGCCTATGCAATTGATCTACTTGATGAAGAAATTATTGAAAAGTTATTAAATAAAGAACGTCTTTATTATCGGATTGGGCAAAATGCTGCGTTTGATGCACGAGTGAGCCAGTGGATTAAAAAAGCAGATGCTGAGCATCGACATCAAGGTGCTCCAGCTCAACTGGTACAGCTCGACCGTATTGTTGATGAAATGCGTTTAATCAAGTCATCACAAGAACTTGAGCTGATGCAAATTGCCTCAAAAATTAGTGCTCAGGCACATACCCGTGCGATGCAAATGGTGCGTCCAGGTATGATGGAATATGCGCTTGAAGCCGAGCTCAATTATATATTTGGGCAAAACGGCTGTGTCCAATCTTATAACAGTATTGTTGGTGGTGGGGCTAATGCCTGTATTTTGCACTATGTTGAAAATAACCAACCTCTTAAAGACGGTGATTTAGTCTTAATTGATGCTGCATGCGAATATGAGTTCTATGCATCAGATATTACCCGTACTTTTCCGGTCAATGGTAAGTTTAGTGCTGAACAAAAAGCATTATATGAAGTTGTATTGGCTTCTCAATATGCGGCGATTGATGCAGTACGCATTGGTAATTCGTACCGAGAGCCTCATGAAGTGGCCGTTAAAATTTTAACCGAAGGCCTAATTGAGTTAGGTTTGCTCAAAGGTGATATTAACGAACTTATCGAAACTGAAGCATACCGTCAGTTTTATATGCATGGTACAGGCCATTGGTTAGGAATGGATGTACATGATGTCGGGTCTTACAAAAAAGGTGAAGACTGGCGTCAATATGAAGAAGGTATGGTCGTTACCGTTGAACCAGGTCTATACATTGCACCAGACGATGAAACTGTAGATAAAAAATGGCGTGGTATTGGTATTCGTATTGAAGATGATGTGGTCGCAACATCAAAAGGTCCGCGAGTTTTAACTGCTGATGTAGTTAAAAATATTGCAGATATTGAACATTTAATGGCGCAAGCTAAATCATAATTAAACGTATTCGCCAAAGGAGCACAACTCGATGCAACAACAAGTGATTATTGTAGGTGGGGGAATGGTTGGACTTAGCCTTTCACTCATGCTGGCGAAGGCTAATATTGCAGTAAAGCTGTTAGAAGCTGTGAAATACCCAAACTATGATGATCAAAATGTTGCTCCTTATCACTCCAGTTTCGATGCGCGTAATACGGCTTTATCGCGTCGTAGCGTCCAGATTTATCAGAAGCTGGGGTTATGGGATGCATTACAGCAGCACGCGACTCCAATTCTACAAGTTCACATTACTGAACAAGGCAGTTTTGGTAAGGCACGATTAATTGCAGAACAAGAAAAAGTCGAAAGCTTTGGGCAGGTGATTGAAAATGCTTGGTTGGGTCGTGTTTTATTGACTCAAGTACGTCAGCAGCCTTTGATTGAGCTGATTGATGGCGTTCAAGTGACTGCTTTAACTCAAGATGCTGAGCAAGTACATATTGAGGCCAAGCGTGGTGATGAAGTTTTAAAACTTGAGTCAAAGCTATTAATTGCCGCAGATGGACGTGACTCTTTCTGTCGTCAGGCAATCGGCGTTGATGTTGATGTTCATGACTATGATCAGGTTGCAATTGTCACTACCGTCCAGACTTCAAAACCCCATGAGCAAGTAGGTTTTGAGCGTTTTAGTGCATTAGGTCCTTTAGCGTTGTTGCCTTTACCGGGTGAATATCGCCGTTCGGTTGTATGGCCTGTTAAAAAAGGCACTGAAAGTGAGTGGTTAGGCGATGAAAATGATCAGCATTTCTTAAGTGCTTTACAACAAACTTACGGTGACCGAGCTGGTAAATTTGAAAAAACCGGCAAACGCTTTAGTTATCCGCTTTCACAAGTGCTCGCACATAAACAAGCTGTAGGTCGTGTTATTTTGATGGGTAATGCAGCGCATACAATCCATCCTGTTGCAGGACAAGGTTTTAACCTATGTCTACGTGATGCGGATGTTTTAGTACGGTATTTAGTGAACCAGCTAACCGCTTCTGACGATATCGGTAACCCAGATAATTTACTGGCTTATGAACAAGCTCGTTTGTCAGATCAACAACGAGTGATTAAGTTCTGTGACACCGTGGTTCGTGGTTTTAGTAACCAAAATCCATTATTAAAATTAATCCGTAATACAGGATTAATTGCATTTGATGTCATTCCGGGTGTTAAACCACTGGTAGCAAACTATGCAATGGGGTTAAAAGCATGAGTGAAGTGTTAGATGTTGTCATTGTTGGTGGTGGACTAGTTGGTGGCTTAACTGCTTTATTACTTGCACAAGGTGGTGTACAGCCTACCGTGCTTGATGCTGCCCCTGTACTTGATGTTGAAAAAACATTAAGAGTGATGAACCCGCGTGTTTTAGCACTTAGCCAAGCGACCATTCATTTACTTAAAACAGTCAATGTTTGGGATGATCTGGCACGTCAAATGCCTTATACAGGCATGCAAGTGTGGAACTTAAATGGCTATGGTGAAATTAATTTTGGCCATGAGTCTGTACAAAGACCAATGCCAGAGCAAGCCTTGGGTTCTATGGTTGAGCCAAGTGTATTGAATGTTGCTATTCAACAAAAAATGCTTGAGCAGTTAACAGATTATCGCACTCAAGTTCGCGTGACTCGCATTGAGCAGGGCGTTGGGTGTTGGCATATTGAATTGGCAAATGGCACGACACTTAAAACAAAACTGCTGATTGGGGCAGATGGTGCCAATTCATTTGTACGAGAACAGGCCTTTATTGACCTAGATGTCTTAGATTACAAGCAAGCAGCGATTAGTTGTGCCATTAAAACATCTAAACCCCACAATCATGTTGCTCGTCAAATTTTCTTACCTACAGGGCCTTTAGCCTATTTACCGATGGCTAGTCTTGAAGAAAGTGAAAATGGCTACTGGCAGTCAATTGTCTGGACACTGCCTGATGATTATGCCGATGAATATTCTGCTTTAACTGATCATGAGTTTATGCAGCTTTTAACCCGAGAAAGCCAACATATGTTGGGTGAAGTATTAGATGTACGTTCAAGAGCACAATTCCCGCTCAAAGCGCGCGCTGCAAAACAGTATGTGAAAGCTGGTTTAGCTTTAATTGGGGATGCAGCACATGTTATCCATCCACTTGCTGGACAAGGCGTAAATATTGGTTGTTTAGATGCAGCTGTACTCTGTGATGCATTACTACATGACTTAGCGCGTGGCGTATGGGCAAATGAACAGACATTGTTGCGTTATGAGCATCGTCGTAAAGGCGAAAATGACGCAATGATGCATAGCATGTCAGCAATTGGCTGGTTGGAAAGTAGTGAGCTATTTCCATTTATCTGGGCTCGGAATGTGGGACTCAAGCAAGTTGAACAAATTTCCTTCTTAAAAGAGCGTTTTATGCAACAAGCAAACGGTTTAGGGTCTTTACAAAACACCCAGTATAGTCGTTAAAATAATTACGAAGTTTATGCTCTACTGGTCTAAATAAATATCAGTAGATATTTTTTAAACAATCATTTATATATCATTACCAATTGGGTTGAAAAAGATACACATTTGACCAATTTGGCTCTTTGCTAAATGCAAAGAGATTGCTAAATTTCTGAGGTCTTAGGACCATAGCGATGATGCAATAGAAATCATTCTGGGGAGTGAAAAATGTCAGATATCAATGATTATGAAGATGCAGAAGATTCTGCTGTAGATGAAGATGAAGCAAAGGCAGCTGAAAGCGGTGCAGCTGATGAAGAAGCAAGCAGTATTAATGATACTGATATTGCTGAGGCAGAAACACTGACTGTGACTGCTAAGCAAAAACAGCGCCAAGCGCTGGAAGATGAAGTTGCCGCATTTTTAGCTCGAGGGGGGAGAATTACCGAAGTTCCTCCAGATGAACATAGCGACCATTAATCCTAAAAAGCATCACATGAGTGATGCTTTTTATTTTCAAGGAGAGTTTTGAAGCTCTCTCAAGATCCCGCACTCATCTACTGTTCGATTGGTCGAGCAATGCTGTTTTAAATCAATCAAAGATTCTTTTAAAAGTAATAATCGTTCGATTTTTTCTGATACTTCTTTTAAGTATTTATCGACTAAATTATCAATTTCTGTGCAGGCCTGTTTGGGCTGAGTTTTCATTTCTTTTAACGTTTTAATATCACTCAGTGAAATATCTAATTCACGGCAATGCTTAATAAATAAAAGGTCTGCAAGTGTTTGTTCGGTGTAAACACGATAATTATTTTCTGAACGTTGGATGCGATCAAGTACACCTACTTTTTCGTAATAACGGATCGTATCAATTGGAATATCCGCTTTTTTTGATAATTGACCAATAGAAAGACTCATAAGACTTGACTCTGGAGCTACTCAAGGGTTTTTAATCACTATAAAAGAGTTTTTGAGGAAATAAAATGGCTGGATGTGGTTGTGCTTCAACATGTTCTCCTTCAAAGAAAGTGAGTCCGCGTTTTAGAAAAGCATTATGGATTGCACTTGTGATCAATGCCTTAATGTTTGTGGTGGAAATATTGGGAGGTTATAAGGCTCAATCCGTTTCACTTTGGGCAGATGCACTGGATTTTGCCGGAGATGCAGCAAACTATGCACTATCTTTAGTTGTGCTTTCGATGAGTTTATATTGGCGCGCAACAGCTGCATTACTTAAAGGAATAACGATGGCCGCTTTTGGTGTTTTTGTTATTGCAAAAGTGGTCTGGTCGTATTTTTATGGCGTTTCACCCGAACCAATGGTCATGGGAGCAATTGGTGTAATGGCTTTAATTGCTAACGTTTCAGTCGCGCTTATGCTCTATGCGTACCGTGATGGAGATGCCAATATGCGTTCAGTTTGGCTCTGTAGTAGAAATGATTCTATTGCTAATATTGCTGTGATTTTAGCGGCCGTTGGCGTATTTGGAACAGGGAGTGTATTTCCAGATTTATTTGTTGCCTTTGTAATTGCGTACTTGGGTGTGTCTTCTGGTTATGCCGTTATAAAACAATCACAGCAAGAAAGAAAACAGTCAAAACTGGTGTTGGGTTCTCAAGCATAATTATGAGCGCATAAAAAGTACCATTCAGACATGGTACTTTTTACTGTTTGAATGCATTAGATGAGAAGCGATATTGCAATACTCCACATAACGCAACCAATAATGAAATCTAAAACTTTCCATGCTTTAGGATTGGTAAATAGTGGCTTTAATAATCTTGCACCATAGCCCAGACTAAAAAAGAAAATCCAAGAGGCAACAATGCTACCTAAAGCAAAACTAATTTTGTCTTCTAGCTGAGTTGCAACTGAACCAATCAGAACAATAGTGTCTAAATACACGTGAGGATTAAGCCACGTAAAGGCAAGACAGGTCACTAATGCTTGGGTTAAAGTCTGTTTTTGACTGCTATCAAGGTCCATACTTTGGGTGGTCTTAAATGCAGCATAGAATGCTTTGGCACCGTAAACTAATAAAAAAGTTGCCCCTAAATATTTAGCCACGGTAATTAAGATGGGTGATGCAGTCATGATTTCAGCAAAACCTAATACACCACAGGCTATTAAAATTGAGTCGGACAGTGCGCAGATTAAACACAACCAAAATACATATTGCTGTTTAAGCCCTTGTTTGAGGACAAAAGCATTTTGAGCTCCAATTGCTACGATAAGCCCGCTACCAATACCGAAACCTTTAAAAAATATACTAAGAGAGAACATAACAATAAGATGGAAAAACAGATGTGGGAATTATCTGACTTTTTATTAAGAAATAAGTAAAATTAAGAATATTTAGGTTTGGCTAAAAAAAATTTAGGTTTGATATGTTAGATAGTAAACAATGTGAAGCCTTTCTTGCAGTTGCAGAATTGGGAAGTTTTGATGCAGCAGGAGAGTATTTATATATTACGCCCTCGGCAGTGTCCTTACGCGTACAAGCTTTAGAAAAGTATTTAGGACAAATACTCATTATACGGGGCCGCCCTTGTGTGCTCACTCAAGCAGGGCAAACTTTATTGCAGCATTTACGTCATACGAGATTAATGGAGCAAAATTTATTACAAGGTTTGATGGGGAAATCATCTGAATCTGAATTTTATAAAATTGCTCTAGCTTCAAATGCAGATTCATTAGCAACTTGGCTTTTACCAAATATTCAGCAAACGCTTTTTAAAGAAAAAATCGTGTTAGAACTAAAAATTGATGATCAATCTCACACGCACACTCTACTGGAGACAGGACAAGTCAATGCCTGTATTTCGGCAGAAGAGCAGGTCATGACAGGTTGTTTAGCTCAACCACTAGGAAAAATGCGTTATAAAATGTTGGCTTCTGCTGATTTTGTAAATAAATGGTTTAGTGCTGGAGTGAATAGAGATGCATTAAGAAAAACACCAGCAGTTATTTTTAATCATAAAGATTTAATGCATTCAGAGGTTTTATTAAAAGGATACGGTTTACCGATGCAAAGTTATCCTTATAGTTTTATTCCGGCAACAGATGCTTTCGTCAAAGCAATTCAATTAGGTTTAGGCTATGGCATGGTGCCGGAGTTGCAGGTTCAGCCACTAATCGAAAATGGAACACTTGTTGATATTATGCCTGAAGCCGAACTTGATGTTCCTTTATATTGGCACCACTGGAAAAGACAGTCGCAGCAACTTGATGTATTAACCGAGACGATTGTTCAGTCAGCAAAACATATCTTGAGATAAATTTAAGTCCCTGAGCGGGCATAAAAATTTGAAACATGCTGAATGTAAAACTCTATATCTTGTGCTGAGTAACCTAAAAGTTGTCCAATTCTACGGTCAAGCTCTAAGCGATCTTCGAGTTCAGTTTCCTTTAGTGATTTTTCAATACATAACACAAGTTCATCTAAATCTGCTAAAGGTGCATTTTTATGGATCAGCATAATTGAAAATGGTAAAGGTAAAGAGGTTTCAATATCTTTACTCAGCATAGATAAAGTGCCTTGCTCGAGATGCTCTAAAAACTCGGTAGGTAATAGATCATAAAATAAAGCGATAGGTTTCTCGCCTGAAAGTAATAATTCTAGTTCACACTCTTCATGTGGCCCAAGTTTTCCAAGCTGTACAGTCATGTAAATACTCTTATTTTTATCTTTAATATTATTATGCAAAATTCATGCACAGTGATGATGAAGACTATTTATTTTATTGTTCATCACTGTGCTTAATCAAAAGATTAAGATTGGGTTAACTCAAGCGCACGTTGATAAGCAACTTTTTTCTTAACTCCTGTTAAGTCGGCAGCCAGTTGAGATGCCGCTTTAACAGATAAATCTTGAAGTAAGCGCTTTAAAAGTTCATCTAGTTTTTCTTGTTCAAGATCTGTCTTTTCTGGTGCACCGCCAACTACAAGAACAATTTCACCTTTTTCTTGATTGTGATCATTTTCTATAAAACTGACCAAATCTTTTAAAGTCATTTTTTTAATGGTTTCAAAGGTTTTGGTAATTTCACGTGCGAAACCTACAGGTCGGTCTTCACCAAATACCTCAGCCATATTTTTTACACACTCTAAAATACGGTGGGGCGCTTCATAAAAAATTAAGGTCTGAGTTTCATTTTTGAGTTTTTCTAATTGAGAAATACGTTGAGAAGCTTTTGACGGTAAAAATCCTTCAAAACTAAAACGATCGCTCGGTAGACCTACCGCACTTAGAGCGGCAATCGCAGCACATGCACCAGGCACAGGAACAACCCTGATACCATGTTCTTGAGCAGCTCGAACTAACTTAAAACCAGGGTCACTAATAAGCGGTGTACCTGCATCACTAATTAAAGCAATGTCATCGCCTGCAAGTAATTTTTGAACCAACTGCTCAATTTTATTACTTTCATTGTGGTCATGGCATGCAGTAAGTTGAGTCGATATATTATAGTGCTTAAATAATTGTGCTGATTGACGTGTATCTTCGGCAGCTACAATAGAAACTGATTTTAAAATATCAATTGCACGGAAAGTCATATCATCTAAGTGCCCGATTGGGGTGGCTACAACGAATAACTGAGCACTCATTTGGTTTTACTCCGTACAGATAAACAATTTTAATGGGGTAGTTTACCCGAAATTATGATTTGGGCGTGAACAATGTCTGCCAACCTTTGCTTTTCCAAAATGATCTGATTTTCATTTGTTCAATTTAAATCAAAAAGTACGGGTGGATTTAACGAAATAATTTAAGCATCAAAATATGTGGTGCTACTTTTAATTTGGGGAAGATAAAAATGTTAATAGCGCAGCAGTTGGGGAAATGGGCAGAGCAAACGGCTTTAAACCTGTTGCAAAAGCAAAACTATGTATGGGTAACCAGTAATTATCATTCACGCCGTGGTGAAGTGGATTTGATTGTTAAAAGAGGACAAGAACTGGTTTTTGTCGAGGTAAAAGCGCGTACTATAGGAAATTATGGACAAGCTTGCGAAATGGTAACGAGAACAAAGCAGAAGAAAATTATTAAAACCGCGATGCGTTTTTTACAGCGCTACCCATCTTATCAGGATTTTTATTGTCGTTTTGATGTGATTTGTTTTGATTTTCCACAGAAAATTGCAAAAACAGTACAGCAAGACTTTTCAAATTTCCATTATGATCTGCAATGGATCGAAAATGCATTTACTTTGGATTAAGAGTTCATTACTCTTTTGAGCAAATTAAAACCGATGTTTTATGATCAAGCCAAGAAGAGATTGATAGGAGTCTGGTGGAGTGTTGAAACGTATTGCTGTAACAGCGCTTTGTGTCGCAAGTTTGTCAGGTTGCGCAAGTTTTATTTCTGGTGGAACAGGTACAGCTCCAGTCGGAACAGATAGTGGTGTACGTAGCTTAGGTCAGGTATTCATTGATTCTTCAATTAAACGTACAGCGAATATTAACCTCTATAAGCTTGATCAGCGTTTTAAACAATCTCGTATTAACATCGAAAGCTTCCATAGCACAGTATTGTTAACTGGTCAGGTGCCAGACCCTTACTTGAAACAGCTAGCAGAAGACAATGTTAAAGCCATGAGTGATGTAAAAGCTGTACATAACTACATTACCGTGGGTAATAAGGTCAGCTATAACACGATCATGCAAGATGCTGGTGTAACTGCAAATACACGTGCTCTATTAATGAAAGCGCCAGTTGTATCGGACAGTAAAGTACTTGTCCATACTGAAGATGGTGTTTTATATGTGATGGGCCGTTTAAATACAGCTGAAATTAATGATTTAAATAATGTGCTTCAAAATGTTGGTAACGTGACCAAAATTGTGACACTCATTGATAACGTTGATTTAGCACCTGCGCCAGCGGCGAGTACTGCTAGTGCAACGACTACACCAATTATTAATAACGTCATTGCTCAACCAACAGTTCAAACTCCTGTTGCAATTGATCCTGACCAAACAGATCCAGCTTCGAATGCACAGTAATATATGAATCTGATTGAACAACTACAAAGTAAAATTGAACAGGCGCGAACTCTTTATAAAGAGTTCCGCCTTTATGATTTGGGGAGTTTTGCTTTAAACCGTTTTACGCCAAAAGATGGTTTTGAACAGGTCGCAAATGTACGTTATGGTCTAAAGCCGCGTCACCGTTTGGATATTTACCGATCTGTTAAAAAACTAGCACATCAGCCCCTTATTGTTTTTGTACATGGTGGTGCTTGGCAACATGGTAATAAGCGAGATTATCTTTTTATTGGTGAGACGTTTGCTAAAGAAGGCTATGACGTTGCAGTTATCAACTATCAATTAGCTCCAAAAAATATTTTTCCGAGTTTTGTTGATGACTTGACACAGGCATTGAATTATTTACATCAAAACCAAGACAAACTAGAAATTTCTACAGAAAATGTTGTGCTTATGGGACATTCGGCAGGGGCATTTAATGTAATGTCTGCTGTTTATCACCCAACGCCAAATCCTATTCAATGTTTAGGAAACATTAAGGCGATTTTCGGTTTAGCTGGACCTTATCATTTTGATTATAAGGGTGACCCACTAGCTGAAGATGCTTTTGATCAAAGTATTTCTTATCAAGAAGTGATGCCATACTATTTCGTCAATCAAAATAGTATTAAACATTACTTACTCATGGCTGAAAATGATCAGCTTGTCGGCAAAGAGAATACGTTGGATTTGGATCGGGCTTTAAGACAGAGTGGAAATCACAGCCATATCGCCGTGATTCCTAAAACTGGACATATTACAATTTTGGCCAGTCTTTCTAGCTTTATTAGCCACTATTTCAGAACGAAAAGAACGATCTTACATTTTCTTGAAGAAGTGTTTTAAACGAGGGTCTCGTTTAAAATACGGCAGATTACCCAGCTTGGGTAATCTGCATAATCATTGAATGAGCAATACTTCCTTTAAATGGAATCTCAGGTAATTGATCAATTTTGAAGAATTGTGCATCTGCAATTTCTTCTTCTTGAAGCTTAATTTCACCCGACTCATATTCTGCTCGAAATGCCACCATAAGGTTACTTGGGAATGGCCAAGGCTGACTTGACATATATTGAATATTTTTGAGTTTTAAACCTACTTCTTCAAAGGCTTCACGTTGTACTGCTTCTTCAAGTGTTTCGCCTACCTCAACAAAACCTGCAATCAAACCATACATATTGGTTTTGTTATGGACTGATTTAGCCAGCAAGATTTCATCATCACCACGAGTGATGACGGTAATAATGCAAGGGTTTACACGAGGATATTGATGGTAGCGACAAGAAGGGCATACCATTGCATATTCGGTTGGATGCACTTCTGTCGGATGTCCACAGTGGCTACAAAACTTATGGTTACGTCGCCATTCAAGTAATTGAACAGCACGGCTCGCTTGCAAAAACTGTTCTTTCGACCAGCTGGTAATAAGCTGGCGAATTGGAACAAGTTGTAAGCCTTCGGGGATAGATTCCTCAGCAAGCAAGTCACGTGCAATGACTTGCTCATCATGAGTGAAAAGTAAATCACTTGCTAACTTTTCGACTTTGGGTAGTTGGAGATTCTGGTCAACCAGTAATTGTTGATGATGGAAAATATAAGCAAGTGATAATTCAGACATTAAGCTGCCTTTTTTTGAAGTTGTTGACTACTCGACAATGCTACATTAAACATGGATTGTAGAACAGGTTGTTTATTTTTTAAATTGTCAACTAACATGTCAATGCCTGCCAATACGTTAAAAATACAGTGAATTTGGTCTGTATTAAAAGGCTGGCTTTGTTCAAGTTGCTCTTGAACAAATTGGGCAGTTTGGAGTAAAGCATGTTGTTGAGTCGTACTTCCTAAAAATTCGGCTGCACCCGCTAACTCTTTTAATGAACCTGCAATCGCTTCAATATTTTGTGTCTGGTCATTGGCATACAACGTAAGACTCTGACAGATAAAATCAATTAAATTTTTTGTCTCGGTAAGCAAAGCTTGATGAGCTTCATCAAGACGGTCTAAAGAAATAGCCGTATTATTCACGCTAAGTTGTAGACGATTTGACGTGTAATTGCGTACCAAAATACCAATTGAGTTCATGGCAGATAAAATGCTGTTCATCAGCTGCTGAGCATAGTTTTCGTCACTTAAAATGTTAAGTTGACTTAAACTGCTGGCTTGTTGAGAAAGCGCAGATGCGGCTTCATCAAGGTTTAGGAGTTTAAAAGTATGAGCCAGTTGTAAAAGGCTCGCTTGTAGTTGCTGTGCTTTTTCAGGTGACATATTGTGGTAGTTGTATTCAATATCGTTCCGCACCTTATTCATTTCATCCAAAATTAACTGGCTGACTGTGTGCATGGTGTCAAAGTCCGGACCAAAGAGATGGCGACTTAAAACGAGTAATTGAGTATCAGTTGGTGTTTCATCACCAATATGAAGTTGGTTACGAATAAGGTGAGCAATCTCATCTTCTTGAGCGATGACAATACTTAAAATATCTGCGAATGCCGCTAAATTAGGTTCAAAACTTTCGGGTGCTGCCAAAAATAGAGCAATATGACTTTCAATATTAATCAGTACACGTAGGCGTGCATCATTTAAAAGTAGGTCATCAATATGGTTAAAAGCGTAATTGACGAGCTGCCAATATTTTTGGCTCGGCTGAGTATTCGCCATACTGACCAAATAGGTTGCAATAAGTTTAAAAGCTTGAAAATTCTGAGCTGATGCTGTCTTTTTTAAAAATTGGTGTAGAGATAGTTTATAGAGTTGATGGATGAACTGAGTTTTTTCATTAATTAATATTTCAGGCAAGGGCAGTTCAAGCGAAGTATTTGCAAGTAAAGGAACAATAGCTTGTCCGGATGTGGTGAGGGGTTTATTTAAAGCTAATTCTAAATTATTTAAGGTCGTAAGAAGAAATTGTGGAACTTGTATTTCACGCAAACAGATAAATTCAATATAACGCTTTACCATGGTCGTGCCTTCGCTTAGGGCAACGACATCATCCGTATTAATCTGGGCAGGATTCGCAATAATTTTTTGCATCAACTCAGTCGAATATTGAGTGAGTTTTGCAAGATAAGGAACATCAATTAAGCGTAGAACTTGGGTACATTGTTTAAACTGTTCTAAAGCGTCATCAATACCAAAAGGGAGAGTCTGTTCTTCAATTAAGGTACTTACCGCACCTTCAACTAGTTTTATTGAACGATCAATTTCATGTTTAATGATGAGTAAAGCTGTTGGATCGAAATGAATCGAAGTATGCTCAGACATAAACGTTCCCCTTTGAAAAAAAATCAATTGTTATATTCATAGTGCTCAATAATTTGAGCTAAAAATCTATGCGAGTAATATAACTTAACTTACAAAGGGGAAAAGCTAAAAACACTAAAGAATCAAAAATTTATTTTGCAAAAAGGCAAGGTTCTCCGTGTTTTTCCTCATATTCTTTGACCCAAGTCTCATGTGTATTTAACTCTTCATCTGAAGGGTAAATTACAGGGAGGTCAATTTGAATTCTGCTCCTATTGATTGTTTGCTGGCTATTTTCACTCTGAGATAAGGCATCTATATCAAAAGAAACCTGACCACCAGTCATTGCCAAGTAGACATCAGCAAGAATTTCAGCATCAAGTAATGCGCCGTGGAAAGTACGGTCACGTGCTGGAATTTCATAACGTCTTACAAGCGCATCAAGGGAGTTTTTTTGTCCCGGATGTTTGTTTTTCGCTAAAGCTAAAGTATCCGTTACCTCACACACTTCAGAAAGTGCAGGAAGCCCTACGCGTTTAAACTCCATATCAAGGAAGTTCATATCGAAGGTCGCGTTATGGGCAATAATCTCTGCACCTTTGAGATAGTCAAATAAGGTGTCAGCAATGTCCGCATAGAGCGGTTTATCTTTTAAGAAATCATCACTGATCCCGTGGATATTTTCTGAGTCTCCCACTGGTTTTTGTGGGTTAATATAAATATGAATCGAACTACCCGTAAGCTTACGGTTAATCATCTCAATCGCGCCCACCTCAATAATGCGGTCGCCATCTTGGAAATAAAAACCAGTAGTTTCCGTATCAAGAATGAGTTGTCGAGGACCTTGTAATTTTAATTTGGCTTCGGTCACAACGATTTGAGGATGAATATTATTGGTTGGCTGCTTACTTTCTTGTTCGGCAGTTTCAACTTCAATAATTTCTTCTTCCACAATAATCATCTCAACTTCTTCAGGTGCTTCAAGATGAATATTTTCTTCATCAGTTGCGTCAGCCAGATCAAACCCGAAAGGGTCATCTAGCAACCAGTCCTGTTCAGGCTTTTTTATATCTTGCGATACAGTGGCAGACTGTAGTTGCTTGAGTTCTTTCGCAGTTTTGTCTGCACCTAAATTCGCCAGTTGGTCTGCCATTTCATTGCCAGGGTGTCCTGCATGGCCTTTAATCCAGTTCCACTCAATATTTCTACCTGCACAGACAGCATCTAATTTCTGCCAAAGGTCAGGATTTTTTACATCTTTCCAATTTTTTTTCTTCCAGCCATGAATCCACTCAGTAATACCTTGCTTCACATAATTTGAATCTGTCCAGATAATCAAATGTGCATCGGCTGGGCAAAATGAAACACCTTCAATGGCAGCAGTGAGTTCCATACGGTTATTCGTCGTATCAGGTTCACCGCCAAATAATTTATGTTCACCCTGCTCAGTAATGACATATGCGCCCCAACCACCTAAACCCGGATTGCCACGACATGCACCATCAACATACAGTGTGATTGTTTGAGACATAAATCGAAACCTAAACTAAAAGAAAAAGAACTGAATATGGTGTATTGTATACGCAAAAAGTTCGGTTCCATCGTATCAAGGCAAGGTTTTTTTAATTTCTTGTAACATTTCCATGCAAATGACATTAAATTATTGCCTTGTCTATCTTGCATGCTTTACTACAATGGCATCGAAGACCTAGGGTTTGTGGGCAGACCCAAAAAAATATTACGCGAGTTGTTTGGAAGTTTTTATGTATAAACCAACCACATTTGTGTGGCAGCCATCTGCAGCATCATTGTTTAAAATTACCGTACTTAGCTCTGCGTTAGCTGCGTTGGGTATTACAACAGGCTGTTCATCGACTCCGCAAACTGCAAAAACCTCAAAATCGAAACAGGTCAGTGGTGCAGGTTATTTAGATGCAAGTAGTCTTGATTCATTGGAGGACCTACTTTCAGCAACTGATATGCGTGCTGTAGAGGGTGATCGTCTGCTTATTTTAAAGCATGGTGATGTTTGGAAACGTATGTCTGTTGGTTTTAAAATGGATTTGAACCATTGGGATTCACGTATTGAAGCTCAGCGTAGTTGGTTTATTTCTCGTCAGCCTTATCTTGATCGTTTAAGTGCCCGCGCAAGTCGTTATTTGTACCATACAGTTAAAGAAGCTGAACGCCGTGGTTTGCCGACAGAACTTGCATTATTACCTGTCATTGAAAGTTCATATGACCCCGCTGCAACAAGTAGCGCAGCCGCAGCAGGTTTATGGCAGTTTATTCCGAGTACGGGTCGTATTTATGGCTTAAAACAAACAAGTATGTATGATGGCCGTCGAGATGTTGTTGAATCGACTCGTGCTGCATATGAGTTTTTGGGAAGTTTATATAACCAATTCGGTTCTTGGGAGCTTGCTTTAGCAGCTTATAACGCTGGACCAGGACGTATTCAACAAGCAATTAACCGGAATCAGGCAGCAGGCCTACCAACTGACTATTGGTCTTTAAAATTACCTCAAGAAACCATGAACTATGTTCCGCGTTTCTTGGCAGTTGCCCAAATTATTAAAAATCCAAAAGCTTACGGTATTTCTTTACCGCCTATTGCAAATAGACCCCATTTCCGTGAAGTGACTTTATCTGCACCTCTATCATTAAATGAAATTGCGTCTGTAGCTGGATTAAGTCGTTCGGAACTCTATGCATTAAACCCAGGATATCGTGGTGAAATGGTGGACCCTGCAAGTCCAATGCGTATCTTGATTCCAGCAGATTTAAGTCCTGCAATTGACAATAAATTAAAAGGGCTTAAATCGGGTGGCGGTTCTGGTTGGTGGGCAAATGTGACTTCACCATCTAAGCCAGATGTAAGTGCTTCAACTTCGGTGACAATTAAGACTACACCTGCTAATCAGGTTCAACCAGTTAAACCGTCAACACCGACTAAAACAACCAGTGGCTCTACTACAGTAAGAACCTCAACACCTCGTGGCGCTGATGCTTTAGCCGCGTTTGCAGCTTCGGCTGATGTACCAAGTGCTCCGCGTATTCCTGTGGCTGTAACACCTGCGGCAAATATTAAGCAAGTGAAGACAGAGCCACCAATCTCGGCTGCAGAACGTGAAAAGATTTTAGCGGCAGTTCGAGCTGAAGGTGAAAAAGAAACAGTTCAGCAAGCTTTAGAGCCACAACCAACACAGGCTGAAAAAGATCAAGTAGTTGCCGAGTTAAAAGCTATTGCACCTCAAGGTACAGAAATTGTTGATCCTTATGATGGCAAAATTAAGTTAACTGCGATTCAAACAAGCCAATCAGTTGCAGATCAACAAGGTAAAGAAGTAAGTAAAGGTTTTGCATATCCAAAAACTTTAGCTGAAGACGTGACTGTAGCTAATTCTGAAGATGCGCAGCGCAATAAAGACAAGCCTTACATTAAAACTGATACAGATGTGGTGGTTGTGCAGCCTAGAGGCAAACGTAGTACATACACTGTTTTACCAGGTGACACTTTAGCCGTTATTGCGATGAAAAATGGCGTAAACTGGCGTGATATTGCTAAGTGGAACCAGATTGACCCAGAAAAGACGTTATATGTTGGTTCAACGCTTTACCTTTATGATGCTAAGCCACAAGAAACTCAAACGACTTCAAAAAGCACAGCTAAACCAGATGTATATGTCGTTCAGGCTAACGATAGCTTAAGCGGTGTGGCTAACCAGTTTAATTTGTCAGTAAGACAATTGGCTGAATATAACGATTTATCAGTGACTGATGGCTTATTTGTTGGGCAAAAATTGCAGCTAAAAGAACCAAAGAATAATCGCTCAAGTGCTAAAGCTGAACCGAAAGCAGTTCAGGCAAGTGCAAAGCGCATAGCAACTAAAAGTTATACTGTGAAGCGCGGTGAATACCTTAAATTGATTGCAGATCGTTATGCACTCTCTAATCAGGAACTTGCTGATTTAACACCGGGATTAACTGCGGGTAGTAACTTGATGGTAGGCCAAAAAATTAATGTGCCTACACAAGATATTTCTGTAGATGAAGTTGCTGAAACTAAGGTTTCTAGTAAATCGGAGAAAGCATCAGCAAGTGTTTCTTATAAAACAGAAGGCTATAAAGTACAACGTGGTGATACTTTGTCGAGTATTGCAACTAAATCAAAAATTAGCCTAGCTGAGTTAGCTGAGTTAAATAACTTAAAGGTAAATAGTTATATACAGCTCGGTCAAACTTTAAAAGTACCAGCAGGCTTAAGTGTTCCTGAACAATACGTTGTACAGTCTGGCGATAGCTTAAATGCGATTGCCAGTAAATATAACCTAGAAACAAGTTATTTGGCTGACTTAAACGGCTTGGCTCATAATGCTGGCTTGCGTGTTGGTCAACGCCTAAAACTAACAGGTACAGTTGAAGAAGCACCAACTAAATCTTCCAAAAATACTAAAGAAGAAACGCCAGAAACTTATACGGTTAAATCTGGTGATAGCTTAGGTAATATCGCTAATCGCTACCACTTGCAGCTAGATTACCTTGCTTCCCTAAATGGTCTTTCACGCAATAGTAGCGTTCGTGTAGGGCAGCGTTTAAAGCTAACGGGTGATGTGCCTACAGTTGAAACAGCTAAAGCAGATACTAAGTCTTCAGCTAAAACAGTTGTAGTTAGTAAAAATACTGAAAGATATACTGTTAAATCTGGTGAGTCATTAAATAGTATTGCGAGTCGTGCGGGTATTTCAGTACGAGAACTTGCTGAAATGAATGCATTAAAAGCAAATGCTAGTTTACAACGCGGTCAGAATATTGTAATTCCAAAAACTGTCGTGGAATACAAAGTGAAGCGTGGTGATACCTTAATCGGTCTTGCGAGTAAATATGGTTTAGAAACCAATTTATTGGCTGAGCTGAATAATTTAGCACCTTCTACTCAGCTTCGGATTGGTGATGTAATTAAAGTGCCTAATTTGTAAAATAATTAGTCATTTATGCATAAATTAAATTTTCAACTGAGCCTGCTAGTCGGGCTCAGTGTCATTTCCCATAGTGCTTTTTCTGCACAACAAACCACTTCATATATAGCGATTCATTCTAAGCCTAAGTATTTAGAAATGATGGCTATGCCATATGCAAACCCTAATGCACCTAAAGGTGGCCTATTAAGTCAGGCAGCTCAAGGAACTTTTGATAACCTCAATAGTATGAATGGGAAAGGGAATGCTACAGAAGGGGTGAATTATCTTTTTGATACCTTAATGACCCAATCACTTGATGAGGTCGGGGTTTTATATCCGCTTTTGGCACAGAAAGTGAGTTATGACCCAGAAAAAACGCAATCAGTGACTTTTTATTTAAACCCTAAAGCGCGTTTTAGTAATGGACAGCCAGTCACTGCGGCTGATGTTAAATTTAGTTTTGATGCCTATCAGACTAAGTCTAATTTAGGTTTGCAAATGTACCTTGCCGATTTGGCTAAAACAGAAGTAATAAATATTCATCAAGTAAAGTTTAGTTTTAAGTCTACCCATAACCCTAAAATGCCATTCATTTTGGCAACCTTACCCATTTATTCAAAAGCAGATTGGCAAAAAAGAGATTTTAGCCGAATTACCTTACAACCGATTATTGGTTCGGGACCGTATGTAGTTGAACGAGTTGATCCGGGCAGAAGCATTAGTTATAAACGGAACCCAAATTATTGGGCAAAAGATTTGCCTATTAACAAGGGGCGTTATAACTTTGACCGTTTGAGATATGTTTATTATCGAAATTGGGATATTGCTTTTGAAGGATTTAAATCTGGGCAATACACTTTGCATGAAGAAACTAATCCTAAAAAATGGGTTACAGATTACCGTTTTCCAGCCGTAAAAGCAGGGTTGGTTACTCAATATAAGTTTCGTCACCATAATCCTATCGCCACTGAAAGCTATGTTTTTAATACGCGACGAAAACCTTTAAATGATATTCGTTTTAGACAAGCTTTAACCTATGCCTATGACTTTGAATGGCAAAATAAAGCTTTGTTTTATAGACAATATCAGCGACTACAAAGTTATTTTGAAAATAGTGAATTAGCAGCAACAGGTCGACCTTCAAAAACTGAATTAGAGTTGTTAAAACCGTTATTACCTAAGTTATCTCCACTCATGCAGCAAGGTGTTTTAGCAAACTGGAAATACCCCGTGTCTGATGCGAGTGGTTTCAATCGTCAGAATTTATTAATTGCGCGGCAATTGCTTATACAAGCTGGTTATAAAGTTAAAGAAGGGCAGCTATTTACGCCAGAAGGGAAAAAAGTTCAGCTTGAATTTTTAATTCAGCAAGATGGTAAACAACGAACACTTTTACCTTTTATCCGTAACTTAAAAAAGTTAGGCATTGCGGTTAATTTGCGTCAGGTGGATGCTCCGCAATATTTAGAACGGACTCGCCGTTACGATTTTGATATGACCACAATGAATTTGCCTCAATCTCTCAATCCTGGAAATGAACAAACTCAGTTTTGGGGGAGTATCGCCGCAGCTCAGGATGGAAATTACAATTATGCCGGAATTAGCAATCCAGTAATTGATCAAGTGATTTCAAAACTCGTTGCAAGTAAAAGCCGTGAACAACAGATTATTTATACTCGCATTCTCGATCGATTGCTTAGAGCTGGTTATTATCAAATCCCAACTTATGGTAAAGGTGAAAACTGGTATGCTTATTGGAATATGTATCAACAACCTAAAATTAAACCAGCACTTTCTTCTGGGATAGAATATTGGTGGAGTGATGCAAACAAAGCAAAAAAAGTTGCCAAATATTTACATCAACAATAAAAAGCACCTGCCATAAAGGAAATCCTGTTATATGGGTTCATATATTCTCAAGCGACTTCTTTTAATGATTCCCACATTGTTTGTCATTCTATTGATTAACTTTGTGGTTGTGCAAATTGCACCGGGTGGGCCAGTTGAGCAAGCAATACATCAGGCACAAAGCGATTTGGGAATTGGTCGTGCATTAAGTGCAGAAACTTATTATCAAGGTGCTCAAGGTTTAAGCCCTGAAATGGTTGAACAAATTAAGGCACAGTATGGCTTTGATCGTTCTGCACCCGAACGGTTTTTCTTAATGTTAAAAGGCTATTTAACTTTAGATTTTGGACAAAGTTTCTTTAAAGATAAATCTGTCGTGCAATTGTTATGGGAAAAAATGCCTGTTTCCATTTCACTTGGGCTGGTGAGCACTTTTCTAATTTATCTCATTTCTATTCCACTGGGAATTAAAAAGGCTAAACAGCAGGGCTCTTGGTTTGATCGATCAACTTCTTTAATCCTCGTAGTGGGATATGCCGTACCAAGTTTTGTATTTGCCATTTTGTTAGTTGTTTTTTTTGCAGGTGGGTCTTATTTCCAATGGTTTCCACTACAAAACTTAGTCTCAGATAACTTCCATCAACTCAGTCTCTGGGGCAAAGTTACCGATTATTTATGGCATGTGACTTTGCCACTAATTACCATGGTATTAGGCGGTTTTGCCAGTTTAACCTATTTAACTAAATACTCATTTTTAGAAGAACTCAATAAACCCTACGTTTTGGCAGCCTATGCAAAAGGGTTGAACAGCCAACAGGTCTTATATAAGCATGTCTTTCGTAATGCCATTTTAGTTGTGCTCGCAGGATTGCCAGAAGCGTTAGCAGGTATTTTCTTTGTAGGTAACCTGTTTGTAGAAATCATCTTTCACCTAGATGGGGTGGGTTTGTTGGGCTTTGAAGCTCTTGTCCAGCGTGACTATCCTGTTATTTTTGGGGTTTTATTTTTCTTTACTCTATTTAGCTTAATTTTACGTCTCATTTGTGATGTGTTGTACCAATGGATTGATCCACGAATTCACTTTGACGCACAAGGAGGCAAATAATGTCCTTGATTGTGCGGACACGATTACAGCGTTTTAGACAGCATAAATTGGGCTGGGCCAGCTTTATTCTATTTAGTCTGATTTTGGTTTTGTCATTAGCCGCGGAGTTAATTGCTAACGATAAACCGCTGTTAGTAAAGTATGAAGATTCTTTCTATTTACCTGTGTTGAAAACTTATCCTGAAACGGTGTTTGGTGGGGTGTTTGAAACAGAAGCGGATTATAAAGACCCTGCTGTACAAGCGCTTATTAATACTAAGGGATGGGCGGTTTGGCCCCTCATTCAATTTTCATATCAAACGCCCAATTTAGATTTGGCAGTTCCTGTGCCATCACCACCTTCCAAGCAAAACTGGTTGGGAACAGATGATCAGGGAAGGGATGTTCTTGCGCGTATTCTTTATGGCTTAAGAGTATCGTTGCTTTTTGGCTTAGCCTTAACCTTTTGTTCTGCTTTATTTGGAATTACCGTTGGCGCTATTCAAGGTTACTATGGTGGCTGGGTCGATTTATTGGGGCAACGTTTAGTTGAAGTCTGGAATGGCTTACCCATGCTTTTTATGGTCATGATTTTAGTCAGTATGTTTGTTCCAAATGTATATTGGCTATTTTTCATTATGTTGTTTTTCGGCTGGACTGTTTTGGTGGGCATCGTTAGAGCAGAATTTTTGAAAGCTCGCCAGCTAGATTATGTTCGTGCAGCCCAAGTTTTGGGAGTGACTGATCGTGCGATTATTTTTAGGCATATTTTGCCTAATGCGATTAGTTCGAGTTTGTCTCAGTTACCTTTTATTTTAACAACTAACATTAGCGCTTTAACTGCTCTTGATTTTTTAGGATATGGTCTACCGCCAGATGCGGCCTCTTTAGGTGAATTATTACTACAAGGTAAAAATAATTTAGATGCGCCATGGCTAGCAATTTCAGGCTTTTTTAGTCTGGCGATTGTTCTTTCACTTTTAATTTATATTGGGGAGGCGGCTCGTGATGCTTTTGACCCAAGAAAATAATTTAAATCCCGCTTTAGCATTATTAAAAGTAGAGCAACTTTCGGTTCAAACCAAAGACCAAAAGGTTTTATTGGAAGATCTAAATTTTTACTTAAGTGAAGGTGAAACACTCGCTATTGTAGGCGAAAGTGGTTCTGGTAAATCGATGAGCTGCTTAGCAATAATGGGATTGTTACAAGAGAAATTAGAAGTAACGGGTCAGGTCTGGATTGGCTCAGAAAATATGCTTGAGTTAGATGAAAGAGCTCAATCAAATTTACGTGGTCGACAAATTGCAATGATTTTTCAGGAGCCTGCTACTGCGTTAAATCCGCTCTATCGGGTTGAAAAAATTATAGGTGAAAATCTTCTTTTATCTGGTTTTTCAAAACAAGAAGTTCGACAGCAAATAGTTGAATTACTAAGAGATGTTGGAATTATTGAACCAGAACAAATTTTAAAACGTTATCCGCATGAGCTTTCTGGTGGGCAAAGGCAACGTGTCATGATCGCGATGACATTGGCACTTCGGCCTAAAATTTTGATTGCTGATGAGCCTACTACTGCGTTGGATGTGGTTTTACAGATACAGATTTTAGAGCTATTAAAATCTTTGCAAAGCAAATATGGGATGGCACTTATTTTAATTAGTCATGACCTCAATTTAGTACATCGCTATGCTGAGAAACTTATTGTATTGCAAAGTGGGCGTGTCGTAGAGCAAGGTGAACTGAGCCAAATCTTTGCAAATCCTAAAACAAGTTATACAGCACAATTATTAGATCATGATTTTGGAAGTGTAGAGTCTAGACCCGCTCAACAGAATGTTTTATCAGTTCGACAGCTCAGCGTGCAGTTTCCTATAAGAAAAGGAATTTTAAATCGCATTCAAGGGTATTTCACTGCAATAGAAGATTTGAGTTTCGATCTTGCTCAAGGTGAATCACTTGGGGTGGTTGGTGAAAGTGGTGCGGGTAAGTCATCTTTAGCCCTGGCTTTGGTTCAGCTTATTAAGAGTAACGGGAAAATTGTTTTTTTAGGGCAAGATTTAAATCAGCTACAGCCCAAAGCCCTACGCTTGATGAGATCAGATTTTCAACTTGTGTTCCAAGACCCATTTGGAAGTTTAAACCCGCGTATGACAGTAGGGCAGATTATTGCTGAAGGATTGAAAGTGAAAGCAGTAGCTGATAACGAGATCAAACAGCAAGTTGAATCTGTATTGGTAAAAGTTGAATTGGCTGAAGATTTTCAACATCGTTACCCTCATGAACTTTCAGGCGGGCAACGTCAACGTGTCGCCTTAGCCAGAGCTTTGGTGGTTCGACCTAAACTTTTAATTTTGGATGAACCTACCTCTGCCTTAGATCGAACCACGCAAAAAGCCATGATCAAGCTGTTGAGACAATTACAGCAAACTGAGCAGTTAAGTTATATTTTCATTAGTCATGATCTCAATATAGTAAAAGCACTATGCCATAAAGTGATGGTATTACGTCATGCAAAAGTTGTTGAATATCAGGAAACTGAACTCTTATTTTCTAAGCCTAACAGTGAATATACGAAACAGTTAATTAAAGCATCCTTTTAAAGATGTTTTTTAATTAATTGTTTTATATAGATAAATTTTTGTTAAACTTCTAATGCAAAAAGTTGCATATTTTTATGTTCTTTAAAATTGACATGTGCTATTGTCAGTTATCGATTATGTCTTGACACGCCCAATAACTCATTTAAATTAGAGTAATTGCTCTAAAATTCAAAGAACAGAGGTTAACCATGAATCAGATTGCTCAACCCATCACAATTCGCAATACCACCTTTAAAAACCGAATTATTAAAGGTGCAATGAGTGAGGCACTTGCAAATTATGAAGGCCAGCCAAATGACTTACATCTGGGTTTATATGGTGCATGGGCAAAAGGTGAGCTTGGCTGTGCAATTACTGGCAATGTCATGGTAAATGTCGGAGCAAAAAATGAACCGGGTGTTGTTGTTATTGAAACTGAACGTGATCTAGAGCGCTTAAAAGAATGGGCGGCATTAGGTAAAAAATATGGCATGGTGCAGTTGATTCAATTGTCGCACCCAGGTCGTCAGTGTCCAAAAGGCTTAAATAAAGAAACCGTAGCGCCATCAGCGGTACCTTTTAGTCCAGCTTTAGCAACCATGTTCGGAACGCCACGTGAACTTACTCATGATGAAATTCTAGATATTATTAAACGTTTTGCGACAGCAGCTCACATCTGTGAAAAAGCAGGTTTTGAAGGGGTGCAATTACACGGTGCACATGGCTATTTAATTAGTCAGTTTTTATCGCCATTAACCAATAAGCGTACAGATCAGTGGGGCGGTTCAGTTGAAAATCGTACTCGTTTTTTACTAGAAGTTTATAAAGCGGTACGTGAAGCGACTTCAGATAATTTTATCATTTCAGTGAAGCTTAACTCTGCCGACTTCCAGCGTGGTGGTATTAGCGAAGAAGATGTAATTTCAGTGTTTAAAGCAGTGGATGAAGCTGGTATCGATTTAATTGAAATTTCAGGTGGCACTTATGAGGCACCAGCAATGGCTGGAGCTAAGGCGGATAAACGTAAGGCAAGTACAATTGCACGTGAAGCATACTTTTTAGATTTTGCTGAAAAAATCCGCCAGCATGTTAAGTGTAAGCTTATGGTGACAGGTGGCTTCCGTACTGTAGAGGGCATGAATGCTGCACTCGCAAGTGGAGCATGTGACTTTATTGGTATTGCTCGTCCATTTGCAGTAGAAACTGATTTAGCAGAACGTTTAATTGCAGGGCAAGACGTACGTTATGCCGTAAAACCGATTAAAACGGGCTTACCTTTTGTCGATAAAATGGCAATTATGGAAATCATTTGGTACGCCGCTCAATTTAAAACGATTGGCAAAGGTAAAAAACCAAATCCAAAGCTTTCCCCACTTGTTGTCTTTTTAAATTATGCTAAAGGCAATATTAAAGCGGTGATTCAAGGACAAGTGAATTCACGTAAGTCTGCGTAGATAAATTACCAAGCCGTAGTCCAGTAAGCTTTAAATGTAGAAGCAGACCATTGGCCTTTAATTAAAGCATTGTTAAAGGCGGGTCTGTTTTCTATTTGGGTAAGATAACGGTGTATATGTTTAAACTGACTGTAATTTTGTGAGCAAGCTAATAATGGAAACCACATCAAAATATCAACAATAGTAAACTGATCTCCGGCAAACCATGCATGTTGCTCTAAATGTTCATCAATCATTTTCATTTGTCGTTGTAATGATTGATTGAGATAGCCTTGATCGAATCCATATTTTAAAAGTTTAGGAATAAAACGGATCGGAAAAGGTGTACGTTGTGCAATTTGGTGAAAGATTTGTTTGAGTACTAAATCGGGAATGAATGTTGCCTCACAATAATTTTTCCAATAATAAAAATTTTGGAGTTGTTGGCGTGATAGGCTGTTCGGTCCCAATTGTGGGTGTAAATGAGATAGGTAATCTAAAATTGCTGAGGTTTCAGCTAAGACTGAAGTGTTTCCTTGTTCAATAATTTCGAGAGTTGGAAATTTTGATAATTGATGAGGTGAGTTTTTATCTTTGTCTATGCCTGAATGATCTTTAATAGTGAGCTCATAGTTGAGTCCTAATTCTTCTAAAAACCAAATGATGCGTTGAGAGCGAGAATTTTTTAAGTGAAATAATCGAATTTGCATGTCATGTTCAAATTATAGTTTTGATCTATGTTGAGTATAGAACATAATTTAATTATAAAAATATTTATAAATCAGTAAATTATATTTTTTATATAAAAGTAACTTAATAAAAAGCCACTGCCTTAAAAATGGAGTGGCTTTTTAGTATTTGATATCCCTAGTGAGATTTTAAGCTAGGTTATCGCTGTGAAAAGACTGTCTATTAGGTGCCTTTAGAGTTTAGAACGTATAACTCATACCCACTTGAACCGTACGTGATTCACCTGGATAAGCATAGGAACGGAAAGCACTTTCATCATAAACTTTATCAAAAATATTCTTCACATCTAAGTTAAGACGAAGTTTGGGTGTCGCCTGATAATAAGAAACCAAATCTGTAACTGCATAACCCTTCATTGTGTAGGTACTATTGGCTGTCTGACCTGCACGCTTATCAATATATTTTTGATTAATGCCCAGACCTAAGCCTTGTAAAGGGCCATCCTGAAATTCATAGATATTTAAAAGATTAAAACTATTCTTGGGAATATTCGCTAAAGCGGTTCCTTTTTTCAAAGTATTGTCTTTAGTCACTTCTGCATCTGTATAGGCATATCCACCAATAATTTTCCACGCTGGAGTGATTTGCCCTGCAACATTTAGCTCAATACCTTGGCTACGAACTTCGCCAGCAGCAACTTTATAATTTTGAAATAAAGGATCATCCGTTAAGACATTTTCTTTATTGGCATAGAAAATCGCAGAGTCGACTGACAGCATATTGTTGAGAGCTAACCATTAAAACCCTAGTTCATAAGCCGTACCTTCTTCTGGATCAAAACCTTCGCCACCATGACTTGTACCAGTATTGGGTTTAAAAGATTTTGCAGCATTGCCATAGAGTGAAAGGTTATCATTCGCTTTATAAACTAAACCTAACCGTGGAATAAATGCATCATGACTGGTATTCCAATTGGGTTTACCCGGACGCAAATCCTGATAGTCATGTTCATAGTGCTCAAAACGTAAACCTAATAGTGCACTTAAACGTTCATTTAATTCGATTTGGTCTTGTACAAAAAGAGCCGTTGTTTTTAAGTTTTCACGGTCATGCGTAGAAACTGTATTAAGTTCAGGTAGTGGTTGGCCTAAAACTGGATCATAAATATTGATCGGGTAGTTATTTGACTTAGCATCTGAACGAATAATATATGACTTATAATCATAATTTTCATATTCAAGCCCTGTCACTAAGGTATGAGCTAGACCTAAAAGTTGGAAATTACCTGTTAGATTAATTTGGGCATCGGTATCTTGCCATTTTAATTCGCGATAGTTGTAATTTCGGTTTAAAGTTTCGCCGTCATCTTGAATATCATTTGCTTCTACCGCATAGCCATGCAATTTACCATTTAAATATTGCACACCAGCATTCAGCTTCCAGTCATTCCCAAGGTCGTGCTCGACTCGTAATTGAGTCATATTGTTATCATTGTAGAGTCGGTTGTTGTATTTACCTGTTTCCCATAAATAGGTTTCGGGTGAACTATTAAAAGACTTCTGACCTGCATAGCGTGTATGACCACGATCAAGCGGATGCTGATTTCGTAAAATATCCGCTTCAAAAGTAACTTTTGTTGCGTCAGAAGCTTGCCATTGAATGACTGGTGCAATTCCATAACGTTTAGACTCGACATGATCGCGATAACTATCACCGCCTTCTGCAATCACATTTAGACGATAACCAATATTTTCTGCATTTGGAATAGTACCTGTGGTGTCTACCGTAGTGCGATATAAACCTTCACTGCTAAGCTGGGCACCTAAAGTGGTTTGTTGCTCAGACTTCGGTGTTTTAGAAATTAAGTTAAACGTACCACCCGGGTCACCACGACCATATAAGCTAGAAGAGGGACCACGTAAAACGTCTACACGTTCAATAGTATTGCTATCAGGGGCATTTGGGTAACCACGGTTAATCGGGAATCCATTACGATAAAATTCACCGCTAGTGAAACCACGAAGGTTAAAGCCTGTTAACCCTTGGCCGCCAAAATTATTAGCACGAGTCACACCGCCAGCTAAATCAAGCGCTTCGATTAAACGTGTCGCGCCAATATCTTCAATTACTTTTTGAGTCACTACACTGACAGATTGTGGCGTATCTTTTAATGCGACTTCACTACGTGTTGCGCTACTTGAACTATCGACTTTATAAGTTTGGTCAGCAGCTTGTTGGGCTTTAATCTTAATGGTAGCAAGTGTTGTTGATGAACTATTGGTTTCTGCAAAAGCGTTTGAGATACAGCACAGTTGGGCGATGCTTAGGGAGAGGAGGCGAAGCTTAAGATCCATTTAAAACCTTGTTGATAATAAATATCAGTATAAAAATAAGAATTATTATATTGTAAATCTATGTAAAGAAAATACCGGATCCGTGATATATGTGTACAAGTGTATTTTATTAAGAAATACAGAAGATTAGAACTATAAAAAAATTAAAATAGAAAGGAATTTATAAGAAGAGAATATGGCGTCCCTACGGGGATTCGAACCCCGGTTACCGCCGTGAAAGGGCGATGTCCTAGGCCTCTAGACGATAGGGACGTTGAGGATGGCGGTATCTTAAGAAGCCGCCACCAAACTGTCAAGGAGGTAAGGTGACAGTTTGTTCAAAATATAGCAAAACAGTTCAGCAGTCTTCTGAGTATCGTATAAAGCAGAGTGTGCTTCTTTACCATCGAACTCAATTCCAGCTTGAATACAGGCTTTAGCAAGCACAGTTTGTCCAAACATAACAGCACTTAAAGTAACCGTATCCATCACTGAAAAGCTATGAAATGGGTTTTGGTTTTTTGTGCTTGTACGCGCAATTGCTGCTTGTACAAAACCAAGGTCAAAATGCGCATTGTGGCCTACTAAGACTGCATGGGTACAATGTTGCTGTTTACGGACTTCATTCACCGATTTAAAAATACGGCGTAATGCAGTGCGCTCATCTTCAGCCATTGCAATACGCATTGGATTGAATGGATCAATACCAATAAAGTCTAACGAACGGCGATCGAGATTAGCCCCTTCAAACGGGTTAATATGCGCATGAAATGCTGGACCAGGGACAAATTGTCCCTGAGCATCATACACAATTGGAATGCACGCAATTTCTAGCAATGCATCTGTCTGGGCATTAAAACCTGCCGTTTCAACGTCAACAACAACAGGTAAGAAGCCACGAAAACGTTGGCCAATGACCGGGACAGAGGTTTCTTGTGTCACACTTTTCTCCATTGCAGCGTTTTCCCGGCATGCAGCGGGATAATTTTTTGATCATCTAAATAATCAAAAGATTCTGGAACGAGGTTATCTTCTTTTACCAAAGTAATGGTAGAAGTATTACGTGGTAGCCCGTAGAAGTCTGCACCAAAGTGGCTTGCAAAACCTTCTAAACGCTCTAATTTACCCACTTGGTCAAATGCTTGAGCATAAAGTTCAATTGCATTAGGCGCACTATAACAGCCCGCACAGCCACACGCATTTTCTTTTGCATTTTGCGAGTGAGGAGCGCTATCTGTACCCAAGAAAAATTTAGGGTTACCGCTCGTTGCAACTTCAAGCAAAGTGGTCTGGTGAGTTTGACGCTTTAAAATTGGTAAGCAATAGAAATGCGGTTTAATACCACCAACCAACATATCATTACGGTTAAATAATAAATGCTGAGGCGTAATGGTTGCAGCCACATTGCGGTCTTGTTCTAAAACAAAGTGCGCAGCATCGCTTGTTGTGATGTGTTCAAGTACCACTTTAAGCTTTGGAAACTGTTTTAATAACGGTGATAAAACTTCGTCTAAGAAACGCTTTTCACGGTCAAAAATATCAACGTGGTTATGAGTCACTTCACCATGAAGTAATAACGGAACTTGATGCTCTTCTAGTTGCTCAATGACCGCATAAACTTTACGAATGTCACTTACACCGTTATCAGAGTTAGTGGTCGCGCCTGCTGGATAAAGTTTAATGGCATTTACATGTCCAGATTCTTTAATTTTACGAACTTCGTCTGGTGAGGTGAAATCAGTAAAATAAAGCACCATACGTGGGTCAAAGTTAAGACCCTTTGGAACATGAGCAAGAATACGTTCACGGTAAGCCAATGCTTCTTCCACAGTTTTTACAGGTGGAACAAGGTTTGGCATACAGATCGCACGAGCAAATTGCTTGGCCAAATCAGGTACAGTACGTTTTAATGCTAAACCATCACGTAAATGTGCATGCCAGTCATCTGGCTGGAGCAGGGTAATAGAATCCAAGGCAGTTCAAACTTCGAAATAAAACAAATGATAATCGATAAAGTGTGAAAATGGTAACGAGAATTACGGACAAATGGCAAAATAAAGCGGCAGAGGCCTTAAAAAATAATGTTATATTTTGTTAATGTGTAATGGGCAGGAATCAAGTAGTGGTGAATAGGGGAAATGTACATGAATTACTCAAAGCAAAAGAAGAAATAGAATATTTAGTAACTCTACATACCCATCGTTATGCCAACATGCCTTTGCCACACCAATTAGAAAAAAAATTCTGGTGTCTGAATCTTGAGCGAACTAAACAAAATATCTCAAAATTTTTAGCAAGTGGTGTTTTAACCTATCTTATTTTTATTTTGTTGGTGTTGCCAACCGATTACTTAGTGATAGGTAAGCCTTATATTACTCTGGACTTTATTCATTGTTTATTAAGTGCAATGAATATTGCGCTTGCGCTCTTACTATTTTGGATTTTTGCCAAATCTAAAAAGCTCTCCGAGCACTTTTATTTTGCTGCATGTAGCATTGTTTTTTTTAGCATTATTACAAGTGCAATGTTGTTGCTAAGCGTCGGAAATATGGCGCTTAAAAATCAGTCGATGTTGCTACTTTCATTTTTATATATGCTTGGGTTTATCTTAAGTGGGATCAAACCACTACATATGCTGTATGTAGGCTTATCAGCAGCAATATTGGTTTTTATTTTTCTTAATTTACTCAACGTAAATTGTGATTATATTGCACTTGGTCGAGCCTTGTTCGGTACTTGTATTTTAGGTTTTTCAATTAGCACCATGCTTATCTCTAGAGAAAGAAGCCTTTTTTTAAATAATCAGCTTGCTGAACTTAATGAACAAATTTTACGTATTGAGGCATCTGAATTGCTTCATTTAAGCCAGCAAGACGCACTGACTAATATCTCAAATCGACGTACTTTTGATGAGATGTTCGACTTTTTTTACTATCGTGCAAAACAAGAAAAGCGACCATTGGCCGTTTTGTTTATTGATATCGATTTTTTTAAAAATTATAACGATTTTTATGGACACCAAATGGGGGATAAAGTTATCTCATCTATTGCTGCTGCAATTAAAAATTCGATTCGGCATGTTGATTTTGTTGCTCGCTATGGAGGAGAAGAGTTTGTCGTGCTGTTACCGAAAACACCTGCTCAAGGTGCCTATGCCGTCGCTGCAAATATTTATAAAGCGATTGAGCGACAAGCCATTCCTCATGCAGCATCTTTAGTCTCTAAGCATGTCACGATTAGTTTAGGTTTTACTGTTTATACAGAAGGTTTTAAAGTAAATCAGGAAAAATTAATTCACGCTGCGGATCAAGCTTTGTACCGAGCTAAGCAGCTTGGACGTAACCAGATTTATTATCAACCGTTAGAAGTGGTTGAACTTGTTTGAGCACAAATATTTGAAATAAAAAAGCCACCTTTGTCGGTGGCTTTTTTATTAAGTAAGAAAATTATTTTTTCTTGCTATCAAGTTGTGGTACAGCAGAACCTTGGCCGATTGAAAGCAAACCAGCATCTGTATAGATACCAAGTTTTGCACGTGTATCGGTAATGTCGAGGTTACGCATAGTCAACTGACCAATACGGTCCATTGGCGTAAACATTGAATCGCCTTTTTCCATTGTTAAACGTTCAGCTTCGTACGTTAAGTTTGGAGATTCAGTGTTCATGATGGTGTAGTCATTACCACGACGAAGTTCAAGAGTTACTTCACCAGTAATCGCTTTAGCAACCCAACGCTGTGCAGTTTCACGCAACATAAGTGCTTGAGAGTCGAACCAGCGGCCTTGGTAAAGTAAACGGCCTAAACGTAAACCGTTAATGCGGTATTGTTCGATCGTATCTTCGTTATGAATACCAGTAACCAAACGCTCGTAAGCAATATGAAGAAGGGCCATACCCGGTGCTTCATAAATACCACGTGATTTTGCTTCGATAATACGGTTTTCGATTTGGTCAGACATACCTAAACCATGACGGCCACCAATACGGTTTGCTTCAAGAATAAGCTCAACCGGATTGTCAAAAGTTTGACCGTTTAATGCAACAGGTACACCTTCTTCAAAACGTACAGTCACTTCTTCTGGGGTAATTTCAACTTCATCTTTCCAGAAAGCAACGCCCATAATTGGGTCAACGATTTTGATACCAGCATTTAGGTATTCAAGATCTTTTGCTTCGTGAGTCGCGCCCAACATGTTTGAGTCAGTTGAGTACGCTTTTTCTTTTGACATTTTGTAGTCAAAACCGTTGTCGATCAGGAACTGTGACATTTCTGCACGGCCACCGAGCTCATCGATGAAGTTTTGATCTAACCAAGGCTTATAAATTTTAAGATTCGGGTTAGTCAACAAACCATAACGATAAAAACGTTCAATATCGTTACCTTTATAAGTTGAACCGTCACCCCAGATGTTTACGTCATCTTCTTTCATTGCGGTAACTAGCATTGTACCTGTTACTGCACGACCGAGTGGAGTCGTATTGAAATAAGGAACACCACCTGTACTGATATGGAATGCACCACACTGAATCGCAGCAATACCTTCAAGCGCAAGTTGTAAGCGGCAGTCAATTAAGCGAGCTTTTACAGCGCCGTATTGTTCTGCTTTCTTTGGAATTGCATCGTAGTCATCTTCATCAGGCTGACCTAAGTTTGCAGTATATGCATAAGGTTCTGCGCCTTTTTGTTTCATCCACAATAAGGCAGCTGAAGTGTCTAGGCCTCCGGAGAAGGCAATCCCAACTTTTTTGCCTACTGGTACATGCTGCAAGATAGTTGCATTATCAGTCATTGCTAATCCTAACATTTATGAAAAAGACCCCATATAGGCGGTCTTGAGAATTCTGAATGGCGGCTATTGTAGCACTATTCATGGTGCTTTTTTTCGCAAAAAAAGCATTAATTCACTTGTTCTGATTTGAAGTTTTAATTTGATAAAAAATATAAGGCTATTTATAGAATAAGAAGAAGTGAATGAAGTATTGTTCTTAAATAAATGGATTGACCATAAGCTCCGATAAATTTCTTTGCTTGGTCATCCAAAATTATCAAAAAAGTATTAAAGTACTATGCAACAAGTTGCAAAAAATTATTGGGACGCAGCATGACAAGTTACGCCAATTTATTAAAACCATTACATCTAGGCTTTACCACCATTAAGAACCGTGTGGTGATGGGTTCCATGCATACGGGGCTTGAAGATCGTTTTTACAATTACCCAAAGCTGGCAGCTTATTTTGAAGAGCGTGCAAAAGGTGGGGTGGGCCTGATTGTGACAGGTGGTATTTCACCGAACCGTCAAGGCTGGTTAGCACCTGCTGGCGGAACCATGAATAGCTTATTTGATATTCCACAGCATCGTCTGGTTACACATGCTGTGCATAAACATGGTTCAAAAATCTTAATGCAAATTTTGCATGCAGGTCGTTATGGTTACCAGCCGTTTGTTGTATCTTCAACTGCAATTAAATCTCCAATTTCCCCATTTAAACCACGCCAGCTTTCTGAAAAAAATATTCTGAGCACAATAGAAGATTACGCACAGTGCGCCGATATTGCCAAAAAAGCAGGTTATGACGGTGTCGAAATTATGGGTTCGGAAGGTTATTTAATTAACCAGTTTTTAAGTCGCCACGTGAACCAGCGTACTGACCGTTGGGGTGGTGAAATTGAAAACCGTATGCGCTTTCCAGTCGAGATTGTTAAAGCGATCCGTGCCAAAGTCGGTGAGAAGTTTATTATCTGTTTCCGCTTGTCATTACTTGATTTAGTCCATGACGGTAACACCATGCAAGAGGTGGTGACTGTAGCCAAAGCTTTAGAAAAAGCAGGGGTGACTTTATTAAATACCGGCATTGGCTGGCATGAAGCTCGTGTTCCGACCATTGTCACGTCTGTGCCTCGTGCCGCTTTTGTCGACTACACTGCTCATGTAAAACAGCATATTTCTATCCCGATTATTGCGTCAAACCGAATTAACATGCCTGAAACTGCCGAAGAAATTTTGGCAACTGGTAAAGCAGATATGGTTCAAATGGCGCGTCCTTTATTGGCCGATGCATTTTGGGTAAATAAAACTGCGACTAACCGTGTTGATGAAATTAATACCTGTATTGCATGTAACCAAGCCTGTTTAGACCATGCTTTTAAAAATAAGCGTGTATCTTGTTTGGTTAACCCACGTGCAGGCCATGAAACTGAACTGGTCTATTTAAAGACTAAACAGCCTAAGCGAATTGCAGTTGTGGGCGGTGGAGTAGCGGGTATGTCGGCGGCAACTGTTGCGGCAAGCCGTGGTCATGCAGTGACGCTATTTGAAGCAACTTCAGATGTAGGTGGACAATTTAACTTTGCCAAAGTTGTACCAGGTAAAGAAGAATTCCACGAAACGATTCGTTATTTTAAAGTCCAGCTCGAAAAAACTGGAGTGGACGTACGTTTAAATACTCGCGTAAATCGTGAGCAGCTTGAACGCGAAGGTTTTGATGAAGTAATTGTTGCAACAGGTGTAATCCCTCGCGCATTAAAAATTGAAGGAAGTGACGCGCCACAAGTCCTTTCTTATGCTCAAGTTTTGAAAGGGGCAGAAGTCGGGCAAAAAGTTGCAGTGATTGGCGCGGGTGGTATTGGTTTTGACGTGTCAGAGTTTTTACTTAAACCGCCACATCAACCACAACCGCAACCTTTGGCTGATTGGCAACGTGAATGGGGTGTAGACCCAGATCCGAACTATGTTTCTGAAGGTGGTATGCAGCCGCCAGAAGTTGAACCAGCAATCCGTGAAATTTATTTACTACAACGTAAAACAACACCTCTCGGTATTGGCCTTGGCAAGACTTCGGGTTGGGTACACCGTGCACAACTTAAAAAGCATGGCGTACGTATGCTGCGTGGTGTGCAATATAAAGCAGTCACTGATGAAGGACTTTGGATTGAGCACAATGGTCAAGACCAGCTTTTACGTGTAGACACAGTTGTAGTGTGTGCAGGTCAAGAGTCGGTAAAAGACTTGATGCCAAAAGAAGGTGAGTCGACTATAGCGAACTATCATATTATTGGTGGTGCAAAGCTCGCAGCAGAGTTAGACGCGAAGCGTGCGATCAAAGAAGGAGCAGAATTGGCTGCGCAACTGTAAAATTGATGAAACAATATGCACTTGAACACAAAGCGATGATATTTTTCTTGAATAAAATGAATAAGCTTTGTATTCTTACGCACATGGAAGCGTGGCAGAGCGGTTTAATGCACCGGTCTTGAAAACCGACGAGGGTGTGAGTCCTCCGTGAGTTCGAATCTCACCGCTTCCGCCAAATTCGAAAAGCCCCTGTTAAAAGCAGGGGCTTTTTTTTATATCTATTATTTTATCCCTCATCTTACCCTCCATAAAAATTTGGATTGTGTTAGACAGATTTTGATTTCAATTTAATTTTATACTGTGTAGTTAATCGCACCCTCATAATGGTCAATATCTTGTAATTGTTTGATGAATTCTTTCGGGGCGACTATTGCTGCTATATGTATAATTATGGGTAGAATAGCTCCTTATAATACCAATCCCTTTGCATCACTAACTTGCAAAGTAAAATCGCCTGATATGTACCAAATTTAAATTAAGAGATATGGATAATTCATGAATTTAATAAATCACAGTAGTAAGTTCTTTCTTGCAATTTTTCTTATGATGAATCTTTCAAATACATATGCAGCAAAAATACAGGCTGTAGATGCTGAAGTACAGGAGAGTGCTGTAGATGTAATGGAAGCTGCTGGAGCAGAAGCTGTAGGTGGGCAAGAGGATATATGCCGTGCTGACGAGGCATGTGATGTTGCATCTGCTGTTTCTGAGGATGAAATGTATGGTGGCATTCAACAAGAATATGTCGTAAAAGGCTGTAAGGTAACAATCTACAACGATGGGCCTGTGAAAATGGTCAATGTAAAGACAGATCAACCATGTGATGCTCCACTTCCTAAAGACCATAAATTTTCTAGATAGACTTTGTGAGCCTATAAATTATTTTGTGCGCCTTTCTGTTTTTTCTCATAATCATGAACCATTCGAATACGCTCTTCGGTTGCAGGATGAGAGGATAAAGTATCAAGAACAGCTGTAGATAGTTTATTAGCTGAAGATTCTTCCTGAGAAGTTAGTGGATTGGACTGATTTTTTTTATCGATACCTTCTTCTGTTGTACCGCTTAAACGTTGTAAGAAATTTGCAAAGTGCGAGACTTCTATATGCCTCCTATCCATCAGCTGTAAAGCATATAGATCGGCTTCGGACTCAAATTTACGTGAGTAATTTGCACCAATCATAGCGGCAGGTAAGGACGTAAATAAGTCTGAATTATCTCCTGTCATTGCAATGTATAATATACTTAGGCCTAAACTCGCTAACCCTTGTTGCAAACTATGGCGATAAACCAAATGGCCTTGTTCATGGGCTAATACGCCTAAGATTTCCTGATTCGTATGTGCCAATTTGATCAGTTCATCTGTGATAATAATCGTATTATTGGGTAGCGCTACAGCATTTGCCCCTATTTGATTACCTTGACGGAAGACTAATTTGGCTGGTTTGTTTTCAGCAACAGTATTCAAATATTGTTTAGTAATTTGATCTTTTTGAGTTTGTGCTAATTGGCTGGGTGCAGTCCAATTATTTAATACATAATTCTCGGCTTCATCACCTAGTTTCTTTAAAGTATTCTCAGGTAATTGAAAAGCAAGATAATGGGACGTTGCAGGAACCCCCCATTTGACTAGACTGATCGCAAAAGTAATCACAAAAATTACACTAAAAAGAATAAGTCCCGGAGAACGTTCAAATTTCCAGATCGAATGTTGAACCTTTTTAGTTGTGTAATTAAACCATTCAGGTAATGCACTATGAAATTCAATCCGTGCATCATCAGATAATTCAATTACTGGGTGTAACTGTCCCAGCGCACCAATCAATTTCATATCAGTATATTGATAATGACGCTGAAGTTCTAATTGCTCACCATACCGAATTAGAACTTCAGATTCAGATTGAGCTGAAATCTGAGCAGGGTATGGTTTAGACACTAGGCCATCATAGAAAGTGATATCTACTGCGTGGGACATAAATTATTAAACTCAGATTATTATAAAGAGATGTCGATATCAAAAATATCGCTGATTTCTTCAGCTAAAGCACTTTGCTCTTGTTGGGCTAGATTCATCATTTGATCTGGATCATCTAATAAAATTAAACTCATCGATTCAATCTGGTATTTATGAATACGAACTGCAGCCCAAGCAGACATTAAACCTATGGATAAGATTTTTACAATCCAGTTCGATGCTACAATCCATGCAAAACGCCATTGGTTACAGTCTGTTTTAAATTGACTGTTTCCAACTGTAGTATTGTTCCATGTCGTAATAAAAATACGTGCAGCAATTAATGGATAAATAAATAATCCAATAAATGCATATACCGTAAATATTCCGAAGAATATAGCGTTCGGTGAGAACCCAGAAATTGTTCCTGCCATAGCAAAGTAAATGATTGAAAAAATAGCAATTATACCAATTGCAATAAAAACTGGTATATAAACTGCAGCCATATATGCAGACCATTTCGCGTTTAATTTAAAATTTAATTGTCCTGCATATAAGTTGTTAAGATAATATTTTTTATATAGCCAAATAGCTACAGGTGTAAAGATTCCTAAAGTGAAAATATATACCAATATACTCAAAAGAAAGACTTTATAAGATTCTTTTATCGTTCCACCAAAATAAAAACGTGCGTTGCCGAACTTACTATTTCTTGCAGTAAAACGCAAAGTAGCGCGAATTAGCCAAGGTACTGCTGCATATAATGCAATTAGTCCAACCACAGTCGCAATCATTGAATACTGTGATGAAATTGCAAATACGACGTAAATTCCTAATGCAATTAAACGTCCAATCAAAATCTTGGTTGGAATCCCTGTAAAATCAAAGCGACGTTCAAAAAATTCTGTATTACCATAGAAATAGCGTAAGCGACGAACTTTAGCCCAAGGCGCATATAAGCTTAAAGTAATAATAGTCAAAAGAATATTAACGATCCAGATTCCAAAATATTCTGAGGCATTCCCATGAAACTTAAAATGATGAATTCCTGAGTGTGAAATTGGTGGAGTTGTAATATTTTGATCCTCATTTACATCTTGAGGAAGAGAGGTTAAAGCTTGGTCTTGCATTTTATTCTCTTTATTGAAAATATATGATCTTGATTGAATGTAATAGATAATTAGAAAACTATTGAGAATATTATATATTTTTTATAAATTGAAATAAATAGAATAAAAAGCAAGCATTAATAGAATATACATTATATGAAGAATCTATTATCAATAGGCCACCCTATTTTATATAAAATTTTTTTATTTATTTTTACATTTTTTTATGAAATTGTGTTTTGTAAAGAGTTGATTTTTAATTTTATTACATAGATTTTAGGAAGTTATTATTTGTAAAAGGATAGATTTGAAAATAGACAAATCTGTCTATTTTTTATAAAATATAGTAGTTTATAACTCAGATTTATAAAAAAGTGATGTTTAATAATATCTTTCAAATTTTAGAGAATTTTGGTTTTCTCTCAAAACATCGTTCGGTATACCTTCAATTTTCAGATGCATCCCTGAATAGTCAAGTTTTTTTACAACGTATAGATGGGCAACATTATCTTAATCAGGGCATAGCTGCAGATTTGATTTGTTTATCAACCAATGCTCACCTTCCACTTAAAAAATTTATAGGTGTACAGGTTGCTGTTGATCAGGTGACAGATCAAGGACAATTATTTCGTACTACAGGTATTATTACTGGAGCATCACAGGGGCAAAGTGATGGTGCTCTAACTTTATATAAACTCACAATAAGTGATTCAACTTATCTTTGGCATAAACGCAGAAATAGCCGTGTGTTTATGAACAAGAGTGTGAAAGAAATTAGTGAAATTCTTTTTCAAGAATGGCAAGGGAAAAGCCCATTATTTGCTGCTAGCCTTACACTAGATTTGAGTGGGTTAAAACAGCAATATGATACTCGTCCTTTCCTTATGCAGTTGAACGAAACTGACTATGACTTTCTAACTCGTTTATGGCGAAGTGAAGGTATTAATTGGCTGATTGATGAAGCGGAACTGATTGTACCGAATAATACAGATCATATTCAGGCACAAAAATTACGTCTCATTGATGATAATAACCAATTTCAAGCGCTGACAAGAAGAACGGTTCGTTACCATCGAAGTCATGCAACTGAACAGTTTGATAGCATGACTAGTCTAATCGCTGGTCGTAGTTTACAGCCGACTTCTGTGTATGTGCAGCGTTGGCAGTCAGATGTATTACAACAAACAGATGGGGCTGGTAATGTACAAAGCAAACATCAACATAGCAGTAATTATGACAATCAGAGTTTAAGTCTTGAAGATGCTTGGCATTTTAGCCCAGCATGGATACAAGATTTGAAAGGTGAAGATGGTGCAACACCAGCAAGTGGTCAGCAGCTAGAAAAGTTCAATCAAAACTTAAGTGCTTATCATGATGCTCAATCTAAGCAGTTTGTTGCTCAAACTACTGTACGGGATACACAAGTCGGCTATTGGTTTGAACTTAATGAGCATCCAGAAATTGATCTACATAGTGGAGCAGACAAAGAGTTCTTAATTATTGGTAAGAGTTACTATAATCAAAACAATTTACCCAAAGATTTAAATCAGCAAATTCAAGCTTTGGTTCAACAAAGCGATTGGCAGTTGGGTAACACAGAAGAACGTCAGGGTAATGAGCTGATTTTACAACGCCGCAATATTCAAATTGTGCCTGAATATCAACCATTACAAAATCGACCTAAAGCTTCTCCTCAACGTGCACGTGTCGTTGGTCCAGAGGGTGAAGAGATTTATGTTGATCAATGGGGACGCATTAAAGTTCGTTTCTTGTTTACCCGAAGTGATGACCATAACCACGATGGTGGAGCGGGATGTAATGACAATGATACTGATTCGGCTTGGGTCGATGTTTTAACGCCTTGGGCTGGAAAGGGTTATGGTGTACGTTTCTTGCCACGTGTTGGAGAAATCGTTGCTATTAATTTCTTTGATGGTAATGTTGATCGCCCATTTGTAGTTGGACGCATTCACGAGGCCGAACGTCATCCAACCCGATTTGACCAGAAAGGACAGTTACCCGATACCAAAAAACTAAGTGGGATTCGTTCAGAAGAGGTGGGTGGAAAAGGCTTTAACCAGTTACGACTTGATGATACGACTGGGCAAATTAGTGCACAGTTACAAAGTAGCCATGCTGTTAGTCAGTTAAACCTTGGTAATTTGAGCCATCCTAAAGAAAGTGCGACAAGTGAAGGTCGTGGTGAGGGGTTTGAACTCAGAACGGATCAATGGGGGGCTGTTCGAGCTGGTAGTGGTTTACTCATTACTACTCATAAACAAGACCAAGCCCAAGGTGTACACCTTGATGCAAATAATGCCGAACAACAAATAGAGGATAGCCTCAACAATGCCAAAGCACTTAGTGAAGTTGCTAAAAATCAGCAAACCGATCCACTAGAAGTGCTTGAAAATCTAAAAACTTTTTTAGAACAAATTGAACAGCAAGATAAAGATAAAGCAGCTGTATTTAAGCAAGCTATTATGGTGTTAAGTGCACCAAATAGCGTGGCTATAGCCAGTAACGAAGATATACATCTAAGTGCAGATGGCCAATTAAGCCAAAGTGCTGGAGATAGTATTAATTTAAGTACTCAAAAGAACATAATTGCACATGCACAAAATAAGATCAGTCTTTTTGCAGCCCAACAGGGAGCTAGGCTCTATGCGGGTAAAGGGAAAGTTGAGATACAAGCTCAAGCTGACGGAGCAGACTTAATTGCACGTAAAGGCGTTCAGATTATTTCTACAGAAGATCGAATTGAAATTACTGCCTCTAAAGAAGTTGTAATCACATCTGGCGGTTCCCAAATTAAGATCAATAGTTCGGGAATTTTCCCCGTCACAGGTGGGAAGTTTGAGGTGAAAGCTGGGCAGCATGTATTTACTTCTGGAGCAAGTGTGAGTGCAAATACTCCACAGTTACCTGTGTTGGGAGAGCTAAATCAGCATAATTTGCGGTATCTTTTGAAAGATAAAGAAGGTATTCCGTTTGCTCATCATAAATATATTGCTTTTATGCCAAATGGGAAAAAGCTGGAAGGTATCACTGATGAGAATGGATATACTCAGTTAATTAAAACAGTACGTCCAGAAGAAATATCTCTCCACTTGTATAACAATGAAGAAATTAATATAGATTAGCCATGACAAAATTCTATCCATACGTTGTCTTAAAAACAAATGTTAGCCCTAAGTTGTTAAAATATAATATTTATATATACAACACGGTACTTAACCAAGCTGAGACAGCTATTCTTTTTAAAGATACTGCTTTTAAGAAAATAGGTAATGAGCTCTATCAAACTAAATCGATTGAAATTGATAGTTCAAAAATAGGGTTAGAACGACTAAGAGATTGTGTGATTATTCTTAATTTATATCGACTAAGTACTTCTGGGCAAGAAAGTTTAGTAATGAGTCGCTATATCATTCCAGATAAAATTGAATCTTATCCTTACCCAAATCATGAAAAGAATAAAAATATTCCAGTAACAAAATACGTTGAGTCTACCGCTTTCACTAAAGTTGTTAAAGGTGATGTTTCTAAAAATAATTTTGAACTTGCTTTAAATCGAAATCGAATTTTTCAGTGCATTGATCCAGGATGTAAACCAGGAGAGGCAAAAGATCCTTTTTCTAAGGCCCAAATTGAAGCTGGTTTACAATCCCGATTAAATGAGCCTTTTCCTGATCAGGATTTTTCATCATTGTGTGGTGCAGCTGCTTACTTTTTTTGTCTAATAAACTTAAGTCCCTCTAAATATAAATTAGCAGTAAAACAACTATGGGAAACTGGTCAAACTAAAATTGGTGAACTCTCAATTCAACCTTCACAGGATGGATGTAGACGAGTAAAAAATTTCTATCGTCCTAATGGTATACCTAAAGTTCCTCCAATTGACTGGATTACACTTGCAAGTTTACGTGAGTCAGAAAATTTTAAATTAAAATTAGATGATCCCGGACATGAGGTAGCAGGGATTACGACGCCTATGGAGTTAGAACGATGGTTTAGAAAATCAGGTTTTCACATAGCTGCCTCATACCCAATCAAAATGGGAGGGTATGATCGATATTTTATTTCTGACATTAACAGTAAATATGCTGGACCTGATTATTATATTGTGACTTTAATTTCAGCAAGTCTATTGGATAGTGGTATTAGTTCAGGAACTAAACTGGTTCCTGATCACTGGATTGTTTGGACCGATAAGTTAAGGAACTTAAATGGTCAACCCATTAATGAATCTTCAAATACATTTGATACAAAAGTAACACTCAAAATGTTTACTTGGGGTGAGAATAGAACAAGATTGAAGAAAGAATTATCTTTATATAGCTTTGATCGAAAGGTTTTTTTTGCACTTGTAATAAAAAAGGAAAATTTCTAATGAAAAATAGACTAATCTTCATTTTTTCAGTCCTATTGATGCTTACTGGTTGTGGTAAGAAATACACAATAACACCTGATAGTCTGCCTATAGCTCATGTTAATCAAAATTATCAACAAATTATTAATATTTCAGGTGGTAAAACAGTGGATAAATATGTGGATTTTAAAAATAATATTCCTGATGATTTAGGTATATCGGTTAGTCCAGATGAAAGTAGTGGCTATAATCAAATTACGATCAAAGGTATTCCAAAATATACAGGCGTATTTACTATTTATATTTCGACGGGATTCTATGCTGGTGGTGATGCTGAAATAAATAAAACCTATACTCTTAAAGTTGAGAAATAAATATTTTACATTTTAAGAATTTGTAGAATTAAACTTTTACTTCTTTCTAAATAAAAAAATAGTCTATTACTTATAGGCTATTTTTTATTTACACTTTTTATAAATGGAAATTTAACAATAAATTTTAATATTTGAAAGCTTGCTTAGTCGCGGTAGTTAATTCCGAAAAAAAAGTATTTTTTGCTTCAATTGTTAAAAAGGAGAAATTTTAATGAAAATTAAACTTATTGCTATTTTCTCAATATTATTGATACTTACAGGTTGTGGTAAGAAATATACGATTACTCCTGATAGTTTGCCTATAGCTCATGTTAATCAGGAGTATAGACAACTTATTCAGATTTCTGGAGGTAAAGTTAGTGATACAAGTTCGCCTTTAAAAACAGATATACCTGAAGATTTAGGAATAACAGTTCAACCTGCTAATGATCGAGATGGTTATAATATTATTGAGGTCAAGGGAACCCCAAAGTATAAAGGTACATTTACAATTCATATTTGGGTTGGTTTTTATGCAGGTGGAGGTAATGAAATTAATAAAACCTATATTTTTACAGTTCAGTAGGGATTTTAAAAATTAAATTAATCTACATGTCTATTATCGAACCAGATTAACTAAATATAAAAATAGTGTCGATCAAAAATGTTATTAGATTATTCTTTATTTCTTTGTGATAGGAAACATAAGGACGAATGGGAAAGGAAAGTAACCAAAGTTGCTTACTTTCCTTACTTTGAAAATAAATTAAAACTGAGCTTAATTTAAATAAACATTACTTCTTTTGCTTAAAGCGGTATTTACATTTTAAACAGCGATAATCTTGAAAAATATTCTTGTCGATTATTACGCCAGCTTTCTTACCAAAAATATTACCAACTACACCGCCAGTAATTCCTGCACTAATGGCACCAACAAAAGTCCCTACAGTTCCACCAACAATTACACCTAAAGGACCAGCAACAGTACCAATAGCTGCTCCAACAGTAGCACCAGTCGCAGCACCACCTACAGTGCCTGCCGTTGTGCCGGCAGCTGTGAGTAAAACACCGCCAGTTGTTCTAAGTAATTTGTCATGGTCACGTGCTTCAATTTCTGTAGAACCACACTTAGGACATTGCAGAGCTTTTTCCATAAAATTTCCTGTCTTCATCATTGAGTGACACAGTTGACGGCTAAATCAGTAAAGTGGGTAAAGAGCCTGTCTTGCGATGCAGTATCTTTTGCCTATTGAGTGATCGTAACGATAACTGGTCTGCTTTGATTTTAGCTGAACATTGGCACAAATATTTATAGATCATGTAAACACTTGTACTTTAATAATTATCTCATTAAATACCAATGTTTAGAATGACTAAGGTTTACATATCCATGTGTCTAGCAGAGAGCAATTCAATAATGATGAATAGAATGTGAATGGTTTTTTGAATAGATTTTCTGAAGTTGCTCAGGGTGACGAACTGTTAAATGATAAAAGGCTTATCCTGTTTGAATAAGCCTTTTTTGAATATTAGAGTGCTTTTTTCCAACTCAGAAATTTATATAGTCCAAACATGAATGTAATCCAGATTGGAATTAAAATAACAGATTTTTCAAACCCTTGGGTCCACATGATATATAAAATCATACCAATAAAAATCAAAACGATATAGTTACTTAAAGGTGAAAATAGAGCAGGGAACTTGGCAACTTTATTTTCAAGTTTCATTGCGCGTTTAAACTTCAAATGTGTAAAGCTAATAATTGCCCAGTTTAAAACCAGTGCAGCTACGGCCATGTACATGAGATAGCTTAAAGCTTCTTCTGGAATAAAGTAGTTCAGCAATACACAACCGAAAATCAGAATAGAAGAAAAGATAACAGCAGGTGTTGGAACCCCTTGTTTGCTGACCTTGGTAAAAATTTTGGATGCATGGCCTTGTACTGCTAGACCATATAACATACGGCTGTTGGCATACATACCGCTGTTATAAACTGATAAGGCAGCCGTCAAAATAATAAAGTTAAGCAAATGCGCTGCCCAGCCAATCCCAAGCTGGCTAAAAATCATCACAAATGGACTTTTATCTAAACCACCGAGGTCAAGCTGATTCCACGGAATAAGCGACATGATGATGGCAAGCGAAGCTACATAGAAAACCAAGATTCGAAAGATGACTTGGTTAATGGCTTGTGGAATGCTTTTTTCAGGATTTTCGGCTTCAGCAGCAGTCATCCCGATCAGTTCAATACCGCCAAAAGCAAACATTAAAAAGGCGAGCATATAAAATAGGCCCGAAAACCCGTGCGGGAAAAATCCGCCATGCTGCCATAAGTTTGCAAAGCTAGCGATAGAGTCATTACCCGCGGTGAGCAACAGATATAAGCCAAACACGATCATGGCAATGACTGCTGCAACTTTAATAATGGCTAACCAAAACTCAGATTCACCATAAAATTTAACGTTGCCTAGGTTCAAGCATGTGACTAAAACAAAGAAAAATAAGGCTGATATCCAAGCAGGAATATGGGGCCACCAGTAATGCACATATTTAGCAACTGCTGTCAGTTCGGTCATCGCGACCAGAATATAAACAACCCAATAGTTCCAGCCCGATAAAAAACCGGGGAATTTCCCCCAATATTTTTGTGCAAAGTAACTAAAGGAACCGACCACAGGTTCTTCTACGATCATTTCACCCATTTGGCGCATAATTAAAAATGCGACCAAACCGACAATGGCATAACCTAAAATAATAGAAGGACCAGCAGACTGGATGACTTGTGCAGAGCCTAAAAATAAACCTGTCCCGACAGCACCACCCATAGCGATTAACTGGATATGGCGATTTTTAAGTCCGCGTTTTAATTGGGAAGATGAATTGCTCAAAATATATGCGCTGAATAAAAAAGCTGGCGCTATTGTAATAGATTGGTTAGGGATAACCTAGTTTGAAAAAGATTTTAGTCGGCTAAATAAAAAGGATCCGTACAAAGCTATACGGATCCCTTTTTGAAATCGGTTATTTTATAAATTAGAAAGATACCATTTTGCCCGGATTAATCATTGCACCGATGCCATACATACTTTTAGCGAGTGGAATAACAACGGGAGCAAGGGTACGACCAAAAATAATATTTTGATGATCAATTTTAGATAACATTTCGAAGTCGTTAGATTGCCCAACAAAGTCATTTGCGATGGCTTTACCAATACGTACTGTCTGTGCAACACCATGACCACTCCAGCCGTGAACAGCATAAATCGGGAATTTATGACCAAACTTACGGCTATCGACTGCACCATTTACGGTTAAATCGGTCGTGCCACTCCAGACAAAATCCATCTCTAAATTTTTAATTTGAGGGAAAACCGTATGAATTCGATGTTCTAGATAATTTAAAGTTTTCTCTGGACCCCAGCAGGTTCCTGTACCTTGGCCACCAAACAATAAGCGGTTATTAAACACGGGACGGTAGTAATCAATCTGGAACTGAGTGTCATAGACCGGATGCCCAAATGGGAGTAGCTCTTTTGTATCAAGCTCTAGCGGGGCAGTCGTCGCAACATAGGTATAAAACGGAATTGTGGTATTGTTTTGCTCTGATAAAAGTTTAAACGAAGCATGGTGCACGGCTAACACCACAGACTTTTTAGCTTTTACGACAGCATTTGCTGTTTGAACATAAATACCATCTGCTTTTTCTTCTATTGAAATAACTTCTGTTTGTTCATAGACAGAACCGCCGTTTTGGCAAAAGCCATAAATTAAGCCACGGTTCAAAGCTAAAGGATGGATTTGTCCTCCCAACTCATCAATTAAGCCACCTGTATAGTAATCCGACTTAATATAGTCCATGAGTTCATGTTTACCCACAATGCGGGTATGGTCTTCACCTAAATATTTTCGTGCGTCGGCGCCTTGTGTTAAGCCAACTAAATGTCCTTCATGAACGGCGGCAGTAATGTGACCATATTTTCGGTCAAAGTTAAGTTGGTATTTTTCCGAGATGTCATCAATGAGTTGCATCGCTTCCGTAGAGGTAAAATGCCAGAGTTTTTTGGCATCTTCATAGCCTAAGCGATCGGCCATTTCTTGAGCTTCCCAGCGAGCTAAACCGGGGGTAAGTTGTCCGCCATTTCGGCCAGAAGCTGCACTACCAATGCGATTTTTTTCTAATAAAACAGTCTCTACGCCTTGTTCAGCTAAATGTAATGCACTCGATGAACCTAATAAACCACCGCCAATAACCACGACATCACATTCAATATCAGCTTTTAAGCTGTCAAAAGTATGCCAATCAGAAAGTGAGCTTTCATAGTAGTTTGCTGGATTATCTGCCGATGCACCTTCTACAGTTGTTGCGTCAAATTTTGCATGCTTTGGATTTAACCAACTCCACTCTTTGCCTACTTGTAGAGATTTACTTGGTTTATATTCCACGTCTTTTAAAAGTTGAGGTTTAGAAATAATTTTCATGACGAAGTTCCTTAAAAATTAATAAGCATTACTGATAGCAATACTTTGTTTTTTAATCGTTTTATAGATAAATAGGAGAATACCTAAAGCTAACCAGAAACATCCAAAAATCAGTGAAGATGAGTCAAGATTAAGCCAGAGGCAAATAATGCTGATTACAGAGATAAGCGGTAAAAATAGGTTTAGAAATTTGTTTTTAAAACCTGCGCGCTGTTTATCTTTAATATAAAACTTCATAAAAACAGAGAAATTTACGGCTGTAAAAGCGACTAGGGCACCAAAGCTGATGAGGCTTACGACTTGGGCTAAATCTAGAAAAACCGCGGACATTGAAATAAGACCAACAAACAAAACCGAAAAAAATGGTGTGCCTAATGAGATATGGATTGTCCCAAAATACTTTTTAGGGAAAATATTATCGGTACCCATTATATACAGTAAACGTGAAGCACTGGCATGAGAGGCAAGGCCAGAAGCGACAGTGTTCATAATTTGTCCGCATAAGAATACAGATTGGAAAAAAGCACCACCCACGTAAAGCACAATTTCAGGCAATGCTTCAGATGGATGCTGAAAGCGTAGATTGTTTGGAAAATAAAGTTGAATAAACCAAGCTGCTGTGAAGAAAATAAGTCCACCTGCAAGAGTCGTTAACATGACTGCGCGGGGAATATTTTTGGTGGGCTGTTTGGTTTCATTAGAAAGCGTGGTAACCGCATCAAAACCTAAAAATGAAAAGCACAAAACTGAGGCACCCGCAACGAGGGGAAGTAAAGATTGGTGCTCATGCCAGAGTGGCGCCAAAGTAAGCACATGCTCATAACCTTGAGTCGAGCCAATACCTTTAATCACTAAATAAACAAAAATGACCATAAGTATGATAGGGGCAAATACAAACAACAGGCTTAAATTGGCGAGTAATCGAATGCGGAAACAATTCACTAAAGTGACTAGGCTTGCCGATACAAGCACCCAGAACCAGTAAGGCAGGCTTGGGATAAGGGCTGTGAGATAAATCGCAGCTAGCAAAACATTAATGAGGGGTAATAACAAATAGTCGAGTAGCGAACACCAACCGACAAAAAAACCACTTTTAGGCCCTAAACTTTCAGCGGTATAACTATATGCTGAACCTGATTTTTCTGAATTTTGACTAAATCTTGCATAGCTCCAAGCGGTGAGTAGCATGGCGCCAAGTGCGAGTAAATATGCCAGTGGTACGTGTCCATTGGTAATTCCAGAGACAATACCGAAGGTATCAAATACCGTCATAGGGGTCATGTAGGCAATACCAATAATCGTGACTTGCCAAAGAGACAGTTTTTTTAAGGAAGACGTTTTATTTTCCATGTCATTTCAACCTCAAATTCGTTGTTTTGCTTTTCATCCGGAAAAGCGATGCTATTTTTGAGCCAAAACTTCCCCTAGACCTGAATAAACACGTCTATTTGAAGAAACTTTGAACAAAAGCTAGGGGCTGTTTCGCTTTAGTGATGCCCTAAAGCAAGATCAGATATTTATATTTTCGGCTTCACTCTAGATCACGACCAGTTGAAAAGATTGACACGGTCGTGAGAGAACTTGCTCGGGGCTTTGGTCTTTAAATAATGTGCCTGTTCTGATGGTGATGTCATTTGAAGTAATCACTCGAGAAGAGTCGTTAATCACAATTGCTTTTTGCTTAATATTCTTGAGCTTCGGCATAAGAAGTTTTTCGAGTGCGGAAACTAAAATATCGGTAGCAATTACACCGATAAATTGATCACGAATCATGACCGGATGGGCAAGGGTGATGGTGTATGCACCATTGCAAATATAGTCGACATAGGGTCCATGGATGCACGGACTTTTGTTTTGAGCAGGCTTATGAAACCATTCGAAAGAGCGAAAATCTAAAAATCGCTGAGCATTTTGATAGTTTTCAAGTTTGGCTTGCTGTAACTGATCTTCTTTTTTATACCACCATTCGAGTGTCCAATAATCCTGTTCTTCTTGCGTTGCAGGGCTATAACTTGCAAAACCAATGCCTTGACTGTAATGGCTTTCCTGTAATGCCTTTTTAATTTCCTTTTGCAAAGCTGTGCGTTCTGAACCTGAAAGCTTAACGTCTTTTGTTTTTTCAGGTTCATGTTTCGAAAGAATTTTGCTCGCTTTAGTTGCAAGCTTATCTGTAATGGCTGTCGTTTCTTCAACCACCGTCTTTAACAAATTTTGAAGCTCTTCTATATCTAAATGTTGGGTCATTCCTATAACTCCTAAAATTCCGTATTTCTCACTCGATATTTTATAAGTGCTCTACTTTATTGTTTTTATTCGATAGATAACTTATATCGAAGCATTTGGTCTGTTAGCATCAAAATGATTTTTCGCGCTTGAATAACAGCATCATCTTCATTGCCTTGAACAAAAGATGATAAAAGTTGGTGGTATTGTGCGACGACCAATTGATGAAATTGATCATCTTGATAAAGCACAGCAATGAGCGGTGCCCATTCGGCTTGTATGGTTAACTCTTGATTTGCCAGTCGAGCTGATTGAGCAAAAGAGGTAAGTGTGAGCAAACAACGTAAATCAAGTTGGGCACGTGTGTCTGGTTCAACGGCCTGTTCAAATTGATCAATAAGCTCTTTGATTTTACCCAGTTCATATTCAGTGGTTCTCTGTGCTGCCAAATATGCACCATGGCTTAAAATTGCACTGTGAAATTCGCCTAAATCAGCTAGATATTCATTGGACGCTTGGCGAAGAGGGTGCTTGTTTAAGAGTAAATCGGAAGGTAACTCACAAACAAAGCTTCCGCCGTTTCGCCCGCGTCGTGTATCAATCAGGCCTTTTACGCGTAAAGTATTTAACGCTTCACGGACCGTAATGGGTGACACTCCCATTAAGCGAGCTAGATCCGCCTCGTTAGGAAGCTGTTCATTGCTTTTGAGCAATCCAGAGATAATTGCATTTTCCAAGCGTTCCACAACTTGTTCCGATCGAGTTGCCTGAGCGATAGGTGCAAAAATTATCGTATATGCTGACATGGCGAATTCTCTAAAAGCTAAGTCAGAGACTTAGCTTAATGAAACGGATAAATGATTAAAACACGCCATATTGATGGACGGCCTGTTCATCTTCAGGCACAGCTGGTATTGCATCCCAAAGTTCAACAATTTTGCCATTATCGACTCGCCATAATTCAAAATAGGCATGTCGATTTCCGGCAATACTTCCTTCGGAATGTGTCAAGACAAATTGACCATCAGCAATGGAGCGATGCGTTTTGGAGTATACCAAACCTTGTCCTTCATTACGGATATTGTTCAAAAAATCAATGACTGCTTTAACACCATCGCCAATGTCTGGACTATGTTGAATGAACTGATCGTCGTGAGTGTATTCTTTAAATGCTTCGTAATTGCCATCAATTAATGACTTTTTAAAGAAAGAGGTCACAATCTCACGATTTTTTTCTGGGTCATGGTGAGTTACGATTTCGGTTGGGCCATCTAATTGTGTTCTACCACTCACATTTGGCGCGGCTTCTGCCACCAGACCATCCCAATGTTCCACAATTTTGCCATCTTTCACTCGGTAAATATCAAACCCAACCAATGGGTTCTCATCTAAGCCTTGAAAGCGGCCATGAATTGCAACCAAGTCACCATCTGCCAATACACGCACAGCTTCATGTTGCATGTCAGGACAGTCTTCTACCAATTGGCGAAGGCCCGAAATGCCATTTGCAACGAGTGGTGAGTGCTCTATAAAGTCTTCAGAAAAATAACGATCCAGAGCAGTGGTGTCGTGCAAATTAAATAGCTCATGATGGGCTTTAGTCACCAAGTCTTTCATTTCTTGCTTATTCATTTTGATCTCCTTTCAAAGCTCATTGTTATTATTCATTTGAACTCATCACATGTTTAACGCGAGTATACTCTTCAAAACCATAGCCAGATAAATCTTTACCATAACCTGATTTTTTGAAACCGCCGTGTGGCATTTCTGCGGTTAAAGGAATATGGGTGTTAATCCAAACTGTACCGAAATCAAGTTCACGAGACAGACGAGTGGCGCGGGCATGGTCTTTAGTCCAAACACTTGAAGCTAGGCCATATTCAACATCGTTGGCTTTTTCAATCGCATCATTTTCATCTGTAAATTTTTGAACGGTAATCACTGGTCCAAAAATTTCATTTTGAATGGCTTCATCGTGTTGTTTTAAGCCACTAATAACGGTTGGTTCAAAATAGAAGCCTGGACGGTCTGCTTGTTTTCCACCTGTTTCAACTTTGGCGTGAGCAGGTAAGTTGTCGATAAAGGCTTTAACATTTTTTAATTGGTTGGCATTGTTGAGTGGGCCATAAAGTGCGTCTTGATCATCGGGTTCACCAAAACGGGTATTTTTTGCAGCTTCAACTAACTTGCTTAAAAATTCATCATGAACTGCTTCAGACACAATCACACGTGTTGCCGCAGTACAGTCTTGGCCTGCGTTGAAATAGCCCGTTAATGCAATCATTTCAACTGCTTTATCGAGGTCAGCATCTTCAAAAACCACTACAGGCGCTTTACCACCAAGCTCAAGATGCGCCTTGGCTAGATTTGCTGCGGCAGAAGCTGCAACTTGTAATCCAGCACGAACTGAGCCTGTAATAGAAACGAGTGCAGGGGTTTTATGTGATACAACTTTTGAGCCTACCTGTGCTTGGCCTAACACGACGTTAAATGCGCCTTTAGGGAAAAATGGTGCAGCAATTTCTGCCAGTAAAAGCGTACTTTCTGGTGTTGTATCACTTGGTTTAAGTACCACTGTGTTACCCGCGGCCAAAGCTGGAGCAATTTTCCAAACAGCCATCATGAGTGGATAGTTCCAAGGCGTAACTTGACCAACTACACCGACTGGTTCACGGCGGATAGAAGAGGTTAAACCTTCTAAATATTCACCTGAAGCTGTGCCATTGAGTAAACGGGCAGCGCCTGCAAAGAAACGAACCTGATCTGCCGATGCACCCACTTCTTCAGATGCAATTAAGTGTTTTAACTGACCCGTATTACGACTTTGTGCTTCAATCAAACGCTCTGCATTTTCTTCGATAGCATCTGCCAAATTCAATAATGCTTTTTGACGAGTTGAAGGTGTGCTGCGTCCCCAAATTTTGAATGCTTCTTTTGCAGCAGCATAAGCTGCATCAACTTCGGCCTCCGTTGCATTCGGTGATTGTGCATAAACTTCACCAGTCACTGGGCTTACCAAGTCGAAATAATCATTTCCTTTGCTAGCAACATATTCGCCGTTAATAAAGTGTTGTAGTTGAGTTTTAGCCATTTTTTATACCTTGTCCTTAGGTTTTAACATATAACATATAATACTATATGTATTATGTTTTAAATTTTCTGTCAAATGCTTTGATGAGGGGAGTAAGTGAAAAAAGTTGGAATTTAAATCAAACTAGATTTTAAGTTTTTGATTTCATTGTTTAAAAAACATTAAAAATTTATTGAAGATTTTTAATTGTTCTCTATTGATTCACTACTACAAGATAGTTCTGAACCTTTTTAGAGAGAGGAGGATGCAAATTTTTGGAAAGGTAACATCATTTGCAAAAAGTTACGTGAATTACTTCAGCTTTATATTTTAACTTTGTAGTTTTATTCAAAGGTATCTTATATTTTTAATGAGGATAATGAGTTAGAGATTCATTTAAATTCATATGATAAAATAAGTTCAGTAAAGATTTCTTTCTTATTAATAATTTATTGAAAGAAAAAATATCATTTTAAATGAGAATAATATATGGAAACTATGTATTTGGTATATCATGTTAGAGATAAAATAAGAAAAGATCCTAATTATATAAAAAAAGTTCAGGATTTAACTTTAAATGAATTAAGACCAATGCATGGATTGAAAGGCACATATGGGCTATATGGTTCGCTTGAGTGGTTAAATAATTTAGAGTCGGGGACAATTCCACGTCAAGAAATATCAGGAACAATTCGGCGTATTTATACAACTGATATGGATAATGGCAACATACCAGACACTATAGATATCGAATTAAAAGATATCGGCAAAATTGTGAAGCAAGGTATTTTTTTAAATAATGAATCCGATATAAATCTCTTTATGGTAGGGAAGAGGATAGAGATTATCTATTATATAGAAGATATGAAAGTAATTGATCATGCAACTGGTGAAAATGTAAAGCATAAGTTTGTTCTTGAAATGAAAATTTCAAACTGATCATAGATAGTCTTTCAATATATTCTAGAGAAAGAGATGTCCTATTCTGTAGAATAATATATTGAATATGTTTGTAGGTTATTAGCTTGAAAAAATAAGAAAACCATTAATCTCAGGTCTTATGACTCGCAAGCAGAATACTGGTTTCACTATTATAAATACCTGAAATATTCCTAATCCTCTCTAAAACCTTGTCGAAGTTTTCTAAAGTGTCAGAACGTAGCTCGACCAAAATATCCCATTTGCCATTGGTTTTATGCAAACATTCCACGGCACTTTCTAGGCGTAATTCTTTAATCACAGACTGTGCTTTAGTGCCTTCGACCATAATGCTCATCCATGCACGGATGACGTTGCGTTCAGCATTCGGTTTAAAACGAACCGTATATCCGGTAATAATGCCCGAAGACTCCAGATACTCCATTCTCTTCTTGATAGTTGCTCTTGAAACGTGAACTTTTTCGGCTAACTCGGTAACAGACATCCGTGCGTTATCTTTAAGTAAACCTAAAATAATTTGATCAATGTTATCCATATTGTAATTGTCAATTATCAAATTGGTAAAAAATAATTCATTTTTGACTGAATTACAAATTTTGTGAATCAATTTGATTTTGAATAATAGGGGCATCGGTTAAGCCTAATAATTCAATTTAATGGACTAGATAAGATGAATAATTTTTCAGTTTCTCGTAATGACTTTAACGAGTGGATGGTTCCAGTTTTTGCACCGGCAAATTTCATTCCGGTACGTGGCGAAGGTTCACGTATTTGGGATCAAGAAAATAAAGAATATATCGATTTTGCAGGCGGGATTGCAGTAAACGCATTAGGTCATGCGCATCCAGTGGCAGTGAATGCTTTAACAGAACAAGCAACAAAACTTTGGCATGTAGGCAATGGTTATACAAATGAACCTGTTCTACGCCTCGCAAAACAACTCACTGAAAATACATTTGCAGATAAAGTATTCTTCTGTAACTCAGGTGCAGAAGCGAATGAAGCGGCATTAAAACTAGCTCGTAAAGTTGGACTCGACAGTGGTGTTGCTGGCAAAAGTGGTATTGTGGCATTTAACAATGCGTTCCATGGCCGTACCTTATTTACCGTTTCAGCGGGTGGTCAACCTAAATATTCACAAGACTTTGCACCTCTTCCAAATGGTATCAACCATGTTGCCTTTAATGATTTAGAAGCTGCAAAAGCGGTCATTAATGAACAAACGTGTGCAGTTATTGTTGAGCCGATCCAAGGTGAAGGCGGCGTTATTCCTGCTGACATCGAATTTTTAAAAGGTTTACGTGCACTGTGTGATGAGTTTGGTGCCTTACTGATTTTTGATGAAGTACAAACCGGTGTTGGCCGTACAGGTGCACTGTATGCTTACATGAACTCTGGCGTTATTCCAGATGTGTTAACGACTGCAAAAGCATTAGGTGGTGGTTTCCCAGTCGGCGCAATGCTAACAACAGATAAGTTTGCTCCACATTTTTCAGTGGGTACACATGGTACGACTTATGGCGGCAACCCGTTAGCAAGTGCGGTTGCAGGTGCAGTATTTGAGTTTATTAATACGCCTCAAGTGCTTAATGGCGTTAAAGAGCGTCATGATTACTATAAAAACGCTTTAAATCAATTAAATGAAAAATATGAAGTCTTTAAAACGATTCGCGGTGAAGGCTTATTGATAGGTTGCGCTTTAGAAGACAAATTTGCTGGTAAAGCAAAAGACATCAATAACCTTGCGGGCGAAGAAGGTTTACTGAGTCTGATTGCTGGTCCAAACGTTGTACGTTTTACGCCGTCTTTAATTATTCCATTTGCTGATATTGATGAAGGTTTAAAACGCTTTGAACGTGCGCTTGCTCGCTTTGTTGAAATTCAAAAGGATGAACAAGCAGCATGATGATTATTCGTTACATCGAACCTAAAGATGTTAATGACCTTTACCTGTTGGCAAAAAAAGCGGGTTTTGGTTTGACATCTTTGCAGCCCAATATGGAAAAACTTGCTGCTCGTATTGAGAGGGCGTGTAAGACAGTCGCAGGCGAACTCCCAAAGGCAGATCAGGTTTATTTATTTGTTTTAGAAGATACTGAACTCAACAAAGTTGTCGGTGTTTGCGGTATTGAAGTCGCACTTGGTTTAAAAGAGCCTTGGTATAACTTCCATGTAGGAACACAAGTTCATGCTTCTGAACCGTTAAGTGTTTATAACGCTTTGCCGACTTTGTATTTGAGTAATGACCATACTAACTGTAGTGAGCTTTGTACGTTATTTTTAGATCCTGACTATCGCTTAAATAAAAATGGCAAGTTTCTATCTAAAGTCCGTTTCTTATTTCTCTCAGCATTCCGTCAATATTTTGAAGAAACCATTGTTGCCGAAATGCGTGGATATTCTGACGCCAATGGACAATCACCATTTTGGAATGCAGTAGGTCATAAGTTTTTTAATATTGAATTTACCAAGGCCGATTATTTAAGTGGAGTCGGGCAAAAGGCTTTTATTGCTGAGCTGATGCCAAGGCATCCACTTTATGTCGATATGCTGCCTGACGATGCTAAAGCCGCGATTGGCATTGTTCATCCAAATACTCGACCAGCCTACAACCTCTTACTTGAAGAGGGGCTACGCTATAAAGGTTATGTCGATATTTTTGATGGTGGTGCGACGCTGCAAGCAGATATCGAAAATTTACGGGCCATTAAAGAGAGTCAGTCTGTAACGGTACAAGTCGAACAAACTGAAAATATTGCTGTAGGGGATGAATCTTACATTGTGGCTAATGATGATTATGAAAATTATCGCGCCATTCTTGTGTATAGCAAACCTCATCAGAACATATTGCAGTTAACAAAAGAACAGGCAAAACAATTGAATGTTGAAAATGGCTCTTTAGTTCGGGTGCTAAGTGTTCAAGTTAAACTTGTTTCGAATCCAGAAGTGGTCAATAAACTCAAAGCCACTGAACATTTTCGAATGGCTGTTAATTAAGCGGAAATTACTATACATTTCACCAAATTTAAGAAGGAATAATATATTATCGCTAGCGCAAGATGGGTATATGGATAAATACAATCTTGCTCGCTGAGCTGAGATTAATTAGCCTGTTTTTCTATATAAAGAGTAAGTAAATAAAATATTTAATTAATCTATATATTTTAAATGTTTATTGAAATTATATTTTGGAAATCAGGCTAATATAATAATGAAGGAAAGGAATGATGAATAATTTTTATTGTTATAGGTGATGGCTTTTAAAAAGGAATTTATAAGGTCTTAAGTGATTTAATAATATTTTAGAATGGTTTAATGGACTAAATTAATAATCATATAATTTGTTTATTATTAAAGCATTTACGACGGTTGCTATAAATTGGAGTAAATATTACATGAGTAAGAATAACGGAAAGCAGTTCCTGGAAGGAGATCTTCTTGGTAGTCAACATATGACTGAGCAAGAAGAAGAGAAATTGCAGCGCTCATTGACAAATCGTCATATTCAAATGATCGCAATCGGTGGTGCAATTGGTACTGGATTATTTATGGGTTCCGGGAAAACATTAAGTGTTTCGGGTACTTCAATTGTTTTAACCTATTTAATTATTGGTTTCTTCTTTTTCTTCGTGATGCGGGCAATGGGTGAATTGTTGCTTGCCAACACGAATTTTAAAACCTTCGCCGATTTTGCAACAGCTTATCTCGGTCCATGGGCGGGGTTTTTCCTTGGTTGGTCCTATTGGTGTAACTGGATTATTACTGCGATTGCCGATGTAATTGTAATTGGAGGGTACATGCAGTTTTGGTATCCCGATTTACCCGTCTGGATTCCAGCATTTACATCATTAGCGATCTTGACCATACTCAATTTTGTGGCCGTTCGATTGTTTGGTGAACTCGAGTTTTGGTTCTCACTCATCAAAATTACTGCAATTATTCTGTTTATTCTGGCTGGTATTTATTTAATTGGGACCGGGTTTACTTCTCCAAATGGTGTTAAGGCTTCAATGAGCCATTTGTTTGAAACAGAATCAATGTTTCCTTATGGTGTAACAGGTTTCTTGGCAGGTTTTCAAATTGCCATATTTGCATTTGTGGGTATTGAGCTTGTTGGTACAACTGCTGCTGAAACCAAAGACCCGCACACCTCACTTCCAAAAGCCATTAACTCCATTCCTTTACGCATTTTATTATTCTACGTAGGCGCATTGGTTTGTATTATTGCGGTCACATCTTGGGCAAAAGTTTCACCAGAAAAAAGTCCATTTGTAGAAATGTTTACTTTGGTCGGGTTACCAATTGCGGCGGGTTTAATTAATTTTGTTGTTGCGACTTCAGCTTTATCTTCGGCAAACAGTGGAATTTTTGCGACCAGTCGTATGTTATATGGCTTGGCTTTAGACAACGATGCACCTAAAAGCTTTAGTAAGCTGTCAAAAAGAAAAGTTCCTATTCGCGGACTTGTATTTTCAATGGCGTGTGTGACGGTTGGAACATCTATTTTGTTTATTGTTCCAAACGTTATGACGGCATTTACGATTATTTCAGCACTCACTTCAATTTTATGTATTTTTACATTCATGCTGATTGTGCTTTCGTATATTTATTATCGTAAGAAAAGCCCTGAATTACATATCCAGTCAAAATATAAAATGCCGGGTGGTTTATTTATGGCTTGGATGACCATGTTGTTTTTAGTGTTTACTATCGTAATTTTGGCTTTAGACCATGACACTTTAATTGCGCTTGAGTGTTCACCAATCTGGTTTATTGGTTTATTTATTGCCTATAAATATAAAAAGAAAAAGATGTTGCAGCTTGATATCTTAAAAGCTCAAAAGGTTGATTATATTTAAGTCAAGTATAGTTGTTTTTATATTAAAGCTAGGCGTGAGTCTAGCTTTTTTATTTTTAAAATAATAATTTTTAGTTAAGATAATTTGTTTATGGTTCCAACATTTAGCAGTAAACTTACTCAGAAAATTTTTGTAAGGTCTGAAATGTTTTTCAGGATTTTAAATATAGTCATAAATATTAAAATGAATTAAATTGATTTTAAAACTAAAGATTACAAAGTAAAAGGAATAGTAAACCCATGATACTTAAGTGTAATGATAGTAATTTGTACGATTTTACTATGGGGAAAAGATATATCTGTTTTGGGATGCAATTTAATGAATATCGAAATGAAACAAAGGTATCCGTTCGCCGTGATTCAGATGGTACCCCTGTTATTGTAGATATTTCTAAATTTGAAATAATTAATCCTAGTATACCTGAAGGTTGGGAAATTTCATTTTATAGACAGGAAGATACTATAACGACGACTATTGAACCTAAAGAATTTAGTGGAGAATTTTGGGATGACTATCATGATGGGAATCCTAAAATGGAAAAATTATTTGAAGATACTTATTTAAAGATCTGTAAATTTCATAATTTTTCTATTACGTCCGGTTGATTAATTAAAACCCAATAAAAAAGCCTCATTACGAGGCTTTTTTTATAATTCTTATTTAATATTTGGATCGCCTTTTTTCAAGAAAAAGCGAATCGCTAGTTTTTGTAGGAATGTTCCATAAGGAGGGTGGAAAAGCTGAGTCGGGAAAAACCGATGACGAATAAATACAGTTTTTGCATGTGAAAGTTCACGGAAACCTTCTTCACCATGATATGACCCCATACCTGAGTTGCCGATACCGCCAAAAGGAGCGTCATGGTTAACTACATGCCAACCCCAGTCATTGATGGTCACACCACCCGAATGAGTTTCACGTAAAATACGATCACGTTCTACTGAACTATGCGTAAAGCAATAAAGTGCTAAAGGTCGTTCGTCCGATTTCACATAGGTAATCGCATCATCTAAAGAATCATAAGCCACCACAGGTAAAATAGGGCCAAAGAGTTCTTCTTTCATAATCCGCATATCTGGTGTGCAATTCAGCACAATCTGTACAGGCATTCTACGGCCTTGTTGATCGAAGCTATACGTGTCGCAAGGAATAATACGGGCACCTTTTTCTTGTGCATCGGTCAAAATATCTTGAATACGTTTTAAATGGCGGTCGTTCACAATGGATGTGTAATTCTCATTATTTTCAATGTTTTGACCAAACATTTTTATAAAGCTTGATTTCGCAGCTTCAACAAATTCATCAATACTTTCTTTGGGAACCAACGCGTAGTCAGGCGCTACACAGATTTGACCACTGTTTGTTGCTTTACCATGGGTAATGCGTTTTGCCGCATCGGCAAGTGGGTAATTACGGCTCACAATTGCAGGTGATTTACCGCCTAACTCAAGTGTAACAGGTGTTAGATTTTCAGCAGCAGCTCGCATGACAACTTTGCCAATGGCAGGAGAACCTGTAAATACAATATGGTTAAATGGCAAAGAGGTAAATCTTGCTGGGTCTGTAATTTCTTCACCAAATACGGCCACTTCATCTTCGTTAAAGACTTCTGCCAGCATGCGGCGAAGCATCGCATTGGTATTCGGGGTAATTTCAGGCAGTTTAATCATGACTCGATTGCCCGCAGCTAATGCGGCAATGAGTGGGCCAAGTGCTAAATAAACGGGGAAGTTCCAAGGAACAATTACACCAACCACGCCTTTAGGTTGGTATTGCACACTTAAACGGTTTGATAAAAATAAAAGCTCGGTACGGCGTTTACTTGGGCGCATCCAGCGGCGTAAATGATGAATCGCATGATCAGCTTCTAACACAGAACCAAGCAAATCTAATAGCTTAGATTCATCAAGTGATCTTGAACTAAAATCAGAATTAATCGCAGCAGCTAAAGCATCTTGATAACGGATAATTTGTTTTTTGAGTTGATGCAGTTTTGTGCGGCGTGCTTCAAGACTTGGGTAAGGATCTGCCTCAAAATTGGCACGTTGTTTGGAAAAAATAAGTTCCATATGTTCAGTGGCAGAGCCGCTATATTCTTTTAAGGTGGACTGTTCCATTATTATTCCTTCCATACTTTTGCTTATCATACTTTATGCTTGAAGCGTCGTATGGTCGATGTTAAATTGAGACAACAAGAGGTAGTTTAGTGCCATTATGCACGTCGCTCTAGGGATGGTGTGAGTTAAATGCCTAAAAATCTTTATAAAGATACAAATGCTATTATCGAAGGAAATTATGATAATACACTCTTAGGTGCCAATACATATTTGCTAGGTTTGACCAGTTTATTTGATGAAATGGGTTTGCAAGGCCATTCAATATCCGATGTTTTATCTGGCACGAATATTTCAACAGTTGAGATGAATCAATCCTCTTTATATATTTCCCAAGTCCAAAAAATTCAGCTATTTCAAAATATTCAACGTTTGTCACATGATCCGCTCATTGGACTACGCGCAGGGCAAAAGCAGCTGTTGTCTGATTTTGGGGTATATGGCTATGCGTTATATTCCTCACGTAATTTTAGACAAGCGGTAGAGCTTGGCATTCGACACATTAAGCTTGCCGGTCCTATTTTAAAGAAGTCATTTTATATTCGAGATGATGTTGCCGTTTTTGAAGGGCAGGACATTATTGCGCTTGGTAAGCTTCTGCCTTTGGTATGCGAGTTTTGGTTTAGCTCTATGCAAACCTTAATTGAACGAGTACTTGAAGGACCATTTCAAGCGAAGAAGCTTTTATTACCATACCCAGCGCCTGACTATGCAGAAGAATATGAAAAAGTTTTCCATTGTCCCGTTCAGTTTAATGCTGGGGTGATGCAATGGCATTTTGATTTAAAGTGGCTCGATGTACCTTGTCCAAATGCCAACCCGATTACTGCGGACATGTGTAAGTCGTTTTGTGAGCGGATGCTAGGCGCTGCTGAACTTGAAGAGCCCGAGTTGGTGAAAACGATTCGTTTAATACTATTGGATGGAACAGGGCTTTTTCCATCAGCTCAAGAAATGGCTGAACGCTTACATATATCAAAGCGGACTTTACATCGGCGTTTGGCAGGTTTTGATTTAACCTATCAAGAATTGTTAGATGAGACTCGGCGCCGTCTTGCGGATGAGTATTTGCGAGAAACAACTTAACCATAGATGAAATTGCTGAGAGAATTGGCTTTTCAGATACTTCTAATTTTAGAAAAGCCTATCGCCATTGGACAGGCATTTCGCCAAATGAGTATCGAATACAGTACCTAAATTAGATTAAGGTTTGTTTGTTATTTAAATCGAGAAAGTAACTTTTTCTGCAAAAATGGATTACAGAGCAAAATCGCAAATAAAATAATAAATATGCCGATAATGCTAAACAGATCAGGTAATTCATGCCAAAAAACAAATCCCCAAACTCCTGCAAAAATAATGGCAATATAATTCATGGGGCCAATTTGTCCTGCTGGGGCTAAGCTATAAGCATAAGACATAAATAGTTGGCTAATGTTTGCTAAAAGTCCTGCGGCAATGAGTAGGCTTAATTCGTGCCAAGTGAAAATACGCCAATGCCAGAACATTGGAATAGAGGAAATTAAACTACCAAAAACACAAAAGTAAAAAACAATACGTTCAGGCGGCTCTGTACTGGTTAAAGCTCTTACAGTCACAAAGGCCATTGCTGATAAAAAGCATGCACCTAAGCCAATAAAAGATAATGCGTTAAGTAGACCTTGGTCGGGTTTAGCGACAAATAAAACCCCAATGAGACCAATCACAGCGGCAAAAATCATCGATTTGGTAATTTTTTCTTTTAAGAAAAGCCATGCAATCAGTGGAATAAAGATAGGAGATGAATAACTAAAAACCATAGCGTTCGATAGTTTTAAGTTCGCAATGGCATAGAAAAAACCATACATGGCGGCTAGCCCAACAATACTTCGCCAAGTATGCATCCAGAGTTTATCGGTTTTAATAAAGTCTAAACCCTGTTTAAACAACATTGGAATAAAAATAAATAAACCTACTGCATTTCTAAAAAACACGACGGTCGCATTGTCTACTGTTTGTGAAGCAAAACGAATGCACACTCCCATAATGGAAAATAATAATGCCGATGTCATAAGACAAAGCAGAGCTTTTCCAAGTTGAGTTGAGGGGAGATTTGGAGCAGTCTGATTTTGCATAGAGAAATGAGTTTTTGGTTTTCGGTGTTATCTTAGCAGCGATGCAGGCATTGGATGAAATATCATTTGATAATGATTCAATAGTGATACTTAGCAAAATAAAAAAGAGAGCCTAGGTCAGCTCTCTTTTAATTTTATAGGGTGTTATTTACAGCTAAAGTTTTCAGCTTTTTCGCTATCACCTTGACCATTGTAACGAGCAATCAGTGGGTAAGGACAAAGTGGACGGGTACGGTCTGGTGCCCAGTCTTGTGGAAGTTCAGTATTCACTTGACCACTCGGATTACCTGCGCCGCGTGCAGTCGCAATGATTTTGTCAGGTGCTTGCCCATATTCCACCCAATTAACTAAAGCAGTTAATGCGTCAAATTGGTCGGTCGCAATGCCATCACGGGTATGGTTCATACCCGGAACTCTAAAGAAACGCGCAAATTCAGGTGCTGTACCTTTCGCATCATTTTTATAGTGTTGTAGCAGTTGATCGTACCAATTTTGGGTGTCATCTACAGAGAAAACGCCGTCTGCTGTGCCTTGTACCACAATCATTTTTCCACCGTGATTACGGAGTTTATCTAGATTAAGCTCATCGGGCGGCATCATGAAGGACATCGAACTTTCGGTATAGACATCATTGGTTGCCGAGAGTTTTGGATAGTCAGTATCGAAGTTAAAATTAAAGGCAAATTGTCTAGAGTTTTGAGTCACAGTTGGGTCTGGTGGAACCTGAAAAAGAATGCCGACTGCAACGGGGTCACGTGCTGTTCCCACCGAAGATTCGAATTTCCAGCTTGCCCAGTTACTACCGACTAAACCGGGGTCGAAAGGTTGGGTTGCATAGAGGGCTTGTCCAGCAGAGTTTACAGGACCACGGTAAATGTTGGCTAATACATCAATTTGTTCGGTGCTTAAACAAGTACCATCTCTTGTGCTTGAGCAAACGGGTACATCTTTGTGAATATCAAAAGCTGTACGGCAAGCTTCGACATCTTGAACCAGCCCATCTGCAACACCGTCTAAGGCATCGCATCGATCTAAAATAGCTTTTGCTAATACTTTGCGCTCTGGAAGAGTTAGAGCAGTACTTAGGTCATTTTCATCTGTTGCGACACGACGAAGCTGTTGTGCTGTGTAGAGTTGAGCCGCGGCTGCACGAGGTAAGTGAAAACCCGGTGTACTTGCCAAAATTCCATCATATTGGTCGCCCAAACGGGTTGCGGCAATCATGGCATGACGTCCGCCGTTCGATGTGCCGCCTGCATAGGAGCGGTCTGGCAATTTACCATAGGCGGCTTTAATTAGATTTTTTGCCATAGGCGTGAGTTTGGTAATCGCACCGTAGCCGTAGTTAATTCTGGCTTGAGGGTCTAAACCAAACATTGGATTTTGTGAAGCATTATGTCCAGCATCGGAAGAAATAACAGCAAAACCATCATGTAGAGCATTGGTCAGCGGGCCACCGCTGCCGACCTGACCCGTTGCAGGAACTAGATTACCATCGGTTCCACCATTGCCTTGATAGAGAAAACGGCCATTCCAGTCTATTGGTAAGCGCATTTCAAAACCAATTTGATAGGTTTGTCCATCAACAGGGCTTACACGTTGGTCCATATAACCTTTGACCAAACAATGAGCGCCAATCGGTTTGTTGGCGACAGTCAAGGTACCTGCTTCTTGAAGGGTAGCTGAGCTAATGACCGTATTGTTGTATTGAAATCCGAGTAAGTCCGTACAGCTTCCTGTCATTTTTACGCCCACAGCAGGAGACAACTGAGGTGGTTTCGTTGTTGAGGGAAACGTTGTGTCATCACTATCACTTCCACAGCCTGCCAAAGAACCAAGCATGGCAAGTACTAAAGCGGAGTGGGTCAAAATTCGTTTATTACTGGTGTAATTCATTTATTCATATCCTTATTGAATGAATGGTGTAATTAATCTAAAACCAGAAAATTAGCTGTGCTTCGTGCAATCATTTTGTTGTTTTGCCAAGCTTCACTTTCGATATTCAGTACGGTTTTGCCTTGTTTAATGAATCGGCATTTTGTAATGACTTCACCCACAGCACAGGGCCTTAAAAAATCCATCGTTAAATTGATGGTGGTGGCGGGTTTACTGTCATTTGCAAGAAATGCAAAAAGTCCCATCACATCGTCAAGCATGGCGCAGATCATGCCGCCTTCAACGGTGCCGCGTGGATTGGTAAAGCTTTCTAGCGCCGTGTAGTGGATGGTGAGTTCAGTGTTTTGGTCATTCCAATGGATATTATGTCCACCCAAATGGTGATGGATGGGAGGTAAGTGTTCTAAAGTTTTTTGATCCATAATGAAGGGTCCATCCTTTTTTGTTGGTGTTATAAAAATTATTATTTCAGGGTATAGGCATCATAAATAACCGCTTTACCCAACCGCATTGCACTACCTACCGCAACGGTCTGGTTAAGCCATGAGTATTTAGGTGAACTGGTTTCAAACTGCATTGTAATTTTGAAATAGTAATTTTTCGGGTCGACATCTTTGCCTTGGGCAAGCTGTTTTAGCGTTTCTGCTGAGCCATGTCGGTAACCTTTGGTTTGAAGGTAAATAAGCGCACCGTCGTCAGTTTCTAACAAATATCGCGTATCAATAATGGCTAGCCCTTTACTGTCGACAATTTGCCAATCTGCGCCATTATTTAAAATACGGCCCTTAAGTGTTTTGCCTTCAAATGTGCCACCTGTAATAGGAATAATTCGGCGTTTACCAGCATCACTGGTGGTGCCTAACTCCCAAACAGGCGCATTTAGATCAACACTAAATTTTGCTAAAGGTTCAAGCTGAATAGGTGGTGGACTATATTGTGTTTCGGCATGAGTCAGGCTAATGAGGCTGATGCCGCAGAGCAGCGTTACAACTTTCTTCATGATGAATTTCCCAAAATAAAAAGAGGTTCTATGTGTGACAGAACCTCCTGTTTTGAATTATTTAAATTTCCATGTGTAGTCGATGTTGATGCGGGTTTCGTTTACAGGTTTGATGTTCGCTGTAGAGAGCATGTTGTTGTCATAAATGGCATAGCGCGCGCGTAACCCTAAATTTTTTAACCAGCCACTTTGAATGGTGTAGCCTAAATCAAAGTCTGTTTCGCGTTCTTTTAGATTGGTTCCGCCTAAGTTAGGTGCATAAATATTGTGACCTGTGGTGTAACGAGTCATAAAACGTAAACCCGGCACATAATCTTTAAAGTCGTATTCATAGCGGAAGCTATATGCTTTTTCTTTTGGGTTTAAAAACTCGCCCGGCCATGTATCAATGAGTAGACCCGTTTCACCTCCCGTCAAATACGGAAAAGCTGTATCACCGTGATGTTGGAAGGTTCCAAAAATAAATTTATGGTTTTGATGTTTGAGTTCGAAATGCGCATGATAAAGGTCATTATCGACTAAACCTGCTTTTGCTTGTCCGTCATCTCGGCTACGGTAATAACGTAATTGTGAGCTAAAGTTAGTGGTGTCATTAATTTTGTGTTGATGTAAAGCACCGACCATGGTTTGGTTATAAAGATCATCAACATCCATGTAAAAAGCGGTGAGCTTGAGTGCCGGATTAAACTGATAGTTTCCACCTAAATAATAGAGTCCGTCAGTTTCAGCACTTTTAAATCGTCCATTCACTCCAGAAATTTTAATTTTTTCATAGTTGGTTGAATCACGATGATTCACTTTATCGAGGTAAGCTGCCTGTAAATCAAAATCTTTAATATCTTTACTGGTCAGTGAAATGCCTCGATAAGTTTGGGGAAGTAAACGAGCAGGTGAAGCCACTAAAACAGGGTTCATTGGCATGAGCGTACCAACGCGTAGCTCGGTTTGGCTCATTTTTGCTTTTGCGGTGACCCCAATTTCCCCATAAGAGTCAGCAGGTTCATTGGTACGCGTGTCTCTAGGTAAGTTTCCTGTACCGCCATGCTCTGCGTCGGCATCGAGTTTAAAACCCGCCGTTGCAAGCACATCCAGTCCAAAACCAACGGTTCCTTCGGTATAGCCTGAATTGGCTTTGAGAATAAATCCTTGTGTCCAGTCCTTGGCAGCAGGGTAAGCAGATTGCTCTTGATAGTCGCGGTCAAAGTAGAAATTTCGTGTGGTGAGTTCTACTGAACTGTTATCAATAAAATTGCCAGCCCACACTGAACCAGAGAGCATGAGGGTAGAGTACATCCATAATTTCGACATAGCATTTCTTCCTGAAATAACATTTTTTTGTTTTAAACAAGGCATAGTTGTTGTGTCTGCCTTGTTTGGTTTTAAATCGAATTATTTTCCGAGCAGTTCTCGGGCGACGATTTCTTTCATAATTTCATTGGTTCCCCCATAAATTTTTTGTACCCGCGCATCCACAAAAAAGCGTGAAATCGGGTATTCCTGCATGTAACCGTAGCCACCAAAAAGCTGAAGTAATTGATCAATCACTTCACATTGAGCATCGGTAATAAAGCATTTCAGTGCGGCAACTTGAGTGACGCTTAACTGGTGTTGTTGATACAGCGCCGCACATTGATCTACAAAAGCTTGAGCGGCTTTTGCTTTGATGTGCGCGTTTGCGAGCACAAAGCGTGTGTTTTGCATTTGGCTTAAAGGTTGTCCGAAAGCTTTACGCTCTAATACATAGTCTTTGGTTAGTTCGATGGCGCCTAAAATTGACCCCAACGCCATCATAGAAATACTCAAACGTTCACGCGGTAACTCTTGCATTAAATAAGCAAAGCCTTGTCCTTCTTCACCTAAACGCTGAGTTGCAGGCACACAAACATCATCAAAAAATAATTCGGCTGTATCTTGGGCATGCAGCCCGATTTTTTGTAATGAACGGCCTTTTTTAACGCCGTCTAAAGCAGCATCAACTAGAAAAATCGAAATGCCTTTTGCTTTGGCTTGCGGATCGGTTTTCGCCACCAGAACAATCAGGTCGGCATGCAATCCATTTGAAATAAACGTTTTTGAACCATTAATACAATAGTGGTCATTTTCTAAAATCGCTTGAGTGCGTATGGCTTGTAAGTCTGAACCAGCATTGGCTTCGGTCATGGCAATTGCAGTGACAACTTCGCCTGTCACCATTTTGGGTAACCAATAACGTTTTTGCTCTTCAGTTCCAATATTTTGCAGATAAGGAGAGACCAGCTCATTTTGCCCGCCAATGGCAACTGCCAAAGATGCAAAGCCAGCTTGAGCAGTTTCTTGAACCAGCATGAGGGAGTAATGAACAGGAGCACCGTAGCCGCCATATTCCTCGGGTACATCGACGCACAAAAAGCCATTTTCCCCAAGACGAAGCCATAGTTCACGTGGGATAAGGCCATCGTGTTCCCACTGTTCATAATACGGGGCAACCTGTTCTTTTAAGAACCTGCGATAGCTGTCCCGAAATAGTTCAAATTCTGTATCGTGTGGCATGTTGAACCTTTTTTAGGCAAAAGTGAGGCTGTAGCTCAAACCGAAATTTGAGCTTTCTTTTCTATTTCAATTGCTTATTGCTTTAAGGTGGGCACCCGAATAATCAGCGGGTTATCAGTCTGCTTTTGATAAAGTTCATCAATTAAAGCTGCACGACGCTTGGTAATACTGCTTTGATTGAGGTTGCCTTTATCGGTCACTTCGCCTGCATCGAGTTGAGGTGGTTCGGTCATTAAATAAAGCATTGAGACTGTATTTGAGCTGCCAGTCGCATCTTTATTAAAGGTCGTTAAAAATTGGCGGAACCATTGCTGGACTTTAGGGTGCTGCAATATCTCTGTTGCAGAATGATCACCAAGCTTAAGACCTGCATATTGAGCACAAGCTTCTAATTTTGGAAAAATCAGAAAACCAACAGCATTCAGGTTTGAACCACTAATACAAACATCTTGAATCAGTAAATTACCTTGAATCAGTACTTTGTTGCGTAGTGTGCCCACATTCACAAAAGTACCCGTATTGAGTTTAAAGTCTTCGGCAATTCGTCCGTCGTACATCAGTCCTTTGGTTGGATCATTGACATCGACTAAACGAACGGCATCGCCTGTATGGAAAAAGCCTTCATCATCGAAAATAGTGCTTTGCTGGTCCGCCTTTAACCGCCAATAGCCTTTCATGACATGTTTGCCACGAACGCAAAACTCAAGTTTGTCACCACATGGAACTAGTTTAATTTCGCATCCCGGAGCAGGGTAGCCAATAAAGCCAGCCATCACACGTGGGCCAGTTGTAAAAGCGCAAGATGGTGCAGTTTCAGTCATGCCCAGTCCGCTCATGATACGAATTTTTTCTCCACAATGTTGCTGAGCAATTCTATCGAGCCTGTTCCAGCCCGCTTCTGAAAGCGCTGCACCTGCAAAGAATAGAATTTTAACTTTGGCAAAAAAGCGGTCTCTTAATTCTTCATCTTTTTCTAAGGCTTCGGTGAGTTCTTCCCAACCTTTTGGCACATTTAAATAAACTGTCGGAGAAATTTCTTTGAGATTACGAATAGTTTCGTCAAATTTTCCGGTAACGGGTTTGCCATCATCAATGTAAATCGTACCACCGTTATAGAGTGCGATGCCGACATTGTGACTGCCGCCAAATGTGTGGTGCCAAGACAGCCAGTCGAGTAGGACAGGCGGCGTTTCTTCAAACTCAGGGAAAGTTTGCAATAGCATTTGCTGATTAACACACAACATTAAATGTGTGGTCGGTACAGCTTTAGGTAATTTGGTTGAACCTGATGTAAATAAGAATTTGGCAATCTGGTTTTCATCAAGGGTCTGATAAAATTCTTGAACATTTGAAACTGGCATATCTAAAAGCGATTGAAAAGATGTGCAAATCTGATCGCCCACAATCCCTTTATTGGTCACCACTTCAATATCGGATGTAATACATGCTTGAATGGCTTTGGCAAAGGCTTGTCCATCGCTGGCATAGACCATACCAGGAGTGAGCACTTCAAACACATGTTTAAGTTTGCCAAAGTCTTGAGAAATCAGAGAGTAGGCAGGGGAAATAGCAGAGAAAGGCACACCCGCCAGCATGGCAGCCATAGAGAGTGTTAAATGTTCGAGATCATTACCACTTAAAATAACCAGTGGTCTTTCTTGGCTTAAATTACGATCATGTAAAGCTTGAGCAATGTGCCATGCGCGTTGTAAAACTTCTGCATAACTCAGTTTGACCCATTCTCCTTGAGCATTGCGTTTTGCTGCAAAAATATGGTCTGGTTTGGTTTGTGCAAAATGAATTAACCGATCTGTCAGTTTTTGTGGATACGGTTTTAATTGCTCTTTTGGGCTGATATAGAGCGTGTCATCTTTATGGTGATAATGAATATCATGTTGCCCTAATTTTACGAACCGTTCGCGGTCTTGTGATTGAGTGGCATTCATTTGCATTTCTTTCACTCCATGGAAAGCGCATCACTGCGCTTTATTTTTTTGCATCATGCAATTTTTATTTAATATGTCTGTGTTCGCATTAGCCTGACTAAATCGGGTAATGACGTGATTGGGTTTGAATAGTAATCCAGCGTAGTTCGGTAAATTCTGCAACAGAGACTTTACTACCAAAACGTCCGTAACCACTCGATTTTGTTCCGCCAAATGGCATTTGAGCTTCGTCATGTACGGTTGCGCCGTTAATGTGACAAATACCCGAATCAATCTGTTGAGCAACTTCTAATGCCTGTGAAATATTTTGGCTAAACACTGCCGAAGACAGACCAAACTCGCTGTCATTTGCCAGTGCTACACCTTCTTCAATGCTTGAAAAATGTTGAACTGTGCATACAGGGCCAAATGATTCTTCACGGTAAAGCAGCATGTCAGGTTTAATATTGAGCACCAACGTCGGTTGCATGGTGGTGTCTTCAATATGGATGCCTAAAGGTAAGTCAGCCCCTTTGTTTTGGGCATCTTCTAGCAAATGCTGAATACGGCTTGCAGCACGGCGACTTTCTAAAACACCGAGTACATTGTCTTTTGAGGTTGGATTACCTGCCTGAATAGAGCGGGTTTTTTCAATCAGTTTTTCAATAAATTGGTCGGCAATATTGTCTTGAACTAAAACACGTTCGGTCGACATACAAATTTGACCCTGATTAAAGAATGCTCCAAAAGCGACTGCATTTACGGCTTCATTAATATCAGCCTCATTTAAAACCACAACAGGGGCTTTACCACCCAATTCAAGTAAAACAGGTTTTAAATATTTAGCAGCAGTCTCTGCAATAATTTTGCCGACTTTAGTTGAACCGGTAAAATTAATGCGCTTCACGGCTGGATGAGACACTAAACGCTCTACGATTTGTGGCGCATCTTCTGCGGCATGTGTAATCACATTCACCACACCTTCACCCAGACCTGCTTCATGTAACACTTCACCAATTAAACGATGTGTTGCTGGGCAGGCTTCCGATGCTTTTAACACAACCGTGTTACCACAAGCCAAAGGCATAGCAAGCGCACGCGTTGCCAAAATGACAGGTGCATTCCAAGGTGCAATGCCAACAATGACACCGCAAGGAACTCGTACACCCATCGCAAGATTGCCCGGCACATCTGATGGAATTAAGCTTCCGTCAATTTGTGTGGTCATCGCTGCTGCTTCACGTAACATATTGGCAGCAAGGTGAACGTTAAACCCATACCATGTTGCAGTTGAACCTGTTTCTTGCATTCCAGTTTGAATGAATTGCTCGGTTTTTTGGTCCATTAAATCGGCTGCTTTTAATAAGCGTAAGCGGCGCTCGGTAGGCGAGAGTTTCGACCATACTTTAAAAGCTTGTTGTGCCGAATCGATTGCACGGTCAACATCTTCCAGTGTTGCGGCAGCAGCTTTACTGGCTACTGATCCATCAATTGGGCTAATACGCTCAAAAGTTGCCTGATTTGATGCATCAACAGATCGACCGTGAATAAGTAACTGTACATTTTGCATGGGTTGCGTCCTTACATTGCCATTAAAGTATCAAAAGTTAACCAGTACGTTTATAACTCTGTAAACCCGGTTTAATTGATTTTTCATCTAAGAATTGTTTCAAACCTTCTTGGCGGCCATTTTCTGTATCGCGGTGGATACATTGATCAAGTTTGGCATATAAGTAGTCTTCGTTTTGATCCCAAGTCAGTTCACGGCAACGCTTAAAGCCATTTTTAGCTGTACGAAGAACCACAGGGTTTTTCTCAAGTAAGCAATTTGCAAGTTCAGTCACTTCTGCTTTTAATTGGGCAAGCGGTACGCTTTTATTGACAAGGCCCATGGTTTCAGCTTCTTTACCGCTAAAGGTTTTACCCGTCATGATGTAGTACAAAGATGCACGGTGACCTACGGTATCTGCCATTGCTTTACTTACAAGGTTGCCCGGTGGGATACCCCAGTTAATTTCAGATAAACCGAAAGTTGCTTCATCTGCTGCAATTGCTAGGTCACAAGCCACTAAAGGTGAGAAACCGCCTCCAAAGCACCAGCCGTTGACCATAGCAATGGTTGGTTTTGAATACATACGAAGAAGTTGCCACTGCCAGCGACAAGAGTCACGGCGAATACGTTCTTGGAAAATTTCAGGCTGAGTGTCGACTTCACGGAAATATTCCTTCAAATCCATACCCGCTGTCCAAGAGTCACCAGCACCAGTCAAAACTAAAACACGCGCATCTTGATCAAGCTCAAGAGTTTCGAGCACATCAATCATTTCACGATTGAGTGTTGGGCTCATGGCATTTTTCTTTTCTGGGCGGTTTAGTGTTACCCATGCAATTCCATCTTCAACTTTGACATCTACTGTTTCCCAGCGGTTTTCATAACTCATCTTCATACTCCTTGAATGATTTTTAGCTGTTCTGGGATTTAATCTAATATCAGTTAAACTTACATTCAAGTCTTTTTTATAAAATTTCATAAATATTTTTTAATTCATTGTATTTTAAGTACTAATTATTTTTCAAATTAATTTAATATAAAAATATGTTGATTTTTTAGTAAGTTTAACTGATATTTTTGGTGTGTTTAAACAACAATACACAAAGGGCTAAATGGAACGACTAGTCAATAAAGGACAACACAATGGAAAAAATATCAGGACAGCCTTCAAGGGCAAAAATCACGTTGCTACTGTGCTTTGCCATAGCAATTTTTGAAGGGTTTGATCTTCAATCAATGGGGGTAGCCGCTCCACGAATGCGGGCTGAGTTTATGTTGGACAATGCCCAGATGGCGTGGGCGTTTAGTGCTGCAATTTTAGGGACGTTACCAGGTGCAATATTAGGCGGTCGGTTTGCTGATATTGTCGGGCGTAAGAAAATTCTGATTTTTAGTATTTTACTTTTTGGAATTATGTCTTTGCTAACGGCTTATGCTGCTAACTTTAGTTTGCTATTGCTCATTCGTTTTTGTACAGGTTTAGGAATGGGTGGGGCACTCCCGATGATGATTACACTTGCCTCTGAAGCTGTTCCTGACCAGCACAAAGGCACCGCAGTGAGTATTATGTATAGCGGCATTCCTTTTGGCGGATTACTCACTTCTGTGGTTGCGATGTCGTTGGCAGGCGATGCAGAGTGGCGTCATATTTTCTATATTGGTGGGATTGCACCTATTTTACTCATTCCACTGATTGTGCGCTTTTTACCTGAGTCAAATGATTACCTGCAACGTAAAGTTCAAGCGCAAAAAACCACACCATTCTTGGAAGTTTTATTTGCGAAAGAGCGTCGTATGTCAACCATTCAGCTTTGGGTCAGTTTTTTCTGCACGCTAGTGGTACTGTATTTCTTGTTGAACTGGTTGCCATTGCTGATGGGCGCGCAAGGCCTATCAAAACTCCAGGCAAACTATGTACAGATGGGCTACAACGTTGGCGGAATTTTAGGTTCAATCCTCATGGGTGTATTGCTTGATAAATTACGCATGAGCTTTGTGATTAAGCTGATTTATCTCGGCATTTTATTTTCGCTATGCTGTTTAGCAATTTCTCCGACAGTGGCTTTACTTGCACTTTCGGCAGTGGGTTGTGGCTTATTCATTGTGGGTGGACAATCGGCGCTGTATGGTCTGGCTGCTATGTATTATCCAACTGAAATGCGTGGAACTGGTGTAGGTTCAGCAGTTGCAATTGGCCGTATTGGTTCGTTTGCAGGGCCTTTAATGGCAGGGTTTTTACTCTCGCTTGGACAAAGCTCGACCATCGTGATTGGTTCAAGCATTCCAGTGATTTTAATTGCAGCGATCTCTGCATTACTTCTTGTCAAAAAACCTAAACAGCCTGTACATTTAGTGCAAAGCTCAGGTGCTCGCTAAGTTTTAACGAAAGTATGGGGTTAGAACCTCATACTTTCACTACAGATTTTCTTATGATGAATGAAAGGTTATGGTACGTTCGAATTTAGTTCCAAAAAAAGTAGAAGATGAGCCTAAATTAAGTTATATGATTGCTCGTGTTGACCGAATTATTAGTAAACATTTAACAGAACATTTAAAAGAGCTTGAAATTACCTTGCCGCAATTTACTGCACTTTCTGTTTTAGCTTCAAAAAGTAATTTATCCAATGCCAAGCTTGCTGAGCGCTCTTTCATTAAGCCGCAATCAGCCAACAAAATTTTGCAAGATTTACTGGTGAATGGTTGGATTGAGAAAAAACCTGACCCAACACATGGCCGCCGTATTTTAATTACCCTGACCGAAAGTGGTGTTGAAAAGTTAAATAAATGCAATGAAGTGGTTTTAAAAGTTGAAGAAAAAATGCTTGAAGGCATTGATATTAACTTAGCTTATTTAATCCGCAATAATCTCGATATTATGGTCAATAATCTTAAGAACCTTTGATCAAGTGTAGTTGCAATTTAATTTATTAAACGCTGTACAAATGGTTTAAGCACTGATTCGCACAGAAAATTTATTTCATTTTACAAATGAACTTGCTAGCATCGAAGTGACGTTTTTGGTGATGTGTGGCAGCGAATGTCTTCAGGACAACAAGTTTTACTTAAACTAAGAAAAATGATTATTTCAGGGGAACTTGAAGGCGGTGCCAGAATTGCCGAAATTCCGACTGCCGAGTTACTTGGTGTTTCAAGGCAGCCTGTTCGTATTGCCTTTCGGTTGCTCGAGCAAGAAGGCCTCCTTATTAAAAACCCAACTCGTGGTTACACGGTTCGTGAAATTTCAGAACAACTCGTTCATGATGCGCTCGAAGTGCGCGGTGTGCTGGAAGGGTTGGCTGCAAAAACTTTGGCAGAACAAGGCTTAAGCGAAGAGCAGAAAAAGACACTGCAACATTGCATTCAAGAAACTGAAAAACTATTTAATGAAACAGACGAGTTTGGTGATGCTGAACTGGAACGTTATCACCATTTCAACGTCATTTTTCATGACACGATTATTGAAGGTGCGCAAAACGTCGCACTCATCCAAGCCTTAGCGAAAAACAATCAATTGCCGATGGCGTCTGCCCAAGCCATTACCTATGACCAGAACCAAGCTTTATCGGAATATCGTCGTTTGCACTATGCGCATTTACAGCATTGTTCGATTTTCGATGCATTGGTACATCGTCAGGCAGGGCGTGCTGAAACTTTAATGCGTGAACACAGTAGTGTGGTGATTTTGGGTGAAACGCTAAGAAATGTTCTCAGCGCTTAAGGTGAAATGTTCCTTTATTTTTGAATAAAGGAACTCAAGAGTTAAAGTTCAATTACAAGATTTTTAGTTTTTGCACGAGAACAGCAGGGTGTAAACTGGTTATTCAATGCATGTTCCTCATCGGTCATAAACATATCCCGATGATCTGGCGTGCCTTCTACTACGCGGGTAATACAGGTCCCGCAAATGCCTTGTTCACATGAAACAGGAATATCAAAACCATTTGCAATTAATGCTTCAGTAGCAGTCTGCTCTGGTAGTACTTCAATTCGACGGCCTGTACCTTTTACTTCGATGGTAAAAGCTTCATCGTTAGACGTATCTACTTTTTGCGCGACAAAATGCTCTTGATGTAACTGTTCACTATGCCAACCCGCTTGTTCAGCCGAGCTCATGACAAACTGCATAAACCCTGTAGGTCCACACACATATAAGTGTTTATCAGATGAAGCTTGGCCTAAAACCTCTGCCATATTACATTCGGTGTCGGGTTGATCTTGAATGTGAAAATGGACTTGGTCACCAAAGTGCTCAGTTAAGTTGCCATAGAAGGCAATCATTTCATGACTACGAACAAAGTAGTGCAATTCGAAAGGAATATTGGCCGACTTAAGCCGATACGCCATCGACAAAATAGGGGTAATACCAATACCACCCGCAAATAAAACCGCTTGTTTTGTTTTAGGATGGATTTCAAATAAATTACGCGGTTCACCAATTTTTAAATGATCGCCTTCACGATATTCAGTGTGGATGCAACGTGAGCCACCGCGTGAATTGGCATCATGTAAAACACCAATGACATAGCGATGCTTTTCAGTGCAGCAGTTTGAAAGTGAATATTGACGGGTTAGACCATTTTTCAGGTGCACATCAATATGTGCACCTGCTTCAAAACTCGGCAGCTCCGTACCATTTGCTGCAACCAATTCAAATGCACGAATAGTCGGGGTGAGCTGGTGAATTTTTTGAATGATAACGTCCATGTTCATGCTCCTTTAAATAATCCGAATGTTTGGAAACTTCTGTGTGGACGTTTCAGGAGGCGTTTTATTTTCTTCGGCAAGGAGTCGGTCAATGACCTTACGAGACTGGACACCGCCTGCGTCGATATTGAGCATCAGTAACTTGCGATGTGGATTGTTTAAAATGTTTTGCTGCTGTTGCTCCAGCATTTCTAAATCTTCAGTAAAGATTTTGCCTTGGCCTTCACGAATTTGATCGGTGAGTTCAGCATTATCTGGCTGGAAGTTACGCGCCATTCCCCAGAAATACCAGTGTGAGGTTTTAGTTTCTGGTGTAATAAAATCAACCACAATTGAGGAAACTTTTTTGTCACTTGGTGCGTGATAACCACCATTTCCAGCATGCGCTACACCCACTTCAATATGAACATTACTTGGAGCAAAGAAGTGACAACGTTGCCAACGGTCAACAGGTACATCATCTGCTAAGTGGTTACCACGAAGGGCCATTTGCCAAAATGGAGGTGCGATCACATTTTCCATGTAGCGTTCGGTAATGACATGATCACCGTCAACTTTAGTGACTGGCAGGGCTTCATCAATCTCTTTTTGCCCAATACTGCTTGAGTGAACATAGGTCTCGTGGGTTAAATCCATCAGGTTGTCGACCATTAGGCGATAGTCGCACTGAATGTGAAACAGGCCTCCGCCATAGCTCCATTTAGGATGATCTGCCCATTCTAAAGTTGGCAGTTTTGCTTCATCTGCTAAAGCTTTCTCGCCCGGCCATATCCAAATAAAACCGAACTTTTCAATAACTGCATATGCTTTGTTGCAAGGAAAACCATTTACACGTTGAGCTGGCATTGAGACGGTCTTTCCGTCACAACCCATCACTAAGCCATGATAACCACATACAAGGTTGCCATCTTCGACATAGCCAAGTGAAAGTGGGGCACCACGATGGGGACAAAAATCTTCAACGGCTGCAACTTGGTTTTCTTTACCGCGATAAAAAACAATTTTTTCACCACAAATAGTGCGACCTAATGGTTTGTCTTGGATTTCTTCTGGGCGGCAGGCAACATACCAAGCATTTTTAATAAACATTGTGACGACTCCTTATCACTTATTGGATCCAATTTATAATAAATAAAAATATTGGTCAATTGATAGGCAGTATATTTTTTAAAAATATTGATCTTTAGGTTTGGTTGTTTTGTATATTTTTAATTGCTATTAAAGACTTTTGTATTTACTTTGAATTTTAGAGGCTAAATTTTTATTCATCTTAATTTGGATCCATAATGGCTGTGGTTAAGCCATTATGGGAGTGTAGAGATTTAGAAATTAACTGTGTAATGAAGCATCATGCGCTGTTCGTCCAGACTTTTGCCATGTTTGGTGTCGTAGTTAATATTTAAGAAAAGAAATTTAAGATTTTTAATCCAAGCATTTAGGTCGTACTGAATCAACACATCACTTTCTTGCTCAAAATCATTTTGATTCATCGTTTGAAAAGAGTCGCCATAAATATATTTATAGGTCACTTTTAGGCCCTTGATGTAGTCTTTAAAGTCATAGGAAGCAACAAAGTGATAAGACTTTTCATCTGCTTTGGTAAACGCACCTAAGGTCCAGTTCATCATGTGGGGGATAGGTATATTGTCGAGTTTTGGAATACCATCTTTGCCAAAGTTTTCTTGGTAGCCAATTCCAGTTGTAAAGTTGCCATGTTTGATAAAATGCATGGCGCCTACAGATGTATTGTCATATTCACCAAGTTTTGATTTACCGACATCGTCGTGGCGAAACACACGTAATTTTGTGGTGTGCTGCTTTGTCCATTGATAATCAAAAGCAAGGTAACTTTGATTGATAAGATCTGTTAAGTAACCATTATAAAATTTCCAATGATATCTAGGTGTTTTGCCGTCCCATTGAAAGAAATAGAGTCCGTCAGATTCATGTTTTGAAATGGCAAGTTTGTGGTAGTCCTCCTCATTTTTTGGTGAATAACGGTTAATCAAACCCAGCTCGAAATTTTGTTGCGGTGTCTTATATTTTAATTCTAAGCCTTTATAGTTCACGCGTAATTGATGTGTATCGACTTGTGGAGTAAGTGGTGAGTCGGGAGTGATTTCACCTATATTCATGCGAAAGTTTTGATATTCAACTCCAGCACCTAAGCCATATTTAACGTAGTCTTGTGCTTGTTTCTTGGTGTTGGGGTCAAAGGGTATGACCATATCGTTGGTGTGTTGGTCGTTACTTAGGCGATATGCATATTGGATGCTTGGATTGAGGTGTAGTTGTACATTATTAAGCTTGGTTGACCAGTCACCACGATAAATCAAGCCTTGGCTCAAGCTATGAGTATCGGGACTAGTACCATTTTCATATTGTCTGTCGAAGTTGAATGTTTTTAGTGTGAGTGTATTTTGAAAATTAACATCTACTTCACTGTGAGCTAAACAACAGGCAAGAGTTGTCCCTGAGAATAAAATCCCATAAATAAAAATATGCTTCATTTTTAAATCCGTTTAAAAGCGTTTTACTGTTCTAAATCCGACATGGCTGGTGGCAAGGTCGAGTTCCTGTGGATGCCTTGCGGCAGCACGATAACGCGCGCAATAATTGGTTGCGCATAAATAAGACCCACCTTTAATCGTGTATTGCAAAATCTGTTCATGACTTTGCCGATATTTCGATGGATCTCCCATATGGTGATCTCTTGGACCTGTATAGGGTGTTTGCGTCCATTCCCATACATTGCCAATCAAGTCGTATAAGCCAAATGGGTTTTTGCTAAAACAACCAACAGGGGCAACATCCTTAAAACCATCTTCCTGAATGTTTTTATAAGGAAATTCGCCTTGCCAGAAGTTAGCTACAATATGGCCTTCGTGGGTCGGGCCAATATCGGAACTTTGCTGAAAACCTTTGGCTGCATATTCCCACTCAAGTTCGGTCGGTAAGTCATGACCTAGCCAGTTTGCATAAGCGTAGGCATCATTCCATGTCACCATACGGACAGGCTCATGAGGCGCGGGTTGTTTAGGGTTGTTTAAGCCCCATGGGTGTTTCCAATTGGCTCCTTTTTCAAATTTCCACCACTGTAATTCTTCAACTGGATGATCTGGTTGTACAAACATAGCTGCGCCGCCTTGCTTCTCTGCATCGGTGACATAACCCGTTTGTTTAACAAACTCTTGAAATTGAGCGTTGGTGACTTCAGTTGCATCAATTAAAAAAGCGGGAACTGAAGTTGCCTGTAAGTTTAATGGGCGTTCATCTTCATAACCTTGTGTGGTGCCTAAAACAATCTTTCCTTGAGGAAGTTTAACCATGCCTGCTTCTTTATTGTTAGGCCATCCCGAAGGAAGGCCCGAATAAGAAGAACATTTAGCTTTAGTGCCTAAGTCGGGCAAGTTGGTCTGTTCTAGTTGAGGCGTGGTTTTTTGGCATGCACAAAGTAAGAGGAACGATGAAAGCATCATGATCTGTTTCATCTGGTTTTCTCTACTTTTTGTTGTATTGCTCAAAATCCACAACACCATTTTCATCGGCATATCTTAAATATTTGTCATTTAAGACTTTAACGATTTCAGGATGTTCTGCGTAAACATTATGTTGTTCATTAAAATCTGTTTTTAAATTGTAGAGTTCCCAGCCATGGCTTTTAAATTTAGAAGGCGAGTTTTCAACAAGTTTCCATTCCTCAGTTTTAGCGTAGCGGCTGCCATGTAATTCTTTAAAGTCATAATAATTAACAGGACGAATACGGGCAGTATTATCTTTAAAAGCAGGGATCAGACTAAAACCAGACGGTTTAATTTTGGTGCTTGAAGTTGGATAAACCTGATTATTTTGAATACCCGCGAGTTCCATAACAGTTGGGAATATATCTCTGACTGTCGCAAAGTTATTGTTAATTCCACGTTGTTTAGAAATTTGCACAGGCGATTTAACAATAAATGGAACTCGCACACCACCTTCTGAAGCAGCTGACTTCCAATGGGTAAATGGTGTGCTGCTCACTTCGGCCCAGCGTGGCCCCATGTAAATATATGAGCTGGCATTGCCTATATTTTCATAGCGATTGTCGGCATCACCCATTGGGAAATTATGATCACCACCCTCAGCGCCGTTATCTGACATAAACACAATCAAAGTGTTGTCATATAAATGATGCTTTTTAAGATATTGAATGACATCGCCCACGCGGTCGTCTAACTGAGTGACCATGCCTGCATAAACTTCCATTTTACGCGCTTCGTATTTGCGCTCTTGTGGTGTGAGTTCATTCCAGCTTTTGGTGCCTAAAGCTTGATTGCCACGTTCGACTGGGTATTCTGCATTTGCAGGAATTAATCCTAATTGCTTTTGTCTAAGAAAGCGTTGCTTACGAATTGCATCGTAGCCTTGATCGTATTTACCTTTGTATAGGTCTCTATAATGAGCGGGTGCTTGTAGTGGCCAGTGTGGAGCGGTATAGGCTAGGTAGGCAAAAAATGGTTTTTGCGCTTTATTTTTGTCTAAATACTCAAAAGCTTTTTGTGTAAAAAAGTCGGTCGAATAGTAGTTATCAGGCAGTGTGACTTTTTGGCCATTTTCTGTGTATTGGGTATTACGCGGATAGTTTCTAGGTTGGTCTTTAAAGTGTAAATCGAAGCCATCGAGCAGAGCAAAAGATTGATCAAAACCACGGGCTTTAGGGTTTTGGTCAGGAGCATAGCCTAAATGCCATTTACCGACCATGAAGGTGTAATAATCTTTTGTCTTTAAAATCTCTGCGAGTGTGTAAGCATTTTGCGTTAAGTGCCCTGAATAGCCATCAATTTTGAGGAGTGCACGCGGGCTGTCGGCTCCAACCAATTTTTCTTGTCGTTTTGATGTTTCATACATTGCACCTAAACCCACCAAGTGGTTATCTGCACCTGTCATAAGCTGTGCACGGGTAGGTGAGCACATTGATGAAGCATGAAAATTAAAAAGCATTTTTCCTTGCTTTAATAGGCTATCAATATGAGGGGTTTTAATTTCGCCGCCATAAGCGCCAATATCTGAAAAGCCAAGATCATCGGCCAAAATAATCATGATATTGGGTGGTTGTTGATTTTTTGGAGGTGCTGCTTGGGTTGTGTAAAACAATTGGCTGGCAAAAAAAAGTCCCAATGTAAGCTGGCTTACTCTTTTGAGTTTCATAACAACAATCCTTTGAAGTTTCTAAATGCATCTTGCATTTCCTGGAAATAAACTGAGCTTTTTTGGCTAAAAAATGCTCTGGAATCGATCATAATAGATTTTTTAATATGGATCCATAAAAATATTCAAGCATTCTAATTTTATGTTTTTAATAATTTTATACTTATATAATTTATGTGTTTATATACTTTTTAATAATCCATTTATAATTTTAGTTGATTTTTTGGATCCAAATATTCAGTATAGAAAAAGAGCAGGATGCTCAAAAACAAATATTCCTCTAGGTCATTATGGATACGGATATGCATAACCACCCAATCGCTTATATCAGCAATGTCGTGTGTATGTCTTATCCAAGGGAGATACACAAATGGAAAGAGATGTTCTAAGTGAGATCAATCAAAACAACATGAGCCGTTACCAATGGTTCGTCATTTTGATCTGTATTTGTCTCAATATTATTGATGGCTTTGACGTGATGGTAATGGCATTTACCGCTCCATCCGTGTCAGCAGAATGGTCACTTTCAGGCGCACAAATTGGCTTGTTGCTTAGTTCAGGTCTTTTTGGGATGGCTGCCGGTTCCATTTTTCTTGCACCTTTAGCCGATAAAATCGGTCGCCGTTTACTCATCTTAGTTTGTCTTGTTATTGCAGGTCTGAGTATGTTGGGCTGTGCTTTTGTACAAAGCCACGGCATGTTGGCAGCACTTCGATTTATTACCGGAATTGGGGTGGGAGGCATTCTTGCGAGTAGTAATGTATTGGCAAGTGAATATGCTAATGCTCGCTGGCGCAGTCTTGCTGTGAGCTTAATGTCTACCGGTTACGGAATTGGTGCGACACTTGGCGGGGTACTATCACTGGCATTGATTGAGCATTTAGGTTGGCGCTCAATCTTTTTAGCAGGAGGGGTTACTACCATGGCAATGCTGCTAATCAGCGCATGGTTATTACCTGAATCTCTAGATTACTTACTCGCGAAACGACCAAAACAGGCACTAGAACGAATTAATGCAACTGTAAATCGTATGGGGCTAAACGAATTACCCGTTATGCCGCGTTATGAAAAAATCAGCACGCAAAATGGTAGTGAACTGGGCAAGTTATTTGCTGGACAACTTGGATTTCAAACACTTTGTTTATGGTTTGCATTCTTTTTAGTGATGTTTGGCTTTTACTTTGTGATGAGCTGGACACCAAAAATTCTTATTTCAATGGGGATGTCGCCACACCAAGGCGTAAGTACCGGCATTTTAATTAGTATTGGCGGGATTTTCGGGGCAGCCATAATTGGTTTATTGGCATCACGCATGAAAATCTTCTATGCCTTAAGCCTGTTTTTAGGTCTAACCTCAGCATGTGTTTTCCTATTTGTTGCCGTTTCATCTCAAGTCAGCATTGCACTCATGGTTGGGTTATTACTTGGCACACTCATTAATGGCTGTGTAGCAGGTTTATATTCTATTTCTCCAACAATTTACGATGCTGAAATTCGTAGTCGCGGCGTGGGCTATGCAATTGGTTTTGGACGAATTGGGGCAATTTTATCGCCAACGGTCGCAGGCATTTTTCTGGATAAAGGTATAGCACCCGCAACACTGTATGCCTATTACGGTGTGGTGTTTATTTTGGCTATTTTCCTGATTTTAAGTTTGGGCAATGCTTTTTATCGCAGTCAAAAAGAGCAAAACTACTCTCTTAAAACAGCACCTTAATCCATTAAAAATTAAATAGTTGAGATAAAAAATGAAAAAGACACCATTATGGGTGGGGGTGTGCTTGTGCCCATTATTTAGTCAAGTCGTGCATGCAGAGTTTATTGAAGACAGTAAAGCTGAGCTGATACTACGTAATTTTTACTTTGACCGAGACTATAAAAAAGACCCATATCCTTATACCGCCGCCAGAGATTGGGCGCAGGGTCTAATTTTTAAAGGACAGTCTGGTTATACCGAAGGGACAGTTGGGTTCGGTATCGATGTATTGGCAATGGCAGGTTTTAACCTGATGGGAAGCCGTGCTGATGACTATGCACGTAGTGGCTTACTTCCAGTGAATACCGATAACTCACGTGATGATTATTATGGAAAAATCGGCATTACAGGAAAGGCTAAATTTAGAAAAAATGAGCTTTTTGTGGGGGACTTAGTTCCACAATTACCGGCCATTTTTTCATCACCAGCACGTTTGTTCCCACAGACTTATCGCGGTATCCGCTTTGTTTCAAATGAAATTCCAAATCTTCAACTTGAGGGCTTTTATGTCGATGAAGTGCGCCAGCGCGATTCAATTCGTTATACCGACGTTGGAGCGGACAATATCAACCATCGTTTTGACAAAGCGGCAACTACTGATTCTTTTTATACATTAGGTGGAAGCTATCAGTTAAAAGATTACCGTTTGCGTGCTTATCATGCTGAACTCAAAGATATTTACCAGCAACAATTTTTAGGTTTTAACGGCAAACAACCTTTAAATGATCAACTTAATTTTTTAAGCGACGTCCGTTTTTTTAATAGTGAAGAAACTGGAAGCAAAAAAATAGGAGAGGTCGATAACCGACATGTTAGTGGCTTATTTGGTTTGAACTATCAAAATCATACGGTTTCTTTGGGCTACATGCAGTCGTTTGGCTCGACTGGTCTGCCATTTTTGTCGGGAACTGAAAGTCCAGTCGTGCTTGATTTTATGAGTTCGGACTATTCAAATAAAGACGAAAAAGTCTATTCGATTCGTTATGAATATGACTTTAAAAATGCGCGGATAGGTGATGTTTCATTAAATGGACTACGCTTTATGACCCGCTATGCAAAAGGTGAAGACATTGATTTATTGCAATATGGCGACCAACGTTTTAAAGAAGAGTCGATGGAATTTGATTTGGGCTATAAAATTCCTGAAGGTAAGTTAAAAGGTTTGGGAGTGCGAGCTCGTTTTTCTCACTATCGCAACGATATGCCTACCAATATGACCTTTCATTCGACCAATGAAACGCGGTTGAATATTGATTACACTTTTAAGTTTTAACACTCAATATTTATTAAATTAAAGACAAGTTAAAACATTGTAAGCAGCAATGTTTTAACTTTAGTTATCAACTTCACAAAATCCCTCTATAATACCGCCAATCTTATTAAAGCCAATTGAGTCGTTCATTAAACACATGGCTTTAATCTCTCATTTTTTTAAGTCAATTTCTTCGCTGTGATTCGGCTTATTTTTCAATATTTAGAATTTTATGTGTCTGTGCTGACACATAAAAATATTTAGGTGCCAGCATGGAAATCAAGGTTAATTATCTCGACAATCTTCGACAGGAAGCTAAGTTCGATGACTTTACGGTAATTGCCGATCAACCAATTCGCTACAAGGGTGACGGTTCGGCACCGGGCCCATTTGACTACTTTTTAGCATCATCAGCATTGTGTGCAGCGTACTTTGTAAAAGTGTATTGTGCCGCTCGAGATATCCCAACCGATAATATTCGTTTATCGCAAAATAATATTGTTGATCCTGAAAACCGCTACAAACAAACCTTTAAAATTCAAATTGAATTACCAGCCGATATTTCAGAGAAAGATCGCCAAGGGATTTTACGTTCGATTGACCGTTGTACCGTTAAAAAAGTGATTCAAACGGGTCCCGAATTTATTATTGAAGAAGTTGAAAGCATCGATGCAGATGCGCAAGCATTGTTATTGCCAAGCTTAACTTCAGAAAGCCATACTTTTATTCAAGGTAAAGACCTACCGTTAGAAGAAACGATTGCCAATATGTCAGCTATTTTGGCAAATTTGGGCATGAAGATTGAAATTGCATCTTGGCGTAATATCGTGCCGAATGTATGGTCATTACACATTCGTGATGCACAGTCTCCGATGTGTTTTACCAATGGTAAAGGTGCAACTAAAGAGAGTGCTTTAGCGTCTGCATTAGGCGAGTTTATTGAGCGTTTAAACTGTAACTTCTTCTATAACGACCAGTTCTGGGGTGAAGAAATTGCCAATGCTGAATTTGTGCATTATCCAGATGAAAAATGGTTTAAACCGGGTCCAAATGGTGAATTACCTAAAGAAATCTTAGATGAATACTGTCTTGAGATTTACAACCCAGATGATGAGTTGCTTGGCACACATTTATATGATACCAACTCAGGCAACGTAGAGCGCGGCATTTGCTCGTTACCTTTTGTGCGCCAGTCTGATGGTGAAGTTGTATATTTCCCATCAAATTTAATTGAAAACTTGTACTTAAGTAATGGTATGAGTGCGGGCAACACTTTGGCAGAAGCTCAAGTTCAATGTTTGTCTGAAATTTTTGAACGTGCTGTAAAACGTGAAATTTTAGAAGGTGAAATTGCACTTCCAGATGTTCCTGAAGATGTATTAGCAAAATACCCAAGTATTGTTGCTGGTATTAAAGGTCTAGAAGAGCAAGGTTTCCCTGTATTAGTTAAAGATGCATCACTAGGCGGCCAGTTCCCTGTAATGTGTGTGACTTTAATGAACCCTCGTACGGGTGGGGTATTTGCGTCTTTCGGTGCGCATCCAAGTTTTGAAGTTGCGTTGGAACGTAGTCTGACTGAATTACTTCAAGGCCGTAGTTTTGAAGGCTTAAATGATTTACCTCAACCGACTTTCCAAAGTAATGCGGTCACTGAACCGAACAACTTTGTTGAGCACTTTATTGACTCAAGCGGTTTGGTATCTTGGCGCTTCTTTAGCTCTAAATCTGACTATGACTTTGTTGAATGGGATTTTTCTGGCGAAGGCGAAGAGTCGAATGCAGAAGAAGCTGCAACATTGTTCGGTATTCTCGAAGAGATGGGCAAAGAGGTATATATGGCAGTCTATGAGCACTTAGGTGCGACCGCTTGCCGTATTTTAGTACCGGATTATTCAGAAATTTATCTCGTTGAAGATTTGATTTGGGACAACACCAATAAGGCACTTTCATTCCGTGAAGATATTCTAAATCTACATCGTTTAGATGATGAGCAGCTTGAGGCATTGGTTGAGCGCTTAGAGGAATGCGAGTTAGACGATTACACTGAAATCACCACACTCATTGGTATCGAATTTGATGACAATACAGTTTGGGGTCAACTCACTATCTTAGAATTGAAATTGCTAATTTATGTTGCTTTACAACAATTTGAAGAAGCAAAAGAGCTCGTTGAAACTTACTTGCAATATAACACCAACACCGTTGAGCGTGGCTTGTTCTATCAGTGCATGAATGTGGTGCTGGAAGTAATGTTAGATGAAGAACTAGAGCTTGAAGACTACCTGACTAATTTCCGTCGTATGTTTGGTGATATACGAATGGATGCGGTATTAGGTTCTGTAGAGGGTAGTGTTCGTTTCTATGGTTTAACACCAACAAGCATGAAACTAGAAGGACTTGATCGCCATTTACGTCTGATCGAGAGCTATAAAAAGTTGCATGCAGCTCGTGCTAAAGCCGTAGCGATGTAATTTAAAAAAGTGAAAGAAAAAAGCCTATTTTTAAATAGGCTTTTTTTATAAAACAAATTTCTATTTTAGGCAGAAGCTTTAGTGATCTCTAAAGATTCTGTCACTGTTTGATCATCTTGCTGCTCACCCAAAGTATGTTTAGCCGGAATATAAGACATTGCGCGTTCTGCAAGAGCTGTAATGGTGAGACTTGGGTTAACGCCCAAATTTGCACCTAACATTGAACCATCTACAACATATAAGTTTTTATAGTTAAACACTCGGTTTTGTCCATCTACCACGCCGCGCTCTGGGCTTGAAGCAATTGCACAACCACCCATACAGTGGGCTGTAAAAGGTACGTTAAACAAAATTTCGGTAATAGTCGTCATGGGGTGGCCATTAAACATTTTGGCAACTTTTTCGGTAAATGCATTGGCCTGCGGAATATACACAGGTAGCTTTTTACCTTCGCTCGATAACACCTTGCCAAAAGGCCAGAACCAATTACGTTTCAAGCGCATATTAATTGAGGCATCAGCTGTTTGCATCACCAAGAAAATTAAAGTCTGACGTGCAAAACTGACCGGATTACTCATGCGAAGGAAAATAAATGGATGGCAAATAAGTGCCCATAGCCAAAAGAAGATACGCGTCCAACCCGGTTTACCTTTCGCCATATAAGTACACATAAGACCCATGGCATCTGAACCAGTTTGGTAACGAGTCGCTTCAATGTGCGTGTCATGGTCAATGTAAATACTTGAACCAATGGCCACACCTTTACTCATGTCGACATCTTTACCAAAAAAGCGAACACCTAAAATCGACTCGGCATTAGTACGTACCCGATTACCCAAATCATCAGAAATATTTGGCAGAGAACCTGATTGTTTTAAACGGAACAACATTTCTTGGGTTCCCAAAGAAGATGCTGAGAAAATCACGTTACGAACACGCCATGTACGGCGTTGTTTGTTAAACCATGAGCTTGAACATTCAGTCGTAACTTCATAGCCATCGCTGCCATCGGCTTTACCATTAAGTGGTTTAACATCAACAACTTTGGTTTCTTCGTAAACCTTGGCACCATTTTTTTCGGCAAAATACAAATAGTTTTTATCTAATGTATTTTTTGCGTTGTGTTTGCAACCTGTCATACAGCCGCCACATGCGGTACAGGTTCCGCGGTCTGGACCTTCGCCGTTAAAGTACGGGTCAGGGTAGGTCTTGCCACCTTGTTCACCTTCGGGGGGAAAGAAAGTTGCAACGCGCGTCGGTTTAAACGTATGTCCAACCCCAACTGCATCGCCCATTTTTTTGAGCATGTGGTCGGCAGGACCGAAAATTTTATTATCCGTCACCCCAAGCATACGTTCGGCTTCAGCATAGTGCTGTGGCATTTCATTTTTCCAGTCCGCTGCATCTGCCCACGTGCCTTCATCCCAAATATGTTCAGGTGGAACAAGTAGGGTATTGGCGTAGGTGATTGAACCGCCACCTACAGCATTACCGCAAATAATGGTGACATGGCGAAAAAAACGCATGTTGAAATAACCAAAAAGTTTCATGCCAGGGCGCCAAATCCAGCGACGGGTATTCCAGTTATTTTTAGCAAAATCTTTAGCTTCCCAGCGTCGCCCCATTTCCATTACAGCAACTGAGTAGCCCTTTTCGGTTAGACGGCAGGCAGAAACACTACCACCAAAGCCTGAACCAATAATGAGGTAATCATAGTCATAATTGTTTGTTGTCATGCCGAGGACTCCTCTCTGGCGATATTTTTATATTGACTGTGTATGTTTATCAATGAATTGCCCAATGCGCTCAATCGAGTCATTAGATTCTTTTAGTATACCCGCGTGGAATTGAAAAACATGTCCGACCTGGTCATAAACCCTTAAGTTCGTCGGAATACCATACTTTTCAGTTTGTTCAGCAAGGCGTTTTGCATCGTCTAATAAAACTTCTTCGGTACCGACATGAATTAGAATATGAGGTAATCCAGTTAAGTCGGCATAGAGTGGGGAACAGGTTGGATCGGTTGCCGATTTTTGGCCGCAATAGTTTTTTGCACACCAAGCTAACCAGTCCTCTGACAACATCGCATCTTGAGCAGCATGAGTTTTTATTGTGCTTCCAGAGAGGCTTAAGTCAACCCAAGGTGAAAGTAAAACTAAAGCTGCTGGTAAAGGCAATCCCGCATCCCGTATCGCAATTGCAGTACTCAAACTCAGTCCGCCGCCAGCAGAATCCCCAGCGATTACAATTTTTTTCGGGTCTTGTCCTTGGGTAAGTAAAGCTTTATAGATTGCAACTACATCTTCAATAGCAGCAGGGCTTGGGTGTTCTGGGGCTAGGCGATATTCAGGTAACCAGACTTGTGCTTGAGCTGCATGTCCGATTTGAGCAGCAAGCTTAGCGTGGCTTTTGCTACTGCCCACGACATAGCCACCACCATGTAAATACAAAATACCGAGACCTGACTTAATAGACCTAGGCAGGATATGAAGTGTAGGAACTTGAGCAATTATTTGCTTTTTTGTTTTATAGCCACGTGGCCCAAGCACAATAGCACTGGCTGCATTACTACAAAAACGTTGTAGCCTTAGTGGTGTTTTAGGGGATAAAGCTGGACGTAGTGTGGTACGGATGGTCCATGCAAGAAGCTGCTTCATAATAAGGACTCATACTAAGCATGTTAGATTAATCAGCATCTCTTAAGATTAAGAGCATGCTGACCACTATTTTTATTTTGCTGATTTGTTGAGTAGGCGAGTTTGCCAAGCAGTCGCGGCTGCAAAGATCTTTTGGTAACCCTGTGGAAGAATACGCTGAATCACATCAACGGCTTTTGCATCAGCTCCAATAAGTAAACGGCGACGATTCTTGCGAACAGCTTCCAAAATTTGTTGAGCTGCATCATCAGCAGGGGTGCGAAGTAATTTATCGAAAGCATCTTGGCTTTTTAGTGGGTCCATTCCTAAAGACTGGACGCTATTATTCATGCGGGCAGCTTTGGCAATATTGGTGCGAATACCACCCGGATGCACACAAGTCGCGCTCACACCAGCATTTTGCATATCAAGTTCTTGGCGTAATGATTCAGTAAAGCCACGAACAGCAAATTTACTGGCGTTATAAGCACTTTGGGTCGGTTGAGCTGTTAAGCCAAACATACTGGAAATATTAATAATATGCCCATCACCACTTTGCTTTAAGTAAGGCAAAAACTCTTTGGTGCCATAAACCACGCCCCAAAAATTAATACCAATGAGCCATTCAAGATCTTCGTAGCTCACCCCTTCAGCCGTACTACCTATTGCCACACCAGCATTATTAAAAATCAGGTTAACTTGACCATGCTCATCTACAACAGCTTTTGCCCAAGTTGCAACTTCATCACGCTTCGCCACATCGACTTTCTGAGTAGTGACTTTGACAGAATAGGGTGCTATCAGATCGACTGTTTTAGCTAATCCAGCTTCACTGATATCAGAGAGTGCCAGATGGCAACCTTGTTTGGCTAATGCAATGGCAAGTGCTTGTCCAATACCAGAACCCGCACCTGTCACAGCTGCGACTTTATTTTTAAAAGACTTCATAAAATTCTCCGTTTATTTTTCTCATTTCCTATGGTGAAGCTTGTTTAAGAAATAGCCGAAACCTGAGTGTAGTTTTCAACATCGAAGCGACGAGTACGTTGACGATATTCAAGAGTAAAACCTGGCCAGTTATTGGTATTTTTACCCTCAGCAGTTTGATACCAACTGGTACAACCTTGAGCCCAGACAGTTTTTTTCATTTTTTCTTGAATGCTTTGATTAAACTCATGTTGAACTTCTGCACGAACATTGGTGAACAGAAGTTTGTTTTTTAGAGTTGTTTGAATGGCATCTAAAATATAATTCACTTGGCTTTCAATCATATACACAATTGAGTTATGCCCGAGGTTGGTATTTGGTCCATACAACATAAAGAAGTTTGGAAAGCCGCTTACAGTTAAGCCAAGGTATGCTTCTGCACCATCTTTCCATGTGTCTTTTAAGGTACGACCATCAAGACCTGTAATCTGCATGGGCGCCATAAATTCTGTTGCGGCAAAGCCTGTACCATAAATAATGGTATCAACCTCTCTTCGATTTCCGTCCGTATCTAAAATTCCATTTTCAGTAATTTCTTGAATGCCTGTATTAATCACATCGACATGAGGCTGGGTTAGTGTTTCATACCAGTGGTTAGAGATTAAAATACGTTTACAACCAATTGGATAGTCCGGCATTAAGCGGTGGCGCAACTTACCATCTTTAACGACTTTACGGATGTGGCGCTGGAATAAATATTCCACCAAAGGCATTTCATTTAAAGAAGTTGTAAAAGCAAGTAGGCGAATTTCATGGTGTCCATATTGCAAGGCGCGGTCTAGACTTTGCAAAATCGGTAGTTTGCGGAAAGCTTTTTTCTCTAAAGGCTGGTAAACCCGATCTGGTTTAGGAATCACGTAAGGTGCCGAGCGTTGATAAACATCGAGATGTGCTACCTGTTTTGCAATTTCAGGGACGAACTGAATTGCACTTGCACCTGTACCGATCACTGCAACACGTTTGCCAGTTAAATCATAATCATTGTCCCAACGTGCTGAGTGAAATGCCTTACCCTTAAAGTTTTCAATACCTTTAAGTTTTGGATAAGCAGGACGGTTGAGTTGGCCTACCGCACCGACTAGAAACTCAGCTTCAAACTGTTCACCAGTCGTACTTTGAATGAGCCATACACCTTTTAGGGCATCAAATTTAGCACTGGCAATTTCAGTGTTAAATTTGATGTGCGGACGAAGGTCATATTTATCGGCACAGTGGCGTAAATATTGATAAATCTCTTGAGATGTCCCGTAGCGATTTTTCCAACCAAGTTCCTGTTCAAAAGAAAAAGAATAAAGATGTGACGGCACATCACATGCAGCGCCCGGATAAGTGTTGTCACGCCAGACACCACCTACATCGGCAGCTTTTTCAAATAGCGTAAATTGTTCAAAACCTGCTTGTTTGAGACGAATGGCAAGTCCTAGACCACCAAAGCCAGTGCCAATAATGGCGATGCGTACATTTTTATTTGAATTAGACGACGAATTAAACATGGGCTGCTCTAAATCCTTAAAAACAGTGAGCGAAAAAATCGCAATTTCCTGTATGCAGAATAGACGTTTATTAACTTGATTTAGAGGATGGATGAGGACAAAATATTGTGATTCGAGGACATTCTGAGCAATACAGTGAAGTATGCATGGGCATTTGAACGCAGTGTACATAGTGTTCGGTTAATGGCTGATTTCGCGATGGAATCAGGCATCTCTTATCAGACAATTTTGCAAGGGACTGGGCTTAGCCAACAACAATTACTCGACCCTAATATGGTGGTGACAGGCCATCAGGAATTACAGCTGATCCAGAACTTGGTTGAGCAACTAGGAGACAGACCGACATTAGGCTTAGAAGTGGGTACGCGTTATCATTTCACTACATTTGGGCCATTAGGTATGGCACTGATGAGTAGCGCCAGCATTCGCGAAGCACTGGATTTGGCCTTGACCTATTTTACCTTAACCTTTGCTTTTACCCGCTTTGATGTATCTGATACGCCAGAGGGCGTTCGCATCGAAATTGATGAGCAAGATATTCCTTTATCGGTTCGTCAATTTATTATTGAACGCGATGCCGCTGCGCTCATTACGGTACAGCGAGATTTGGTACAGGATAACTTTTGCCAGTATTTGGCTTTTTCTTTCCAACTCAAAGGTGATGCCGAGCCTTATCAGGACTTATTTGGCGTGATGCCAGAATTTGGTGTAGCTAAAAGCTTTGTAATTCTGGATCCGCAAAAAGTAGACCAAAAGTTGCTTATGGCAAATGAATTGGTTTTACATACAGCTGAAGAACAGTGCCGACAAATATTAGAGAAACGCCAATCACAAAATAAATTTACAACCTTAGTGCAACAGCAACTTATGAATGTGCGCGGGGAAATGCCATCTATGGATATAGTCGCTGACCGATTGCATTTAAATGTTCGTACTTTACGCCGTCATTTGGCATTAGAGAGGATGACTTTTATTCAGATACGTGAAGAGGTTAGACAGGTTCTAGCTGAGCAATATTTGGCATTACCAAAAGCTTCGGTTGAGCAGATTGCCGAGTGGTTAGGTTATGCAGAACCTGCCAGTTTTATTCATGCTTATAAAAGATGGCATGGGAAAACACCTCATGCCATGCGGCTTAACAACCAATAATCAAATTATCTTTATTTCTTTAAACGTAAATGCAGCAAACGTGTTGCTGATGTATGGCGAATTTCATCGGTCCGTGCATTAAAATATCGTTCAGTAATGGCTTCACCTGATAAGTCTTCGACTACTTCGAACCCCATTTTTTCAACGGCTTGATGTAAATCTGAGGGTTTAAATTGACCTAATAAAGGTTCTTTAAGTAAATGGGTAAATTGTGCAACACCCATACTTCCAAATCGCTCAATACCGTTTAATTCCTGAAAATCGGTCGAATAGTCGAGTACCACTTCGCTACCGTTTGCAGCAAATTCAGCAATACTTTTTAAAGTTTGCAAGGTCGTTTGCGGGTTTAAATAGTGCGTTGTGCCTAACCACGAAAAAAATGCAGGAGCAGATGAATCATAGATACTTCTGGTCAGAGCTTCTGAAATAGACTCTTTCTCAAAGTTAATGGCAACAAATTCAACGGTAGCAGGAATATTGCCTAGCTTTTTTAGCTTGGCTTGTTTGGCCGCTTGAGTATCAGGATGATCCACTTCAAAAATTTTCAAAGTAGGGTAATGGTGTGATTCACGTAGTGCAAAAGAGTCTAGGCCAGCACCCACTAATACATATTGTTGAGTATTTTGTTGAACTGCTAGATTAAGTAAATCTTCGGCATAACGGGAGCGCCCGACCACTTGCCCAGTAAGTAAACCTAAAGTACGGTTTAAAACCGCAGAATTCATGACTTTAACAATCAGTGGGTTAGAGAGAAGTTTTTTCCAACCTTTACTCGTTAGTTCAAAAGCATAAGGGTCTGAAAATACAGGGTTCTGTGTATTTTGAAAATGATTGGCTCGTAATGCAGCAGCGGCTTCAGCAGTACGGCTTGATTGTCCTTCTTTCATCTTTATCCTGTTTTTTTATTTCTTGAAGATATTCAACGAAGAAGGCAGTGTATTTTATGAAAACCTAAAATACACTGCCTATTTCTTACAACTGATTTGATCGAAAATACAAATTAGTGAGTTTTTGTCGTTTGATACGTCACTTCATAATCTTTCAAATCTACTTTTTTCAAACGTTGTTTAAGTTTTTTCAATGACCAAGGCCATGCAGCAAAGTTACGACCGTTGGCATCAAGGTAATAACTCTTACATCCGCCGCTATTAAATACCGTTGTTTGTAAGTGCTTTTGTACTAAATCATTATGCTTTTTAATCACATCAGATTTAACATTTAACTTGCTAATTCCTTTGTTTTTAATTTTCAATAAGCCATCTACGATATAGTCGAGCTGTGCCTCAGCTAAACCAATGAAAGAATCATAAACCAGTACGTTAGGTCCTAAAATTAAAAATGCATTTGGTACATTTTCAATGTTGGTACCCAAGTAAGCCTCTGGTGAACTATCTTTCCAAATATCTTGTAAACATTGACCTTTTTCATTGTGGACACGTTTACCAATTGGTGGATGAGATACTTCAAAGCCTGTACCCCAAATAATCACATCAACTTCGTGGCGTTCACCATTGGCAGCAACCACTGTGTTGCCTTCTACTTTTACTAAACCATGTGGAATAAGTGTGGTATTCGGTGCTTGTAGAGCAGGGTAGTAGTTGTTAGCGAATAAAATACGTTTACAACCAATGTCAAAGTTCGGCGTTACGTTTTTACGTAGCACTGGGTCATTAATTTGCAATTTAAGTAATTGCTTACCCAATACATTTACTGGTTTTAGGGCAAGTGGATTACGTAAACCAAAGTTAATTGCATTCAGTGTTAACGCTACACTTTTACGCCAGCTCGCCTGAATCGCCGGATATTTAGCAATGACTGATTTACTAAACTCGCCCAAGTCTGTATCTGGTTTTGGTAATACCCAAGGTGCTGTACGTTGGAACACAAACAGTTCTTTCGCTTTTGGTTGAATTTGTGGCACAAACTGAATGGCAGATGCGCCAGTACCAATTACGGCAATGCGTTTACCAGTTAAATCATAATCATGATTCCATTTAGCTGAATGGAACATCTCGCCTTTAAATGTTTCTAAGCCTTCAAGACGTGGAATTTGAGCTTCGGTAATTGGACCTGTGGCAAAAATAACGGTTTTAGATAAATATTGACCAGTACTGGTATCAAGTACCCACACATGACGTGAGTCATCCCACGCTGCGTTGAGCAGTTCGCTATTAAACTCGATTTTAGACGTAACATTAAACTCGTTACTCACATCTTCCAGATAACTTAAGATTTCTGGTTGGCGCGCAAATAAATGGCTCCATTTTGCACTTGGTGCAAATGAATAAGAGTAAAGAGCAGAAGGTACATCACAACCACAACCTGGGTAGGTATTTTCACGCCATGTTCCACCCACGCGGCCAGCTTTTTCAATAATCTTATAATTGGTATAATCAACTTGATCTAGGCGAATGGCAGCAGCGATCCCGGAAATGCCCGCACCCACAATAAAAGTATCGAAAATATGGCTTGGTGATTTGACAGCTTTTTTTGCTGATGCATTTGTTTTCATTTGAGCAGTCATATGTGTACTACCTATAAATTTCTTATTTAAATAATTTGTACGATGTACCAAGGAACTTGGTATACAAGCTTGGGGATGCACGTTTCATGAGCCAGAATAACTTCGCATCAATTTGAGGAATGGTATACATCTCATCCTGATCAAGGCGATTAAGTGTTAATCTTGCAACATCATCACTTGTGGTCAGAGCATAGTTCATCAGTGCATGGTCTGCCAGCTTTGAATAGCGTCCTGGAATTCGACCATTTTTAATGATATTGGTGGGTACCAGCGTCGGGCAGAGCACGTTTACCTTAATGTTAAACTTACGCAGTTCGGCAGAAAGCGTTTCTGAAAGCGCACGCACACCCGCTTTAGTCACGTTATAAGCAGTCATTTCTGGTGCAGCCGTGTAAGATGCAGCAGATGCCACATTAATAATCGCGCCATAACCTAACTTTTTAAACTTGGGAACAAATGCATGACAACCATGAATAACACCCCAAAGGTTAATATTCATAACCCAGTTCCAGTCTTCTAGGCTGAGTTCGTCAAATTTACCGCCTAAACCTACTCCAGCATTATTAATGACAAGAGTCACAGGGTGCCCAAGTAAGATTTCAGCAGTTTCAGCGAGATGGTTAACTTGTTCAGCATTACCCACATCACAGCGCATAGCAAAAGCTTTTGCACCTTCTTGTTCAAGAAGTTTTACTGTTTCTTCAGCAGCTTCCAGATTAATATCTGCACACACTACGCTGCCGCCACGTTTCGCAAGTTCAATTGCAAAACTTCGACCAATCCCACTGCCTGCACCCGTCACTACGGCATAAGCTTTTTGGCTTGGTTTAACTTTCTTTTTGCCAAATAAAATCATGATTCATCCATAAATAGCTTGAAGAGATACCAGCTACCTATTCGATAGCTGGAAATGCAGGACGATTAAGACATGCGTACTGGTGGGGTAAATTCTTTAACAAAGTAAGGAGCAATTGCGCCGCCTTCGGTCAGCAATTTCTTTTTGTAATACTCAAGATATTCAGTTGTATCATGATCATTTGGATGAAAGTCAGGACGTAAGTAGTCAAGAATTTGGCCAATCGTACTGCCGAAAACTCCATCTTTTGGACCAAAGATTAAGCCGACACCGCGACGAGCATCTTTCCAGAATTTCAAAGTCAGCATCTCTTGCGGCTTTCTTAATACTGGCACAAATAATGTAGTCGCAGGGATTAAACCTAAGATTGTAAATAACGCGAGGAAGAAACCAGACGCACGTAGTGCATAACTACCATTTAAAAGTTGATAGACATCGTAGGCAATATCTTTATGCTCAGACTCTTCAAGCATATGCCACATCCAAAGTGCACGGCTTTTTTCGTCATCTGAATAATAGAAGTTCTTTTCGTGCTTCATCATGTATTCAGCAAGTACCGCAGTAAAATGCTCAATACCCGCCATCATTGATAATTTGAGTGGCTGTGGAAACTTTAAGAAAACATACTTAAAGAAGTTTGAACCAAGAAAACGATATAACGCAACAGGATATTCAGCATCTTGAAGGGCATCGTTATATTCATTGTGCAATTTTGAGTGAATTGCTTCTTGACCAATCAACGACGTTACTCGCTGCTTTAATATTGGATCTTTGATAAATTCACGGTGATGGCGAGCGGTTTCAATAACCAGATCTTCGCCATAAGTTAAAAACACTGAGAGTGTGGCAAAAAACAAAGTAGCAAATTGATTGTCCATATAGAATCTGACATCAATTTCTTTACCATCAAAACCAATATTTAAATGTCTGATTGGAATTGAGCTTTTGCTAGCAAAATCTGGTAGCTCAATTTCACGCTGAAATTTAAGTTTGTTGAATGATTTTTTAACTGCGGTCGAGATCATGGCGACACCCTGAAGCAAAGTAGTGGTGCATTTTGATGAAAATCAATAAACTCAATGATCAACAAAGCACTGTAAAATTCCATTTTCAAAAACAGATAATTCTCTGCATTGACTACGGTGTTGTTGCTCCGTTATTTGTTTGATTATTTGGCTGAATAACGGAAGAAGAACTAAGGCAGACAAGAGCTGCTTAATGAGTCTTCTTTAATTTTTTCATATTAATCTGACATTATGTTCGGATTCAATTCGGGTAAATTTTTAAATATATAAAAGTATTTTATAGACATTCTTTGTAATAATAATTTTAAATAAATTTGATTTATATTTTTGAAATATAACAAATTAAATTTATTCCTGATCTCGGAAAATAGTAAATAAAAGCATCGATTGATTGATAAGTTGAGATCTGTTTTTCTCAGTTTTTCTGATTAAGTTTGACAACTATTCGGATTTTGTTTTTTTATTTCTACCGAGTTAGATTACATGCTAATCTGACTTTATGTTCGGATTATTGATTAGATCGTATGACTACGCGTAAACCTCGTCAAACTCGAGCCAAAGTCACTGTCGACACGATTATTGAAGCAGGTTTTATTGCAGTGGCACTTCATGGACCGAGTGGAACCACGACACGTCATATTGCAGAAATTGCAGGGGTGAGTGTCGGGTCTTTATACGAATATTTTAAAAATAAAGAAGAAATTTATGATGCGATGAATCACTTTTTTGTTCGGGAAATTCTGGACATGATTACAGAGCTTACACCGACGATTTTACAGTTGGAGTTAGAGCCTGTCATTGAAATGATTTTTTATACTTTTAGTGATTTATTAAAGAAAAATAATGACCGCTATTTGACTGTTTTGCGCTATGCAGGGGAATTGCAGTACGACAAATACATTCCCAAAATTGAACAGGCTTTAATGGAAGTCATCATGAAATATATGATGCATAATCCCAAATACCTAAAAATTAATAATTTACCCGTAATTACCTATATATGTATCAATAGTGGAATTTTTAATGTCGCACGGCATCTTATTTTGCCAAACCCTTATATTAGTTTTGATGAAATGGTACAGGGGCTAACCACGATGATCATGAGTTATATCAACACAGAGATGGCGCGTTCAGAAGAGCATTGAGCAGAGATAGCATTTTCATAAGTCGACTAAACAATATAAAAAGCCCTCACATAAAGTTTATGTGAGGGCTTAGTTGCATTATGGCATGGTTGGAACTTCTTCAGGACGCATATCGAAAATCAAAATTTCGGCATGATCACCATTGGTAAACGATAAGCTTCCACCGTCACGAATACGTGCTGCGTCGCCAGTATTAAAAGTTTTACCATTTACATCAACACGACCTTTGGCAACGTGTAGGTACACATAACGACCATCAGGAATCACAAAGTCAGCAGTTTCTTCACCATCAAAAAGACCTGAGTAAATATTAATGTCTTGTTTGATCGATAAAGTTTTCTCGCCACCTTTCGGTGAGATGATCAAATGCAATTTACCGCGTTTGTCTGCTTCATCAATATGAACTTGTTGATAGCCCGGATCTGTATTCACTTCATTTGGAACAACCCAAATTTGCAAGAAATGAACACCTTCTTGAGCTGAATGGTTAAATTCACTATGAGCAACACCACGACCTGCACTCATTAGCTGAATGTCACCCGGCACAATCACAGAGCCTGTACCCATCGAATCTTTATGCTCTAATGCACCTTCAAGTACATAGGAAATAATTTCCATATTACGGTGAGGGTGAGTACCAAAGCCTTTAGATGGAGCAACGTTATCATCATTAATTACAAGCAGATCCGAAAAACCAACTTGTTTAGGATCCCAATAGTTAGCAAATGAAAAGCTATGTTTTGATTGTAACCAACCATGATGTGCTGCACCACGCTCGTGAGATAAACGCATATCAAACATGATGTATTCTCCTGATTTAATTTTTTATCTGAGTACAGTTTATCGTAGCGTTTATTGGAATGAAGCTATGAAAATAGAAAGCTTGGTACGATTTATAGAACGATAAAATTTGGACGTAATTTTGCTAGTCAACCAATAGAGTCAAAGGAGAAAAAATATTTTTTAAATAAGATGAAGATTTCTTTGAGATGAATTTTTACTTTTAAAGCTAAACATGCAACATAGAAATTAGTCGCTAAAGAAACAATTTTAAAGAAAAGTATATTAACGAAAATAGCTCCTTTTTATTTCATTTAAAGCTTAGCAAATAAAAAGAAATTTCAAGCTGTATACACATTTGTCTATGCTCTATCTTTAAAATAACTTAAGAGTTAAAACCGGTAAAAAGATAATATTAAAAATAACCAAAATAAGCCCTTATTAAATAAAGTTACTTTTCAATGGAAAAGTTTAGTATTTATTAGGTTTTTTAATGATATTTTAAAAATAACTTTTATTTTCAATAATTTGAATAAGAGTGTGTTATTGTAAATAAATGTGAAAATATTCACAAAGCTATAATTTTTTGTTAAGATCATTAACATTAAAAACATAGAGATAATAATAATGATCAATAAGGTATTAATAGTGTTGTGCGTGGGTATCGTCTTTGTATTAGGATATTGGGCCTATTTAGATACTCAAAATAAAAGACATCAAGAGCTCATGCGGATCATTCAAGAAGCAGAACAAAATTTACAAAGTATCGAACGCAATCCTAATCATGCTCACCACAGCAATTTGGCTTCCTATAATTTGCAAGGATATATAAGTGAGAAAAAAATTATTTTCTAGCAATAATGAGCTATAAATTTCTAACTTTTTACAGTGTCATTGGTCATATCTTTTCATAAATTTTGATCATGTTTCTGTTGAATCTGTTAAACTTATTTAACGTATAGTAAAAAAGCTGCATAGGGGTTATGCAGCTTTTTTGTGTTTCAAGAGGGGCTGTGGTTATTTGCTATGTATAAAGCTAGAAATCAAATGAGTGGCATATTTGTTGCTTCTTAAATTTGAGATTCTTGTTTATAGGACTGAACAGAAAAACAATATTGTTCAGCGACCTACATAGACGTAAATATTCCACAGTTCAGATTTTGCATAGAGGCTACTTATGGCGGCGCCCAATTCTTCGGCAGGCTGGTTAGAGCGTTTATTTAAACTAAGCGACAATAAAACCACTTTCCGAACTGAAGTTCTTGCTGGTGTAACTACATTCCTAACGATGTGTTACATCATTATTGTCAATCCACTCATTTTATCTGAAACCGGCATGGATCATGGTGCCGTATTCGTTGCGACCTGTTTGGCAGCAGCAATCGGATGTTTAGTAATGGGGATCATTGCTAATTATCCAATCGCACTGGCCCCTGGTATGGGTTTAAACGCTTACTTTACCTACTCGGTTTGTATGGGAATGGGCGTGCCATGGCAAACAGCTTTAGCCGCTGTTTTTGTTTCAGGCCTTGTCTTTCTTGCAATTAGTTTCTTTAAAATTCGTGAAGCGATTGTTAATGCGATTCCAATGTCACTTAAGTTTGCAATCGGTGGTGGTATTGGTTTGTTCCTAGCACTGATTGCACTAAAAAATGCTGGAATCATTGTTGATAACCAAGCGACATTAGTCGGTTTGGGCGATATCAAACAGCCTACAGTATTATTAGCGTTATTCGGATTTTTAATGATTGTGGTTTTACACCAGTTAAAGGTTCGCGGCGCAATCATTATTAGTATTTTAGTTGTTACAGCCATCGCTACTGCTTTAGGTTTAAATGAATTTAAGGGTGTAGTGGGTCAAATTCCTTCAATTGCACCAACATTCATGCAAATGGACTTTGAAGGTCTATTTACTGCAAGTATGGTGGGCGTCATTTTCGTATTCTTTATTGTCGACTTGTTCGACAGTACAGGTACTTTGGTTGGTGTTTCACACCGTGCTGGTCTTTTACAAGACGGTAAATTACCTCGTTTGAAGAAAGCATTATTCGCAGACTCTACTGCAATCGTTGCAGGTGCCGCATTAGGTACATCTTCAACTACACCATATATCGAATCAGCTTCAGGTGTAGCAGCAGGCGGACGTACTGGTTTAACTGCTGTTGTGGTTGCAGTCTTATTTATCTGCTGTTTATTTTTAGCACCTCTTGCTCAATCTGTACCAGGTTTTGCAACGGCGCCAGCTTTATTGTTCATTGGTGTGTTGATGATCCAAGGAATCACTCACATTGATTGGGATGATATTACTGAAGCTGTTCCAGCATTTTTAACCATTGTATTTATGCCATTCACCTATTCAATTGCTGATGGTATTGCAATGGGCTTTATTAGCTATGCATTAGTTAAATTATTCACGGGTAAGGCAAAAACTGTACCGTACATGGTATGGATTATTGCTGCGCTTTGGGTATTTAAATTTATCGCGTTTGGCGGTTAATATGATTTTTTATAATTTTCTTCTTGAGCTATCTTAGACATAGTTTTCAATAAGAAGAAAATTATAAAAGGGTGTGATTTTGACCACACCCTTTTTTCTTTAGACGTGGAGTTAATATGAATCAAGTCGAGCTGATTCGCGCCTTACCAAAAGCCGAATTGCATGTGCATATTGAAGGGACTTTCGAACCTGAATTAATGTTTGCAATTGCCCAGCGCAATCAGATTCAGATTCCTTACAAATCTGTTGAAGAAGTAAAGCAAGCTTATAACTTTCATAATCTTCAATCATTCTTAGATATTTACTATGCTGGTGCAAATGTTCTTGTACATGAACAAGACTTCTATGATTTAGCATGGGCTTATTTTGAGAAATGTGCCGAAGATCATGTTGTTCACACAGAAATGTTCTTTGATCCGCAAACCCACACAGACCGTGGTGTTGCGTTCTCAACTGTGATTAATGGTTTAAAGCGCGCTTGTGCAGATGCCAAAGCTAAGTTTGGTATTAGCTCTCAACTGATTATGTGTTTCTTACGTCATTTAAGTGAAGAAGCTGCATTTGAAACACTTGAGCAGGCTTTACCATTTAAACAAGACATTATTGCAGTTGGCCTTGATTCAAGTGAAGTAGGGCATCCACCAGCTAAATTTGAACGTGTGTTTGCTAAGGCGCGTGAAGAAGGCTTCTTAATCGTGGCTCATGCTGGTGAAGAAGGTCCACCTGAATATGTATGGGAAGCTTTAGATCTACTCAAAGTGAACCGTATTGATCATGGTGTACGTTCTGAAGAAGATGAACAATTAATGGCGCGTTTAATTAATGAAAAAATGCCATTAACGGTTTGTCCTTTAAGTAATTTAAAGCTATGTGTTGTTAAGGATATGAAAGATCACAATATCCGCCGTCTTTTACAAAAAGGCGTACATGTGACGGTTAACTCAGATGATCCTTCATATTTTGGTGGATATATGAATGATAATTTCTTTGCCATCCAGCAAGCATTAGACTTAAACAATGATGAGTTGAAACAACTCGCAATTAATTCTTTTGAAGCTTCTTTCATTTCAGATGAAGAGAAACAAAAGTGGATTGCAGAAATCCAAAAAATTTAAATAAAAAAACCGCCTATCTCGGGCGGTTTTTTTATACATCAGGTTTATTTAGGTTGTTTGGTCATACTATTTAAAATATTGTCTTTATCAATAAAGTGATGTTTCAAAGCTGCAAGTACATGCCCAACAATGAGAAAACCAGCAAACCAAGAAATATAAACGTGTAATGGTTTAACAACAGCTAAAAGCTCTGGGTTATCTTGTACTAAACGCGGAATTTCAAATAAATATAAAACAGGGGCAGGGTGACCTGCGCTCCAGCTAAATAAACAACCAGTGACAGGTAAAGCCACCAAAATCACATAAAGCAATAGATGACCAATGTGAGCCAAAGTTTTCATCATTGGAGACATGCTGTCAGGTAGTTTTGGAGCTGGGTGTGTGTAGCGCCATAAAATCCGGATAATCACCAAAAAGATAATGGTGGTCGCAATATTTTTGTGCAGCGTAATGACATCGCCTTTAAAGGGACCATCAACGTCATAACTTAAAAAATTTCCACTATAGAAACCAATAGCCCATGCTGCGATGAAAATGATTGCCATCACCCAATGCAGGATTTGTGCGGTACGGGTGTAATACTGAGATGAAACAGCAGGCATAAAAAACCTATTTTTTTGTCGTTTTGATTTTCAATTTTATGAGAAAGCACTGATTTTGAGAAATGTTTTAAATGTAACAGAGCGTGCTAAAAACAGAACGTTTAAGGAAAAATGCATTTGATGAGCTGAGTTTTGCTGGGGAAAAAAGATTGCATAAATGCATCAAATTATTTGTTTCTTCTAAAGTCGAGTTTAGGCACAATACGCGCTGCCAACGTTCAATCAAAGGAAAAAATCATGAAAAAATTGATGCTCGCTCTAGCACCAGTTGTTTTAGCTTTAACAGCATGTGCAACAACTACAGGCACTGGTACAGGTGCTGCTTCTGCACAAACCACAACTCAACAATTGGGAGTTGCTGCGTTAAAGGTTGCTGTAAATGCGAAATGTATTACAGAGATTAATAATGTTGCAGCTTGGAAAACAGCAACAAAATATATGACTGCTGAGCAACGTGATAGCATCCAAACCAATGTTTGTGGTTGTGTGAGCGAAAAGGCTCCAAACAGTGTGACAGCAGTAGAATTAGCTGCAGCTGCACTTGATGTAAATACACGTGCTACAATCGTAAACCAAGTGGTTTCTAAAACTGTAAATGCTTGTGTGGCAGAAGCTTTACAAAAGTAATTAATAAATTATGTGTTAAAGAAGGCTGATTACTATTGATCAGCCTCTTTTGTTTAAAGGTAGTGAGTCAATGTTTATTGCTGGTGTAGATGAGGCGGGACGGGGACCTTTAGTAGGTTCGGTTGTGGCAGCGGCCGTTATTTTAGATCCGAATAATCCAATTTTAGGATTAAATGATTCTAAAAAATTAACTGAAAAGAAACGTGAAAAGTTGTTTATTGAAATACAAGAAAAAGCCTTAGCTTGGTCAATTGCTGAAGCAACTCATGCTGAAATTGATGAGCTAAATATTTTACAGGCGACTTTTTTGGCTATGCAGCGTGCTGTTGATGGTTTGAAAACCCAACCTCAAAAAGTCATTGTAGATGGTAATCAAATTCCGAAAGGAATTATGATTCCTTGTGAAGCCATTATTGGTGGAGACGCAAGCCATGCTGAAATTAGTGCAGCAAGTATCTTGGCAAAAGTGACACGAGATCGACAAATGGCGGAATTAGATCAGCAATATCCGTTATTTGGTTTTGCCAAACATAAAGGATATCCAACCAAAGCACATTTTGAAGCGATTGCCGCGCATGGCGTGATTGATCAGCATCGTCGTAGTTATGCACCTGTTAAACGTGCTTTAGGTCTATAAATACAAACACTTTAAAAATTTAAAGCGACTATAAAGTCGCTTTAATTAGGGAGAGAACAACTTCATACTAACGATTGAAGTTTTTCTGTGCATAATTATCATCTTCATAAGAAACTTGATAATCTTGATCAAGATGTTGAAGGTGTTCATGCATTGCACGTTCATGTTGAATACGTTGATAAATTTCTTCGCGATGAACAGAAACCTCTTTTGGTGCATTCACACCAATACGAACCTGGTTTCCTTTGACGCCAAGCACAGTAACACTGACTTGATCCCCAATCATTAATGTTTCCCCGACACGGCGGGTCAGAATCAGCATGTTTATCTCCTTGCTAAACGCTTAAAACTGCAATATTGGTACCCAAATAAAAAGCTCAACCTCAGTTTTCAGTCAGATTCTAACAGAAATATGAGAACAAAGTCATATTTTGATAATCACTGCCAAAAAACTTTCCGTTTAATATAACAGAGCCGCTATAAAAAAAACTATAGCGGCTCTGTGTTTTCTTTGATTATTGTCGGACAAGTAAACATTTTTTAATGAATTCTTGACCGTTTGGTAAAATTAAGCGCGGGCGCTGCTTTCACCATGTTCGCGATCTAAACCAAATGCGGTATGTAGGCAACGAACTGCAAGTTCAAGGTATTTCTCATCAATAATGACAGAAACTTTAATTTCAGAAGTTGAAATCATAAGAATATTGATACCTTCATCAGCAAGGGCAGTGAACATTTTGCTCGCTACACCTGCGTGTGAACGCATACCTACACCAACGATAGATACTTTAACGATGTCATCACGTGTTGAAACTTCACGTGCGCCAATATTTTTAGCAGTTTCGTTTAAGATTTTTTCAGCTTTCGCTAAATCAACACGGTTTACAGTGAAAGTGAAATCTGTTGTGCCATCTTCTTCAACATTTTGCACTATCATATCGACTTCGATATTGGCATCACTTACTGGTGATAAGATTTTAGAAGCAATGCCTGGTTCATCAGGTACACCTAAAATCGTTAATTTTGCTTCGTCACGGTTAAAAGCAATACCTGCAATAATTGGCTGTTCCATAGTATCTTCTGCCTCAGTAGTAATGAGTGTACCAACATTTTCTTTAAATTCGTCGTCAAAAACGCCGTCGTCGTCATTATCAAAGCTTGATAATACACGTAAAGGAACTTGATATTTCCCGGCAAACTCTACTGAGCGAATTTGTAAAACTTTAGAACCTAATGATGCCATTTCTAGCATTTCTTCAAAAGAAATACGGTCGATTTTTTTGGCTTTAGGAGCAACGCGAGGGTCAGTGGTGTAAACACCATCTACATCAGTGTAAATCTGGCATTCGTCAGCTTTTAAAGCAGCAGCAAGAGCAACACCAGAAGTATCTGAACCACCTCGACCTAGTGTGGTAGTATTTCCATTAGCATCAAAGCCTTGGAAACCAGCAACCACAATAACACGGCCTGCATCTAGGTCATTGGTCATGACATCTGTATCAATAGACTCGATACGCGCCTTGGTAAATGCACTGTCAGTTTTAATACCGACTTGACGTCCGGTATAGGATTTAGCTTCCACACCAATCGAATTAAGTGCCATAGCTAACATGGAAATCGTCACCTGTTCACCGGTTGAAACCATTTGGTCTAACTCACGTGGGTCAGGTGTTTCGGTAATGGCTTTAGCGAGAGCAAGTAAGCGGTTTGTTTCACCACTCATTGCAGATACGACCACAACAACCTTGTGACCGTGATCATGCCAACGCTTCACACGACGAGCAACATTTAAAATGCGCTCGGGGGTACCCATAGAAGTACCGCCATATTTTTGAACGATTAATGCCATAGTTGTTCCATATAAGCCATGACCCTGAGAGGCTTTTCAGGGTCAGTTACACAAAAAGTGAAGTCTTATTTTTGTTCAAGCCATGCAGGTAATGCTGCGATAACTTGTCCAAACTTCTCGTTAAGTGGCGCGCCACCTTGTGCTAAGTCAGGTTTACCACCACCTTTACCACCTAACTCGGTTGCTAGATGTTTGATGATGTCACCTGCTTTTAGAGTTGTAGTGTATTGTGATGCAACTGAAGCAAGTAGGCTGACTTTGTCACCCTCTACACCAGCTAACACAATAACTGCATTCTCTAATTTCGATTTAACACTGTCGTGTAAGTTGCGAAGTGATTTTGCATCTACACCTTGAACAGTGGTAATAAGCGTTTGACGACCAGCAATGGTTTGTACCTGATCAATCAATTCTGATGCTTGGAAGTTTGCCAATTTCTGGTTGAGCTGTTCAATCTGCTTTTGTAATGCAGAAACCAATTCAACATTGGCTTGTACACGCTCAACAGTTTGGTCTTTCTGTGCTTTTAATAAGCCATTAATGTGCTGGATATCAGCATCAGTTTTTTGTACTACATCTAGCGCTTTAGTACCTGTAACAGCTTCAATACGACGTACACCAGCAGCTACACCACCTTCAGAAGTGATTTTGAATAAACCAATATCACCTGTACGTTTAACGTGGATACCACCACAAAGTTCAATTGAGAAATTTTTCTCATCAATAATTGAACCCATAGAAAGTACACGTACTTCATCACCATATTTTTCACCGAACAACATCATGGCACCTTTAGCTTTTGCAGCCTCGATATCAAGAAGTTCGGTTGTTACAGCACTATTTGCAATAATTTCTGCATTCACTAAGCGCTCAACTTGTTGTAACTGTTCAAAAGTTACCGGCTGGTCATTAGCAAAGTCGAAACGTAAGATATCGCTTGCAACTAAAGAACCTTTTTGTTGTACATGTGAGCCTAAGATTTGACGAAGGGCAGCATGTAATAAGTGAGTTGCAGAGTGGTTACGTGCAGTTGCTTCACGAATGTCTGCTTTAACAATCGCTTCAACATTTTGATCTGCTTTAAGACTACCAACGGTCACAATACCTTGATGAACAAAGGCACCGCCTGACTTTTTAGTATCTTGAACTTCAAAAATACCAGTTTCATTTTTGAAGATACCAGTATCACCAATCTGACCACCACTTTCAGCATAGAAAGGAGTTTGGTTTAGAACGATAAGCGCTTCGTCACCTTCAGAAACTTCATCAACTTGTACGCCATCTTTATAGATCGCTACAATTTGACCTTGACCAGTAGTGTTGATGTAACCATCAAACTGAGTTTCGCCTTCAACTTTTACAATGTTGTTGTAGTCGACTGCAAACTTACCAGCATCACGAGCACGTTGACGCTGTGCTGCCATTTCTACTTCAAAACCAGCTTCATCAATAATAAAGTCACGTTCACGTGCAATATCAGCAGTTAAGTCTGTCGGGAAGCCGTAAGTGTCGTAAAGTTTGAATACAGTCGCACCAGGAATCGTCTTATCTTTTAATTGAGCAAGCTCACCTTCAAGTAGTTTTAAGCCTTGCTCAAGTGTTTTAGCAAACTGTTCTTCTTCACGAATTAAAGTTGCTTCAATCACGTCTTTACGCGCTGCAAGCTCTGGATATGCATCACCCATAACTTCAATTAAAGGTTGCAACATTTTGTAGAAGAACGTACCAGTTGCACCAAGTTTATTACCGTGACGCACAGCGCGGCGGATAATACGGCGAAGTACATAACCGCGACCTTCATTACTTGGATTTACACCATCAGCAATGAGGAAACAGCATGAGCGCGCATGGTCTGCAACAACACGTAAAGAAGGCTGACCTTGGTCTTCAATACCAATAATATTTGCAGCAGCTTTTAATAAGTGTTGGAACAGGTCAATATCGTAGTTTGAATTAACATGTTGCAATACAGCAGAGATACGCTCTAAGCCCATACCTGTATCAACAGATGGAGCAGGAAGAGGGTGAAGTACGCCATCAGCAGTACGGTTAAACTGCATGAAAACGTTGTTCCAGATTTCAATGAAACGGTCGCCGTCTTCTTCAGGTGAGCCTGGTAATCCACCCCAAATGTGATCACCATGGTCAAAGAAAATCTCAGAACATGGACCGCATGGGCCAGTATCACCCATTGCCCAGAAGTTATCAGATGCGTATTTTTCACCTTTATTATCACCAATACGGATAATACGTTCTGGCGCTAAACCGATTTCTTTGTTCCAGATGTCGTAAGCTTCGTCATCGGTGTGGTAAACCGTGGCATAAAGTTTATCTTTTGGTAAAGCAAGCCATTCTTCGCTGGTTAAAAATTCCCATGCGAATTTAAGCGCATCACGTTTGAAATAATCACCGAATGAGAAATTACCTAACATTTCGAAGAATGTATGGTGACGTGCAGTGTAGCCAACGTTGTCTAAGTCATTGTGTTTACCGCCAGCGCGTACACATTTTTGAGATGTAGTTGCACGCACATAGTCACGTTTCTCAAGACCTAAAAAGCAGTCTTTAAACTGGTTCATCCCAGCATTTGTAAATAATAAAGTTGGGTCGTTGGCAGGAACAAGAGAACTCGACGCGACACGTGTATGCCCTTGCGTTTCAAAGTAGCGCAAAAATGCTTCACGAATTTCAGCAGATGTCATTAAACGAGTACTCACAACCAAGTCACTCCATATTTTCGAATTTGGCTAAATGTATCAATGCCTGTTTGTTTTATGCCAAACCTTAGCATGTGATACGGGGCTTATTTTTTAAAAACGCTAAATTGTAGCGGAAAAACCCCACCGAACCAACGATTTTAAAAGGAATATCTTACAAAACTGTGATTTGGCTAAAAATCTATATTCAATTGGCCTTGACGTGCTTTACTATATGCCTTCTTTAGTTTGTAGTTTTGTTGATAAGGATAGGTCATGCAACGTATCGCCATTAATGGGTTTGGTCGGATTGGACGTAATGTTTTACGCGCCTGGTTCGAGAGCCCAAAACAATTTCATTTTGAAATCGTGGCGATTAACGATATAGCAGATGTCCAGACATTAGTACATTTATTTAAATATGATTCTACGCACGGCCGTTTCAATGGAAATGTAGATATATTCATTGAAAATGAAAAAGTTTTTTTGAATATTCAGTCAAATCAACGAACGTTAAAAGTTGAGGTTTTAAAGCAGAAACAACCTGAACTTTTACCATGGTCTAGTTTAGATATTGATGTGGTACTTGAGTGTACGGGACTGTTCCGTTCTCATGCGGATGCAACACGTCATCTACAAGCAGGGGCGAAACGGGTCATTATTGGGGCGGCACCTTTTGATCATGTCGATGCAGCCATTGTTTATGGTGTGAACCATAATGAAGTCAAAGTGACTGATCAGATCATATCAAGCGTTTCATGTACTACGCAGGCTTTGGTTCCATTAGTAAAAATCATTGATGATGCTTTCGGTATTGAAACTGCACTTATGACAGAAATTCATGCAGTAACAGCAGATCAATCTGTACTTGATCACGCACATCGTGATTTACGTCGTGCTAGAGCTTCAGGGCAAAATATTATCCCAACTACGTCTAGTGCACTCGGTGCATTAAAACGTGTTATGCCTAAGATGGAAGACCGTATTGATGGTTATTCAATTCGGGTACCGACTATTAATGTAGCTGCAATTGACTTAACTTTTATCGCGCAATCTCCAATTACTGTGCATCACATTAATGAAATACTAATTAAAGCATCTCAAACAGACTATGCAGAAATTATGGCGGTAACAGATGAGCCATTGGTTTCAAGTGATTTCAATCATTCACCTTATTCACTCATCGTTGATTTAACTCAAACTATGGTTGTAGGGCATCAAGCTAAAGTATTCGCTTGGTACGATAATGAATGGGGCTATGCAAATCGTTTATTGGATCTGTGTGATTCTTTCTAAATTTAAAATACCTTAAGAAAGCTATTCAAAGATTAAATCTGGTTAATTGGCAACAAGGGGATAGCTCAGATATTGGCCCATTCTTTGGTCGAAGAACTTTTGTCTATGATATGAGTGAATGAGAATAAGATATTGAATATTATCATTAATTCATGAAATCTTATTTTTGACTTTAGAGTTTATTAAGAAAGATTTATGCAAATTGTCAGGTGCATGGCACAAAGTATCATGCTACACTAAGAGAAATCGGGTGTGTTCCCGATTTTTTTATGTGGGGTCGTTCCACGTTGATCAGATTTTAGGCTTGAAATATGACCATTTCAGAGACATGGTTGCTGCCTGACGGGGTAGCAGATGTATTGCCGGAACAGGCGCAAGTCATTGAAAAACTTCGCCGTGAAGCTTTAGATTTCCTCGCGGTACGAGGTTATCAATTGGTATATACACCATTTATCGAATACATCGAATCGTTGTCTTCATTATCAGAATCAAATCAAGACTTAGATTTAGTAACTTTTAAGGTCATTGATCAGCTCTCAGGCCGTTTACTCGGTGTTCGTGCTGATATGACGCCACAAGTTGCACGTATCGATGCACATGTAAGACCAGTTGAAGGCGTTGCACGTTACTGTTATTCAGGGACTGTATTACATACTAAACCACAAAATTTTAATGCCACACGTGCACCTCTACAATTAGGTGCAGAGTTATACGGGCATGACAGTATCGAAGCTGATGTCGAAATGGTCGATGTTATGCTGGGGTTGATTGAGAACATCTATACTTTACAAGGCGCGCATTTAGATTTGGGCCATGTAGGGTTGTTCCGCAGTTTAGTAAAATGTGCTGGACTGTCAAAAAATGAAGAGCATGAGCTTTCAGATCTTTATCAAAGAAAAGCGTTACCAGAGTTAGCTGAATTTACTCAAAACCTCAATATGGGTTCTGATTTCTATGCACTTGGCCGCTATTCTAGTGATCTAGAAGCATTACAGGCGAATTTAAGTGCAAACATCTTACAAGATACTGAATTTAAGTCAGCATTAGATGCACTTAAAACAACACTTGCGCAAATTAAAGGCCGTTGGCCAAATCTCAATATCGGTATTGATGTTGTAGAGCTCCGTAGTTATCACTACCACACTGGCTTAATGTATGCGGTCTATGCACCGAATCGTGCTGCGCCTTTAGCGCAGGGTGGTCGTTATGATGGTATTGGTGAGCACTTTGGCCGCGCACGTCCTGCTACTGGCTTTAGTTGTGATTTATATGCCCTAGGTGCAAATCAGTTCGCCGAAATCGAAACTGTTGTTGCTCCAAAAGGCTCAGAACAGGATTTACTCTCAGCAATTTCGAATGCACGTGCTCAAGGTTTACGTGTCGTTCAATTGTTAGGTAATGATGATTTAAGTTCTATTCCATATGCGACCCATCAACTCGTGTCGCAAAATGGACAATGGAATATTGAAAAGATTTAATCGCCAACGGTAAATTTTTACTGGTGGTTTCCAATTTTAACAGCATGATGTAATGAGGCTATTATGGGCAAAAATGTTGTGGTACTTGGTACCCAATGGGGCGACGAAGGTAAAGGTAAAATCGTCGACCTGCTCACAGATCAGGCGGCTGCGGTAGTACGTTATCAAGGCGGACATAACGCAGGTCATACTCTTGTCGTAGGTGGTAAAAAGACTGTATTGCACCTCATTCCATCAGGCATTTTACGTGAAAACGTATTGTGCTTAATTGGTAATGGTGTAGTACTTTCACCAGCCGCGTTAATTGAAGAAATGGGAATTTTGGAAGCGGAAGGTGTTCCTGTTAAAGAACGTCTACGTATTTCTCCAAACTGTCCACTCATTTTGCCTAACCACATTGCACTTGATCAGGCACGTGAGAAGAAACGTGGTAATGCTAAAATCGGTACTACAGGTCGTGGTATTGGTCCTGCATACGAAGATAAAGTGGCTCGACGTGCAGTGCGTGTTGCTGACCTTGTTCGTGGTGGTGCAGCGTTAGAAGAAAAACTTCAAGAAATGCTTGAGTTACATAACTTCCAATTAACTCAGTTCTACGGTGTAGAAGCTGTTAAATTTGAAGATGTATTGGCTCTTTGCAACCAATGGCGTGAAGTGCTTGCTCCATTAGTTATTGATGTGACTAAAGTATTGCATGACTATCGCAAAGAAGGTAAGGCTGTAATGTTTGAAGGAGCTCAAGGCTCACTTCTAGACATCGACCACGGTACTTATCCGTATGTTACAAGTTCAAATACAACTGCTGGTGGCGTAAGCTCTGGTTCAGGTATGGGACCTTTACATCTTGATTATGTATTAGGTATTACTAAAGCTTATACAACACGTGTAGGTGCTGGTCCATTCCCAACTGAATTGGTTTACGATGCAGCTGCTGATTCTGGTGATCCGATTGGTAAACACCTAGGTACAGTTGGTCATGAATTTGGTGCTTCTACTGGCCGTCAACGTCGTTGTGGTTGGTTTGATGCCGAAATTCTTCGCCGTTCTGTAGATGTAAACTCACTTTCAGGTATTTGCTTAACTAAACTTGACGTTTTAGATGGTTTGGAAGAAGTAAAAATCTGTGTAGGTTATGAAAATACAGATTCAGGTTGTGTAGGTTCTTCAGATGCGGTTTCTTTTGAATGCTTGAAGCCAATCTATGAAACTATGCCGGGCTGGAGCGAGTCGACTGTTGGTTTAACTAGTATCGATCAATTACCAGCAAATGCTTTAGCTTATGTTAAACGTATTGAACAATTAATTGAATGTCCGATTGATATCGTTTCAACTGGTCCAGACCGTGCAGAAACAATTGTTTTACGTCATCCATTCTCTGCTTAATTAGCAAAGATTAAAAAGGCCTCCTGAAAGGGGGCTTTTTTTATACCCGACTAAAGTGCAGTTTTCGTTTTATTAGATTCAGATTAAAACGTTATATATAGATAAGGAGGGATGGGCTCAGGATGAAGCTGCAACCAACTATTTCAAAAACAATTTTTTATTCTTTTTTATTTGCTATTGGTGGTTCACCCACGCTGGCGATGTTGGTTATTTATGGACAGGAATATCATGAAGATTTCTTTATGACAGCTTTTATGAGCTTGTCGGTTTTGTTCGCATGTGTGTTAATTCCTGTTGTACTCATACAAAATAGTTATTTACTCTGGAAACGGGAAAGTCCTAATCTTGAAGAGAAAGTTAAAACCTTAAGTCATGTTTATTTGGGTTTAAATGTAATTTGTTTAATTTTCTGGATTTATTTGATGACTTTATCTACTTGATCGTTACATAAATACTATGATCATGAAGAAATGAGACATTCAAAGCATGAGTGGTATTTCTTATAATAAGTGCAAAAGAATAAACAGCTTTTTATCGATTTAGGTGATCCGTGTTATGAATAAAAAACTCTTTTTAAGCTTGTGTGCAGCAAGTGTGATGACCATTTCTGGCTGTGCAACAGTGGCGGACATGGCTGGTGCAGATACTGCAACCTTAAATGCTCAATCTGCTCAAGGTTTTAATAAGATGGTGCAGGAAGCACGTGGTAAGGGTGCTCTCGATACAAGCTCTAGTACATATAACCGTATTAATGCTGTATTCAACCGTTTAAAACCATATGCCAACCAGATGAATCAGACTGGTCAACCATTTAGCTGGCAGTTAGCGGTGTTGAAATCAGATACAATTAACGCTTACGTTGCACCTGGTGGCAAGGTCGTGTTCTATACAGGTATTGTGAATAAATTGAACCTGACAGATGCTGAAATTGCAGCTGTTATGGGACATGAAATGACACATGCTTTAGAAGAGCATGCAAAAAGTAAAATCGGCGCTCAGGCTTTAACTGATTTAGCATTAAATATTGGCTTAAGTCAGATTAATGGTGGTAATGTAGGTCAGCTTGGTACTGCTGCTGCTCAGTTAGGTACACAAGTGGGTGTGGGCTTACCATATTCTCGTAGCTTGGAAAGTCGTGCTGACCAAGGTGGTTTAATGTTGATGGCGCGTGCAGGTTATAATCCAAATGCAGCGATTACGCTTTGGGAGAAAATGAATAAGCTTGAAGGTGGTGGTGGTTCATCATTCTTGTCTACTCACCCATCTAACTCACAACGTATTGGTGATATGCGTAAAAACTTACCTGCGGCAATGGCAGTTTATAATAGCCGAAAATAAGATGTAAATTTTATATAGATAAAGAAAACGGATGCTTTAGCATCCGTTTTTTATTTAAGGAGCAGGGTTGGGTTGTTGGGTATGGATGGCCTCAATACCTTTTAGAACTTCACTTGGTAGTTCAATCTCAAATGCCTGAATATTTTCTTTGAGTTGATCTAAATTAGTGGCACCAATAATTGTGCTGGTCACAAAGAATTGTTGTTTAATAAAAGCTAAGGCCATCTGAGTTAAGCTTAGTCCATACTTTTCTGCTAGCTGTGCATATTGTTCAGTCGCCCAGTCGCTTTGAGGGTTGCTGTAGCGGCTAAAGCGAGGGAATAGTGTTACACGAGCATTAGCGGGATGCGCACCATTTCTAAACTTGCCAGTTAGGTAACCAAAAGCCAGAGGAGAGTAGGCGAGCAAGCCGACATCTTCATATTTAGCAATTTCTGACATACCTATTTCATAAGTACGGTTAAGCAGGCTATATGGGTTTTGAACACTTACAAATTTACTAACACCCAGCTTTTCAGCCAAATGTAAAAATTTCATAGTGCCCCACGGGGTTTCATTTGATAAACCAATATAGCGAATACGCCCGCGATTAATTTCTTCTTGTAGAGCAAGTAATGTTTCTTCTAGAGGTGTTGTGTCGTAATCATTTTCAGCTTGCTGATTGCCATAAGCGAGCGTACCAAAAAAGTTGGTATGACGTTCAGGCCAGTGCAGTTGATAAAGGTCGATATAGTCCGTTTGGAGGCGTTTAAGTGATCCATCTAGAGCTTTAGCAATATGGTCACTGTTAAAGCGTGTATTGCCTTCTCGGATGTGTGTTCCTCCAAAGCCCGGACCTGCAATTTTAGATGCGAGAAAGACTTTGTCACGTTGTCCATGCTGGGCAAACCAATTGCCAATAATCGTTTCAGTTGCACCATAAGTTTCAGGTTTTGGTGGAACAGAATACATCTCCGCCGTATCCCAAAAATATAAACCATTCGCCAAGGCGTAATTGAGTTGTTCAAAAGCTTCTTGTTGGGAGTTTTGCTCACCAAATGTCATGGTGCCTAAACAAATTTCTGGAAGTTTAAGACCTGTGCGACTAAGTGGGTTAAATTGCATACAGCTGAATCCTTGGAAATTTTGAGTTAGCCTAACGGAAAATATGTATTCAACTTAAATCATAAAATTAGAATAGTTTGTAAGTTTTGTGTATTAACTCATTGTTGCATATAAAAAAAGCAAACCGAAGTTTGCTTTTTATTAAAAATTTAATGAATATTATTCTTCATCGTCGTAGTCTTCATCAGAAACAGTGTTTTCTTCTAATGATGCATCAAAAATAAGAATGGCTTTACCATCAGTTTGGATCATACCTTGATCTTCTAAGGTTTTGAGTACACGGCCAACCATCTCACGCGAACATCCAACAATACGGCCAATTTCTTGACGAGTAATGCGAATTTGACGGCCATTCGGCAAAATCATTGCTTCAGGTTGAGAAGATAGATCAATTAAGCAACGTGCAATACGGCCAGACACATCAATGAACGCAAGATCCGTCATTTTACGGGTCGTATTTTTTAGACGGCGAACTAATTGTGCAAAAACAGCATAGCTTAAGTCTGGGTATTGTTTGCTAAGTTCGTGGAAGTTGTCATAAGAGATTTCTGCAATTTCACAGACATCACGAGTACGAACTTCGGCTGTACGTTGAGGGTTCGGTTCGAAAAGCCCCATTTCCCCAAAGAAATCGCCCGGATTTAAATAGGCAACAACAATTTCACGTTCATCATCTTCACGCAAAATAATCGAAACTGAGCCTTTTAAAATTAAATATAAAGATTTTGACTCTGTTCCGGCATCAACAATTGTGGTTCGTTTTGGATATCTGTTGATGTGAGCACGTTTTAGCAATGCTTTAACGGATTCAGGTAGTTGCCCCGGGGATAAAGCATCTGTGCTGAGTTGTGAAAAATTTGAAGTCATGCTTAATATGTTCCGAATAGGGTAAACAATTCACACAAGCCCGAGATGAGCTATTACACAGAAGAGATGAAATTCCTTATCAACTCATTTTATGTTAGTGTACAAAACAAGGGTCTGTTGACATTTCACAGATGGTTGCAACATAAGACAATTCTTTTAGACGTACCAAATAAGAACTATTAAATTTAGCCATTCTAAATAAATAGATCTTAACAACGGAACGTACAAAATAACTTGGTCTTGCGCTATGCCTGCGCTGCTTTAATTGCAACTCAGATTATGGCTGAAATTTCACAAATTTTATTACAAAACTGGACAAAGGATTGCCATTGTCTAGGTTTTGCGTCTTATTTGGATTAATTTTTAGCTATAACGCAATCCATAGATGAAATGTCAAAAGACCCTGCTTAAATTTATAATTTTTTTTGGGTAGTTGCAATGCAAACAAGTGTACATTGGCTAGAGAATGTTGCTTTTGAAGCAAAATCGGATAGTGGGCATAGTGTCATCATGGACGGCTCACCTGAGTATGGTGGTGAAAACCGTGGTCCACGTCCTATGGAGCTGTTGTTAATGGGACTTGGTGGATGTGCTTCGTTTGATATTGTGACCATTTTAAAGAAATCTCGCCAAGATGTGACAAATGTTGTATGCAATATAAAAGCTGAGCGCGCTGACGCAATTCCGGCTGTGTTTACTAAAATCCACTTACACTTTGTGGTAACAGGTAAAGCTGTGAAAGAAAAACAGGTTGCAAAAGCAGTTGAATTGTCTGCCGAGAAATATTGTTCAGCAAGTAAAATGCTTTCCGATGGTGGTGTTGAAATTACACATGACTTCGAAATTATTGAAGCGGAATAAGGCATTTTTTTGCTAGGTAGAAATTAAAAAAAGCTGACATTAGAGTTGGCTTTTTTATTGTCAAAAATAACTAAAAAATAATAGGGAGAAGAAAGGTGAATATTCGTTCTGCTAAATCAGAAGATGCTCAAGCCATATGTGATCTACTTAAACAGATGGGATACCCACAGCCTCTTGCTCTTATTCAAGAAAAATTTGAGATATTCCATAATGACTCTAATTCACAAATTTTGATTACTGAAGAGAAGGGTAAAATTTGTGGTTTTTTATCACTCTACTTTATTCCGCAAATTGCCTTACAAGGTGACTTTGCCAAAATATGCTATCTGTGTGTTGATGAGAATATGCGTAGCAACGGTGTAGGGCATTTACTGGTCCAAGAAGCAGAAAGGTTAGCAAGACAACGTGGTTGTGACAGAATGGAACTTCATTCTGGAATGCAAAGGCCTTTGGCCCATCAATTTTACCTCAGAGAAGGCTATATCGAAGCGCCAAAGTATTTTCGTAAAGCTTTAAATTAACGAGCTGTATTTAGAAAAAGCTGGGGATCTACCCGAGCATTATTAAGGCTCATGCCCCAATGCAGGTGAGGGCCTGTCACACGTCCAGTTTTACCCACTAAACCTAAAGTTTCTCCTTGGCGAATATGTTGGCCTTTCTCTACTTTAATTACGCTTAAATGGCAGAACATGCTGACTAAGCCTTGGCCATGATCAATCAACACGGTTTGTCCATTAAAAAAATAAGATCCAGTTTGGATAACCACACCATCTGCGGGAGCAACAACTTTTTGTCCTACTGGCGCAGGAATATCTAGACCTGAGTGAGGCGCGCGTTCCTCGCCATTGAAAAAGCGCTTTCTTCCAAAAGAGTTGCTAAATTTCCCAGAAGTTGGGCGTATAAATGTGGGTAAGGTTTGCCATGAGCTCTGTGTAAATGAGCTATACACATCGTTTTGTTCTTTCGCTTCTTGAGCGTAGCGGTCTAATTGACTTTGGTTAGGGTTTACATAATCTTGGTTGGTGACTTTAATCCGTTGTTCTGCGTAAGGATGAGACTTAACTTCTATTTGAATCGGGGCTTTATTTGTGTCGAGTTGAATACTGCCGATTGAAGTAGATAAAGGAATACCAAGCACGGCATAACGCTGCTGACCTTCTTGGCTAATTAAAACAGGCTTTTGTTGAAAAGTGACCTGAGTAATATCAGTACTTAGAGGAATAACTGCAATTCCACCAGGTCGTCTGGAGTCTTGTGGAAGCTCAGCAAAGCAATAAAAAGATATGGAAGTAAAAAGTAAAGCGGAGAAAAGCTTTTTTATAAACATAGCTGCCTTTTTTTTATAAAAAGAATAATGAAGATTATATCAATAAGATTTACTTAAAGGTTGTTTTAATTTTTTTAAAACTTAATTTAAGTCGTGTGAAATAATTTTATTTTTTAATAAATTTTAATATTTTTTTTAGATTCTTATATTATTCCATATTTTTTTGTTTTTGATATTTTATTTATTCTAAACTTGGTCTGGTGTTTGTTTTGATTGTTAACTCTTAGTCTTTTGCTTTGATTTTAAATATCTTGTTATTTTTAATTTTATTATTAATAATGATTTTTGTAATTAAATTTATAACCATAATTTTAATTATTATATAAAAATTTAAAGGAACTAATATAATGTCAAATATATCTTATAACGATCGCTTTACTGAAGTATGGAAGTATATGCAACGAGGATTAGTTTATCCTTCACCTCATGCAACTTTTAGTACGGTTTGGCTTAACACAGAAATTACACATGAAAAAATTAAGCAATTAATGATCGCTGTGCGTCAAGAGGTTAATAAGAATCCAGCACTTTCTAGTAAAAATACAACTTTGGCGATAGGTGTGTCTTTTGATAACTGGGATAGAATTTGTAAAACAGAAAGTTTATCACGACCAAAAGGAATGCAATTACATTATCCAGAAGATAAAAATCCAAATGTCTCAAAAGTTTTTGCGGATTCTAATGGGAGTTTTAAAAACTCGAATGGTGATATTTGGTTGCATGTAAAAAGTGATGATGCTAATGCATGTGAAATATTACAGGAATATATTAAGGAATTTTTAGGTTCAGATATCAAAGAAATAAATGAACAATATACTGCTTCACAATCTAAAACTGGTCGTAATGGTAAGGTTCTGGGTTGCCGTTTTTCTGAAAATTTAAATAATCCATCTGATCCAATTTCGCTAGCAAAGCATACTTTGATTGGTGCAGAAGATATTGATCATTTTGGTGGTTCTTATGTTTTATCCCAACGGTTTCTAATTAACTGGGATCAAATCAATATGATGTCAGAAGATCAAATTGAAGATTTGATTGGACGTAAAACTGACGACACGATTATTCCAGACCGTGATAGCCGTTCGCACATTAAAGCTTCTCGTGTGCAAGATGAAAATGGAAATACTACACCAGTTCTGCGTTTGGGTTTGCCGTTTGGTCGTGCTGAGTCAAAATCAAGTTTTAGAGTGCCAAAATCGGTAACTAAAGCAGATGAAGAAGGAATTTATTTTGCTGGTTTTGCAAAAACTGCTGCCATTTTAGAAGAAGTGATGGCAAATCAAATTGGACCAAGAAACGATTCAAAGCAAGATTCAAAGCAAGATGTCCTGAAAGGCTTCATGAATGACCGTCTATTCAATAATCTTCACTCGGACTTGGGAGGAATATTCTATATTCCAAGTTTAAAAGATTTAACATTAGATTTAGATAATGATCGAGAATCAGAGTATCTAAATACCTTTAATTATCTGAGCGACAGCGATAATCTGGATTGGAAGTCATTTCCAGGTATGGATTGGACGCGTTTTGATCGCCATTATGCGAATAGTTCTGATAATGGTTTGATGTACTACAACCATAGTAATTATCTTTTTAATATGGCGACTGGGCTAAATCCTCATAGTGAGTTTTTTAAGCCGCCATCAAACCGTATTTTAAGTCTACTTGAGAATACATTTTCTTTATGGCAAGACAACTGGTATTTCAACCGAAAGCAAGAAGAAATTGAGCATGGCATAGATTATTACATTAACCAGTTTAATATTCCTGATAAGCCTGAAAACATTATGGATTTATCAATTATGTTGCGCAAAGGCTGGGCTATTCGATTAAGTTTACAGTTATTTTCATCAGAAAATTACGGTTTCCGTGGAAGAAAAATTTTATTAAAAAATGGTGAAATGATTCCATATTCGAACAGACGTGAATGTGATGGTAAGATCATTTATGGATCAGATACCTATCGCATCATGCCTGATGAAATTATTGTAGGAGCCATGCCAAACCTGACCTTGGGTGAAGGTCGTTATGTCATGAAGTATTTATCTGAAGAAGAGCGCCTTCAGGGCTTTTTGCGTAATTTAAGTGAAGCATCGGGTGTTGGGCATGTTATTCCAAATTATAAAAAAGCACTAGATTTAGGTTTGGCTGGTTTACAACTAGAAATTGCTAAACATGCAAGCAATGCACAGACTCAAGAAAAGAAAGATTTTTATGAAGCGTCTAGATTGGCACTAACTGGTATTTCTGAATATTTCTTAAACTACTCAAAACTTGCATTTAAAATTGCAGACCAGATGCAAGAAGGACAACAATTCGAAAAAGATAATTTAACTGCGATTGGTCAACGAATGGAAAAGTTGTCGAAAGATAAACCAGAGACATTTCTTGAAGCAGTTCAATTTATTTTTACATTGCATAGCTGTCTGCATTTAAATGGTGAGCCAACAGCATTTGGACGCATTGATCAACTGTTGCAACCTTTCTTGGACAACCATTCAGCTACGCTTGAAGAGGCACAAGAAATTATTGATGCTTTCTATATTAAGCTAGATGAAAAAGTACAACAAAATCGTATTTTCATGGAAGATCATCAACCTTTCGGTAATCTTGCAATGGGTGGTAGTTCTGGACCTTATCCTCAAGGAGCATCTTTAGGACAATGGATTCAACAGATTACAGTTGGTGGTACAGTAGCAGATGGTGAAGAAGACTTTTCTAAAACCAAACCTGCTTACAATGATGTGACACGATTATTCATTCGTGCATCAGGTCGTTTACCATTAAATGCTCCGTGTTTGTCTCTACGCACACGCAAAGATATTCCTGAAGATATTTTAGAAGAAGCTGCACATGCAATTTTATCTGGTGGTGCTCACCCGATTTTATTAAATGATGAAAAGCTTATTCCTAGTCTTCACCAAAGTGGAGATGGTGTAGGGGGAGATGCGCTCTCTAATTTGCCAATTTGGAATTCTAAAGTCGATATTCGTTCAGCTCAAAATTATGCTTGTGATGGTTGTTATGAACCTCAGTTCCCTGGCGAAAACTGGTTTTCATTAGGTGGCTTCTCGACATTACAGCCTTTGGAATGTGCATTAAATCAGGGTAGAACAATTTCAAGTGCTGGGCAAAGCTATTTGTTTGGACAAACTGTTTCATTAAATACGAAACCTGCCGATCAGATTGATAGTTTTGAAGAACTATTAAAGTTATACAAACAACATTTTGAGTTGCTCAATCGTAAGGCGTTTAATGGGCAAATCTTAGGTTATGGTGCCAATACAGCTATTTGTCCATCTCCAATTCTAAATATTTTGATGGATGACTGTTTGGCTAAAGGGCAGGATTTTTATAGTGGTGGTGCTAAATATAATATTTATGGACCATGTTATATCTCGCTCAGTAATACCATTAATTCGCTATATGCTATTAAGGCAATGGTATTTGATCCATTAACCGCAGTAACTACATTACCTGAATTGTTAGAATGCTTGTGTTGTGACTGGGGTTATAAAATGACTGAGCCATTTATTAGTAATTTAGCTGGGCATGCTCGTATTGCTGCACAAGCTGATCGCTATAAGCGTTTACGAGAGATTGCTTTGGCACAACCGCGTTATGGACGAGGAAACTCTGAAGTCGATAAACTAGGTGATCAGATTGTTCAAATGATTGCAGAGATATCGGTCGAAACATTTACAAATCCATGGCCACAATTCGCACAAAGCCTTAAAGGTTTAGCTGAGCGCTATGGTTCAAACGAACATCCTTTTGGTATTCAAATTCAACCTGGTGTAGGAACTTTTGAAAATCATGTGGAGATGGGGGCATGGAATGGAGCGAGCGCTGATGGTCGTCGTTTAGGTACGACAGTAGCATCAGATTTAAGTCCATCGCCAAGTCCAGCAGATTTAGCGATTGACCATCAAACTGTTGAGTTTAGTCGTGCTTTGAAAGGTTTTGATGGTACTGGTACAAATTTAATGGCGGATGGAGCACCTACGGACTTTAACATTCGTGAAGACTTTGGTGTTAAAGATTTGATTGGTATTTTAAAACAGTTTAGTCAAGGTAGTTCATCTAATATTTTAACGATAACGGTGGCTAACCCAGAAACATTTAGTGAAGCTGTAACATCACCTGAGCAGTATAATTTATTACGAGTACGCACTGGTGGTTGGTCAAACTTCTTTACATCTGTGTTTCCGATTATTCAAGAACAGCATCAGCGTCGTCCAATCTCTACGCCAGATATTCCAAAAGAAAAAACAGAGCAAGCTAAATGCCCATTCCATCAATAGCATAATGAATTAGTTATTTTATAAGGCAGTCTTTCAGATGAAGGACTGCCTTCACTTATTTTAAAATTTAACAACTACAACTTTTAAATATATTGCAGCTTTAAAATTGCTAATTGTTATAAAAATTCAGATCAAAATATAGTTTTTTCGTTATTACTTAAAAATTATACAAAATATACTTGAAATAGGTCATTCATAATCCCATATTATAATGGAGTTTTACTCATTGTTATTTTTATAACATTATGAAAAATATATAAAAATTTATTTGAAATTCGAAGAAGTGTTCCCATCTATTAGACAAGTACAAATTTGTTGTGAGGAATAACAAGAATGCGTTTTGAGAAATTTACAAACCGCTTGCAGCAAGCCCTCTCAGATGCTCAATCTTTAGCGATGGGTAAAGACCATACCGCTATCGCAGGTATTCATATTTTGTCTACCTTGTTAGAAGAGCCATCAAATATTAGTTTGTTGCAACAAGCAGGTGCACGGTTACCTGAACTTAAACAAAAACTTGAACAGGCTATAAAAGATGCGCCGACAATTGCCAACCCAACGGGTGATGTCAACTTAAACCCAGAAGCCGTTAAAGCGCTTAATTTGGCAGACAGATATGCGCAAAAGGCAGGTGATGAATTTTTATCAACTGACTGGGTTTTATTAGGTTTGGCAGAGACAGGCGAAACTAAAAATATTTTAAGTGCGGTAGGTGTAACTCCCGACAGCTTACGCAAAGTAATTGAACATATTCGAGGTAATGACAAAGTCATGAGTAATAATCACGAAGACCAACGTGACTCACTTAATAAATATACGATTGATTTAACAGAGCGTGCTTTATCTGGAAAACTTGATCCTGTCATTGGGCGTGACGATGAAATTCGCCGTACCATTCAGGTTTTATCGCGTCGTACCAAAAACAACCCTGTTCTTATTGGTGAGCCGGGTGTAGGTAAAACCGCTATTGTTGAAGGTTTGGCACAGCGTATTGTGAATGGTGAAGTGCCAGAGGGATTAAAAAATAAACGTGTTTTATCCCTCGACTTAGGTTCATTACTGGCTGGTGCTAAATATCGTGGTGAGTTTGAAGAACGTTTAAAAGCTGTTTTAAAAGACTTGGCAAAACACGAAGGCGAAATCATCCTGTTTATTGATGAGTTACATACACTCGTAGGTGCAGGTAAAGGTGATGGCGCAATGGATGCTGGTAATATGTTAAAACCTGCATTAGCACGTGGTGAATTGCGCTGTGTGGGTGCGACGACCTTAGATGAATATCGTCAATATATTGAAAAAGATGCAGCTTTAGAGCGTCGTTTCCAAAAAGTGCTAGTTGATGAGCCAAGTGTTGAAGATACGATTGCAATTTTACGTGGACTCAAAGAAAAATATGCCACTCACCATGGTGTGCAAATTTTAGACTCTGCGATTATTGCTGCGGCGAAAATGTCTCATCGTTACATCACTGATCGTCAATTACCAGACAAGGCAATTGATTTGATTGATGAGGCAGCTTCTCGTATTAAAATGGAGATTGACTCTAAACCTGAAGCACTTGATAAGCTCGATCGCCGTTTAATCCAGTTGAAAATGCAATTGGAAGCTGTGAAAAAAGATGAAGATGTAGGCAGTAAAGCTGAAGTCACTCATCTTGAAAAACAGATTGCTGAAGTCGAGAAAGAATACAACGATCTTGAAGAAATCTGGAAGTCTGAAAAAACTTTGGTAGAAGGTACTAAACAGGCTCAGGTGGAACTTGATAAAGCACGTATTGCTTTTGAGAAAGCTCAGCGTGAAGGGGATTTGGCTGAGGCAGCACGTTTACAGTATGGCGTAATTCCAGAGTTGCAAAAACAACTGGAGCAAGATGAAGTTGCAGAAGAGAACGAAGAGCCAAAACTCATTCGTACTAAAGTGACTGAAAATGAAATTGCTGAAGTTGTTAGTGCTGCAACAGGTATTCCGGTTGCTAAAATGATGCAAGGCGAGCGTGAAAAACTTCTTAATATGGAGGAGTTTTTACATGATCGTGTCGTTGGGCAAGATGAAGCAGTTGTTGCGGTATCGAATGCTGTTCGCCGTTCACGTGCCGGTTTGTCTGACCCGAATCGTCCTAGTGGATCATTCTTGTTCTTGGGTCCAACAGGTGTTGGTAAAACAGAGTTGACTAAAGCTTTAGCTAACTTCTTGTTTGACAGTGATGATGCCATGATTCGTATCGACATGAGTGAATTTATGGAGAAACATTCTGTTAGCCGTTTGGTTGGCGCACCTCCAGGATATGTCGGTTATGAAGAAGGTGGTGTTTTAACTGAAGCTGTTCGCCGTAAGCCATATAGCGTGGTGTTGTTTGATGAGGTTGAAAAAGCACATCCAGATGTATTCAATATCTTGCTCCAGGTATTGGACGATGGCCGCTTAACCGACTCACAAGGTCGAGTAGTAGACTTTAAAAACACTGTGATTGTGATGACCTCGAACTTAGGTTCACAGGATGTACGTGAGCTAGGTGAGGGTGCAACAGACGATGAAGTGCGTACCATTGTAATGAATGCGGTAAGTCAGCATTTCCGTCCGGAATTTATTAACCGAATTGATGAGCTTGTAATTTTCCATTCACTTAAAAAAGCACAAATTCGTGGCATTGCCGATATTCAGTTGGATCGATTACGTTCGCGTCTTGTTGACCGTGACATGAGTTTAACTGTAGATGATACCGCTTTTGATTTATTGATTGATGCTGGTTTCGATCCTGTATATGGCGCGCGTCCATTGAAACGTGCTATTCAACAACAGATTGAAAACACATTAGCACAAAAAATCTTGTCGGGTGATTTTGTCGCAGGTGATACTATTCTAGTCAAAGGCGAAAATGGGCATTTAGTCTTCGATAAAATGAAACTCAGCTAAGCTTTGTCTGCTAAAACCGAAAAGAGAATATGGAAACATATTCTCTTTTTTTTATGGTGAATCACTTTTTATGGTTGAAGTGAGTAAAGCAATTATGGCATCTGAAACTTTCTGAGTTAATGTCTTTAACTTTTGTTCTGAGTGACCAGATAAAAAATAACGATAATGGTAAATATGCTGTTGGTAAGAAATGCAAATAAAAAAGGTGCCCACAGGTTTTTCTGGGGTTTCACTTCCGCCAGATTTTAATAGCCCAGTACAACTGACAATAATATCAGCTTGTTGAAATAAGCTTTGACCCAGCCTACACATTTCCTCCGTGACTTGCGGTGACTCTGCTGTGTAAATCTCTATTAACTTTGGATCGATATTTAAAATACTAATTTTAATGCTTGGGTCGTAGCTAACTAAGCCACCCAGTAAAATATCTGCACCACTATTTTTGTGAATAGAAAATTGACTGGTTAAATAACCGGAACTGGCGCTTTCAATAAAGGCGATTTTGAGCTGGCGATCTTCTAATAGTTGGCAGCAGTACTGAAGCATTATTTCACCTCGAATGGTGTTTATTTATAAATAAAATCAATTTATAGATAAATTTTAAAATTACAGTAAGTGATTTAGCAGTGTCGTACAAGTCTGAGATAAAAATCTATAAAACAACTTGAATATTCACTAAATGCTTGTGAAATATTTCAGGTTTTAAAATGATCAATGTTAATTGTCGGGAAGTCTATTTATAACATTGCGACATGTTTAAAAAATTGTTAATTTTGTTCGATATAACGAACAATAACAATTTAGGATAAATGCAATGAACAATAAACAAGGATCTGCGCTGTGTATTTTAGGTTGTATTACGCTGATACCAATTAATGTATGGGCTGCGCAGCCTCTAAGTGAAGGGGCCTTAGCAACGCAAACAGGGGCGGTGAATGCAGCCTTACCTGTGATTATTGCGAAAGCTCAAGACGATGCTAAGAAACCAATGATAGAACAACAACAAGCACGTCAGGTGTTAGGGGATAATTATTTACAACAAGTTCGATGGGATGCTCTTAGAACAAGTGTACTTTCACCTTATCAAGAACAAAAACAAAATCATGTGATTGATAGTAAGGAAAAGAAAAAACTGGAAATGATAGCATTACCCGAAAGAGCAGACCGCTTTACCAAATATGATTTTGAATCAAAAAATATTCATGGTGAGGTTATTATTACCGTGAAGTAATAATAACCTCTAATCTTATTAATATTGATCTAGACCAGGGTGCTGGATTTTCCATGCACGGTGGATTTTCTGATTACGTTTAAAATCAGGACCAATGGTCTCAGAAGTGATTTCTTCAACCTGAAAAATAGCTTCGATCTCTTCGTCCATTTCAAAGCCACGATAGTTGTTTGAGAAATAGAGCGTTCCTTCACTGTTTAGACGGTTCATTGCACGTTTAATCAGTGAAACATGGTCGCGTTGGACGTCGAAAGTACCGTAGAACTTTTTAGAGTTTGAGAATGTCGGTGGATCAATAAAAATAAGATCGTATTGTTCATGACCTTCTTTTAACCACTCAAAACAGTCACTCGCAAAGAACATGTGCTGTTCATCTGCATGATCTACAGTCAGGCCATTTAAAACGAAATTTTCTTTTGACCAGCTTAAGTAAGTATTAGATAAGTCTACACTTGTCGTACTTGCAGCACCGCCTAAAGCAGCATGTAAGCTTGCTGTAGAGGTGTAGCTATATAAGTTCAAGAAGTGCTTACCACGAGCTTCTTGAGCAATACGTAAACGCATTTGACGGTGGTCAAGGAATAAACCTGTATCTAGGTAATCTGTCAGGTTAACTAAAATTTTAGCTTTACCTTCCTGAACGATAAAACGTTTTGAGGCAGTACTTTGTTTTGTATATTGATTTGTACCTGTTTGGCGTGCTCGTGTCTTAATAAAGATGGCATCGCGGTTTAAACCAGTAACAGCACGAATTGCAGCGAGTGCTAAATTAAAACGTTTCTTTGCTTTTTCAGGATCGATTGTTTTTGGTGGTGCATATTCCTGAACGTGTAAGCGATCGCCATATAAATCTACAGCGACATTAAAATCAGGTAAGTCTGCATCATACAAACGTAAGCAATAAACATTTTCTTTCGTTGCCCATTTTTTCAAGGCAGTCATATTTTTTTGCAAACGGTTAGCAAAATCTTGAGCTTCTTCCATTTCAATAGGTTGAGCTTGCCAAGTTGCTAAGAATGGTTGTGTAACTTTTTCTGGCTTAATTGAACCAAAGCGAATGTAAATCGGTAATTTACCATTCATTAAGCGTAAAGTTTCAGGTGCTTCAAACGCTAAAACATCGGCTTGTTCAATTTGCGCTGCAATAATTGCTGCATATTGATTTGGGAAATGTTTTTGTAAAAGTGCAGATAAACCTAGGTAAAGAGAGCGGTTAGATGCTTTATCACCTAAACGTTCACCATAGGGCGGGTTTGTCACAATAAATGCAGTTTTGCCTTCAGCTGAAAAATCAGGCCAGTCAGCTAAAGTACGTTCTTCAATCTGAATTTGACCTAATACTTTTTCAAAGCCAGCCGCAATAATATTTTCACGGGTTGCTTTTACAGCTTCCCAGTCTGCATCGTAGGCATAAAATTTAGGTAAAGGTAATTCAAGTGCCTTTTCATGACGTTCTGCTGCTTCAGCTTTAATTGAAAGCCAAAGTTCGCGGTCATGACCATGCCAACCATTAAATCCAAAACGGCGAACAAGTCCTGGCGCACGGTCAGTCAAAATCATTAATGCTTCAATAATAAATGTACCTGAACCACACATTGGGTCGAGCACAATCTCGGGCTTACGTTGTTGAAGCTGAGCTTTTTGTAAGATTGCCGCCGCAAGGTTTTCTTTGATTGGTGCATCCGTCATATAACGGCGGTAACCACGTTTATGTAATGAATCACCAGATAAATCTAGGCAATATGTATGCTCAGTTTTACCTGCTAAAACATATAACGTAATTTCTGGTTGTTTAGTGTCAATGCTCGGACGACGACCTACAGCTTCCATAAAAGAATCGACAACACCATCTTTTGCTCGAAGTGTTGCAAATTGAGTATTAACCTTAATTTCACGTTCTGCATGTAAGCGAATTGCGAAGGTACTTTGTGGTGCAAAAATAAGTGACCAGTCAAAGCTAATCGCACCTTCATAAAGCTCTTCAGCTACATCACGTGCATCATGTGTATGTTCGAGTTCATAAGTATGAATTGGAAGTAAAACACGTGAAGCAAGACGCGACCACATACAGATGCGATAAGCATGTTCAAGCGTCCCTTCAATGATTAAACGTCCTGCTTTACGTTCTGTCACTTTGGTGCCAAGCTGTTCTATTTCTTCTTGTAAGAGGGCTTCTAAACCATCAGCACAAGTAATCCAATAGTGGTTTAAACGTAAAGAGGTATTCATAAACTCGATTGACCAAAACATATAAATATTAACGATGCAAAGTTTAACTTATTTTGATGTGTAAAGGTTTTTAAATTATTGCAACATATCATAATCCAACCAATAAACTGATTTTTAAAGATTAATGCAATTAAAGTGGTATGTATTTTGCTAACTCAATCCTATCAATGGTTATTTAATTAACAAACATAGCCAGTTTTTAACCACTTTATTATTTTAAATTGATGGGGTAATTATAAATGAAAGACATGATGGGGAATGGTTTTATTGCTAATGCAGATGCTTTCTCAGTAGCGACACAAATATATGTACGCATGCGTAGGGTGACGGGGCGCGTAATAGATGCAATGTACGTTGTCCAAAATAAAGATTATGCAAAATATGTCATTGCGCTGGCACTAGAATCGGAGGATGACGAATTAAAACGATGTGTTGAGCGATTGAAATCGTTGGTTGATACAATACCTGAGCCTTCTCTAAAAGAAAAAATTGCTGTTGTTAAAGTCGATGAAGAGTCGGAAATTACCGCCGAGGATATTTATCGAGCACAAGTTCCACATCATTATATTGGTGCCTTGAGATAATCTAGATCAAGGTCCTAAATTTTCTGGTTAATTTAGGGCCTTATTCTGTAAAGTTCTTCTGCGAAAAGAGCGGAATTCAGCTACACTATGCACGTTTTCGCGATTCGACCCATAGGAATCCATTATGCATATTGCAGCGTTGCATCAACCGAGCCAGGTTCAGCTCAATCAAGACGGAAATTTAAAACATTTTTTAACGATTGAGGGACTTTCAAAAGAAAACCTCACCAAGATTTTAGATACCGCACAAAGCTTTTTAGACGATAATAATAATTTAATTAACCGTCCGCTCTTAGAGGGATTGACGGTTATGAATCTCTTCTTTGAAAACTCCACACGTACCCGTACTACTTTTGAAGCAGCAGCAAAACGTTTGTCTGCCAATGTACTGAACATTGATATTGCACGTTCAAGTACTTCAAAAGGTGAAACTCTGCGCGATACGCTCTGGAACCTTGAAGCAATGGCAGCGGATATCTTTGTTGTTCGCCATTCATCTTCGGGTGCTGCACATTTCATTGCTAAAGATGTATGTCCAAAGGTCGCGATTATTAATGCAGGGGATGGACGTCATGCTCATCCGACGCAAGCGATGCTTGATATGCTCACTATTCGCCGTGAAACTAAAAAACCATTTGAAGATTTAAGCGTTGCTATTATCGGGGACATTAAACACTCTCGTGTAGCACGTTCGGATGTAGCTGCATTACAAACACTAGGTTGTAAAGATATTCGTGTGATTGCACCGAATACATTATTGCCAGTGGGCTTTTCGGAATATGGCGAGCACGTTCGCTTGTTCAACAAGATGGATGAAGGCATTACCGATTGTGATGTGATTATTGCTTTACGTATTCAAAATGAACGTATTGACTCACCAGCACTATCTTCACAGTCTGAATTCTACAGAATGTATGGTTTAAACAAAGAACGTCTTGGTTTAGCTAAACCAGATTGTATTGTGATGCATCCAGGACCAATGAATCGTGGTGTAGAAATTGATTCAAGTGTTGCTGATGGAGATCAGTCGGTTATCTTGAAACAAGTAACCAATGGTATTGCAGTACGTATGGCCGTATTGGCGTTATCAATGCAAGGCCAACTCCAAGAGCAAGGTTTAATTGAAGCGATTACGTTGTAAGGAATGGATCACATGAGTATTGTAAAAATTGAAAATGTACGTGTGTTAGACCCAATCCAAAAATCAGACAGCGTACAAACTGTATATATTGAAAATGGCAAGTTGGTTGCTCCAGTTGAGCAAGTTGAGCAAACCATTGATGGCCAAGGTAAATGGTTAATGCCAACCATGGTTGATTTGTGCGCGCGTTTACGTGAACCGGGTCAACAGCAACATGGGACATTGAAATCGGAAGGTAAGGCAGCACGTGCCAATGGTATTTTGCATGTGATTACACCACCTGATTCAAAGCCGATTGTACAAGACAACGGTGCTCTCATTCATGGCTTGATTGAAAAGGCATGGCATGATGGGGGCATTCACATGCATATCATTGGTGCTCAAACCCAAGGTTTAAATGGTAAGCAACCAGCAAACATGGCGGGCTTGAAAAAAGGTGGTTGTACTGCTGTTTCTAATGCGAATGCTGCTTTTGAAAATGATGATGTAGTTATTCGTACCTTGGAATATGCAGCAGGTCTCGGTTTAACAGTCGTGTTTTATGCTGAAGAGCCGCAGATTGCTAAAGATGGATGTGCACACGAAGGCTTTATTGCTTCTCGCCAAGGTTTGCCGATGATTCCTGCAATTGCTGAAACTGTAGCAATTGCAAAGTATTTGCTTATGATTGAAGCAACTGGCGTAAAAGCTCACTTTGGTTTGTTATCTTGCGGTGCATCGGTTGAATTAATCCGCGCAGCAAAAGCAAAAGGTTTACCTGTGACTGCCGATGTAGCAATGCATCAGTTGCATTTAACTGAACACTTAACTGATGGTTTCAATTCACTTGCGCATGTTCGTCCACCATTGCGTTCTGAGCAAGATAAAGAACTTTTACGTCAAGGTTTAAAAGAAGGCGTGATTGATGCAATTTGTACGCATCACGAACCTTTAAGCAGCTCCGCAAAAATGGCACCATTTGCTGAAACTCAACCGGGCATTACTGCTTTTGATACTTATGTATCTTTAGGCATTCAACTCATTAATGAAGGCTTATTTGAACCTTTAGAGTGGGTGGAGAAAGTGACTAGCGTACCTGCGCAGGTTGCCAATATGACCTCGCGTTGGGAAGATGAAGCAGGATGGGTGTTAGTCGATCCTGAATTAAGCTGGACAGTAAGCAAAGACACAATTTTATCACAAGGGAAAAATACTCCATTGCTGGGTCAAAACCTTACCGGTAAAGTACTTCAAACTTTTGCTAATTGATAAAACGGTTATTTAAAGTAAATTTAAAATATAAACAGGTAGATCAATAAGATCTGCCTGTTTTGTAAATACTAGATAGAAATTTGTATATAAATTATTTAAAAAACAACAAAAGATTGAGCGCACATTAGAATAAAAAACTATCAGCAAAGAGAAGTATTTGAATAATCAAAAGTTGCTGGTTACGACGTATAAAATTCGGGAGAATAACCAATGTCGATAAACCCTATAGAACTGCTTAAAGAAAAAGTATCATCAACTATATTAAATAATCAGGACGGATACCTAGGCGAAAAATCGAATGCTTTATCTATGTTTTATCCAATTTTGCTTTCACTATTAGCTGCTAAACCTGATCTTATTGGACAATTAAAAAATAGTTTGGCTCCCTCATTATCAGACCTTTTTTCTCATAATGACCAAATCAAGAATACTGTACTTACTCACTTAAGCGGTACAGCACCAAATAATGAAATAGAAAGTACACTCAACAGCGCGATTAAACCCAGCCTTAATGCAATTTCAGACGTTGCCGGAAATGATCAACAGAGTATTGTAAATTATTTACGTCAGCATGCAGATACTATTCGTTCGCATTTACCGGGATGGGCAGTAGGTCTATTAGCTCCTTTAGGACTTGGTGCAGGTTTATCTTCAGTTCCACATGCAACTTCAGCAGCCCCACCATTAGCTGCAGCCAGTGAAAAAACAGGCAAATCTCGTGGGTTCCTCCCTATTATTGCCTTAATTATTTTGGGCCTTATCATTGCTTGGTTATGGCGTTCTTGCCAGCATAAAGAAGCTGTGCCAGCACCAGAACCAACGGCTGCAAGTGGTGTTGAAGCTACTACCACAGCTGCACCTGCGAGTTTAACTTTAAGCACAGATGATAAAGGTGCTGTTAGCCAGTGTCAGGCAGGTATTGGCGATCAAGGATTCTTAGCGACATTACAAACCCAAGTTAAGCAGGTTTTCTCATCAACTCAAGATTGCAACGTTGATACTAGTCAAACATATGCAGCTGGGTTTACAGATAAAGATGCACTTGCTGGCGTGCTTGGTGCATTGAAAGGTGTGCCAAATGCATCTTTAGAATGGATAGGTGACAAAATTACTTTGAAAGCAGGTGATGCAGCAGCGTTAGCAGCATTAACTGCTAAAGTAAAAGCGCTTGTTCCTCACACTGAAGTTGTTTCTACTGCACCAGAAACAGCTGAGCAATCTGTAAGCAATAGCTTAACTGCTTCGCAAACTGCTCTAGGCTCAATTGATCCGAATAATGTCGATGTAAATGCATTAGTAAAAGCACTTAACTTGCAAATCATTAATTTTGCGAGTGGCTCAAGCGATATTCCAGCAGACAACAAAGCTATTCTTGATCAAGCTGCAACACTTTTAAATAAAGTCAGTGGTGTGAAATTAAATGTGGGTGGTCATACCGACTCAACAGGCAACGCTGCGGCAAATAAAGCTTTATCACAACGCCGTGCTCAAGCAGTAGTCGACTATTTAACATCTAAAGGTGTAGACGGGTCTAAATTAGTTGCACAAGGTCATGGCTCTGATCAGCCTGTTGCAGAGAATGCAACAGAAGAAGGACGCTTTAAAAACCGTCGTATCGAGTTTTCAGTAGCTCAATAATATTCTGATTTATGAAAAATTAGATATTTTAATTTGAAAAAAGCTTCTCATTTTGAGAAGCTTTTTTGTTGAAACAAATAGTGTTGGATCGATATGAAAATTAGTTTGGTTGGAAGTGGGCGAGTTGCTTTTCATTTGGCAAAGGTACTTTTGGCTCAAGGTCATCACATCGTACAAGTCTATGCGCGTGATTTTGAGAAAACCCAAAAGTTTGCAAAGCAATTTCAGGCAAAAGCATGTCAGTCTCTTCGAGAATTTCAACCGACCGATCTTATCATTTTAGCGGTTTCAGATAGTGCGATTGCAGAGCTTGCAAAGCAGATTCATGAATTGTTTCCTGAAACACTTATGGTTCACACCTCTGGTAGCACAGATATTGAAGTCATCAGTCAGGTACATGAAAAAGCAGGGGTATTTTATCCTTTGCAAACTTTCAGTCTTGAAAGAGACGTTGATTGGCAAGCCACACCATTATTTGTTGAAGCGATAACAGATACCGATCAAAAACTACTTTTAAATTTAGCAAATAGCCTAAGTAATAGAGTATATCAATACACCTCAAAACAGCGTTTAACTTTGCATTTAGCAGCAGTATTTGCCTGTAATTTTAGTAACTATTGTTTTGATATGGCAAAGCAGGTAGTAGATAAAGAGCAGGTCGACTTTAGTTTGCTCTATCCTTTAATTATAGAAACAGCAAAAAAAGCGACTGAAAATGATCCAAAGCAAATGCAAACTGGGCCTGCGGTAAGGGGAGATCAGAATATCTTGGCAATGCATCAAGACTTATTGGCTCAAGCAAATCGAGATGATTTAAAACAGGTCTATCAACTTTTAAGTGATGGCATCGTGAAGCGCCATCACTCGAGTTAAAGCTGATTTAAAGATCAAGGTTCGCCGTTATTGCCCCATTTTAAGAAACCAGCACGTTGATTTAAACGTTCAAAATATTGGTCAACATACTTAAGTGTTGGATGGTCAAAAGGAGTGGCTTTCCAGCGTTGTACAGACAGACCAATTGGAATATCGGCCAAGCTAAATTGTGAACCAGCAACATAGGCTTGGGTTTTTGCAAGCTGTTGATCGAGAAGCTGCATATGATGATTCCAGTCATCAATACCTTGTTGTAATAAGTTTGGATCTTGATGATCTGGTGAATGTCTCAACAGAGACATAATTGTATAAGTCCAGCTGTTATTCAGCTCGATTGCTTGCCAATCAATCCACTGGTCAACAAAGAATCTTTCTTTCGCTTGAATAGGGTAAAGCTGATGTTCTTTATCATACGCATTTGCCAAATAACGGATAATACTGTTGGACTGCCAAAGGACTAAATCGCCATCTAAAACAACAGGTATTTGCCCGTTTGGGTTTAATTGTAAATATTCAGGTGATTGAGCAGAGCGAAAGCCTCGACCCCAGTCTTCTCTTTCATATTCAAGATTTAATTCTTCACATAGCCATAAGACTTTGCGAACGTTAATGGAGTTATCGCGCCCTAAAATTTTTAACATATTGTTTTCTAACTTTTCGTGAGTTTCAGTAAATTGAATGTAATACAGATTCTTTTATTTTTTAAGATTTAATAATAAAAAAAGATAAGTGAACAAAGAGCGCTTATAAAAGCATAATTTTCTTGATATTTATCATTCTGTTGCGCTAGAAATGTACAGATAGTTTTGTATAGTTGGTGTTAAAATAATGTATTGAAAATGAAAATATAAATTCTTAATGTTTCTTAATTTTACAATTGATGATCAAGACAAGATCATAGGGGAAGGCGTAATCCAAGCATGCCAAGTCGGCGAGTCATTTTCTCCAACTTAAATTACACTGTTTTGTATGAGAATTTAAAATAGTATTAGATAGAGAAAAATATTTCATATGTTTAATTTATTATTAATAGGGTTTTCAATTTTTTTTGGATTTTTTTTAATCTTATGGTTAATTTTTAAATTTCTTCTTCTGGTGGTTAAGAATATCTATATAAAGTATATTTTTTTAGGATTATCATTAATTTTACTTTTAATTTGGGGTGGCTATTTTATTATAAAAAATTATGAACAAAGAAAAATAGAGAAAAATTTTTGTTTGCAGGTTAAAAAATTTAATAAAGATCAATTGTATGAAAGAGCGATGGCAAGTTATTTTCAGAGTTATAAAGATGATATTATTTTTAAAAAATCGAAAGATAAAGTAGATGATAATGAAAAAAGTGATAATGCTACTTATAATCTATTTGTTTTAAAAGAAAATATTCGTAATCTTGATGACTTGAAAAATAATTTTAAAAGTCAAATTGAAAATCCATATAATACAATTAATTCTAAAGTTACTGTAGGAAAAAGAGGAAATAAAATACTTGATGAGGATTTGGTGTTAGATGGTATTTCTCATGGTAGTGTTGTAGTTTTAACAGGATTTTCAAAAATACGAGACAATATTGATGTAAATAATAAAAATCTTTATCAGCAACTCAATAATAAAAATAGTTTTTTATTGACACTTTCTTCAGATGGGGATAAGAATAATCAAAAATTTTATCCATATAACTGTTGTAGTATTATGGATTATGAGAGTGTAATTAAAAATAAGAAAATTAATAATATTTCCAATCAAAAAATAACTAAGTATTATTTGGTTGTTTCGTATTATGATTATGAAATTAATACATTTATTGAGAATATGAAATATATGCCAATTCAAAAAAATAATATTGAAGTCCAAATACATCCTATTGATGAATGTGGAAGGGTTTATTTTAATGTTTACCTTCCTGTAGAAAGATTGAGTGTTAATTGAAGTTGGATTAGGCTAAATAATAATATTTGATATGGTTTATGTTAAAAAATATGAATTATTGTCTTTATATTAATTTTAAAGTTTTGATTAATTGTGAAAGGTGAGGTTGTTTTGGCTTGAATTATATGATTTCGTATAGTGTTTTAATTAGCTTTTTAGATTATTTAAAAGTCAAACTATCTACTTGAGTTTGAGTGGGGATTAAAATGAAGAAATATAAAATATTTTTTCTTGCTATATTGGTGTTTTTCGTAATATTTGATTTTATTAATAATAAATATCATGAATATGTAATGAATAAAAATGAAGAAAAAGGATTTTGCACAAGTGAGAATAAATATCTTACTGATGAAGAAAAGCTAATAAATTTAAAAGCAGATTTTTTGGCTATAGAAATGGAACATTGGATTAGAGATGGTCGTGAAGGATTTAATGTGGATGATCATGTAATGTATGTTTCTAAATTTAGTTTTAATGATAAAGAGGAAATTATTAAAGTGATAAGTACTGCAAAAATAGATAAAACATTTGAAGAGAATATGGATGTTGTAGCAGTAGCAACAATGCAGGATTATTATAATAATGAAAATTGTAAAAAATATAAAAGAAGATGCAAAGATTTAAGCCAAAATAAGAATAATTTAAAAAGTTTGTGGACAAAAGATAATCGGGTGGATGTTGATTATGTGAAAAACTTGCCAATGAACTATTCTGTAATAACTTTTGGACGAACAATTTATCCACTTTCAAGTTTGAAAAAAATAAGTAAGGGTAATTATAGTATAGAAGGATATTCTATTGATAAGCTGTGTTGTGATAATAAAGAAATCCTTAAATCGATTAAAGCAAACGATTTAAAAATAGTAGGAAATATGAAAAGAATGGAAGAAGATGAAAAAATTTATAGCACCAAAGAACCTGATTTAAATTTGGATCAAATTGATGGTCAAAATATTGATAATATTTATATTATGAAGTTATATGAAAATTTAGCACTTAATGAGCCAGAACAAGTCCAAAGATATGGATTACGTATGAGTATAGGCTCTTTAAGACGTGATATACATCCAAACGTTAGAAAAATATTAGTCACAGCATGTGGCACTATTTCAGAAGAAGAGCAAATATTTAACTCTAGTGAAACTCAAAGTGGCGAAGATATTTCATTGAGAAAAAGAGATAAATTATATTAATTAGATTTTTGCTATTTTATAATTTTAATACTATTTAGAAGTTTTGATAATTTTAGAGATTAACTAATGTCATATCTAAAGAAAAATTTATTGTTTATGTGCTTTTTATTTTTAGGAGGATACATGAGTAAAGAAAAAGCCAATATACCTCAAGAGGGGGATGTTGTTATATGGAAACAAAATAATAATTTAGTTGTTAAAGCAAAATTAGGAGAACGTAGAATACATATTTTTGATCAATTTGATTTGGAGTTTTATCGCCCAGAAAGAGAACATTATTTAGGTCAGTTTCCAATAAGTTATATACCTGAAAAATTTGCTTCAATCACTCAAAAAGATATAGATAGTTTACCAATGCCTGATTCAAATCGGCAATTACAATTTAATTTAGTTTTAAGAAAATCAAGTTTTCAGGCTACAGATGGGTATATACCGGATCATAAAGATCAAGTACGAGTTAAGATTGAAGGTCTAACTATAGATATGCGAGAGCAGAAATTAGATACTAATAAAATAATGCTAAATAACTTTAATTCTAAATATGTAGATCTTAAATCAAAGTTTAAAAAAAATGGTTTGGATTGTTATAAAAGGAATATATCTGATAACGCTTTTCTTTGTTATGGATATTCAAAAAATAAGGATGTTACTGGAGTGCTTTTAGAAGTTTTTACTTTGGAAAATACAGTTGATAATCGGTTTGTTCAAATTCGTGGAAATAGTTATGAACCTAATAAATATGGTGGAGTATGGGTTAAATGGGAAACAAATGTAAATAATTGGGAAGAGTGGCAAGAGATTGATAATGCAATTTGGCGTTTATTAGATATCTGGAACGTAGCTCCTTTAGAAGTTAAGTCAAAAAATATTAGAAAATGAATATGTTAATAATTAACTTAAATTATTAATATATATGTAATTTAAAAATATATTGAGGTATATAATTTACGCTAATTTAAAAAGGCATTAAATACTAGTATTTAATGCCTTCATTTTTGTCTCTAATAGTTAAATTTTACTTAATCTTCTTAAAGATAAAGTCATTAATTTTATGGCCTGACTCAATACCACGGCGTTCAAACTTAGTCACTGGGCGCCATTCTGGACGTGGGTAACTGTTGCCTTTACCTGCCAAGTTTTCAAGGTCTGGACGGTTGTCTAAAATATCAAGCATCCATTCAGCATACGGTTCCCAGTCTGTTGCTGCGTGGAATGTACCACCAAGCTCAAGTTTCTGTTCAACCAATTGCATACGCTCATGAATAACAAAACGGCGTTTAAAATGACGTTTCTTTTGCCAAGGGTCTGGGAAGTAAAGTTGTACGCAGTTAATGCTGTTGTCTGGCATTTCACGTAAAACCTGAATCGCATCTGCATCAAGTACACGTAAGTTTTTAAGTTCTGCCATACCTGCTTCATAAAGACACTGAGCAATACCAGGTACGTGGACTTCAATACCCACATAGTTGCGTTCAGGGTTGGCTTTTGCCATAAGTACTAATGAACGACCCATACCAAAACCGATTTCAACAGTTAAAGGACGTTCTGGATGTTCGAAGTGTTGGCGTAAGTCACCAACAGGATATTCCAAAATTAAATCGCGATGTTGTTCTAATGCCGTGCGTTGAGACGTATTAAGGGGTGCTGAACGACGCATAAACGTCACAATTTCACGGTGTTCAGGCAAATTGTCTAAGTCTGCAATTTGCGTTTCTAACTGATCGATCGACATAACCTTGGCAATATTGAAATTCAAATGCGGTATTTTAAGTCTTCATGTGGTCAAGTCAAATGTTTCGGTGTTTTTCTTCATGTAGATGTCATGTTCAATATTTAATCTAAGAATCTATATAAATTTCAAATGAACATATTTACTCATGAAAAACTTTCAATTACGCACACTTTCTGTGCTATTAGGGGCACTTGGTGCTTTTACATATAGTCCTTGGGCACAAGCACAGCTCATGTTTAGTCAATATGTTGACGGCAGTAGTAACCGCAAAGGTTTGGAAATTTATAATCCAGATGGGACCACCGTTAATTTAGCCGACTATGAAATTCAACAATTTAATAATGGTGGTACAGCAAAAACAGCGACTTTCCGTTTACAAGGTTCATTAACCAGTAAGCAGAAGTTTTTGATAGGCCGTTCTGAGTTACAGGCTGAACTTGGTAGTAAAGTAAATCAGGTCGCTGCATTATCTTTTAACGGTGATGATGCCGTTGTACTTGTTTATAAAGGCACACCTGTAGACCGTTTTGGGCGTATTGGTGAGCGACCAGAAGCAGGATGGGGAACAGCCGTTTCGAGCTTGGGAAATAGTTTTAAGCGTATTGAAACTGAGAACCTAGCTTTAAGTATTGATGCAACCGCAGCATTTGATTTGGACCGTTCATGGTCGGCTTGGGCAAATCGAAATGACTTTTCAAATTTATCAGGTTCTACAACTCAGCCTCCTATTGAAACAGTAAGTTGTTCAAGCTCAGATACACCAATTGCTGATTTAGCTACATCAAATCAAGACCAGACTTATACAGTGCGTGGGGTGATTACAGCTGACTATCGTTATGCCAATGGTTTCTCTGGTTTCTATATTCAAACACCTGACACCAAAGCACGTGCGAATGTTAGCAATGCTATTTTTGTTTATATTCCAAATAGCAGCGCTGTAAAAGGCGGACAAGTTGGCGATGAAGTTATTTTGCGTGGTCGTTTAACGACTTATCAAAATCAGCTACAGATCGATCAATTACAACAAGATATTCAAACTTGTAATAGCAATATGGCAAATCAGGTTCAGCCGATTAGCCTTGAACTCCCATTTGCTAGCTTAACAGGTAGTTCGACCCATTCTCCACAGCGTTATCAAGGTATGTTGGTCAAATTACCTCAGACTTTAACGGTAAGTGAGAACTACAATTATGGCCGTTATGGTGAATTATCTCTAAGCTTAGGCCGCTTATATATTCCAACCAATTTATATCCAGCGTTATCTCCTGAAGCTAAAGCTCTTGCTCAGAAAAATTTATTGTCGAAAATTATTTTTGATGATGGCTATAACAATCAAAACCGTACACCTTGGTTACCGACAAATTTTAGCGCTGCTAATACGCTACGTTCGGGTTATCAACTTAAAAATGCTGAAGGTATTTTAGAATATCGTTTTAATGGTTGGCGTGTGCAACCAGTGCTTGGACGTAATCAACCTGAAGTAATTACTCAAACAAACGCGCGTCAAAGTGTCATTACCAAAAATGCCAATCACATTCGTGTAGCTTCATTTAACGTTTTGAACTATGACAATGGTGCAACTGGTTTTCCAACAGAACGTGGTGCAACAACACAAGCTGAGTTTGATAAACAGCACCGTAAAATTGTGAGTGCACTCAAAGCGATTGATGCCGATGTTTACGGTTTAATGGAAATTGCTAACAATGGTTATGGGCCAAATAGTGCAATTGCTCATTTAACCAGTGCTTTAGGTAGCGATTGGAAATACGTCGTTCCTGAAAATTTAGATCGTTTAGGTGGTGATGCGATCGCAGTTGCTATTATCTATAACAGCAAGCGCGTTAAGCCTTTAAATAAACCTGTTGTGCTTGATTTGGGCGACAAGAACCGAACAACATTGGCGCAAAGTTTCCAAGCCGTTCGTGGTAATAAAACGTTTACCGTTATTCCAAATCACTTGAAATCGAAAAGCTGTAGCGGAGTTGATGCTAGCTCTATTGATGCAGACCAAAAAGATGGTCAAGGCTGTTGGAACCCGACTCGTGTGAAAGCAGTAGATCAAATTGTGCAGTGGTTAGCGAAAAATCCAACTCAAGTCCCTAAGCAAAATGCTTTACTTGTAGGTGATATGAACAGCTACGCAAAAGAAGAACCTATTTTGTCATTTGAAAAAGCAAACTACAAAGTTTTGCTGAATGACGCTAAGGTAGGACAGGGTGCTCAGGCATATAGCTATGTATTTGGTGTTGCGAGTGATGCCAACGGCAATGGTGGAGCAGGTAACTTAGACCATGCAATTGCTGATGCAGCTTTATATCCAAAAGTAGTGAGAACCTTTGCATGGCATATCAATGCAGATGAGCCAACCGTTTTAGACTACAACGAAGAATATAAAACTGATGAGCAAAAGGCATTGTTCTATGGTGAAGATGCTTATCGTTCTTCGGACCATGACCCTGTAATTGTCGATCTGGATTTAAATGGAAAAGACTCAAGCCACCCTGACGATGATAAGAAAAATGGGATCTTTGATTTCTTAACTGAATTAATGAATTGGCTTAGTCAGCTGTTTAAGCGTAATTAACGGAAAAATTGCGTGACGCAAATGTGTTTTATCATATTTTAAACAATCGTCACGCAAGACAACTTGCAAGGAATAACTTTTTCAAGAATATTAGATGGTGTAAGTATTTTATAAGTTTACGCTTTTTTACAATTAAGGAATTGTGCAAACCTTGCAGGTTTTCTAGAAGCAATTTAAAACGTTAATATGAGATAACAAGGATCAGATATGAAATTATATTATTCGCCAGGCGCATGTTCTTTAGCTGCACATATTATTTTAAATGAAATTAATGTTGATTTTGACTTAGAACGAGTAAATTTAAAAACACATAAAACAGAAAAAGGCGCAGATTATTACGAGATTAATCCAAAGGGATATGTACCAGCTTTGGAAATTAATCCTGGTTTAATGTTAACTGAGAACGTTGCGATTTTACCTTTCCTTGCTCAGCATGATCCTAAACAGGATTTGATTCCGCCATCGGGTATGGGCCGTGCTAAAGTATTGGAATGGTTGGGTTATTTGAACTCTGAATTGCATGATGCTTATGCAGTTTTCTTTGGGGCACCTCTAACAAATGATGAAAAAACCAAAGCTTATGCAGAAATCGACCGTCTTTTAAAATATATCGATAACTATTTGTCTGAATCTGATTATGATTATTTGGTAAATGATAATTTTGGTCCAGCAGATGCTTATCTATTTGTTTTAACAAATTGGTCAAACTCAATTGAGCATGACTTAACACCGTATAAACACATTATTGCATTACGTAATAAAGTAGCAGAGCGTCAATCTGTACAAATTGCGATGCGTGATGAAGGCTTAATTTCATAAAAGATTTCAGAGCCAAAAAAGCCCCTAATCAATAGGGGCTTTTTTATACTAAAGATGATTAGTGTTGAGCATCTTTTTTCACATCAGCAGCAGTATTTTCAACAGCTTGAGCTGCATCAGCAGTTGCCTTACGAGCAGTCGCTTCAGTTTTTGCAGCAGCTTCAGCGGTTGCGTCAGCAGCATGATCGGTTGCAGCATCGATCTTCTCAGCAGCATTATCAGTTGCGGTAGCAATATCCTCTGCAGCTTTATCACCAGCAGATTTAATATCAGCACTTGCTTGTTGAGCTGCATTTTCTAAGTGTTCACCCGTTGTCGCACCTGTTTCTGGAGCTTTATCTTTATTACATCCAACAAGAGCAACGGTCGCAGCAAGACCTAAAGCAACAAGTAATTTATTCATTGTGTTTTTCCTTCTAATTTATGGCATCCAAAATTATGGATGTTTAAAATATAAACATAAACTAACTGATTAATAAAGATCGAAAATTGTTAAAGAGTTGTAACTTTAATATTAAAAAAGCCTAGCATTTTGTAATGCTAGGCTTGGGTTAAATCGTACTGGTTTGACTAGGTTTTACTGCCCAGAACGGATAATGTAATCAAACGCAGAGAGCGATGCTTTAGCACCTTCACCTGTAGCAATAATGATTTGCTTGTAAGGTACAGTGGTACAATCACCGGCAGCAAATACACCTTGCACATTGGTTTCGTTGCGGTCATTCACAATGATCTCACCACGGTTGGTTAACTCAACTTCACTGTCTTTCAAGAAGTCAGTATTCGGCAATAAACCAATCTGTACAAAGATACCTGTAAGCTCGACTACATGCTCTTCATCAGTCGCACGGTCTTTATATTTAAGACCAGTCACTTGTGATCC
>NZ_JAKUKO010000004.1:0-354974 GCF_022449185.1 Acinetobacter pittii
CACCCAATCGCAATGGACCCAGGTCTACGTTTTGCGATCCGTGAAGGTGGTCGTACTGTAGGTGCTGGTGTTGTTGCGAAAGTAACTGCATAAGCATATTATAGTGACGGATTACGTCTCAGGTTGAGGGCTTTGGCTCTCAACTTGCATTATAGGTCAGTAGTTCAATTGGTAGAGCGTCGGTCTCCAAAACCGAATGTTGGGGGTTCGAGTCCCTCCTGACCTGCCATATTTTGAAATAAAAAGCTTGATGCTGGCTTAGTTGTTCATATAATAAGTCGCGAGTTCTACGACGAGTACAAAAATGTCGAATGATAAATCGCGTGACGCATTGAGCGACGCGCCAATTCCTCAAAGAAATAATTCTGCTGAAGTTATTCGTTCTGGTTCGCCTCTAGATATTGTTCTATGGGTGATAGCAATAGCATTGTTGCTTTTAGCTACTATGGTGAATCAGCATTTGCCAGCGTATTGGGCACCAGCAAATAATGTTTGGGTGCGCGTTGGGGTAATTTTTGCTTGTATCGTTGTGGCTTTAGGTTTATTATACGCCACCCATCAAGGTAAAGGCTTCGTTCGCTTGCTAAAAGATGCACGAGTCGAATTGCGTCGAGTAACTTGGCCAACAAAACAAGAAACAGTCACTACATCGTGGCAGGTTCTATTGGTTGTAGTTGTCGCATCATTGGTTTTATGGTGCTTTGACTATGGTTTGGGTTGGTTAATTAAGTTGATTATCGGGTAAAAGAGCTATGAAACGTTGGTACATTATTCATGCCTACTCTGGCTATGAAAAACAAGTGATGCGTTCACTTACAGAACGAATCCAGCGTAGCGCTGTTGCCGATAGCTTTGGTGATGTCCTTGTTCCTACCGAAGAAGTGGTAGAAATGAAGGATGGTAAGAAACGTAAATCTGAGCGTAAATTCTTTCCTGGCTATGTGTTAGTCGAAATGGAAATGAATGATGATACTTGGCATATCGTTAAAGAATGTCCAAAGGTTCTAGGTTTTATTGGTGGTACACCTGAAAAACCAGCACCAATCACTCAACGTGAAGCAGATGCGATTCTTGCGCGTGTACGTAATACTGGTGAAGCACCACGTCCTAAAACGATGTTTGAGCCAGGTGAAGAATTACTTGTTATTGACGGTCCATTCACAGACTTTAAAGGTGTAGTGGAAGAAGTTCAATACGATAAGTCACGTTTAACGTTGACGATTAATGTATTTAATCGACCAACTCAGGTTGAACTCGAGTTTCGCCAAGTCGAAAAAACGATTTAATCTCAATTGGTTGAAAAGCGCCCGATTTTATCGGGCATTGTTGTTGTAACAGTAGTGTTGCGTAAAGATTGGGGAGCCTAGCGGCGTTTGTACCCAGAGGTATTTTAAAATGGCTAAGAAGATTGACGGCTATATCAAGCTGCAAGTTCCAGCTGGTAAAGCAAATCCATCTCCACCAATTGGTCCTGCGTTAGGTCAACGTGGTGTAAACATCATGGCATTCTGTAAAGAATTCAATGCTGCTACACAAAAAGTTGAACCAGGTCTTCCAATTCCTGTAGTGATTACTGTGTACAACGACAAGTCGTTCACATTCATCATGAAAACTCCTCCAGCTTCTATTCTTCTTAAGAAAGCTGCTGGTATTCAAAAGGGTTCATCTGTACCAAACAAAACTAAAGTTGGTAAGTTGACTCGTGCTCAGTTAGAAGAAATTGCGACTACTAAAGAACCAGATTTAACTGGTGCTGATTTAGACGCACGTGTTCGTACCATCGCTGGTTCTGCACGTTCTATGGGCTTGGAAGTGGAGCTATAAGACATGGCAAAGTTAACTAAACGTCAAAAAGCCATTGCTGCTGCTGTTGAAGCAAACAAAGTTTATACTTTGGAAGAAGCAGTACAAGTTCTTAACAGCCTACCTGCTGCAAAGTTCAAAGAATCTTTGGATGTAGCTGTAAATCTTGGTGTAGACCCACGTAAATCTGACCAGGTTGTTCGTGGCGCAACTACATTACCTGCAGGTACTGGTAAAACTGTACGTGTAGCTGTATTTGCTCAAGGCGCGCAAGCAGAAGCTGCTAAAGAAGCTGGTGCTGATGTTGTAGGTTTTGATGACCTTGCTGAAAGCATCCAAGGTGGAAACCTTGACTTTGATGTTGTAATCGCTGCTCCTGACGCTATGCGTGTTGTTGGTAAGCTCGGTACAATTCTTGGTCCACGTGGTTTAATGCCAAACCCTAAAGTTGGTACTGTAACTCCTGACGTAGCGAATGCTGTTAAAAACGCTAAATCTGGTCAGGCTCGTTACCGTGTAGACAAAGCGGGTATTATCCATGCTGCGATCGGTCAAGTAGGCTTTGATGCTGCTGCTATCCGTCAAAACGTTGAAACTTTAGTTGCTGACTTGAAAAAGTTAAAACCTGCAACTTCTAAAGGTGTATACATCAAAAAGATCACTTTGAGCTCAACTATGGGTCCTGGTCTTACTGTTGATGTAAACAACGTTTCTAACTAAGTTTAGACTTAGTAAAGAATTTTAAAGTCCTGATTGGGGACAGAACTTAAATAGAAATATTTTTCTATTTGGTTGGGTGGGGCAAAGCTTTATCCCTTACTCATCAGGCGGACTTTGAATTGATAAATGAGAATTTATCAGCGTCAAAGACCTCAGGCGAAGAGATGTCGTTTTCGAATAGCACTTTTCTTAATAAACCAGCCTGCGTAGACGCGGTGGTGTGATTTGTTCCTCCTCCGCGTGTAAGTCGAAAGGCTTACGAATTGGGAGTGTGCCCATTGGGTACATAAATCACCTTAGGAGGTTTTACAATGGCTCTTCTTATTGAAGACAAAAAACAGATCGTTGCGGAAGTAAGTGAAGTTGCTTCTAAGGCGTTTGCAGCCGTTGTTGCTGACTACCAAGGCTTAAGCGTAGAGCAATTAACAACACTTCGTGTTGAAGCTCGTAAGTTAGGTGTTTCTACACGTATTGTACGTAACACTTTGGCTAAACGCGCACTTCAAGATACTCAATTCAATATCTTGAACGACAACCTTGTTGGTCCAACAATTCTAGGTTTTTCAACTTCTGAAGATGACATGGGTGCAGCTGCACGTTTGTTCGAAGATTTTGCTAAAACTAACAAAGCATTTGAGTTAAAAGCTGCTGCATTTGACGGCAAAGTTTATCAAGGTGCTGACGTTAGCGTAATTGCAAACCTTCCGAACCAAGAGAAAGCTCTTACTATGCTTGCCTCTGTCCTTCAAGCTCCTATTTCGAAATTGGGTCGCCTTATTACAGCGCTCAAAGAGAAAAACGAGTCAGAAGCTGCTTAATCAATTTTACACACCATTCAATATCCATTTGGAGTTATTCTCATGGCTTTAACTAACGAAGAAATCTTAAACGCAGTTGCTGAAAAAACTGTTCTTGAACTTGTTGAATTAATTTCTGCTTTCGAAGAAAAATTCAACGTTTCAGCTGCAGCTGTTGCTGTTGCTGCTCCAGCTGGTGGCGCTGCTGCTGCTGCTGAAGAACAATCTGAATTCAACGTTGAGTTGACTTCTTTCGGTGCTAACAAAGTAGCTGTAATTAAAGCAGTTCGTGAAGCAACTGGCCTTGGTCTTAAAGAAGCTAAAGACCTAGTTGAAGGTGCTCCTCAAGTTCTTAAAGAAGGCGTTTCTAAAGAAGAAGGCGAAGAACTTAAGAAGAAACTTGAAGAAGCTGGTGCTACAGTTACACTTAAGTAATTGTAAAAGGAGTCGGTTTTTAAATCGGCTCCATAAAATGGCTGATGGCTCTTGGGTCATCAGCCTTTTTGCGTTACAATAATCGGCTCGATTTTTGTTAGTTTTGTTTGTTTTTTAGAAAAATTCAAATAAAGCAAGTAATTTCAAATGTTTACCAATATTTTTCTTTTTTAAAAATATTGTTAAGCGTTTTTATACCACTAAAAATTGCAGCATTTGTAAACAGTGGTGGCCATATCGGCCTGCGTAATTCCTTCTGAGCCCGTTCTGCAGGCGGGCTTGGTTTACTTTCCGAGGACTCCAGATGGCATACTCATATACCGAAAAGAAACGGATCCGTAAGAATTTTGGTAAATTGCCCCAAGTAATGGATGCACCGTACTTACTTTCGATTCAGGTCGATTCGTACAGAACATTCTTGCAAGATGGCAAAACTCCAAAAAACCGCGAAGATATCGGTCTCCAAGCCGCATTTCGTTCAGTTTTTCCTATCGAAAGTTATTCTGGCAATGCTGCTTTAGAATTTGTTGAGTATAGCCTTGGTAAACCTGAGTTCGATGTACGCGAATGTATTCTTCGTGGTTCGACTTATGCGGCACCAATGCGCGTTAAAATTCGTTTGATTATTAAAGATCGCGAAACTAAATCAATTAAAGACGTAAGAGAACAAGAAGTCTATATGGGTGAAATACCACTCATGACTGAAAATGGTACATTCGTCATTAATGGTACTGAGCGTGTAATCGTATCTCAATTACATCGTTCACCAGGCGTTTTCTTTGATCACGATAAAGGTAAAACCCACTCAAGTGGTAAAGTGTTGTATTCAGCACGTATCATTCCTTACCGTGGTTCATGGTTAGACTTCGAATTTGATGCAAAAGACTTAGTTTACGTACGTATTGACCGTCGTCGTAAATTACTTGCTACTGTTGTGTTACGTGCACTAGGTTATAACAACGAACAAATCTTGAATTTGTTCTATGAAAAAGTACCTGTGTATCTTGATATGGGCAGTTACCAGATTGACCTAGTACCTGAACGTTTACGTGGGGAAATGGCTCAATTTGATATTGCTGACAATGACGGTAAAGTTATTGTTGAGCAAGGTAAACGTATTAATGCTCGTCACGTACGTCAAATGGAAGCTGCTGGTTTAACAAAACTTTCAGTTCCTGATGAGTACTTATATGAGCGTATCACTGCTGAAAATATTACTTTGCGTGATGGTGAAGTAATTGCTGCGAATACTTTGTTAAGCCATGAAGTTATGGTGAAGTTGGCAGAAGGTGGTGTTAAGCAGTTCAATATCTTGTTTACGAATGATATTGACCGTGGTTCGTTTGTTGCTGACACATTACGTGCAGATACAACAGCTGGTCGTGAAGAAGCATTAGTTGAAATTTATAAAGTAATGCGTCCAGGCGAGCCGCCAACAAAAGAAGCTGCTGAAAACTTATTCAACAACTTATTCTTCTCTTCTGAGCGTTATGACTTATCTCCAGTAGGTCGTATGAAGTTCAACCGTCGTTTGGGTCGTCCATACGAAGTTGGTACTGACCAGAAGTCACGTGAAGTAGAAGGTATTTTATCGCACGAAGATATCATTGATGTATTACGTACATTAGTTGAAATCCGTAACGGTAAAGGTGAAGTCGACGATATCGATCACTTGGGTAACCGTCGTGTACGTTCTGTTGGTGAAATGACTGAAAACCAATTCCGTGTTGGTTTGGTTCGTGTTGAACGTGCAGTTAAAGAACGTTTAAGCCAAGCAGAAACAGATAACTTGTCTCCACAAGATCTAATTAACGCTAAACCAGTTGCTGCTGCAATCAAAGAATTCTTTGGTTCAAGCCAATTATCTCAGTTCATGGACCAAAACAACCCATTATCTGAGATTACTCATAAACGTCGTGTATCAGCGCTTGGGCCTGGTGGTTTAACACGTGAACGTGCGGGCTTTGAAGTACGTGACGTACATCAAACTCACTATGGTCGTGTATGTCCAATTGAAACGCCGGAAGGTCCAAACATTGGTTTGATCAACTCGCTTTCAGTATATGCAAAAGCAAATGACTTTGGTTTCTTGGAAACACCTTACCGTAAAGTGGTAGATGGTCGAGTAACTGATGCAGTTGAATACCTTTCTGCGATTGAAGAAGTAGGTACTGTTATTGCACAGGCCGATTCTGCAGTAGATAAAGATGGCAACTTAACAGAAGAGTTTGTTTCTGTTCGTCATCAAGGTGAATTCGTACGTATGCCACCAGAAAAAGTGACGCATATGGACGTTTCTGCTCAGCAGGTCGTATCTGTTGCTGCATCACTTATTCCATTCCTTGAACACGATGACGCGAACCGTGCGCTTATGGGTTCAAACATGCAACGTCAGGCAGTTCCTACTCTACGTGCGGATAAACCGCTTGTAGGTACAGGTATGGAAGCGAACGTTGCACGTGACTCTGGTGTGTGTGTAATTGCAAACCGTGGTGGTGCAATTGAATACGTAGATGCTTCTCGTATCGTTATTCGTGTAAACGAAGATGAAATGATTGCTGGTGAGGCTGGTGTAGATATCTACAACCTCATTAAATATACGCGTTCTAACCAGAACACTTGTATCAACCAAAATATTATCGTGAATTTGGGCGACAAAGTTGCTCGCGGTGATATCTTGGCAGACGGTCCGTCTACAGATATGGGTGAGCTTGCGCTTGGTCAAAACATGCGCGTTGCATTCATGACTTGGAATGGTTACAACTATGAAGACTCGATCTTATTATCTGAGCGCGTACTTCAAGAAGACCGTTTAACTTCTATTCATATTCAAGAATTATCTTGTGTAGCGCGTGATACTAAGTTAGGTGCAGAAGAAATTACTGCCGATATTCCTAACGTTGGTGAAGCTGCACTTTCTAAACTTGATGAATCAGGTATCGTTTATATCGGTGCTGAAGTTACAGCAGGTGACATCCTCGTTGGTAAAGTAACGCCTAAAGGTGAAACTCAGTTAACTCCTGAAGAAAAATTGCTTCGTGCAATCTTTGGTGAGAAAGCAGCTGACGTTAAAGATTCATCTTTACGTGTTCCATCTGGTACAAAAGGTACAGTTATCGATGTTCAAGTCTTCACTCGTGATGGCTTAGAGAAAGATGACCGTGCATTGGCTATCGAAAAAGCACAGCTTGATGCTTACCGTAAAGACTTGAAAGAAGAATACAAGATCTTTGAAGAAGCAGCTCGTGAGCGTGTAATTCGTTTGCTTAAAGGCCAAGAGTCTAATGGCGGTGGTTCAACTAAACGTGGTGACAAACTCGTTGAAGAAGTGTTATCTGGTTTAGAGCTTGTTGATTTACTTGAAATTCAACCGGCAGATGAAGCAATCGCTGAGCGTTTAACTCAAATTCAAGTGTTCTTAAAAGAAAAGAGCGCAGAAATTGATGAGAAATTCGCTGAGAAGAAACGTAAGCTTGCAACAGGTGATGAATTAACAACTGGCGTATTGAAAGTTGTTAAAGTTTACTTAGCTGTTAAACGTCGTATTCAGCCTGGTGATAAGATGGCTGGTCGTCACGGTAACAAGGGTGTTGTATCTAACATCTTACCTGTTGAAGACATGCCACACGATGCTAACGGTGTACCGGTAGATATCGTATTGAACCCGTTGGGCGTACCATCTCGTATGAACGTGGGTCAGATTCTTGAGACTCACTTAGGTATGGCGGCTAAAGGGCTTGGTGATAAAATCGAGAAAATGTTGAAAGAACAACGTACAGTTTTAGAACTGCGTGAATTCTTAGACAAGATTTATAACAAAGTCGGTGGTGAGCAAGAAGATCTTGATAGCTTAACTGATGCTGAAGTCTTGGCACTTTCAGGCAACTTACGTGCAGGTGTACCTTTAGCTACTCCTGTATTTGATGGTGCTGAAGAAAGCCAAATTAAAGACTTGCTTGAGTTAGCTGGTATCTCTCGTACAGGCCAAACAGTATTGTTTGATGGCCGTACTGGTGAACAGTTTGATCGTCCTGTAACTGTAGGTTACATGTACATGCTCAAATTGAACCACTTGGTTGATGACAAGATGCATGCGCGTTCAACTGGTTCTTACTCTCTTGTTACACAGCAACCGCTTGGTGGTAAAGCACAATTCGGTGGTCAGCGTTTCGGTGAGATGGAGGTCTGGGCACTCGAAGCTTACGGCGCAGCATATACTCTCCAAGAGATGTTAACTGTTAAGTCGGATGACGTCGAAGGTCGTACACGCATCTATAAGAATATTGTAGATGGTAACCATTATATGGATCCGGGTATGCCTGAATCGTTCAACGTATTGACCAAAGAGATCCGTTCTTTAGGTATCAACATTGAACTGAAAAATGGTGATTAAGTCATAAGACTCACGATTTTTTAGGTAAAAACAATATTTGTGACCCAGTCGGGTAAGCGTTGCTTCCCGACACACGGAGAAAAAAATTGAAAGACTTGCTCGATATCATGCGTAAAAAAACGGACTCAGATGGTCATGCACCAATTGAGTTTGACCGTATCCGTATTGGTCTTGCGTCACCAGAAATGATTAAGTCATGGTCTCATGGTGAAGTTAAAAAACCTGAGACAATTAACTACCGTACTTTTAAACCAGAACGTGACGGTTTGTTCTGTGCCAAAATTTTTGGTCCAGTAAAAGATTACGAATGCTTGTGTGGTAAATACAAGCGTATGAAATACAAAGGCGTCATTTGTGAAAAATGTGGCGTTGAAGTAACTACAGCGAAAGTTCGTCGTGAACGTATGGGTCACATTGAACTTGCTTCTCCAGTTGCACATATCTGGTTCTTAAAATCGTTACCGAGCCGTATCGGTTTATTATTAGATATGACACTTCGTGATATCGAACGTGTATTGTATTTCGAATCATACGTTGTAACTGACCCAGGTATGACTCCGTTTGAAAAGTATCAACTTTTAACAGACGAAGAATACTTCAATGCACTTGAAGAACACGGTGATGAATTCACTGCGAAAATGGGTGCAGAAGCGGTTCAGGACTTATTGAAAGATATCGATCTTGAAGCTGAAATCGCACGTTTACGTGAAGAAATTCCTCAAACAACTTCTGAAACGAAGTTGAAAAAAGCGTCTAAACGCTTGAAATTGATGGAAGCATTCAAAGATTCAAACAACAAGCCAGAATGGATGGTGATGAATGTACTTCCTGTACTTCCACCTGATTTACGTCCATTAGTTCCACTTGAAGGTGGTCGTTTCGCGACTTCTGACTTGAACGATTTATATCGTCGTGTCATTAACCGTAACAACCGTTTGAAGCGTCTTCTTGACCTTGCCGCTCCAGATATCATCGTACGTAACGAAAAACGTATGTTACAAGAGTCTGTAGATGCATTGCTTGATAACGGTCGTCGTGGTCGAGCGATTACTGGTTCTAACAAGCGCCCATTAAAATCTTTGGCAGATATGATCAAAGGTAAACAAGGTCGTTTCCGTCAGAACTTATTAGGTAAGCGTGTTGACTATTCTGGTCGTTCGGTAATTACTGTAGGTCCTACTTTACGTCTTCACCAATGTGGTCTTCCGAAGAAAATGGCACTTGAATTATTTAAGCCATTCATTTTCGCGAAACTACAAGCTTCAGGTCAGGCGACTACCATTAAAGCTGCGAAGAAAATGGTTGAGCGTGAGACTCCGGAAGTTTGGGACGTTCTTGCTTCTGTAATTCGTCAACACCCAGTAATGTTGAACCGTGCGCCAACACTTCACCGTTTAGGTCTTCAAGCATTTGAACCTATTCTTATTGAAGGTAAGGCAATCCGTCTTCACCCACTCGTTTGTGCTGCGTTTAACGCCGACTTCGATGGTGACCAAATGGCGGTACACGTTCCATTGACACTTGAAGCACAGTTAGAAGCTCGTGCATTGATGATGTCAACAAACAACATCTTGTCACCAGCAAACGGTGAGCCAATCATCGTTCCTTCTCAGGACGTTGTCTTGGGTCTTTACTACATCACACGTGATGCTGTAAATGCCAAAGGTGAAGGCATGGTGTTCGCGGATACTCATGAAGTAAACCGTGCACTTGCTACTGGACAGGTTGCGATCCATGCGCGTGTTAAAGTACGTGTACACCAAACTGTTATCAATGAAAATGGTGAACGTGAACACCAAACTATTATTGTTGATACAACACCTGGTCGTTGTTTGCTTTGGGAAATTGTTCCACAAGGCTTAAGCTTTGACATGATCAACCTTGAGATGACTAAAAAGAACATCTCTAAATTGATCAACTCTTGCTACCGTAAACTTGGTTTGAAAGATACAGTTATCTTTGCTGACCAATTAATGTACTTGGGCTTCCGTCAAGCGACTCGTTCAGGTGTATCTGTAGGTATGGAAGACATGCTCATTCCACCTACTAAGCACACAATTATTGATAAAGCAGAAACAGAAGTTCGTGAAATCGAACAACAGTTCGAACAAGGTTTCGTAACTGCTGGTGAGCGTTATAACAAAGTTGTCGATATCTGGGCGCGTACAAACGACCAAGTTGCTAAAGCAATGATGGATAACTTGTCTTATACACTTGTTAAAAACAAACAAGGTGAAGACGAGAAACAAAAATCATTCAACAGCATCTATATGATGTCTGACTCGGGTGCCCGTGGTAGTGCGGCGCAGATTCGTCAGCTTGCTGGTATGCGTGGTTTGATGGCAAAACCGGATGGCTCGATTATTGAGACTCCGATTAAAGCGAACTTCCGTGAAGGTTTAACAGTACTTCAGTACTTTATTTCAACACACGGTGCGCGTAAAGGTTTGGCCGATACAGCATTGAAAACTGCGAACTCTGGTTACTTGACTCGTCGTCTTGTAGACGTAGCGCAAGACTTGGTAATTACTGAACCTGACTGTGGTACAGCGGGTGGTTTAGTAATGACTCCATTCATTCAGGGTGGTGATGTCATCGAGCCATTACGTGACCGCGTATTAGGTCGTGTAACTGCTGAAGATGTACGTCGTGCATCTGATGATGAAGTTGTATTACCTCGCGGTACGTTAATTGACGAGAAAATCGCAGCTCAGCTTGAAGAAGCTGGTGTCGATGAAGTTAAAGTACGCTCAGTAATCGCATGTGAATCAACATTCGGTGTATGTGCTCGTTGTTATGGTCGTGACCTTGCACGTGGTCACTTGGTGAACCCAGGTGAATCAGTAGGTGTAATGGCTGCACAGTCAATTGGTGAGCCAGGTACACAGTTAACGATGCGTACGTTCCACGTTGGTGGTGCTGCGAGCCGAACTTCTGCTGCGAACAGCGTTCAAGTACGTAACAAAGGTACTGTACGTTTCCATAACGTGAAAACTGTACAACATGCAAAAGGCCACTTGGTTTCAGTTTCACGTTCAGGTGAAATTGGTATTGCCGATGATTTAGGTCGTGAGCGCGAGCGTTATAAACTTCCTTACGGTGCAAGCATCTTGTTGAAAGATGGTGAAGCTGTAGAAGCTGGCGGTATCGTAGCGACTTGGGATCCGCATACACATCCATTGGTAACAGAAGTTGCCGGTAAAGCGCGCTTCAGCCAAATCGCTGATGGCGTAACTGCAACATCGAAAACTGATGATGCAACTGGTATGACTACTGTTGAAATCTTGCCTGTAACAGCTCGTCCTGCTTCTGGTAAAGATTTACGTCCTGCAATCGTGTTGGATACAACAGATGGCGGCGAACAGTTCTACTTCTTGCCACAAAATACAATCGTAACTGTCCGTGATGGCGAAACGATTGGTGTGGGTGACGTTATTGGTCGTGTACCACAAGAAACATCACGTACTCGTGATATTACCGGTGGTCTTCCGCGTGTAGCTGACTTGTTCGAAGCGCGTAAGCCAAAAGAGCATGCAATTCTTGCTGAAGTATCAGGTGTTGTAAGCTTCGGTAAAGAGACTAAGGGTAAAAACCGTTTGGTAATTACTCCTGATGATGGTTCTGAGATTTACGAAGAATTGATTCCAAAATGGCGTCAAATCAACGTATTCGAAGGCGAGCATGTGAACCGTGGTGAGACTATTTCTGATGGTCCACAAAACCCACATGACATCTTGCGTTTGAAAGGTGAAGTTGCATTAACTAACTACATCGTGAACGAAGTTCAAGACGTTTACCGTCTCCAAGGTGTAAAAATCAACGATAAGCACATTGAAGTTATCGTACGTCAAATGTTGCGTAAAGTTGATATCACTGATGGCGGTGATACAAGCTTCATTAAAGGTGAGCAAGTGGATTACATCCGCGTTGTTCAAGAGAACCAAGCTGTCTTGGCTCAGAACAAGTTCCCTGCGAAGTTTGAACGTCAATTGATGGGTATTACGAAAGCATCGCTTTCTACTGACTCGTTCATCTCTGCTGCATCGTTCCAGGAAACAACTCGTGTGTTAACTGAAGCGGCTGTAACAGGTAAAGAAGATGATTTACGTGGCTTAAAAGAAAACGTTGTAGTAGGTCGCTTGATTCCAGCAGGTACTGGTCTTGCGTACCACTTAGAGCGTCGTCGTCAAGAAGCAGAAGCTGCAGAGCATGAGCTTCATAATGACTTCAGCGAAGTAGACCAAGCATTCAGCCAAGCATTAAACTCTGAACAATTCTAAGTTTAGAATGGCACTAAAAAAGGCACCTTAGGGTGCCTTTTTTTATTTATATTTATTTATAACAATTTCAAATTGTAATTACATAAATATATTAAAGAGCAATTATTTTATTACTTAAGCGGGATAAAGACTCCACAAAAACACATTAGGCTACCTGCTTATGAAGACTGGAGTAAATCTAATGAAAAAAATGATGATGATTGTTAGTATTGGCCTGATGTCTACAACTTTGTTTGTTGGTTGTCAGAATGCAAGCCCAGAAAGTCAACGTATTGGTTCAGCTGCTATTGGTGGTGGCGCAGGTGGTGCGGTAGGAAAACACGTGGGCGGAAATATCGGTGCAGGTCTAGGAGCGGCACTCGGTGCAGGTGTTGCAGCTAATGCAAAAGGGTCTAGCAGTAAAACCGTACGTAATAGTGCAATTGGTGCTGGTGTCGGCGCAGTATTAGGTGGAGCAATTATTGGTGGCGATGCTGGTGCTGCTACAGGCGGAGCATTGGGTGGTAGTGCTGGTGCAGCCTATGAAGAGAAGAAAGGGAAGTACTAAAACTATTCTTAATAATATCTAAACCTAGAAGTCTTTAACTTATTAAGGACTTCTTTTTTATAATTAAAATTTTGCTAATAAATATAAAAGGAAGAGCTTTACAAAATATCAATCGATTAGGACAGATGAATAACACAATCTGACTAAATTCCTCATAAAAGGGGATTATTCTTTTCATTAGAACAGGTATTGGGAGTATGGCCATGAAAAAAACAATTGGATTAGTTTCTGCTTTAATGTTGTCTACACTTATGTTCACAGGCTGCCAAAATATGAGCCCATCTGACCAACGTATTGGTGCAGCAGCAGCAGGTGGAGCACTTGGTGGTGGTTTAGGTAACCATGTAGGTGGAGGTATTGGTGCAGGCTTAGGCGCAGCGGTAGGTGCAGGCGTAGGTTCTAATACCCAAGGCGGCAGTAAACAGACAACGACTAAGAGTGCGATTGGTGCTGGTATCGGTTCAGTCGTAGGTAAAGCACTGATTGGTGGTGACTCTGGTGCTGCAATTGGCGGTGCAATCGGTGGTGGTGCTGGTGCAGCGATTGAAGAGAAAAGATAAAAAATTAACAAATAAAAATAAGCGCTTTTAGCGCTTATTTTTATTGAGGAAAAGGTTTCGCCTTTTTACGTCTGATATAAAGCGTTTTCTGAACCTCTGCAATTCTTACCCCCGATTCATCAAAAATGTTTAGATGATAAGTTCTTAAAACAGGTTCATAGTCCTCGGCAAGTTCACGAATTTGTTCTATTTCAGCTAAATCAACTCGAATATCTGCATGTACAGTACTGCGTCCTGGAGAAAGAAAATTGATTTCGGCAGCTTTGTCCCAAACAATATATTTTGATCCGAGATGATGCATAAGAATCATCATATAAAATGGGTCAACCATTGAATAAAGGCTTCCACCAAAATGTGTACCGACTAAATTTTGGTTTTTCCAAGTCAGCGGCATCTTTACACGCACATGGCAAAGTTCTAAATTCATGATTTCAATATAAATCCCCGCGCCACGATAAGGGGGGTAGTGATTAAATAGAAATTTTGAAATCGTAGGATTGTTCTGAAGTCTTCTTAAAATAGCCATAATAGTCAATTTTTTTTATTGCAACAGTATTCATACTAGATAAGTATCATCTTTTTTATATTGATGGCAATGCTCTATCCGACTAACGACATGATCGATTGAAAAACAAGATAGGAAATAATTATGCAGCCAAAAGTTTATACAGTTACAACAAGTGATCAACAAACGCTTTGTGCTAAAACATGGGGTGACGAAAAAAATACTCCCTTGGTTTTAGTACATGGTTACCCAGACAACCAAGAAGTATGGGAATCAATCATTGAGCATTTGATCAATGACTTCTACATTGTTACTTACGATGTGCGTGGAGCTGGTTTGTCATCTATACCAAAACGTATACGTGATTATCGTTTAGAGCGTTTATCTCTAGATCTCCAAGAAGTTGTTGATGAGTTATTGCCAAATCGTCAATTCCATATGGCTGCACATGATTGGGGATCAATTCAGTCTTGGGAGTCAGTCACTGAGCCTAAGTTCAAAGGTCGTTTATTATCATACACCACCATTTCTGGGCCATGTCTTGATCATGCCGCTTTATTTTTACGTGACAAATTTAAATCTTCACCCGCTCAAATCTTAAAAATATTAACCAAATCTTGGTATATCGGGGCCTTCCATCTTCCTTTATTAGCACCAACGGTATGGTCTCTATTTAGTCCTGAAAAATGGGGTAAAGTTCTTACTCAGCTGGAAAGGAAAAGTAATTTACCTTTAAATAATAATATTAATGCTGATGGTAAATATGGCATTAATTTATATCGTGCCAATTTTATTCCTCGCTTAACTGGCCCACGTCAACGTTATGCGCAGTGCCCAGTAAAAGCTGTTATTTTAAAATATGATACTTTTGTAAGCCCAGAATACATTACTGAGGCTATGCCAAAGTGGGTTGAAAAATTTGAATATGTAGAGCTTGAAGCAAATCACTGGGCAGTACTTAGTCAACCTGAAAAAATTGCGGATTATATACGTCAATTTATCGTGAAAAATGTATAAATAAAAATCATAGGATAGCAATCGCTCAATTTAAACTCTGTTAAAATGACGCCCTCGTTTCATTTAGTTCAAAGTTATGTTTGCGATTATTGCAGCGGTTGCTGTCATGTTTGGCCTTTCCCTAGGACGTGTTCCAGTCGTATTTGCATTGGTCATTGGCGCTTTGACTGGTGGCTTGTTGGCTGGTTTAGGGCTACAAGGTACTTTAGATGCATTTAATAATGGCTTGGGCGGTGGTGCAAAAATTGCGCTAGCTTATGGCGTGTTAGGTGCTTTCGCTTTAGCTTTGGCACGTTCAGGTTTACCTGATCTTTTAGCTTATAAACTTGTTAAAAGTCTCAAAAATGACGCAGATATACGTGCACAAATGCAGGTGAAATTTCTCATTTTTAGTACGATTGGACTTGCAGCTATCGCATCACAAAATGTCATTCCTGTACATATCGCATTTATACCTGTCTTAATTCCGCCCTTACTTATTGTATTTAATCATTTACGTTTAGATCGTAGAGCTGTCGCTTGTGTACTTACGTTTGGTTTAGTCGCTACGTATATGTTCTTACCAATGGGATTTGGTGCAATTTTCTTAAATGATATTTTAGCGCATAACATTAATCATTTTGGTCAAAGCTATGGTTTTCATATCAGTAATGATCAAATTCCACGAGCAATGTTAATCCCTGTATCGGGAATGTTCTTAGGGATGCTAATAGCTGTTTTTATTAGCTATCGTAAACCTCGAGATTACCAAGATAAAACATTACATAATGTTACTCGTAGCATTGCTGGAGAAATGATTCAGGAACAACAAGCTCCTCAAATTGCACGGTTTACCTTGTTTATGGCTGCTTTTGCAGTAATAGCTACAATTATTGTTCAACTTTATTCAGACTCTATGATTGTCGCAGGGCTGGTAGGTGTTGCGATTTTGAGCTGTGCAGGAATTTTCAAATGGAAAGAAGCTGATGATGTTATCGTTAGTGGTATGAGAATGATGGCATTGGTTGGCTTTACTATGATTGCTGCTCAAGGCTTTGCAGCGGTGATTGAGGCAACACATCAAGTTCCTGAATTGGTCAAAGCCACAGCTGGATGGATTGGTGATAGTAAAGCACTTGCTGCTTTTGTGATGTTGTTAGTGGGATTATTGATTACTTTAGGAATTGGTTCTTCATTTTCTACTGTGCCAATTTTGGCAATCATGTACGTACCTTTATGTTTACAATTTGGTTTCTCTCCTATGGCTACAATTGCACTTATTGGTACAGCAGCAGCATTAGGTGATGCTGGATCGCCAGCCTCTGACTCAACCTTAGGGCCAACAGCTGGTTTAGGGGTAGACGGGCAACATGATCATATTTGGGATACGGTTGTACCTACATTTGTTCACTTCAATATTCCGCTATTAATTTTTGGCTGGATTGCAGCAATGGTTTTATAATTTTTTATAAAATATTGAATCATAAACCTTCTTAATAACGATCTTTAGATTTAAATTAAGAAGGTTTTTTTATTGTCTAAATAAAACATGTATTCAAAATAAATTATATTAAAATACTCGGAATTTAAAAGTATATTAAAATAGTTGGTATTATAAAATAATCTTGATTAATGAGGTTGGAATAAAAAACCTATTAAAATGGTTGGATAATATATAATTTTATTTAAAACAGTAATTTAAAAATAAACTATAAAATAATTTTATAATGAGTATTGCATGGTTTTAAAATAAATGTTTATTATAAATATAAATAAGGTTGGAGATATTAAAGTGTTTAAAAAAGCTTTGGTTGTTGCATTAATGGGGATGTCTTCTTTTACTTTTGCTGGTAACTGGCAAGTGAAATTTGGTGGTAGTGTTATTGCTCCATCTGAAGATACAACAACACCTTTAGGCGTAGTAAAAGCAGATCATGAATATGCATTTACTCCATCGGTTGAATACTTTTTTGGTCAGTCTCCATTTTCGGCAGAATTATTATTAGCAACACCGGTTAATCATGATGTATTGCTAGATGGTAAAAATATAGCGCGTATTAAACAGTTACCACCAACAATTACTGCAAAATATCATTTTAAAAACTCTACGCGTTTCACCCCGTATATTGGTATTGGTGCCACAGCATTTATTCCTTGGGATGAAGAAGGGGCAGCAGTAAAAGTTAAAGAAGATTTTGGTGTAGCAGGTCAAGTTGGTTTTAATTTCCAACCTGCTGATGCTAAAAACTGGGGTGTATTTGTAGATGTACGTTATGCTGATATTAGTCCTGAAGTAACAATTGATCCATCAATTGCTAACTACAAGTTTGATCTAGATATTAATCCTTTTGTATACACTTTAGGTTATAGCTATAAATTTTAAGCATAATAATAAATAGAAAAATATAATAATAAACCTAGACTCAGGCACCTCACATATATTTTATGTGAGGTTTTTTTATGGATTTTATTTGCACTAAAAAAAGCATAAAACTGACAGTTTTATACATATTTTCTGCAAGTTTTTTTCTAAACTAATTTATATTCATTACAAGCATGGGAGTAAAACATGAATAACAAATTAGCGATTTGTTTAGCACTTTTGAGCGGTATTGCTTTTACTCAAAATTTACAAGCTGCAAGTTTTTCTTGCGATGCTGCAAAAACGAAAACGGAAAAAAGTATTTGTAAAAACCGTTCTTTAAATGATGCAGATGTAAAAATGGCAACGACGTATCAAATCGTTCTGCATGCTTTACCTATGGGTGGGCGAGATAACCAGAAAGATACTCAGTGGCAATGGCTGAAAAAAAGAAACGCTTGTGCTGCCAATGTCAGTTGTATTGGCAAAGCTTACCAACAACGTCAAAAGCAGTTAGATACGATATTGCAAGATAGAGTGTTAAGCCAGGGCCCATTTTAATTAGAGTAAAAATTTTTAATATTCAGGATTGAAAAATTCTAGAAGTACTCCATTCATAAAGCATTCGAGAACAAACAGCTTCAAAATTTAAGGAGTGATTTATGAGTGAACAAGCATCACAAAATTATAGTTTCCAAGCAGAAGTTGCCCAGCTTTTACATTTAGTGACGCATTCTCTCTATTCTAACCCTGAGATTTTCTTACGTGAGCTTATCTCTAATGCATCAGATGCATGTGATAAATTACGTTTTGAAGGAATTAATCATCCTGAATATTATGAAAATGATCCGGACTTACATGTGCGAATCAGCTTAAATAAAGAAGATAAAACCTTAACAATTTCTGATAACGGTATTGGTTTAAGCCAACAAGAAGCGATTGATAACTTGGGTACCATTGCAAAATCAGGCACTAAAGATTTCATGTCAAAATTGACTGGCGATCAAAAAGCAGATGCTCAGTTGATTGGTCAATTCGGCGTGGGTTTTTATTCTGGTTTTATTGTTGCCGACAAAATTACGGTTGAATCACGCCGTGCAGGCTTAGATGCATCTGAAGGGGTGCGCTGGATTAGTGGTGGTACTGGCGAGTTTGAAGTTCAGCAAATTGATAAAACTTCACGTGGTACCGACATTATTCTTCACTTACGCGATGATGCGCTTGATTATTTAGAATCTTATAAAGTTAAGCAAATCGTTAATAAATACTCTGACCATATTAGCTTGCCAATTGAAATGCAAAAAGAAGTTTGGCAGGAAGAAGAGGTTGCTGAAGGTGAAGAGCCTAAAGGCGGCCGAATGGTCAAAACTGACGAGTGGGAAGCGATTAACTCGGCAAGTGCTTTATGGACACGTAACAAAAGCGAAGTGACTGAAGAGCAATATATTGAGTTCTATAAAAACTTAACTCATGACTTTGAAGCACCACTGGCTTGGGCACATAACCGTGTTGAAGGTAGTACGGAATATACCCAATTACTCTATATTCCAAGTAAAGCTCCACATGACATTTTTACTCGTGAAGCAAAAGCGGGAATTAAGCTATATGTAAAACGCGTCTTTATTATGGACGATGCAGATAACTTAATTCCAAACTATTTACGCTTTGTGCAAGGTGTAGTGGACAGCGCTGATTTACCGCTTAATGTTAGCCGTGAGTTGTTGCAAGAAAGCCGTGATGTCAAAACGATTCGTGAAGGTAATGCACGCCGTGTATTAACTGTACTTGATGGTTTGGCTAAATCGGAAGATGAAAAAGACCAAGAAAAATTCAAGACTTTCTACAGTGAGTTTGGTTCAGTACTTAAAGAAGGCTTGGGCGAAGACTTTGGTAACCGTGAACGTATTTTAAAATTATTACGTTATGCGACTTCAACAAATGATGAAGTAACGACTTCTTTTGCTGACTATAAGGCACGTATGAAAGAGGGTCAAAAAGCCATCTATTATGTGACTGCTGACAGTCTAGCAGCAGCGAAAAACTCGCCGCAGCTTGAGTTGTTTAAGAAAAAAGGCATTGAAGTATTATTAATGGCAGAGCGCGTTGATGAATGGGCAATGAATTTTGTTCAAGAGTTTGACGGTACACCATTAAAGAATGTGTCGAAAGGGGCTGTTGATTTAGGCGATTTGCAAGATGCTGAAGAGAAGAAGGCACTTGAGCAAGCAGCTGAACAGTTTAAGCCTGTTGTTGAGAAACTAAGTGACTCATTAAAGGCTAAAACTAAAGAAGTACGTGTAACTACACGACTAGTTGATTCTCCAGCGTGTTTAGTAACAAGTGAAGGGGAGTTGTCTCCGCAACTTATTCGTATGCTTAAACAAGCGGGGCAAGCTGTACCTGAAATTAAGCCAATTTTAGAAATTAACCCTGAGCATCCTTTGGTGAAAAAACTTGAAGGTTCAGAACAGTTTGATGATTTGGCAAACGTGATTTTTGATCAGGCTGTGATTGCAGAAGGTGGTTTACCAGAAGACCCAGCAGCTTATGTGAAGCGTATTAATAGCTTATTGTTGAAATAATTTTTTGATATAAAAAAGCCTCTGAACTGTCAGGGGCTTTTTTGTGGATAAAGAAAGAGTTATCCACAACTTGATGATTTTTGGTTAAAAATTAGCTTCAAGATTCATTTGCACACTAAGTTGATGCTTAGGATCATCATCAATATGGTTAAAAAAATTAAGATCATTTTGCATAAAAATCCAATCTCGCCATATCGGTTGGCGCCATGAAATATAAGGACCCCAGCTATTTAGTCGAATATCATTTTTGGTATATACGCCACCGCTATAAATACCGTAAGTCAGACTATTATCTTTTACAAACTCAAATTGTTGGAAAGTCCAATTGCCCCAGTTGTAATCTTCATTTTCGCTCTTATTCACATTAAATTTGTTAGCGAATAGGGTGTTGTCTTGCATTTTCTGCGTTAAGTTGAGCGTTGTTTCAGTGTAATTTCGGCTGGTTGAACCGTAGCGAAATATCTGCTCTGTATGAAGGCTAATGTTATGTCTCAAAGTCCATTTCTTTTTAGCCAGAAACTGGACATACACATCACTCTCAGAGTTAGAGCCTAAATCAAGATCATTTTCAAATGGCATCCATGTTGAAATGGTAGCCCAGCTTGCACTCAGTGGATTCGTGGATGAAACCTGTGCCGATGAGGTCTTCTTCTTTTTCTTACCAAAGGCTTTATAAGTTTGTTCAGGCTGAGTCGCACGTTTCCATAACGTATCATTTCCAAATACAGCCATAAGCTCTTGAATTAAACCAGCATCAGCTAAAGCATTGTGTGCTTCTACTTCACAAGGTGAGTGTGAAAGTGATTGTCTTTTTACTTTAGCGAAACTCGTAGAAGAATAGTGATAACGCCGTGACCGTTGGTGTTTTAAAGAGTTATAAAAAAATTGAGTATGTGGAAGTAAAGCTAATAGACCTAAACTATAAATACAAATGAAGACTGTCGATTTATTTTGAAATGGAGGAGAAGAAAATTGATTCATTTTTAAAGATAAGGAATCAAAAATAAAATAAGAACAATACTTTAAAAGGCTAATCTTAAAATTTTATTTAAAAGTATTTTATTATTCATCACCTTGGATGAGGTCCAAGGTGATGTTTGCTAGCTTAGAAAAGTGCTTCTAAACGCAAGAAGGTGCTGACAAAATGGTTACGGTCTTCGCGGTGGTCATTAAAGTAATTTACATCGCCTTGTACAAAGAACCATTCACGTAAAACGGGTTGGCGCCATGAAACAAACGGTCCCCAACTGTTTAAACGTAAGTCATTGTCGTTGTAATAACCACTTGTATAAATACCATAGTTAAAACGATTGTTTGCAAAGAAATGATGTTCTCGGAAAGTTCGATTTTCCCAAGCTAGATCATCGTCTTGATCATCAGCATAGGTCAGGCTGAACTGATTCGATAAAAACGGTTGATTCGGTCTAGCGTGTGTAAGTTCAAGATTAGTACGCAGATAATTTTCGCTGTCTATGCCGTAACGATAAATTTGCTCTGCATAAAACTTAAAGTCATTACGAAGTTGCCAATCTCTCGATGCTTTTAAACGAACATAAATATCGTCTCCAGAACGAATACCTAAGTCTGCATCGGTTTCAAAAGGCAATTTTTTCGAGAAATTTGACCAACGTAAAGCGATTGAGCTGTTGTCATCTCGAGTTCTTTTACCATCTAACTTTTTATTTGGATCTTGATTTGGATTTTGATTGACATTGGCTGGGCTATTATTAAATTCGTCATCTAAAGAGTCATCACCAAATACCACGCTAATGCGTTTCTCTAGAGTAGGTAATTTAATCTTACCGCGAATTCTGGGTTTGATTTCATAGTTATCGTATTCATTCCAATAGTTATCAACCATGACGCGAATGGTTGCGGTAGCTGGTTTTTCTGGATCGACTTCTCCAAACCAATTATCAATTTTTTCAGAAGTACGATCGGCCCAATTACGAATTTTCTTTTGCTTACGATCAACCCAGGTTTGGTCTTCTGTTTGTTCGGTAGGCGGAACAATAGGCTCATTAGACTGCTCTGGAAAAATGGTTGGGGTTGCATCCACCCAGCGCGGAATTTGATCTAAGAGGTTCTCGTCTGTGGTGACTTCAGCTTGTACTCCAGGTGATGTACTTCCTACTTGTTGGTTTGCAGAAGAAGAGGCGGTCTCTGCATGAGCGATGCATACTGAACCAAATCCAATCGTTAAAAGTGCAAAAAGCTGCCGGTAAGGCATTACATGAAATGTTTTCATATCTATCTTTATGTTTTGTTGTTGTTTCCACTTTTGTTGATTTTTCTAATAAAATCAAGAGGGAGACACAAAAGTTAAGTAAATTTAACTTTTTTTACATATTTGAAATAAATGAAAAAGTTTAAGCTATTAGCGATTATTTTTAGCCAAAAAAATCCCCCATTGAAGGGGGATGATAGATCAAGGAAACTTCAAATTCCGATCATTAAACACATAAAAAACAGAACATTACAGCGCGAATATTCTAAGCGGCAATAATAAACTGATTTTTAGCAATTAGATAGTTCTTTTTTTAGAACGCTCTATTGCTAAAATGATGATAAAACATACGATTTGATCACATTTTAATTGTGTTCATTTATTTCTTTGGAACATCACAAGTTTCATCGGTACAAACAGCCGCATCATCTTGCTCGACTTCTTCAGTATTTGCTTTGATTTGTGCTTTTTCCAAAACTTGTAAAAAGACTTCACGTGGTTGAGCGCCAGCAAGAGCGATTCTTTGGTCGAATACAAAAAATGGCACACCTGTTACATTGAGCTGCTCTTGAGCAATTTTTTCATCATGGCGGACAAAGTCAGATAGTTCGTTGGTATCTAGTACGTATTCAACTTCAGCATTGTCTAAACCAATACGAGATGCAATTTCTTCTACAACTTCACGTTCGCCAATTGCGAGACCTTCGGTCATATAAGCATGGAAAAAGGCTTCTTTAGCTTCATTACCTAAACCTTTGCTTTGTGCAAGGTGAATAATACGGTGTGCATTAAAACTATTGCCTGAGTTGGCTTTTTGCCATTGAAAATCAATACCTTCAGAGGCAGCCATGGCCGCAATATTGCGTTCCATTTCTTCCATCTCTTCATAGGTACGGCCATATTTTTTAGCTAAACGCTCAGTATTTGAAGTGTCATGTTTTGCTGGCGCATCAGGATCTAATTCAAAACTATGCCAGTGAATTTCAAGATCAATACCTGCTTCCGCAGCTACATGTTCAAGGCGTTTTTTGCCGATATAACAGAAAGGACAAACTACATCAGACCAGACATCAACACGCATGGGAGAATCTCATAAATTTTAATTACCCATCATAATAGGGATGATGGATAAGGATTTAAAGCTTTGAGTAGCGAATACAGTGTTGCGTATTGTGAAATAAATGGCATATAAAGAAGAATAAGCTCTATTTTATAACTATAAAGAGCAAAACTATAAGAAGGGAAATAGGAGGTGTGTATGCGCCGAGTTTTGATTGCGATTGCAAGTTTGATTGTTATCACAAGCATTATTTTTTTCACCTATCAGCATATCAAACAGCAGCAAGCCAAAGACAGTAGTCAAATGTTTGATGTCGTCATGACTGAAAAAATGAATCAGCTTTATGACCAAGCACAAGACTGGTCTAAACCCGTCCAGCTCGATATTCACGATAAGCGTTTGGCAGGACACTATAAGCAAATTTCAGAATTTCTTTTAAGTTATTGGATTCAAAATATTAATGCACGCAATGCATACTTAAGAGAACTTAAAGCAGCCAAATGGGATACCTTTTTAAATGTGGATCGTTTAGATCTTGATAAAAAACAAAAATTTGCGGAAACCGAAAAGATGCTAGCTGATGTCCGTAAAGCGTCAGATCAGTATCAGACTGAATATGAAAAGATTCATAAAACTTTCTTAGCAAAGGTTCAGGAATTATCTGTTGATGCAGAGATGAGGCAACTTCTTGAAATGAAATTGGGAACTCAGCAAAAAGCAGATCAAGATCATGCAATTTTTATGATTGAGCTACAAATTTTAGATAAAGCAGAAGAAATGTTTAAACTTCTAAAAAATTATGAATGGCAAAAAAAAGATCAGATGATTCTTTTTCATGAAAATGCTCAGGTCAAAAAATTTAACGGGCTTTATCAAGATGTTCTAAAGCTAAATGCAAAAATTGAAAAAATTAAGAAAAAGAATGTAGCTGCACTCGAAGGAGATTTAAAAGAATAAGTGAAGCCTGAGCATCAAATATTATGATTTGGTGCTCTCGACTTTTCCTTTTTTCCTTTAGTTAAAAAAGATTGTAATAAACTTTGAGAAGTTTGTAGTTTGTTTAACTGCTCAGACACATTCATGAGTTCAGTTTGCAGTTTTTCTTGAACCACTGAGCATAGTGTAAATACTCGTTCATCTAAATCAAAACAAGGCAGCAAAACCTGAATATCTTTTAGGTGCATGCCTGCATCATTTAATATTTTAATTTTCTTAATATTTTCAATATCTTTTTGCGTATAACTTCGATAGTTATTACTCGCTCGAAGAGGCTGTATAAGCCCTAAACTCTCGTAATAACGCAGCATACGCGGACTTACTTTTGTGAGCTCGGCAACTTTAGCTAAGTTCATAAAATGGGGTTGACCTTAACAGTGGTGTCATAGTTTAGCATGTTTTTATCTTTCAAAATGGTACTTGTTCAATGATCAGAAAACTCATTTTATTGGTGTTATTCGGATTAATGTCATTTGTTGCAAATGCCAAAACACTTGAACTTCAGGAGAAGAACATGCGTCAAATATTTGTGCTTCACGGTTACTCTGCTTCTATAAATGATCACTGGTTTCAAGATTTAAAGCATCAAATAGAAGATGAACACACTTCTGTTACCCTAATTCCATTTCCAGATGCTGAGAATCCGGACGTAGAGGCATGGCAGAAAGTTTTAGATCAACAGATCCCGAGCGTGGAAGAAAATACTTATTTTGTTGCGCACAGTTTAGGAGTAATTACGTTACTGCACTTTTTGCAAAGACATGACTATCAAAATATTGGAGGAATGATTTTAGTATCTGGATTTTCTGGTTTAATTTCAGATTCTTCTGTTCTTAATAGTTATATAACGAAGAGTAAAGTCGATACAAATTACTTTAAGGGCATAAAGAAAAAGCTGGTGTATTTATCGGATAATGATGATTTAGTTCCGCCAAAACTGACTATTGAATTGGCGAAAGAAATTGATGCACCGTACATTACTGTTCCTAATGGCGGGCATTTTTTAGGTAGAGAAGGTTATACGAAATTTCCGCAATTAGTTGATTCTTTAAAACAGATGTTAGACAGCAAATAAAACCAATAAGTTAAATTGCACTCTATAATCTGAACACTTTTCTTTTGTCCAAGTTATAGAGTGTTTTATATAAATTTCATTCTTGAATAAATAAAGTCCCTTACTATTACATTAAAAATTTTAATTATATTTACCGTTTATCTGAGCCTTACTGAATCAAATTCGACTTTGTTGTAGCCTATTTATAGATACTTTTAATTTAATCATCATCTTTTAATTGAAATAGGGTGACTGATTTTTGGAGCAAGTTATGAACTTTCTAAAACAATCAGCCTTCATTGCTGCATTTGCTTTTATGGGTTTACCGACTGTTCAAGCAGAGGAAGTAGCGACTTTACCAACAATTCGCGTTATGGCTGAATCTGAGCTACGTGAAGAGGTGGGATTTGTACCCTTCCAAGAAGATAAAAAAGTGCGTCAGGCGCTGCAACATCATGAGTATAAAACACATTACGATATACAAAATGCTTTGGTGCCTGAAGGTATGACGACAGTAGACTATCAACCTGTTATGGCACAACCTGATTTGTCTCAATTTTCTCCATTCTTACAACAATACATTTTAGCGGTAGCGGGTGGAATACAGTCTTCTGATCCAACCAATGGCATCTTTGAAATGTTAAGAGATTTGAATATTAACCGAAGTAATGTTGACGCTTATCGCGATGGTACGATGAAAGTGAATATTGATGACATTATAGATTTACGGAAGAAAATCGAGAATGGATTAGCTGGTCGATAAAAAATCCCCGCATTGAGCGGGGATTTTTTTATCTTGGTGTTAATTAAACACGTTCGATTACTGTTGCAATACCTTGACCAAGGCCGATACACATGGTCGCAAGACCAATTTGAGTATCTTGTTGTTCCATTACGTTTAACAACGTAGTGGTGATACGCGCACCAGAACAGCCTAGTGGATGACCCAAAGCAATTGCACCACCATTTAAGTTAATGATGTCTTGCTTGTCATAAATACCTAAGCCTTTCATTACTGATAAGCCTTGAGCAGCAAATGCTTCGTTTAACTCGATAGTTTGAATATCAGCCATCGTTAAACCAGCACGTTTAAGCGCTTTTTGAGTTGCTGGAACTGGACCATAACCCATGATTGCTGCGTCACAGCCTGCAACCGCCATAGAGCGAATTACAGCGCGTGGTTTTAAACCTAACGCTTGTGCGCGTTCAGCAGACATAAGTAACATTGCAGAAGCACCGTCAGATAAAGCTGAAGATGTAGCCGCAGTTACAGTACCGCCTTTCGGGTCAAATACAGGACGTAATGCTTTGAACGCTTCAAGGTTTGCATCTGGACGAATTACTTCGTCGATGTCGCAAAGGATTTTAAAGCCATTTGCATCGTGGCCTTCAACACCAACGATTTCGTTTTTGAAACGGCCTTCTTGAGTTGCAGCCCAAGCACGGCGGTGGGATTCAACACCAAAAGCGTCTTGCTCTTCACGGCTAATGCCATTCATGCGACCTAACATTTCAGCAGTTAAGCCCATCATATTAGATGCTTTTGCATAGTGTTTAGATGCTTCTGGGTTTAGGTCGATGCCATGCATCATACCTACGTGGCCCATGTGCTCTACACCACCAATAATGAAAATATCACCTTGGTTTGTTGCAATCTGTGCAGCAGCCGTATGAAGCGCTTGCATAGAAGAACCGCAAAGACGGTTTACCGTTTGACCAGCAACAGTTTTTGGTAAGTCAGCCAATAAGCCGATGTTACGGCCAATGTTCATACCTTGTTCTAGAGTCTGGTTTACACAGCCCCAGATCAGATCTTCAACTTCGTTTACATCAAACTGGTTACGAGCAACGAGTGCACGAACCAATTCAGCAGATAAGCTGTCAGCACGTACATTACGGAACATACCGTTTTTGGTTTTACCCATTGCAGAACGTACGCCATCAACGATGACAACGTCACGTGGATTTAAAGTAGCCATTCACGTTGCTCCTTAACCGTAGAATTTTTTGTTGTTAGCAGCCATGTCGCGCAACATTTGTGGCGCTTCATAAGCCTTACCTAAGTGTGCATATTTGTCGCAAAGTGCAACGTATTCAGCAACACCTGTTTGGTCGATATAACGACATGGACCACCACGGAATGGAGGGAAACCTACACCCATAATCATTGCCATGTCTGCTTCAGCAGCAGTTGCAACAATGTTGTCTTCTAAGCAACGAACTGTTTCGTTACAGAAAGCAAGCATCATGCGGTCAATGATTTCTTGGTTATCAAACTCGCGTTTTTCACCAGTGACGAAAGGAGCAATGATTTCATAGGCTGTTGGATCAACAGTTTTTGCTTTTTTGCCTTTCTTATCGAGTTCGTATTTGTAGAAACCAACGTCATTCTTTTGACCAAGACGCTTAGCTTCGTACATTGCTTGGATTGAACCTTTAAAGTCTGGCTTCATACGGTCTGGGAAACCTTCAGCCATGACTTCTGCACCATGTACACCTGTGTCGATACCTACAACGTCGATGAGGTAAGCAGGACCCATTGGCCAACCAAACTTAGACATTACATTGTCAACTTGCTGGAAGTCTGCGCCGTCTTTTACAAGAAGGTCAAACGCACCAAAGTAAGGGAACAATACACGGTTAACCAAGAATCCTGGGCAGTCGTTTACAACGATCGGTGTCTTACCCATTTTTTGAGCAAGAACAACAGTAGTTGCAATCGCTTCTTCAGAAGTCTTTTCACCACGAATAACTTCTACAAGCGGCATCATGTGAACTGGGTTGAAGAAGTGCATACCAACGAAGTTTTCAGGACGTTGTAATGCTTTTGCTAAACGTGTGATTGAAATCGTAGAAGTATTAGAAGCAATAATCGTATTTTCACGAACATTCTTCTCAGTATCCGCAAGTACCATTTCTTTTACTTTTGGATTTTCTGTAACTGCTTCGATCACGATGTCAACTTCTTTAAACTCATCGTAGCTTAAAGTAGGACGGATACGTGCAAGCGTTTCACCCATTTGCGCAGGTTTCATTTTCTTACGTTCAACTTGTTTAGTTAACAAGCTGTTCGCTTCTTTCATACCTAAAGCAAGTTGTGGGTTACCAATATCTTTCATAATAATTGGTGTGCCTTTGCTTGCCGCTTGGTAAGCAATACCACCACCCATGATACCAGCGCCAAGTACAGCTGCTTGGTTTACAGGGTGTGCACCTTTTTCATATTTTTTAGCAGTTTTCTTAACAACTTGGTCATTGAGGAATAAACCAATCAATGCACCAGCTTGTGGTGTAATCGCAGCTTTTGCAAAACCTTCAGCTTCAGCTTTTAATGCTTCGTCACGCGCAAGGCTTGCACCCGCTTGTAATGAATCAAGTAATAATTTTGGAGCAGGGTATTGAGCAGGGTTTGCTTTAGCAAGCACTGCACCTTTTGCAGTATTGAACGCCATCATTTGTTCAAGTGGGTTCAATTTTACAGCTTCAAGCTTTTCTTGACGTTTTGCTTTCCAGTTTAAACGACCAGAAATTGCTTGCTTAACTAAGTCAGTTGCAGCTTCAAGTAATTTATCAGCAGCTACAACCGCATCTACCGCACCATCTTTTAGGGCAGCAGCCGGTTTTTTAGGAGCAGCCATCGCCATCCATTCAACCGCGTTGTCGATACCGATCAGACGGCTTAAACGTACGCTACCGCCGAAACCTGGGTAAATACCAAGTTTAATTTCCGGTAAGCCCACTTGTGCAGCTTCTGACATCACACGATAGTCACAAACTAAACACATTTCAAAACCGCCACCTAACGCCATACCGTTAATAGCAACAACTTTTGGAATTTCTAAATCTTCAAAGCTATTGAAGATTTCGTGAACAGGCATAAGCCAGTCAACAATTGCTTTTTCGCCTTGTGCGAAGTTTTCACCAAATTCGGTAATGTCTGCCCCAACAATAAATGTCGATTTGCCCGAGGTAACAACTAAGCCTTTAATATCATTATTTGCTTTTACCGCAGCAATAGCAGCTTGGAAATCTTCAATTGTTGCACGGTTAAATTTATTGACCGACTCACCTTGTAAGTCAAAGCGGAATTCTGCAATTCCGTCCGAAAGCATTTGGACGGTAATGGCATTGCCAGCGTGGATCATGCCTGATCTCCTTAGTTTTGGAGGACTTCTAAGTTGATGTTATGAAGCGTGTGCACATCTTAGGTACACATTTATGCTTCGCTAATCTTACGATAACTATATCTAAAAAAAACCTGACAAGTTGTATCAAGCCGTGACGCAAGGGTCATCAATTATTTTTAAATAATTTTTTTAATCTATATTTATGAAAAATATATTTTTAATTGTAAAAGCTTCTTGTTAAGAAGGGACAAGATAAAGTTAGAAAATGTAGTAGACAATTAATAAATTATTTTTGGTCTAGTAATAAAAATTAATATTTTATGTGAATTATTAGACGGACAGTATTGTCTATTTTTTTATCTTTGGATAAACTTTGTGTTATAAAAATGTTCAATAAAGTATCTATTATGTTAAAAAATAAATTTATGATTTTGGCCATCCTTCCTTTTATGTTGAGTGCATGTGGAGGCGGTGGTTCTAGTGATAATAATTCTGCAAATAACAACCAAAGTGGTACATCACAAGATTCTATTGCGGATGGTACGCGTTATTATTTTATGGATTACAATGCTAATGAAAAAACAGATGAGCTAAATAATGCTTATTTTGAAATTTTTAATAAAAAATCAATAGATGGCTCCTCTAATCAAGCTTTAAATGAGTATTTGTTAACAGAGAAAAAACTCTATTTCCCTACTGATAAAGCAATCAATGTCATGAATTTTAATTCAATGACAGATTGGAGATTAGACATCATTGGAGATGTTAAAGAGGATTGGAAATTTCAAAGAGTTGATTTATCTGATAAGAATATGTTTGATACTGTCTTACCAGGGTATCGAGCATTAGGCTTTTCAGTGAGTGATGAAAGTACGACTAATGGGCGTCTATTTCTTACTACCTACGGACAGAATAAATTCCCTCAAGGGAGTAGCTGTTATCGTTTAGTTTCAAAAAAATCTAATCAAGAAACATTTGCATTTAATATTGACCAAAACTATCAAATTAATCAGAGTTTTGATGAGTTTGATGCTGAAAATGGTCCATATCTTAATTATTTGAATCAAACAAATCCATTTGGTTTTACTTATAAAGCAGTTAAGGGATCATGGCAAAATGTTCTATGGACAACGATTTATGATACTACTTTAGGTTTTGCTATGGGTGATGGTGTTGCGGTGCAACATCAAGGTAAGCTCTATAGAGCAAATTATACGAGTAATATTGCTTGGACTGCTGATCAAGAAATCAAGCATTGGGAAATATATTTAAAAAATGCCGATACTCCTGAAAGCAGTCGCTTTGCCCAATTAACAATTGCTCAATTGAAATCTGGTTGTTATGCCTACAATGAAACTGCTGCAAAAGCACTTGTTTCTCTGACTGGATTAGATTGGAAACCATATCAAGACTAACTTTGGAAGTTGAGTTTGAGAAATCTCAAAAATGGTTATTTTTGAGATTTCTATTTAGTCAAAAAATAATACTTGCTGATCTAGGTCTGAATTTTCTTCGAGACTTTGTTATTATTCCCTCAATTTCAAATTCCTTCGAAGTATCTTTAAAGATGCTTAAATGCGAGTAACTATATGATTAAGTGGATCATATTAGCGATTTTTGTGATATCAGCATTGTATATTCAACATCGCGGCAAAGTGCGTCACTCGTTTTATCGTCAATTTTTTGACCATTCAACCTTGCTCGCACCGATTAACTTTTTAATGTACATCTTTTCAAAGGTGCCGAATCAACCTTATATCGATACACAGCATTTTAAAGATTTAAAAGTGCTGGATGAAAATTGGGAAATGATTCGAGATGAAGCGAAAGCTTTATATGACCAAGGTGGGATTAAAGCTTCAAGTACCTATAACGACTTAGGTTTTAACTCATTCTTTAAAACAGGTTGGAAGCGTTTTTATCTCAAATGGTATGAATCGAGTCATCCGTCTGCTGCTGAGCTTTGTCCAAAAACTACAGCACTTCTTAAAACATTGCCGACAATTAAAGCAGCAATGTTTACCGAACTTGCACCTGACAGCCGTTTGGTAAGACACCGTGATCCGTATGCAGGTTCATTGCGTTATCACTTAGGTCTAATTACACCAAATGATGACCGTTGTTTTATTGATGTCGATGGTGAAAGATATTCTTGGCGTGATGGTCAAAGTGTTGTATTTGATGAAACTTATATTCACTATGCTGAAAATAAGACTGATCAAAACCGTATTATTTTCTTTGCAGACGTTGAACGTCCAATGAAAGTAAAATGGATGGAGCGTTTCAACCATTGGTTTGGTCGTAATGTGATGACTGCGGCAAGTTCACCGAATGAAACAGGCGACCAAACAGGTGGCCTAAATAAAGCTTTTGGTTATGTCTATCAAATTCGTATTAAAGCTAAGGCTTTAAAAGCTAAGAACCGTAAGTTGTATTACTTCTTAAAATGGTTCTTGATGCTTGGGATTTTTTTCCTGATTTTTGTTCGACCATATGTATTTTAATTAAAGCGCCCGAAAGGGCGTTTTTATTTTAAATAATGATATTCATCATGCATCATTTATTGCGTATTGAATGATCTTAAATACAAGGTCTTGATTATTTAAAGAGTCATCTAAGTCCTCTATTAACTCTCTGATAATAAATACTTCAAGAAAATAGCTGTAGCACGTATCCTTGATAAAAACCTCCATCTTTTCATCGTTTGATAGAGCAATTGCTTTGGATGTAATATCCCAAGGTTGTTCAGCATAGATGGTGTGTTCATCAGAAATATGTTCAATATTTGATATCATTTCTTGTAAGGGCATGGGATATTTCAATGGAATTTAACCTGCTAGTCTAATTAACACAAAACTTTTATAAAGATTCGTGATGTTAATGATTAGGTTTTAATATTGAAGGTTTTTAGATTAATTTAGCATGAAAATTTTAGTTCTCTTTTCTAAAAGAAAAAATAAAAAAAGACTATAAAATAATTTAGAAAAAAGATAATAGCAGTGAGTCAACTTATTTAATTATATGATTTTGCTTAGTCTAAGATTAAAATTTTATAAAATAGTTCTTAATAAAAACATAGTGCTTTTTATCTGAATATTTAATTTTAGATTGATAAAAAGAGAAAATTATTGATAATTCAGATTACATTATATTAATAATTTGACTCGAGGAACAAAATGAAAAAAATACTACTTTCATGTTTATGTATATTAAGCCTTTCAGCATGTAATGATGAGACAGAGGAACAAGGTGAGAGACTTGTTGGTTTTTCTGTGGGTCAGATCGCTGGGAATCCAATAATTGAGAAGAAAAATTATAAGATTCAGGATAATAAGATTTATATAAGCTATCCTGATAATCATCCATTAGGTTATGAACTTAGTCAGCATTATTTCACTGATCAGGGAGTGACCTTAGATCCCATTAAAACAACAGATGGCACATGGTATTTGTTAGGTTCTCAAGTCCAATTTTCTGATACAGCTTTAAACTATCAACCTGCCAATTTGGTGAAAGACGATAATTTATTTTTAAATCAAGATTTAATTAAAATTGATATTTCAGGTCAACCAGTGACTAAGTATTTAGGTCAGTGGATTTATGAGTCATTACCACTTAGTCAACAGGGCTTTTTTGAAGATTATTACAATGCATTATTACAACAAAATGTAGCTAATTTTCCGAAAGGTTCCACCTGTTGGATGATTAATAAAACTTACAGCAATAAAGATTATATTGGGTTCTCTAGTGACGGTACTGCACCTTTATATACAGAATCAAATGCTACTGCGCCTGTAATGGGAACATGGCAAGGTATTAACTGGTCGCGCGATGAGTTATTATTAGCAATGAAATTTACAATAAACGATACCGAATATTCTGGGCAGTACCACCATAAGTCGGGTGTGGACGAATATGTTCCACCTTATGCAGGTAAATATTGTCACTTTGTTAGTGAAATTGCTGCGGATACTATGATTAAAACTTGGAAAGGGGAGCCTTAAGCTCAGTAATTGAATTTCATTTGTAATGTATATTTATACAAATATTAAAGCGCCCGAAAGGGCGTTTTTTTATGACATAAAGTATCTAATAGATTTTGTGACCTATTTCACAGTGCTGGTAATTTGTTACAACTATTAAGAGCCAATAGGTAATTTTGATTCTACAATGGCGCGGTTTTTTCGAAGACTGGTCAGCGGAAGTAGGTTTAAAATGGCTCATGCTCATCACGCAGCTCATGCACATGTTCATCATATCGAAGAGAGAAAAGAAGAAAGTTCTCAAGGCGATTTAAAAACAAAAGTGATGTTAAGACAAGCAGCTTCGAAGACTGAAAAATCTAATCGATCTAGAACTAAAAATCATAAAACTGAAGACCAAAATATTAATTTGCATAAGTTCTCAAGTAAGCTCGAAAGTATCTCTGCCAACCATAGTAAAGAGAAATGTGCCAAAAATATTCGTATTGCTCTACAAGCGGCTGGAGCAGATGTGTCAAAGCATCCTGTAGCTGCTTCTGATTGGGGGCAAACGTTAGAAAAGAATGGTTATAAGAAAATTAAACCTGCTTTCAACCGTCCACAAGAAGGTGACATTTACATTATTGAGCGAACAAGTGGTCACACTTATGGTCATATTGCAGGCTATACGGGCAATGGTTGGTTCTCGGATTTTCGTCAAAAAACCTATGCGGTGTATAAAGAAAAAGACGTTAAATATAGTTACTATCGTCTAGATTCTTAAGCAAGTACGACACAATTTGTCGGGTCATATCTAAATCTGTTTCCAAATTTATGTTCTGGCACAGTAAAGCACTTGAAAAGTAGGGGTGAAAACATCACATTAGGTATTCAGTATTAAGCCATGCATGCCAATAGTGAATCAAAACGCTCGTCCTCATATTGAAAAAATTTTAGCCAACATGACCCAGCTTCCAGGTGTTTATAAAATGCTAGGGAAGGAGGGTGAATTGTTATATGTTGGCAAAGCAAAAAATCTCAAAAATCGGGTATCGAGTTATTTTGTTAAAACGATTGAGCATCCTAAAACACAAGCTTTAGTTGCGCGAATTTATGATATTGAAACTTTGGTTACTCGTTCAGAAACCGAAGCTTTACTCTTAGAACAAAACTTAATTAAACAACACCGTCCGCCTTATAACATTATGCTGCGGGACGATAAGTCTTATGTCTATATTTTTGTTTCGGCTGATAAGCCTTACCCTCGGCTTGCCAGTGGGCGTGGTAAAGGTAAGCACCAAATTGGTAAGTTCTTTGGACCGTACCCAAGTGCCTATAGTGCACGAGATACGTTACTGGTTTTGCAAAAACTTTTTAATGTGCGTCAGTGCGAAAATAGTTATTTTGCACAGCGCAAGCGTCCATGTTTGCAATATCAAATCAAGCGATGTTCAGCCCCTTGTGTAGGTCTGATTTCACCCGAAGATTATAAAGAAGACGTTAATAATAGTATTCGCTTTTTGCAAGGTGATACCAAAGAGCTTAATCAAGAACTCATTGCCAAAATGGAACAAGCAGCGGCTGAGCTTGAATTTGAAAAAGCTGTTTTTTACCGTGATCGATTATCTTTACTGCGTGAAGTTCAAGCGCAACAAGCCGTTTTTAAAGTTAAAGGTGAAGCGGATATTCTGGCAATTGCATATCAGGCTGGTGTGACATGCGTGCAAATTATGTATGTACGCAATGGGCGAATGCTGGGTGGAAAAAGTTATTTCCCAGACATGCTCGGTGATGATCTTGGGCAAATGCTCAGTGATTTTATGGCGAACTTTTACTTTCAAGTTGCAGATGAAGTTCCCAATGAGCTTATCGTAAATATTGCTTTGCCTGACTGTAAAGAATTAGAAGAAGCGTTGGCACAGCAGTTTGGCAAAAAGGTTCAGATTAAGAGTAATGTTCGAGAAACTCGTGCCGAGTGGCTGGAGCTAGCTGAAATGAACGTTCAACATGCCATTAAGGGGCAGTTGAGTAATCATTTAGAACTTAATGAACGTTTTCATCAGTTAGAGCAAGTGGTGGGAAGACCTGTCGATCGTATTGAGTGTTTTGATATTAGTCACACCATGGGGGAAGCTCCAATTGCCTCATGTGTTGTGTTTGATCAAGGGGGCGCTCGTAAGCGTGACTACCGCCAATTTGCGATTCAAGACATTACTGCAGGTGATGATTATGCTGCTATGCGTCAAGCCTTAACACGACGTTATAAAAAGGCCATATTGCCTGATTTGCTGTTGATTGATGGTGGTAAAGGCCAACTCCATATGGCAATGGAAGTTATGCAAGAGCTTGGCCTAGATGCTTTTATGGTGGGTGTATCTAAAGGTGAAGGGCGTAAACCCGGACTTGAAACTCTGCATTTTACCGATGGCACAAAAATCCAGTTACCAGAGGACCATAAGGCATTGCATTTAATTCAGCAGGTGCGTGATGAGGCCCATCGTTTTGCGATTACCAAGCATCGTGCTAAACGCGACAAACGTCGAAGTACCTCAGTTTTAGAAGCAATTCCAGGGTTAGGGCCAAAGCGCCGTCGAGATTTATTAACTCATTTTGGTGGGATCCAAGGTGTTTTAAAAGCGTCTGAAAAAGAGCTCACTCTTGTGCCTGGTTTTGGGGACATGATGGCAAGAACGATTTATAAAATTCTGCATGAATAAAGATACATTTCTATGCCGAGTGACCAAATAGTTGGCATATAAGTACAAGAATGATCATTCACATTCCTTTTAAAATGATGAAAGATGTTTCATCAAGAGTCGGAGTGCTTTAGGGAAGTGAATGTCATTACTGCAACTGTTTGAAGAAATAAAGCAAAAGGAATCGATTGAAATACCTGAAGGGTGGTTACAAGGACGAACTGTTTTTGGTGGTCTTGTTGCGGGATTGCTGATGCAAAAAGCGTGCGCCAATATTCAAGATCCAAATAAAAGATTATTAAGTTGTAGTGTTACTTTCGTGGGCCCTGTACAGCAGGGAGCTGCCCAATTGACTATTGAAATTTTAAGGGAAGGAAAGTCGGTCACTACACTTGAAACCCGTTTATGGCAAGATGGTGCGGTACAAACGATTTTGGTCGCAAGCTTTGGTGTGCCGCGTGCATCGAATATTGAAGTGCGACATGAGCCTATCGTTCCACTTTATAGGCAACCTGAAGAGTTGCAACCTATTCCTTTTGCTAGACAAATGCCAGAATGCTATCAACATTTTGATGTATGCTGGGCAGAAGGTCATTATCCTGTTACAGGAAGTCAGTATGCTGATTTTGGAGGATGGTCAAGGTTTAATCCCGATAAGCATGAAAATCGTCAAATGACTTTGCCAGATTTAATTGTTTTGATGGATATTTGGCCACCTGGTGTATTGCCAATGTTTAAGCAAGTTGCTCCTGCAAGTTCTTTAACTTGGCACATTACCTATGTCCATCCGTTCCAACATCAATTGTGTGACTGGTTTAAATATAAAGTGGTGACCGAATATGCGGGTGAAGGTTATTCCACAGAATATGCCCATCTTTGGAATCAAAATGATCATTTAATTGCAATTTTACGGCAAACTGTTACGGTATTTACCTAAGCAGTCCACTTCCTCGATTCATATATTTCGTATAAAGTGGCTGTTACAGATAGATACAATATTGAAGAAAGTATTTTTGTCTGTTACAAGATGCATGAAGACTTAATTGGCGGTGTTTATGACCACAGGGCGAATCCTGAATATCCCAAATATCCTAACATTAGCGCGTATCGCGCTTATTCCTGTATTTTTGGTGATCGCGTATTGGCCGCCTGCAATGGGTATTGGTGAGCATGAAGGTAGTATGAGTCGTCATATTATCTTGACGGCTATTTTTGTGTTTGCTGCTATTACCGATTGGTTTGATGGCTATTTGGCACGAACTTTAAACCAGACTTCAGCATTTGGCCGTTTTTTAGATCCAGTTGCAGATAAGCTCATGGTGGCGGCTGCACTGATTGTTTTAGTGCAGTGGAATCCAACCATTTCAATGGCTTTTGCCGCAATTGTTATTATTTCACGGGAAATTACAGTTTCTGCTTTACGTGAATGGATGGCTGAACTTGGCGCACGAACCAGTGTAGCAGTATCGACTGTAGGTAAATATAAAACAGCCTTTCAGATGATTGCCATTAGTGTGTTCTTACTTAATTGGCAGCCTTTAGAAATGCTTGCCTATGCTTTGTTGTATACAGCGGTCATTTTAACTCTATGGTCTATGTTTATTTATCTTAAAGCAGCTTGGCCTTATTTAAAGCAGCCTTAAGTGCATATTGAATGATTAAGCCTTTCTACAATGAAAGGCTTTTTTATTTTTGAAGAGTGCAAGAATGGGCTACTTGTACAATGATATGGTTGGAGAATATCATTGGCAAAAAGGGCGTAAATTGGCATTGTTAGCTTGGGAGATGTCAAAGCAACATGGAGAGACCGTATGACCTTGGATTTATTTTCTCCAGAGCCTTGTGAGAATTTATTACCCTACGATGGTGAAGTTCAGGACTATGGTTGTATTTTAAGCCCTGAAGAAGCTGAACAATATTTTCACTACCTTTATCAACACCTCGCATGGAAACATGACGAGGCTAAGTTGTATGGCAAGCACTTTATTACAGCTCGAAAAGTTGCATGGTATGGAGATGATTACTATCAATATAAATATTCGGGTGTCGCACGTGATTCTTTACCTTGGGACAAAGCACTCGCCAAACTAAAACAACAGGTAGAAAAAATACTTTCAGAAAAATTTAATTCTTGTTTGGCAAATCTTTATGAAGATGGAACCCAAGGAATGGCTTGGCACAGTGACTCGGATGTTTCTTTGGCAAGAACGACAACAATCGCTTCTTTAAGCTTTGGTGCTACCCGTAAATTTTCTTTTAGACATATTCAAAGTAAAGAGAAAGTTGAATTGTGGCTACAGCCAGGCCAACTCATTGTGATGCGTGGTGAGACTCAACAATATTGGCAACACCGTTTAAATCGCTCAACAAAGATTTTACAACCACGTATTAATCTTACTTTTCGGCAATTTAAGTTTTTATAAGAATAAGACAAGAAAAAAGCCCATGATGGCAGCATGAGCTTATTCCTCTGAGGGGGATGCTTCTACTGATGAGCTGCTGATGAAAAGAATCATCAATAGGAGCTAAAATCATAATATGAGAATATTGTGATATATTCAATGTTTTAAAGTGTAAGAAAAGTTTAAATTATCATAAGGTGGAGTTTTAGATTTCACCTTTTTCAGATAATTCCATAAAACGTTGTTCAATAAGTGCTGCATTTTCTTGCAAAATTTCGATGAGCTTTTCAACGTTTAAAAAATCAAAACGATTTTTAGAGGCAACTAAAGTCAAAGCCAAAGGTACTTCTTTGTTTGAAAAACGAACAGGAACAGCTAGACCTGAAACATTTGGGTCAATCTCACCTTGTGAGAAATAGAACCCTTGTTTTTTAATTTTACGCATACGCTGAATAAAGCTCGGTTCATCTTCAGCAAAACCCGATTGTTTTAATTCTTGCTGGTAACGGTGGTAGTAGTCTTGCATGCGCTGCTTACTTAAATGCGAAACCATTGTTTTTGGAGATGATCCAACGTAAATCGGTCTTGGGCAGCCTCGGCCATATGAAAGTAGCTCAGTGTCTTTAAATATTTCATGATGTATGTCAATGCAATAGTCATCATTTAAATAGGTAAGCAAACAGCAAAGTTCAGTACGCTCTACAATATTTCGCATAAACGGTGTGCTGATCTGAACTAATGGATCGGTTGTTCTGGATATATAGTCAAGAACTGCAATTTTTGAGCCTAAGGTATAATCGCCAGAGGTTCCATTAATGCGTTTTAATAGATCAGCTGATACTAGCTCTTTAAGGTAACGGTAACTCGTTGGTTTGGACAAGCCAAGTTCTTCGCAAATAATATCGACATTAATGATTGGACGCGAAACTGAAAATAGGTCCAGTACGGTTAAAATTTTGCCAAAACTTGAAATTGCCATAATGTCTTGTTCGTATCCTTTAACAACGAGTCATCTTTGAGTTTTTATAACAGAAAAAAAGAAGATTTGTCTCAATTCTAAAATAAATGCCTGATTTGAGTATTTTACTCTGACAAAGAGAAAACTTCTCTTGGCTTATACATCATATACGATAATTAAAAAATATATCAAATTATCAAATAGAGATATTTTGGTTGACTAAATCGCTTTATTTTGAAAAAATTGCCAAACAAAATATCTAATCGAGAAATTTATCGGTTCTAAATTGATTTCTTGATACCTCTTCTTTCCAAAGCTTGGCCGTTTAAATGGCGCCCAAACTGAAATCATTTCGGCCAATCAGGCGAGATGTGGAAAAATCATTGTATTGAAGGATGCTCCTCATATCATTTGCTTTGAGGCAAATGGCAAAGTTGTGTTGTCTTTAGAAAGATAATCAAATATTGAAGGGCATGCTCATCAGTTCAGATCTGTATTTGAGATGAGTTCATGTTATTAAAGCAAATACTGGCGTTCCGCCCGAGTAGGCTTGATCTGATCTTTGCCTTAAAAACATTTATTGCCGGAATGTTGGCACTATTTGTTTCGTTTGAATTAGATCTGATTAACCCGATGTGGTCGATTGGTACGGTCCTGATTATTGCCAATCCATATTCAGGAATGGTGTCCTCTAAATGTGTCTATCGAGTGGTAGGGACAATCGGCGGAGCTGTGATTGCCTTAACGCTAACGCCACATCTAATTAATACACCTTGGATATTTACCGTGGTGTTGTCGTTGTGGGTGGGTTTTGCACTTTATGTGTCGTTACTCGATCGTACTCCACGTAGTTACGCTTTTATGCTGGCCGGTTACTCGACAGCCATGATCGTCTTTAATGCGATTACCTATATTGATCAATACAATATATTCGATATTGCTTTAGCTCGGGTCATAGAGATTTCGATTGGTGTAATTTCAAGTGCAGTGGTTTCTGCCACGATTCTTCCAATGCATATTGGCTCAGCAATTAAACAGCGGGTGATAAAAACCCTAAAAGATACAGAGAATCTGTTTGCTAATTTATTAAATACAGATTCGCAGCAGAACAATACTCAGCTCTTGGCTGCCATTACTCGTGACACCACAGATATTCATGCCTTGGCGGTACATTTGAGTTATGAGAAGGGCGAGTTGCATGGTATGACCAAACCCTTGCAGGAAATGCTTCATCAAATCTCAATGGTGGTCGCTAATCTAGTCGCTTTATCTGAGCGTATTAAGCAGCTTCAAGAACTGCGATTCATCGAGACTCATGCAGAAAAACTGCAACAGCTTTCAGCTCATGTTGTACAGTTTTTAGAGCAAAAAGATCTGATTGTTGATGAAAATATTTTGCAGTTGCCTGATGAGTTTGAAAGCGATTTTGCAAGTTTGATGGAGTCGGCTTCTACACATCAACAAGTTTTGGTTGCAGCCATGAAAATGGATGTGCGCCATTTCATTAGCAATGTGTTAGCCGTTAAAGTTTTGTGGCAGCGAATTCAGCAAGGTAATAAAGAAATTCCTGACAACATTACCCCAATGACCACCAAATATCCAAGTTTGCACCGTGACCATGGTGTGGCGATACGAGGCGGTATTAGTGCAGTCCTTATTACATTTATTGTGACTGGAGTCTGGATTGTTTCGGGGTGGAAAGCTGGATTTATGATGGCACAGATGGGCGCAGTAACCGCCTGTATTTTAACAGCCTTAGATAACCCGGTTCCGGTTCTGCGTATTTTTATCTGGGGCAGTATAGCTTCAGCAGTTTTAGTCTTCGTTTATGCATTTGGTATTTTCCCGCATGTCACCACTTTTTGGGAACTTGGACTGGTTTTATTACCGATGTTCTTATTCGCAGTGTCTATGATGGCTAACCAGATGCTGATGCCAGTAGGTATGGTGTTGGGTATTAATACCATGATGGGACTAAACCTGCACAATGCTTATAGCATGGATGCAGTGTCTTATCTTGATAGTTCATTTGCCATGATTTTAGGTGTTTTAGTGTCCTTGATTGTCATTGACGTTGTTCGTGCCATGTCACCAGACACGAGTGCAAGCCGTATTTTAGCCTTGCATTATCGTGCCATGCGACAAGCGATCTATCTGCCATATGGTCTTGATTTTAAGGTTCATCTACGCAGTATGCTAGATCGGATTGGGATTCTAAATAGCAAAATGGTGCAATCAGACGAGATTAAAACTTCAATTCATCAGGCTCTGATTGAGTCGAGTAGTATTGTTGATTTAAGCCGATTGCAAGAGTTAGCCAATCAGTTTCCTCAAGCATCTGAACTCACTCAGCATATTGGCGATTTGCAACAAAATCTGGATGAGCTGTTTAGAGCTAAAGAAAACGATGAAAATGATACGACAGCTTTAGTAGAGCGAATCTACCGAGCGTTATTTGAATTAAAACAGCTTGCTTCAAATGTTGAAGATATGACTATGCGACAAAGACTACTCATTTCACTGAACAATATTGCTTATAGCATGTGCCATGTTTCATCAGAGCAAATGAATGAAAACAGCACCCTGAGAGGAGCCACAGCAAATGGGTGAGTTTAATGTTTATGGTATTTATGTGCCTTCTTTGCTCGTTCAAGCACTCTTGGCATATATCTGTTTCCGTGGGTTAAGTCCTTTAACAAATAAGCTGATTGCACAAGGCTGGATTGCATTACCTAGTATTTTTAATTTGTGTTTTTACCTCTTATTACTTTTGGTAATACATCAAATTTTTGTTGGGGTCGGTGCGTAGAGATGTTTGCGAAATTAAAGATTGAGTTAGGTGAGTGAAATGAATCAGGTGGATTTGAAAAAAGTCATCCGTCCAGTAATTTTGATTGTCGCATTAATGGTGGCGGTCTATACCATTGTGCATTTGTGGAATTACTATAACGCGGCGCCGTGGACGCGTGATGGTCGAGTTCGTGGTGACGTTATTCAAGTATCTTCGGATGTTGCTGGGCTTGTGACAGAAGTATTGGTTCAAGATAACCAGACTGTGAAAAAAGGTCAGGTGCTCTTTAAAATTGATGTTTCTCGCCGAGCTTTAGACGTAGAGCAAGCAAAATCTGATTTAGCAAAAGCAAATGCAGCATTTGCCCAAGCGCAAGCTGGTTTAGCACAAGCAAAAGCGAACCTGATTAAATCAGATACGAATATTAAGTTAGCCGAGAAAAACGCAAGCCGCTATTCAAACCTCATGGATGGCGCTATCTCTAAGCAAGAACAAGATCAAGTTTTCGCAACACGTGATCAATCTCACGCTGAACATGAGCAACTCCAAGCTGCTATTCAACAAGCGGAAGCAACTGTTAAGCAACAACAGGCTCTTATTGAGGCGGCAACGAGTAATTTGCATTTGGCTGAGCTTAATATGCATCGTGCTGCGGTAATTGCTCCAGCTGATGGTACTTTATCTAACTTTGATATGCGCCCAGGTAACTATGTTCAAGTTGGTCAGGCTGTTGCGGCACTACTTGATCGTAAACAACTCTATGTTGTGGGCTATTTTGAAGAGACGAAGTTAAACCGTATTCATGTTGGAGATCAGGCCAGTGTACAGTTAATGGGTGATAGTCAGAAAATTAAAGGCCATGTACAGGGTATTGCATCGGGTATTGAAGATCGTGAACGCTCAAGCAGCTCTAAACTTCTTGCCAATGTAAATCCAACATTTAGTTGGGTTCGTTTAGCACAGCGTGTGCCTGTGAAAATCGTATTAGATGAAACTCCAAAGAACCAGCTTGCTTTTGTCTCTGGACGTACGGCAACTGTGCATATTATCGAGAAATAAAAAAGGAAGGCTTTAGCCTTCCTTTTTAATGTTACGGGGTTAAACCGACCGGATTTCGATACCAACTCTGAATGAGTAAGGCGGCTGCAAAACTATCTGCAGAAAGTTTTTTTGCTCGACCTTGCTCTTGGTAGAAACCGAGTTCTTCTCGTGCTTCACGTGTAGTTAGACGCTCATCTACCATTAATGTTTCAATATTGGTTTGATGGCGTAAACGTCTCGCAAATTTGCGAGCACGTGTAGAAAGTTCTGACTCGCTATCATCCATATTCAAAGGCAAACCAACCAAAAATAGATCAGGTTGCCATTCTTTCACGATTTTTAAGAGTTGATCCCAGTTTGGAATACCATCTTTCATCACAAATAGAGGGAGAGGATTGGCACTTTCAATTGAAGACTGGCCAATCGCCATTCCCATTTTTTGAGTACCAAAGTCAAAAGCCATAATCGATTTTGATTGTGTTTCGGTCATTAAGCATGTCCGATTTCAGATGCTAACCATGCACGATCTACACCGATCTTTTTATAAGCTGCATCCCAACGATCGTCATAAGGCAGGTTAAAAATTAGGTCCATATCGGCATCACAAATGAGCCAGTCACCGCGCGTAATTTCATCTTCTAACTGGTTTTTACCCCAGCTCGCATAACCTAAAGCAATTTGATATCGGCCGACACCTTCATTGTGGGCAATCGCATCAAGAATATCTTTACTGGTAGTAATACAAACATTTTCACCTACAGCAATAGATGAATGCCATGTCGGTTGTCCAGTATGAAGAACGAATCCAGCCTCGGGACGTAATGGGCCACCTTGTAAAACCACATGTGGATTTACATTGTCTGCTTCAATGTCGAGATCATTGAGTAATTCTTTAATTTGAATGCCGGAAGGGCGGTTAATAATAATGCCTTGAGCACCTTCTTCATCATGACGGGCAAGATAAATTACAGTGTTTGCGAAAAAGTCATCTGCCATTTCTGGCGGGGCAATCAGACAACGGTGAGTCAGATATTGTTTGGTCACCTAAGCGGTTCTCCCTCAAAAAATGTCACTAGAGGGTCTCTCGACCCTTTTATCTATATAGGTTCTTTTTATCAACATACAAGAGTTAATCGGATTTCGCCAATCTTTTTCTCTCATTTTTTATTAATTTGAAGAAGCCTGAAATTTAAGTTGGCGTAATTGTTTTGCGTGTTGCAAGGTTGTTTCATTAATTTCAACACCGCCTGACATGCGAGCTAACTCAAAAATGATTTGATTTTCATCTAATTCAACAATTGTACTGCTGGCTGGGTCAGTTTGTTGTTTCTTCACTAATAAATGCTGATCTGATTGAGCAGCAACTTGTGCTTGGTGAGTAATACATAAAAGTTGAACATGTTGGGCTAAGTCAGCAAGTAAACGTCCCACAACTTCTGCTGTACCGCCACTAATACCGACATCAATTTCATCAAACACTAACACTTCTGCTTCGGTTTTTTCAGCGTTCATCACTTGCATGACAAGTGCAATACGTGAAAGTTCACCACCTGAAGCGACGCGTGCTAATGGTTGTGGAGGAATACCCTTATTGGCAGTAAATAATAGCTGAATAAAGCTTAAGCCTTCAGCGGTAGGTTGCTCTAATGGTTCAAACTTAAACTCAAAATGTGCCTCTGGTAGTGCTAAAGGTTTAACCTGTTCAGTTAATTGTTTAGCAAGCGGAGCGGCAGCTTCACGACGAATATGGTCTAAATGCTGAGCTTTCTCCAAGAACTCCTCATGCGACTTTTCAACTTGTTCTGCCAGAGTCTCTGGGTCTTCAAGTTGATGTAATTGCTCAAGCTCGCTTTGCCAAGCTTCATATTCTTCTTTAAGCGTTTCTGGTTGAGTGCGGTATTTACGTGCTAAACGATGGAAAACTTCGAGTTTAGAATTAAGTTCTTCCATTCGTTCAGGATCAAAGCTTTGACGATCAATAAATTGACGCAAGTTTGCTGTTGCATCGTCTATTTCACTTTGAGCATTGAGTAAAGAATTATAAATCTCAGAAAGTTGTTCGCTACGCCCCGCGTGAGACTCTAGACGGCGAATAATCGAAGACATTTCTTGAGTAATATTCTGCTCAGCTTCATCTAAAACATTTAAGCTATAGCTACAGTCTTGCATGATATGTTCATGATGACTGAGGCGATCGAACTCTTGCTCAATTTCTTTATAGTCAGTTTGAATGACCTCTTCGAGCTCTTCAATTTGATGCTCTAAAGTACCAATACGTTGTAGGCGGGTTGCTTGTGCATCTAAGGCTGCTTGATGCAAACGAATGGTACGTTGCCATGTGCTATAGGCTTCACGTACATCATTCGCTTCAGCATAAAAATTGTTATAACGGTCTAGCCAGTGCTTTGGATAAGGCGGTTCAAGCAGCTGCTGCTGGCTGTGCTGACTATAGAGTTGAACCAGCAAACGGCCTAATTCTTTGAGTTCAGATAGACTACTTGGACGTCCATTGACCCATGCTTTACTACGACCAGTTGCAAAAATCACACGACGTAAATGAATTTCCCCAGAATCATCATCTAGCTCGTGGTCTTGGAGCCATTTTGCTTCAGGACTATTATTTTGATAGGTAAAAACAGCGGTAATATCCGCTTTGTCCGAACCATAACGGACATAATTTGTATCTGTACGTTCCCCTAGGCAGGCAGAGAGTGCATCCAGTAATAATGATTTTCCGGCACCTGTTTCGCCTGTTAGAACATTAAATCCTTGTTCTATATCAATAGCCAAATGATCAGCTAATGCAAAATTAATTAAAGTTAAATGTGTGAGCATAAACGCATCCAACGCGCCAAATTATGGGTTAAAGATAGAGAAGTTTTGAATTTGCTACAAGTGATCTATTATTCTAACTGAAATTATAGAACAGCAAGATTGTGGATATTTACAATGAAAAAAACATTAAGCTTACCGAAACCACCAATAGGGATGATCAACCGCCATAAAAAAAACAATCCTGCGGAAATGAATAAAATTTTAAAACAGCATTTTAATGCATTTAAACAGGCAGCAGCACAAGGGGATTATGCCAAAGCTTATCAACATGTTAAACAAGCTGTTAATTTGGTTCCCAAGCATGCTGGCGCCTTATCAGATTTAGCTTATACCGAATTGCGCTTAGGCCGTTATAACGATGCCTATCAACATTATTTACAAGCGATTCAAGCAAGTGGAGCTAACGTAAATACAAATTTATATGATGGACTCACAGAAGTTTGTCATCATTTAAAGAAAAAAGAAGAAACAATCAAATTTGGACGTTTGGCAATTGCAACCAAAAAAGAACTAGCGAAGAGCGAACCTGTTTTGGCTATTCCAGATCATGCACCACCAACCTTTAGTGCAAACCCTCAAGAAAATATTATTGCTTTTTCTTTGTTTGGAGCAAACCCTCGTTATTGTGAAACCTCTATTTTAAATATTCAGTTAGCCAAACAAATTTATCCTGAATGGACGTGTCGCTTTTATGTCGATGATACGGTGCCAGTATTGGTGCAACAGCGTTTAAAAGAGAAGGGCGCGCAAGTTATTCAGGTTACAGATTCTCAAAAACAGCTATCTGGTCTGTTCTGGCGCTTTTTGGTAATGGATGATCCGACAATTAAGCGTTTTCTGATACGTGATGCCGACTCCATTGTCTCGCACCGCGAAAAAGCAGCTGTGGATGCTTGGCTCAAGAGTGATAAATGGTTTCACTTAATGCGAGATAATTATTCTCATACTGAGTTAATTCTGGCGGGAATGTGGGGCGGGTGTACAGGGATTTTTCATAATATTGAAGCACATATCAGGGATTATGTTGCCACCGGACGTTATCTGGATAATCGGGTGATGGATCAACATTATTTACGTTACTGTATTTGGCCAACCTTAAAACAAAGTGTGCTTATACACGATAGTCAGCAATTTGATTCAGATGCTATCGATTTTCCAGCTTATGATCTGGCGTTAATGCAAAACGACAGTGAAAATTTTCATGTAGGAATGAATGACGGTTCACCAATAATTGCTACAGTAGTTGCCCATCCAACTGCACAAAGAGTATGTTGGATACTCCTAGATGAAAATCAGGTCGAAGTTTGCAGATACGATGCAATTGTGTCGAGTAGTCGAAATATTGAGATCAACTTACCTTATGCTTTTGCTAAAAAAATTCAGGCACAGCAGTGGAAATTACAAGTTTATCCGTATGAAAACTGATTGATTAGTTATTTAGGCACAATTAAACTACATTCATCATAATTTATATAAATACGGCATTATCTGGAGAGTGTGCATGAGTTCAACCCAATTTGATCATGTAACGGTCATCAAAAAATCAAACGTTTATTTTGGTGGAGCATGTATCAGCCATACCGTGCAATTTGAAGATGGAACGAAGAAAACACTAGGTGTTATTTTGCCGACTGAGCAAGCTTTAACTTTTGAAACCCATGTTCCTGAGCGTATGGAAATTATTTCAGGTGAATGCCGTGTAACAATTGCGGACAGTAATGAAAGTGAGTTGTTCCGTGCAGGCCAATCATTTTATGTGCCTGGTAATAGCCTTTTTAAAATCGAAACTGATGAAGTGCTCGATTACGTGTGCCATTTAGAAGGCTAAGAAATTCCTATTCAAATCGGGTACACTATGCCCAAAGAAATCCTGTGAAGTTGGCTTTGCAGGATTTTTATTTTTTTGCTCAAACGTTGTTAGAGGTCATGCATGGCAAAACCGGAATATTATTATGGCGTTCATTCAGTGGAGTCATTGTTAGAACTTGAGCCGGAACGTGTGCTAACCCTGTTTACTTTAAAAGGACGGGATGACCAGCGTTTGCAAAAGATTTTGCAATTGGCAGAGCCTTTTGGAATTAGTGTACAAAAAGCAAGCCGTGATAGTCTCGAAAAGCTTGCAGGTCTACCGTTTCATCAAGGTGTGGTTGCAGCAGTACGTCCGCATCCGACTTTAAATGAAAAAGATCTAGATCAGATCTTGGCTGAAACCCCAGATGCTTTATTGCTGGCATTAGATCAGGTGACAGACCCGCATAACTTAGGAGCCTGCATTCGTACCGCAGCTGCAATGGGTGTGCAAGCGGTGATTGTACCTCGTGATCGTTCGGCAAGTTTAACCCCAACAGCTCGTAAAGTTGCAGCGGGTGGAGCTGAGAAAGTTAAATTCATCCAAGTAACAAACTTGGCTCGTACATTAGCCCATCTCAAAGAGACAACTCATACACGTGTTATTGGCACTATGCTTGATGAAAGTGCAATGCCAATTCAAAAATGTGATTTCTCTGGTCCAGTCGTGATCGTGATGGGAGCAGAAGATACGGGTTTACGCCCAATTACACAGGCACAGTGTGATCATAAAGTTTATATTCCGATGTCTGGAAATTTACAAAGCCTAAATGTGAGTGTGGCAACGGGTATGGCACTTTATGAGGCTTGTCGTCAGCGTTCTGAGGTATAATCTAGCTGCCTTTCTAGTTTTGTAAGCAGTCTTGATATGTCTCCCCGTAAGCAAGGTTATTTTTTTGTATTGGTGACCATGTGCATTTGGGGCGGGTTTACACTTTTTGCCCGTTTAAATGCACAGTGGCACATCAGTGCTTGGGACATTGCTGCACTGCGCTTTGCTATCGCCTTCCTGATTTTGATGCCGATTCTGATCTATAAGAAAGATCTCGCTTTTTTGTGGAGTAAGCACGCTGTTATTTTGGCGCTTATTGGTGGGGTCATTTATTGTCTTACCGTCTACACTGCGTTTCTCTATGCTCCCGCTGCGCATGCTGCCATTTTTTTAAATGGTTGTATTCCAATTTGTACTGCGTTCGCAGCATATATTTTATTTAGACAACCATTTGATAAGCATACATGGGCTAGTCTGGCAATTATGATCACTGCCTTGGCTCTCATGAGTGTGTTGATGTTGCAAGGTAATGCTTCGGCCTTTGGTGTGGGGGATTTGCTTCTTTTTATTAGTGCGATTTGGTGGGGCATTTTCACTGTATTACTTAAACAGTGGAAACTTTCTGCATGGCACTCTATGGCAAGTGTTGCGATTTGGTCTGCAATTATTTATTTACCCATCTATGCGTTATTTTTGCCTAAACACTTCATGGAAGTGAGTCCTGTTCATTTAGCGATACAGGGCATTTTCCACGGTGTGTTTGTCGTTATTATCGCAACTTTGACTTATGTGGCAGCCATTCAGCGACTTGGTGCTTTTAAAACGGGAAGTATTGTCACTTTGGCGCCGTTTATTGCTGCCATTTTAGCTGTACCTTTACTTGGCGAGTTATTAAGTCCATCAATTGTTGTGGGCTTGGTTGGAATGGGAATCGGTGCCTTACAACCTTGGCGCTGGTTTCGACAAGATAGCTTGGCACAAAAGATTCAGCAGCAAAATAAGCAAAACTAGTTGGCGCGCTTCAAATAGCTTTGATGTAAAGGCTCTAATTGCTGATATAAATGTTCGAGTAATCCGTCATTAAATACAATGTCATTGGCAAGTTCACGTTTACGCTCGCGCGGCATTTGAGCTGCAATAATTTTCTGGATTTGTTCTTGATTTTGCCCATCACGTTGGCTTGCACGTTGAATTTGAGTTTGTTCACTCGCATCAACTAATAGAGTGTGATTAACCAATTCATGCTGGTTGGTTTCAAAAAGTAGTGGTGAAACTAAAATCACATAAGGACTTTTTGGGTTTTGTAGCTGTTGAATAATAGATTGGCGAATGGCTGGATGCGTGATTTTCTCAAGCGTTTGTCTTGCTTCAGGGTTTTGAAAAATATATTCACGTAGGGCACGACGATCTAGATTACCGTCGGGTTGAAGCACCCAATCTCCAAAAGTTTGTTGGATTTTTTGGAGGGCAGGTTGGCCTTTTTTAACCACTTCGCGAGCAACAATGTCGGCATCGACGACTTGGATTCCTTGGGATTCAAACCATTGTGTTGCAGCAGATTTGCCACTGCCAATACCACCTGTGATTCCCAGAATAAAAGCCATCTTAACCTCCCAAATAAATTTTCATAATCTGGTCACCCCATAAAAAGGCAACCCAACCCGCAATGGCAATATATGGCCCAAACGCAAAGGGCTGATTATCATTACGTAATTTTAGTAAAATGATGCCAATAATTGCACCTAGTAAAGATGACAATAACACAATTAATGGCAGCATCAATGGCCCCATCCAAGCGCCTAATGCGGCAAGCAATTTAAAGTCGCCGTAGCCCATGCCTTCTTTGCCTGTAATGACTTTAAATAAGTAATACACAATCCATAGACATAAAAAGCCAATCAGGTAACCCCAAATGGCTGAATTAGGCGAGGTGTAAATATTAAAGGTGTTAATGCCCAAACCAAGCGCAGCTAAAGGTAGGGTAAAACGGTCGGGTAGCAGCTGAGTATCAAAGTCTATAAATGTTAAAGCAATCAAAACCCAAGTGAGCACTAGCCCCCAAAGCATTTGTAGGGTTGGACCGAAAACTATGACGACGACTAATGAACATAGCATAGTGAGTAATTCAACCGCTGGATAACGAATGCTAATAGGATGTTGGCAATCGCCACATTTTCCTCTTAACATTAACCAACTTATAACTGGAATATTTTGATACCAACGGATCGGTTGCTGACATGCAGGACATGATGAAGCAGGCTTACTTAATGTCAGCTTTTCATGCTCAATGATGGGTTGTTCGGGGTTGAGCAACATTTGACATTCCTGCTGCCAATCTTGTTCCATCATTTTCGGGGTGCGATAAATCACCACATTCAAAAAGCTACCAATGCATAGGCTCAATAATGCAACTACAATATAAAGTGCAGTTAAGTTTTGAATAAAATAATCAATAATTTCTTGCATTATATGACTGAACCCATTTGGAAAATCGGAAGATACATAGCAACAACCAGACCGCCTACGAGCACCCCTAAAATTGCCATGATTAAAGGTTCCATCATTGAAGTTAAACCATCAACGGCATTATCAACTTCATTTTCATAATAAGTGGCAACTTTATCGAGCATGCTGTCTAGTGCACCAGATTCTTCACCAATTGCGACCATTTGTATAGCCATAGATGGAAAACGATTTGAAACACGCATTGCAAATTGGAGTTGTTGGCCTGTAGCAACATCTTCACGAATTTTCATGACGGCTTCTTCATAAATGACATTGTTGGTTGCACCAGCCGTTGACTCAAGCGCATCAATGAGCGGAACACCAGCGGCAAACGTAGTGGCTAAGGTGCGGCTATAACGGGCAATAATCGCCTTATAAACCAGATCACCAAAGATAGGCAGTTTTAGTGTAAGTTTGTCTAAGCCATCACGGAATTTTTTACTACGCTTTTTGGCTTCCAGAAATGCGGCAATAATTGCCCCAATCACAATAATCATAATGAACCAGTATTCTTGCATCCATTTCGACATATTCACGACCATTTGGGTGAATGCAGGTAAATCTGCACCAAAAGAAGAAAACAGGTCTTGGAAAACAGGAACTACTTTAACCATCAAAATAATGGTAACAACCACAGCAACCACGATAACCGTTGCTGGATATTTCATAGCCTTCTTAATTTTCTGCTTAAGTAATTCACTTTTTTCTTTGTAAATTGCCACACGGTCCAACATGGTTTCAAGCGCACCAGATTGTTCACCGGACTCTACAAGAGAACAAAACAAGTTATCGAAGTGTTGAGGATACTTTCTTAAAGCTGAAGCAAAAGTACTACCACCTTCAACCTCACCTTTAATCCCGAGTACCACCTCGCGCATGGCTGGGTTTTCTAGGCCCTCCGCTACAATTTCAAAGCCTTGTACCAGTGGCACACCTGCTTTCATCATCGTTGCAAGTTGCCTAGTAAAAATCGTGATATCGAGTGTTGATACTTTCTTCTTGAATAAACCCTCAAGAATATTTTTACGCTTTTCCCGAATATTACGGACAGTTACACCTTGTTTGCGTAGGGTGACTTTGGCTAAGGCCATATTCTTAGCTGGAAGTTCGCCCTTAATTTTTACGCCCTTACGGTCAACCCCTTCATAAGCAAAAGTCGGCATCATTTGTGCCTTTTTGACAGTCATGAATTATCCTTATTTTAAATTGTCTTTTATTCACTGGTCACGCGGTTGACTTCTTGTAAGGAAGTAACACCTTGCATGACTTTCTTTAACCCTGAACGACGCAGATTATTAAACCCCAGTTTTTCAGAAGCAGCAGCGATTTCTAAAGCATTGCCATCTTCCATAATAATCTTGGAAATTTCAGGTGTAACTTTCATCACCTCATAAATACCGACACGACCTTTGTAGCCTTCACGACACTCAGTACAACCCACAGGTTGAAAAACTTGAAAATCGGGATGGGTTAAATCTTGGTCGGTAAAGCCCATTTCTAATAGGCTCTGTTTAGGAATGTCGGCAGGTATTTTACACTGTGGGCATAACCGACGCGCCAAACGTTGAGCAATCACCAGATTGACAGACGTTGCGATATTAAAGGATGGAACACCCATATTACGTAGGCGAGTAAGTGTTTCTGGCGCACTATTGGTATGCAGTGTGGACATTACCATGTGACCGGTTTGTGCAGCCTTAATCGCAATTTCAGCCGTTTCTAAGTCACGAATCTCACCGACCATAATAATGTCGGGGTCCTGACGTAAAAATGATTTCAGTGCGGCCGAAAAAGTAAGACCTACTTTCGGGTTAACGTTAACTTGATTAATACCTTCAAGGTTGATTTCGACTGGATCTTCGGCAGTGGAAATATTAGAGCTTTCAGTATTTAAAATATTTAAGCCAGTATACAAAGATACCGTTTTACCAGAACCTGTAGGGCCTGTAATGAGAAGCATACCTTGTGGTTTATCGAGTGCTTCTAAAAAAAGAGCTTTCTGATCTTCTTCATATCCTAAAGCATCAATGCCGAGCATTGCGCTAGATGGATCGAGAATACGTAGAACCAGTTTTTCACCAAACAAGGTTGGAAGTGAGTTCACACGAAAATCGATTGCTTTAGTTTTTGATAACTTAAGTTTGATACGACCGTCTTGAGGCACTCGTTTTTCGGAAATATCCATTTGAGACATGACTTTTAAACGTGAAGCCAAACGGTTAGCCAATTGCAAAGGTGGATTTGCAATCTGACGTAACACGCCGTCGACTCGATAACGGACCCGATATGATTTTTCATAGGGTTCAAAATGTAAGTCTGAAGCCCCCATACGAATTGCATCGATGAGTAATTTATTAATATATTTAACAATAGGTGCTTCATCGCCTTGAGGCGTTTCTTCCTCCTCCTCTTGTGAGGGTGGAGCTTCTAGATCTACATCAAGATCAAACTCTTCATCACTAAACTCGAAACTGCTTTCTTCAATAAATTGCTGCGCCAGAATTTTCTCAAGCTTATGGTGCTCGACAATAACGGGTTCAACCATGAGTTTGCTATTGAAGCGAATGGCATCAATTGCTTCAATATTACTCGGGTTGCTGGTCGCGACATATAAAATCTGCCCTCTTTGTATAAGAGGTAAGACCCGATGTTTTAAAATCAGTTTCTGGTCGACCAAATCTTTGGGAATTTGGCTTGTATCGTAAACATCCAGATCAAAATATGGTTCAGCAAATTCAATAGAAATTGTTTCAGCTAATAACGAAGGGGAGAGATGAACCTCTTCAATCAGGTACGCAACCGTATCCCGTTTAGCTCTTTTTGCTGCATCTAATGCTGTTTGCATGGTCGCTGCCGACACATGTTTTTCTTCGACTAATCGCCGAAAAAACCCCGAAAATTTTGGAGATGTATGTATGACTGACATCTGCCTACCTGTGCTCATATGTTTATAATTGGTATATAAAAAATTATACTTTTGTTATCTAAAATTACTACCTGAGAAAATGATGCTCTGGTCTTGATCCACTCGCCAAAGCTTGAACTAGTCGAAGTTTTTATTCATTAATTTTTAAAAGACGATTCTTTATACTCAATAAAGTTTTATAACTGTTTTCAATTAGTAGAAAAGATATGAGCAAAGCCGTTAAAGAAAAGTATCTGAAATTTGTATAAATGCGTGTAGAATGTGCTGCATTTTTGATGAAAGGTGAGCCGTATGTCGGGTTCGACGATTACGCCTTGGGTAGTTGGCAACTGGAAAATGAACCCAATGCGTGCCAATGCCAAACAACTTATAGAAGAATTTAAACAACTATTGCAACAAAACCAAATTGCAGATGAAAGCTGTCATGTAGGGGTTGCTCCGGTTTCTATTGCGCTTGCAATGGTACAAACACAATTGCAAGATGCGGCAAGAACAGTATATACAGTTGCACAAGATGTATCGCGTGTAGCGGGTACTGGCGCGTATACTGGCGAAGTTAGCGCAGAACTATTAAAAGATAGCCAAATTAATTTTGTACTGGTTGGGCATTCTGAGCGCCGTGATATTTTTGGCGACAACGTTGAAATTTTGAAAGCTAAACTCCAAAATGCATTAAATGCGGGCTTGACTGTCATTTATTGTGTTGGTGAAAGCCTCGAACAACGTGAACAAGGTTTGGCAGAGCAAGTTGTATTGCAACAAATTTGTGATATTGCTCCTGTAGTGACTGCTGAGCAGTGGCAAAAGCAAATTGTAATTGCCTATGAGCCAATCTGGGCAATTGGGACAGGTAAAACTGCTTCTCCACAAGATGCACAGGCAATGCATGCTAAGATTCGTGAAGGTTTAAGTCAGATTACCCCAGCGGGTTCAGACATTGCGATTTTATATGGCGGTAGTGTAAAAGCTGAAAATGCGGTCGAATTGGCAGCATGTCCAGATATTAATGGTGCGTTGGTAGGCGGTGCTTCATTAAATGCAGCATCTTTTTATCAAATTGTACAAGCCTTTGCACAAAGTAAATAACGAGGATAGGGTATGCACTCTTTTGTACTGATCGTACATATTATTTTAGCGGTACTGATGATTGCCTTAATTCTAGTGCAACATGGTAAAGGTGCTGATGCCGGTGCTTCTTTCGGTGGTGGCGGAGCAGCAACTGTATTCGGTGCATCAGGTTCAGGTAACTTCCTTACTCGACTTACTGCTATCTTAACAGCGTTGTTTTTTGTGACGAGTTTAACTCTCGCTGTTTTCGCAAAAAAACAGACGACTGAAGCATATAGTTTGAAAACTGTACAAACGACAGCGCCAGTTCAAACGACATCGCCTGAAACTTCACCAAATGCACCGAAATCGAGTCAATAATTCGAAATAGGGCTTTCCTTTTGCAGTGGGAAGGGCTAGAATGCGTCCCACAAGCTGCGGTGGTGGTGGAATTGGTAGACACGCTACCTTGAGGTGGTAGTGCCTTCGGGCGTGGGGGTTCAAGTCCCCCCTTCCGCACCAACTTTGAACCAGAAAGTTGAGTGCAAGCAGTTTTTTTGATGCGGGATGGAGCAGTCTGGTAGCTCGTCGGGCTCATAACCCGAAGGTCGTTGGTTCAAATCCAGCTCCCGCTACCAATTTGATTAAGGTGCAACTTAATCAAGCGAATATTAGATAAGTTTACATTGACTTTTTTCGATATTTGTATATAATTTTTGCACGTTGATGCGGGATGGAGCAGTCTGGTAGCTCGTCGGGCTCATAACCCGAAGGTCGTTGGTTCAAATCCAGCTCCCGCTACCAAGTTTCTTAAAAGAGGCTCACAGACAGGTGGGCCTTTTTGCACAGTGGACTATTGTTTTCTGTGCTAAATAGGGGCGATTAACGCCCTTTTTTATTGGTTATCGTATCGCTATCGTGTAGTGTCGACATCAATTGGTCAAATAGTCATGCTTCACTATAGTAGGTCTGTGTCGGTTAAAACAACCGATTGAATCGCACGAGAATGACGAGAGTAAATGAAATTATCAAATAAATCCCAAGCATTGCATGACTTAATTGTTCCTGCAGTGGAAGCATGTGGTGTCGACCTTTGGGGAATCGAGTTTCTCCCACAAGGTAAACGTTCATTATTGCGTATTTATATCGATAAAGCGGTAAGTGAAGATGCTGAGCCTGTAATTAATGAAGATGGTGAAGTAGAACTAGGCCGTGGTATTGGTGTACAAGATTGTGTGCGTGTAACACAACAAGTTGGCGCAATGTTGGATGTTCATGATCCAATTTCAGGTGAGTATTCATTAGAAGTTTCTTCACCGGGTTGGGACCGTCCATTTTTTCAACTAGAACAGTTACAAGGCTACATCGGACAACAAATTGCTTTGCGTTTAATTGCAGCAGTAGAAAACCGTCGTAAATTTCAAGCAAAACTTATCGCAGTAGACCTTGAAAATGAAGAAATTCAGGTTGAAGTTGATGGGAAGCATGTGCTTGTGATCGACAGCAACAATATCGATAAAGCAAACTTGATCTATCAAGATTAAATTTATTTAAATTTTATAAGAAATCGGTAGGTGACTTATGGGCCGCGAAATTCTTACCGTTGTTGAAACGGTTAGTAATGAAAAAGGTGTTAGTCGTGAAGCGATCTTCGAAGCTTTAGAACAAGCTCTAGTTGCTGCAACGAAGAAAAGATTTTACGAAGGTACGCATGCTGAAGAAGCTCAGCTTCGTGTAGAAATTGATCGTAAAACTGGTGATTACCGTACGTTCCGTCAATGGACTGTTGTGGCAGATGAAGATCATGAAATGCCAGCTTGCCAAGATGCAATTTCTGACGTTGATCCAGCTAAATGGTCAATTGGTGACGTGCGTGAACTCGAAGTAGAGTCTATTGAGTTTGGTCGTATTGCTGCACAAATTGCAAAACAAGTTATTGTACAAAAAATTCGTGAAGCTGAGCGTGCTTTAGTTGCTGATGCATACGAGTCTAAAGTTGGTGAGTTAATTTACGGTGAAGTGAAAAAACAAACCAAAGATGGCTTCATTATCGACTTAGGCGACAATGCAGAAGCTTATCTTGCACGCGAAGAGATGATTCCAAAAGAAATTCTTCGTCCAAAACAACGTGTAAACGCTATTTTATATAATGTTAACCGTGAAGGTCGTGGCGCTCAGTTGTTGTTATCACGCGCTAAGCCTGAAATGTTAATTGCTTTAATGAAAAAAGAAATTCCTGAAATTTCTGAAGAAATTATTGAAATTAAAGCAGCGGCACGTCAACCGGGCGTTCGTGCTAAAATTGCAGTGAAAACAAATGATCACCGTATTGACCCTGTAGGTGCATGTATTGGTATGCGTGGTACGCGTATTCAAGCTGTACAACAAGAGTTAAATGGTGAACGTATTGATGTAGTGGTCTGGTCTGATGATCCGGCTCAGTACATTGCTAGTGCATTAGAACCAGCTGATGTTTCAGGCATCGTGCTTGATGAAGATGCAAGAAGTGCCGACATTATTTTTGCAACCAGCGATCAATTAGCTCGTGCGATTGGCTCTCAAGGTCAAAACGTTCGTTTAGCTTCTGATTTAACTGGCTACAAACTCGACATGATGCTTGAAGAAGAGTATCGTGCTCGTCAGCAAAATGAAGCTCAGCAATATCTTGATATGTTTGTATCACGTCTCGATATTGAAGAAGATTTAGCAATGGCATTGGTGGAAATGGGCTTCACTTCTTTAGAAGAGATTGCTTATGTTCCTGCTGAGACTTTTGACGAAATTGAGCTTGATGCTGAATTGGTTGAGTTATTGCAAAGTCGTGCAAAAGAAGCAGCCCTTACTGATGCTTTGAAACAGCAAGAAAATATTCAAGAACCGAGCGCAGACCTTCTCACTATGGAAGGCATGACTTCTGAGATCGCTTACTCGCTTGCCGCTCGCGGTATTATTACTGTCGACGATTTGGCAGATCAAGCTACTGACGATATCTCTGATATTGAAGGACTTGGTCATGAAAAAGCAGGTCAATTGATCATGAAAGCTCGCGAATCATGGTTTAACTAGGAGATGAAATATGACGGACAAGTCGATTAAAGAGTTAGCTCTCAGTGTAGGACGTCCTGTTGAGAAGCTCCTAGAACAGGCTCGTGAAGCAGGTTTGCCTCAACGTACAGCAGACGACATTATTACCACTGAACAACAGGATACTTTGGTCAATCATTTGAAAAAAGTTCATGGTCAGGAAAGTGGTAACACAGGAAAAATTGCGTTGAAACGTAAAACAACCAGTACCGCTAAAGTTGCAAGTACTTCAGGTAAAGCAAAAACGATTAACGTAGAAGTACGTAAAAAACAGGTTTTTGCTAAACCAAACCCTGAACAAATTGCAGCTGAAGCAAAAGCACGTGCAGAAGCTGAAGCAAAAGCACGTGTAGAACAGCAAACGCGTGAAACTGCCGAGCAAAAAGCGCGTCTTCAAACAGAGCAAAAAGCTAAAGCAACTTTAGATGCGATGCGTGCTGCTCATCAACAAGATAGTGCTGCACAGACAGCTCCAAAAGCTGCTGTTGTAGTGAAAAAGCGTGGTGGTGGTACAGTAAAACCTGCACCAAAACCAGCTGAAACTCCAGAACAGAAACGAGCTCGTGAAGAGCAGTCAGCTCAGTTAAAAGCAACTGAAGAAGCTGCACGTCGTAAAGCGGCTGAAGAAGCTCAGCAACGTACACTTGAACAAATGCGCAAAATGGCATCTAAGTATTCAAATGACGATGCTACTACGACAATTCGTGTGATTGATGATTCTCCACTTGCTTCAGGTCTAGTTGGCCAAGCTTATGAAGATTCATTTAAGCAAGAAGACCGTGAAATTAAACGCGGTGGCGCAACCAACAACCCACGTGCTGGGAAGAAAGGTGGTCGTCGTGGTCAAGAAGAGCAAAGCTTTGTTAACCATAACAAACGTGGTTTAAAATCAAGCCAAGCGAATAAGCATGGATTTGAAAAGCCAGTTAAAAAGCAAGTTTATGATGTAGAAATCGGTTCAAGCATTGTTGTTGCCGATCTTGCTCAAAAAATGGCGATTAAAGTACGTGAAGTTATCAAGACACTTATGAAAATGGGTGAATTGGTTAATCAAGATCAAGCTATTGATCAAGACACAGCGGCACTTGTTGTAGAAGAAATGGGCCACAACCCTGTTTTAGTTTCTGATACACAAGCGGAAGATAACTTGCTTGAAGCAGCTGAAGAAGCTCGTGGTGAGCAAACAACTCGTCCGCCAGTTGTTACCATTATGGGTCACGTTGACCATGGTAAAACATCATTGCTTGACCGTATCCGTCGTTCGAAAGTGGCGGCTGGAGAGGCAGGTGGTATTACCCAGCATATTGGTGCATATCACGTTGAAACAGACAAAGGAATTATTACATTCCTTGATACACCAGGACATGCGGCATTTACTTCAATGCGTGCACGTGGTGCTAAAGCAACAGATATCGTTGTATTAGTTGTTGCTGCAGATGACGGTGTAATGCCACAAACTGCAGAAGCAATTGACCATGCTCGTGCAGCAGGTACTCCAATTATTGTTGCAATCAACAAAATGGATAAAGAATCTGCTGATCCAGATCGTGTGTTAAATGAATTAACAACGAAACAAATCGTTCCAGAAGAATGGGGTGGTGATGTTCCGATTGCTAAAGTTTCTGCACACAGTGGACAAGGTATTGATGAACTCCTTGATTTAATTCTTATTCAATCAGAATTGATGGAATTAAAAGCATCTGCTGAAGGTGCTGCACAAGGTGTTGTTATTGAAGCGCGTGTAGATAAAGGCCGTGGTGCAGTAACTTCGATTCTTGTTCAAAACGGTACATTAAATATTGGTGACCTTGTTCTTGCAGGTTCATCATATGGTCGTGTCCGTGCAATGTCTGATGAAAACGGTAAGCCGATTAAATCAGCAGGACCATCTATTCCGGTAGAAATTCTGGGTCTTCCAGACGCTCCAATGGCAGGTGATGAAGTTCTTGTTGTAAATGACGAGAAGAAAGCGCGTGAAGTTGCCGATGCTCGTGCTGACCGTGAGCGTCAAAAACGTATTGATCGTCAAAGTGCTATGCGCCTTGAAAATATCATGTCGTCAATGGGCAAAAAAGACGTTCCTACAGTGAACGTTGTTTTGAAAACAGACGTACGTGGTACTTTAGAAGCATTGAATGCTGCTCTACATGAATTATCTACTGATGAAGTAAAAGTTCGTGTAATTAGCTCAGGTGTTGGTGCGATTACTGAGTCTGATGTGATTCTTGCTGAATCTTCAGAAGCTGTATTGTTAGGCTTTAACGTTCGTGCCGATACGACTGCTCGTCAGAGAAGTGACCAAGATGGTATCGATATTCGTTACTACAGCATCATCTATGAATTGATTGATGATGTGAAAGATGCCATGAGCGGTAAGCTTGCTCCTGAACATCGTGAAACAATCTTGGGTGTTGCGGAAGTGCGTGAAGTATTCCACTCAAGTAAGTTTGGTGCAGCAGCAGGCTGTATGGTACTTGAAGGCACATTACATCGTAATAAACCGATTCGCGTATTACGTGATGATGTTGTAATTTTCCAAGGTGAGCTTGAATCTCTTCGTCGTTATAAAGACGTTGTTGATGAAGTTCGTGCTGGTATGGAATGTGGCCTTGCGGTGAAAGGTTATAAAGACATCAAACCACAAGATAAGATCGAAGTGTATGATGTTCAATTGATTAAACGGAGTCTTTAATGGCGGGTAGCCAACGCTTAAAGCGCATGGCGGATTCAGTACAACGTGAGTTGTCTGAGCTAATCCGTCAAGAGCTTAAAGATCCTCGCTTAGGTGGTCTAGTGACCATCTCTGCGGTGAAAGTCAGTGCGGATATGGGTTATGCTGAAGTTTATGTCACCGTTATGGGACGTGAACTAGGCGATGAGCAAAGTGAAGCAGCAAATAAAGAAACTTTAGATGTATTAAATAAAGCTTCTGGTTTCTTGCGTCATGAATTGAGCCGTCGCATTAAGACTCGTATTACGCCTCGCTTACGTTTCCATTACGATAAGACGAATGCATATGGTAACTATATGTTTGGTCTAATCGAAAAAGCGGTACAAGATTTGCCAGAACGTAAGTCAGATGACCAAGAGTAATTAAAACTCAAAATAAAAAAGCCACCTTCGGGTGGCTTTTTTATTGGTTTAATTTCTTATTCTTTAGGAGGTTCCATTGGCGGTTTGTTTTGTGAAAAACGTTGACCAATTTTGTACCGATCCCAAGGTAGAGGTCGTTCAATGGCTTCAGGTACTTCACCACTCAATGAGCGTAAACGTAAATGTAGCGCAGCTTGAGCAATCAAATTAGCCGAAACTGGTGCGGTAATAAAAGCTAAAAGGGTAATAAGTAATTCTGCAAAACCAAAGCGACCTTGGAAAGCAAAAAAGATCATGGAAGCGATCAGAAAGCTTCCTAAGCCGAGCGTACTCGACTTAGTTGGCGCATGTAAGCGCATGAATAAGTCGGGTAAACGGACCATACCGATTGAGCTAACTAACATGAAGAAGGCGCCAAAAACCAGAAAGACCGAAACAATAATTTCCATTGCAAATTGCATTTTGACCTCTCCTTAATCGATAACATGACCGGTTGTGAAGTAGCGTGCTAAGGCGGCTGTAGATACGAAACCTAACATCGCAACCAGTAGTGCTCCTTCGAATAGAGAAGTCGTCATCCAATAAATGCCTAATACAACAATAAGGCAAGTTGCATTTAGGAAAAGCGTATCGAGCGCTAAAAGGCGGTCTACAATTGATGGACCCATGACCAGTCTAAAAAGGCAAAGTAGCATCGAGATTGTAACGGCAATCAAGCTAATACCTAGAGCATAGGGTAGGATTGTCATGCACTTGCCTCCGTTTTACTTTTCACATCAAAAATTTCCATAAGAGGAATTTCATAACGTTCTTTGATGTCTTGAATATCAGATTCGGTATCATCCGTACTCAAAGCATGAACCAGAATATCCCCACGTTCCTGATCAATACCCGCAGAAACCGTACCTGGTGTTGTGGTAATGATCATTGCCAGTAAGGTGTTGACCTGCTCATGTTCTGTTTCTAAAGGTACGCGATACCATTTAGGATGTAATTTTTTAGTAGGTCCCAAAACAAGTTTTGCGACCTTAAAGTTAGAAATAATAATATCCCAAAGAACCACAAAACATAGTTTAACCGCAGGTTTCCAGTGAATATGCGGTGTACGCGTAATAAATGGTTTGACTAAACGAGGGATGATTAAGCCCAAAAGCATCGCAGTCAAAAGATCACTCGCATCAAGACCATGCGCTAGCATCAACCAAAATAAAATGATGAGGACTGAAACAAATGGATGTGGAAACCAGCGTTCAAGCAAATGAGATAACTGCATTGTTATGGCTCCATAGGTTTCAATTGAGTTTCATCAACAAGGGTTGGTGTTTGGAGCTTTTCCTGTTGTTGAATTTGCCGTTGTTTATATTCAGAAATATGTTCACCATTGAACATATTTTTCGAAATAATATCTGGAACAAGATAAGCATTATGATCTTCAACTTCACCGCCATACTTCGTTTCTGGTAAGTAACTTGGGTCATATGGCTGTACACTAATGAACTCACCATTTTGGTCTACTTTAAGAATAGAGTGTTGGTAAAGCGCATGGTCTTGGATCTGTTGTGCGGTATTTAACGTGTAATGCTGAATTGGTGCCGCAAAGACAACATAAGCGATTAAACCAGCCAAGAATAGATAAATGACATGATCATTACGTGGCGGTGCGCGTTCTGGTAAAGCATGATAAAGAATATAAGCTGGATGGATTGGATCTTCTTCGGGAGGAGATGCACGCCAGAATAAGATAAAACCAACACGTGTGAGTGCAATAATACTTAATAAGCTCACAACAAGCACAACACCAATAATCCAGCCTTGATAGCTAGCTTCAACTGTCGCTTGTAAAATAAATACTTTTCCAAGAAAACCACTAAAAGGTGGTAATCCAGCCATCATCATCGCAATCAAGAAATAAGTCAGCATAGCCGCTTTTTCTTGTTTGATTCTTGGGGCAACTTTTAAATGATCTTTAAAATCTCCACGTTGTGAAGTGATCCATCCACAAAATAGATAAAAAGCTGCACCAATCAATGTGCTGTGCACTAAGTAATATAAAGCACCAGACCATGCCTGCGTATTGGACATGGCAATTGCTGTAAGCAAGGTACCAATTGAAGAAAGGACCATAAAGCCGACAAATCGACGTAAACGATCTGCCCCAATTGCTGCAATCACCCCATAAAGAGAAGTAATTAAGCCAATAGGGAGTAGCCAGCTTTTTAAGATTTCTTGACTAAGCGCATCGTCAAATACTGTTCCATTTACACGTAAAATAGAATAGATCCCGACTTTGGTCATAATGGTGAAAATTGCAGCTACAGGCGTACTTGCAACAGCATACGTTTTTGGTAGCCAAAAACCGACAGGAAGCATTGCTGCTTTAATACCGAAAACAACAAAGAGAAGTAACGAACCCGCGACTGCTAATTTGTGTTGATCTGCTTCAAGTGTCGGTATAAGACGTGAGACATCCGCCATGTTGAGGCTACCCACACTGCCATAAATCATACCAAGTCCAATTAAGAAAAGGGCAGAGGCTAAAAGATTGATAATGACGTAGTGAACACCAAGCTGAAAACGAGGTTTGCCTTGTCCATGTAGGAGCAATACATACGAAGCCATCAGCAGGATTTCAAAAAAGACGAAAAGGTTAAATAAGTCGCCTGTTAGAAATGCACCACAGATTCCCATTAATAGAAAATGTACCATGGCATGGAAATAGCGACCACGGGTGTCCCAGTTGTCACTCGCATACCATAAAACTGGTACCGCCAATGCATAGGTCAGTGCCAGCATAAAAGCTGAAAGACGATCGAGTACAAGTACAATACCAAATGGTGCTGACCATTCACTTAATTGGTAAACAGTAATTTGCCCCGTGCTGGCATAACTAAGATAAACAATAGCGGTAATTAATCCGGCAATTGCTGAGACAAGGCTAATACCACGACGCCAAGGCTGACGCCAGTCATCTTTTAAGGAACCTGCCCCTGGGTTGCCTAAGAGTAATAAGATAAAACCAGTAAATGCTGGGATGAGAATGCTAAAAATAGGCGTGTGTTGTTGCCAAAAAGATAAAAAATCAAACATCACGGCTCATCCTCACGTGGGTCGTACGTTGGGGAAGCATCTTCTTTAGCATCAACATGATCACTACCTGATTCATAACGGCTACGTAGCGCAAGTTGTACAATAAACGCTGTAGTTGCAAAACCGATCACGATGGCAGTTAACACCAACGCTTGAGGAAGTGGATCGGTTATTTTTGTTGTTTCAGTTAAAATTGCTGGTGAGCTGATTTGTAATCGTCCCATAGCAAATAAAAATAGGTTTACTGCATAACCGATTACAGCCAATCCGAGCACAACAGGGAAAGTACGAGCACGTAAAATCAGATAAATACCTGTGGCAACAAGTAAACCAATAGCAGAAGCCAGTAAGAATTCTAAACTGATCATGATGATTCCTCCCGATTTGGTACAGGACCGGACATACTCGAATGACGAGAGTCGCCTAATACAGAGATGAGCAACATTGTCGCGCCTACAACGGTGATATAAACACCCAAGTCAAAACTTGCAGCTGAAGCTAAATGTAGTTTTCCTAGAATTGGTAATTCAACATAGACATGAGCACTCGTGAGGAACGGACGTAACCAGAACCATGCTGCTATACCAGTCAGACCTGCAATCGTTAATCCTGTGCCAATCCAGACTTCGTAAAGGCGGCCAGACTTTGCTTTTAACAGCTGTTCTGCCTGATCTTGACCTAGTGCAATATATTGAATGATTAGCGCCATTGAGGTGATTAGACCTGCAATGAAGCCACCGCCTGGATAGTTATGTCCTCGCAAAAAGATATAAACACTGACGACAAGCGCTAGCGGTAATACCCATGATGCTGTAATACGGAACATAAGCGGAGATGGATTAAAACGGTAGGTGAGACCTTGCGTCATGGTTGTGCCGTGTACACGCATACCATCCATAAGACATAGGGCACCAATCGCAGCGATGCCTAATACCGTAATTTCACCGAAGGTATCGAAGCCACGGAAGTCAACTAAAATGACATTTACAATATTTGAGCCACCACCAAGTGGTAAAGACTGTTGGGCAAAGAACCAAGAAATCGAATTATGATCACGGGTTAAAATGAGCCACGTAATCCAGCCAATTCCTAAACCTCCAATAATTGCTAAGGCAGCATCTCTCAAACGTCTAGAACGACGAGATTCATACGGCGTGAGCTGTGGAAGTAAAGATAAGCTCATTAATAAAAGAACAGTCGTTACAACGTCTACTGTAATTTGAGTCAGCGCTAAATCTGGTGCTGACATGGTGACGAAGACCATCGTTACCACTAGACCAATTGCACCACTAATAAGTACTGCCTTAATACGCTCATGGTGGAACCAGAGCATCATCCAACAGCCTGAGAACAACGTCAGCCAAAGAACTACAGCAATCCATGGAGCATGGGTGAGTTCACGTGTACCTGTGCTCAGCCCTTGATTGAGTAAAGGCAGAGTGACCATGATGATGCTAAAAGCAATGATCCAGAACAAATAACTTTGCAATGAACCATTTTCAGTTTTTTGTTTGATTTTTCGGCTTGTAAGCAGCAGATGTTTTAAAAATAAATCAAATAAGATGCGGCCTTGTAATCTGCCTAGACGTGGGTCAAGGTCAATTTTACGAATCATGCCGTCTTTTGCTAAAGCAAAGTAGAACAGCGTACCGCCCACTAAAGCAATAATACTCATCACAAGAGGAGCGTTGAATCCATGCCAAATTGCAAGATGTGTGCCTGCAAATTCTGGTTGCATCAAGCTTGCTCTAGTTACGCTATTTACCAGTGGTTCTACCAATAATGAAGGCAGAATGCCGACCAAGATACAAAGCACAGCAAGAAGAATGGCTGGAGCATGCATACCGATGGGTGGTTCATGTGCATCTTTATTTGGCACTTGTTTACCAATTGAGCCGTCAAAGAACACACCATGCACCAAGCGAATTGAATAACTTACTGCGAAGATACCAGCCAGAGTTGCAATGATGCTGGCAAATATAACCGTTGAGCCTGAAAGATTTGCCAATAGCTCGGCAAAGAACATCTCTTTTGAAATAAAGCCATTGGTAAGTGGTACACCTGCCATAGAAGCAGCGGTGATCATGGTGAGTGTGGCAGTGAAAGGAAGTAATTGCCAAATACCACTGAGTTTTCGAAGATCACGTGTGCCAGTTTCATGATCAATAATCCCTGCAAGCATAAACAACGCTGCTTTAAATGTTGCATGGTTAATAATATGGAAAATAGCAGCGGCAACTGCTAAAGGAGAACCGATACCGAGTAAACAAACAATAAGCCCTAAATGACTAATGGTTGAATAGGCTAACAGTCCTTTTAAATCTTCTTTGAAAATAGCAAAACACGCTGCCATACAGAGCGTAAATAGGCCGACAAACGTAACGATATTGTGATAGATCGCAGCGCCTATAAAGATTGGAAGTAAGCGGGCAAGTAGAAAAATCCCGGCTTTTACCATGGTCGCAGAGTGCAGGTAAGCGGACACTGGTGTTGGTGCCGCCATTGCATTAGGTAACCAAAAATGAAATGGGAACTGAGCACTCTTTGTAAATGCACCAAGCAAAATAAGCAATAACATTGGAATGAAGAGAGTGTGTGCTTGAATCGCATCTTTCATGCCCATGATTTCGCTAATTTCATAGGTTCCAGTGATTTGCCCCAATAGAACAAATCCACCTAGCATTGCTAAACCGCCCATTCCTGTAATAGTAAGCGCCATCCGAGAGCCACGTTGAGCAGCTTCATAATGACTCCAATAACCCACTAACAAGAAAGATGAAATACTGGTGAGCTCCCAAAAAACTAATAAAATAATAAGATTATTAGAGAGCGAAATACCCAACATTGCTGCCATAAATAGCATGAGTAACGTATAGAGTTTACTTAAAGAGTTTTTAGGGCCTAAATAATAATAGGCATAAATATAAATGAGTGTACCGATACCAGTAATCAGCAAAGAGAATAATAAACCAAGCGCATCGAGTCTGAAGCTTAGATTAATCCCTAATTGAGGTAGCCAATCCCAGCTTTGTTGAATGCTTGCACCACCAAGCACAGTTTTAGCTTGAGTCAGTAATAAACCAAAACTGGTTAAACTGACTCCAATTGCCCCTAAAGCCGTTACTCCACGCGAAAACCGTTGAAGCAATGAAACAAGGGTGGTGCCTAATATTAACGGTAATAAGATAATTATCGGTAGCACACTCGTATCCATATGTGATTTAGGTCGAAACCTAAAGGTGAAATTTTAATTTCAGAATAGATAGGAATTCAAAGAGAGTTCCAAAGCTTATTATTCCGAAAACCCAACCAAATTAGAAAATAAAGCGAGAAACAAGTTGTATTGCGCAACTTGAAGAATAACAACGCAAAATGAAATTTATTGTACACTAAAAAAGCATTAAAAATCTGATGTTATTACATGTAGTAACAACATCTAGTTGTTTTAGTGCCCAAAAAACTCACTCAACTATATATTTTGTGAGTGCGGTTTTTTCGATTATAAAACTCAAACCGAAGGGCTTTCTTCCGGTGTGTCTCCAGCATGAATCATTCTTAATAATTCATTTTTTTGTTGTTCATTTAAACTCTGAATCTGCTGAAATAAAACCTCAATCTGTGCGGGTGTTGGAGTTGGGTCTATTAAACTCAGGGGCTGTGCTTCTATAGATGGTGTTAATGATTCACTTCTTTGAAGTAAGGTGTAGATATGTTCAAGCTGTTGTTTGGTGGTGTTTAGATCAAGATGGCTAATTTTACCGTGTTCTAATTTTAGACATTGATAGGTCGAAGCATGTTCGAGGAGCTCTTCACGACTTCCTGTTGCAATAATTTGTAGGCATGGGAAGGCTTGATGAAGCCGATTTAAGATTTCGGAGCAATGCGTTGAGTCGAGCTGTGTATCAATCTGGTCAATGAGTAAAACGCCATCTCCCTCAAGGCAAGGGTTTAAGCTTAAAGGATTGAGTAAACAGAGTCGGCGGGCTATATCGCCTACTAAAGCAATCCAGGTTTTGGTTGTATTTGAAAGCTGCTGAAAAGGTAAGGTTTGATCTTCATAGTCGACCATGAGTTGCAGTCGAGGCTGATATTGTAGATATAGATCTTTAAGCTCAGGCAGAACTATATTTAATGCATTCTTGAGGGCGTAGAGATTGGGTGAAGTAAGCTGTTTAGGTTGCCCTGATAACTCTTTTTGAAGCTCATTTAATAATGCTGTTTGATCTTGCTGATCTGATTGTTTCGACCTAATCCGTTGTACGAGGTGAGCGGCTTGAGCATTTTCGATATCACTGATTTCTCGTAGCCATTCAAAAAAGCGTGTAAAAGTTGTAAACGGTAGTGGGCTAATATCATAGGCTGAAATGGCTTGAGTAATGCCGGGTAAATTTTTATTAAGCAGATTAATATCATTTACAAATCGCTCGGCTGGGTAGTAAGCGATTAAGGGAAGTCCTTGTAATGGATCTTTTTTTATGACTTGTTGATAAAGAGCCATGGTTTGGTCAAGTTGCTGAGTTTCAACTTGGCTCACTCCAATCCCACTTGCATTTAAGGTTTTAAAAAGTTTCCAGCTACATAGTGAAGAGTCTACCTGCTGAGCAGAGGTACTTTCTGGCAGGTGACCAATTTCTGAAGGAATTTGAATAGTCACTTCAATTTTTGATTGTAGACGCGACTGAGTAATGTCTTGATCAGGCATGACAATACCGGGACTACGCAAATCTTTAAGGCGAGCAGGGAGCCAAGTTAAAGCATGATAAGTATGTTTGAGTAACATACTTTTACCAGTTGCCTGTTCACCTAAAATTAAGGTGATTGGCTGTTTTTCATAGTGAAAGTGTATTTTAAGGTCGTGAAACAGAGCAATATGTTTAAATTGGACAGATTCAAGTTTCATAGGCTCACCTAAATATGAGCGCTTCAACCAACCGACTGACGAAGACTTAAAGGCGCCCTTAGTTTTAATTGTTGTATCAGATCATAAAGATGATGGATATTTAGACTTACTTTAGCACGAGTACAGGCAACGTACAGTAGTCTTAACTCTTCATCAGTAATCTTGTGTTCTAACCCATTAATTTTAAATTGATAGTCATCTTCAATATGAACACGGTTCCATTCTAAGCCTTTTGCTTTATGTGCTGTAGAGATGACATAGTCAGCTTGCTCAAGTGGTGTAATCTTTGCAAGCGCTTTTTTTAGTGGGTCAGTGCCGTGATCATCTACCAATTTAACCAATGGTTTAATATCACTGCCTTCATTGGTTTCACAGTATTCATGGACATCATGCCATGAATTGAACCATGCTAATTCAGGCACATCAGTAACCCGTTTTCCTTGCTTCAAGAGACTTGCGGCATCTACAAAACGGTTTAGCTTTTGATGGTCAGCCTGCAAACTCACTTTATCGCCGTGAACTAAGCCTGCTAATAAAAGCTCCATTGCCCGAGCATTGGTACGACACAAAATCGCATCACGCATTTTGGTATGCGGTTTATTGACTACACTCGATTTCTGGTTCGGATTACCAAGCAAAGGAACTGTCTCATTTAATCCGCCTAGCAATGCATTGGCAACATCCGCAATCGTTTCACCAAAACGAAAAGAAGTGGTGAGGCGAGACTCTGGTAAGGGCAATTGCTGCATGGCATTGATTGCACCACGCCACGCGTAGATTTGCTGATGTGCATCACCTACATAGATAACCTGAGTACTTTTTTGGCGAAGTAAAATACCCAGCATTAAAGGATCAGCGTCTTGTGCTTCATCAAATAAGACATAATCGGCTGGGATGTTAGGTTCAGACAATGCCCAAAGTTTGAGGTAAATGTCGTGACCAATTCCTGCCTGATGATTTGGGTCGATGGACTCTAACCAACGGCGCTCTACAGCAGGGTAAAGATGAGTTTGTAGCTCGGTAATATCATCCGGATGTAACCAGTTGGGCGCCTGAATATGTCGAGGAGCTGGATATTGAGAACTGGTTGAACAGAAATAGCTGACAGCATTAGCGACAAGGCTTGCGAGGCGACTTGGCATCAAGACGTATTTTTCATAACGTCCACCCATCATGCGTCGTAAGGTAATTGGTTCTAGTCGATATTCTTTTGCAATAAAGCTTGGGCTTAAGCGAGGCAAGCGTAATTTATCAGTCACACCTCGTGGCACACTGCGAAACGCGAGTGAGTGAAAAGTCCGGCAGTCTACATTACGATGAAATTTGTTTTGTGCTTCGCCAGCAATGGCTTTGTTAAAAGCCAAATACATACCGCGCCGTTCAGGCATGGCATCACTAATCATTTGTAACGTAGTAGTTTTACCTGTACCCGCATAGGCAATCACTTTAAATGATTGCCCAAGACGTCCGTTATCTATGGCAATAGCTTGCTCATAGGTGGCTTTAGGTTTTTCGATATTCGACACTGAGTGATTTTAAACCTTGTTGCGGTTAGCTTTTTCAACTAAACCAGATAAACCCTGACGACGAGCTAATTCGTCAATAATAAGTTGTGGATTAAGATCGAAATAACCCAACATGACAATGTTATGGAACCACAAATCGGCAGTTTCATAAATCAAGTCATTTAAATTGCTTTCTGTATTTTGAGCAGCGTAGTCTTTCGCAGCAATAATAGTTTCTACGCTTTCTTCGCCGACTTTTTCTAAGATTTTATTGATGCCTTTTTTATAAAGGCTTGCAACATATGAAGTGTCCGCTTCAGCTTGCTTACGCTCTTGCATCAATTGCCCTAAGTGAGCAAGTACATCCACTTGTTCTGTCGTGTGAGCGTGATCGTGGCTTTCAGTTTTGGCTTTATCGCCATAAATTGCAGTAGGGTCCTTTAATTGTGCATCGACAATTTCCCAACCCTGTGGGGTAAGTTTACGGTAGAAACAAGACTCACGACCTGTATGGCACGCGATACCACCGTGTTGCTCCACCTGTAATATAATTACATCACCATCGCAGTCTAAACGAATTTCATAAACCGTTTGGAAATGACCTGATTCTTCACCCTTGTGCCAAAGTTTTTGGCGAGAGCGAGAGAAATACACCGCTTGATTTTTTTCTGCTGTGAGCGCAAGTGATTCACGGTTCATCCACGCTACCATCAAAATACGTCCGGTTTGATGATGTTGAGCAATGGCAGGGATAAGACCTTGTTCGTTAAATTTTACTTCATCGAGCCATTGCGTGTTATTCATGAGGAATCACCAAAGAAATATGAACTATAAATTGATTTCAATCTGATGCTAAAAAATAGCTTGTATAGTGTACGGCATCAACGTCGCTTTGCGGAAAAATTCTTTGTCCTTTTTGTCTTTGTTAGCGTAATGAATAGTTTGTATTCAATTACTTTTAATAGTCAGACAGAGATTCGCTTTCTAAATGAAATGCACTGTTTTCTTTAGGCAATTGAGCTACCTGATCATAATCAAGTTGCTTGAATGGCCCTGTTTTTAAGCCTGAAATTGTAATTGCCATTTCTTTTCGAAAATAAGGGATTTGATACATCCACGGAAAAACTAAATCTCTTAAACCTCCAGCCCACCAATGATCAGATTGATAAAGTGGTGTTAGTAAGCGACTAAGAAATTGATAAAACTGGGTGGATGAACGGCGGAGCTGGTGGTAGTGCTGCCAGAGCAAGGACCAGTCAATATTCTGGTTCTTTTGAGCATGTTGCAATGATTGAGAGAAAGCCCAAGCATCCAATAATGCCATATTTGCACCTTGACCTAACTGTGGACTCATTGCATGAGCGGCATCGCCAAGCACACCAATTCGACCCTGACCAAATTGAGTCATGACTACATCACGGTAGTTTGCAGATAGCCATTTGGGCTGAGTTTGACTGTTATACAAAATTTCTTTCAGCCATTCTGCAACTTTGGGCCAACGCTCAGAGACTTGCTTTAACCAAGCTTGTTTAGCCTGCTCATCTTGTAAAAAGCTTTGTAACTGGGGAGTAGGTAAGCTCCAAAAAACACTTGAAAGGCGTTGTTGAGGTTCTGTTGGAATGGCGCCTGTAGGAAGAATTCCCATCATAATTTTCGAGCGATCATAAAATTGATGCAAAATTTCAGAATCGAGAACTTGGCACTCAGGTACGATACTCCATGCCGCACCCCAAGGGTAGGCTTGGTCAACCTTTACCCATGCTTTAGGGCGTAACTGACTACGAGCACCATTGGCAATAAGTACAGCATCAAAGCGAGCATCAAAATTTTGATTTTGATGACTTCCGAATAGCCGAATTTCATCGTTACGTTCTTCAAAACTTTCAACAGAGTGGTTCATACACCAAGTAATCTGGCTTGAATATTCGCTAAGTTTTTGAGTGAGTACATGACACAAAGTGGCTCGGTGTATACCTAGACCATAGAGGTTTGCTGATGCTTCGTGATAATGACTGTTAACTAAAAGGCGCTTGTCCGGAAGTTGTCCTTCTAGGCCTGTGACTCTTGCGCCTAATGGCAGCGCTTTATCGAGCACACCTAAATGTTCAAATACAGCTAAGCCCGCAGGCTGGAGTAATAAACCGGCACCTACCGGAGATAACTCATCAACTTGTTCAAAAATAGTAACGTTATTGCCTTGGCGGGCGAGTAAAATCGCAGTCGCTAAACCTGCTGTACCTGCACCGATAATGGCAAAATGAGGTGTTTTCATTGTTTGTTCTTTTGAAGCATTTATAGCTTCAATTTAGCAATGAACGAATAGCTGATCTATAAATTTTTTGAAAATTAAATTTTTCCTATAAAAAAATCCCTTGCACTGGCAAGGGATTTTGAACTTATTTCAATATACGCCAAAGCGCTAGTAAACTACTCAGCACAATTAGAATAATCGAAACAAACCAAGGGCTAATAATTGCAATAGTCAGTAAAATCAGCATAGTACTGCCGAACATCCAGCTACGGCGTTGCTGATGTTCCATTTGCAAACGAAGTTGCTGAATTTCGCGTAACTGGCGGTCTTGCCAAGCCGACTGATTTTTTAAACCATTTAAGCTATCAATAATTAAGCTTGGGAAATCTTGAGCGCCTAAAAGCAGGTCAGGTAATTGCTGGCCGAGTTCTTTTACATTTTTGACTGGATTCATGTTGGATTTGACCCATTCCGTCAAAATTGGTTTTGCCAATTTCCAGATGTCGAGCTGCGGGTAAAGGTCAGTCCCTAGGCCTTCTACATGCACTAAAGTTTTGAGTAGCAGCATGAGCTGTGGCGGAATCTCAAGATGGAAGCGTCGAGCAATATCCATCACTTGAATTAAGATACCCGCAAAATCAAGCTGGTCCATTGGTTTAGATACCATTGGCCCAACAGTGCGGCGCATTTCACGTGCGAGAGCATCTTGGTCTGTACCCGGTGGAATCCAGCCAGCTTGATGCACAATTTGAATGAGCTGCATAAAGTTGCTGTTCATGACAGCAAGCAACATACGGGCAACTGTCATCTGGTCGTGTTTAGATAGCTCTCCCATAATCGCACAGTCCAGTGCAATAAAGCGTGGATTGCTTGGATTAATGGTTTCTACAAAGACATTACCGGGATGCATGTCGGCATGGAAAAAGTTATCGCGGAATACTTGCGTAAAGAAAATAGTTAACCCTTTTTCTGCAAGTTGTGCGCGATCCATGCCTAAACGGTCAAAGGTTGCTGTATCTGAAATAGGCACGCCAGTAATGCGCTCAGCCACCATGACATCTTTGGTGTCCATGTAAACTTCTGGCACATACATCATGGTTGAGCCAGTAAAGTAATGGCGCATACGACGGGTATTATCAGCCTCAATACTCAAGTCCAGTTCATTTAAAATGATCTGGCGGTAGTCTTGAATAATTTCAGTGAGATGCAACGCACGAGCAGTTTCAAGGCGGCTTTCTAAGGTGTTGCCTAGCCAAGCTAAAATTTCAAAGTCTTGTAAAATCTGGCTACGAATGTCCGGACGAGTAACTTTAACAACAACTTCACGGCCATCATGCAGTGCAGCAGTATGCACTTGGGCAATTGAAGCAGCAGCTAATGGTTGGTCATCAAAGCGGGCAAATAGAGTATTTACGTCTGCTTTTAAAGAATCTTGAATACGTTGTTTGGCAACATTGCTATCAAACGGTTTTACTTGATCTTGAAGTAAAACCAGTTGAGCGAGTACCTCAGGTGGAATTAGGTCACGGCGAGTAGACAGTAATTGACCAAGCTTGATTGCAAGTGGTCCCATATCTTCTAAAGCTTCTTTAAGCTTTAAAGGATTTTTACGTTCACGACTCGACCATGCAGCTGGATGCATTTTAATAATATTTAATGCATGCTGAGCTTTAACTGGTAATTCATCCGCAGGGAACAACGTATCGAGTCTATAGTGCGCTGCAATACGCCAAAGTTCGAGTAAACGTGAAACGTGCGGAATCATATAAAGTCTTACCTAGTCTTGAGAGGATTGTAGTTGTGCATTGAGTTGCTGCAATCTTGCTTCAAGACGGTCAATGTCTTGATTAAGCTTGCGAGTTGCTTGAGTTAAGTCGTCCATTTCCCAGCGAGGGGCAAATAGGCCGCTATCTTCTTTTAAGGCATCTTCAGCAAAAAACAGATGGCTTTGCACCGAGCGTTTTAAATGTTTTGGTGCAAGTTGAATCTTGCCAATTTCATGAGCGAGTTGAGGACCCACCCATCTTGATAAATGCGCAGCTAAATCAGGTTCAGCTTGCTGCATAATTTTTTGAATATCCTGTAATAGGTGATAATCACCTTGGAGCGGGATATTCCCAATCTGGTCTGGATCGCTGACCAATAATTTAATCAGTTCAACAACATCTTTAACATGCAAAGTTGCGGTTGCTTCAGAAATTTTGAATTGGGCATCAAAAGGACGCTGTTCAAAAATAGAAGGCTTTTCACTATGACCTGTTACGGTAGGTTCAAGACGTACTTTTTCTTGGTCAAAGAACACATCGACAGAAAGCTGCGGACTATCAATCACAACACGCAACATTTTGCCCTGTAACTGATTAAACTGAATGCGAGTAACCGCATCCAGATCGATCAGATGATGAATGATACGTTCGACTGCACCGAGTGCCAGAATCGACCACATATCGTTATCCCTTACAGTTTGAAGCCACGGTGAACGGCAACGATACCGGCAGTAAGGTTGTGATAGTCACAGTTCTGGAAGCCAGCATTTTCCATCATACCTTTTAAGGTGCGTTGGTCTGGGTGCATACGAATAGATTCAGCCAAATACTTATAACTTTCTGAGTCATTTGCAACCAATTTACCCATAATCGGTAAAGCAGTGAATGAATAGAGATCATAAAGTTTTGAGAATGGCTCAAATACAGGTTTAGAAAATTCAAGAATCAGTAAACGGCCACCTGGTTTTAATACACGGAACATAGAAGCAAGAGCTGCGTCTTTATCTGTCACGTTACGTAAACCAAAGCTAATGGTTACAAGGTCAAAGCTGTTGTCTGCAAAAGGTTCTAATGTTTCAGCATTGGCAAGAACGAAGTCAACATTGGTACAGCCAGCATCAATTAGACGGTCACGGCCAACATTGAGCATAGATTCGTTAATGTCTGAAAGTACAACATGACCTTGCGGACCAACTTCACGGCTAAATACTTTTGCTAAGTCGCCTGTACCGCCAGCAATGTCTAACACGTGTTGACCACGGCGGACACCAGACATGTTAATTGCAAAACGCTTCCACAAACGGTGAATACCAAATGACATCAAGTCATTCATCAAGTCATATTTGCTTGCAACTGAGTGGAAAACTTCTGCAACTTTTTGTGCTTTATCTTCAGTTCTAACTGTTGAGTAACCGAAATGTGTTGTTTCACCAACGTTGCCAGTATTACCAGCACCACGAGGTAAATTGTATTTAGGTACAGAGCCATTCACAGGTGTGTCTGTTAAGGTTTGCTGTAAAGTTTGTTGTTGCCCTTGAGGAGTACCTTGAGGTAAAGGTGAGCTTAGGAATGGGCTAACTTTGTCTGAACTTTGTGCCTGCTCAGTTGGAGATGTTGGCTTTTGGTTTTCGTTAGACATATTGTCTCTCCTAGACTCAAACTCAAGTGAAACGGAATAAGTTCTGCATGATGACAGATTTTGTCTATTTTTACAGGCATCATCATGCAAATATAATGAATAAAATCTCAACTTCGCGAGGTTGAGTTTTTCTATGTGCCGACCTTATCACACTCTAAACGGATTCGGATGCCCTGAATGTACATTTTCAATAATCTGGCGTTCTTTTTCAGTAAAAGTCTTAATAAAGGTCTCGGCTGATTTTAACGGTTTCATCGCACTAAAACCATCTTGAATGAAATCATACATCAATTCGAAGTGATATTTTTGGGCAATACCTTTACACATTTTAAAAGCAGTAAACATCATAAATGAACGCATGTATTTATCGAGCGCTGCTCCTAAATCATCAAGAAGGGCAAGCTGTTGATAACGCACTTCTGCTTGATCGAGCTTGATTAAGGTTAAACGCATAATCTCATCAGTGAGTACTGTATCTGCCGGATAGTCCTCAAGAAGTTGCATTGCTACTTGCTCATCAAGTTGGGTTGCAAGTACAGCCAAACTTACTGATTTAGTACCTGTTTTAATTGCATTCTCAGGTAAGACTTTTTCTGCTTTATGCGCATATTTCAATAAGCGTTCGATTTGAGCTGCAAGAGCATCAAATTCTGGGCCACCATATAAACGATTTAAAAAGTACTCTGACATGAGCTTGTGCGCTGGCAGATTAAAAAAGTCATGATGCGTATCTTTCATCCGCTCTTTTAACCATGTTTGTACATCTTGCAAACGTTGGGCAAGCACAGGATTATCGTGATAATTAAATGTTTTATATTGTTGTAAAAGATCATCAAAAGCAGCGAGTTTAGACATTTAAGGCTCTAATATTGGGCTATTTGCAAAAAATCATAAAAGGCATTGTAACCTTGTACTATGGCGAGTAGATGTAAAAAAAATGATTCATGCGTCAATTTTTAAACAGAATTTTATTGCAATGACATAATTTGTATAGCAATTCATCATTTAACCGCATAAGTTAAAGATCATCGAAATTAAACAATAAAAGATTAGAGCCGTGGACTATGAGTGAACAACAACCAAAATTTGAGATTCGTGATGAAGAACAGCTTTCAGTCGACTTGATTGAAGCACAATATGCGTTAAAAGAAAGTCGGGGCAAACCCAACGCTAAAAGCACACTGATATTAATGAGTGGTATTGAACTGGCTGGAAAAGGCGAGGCTGTTAAGCAACTTCGTGAATGGCTAGATCCACGATATTTACGAGTCAAAGCAGACGCGCCACGTGTGCTGACAGATACAGAAGCATTTTGGCAATCTTACTCGGAGTTTATTCCGACTGAAGGACAAATTGTGGTGATGTTCGGCAACTGGTATAGCGATTTGCTCGTCACCGCAACGCATGTTTCCGAGCCTTTAGATGATTCGCGTTTTGATGAATACGTTGAAAATATGCGGGCATTTGAGCAAGATTTAAAAAATAACTATGTCGATGTGGTTAAAGTCTGGTTCGATCTATCATGGAAATCGCTGCAAAAACGTTTAGATAAAATAGATCCGTCAGAGCAACACTGGCATAAGCTGCATGGTCTAGACTGGCGTAATAAAAAACAATATGACACTTTGCAAAAGTTACGCCGTCGTTTTACCGATGATTGGTACATTATTGATGGCGAAGATGAAAAGCAGCGTGATCAATTTTTTGCTCAATACCTTTTACAACACATGCGTCAACTTCCAGAGCATGAAACTGAAGTTAAAGGAAAATGGCAGCAAGCTAAAATTCCAGAGAGTTTATTAAAACCTTCTAATGAACCACTTGAAAAAGCTGAATATAAAAAAGAGCTCGATAAACTGAGTAAAAAAATTGCCGATGCCATGCGTTTTGATAAACGCAATGTCGTGATTGCTTTTGAAGGCATGGATGCTGCTGGTAAAGGGGGGGCCATTAAGCGAATCGTTAAAAACTTAGACCCGCGTGAATATGATATTCATTGTATTGGTGCACCTGAACGCTTTGAAGCTCGACATCCTTACTTATGGCGCTTTTGGAACCGCATTAATGAAGCTGAAAAAATCACGATTTTTGATCGGACATGGTATGGGCGCGTACTCGTTGAACGTGTCGAAGGTTTTGCTTCGCCTTTAGAATGGCAGCGTGCCTATGATGAAATAAATCGCTTTGAAAAAGATTTATTTGATAGTCAAACGATTGTGGTAAAAATTTGGCTAGCGATTAGTAAAGATGAGCAAGAGCAGCGTTTTAAGGCCAGAGAAGAAACACCGCATAAACGCTTTAAAATCACTGCGGAAGATTGGCGTAATCGTGATAAGTGGGATGATTATTTAAAAGCAGCAGCCGATATGTTTGAGCGAACCAGTACTGAATATGCACCTTGGTATATCGTTGCAACTGATGATAAATATACGGCCCGTCTGGAGGTGTTGAAGGCCATTTTAAAACAGCTGAGAGCAGACTAAGCTCTCAGCTACAAGGCAAACATTAATTTACAATGGTGCTACGGCTTTTTTGCTGAATACGTTTTGCAAGGTTATAACTGTCATTCAGATGAGTTTCTGCTATTTTTTTCATCATGAAATAGCCTAAACTTGCTGCTACAATTTGTCCGCCTAGCGGTATAAATTTAGTCACCTGTTTTGTTACGATTTTGCCTAAAAAGCCGTTAAATGTTTTTTTAACGGTAGTACGTGCGACTACAAAACCTGAAAATTCAAAACCGCGTTTACGTAGTTCATCCCAATGAATTGTTTTAGTTTTTGGGTCGTAAACGCTCACGTGCTCAGGTGCTAAACCGAAACGGGAATTGATATCTGGAATCAGGTGCGACAAAATTCCCAAATCTACCGCCACGTCAAAAAAAGGAATCGGTACAATTGCCGCTCCGGCTGAGACGTAAGCTCTTTTTTTGATGAGATCATGGCACTCATCGCGAATTTGTTCCAGATTTAGGCTAGGATCAATATAGTCAGGAATCTTGTCAATTTTCATAATGTCTACCTGTATAAGTTTCTTGATGGCGTCATTCAAACTAAGTGTAAGTGACACCTAAAGTTAAATTATGCTGTGTTTAAACCAACGTGACATAGTCAGATTCAGTTGTATAGTAATGAATGTTTATGATTTTGTGCATAAATTATGCAAGCAGGAAATGAAATAAATGGGGATCCATGTTATTCAAAGTCAACGTATTGATGTGTTGTTGCAAGGTGTATTGGCGTCTACATCTCAAGCTTCAACGCATCCATTACAGGTTTTGAAAACCCAACATTTTATTGTTCCAAGTCCTGCGGTCGAGCAGTGGCTGATACAAAAACTTGCAGAACAGCAAGGCATGAGTGCTAATTACCAGTTTCACCAACGGGTACGAGGTTTCCAATGGTATGCCTATCAGCAAGTTTTAACTGCGCATAAAGAACAGGTCCGTAAAGCGAACATACCGCGTTTGATTTTTAAATGGCGGGTGCATCAGGCTTTGCACGAATTTATTCAACCTGACACGATGAGCATAGACACATCGCATCCTTTACATTCTATTGTTCAGCGTATTTATGACAGTGCAGATCGACTCGAACAAGGCATAGATAAACAATTAAAAAAACAAAAAATGCTGTATTGGGTCGCTGAGCAGGTTGCTGATCTATTTAGCAACTATATGATTTATCGTGGACAGTGCCAGCGTGGTTGTGAAAATAGTTGTACCTGTCCGGAAAACTGGTTGTCTGCTTGGGGACAGGGGCGAGCACTCGATATTGAAAAATATATTGTGCAGAAAGATGAAGAAGTGACTGCTTTTGCATTACATCAAACTGAGGAGCTAGAGCGTTGGCAGCGTTGGTTGTGGCAGCAACATTTTCATGATGATTTTGTGCAAATGCAGCAAATTGACGCGTTGTTTTGGCAAGAGTTAGATCATCCAGACCGTGGTAAGCGTGCTATTTCAAGATTACCTAATCAAGTGGTGATCTTTACGTTATTAGATTTGCCGCCAAGTCAGTTACAATTCTTGCGCCGTTTAGGCCAATATATTGATGTCTTGATTTTGCACTATAACCCTTCACAAGAATATTGGGCCGATAGTGTCGATCCACTCTGGAAACAGCGTTATGACTTAGGGGTAAAAGAGCGTTTTATTGCGAAAAATCCAAAGGCTACTGATGCTGAAATTAGCGATTTCTTTAATAAATTCACACTCAACTTTAATGCTGAAGCGCGTGAGTCTAGACATCCGCTTTTAACCAGATTGGGTAAACAAGCCCGCGACCACTTTTCTTTATTATCGAATTTATCTACGGGTGAAGAAGGTAAGTGGGTTGATGCTTTTGTGGATGATTTTCCTGAAAGTTTACTTGGTAAAGTTCAGTCAGATATTTTGCATTTGGTAGAACCGCAAGCTAAACAATATGAGCTTGCTTCCGATGATGACTCGATTCAGATTCATGTTTGTCATTCGACTTTACGTCAGCTTGAAGTTCTAAAAGAGCAATTAATCTGTTGGTTGGCTAAACCGCATGAACAGCCGCGCCGTCCAAACGATATTTTAGTTCTAGTTCCTAATTTGGCCGACATAGAGCCTTTAATTCGAAGTGTATTTCCTGCTACTGCCACTGAGCAGGGTGTGCATTTGCCAGTAAAGATTGCAGGTGTTGCATCACTTGATGCACTGAATGCTTGGCGTGCAGTAATTGGGCGTATTCAACTGATGCAGGGGCGTTTTAGCTTTGATGATTTTGCTGATTGGTTAAGTTTGCATGCGACTCAACAACGTTATGAACTTGAATATGTTCAGGTTGAGCGAATTTTAAATTTGCTTGCCGATGCAGGCTTTAAACGAGGGCTTGATGCAGAGCATCTCAAGCGCAGTTTGTGTGAGGGTGATGATGATTATCGATATAGTTTTAAATTTGCCCTAGAGCGATTGGCCCTTGGCATTGCTGTGCCTGTGCATGCAACATTTAATCAGGTGTTGAGTTATGCCAAAGTTCAACCGAGCGATTTCGAGTTGGTGGGTACACTCATTCAGATTTATCAGGATTTGAATGAGCGCCGTGATTGGCTTACTCTGCATGAGCAGGGGAAAGTCTATACCGTTGAATATTGGCTTCAGGTACTGGGCAAAGATATTGTTGAATTTGAGCAGGTTGGTGTTGCTGCTCTAAAAGCTGTGCGTGAAATTGTTAAAAAACAAGAGCGAATGTTGACACTCGCAAGCTATTACGCCGAGACAGAAACAGGAACTTTGCGCAAAATTACCTTGCCACTACCTTATATTATTGAAGAAATTCAACGGACATTAGAAAGCCAAAGTGCACAAGCTGAACCGACAGGGCAAATTACCTTTGCCCAAATTGGACACATTCGACCGTTACCTTATCGTTTAATAGTCATATTAAATCTTGATGCAGGGCAATTTCCAAACCGCGATACCCATGTTCCATTTGATTTAATGGATGCACTGCGTCAACAGTTAGGCGATCGCTCTCGACTTGAAGATGATCAAGGGGCGTTTTTAGATGCTTTATTATTAGCCCAAGAAAATTTATGGCTGTTTTATAACGGCTTTGATGTGAACGATGGCGAGGTGCGAGAACCTTCGAGTATTCTTCAAGAGTTCCGTGAACATCTTGCCTTGATTGTGAAAGCTGAAGACGGTATACCTGAAAGTGTCGTTATTGAAGGGATTGAAATTCCATCACAATTAAAACAACTCTATCACTTACATGATTTACAGCCCTTCGATCCGAAAGGTTTTACTGTAGAAAAAAGTGTTATTCGCTATCAAGATCATTGGTTTAAGGTCGCTTCACAAATTCAGCAAGTTTCAGGAAACCGTCAACCTTGGGCGAACACAACCTATCCGCTACAAGCACCGGACATGTTGGTTTTAGATAGCCAACAGTGGATACAGGATGTAACATTCCCTGCACGCCTCTATTTAAAAACTTTAGGGGTAGAAAACTTAGGAAGTGTTGGAGTGCTCGACCAAAATGAACCTTTGCTATTAGATGGTTTAGGGCGCTATGCGATCCGACATTTTTTACAACAATCTGAACAGCAAGCACAACCTGAAGTATTAATTGATCAGTTGCCTGTAGGTAAAGTCAAATATAGCGCATGGCAACAAGGTGTGTTCGAGCAAGAATGTTTGCTTGAACGCCTTCATCATTATGCACCTGCAGTGACACAAACAACTCAGCGTATTTGGCGAATTGCTAAACAGCTTCATATGAATATTACCGTTCCGAAGTCTGAAACTCGGGACTGGGTCAGCATGGAACCTTCAAGTGCTCGCGCAAAAAGACGTGCTAAAGTTTGGTTAGAATATCTGCTCTGGTTAGCTTATTTGAATGAGGGTAGTGCAGGAGCTGAAAAACGCCGTATTGTGGTTTTTAGCGATCAAACTGTGATTTGTAGTGGTGTAAGTTCTGAGCAAGCTCGGCAATATTTACAGCCATGGTTTAAAATCTGGCGTCATGCACAGCAACAACCATTGGTTCTACCAGCAGCCTTATTATTAAAACCATTAGAAAAAGCCAAAGCATATCAGTGGGAAACAACAAATCAGGCAGAAAAAGCAAAACTGGATGAGAAGAGCTACACTGAGCTGTTAAAATACTGGAATGAAACAGGGTCATTTACCACAATGGATATGACTCAAAATGAAGCTTGCAAGTTGCATCGAGACTGGAGCTTTATTTTACAAGAACAAGATGCGCAAGCTTTGCTTCAACATGCTTGTGATGAGTTTGCGTATGATCTGTATCATCCAGTTTTTCAATTTCAACATTCGGAGTAAGACATGAACTCAAGAGTACAGGTGTCTTATCAACCTATTATTGATATTGAATTTAGTGGCTTACACTTAATTGAAGCTTCGGCAGGTACAGGAAAAACCTATACTTTATCGAGCTTAATGGTCCGTATCTTTCTTGAAAAGTACTTGCCTCGACAAGTCATTGCAACCACGTTTACCCGTGCTGCCGCTGCTGAGTTAAAAAGCCGTATTCGCGCCCGTTTGGTCGAAACGTATCGTTATTTAGAGACCAAGCGCAGTTTTACAGAACACGAATTAATTACGCTGGCCGAACAAGAGCCTGACTTATTACTCCAACATATTTTAAAATGCTTTGCGACGCGTATTGCCTATGCGTGTGAACGTTTAAAATTGGTCATCGATCAGTTAGACGAGTTATTTGTCGGGACACTCGATAGCTTTAGCCAAAAACTATTACGTGAGTTTGCCTTTGAGAGTGGCAAAATTGAACGCGCTCAAATTACCGATGATGCCAAAACCTATAGTCGACAACTGATTCATGATGTTTTGCGTGAATGGATACAGTCTCAACCTCAGACTGTGATTGATGCATTGTATCTGGCAGGTGAATTAAAAAGTGTCGATAGTTTTGTCAAACTGGTCGAAGACTCACTTAACTTTAGTTCCGCTCATTTTAAACTTCCCGAAAAACCAACCATTCAATTTGAACAACTTGCTCAGCTCAAACAGTTGGCAACAGAAATTGACTTAAGCCTTTTAGAGCCGTATTACTTGCTTGATGGCGAACACTATAAGCATGTGAGCGGGACGGTATTTCGTAATGGGGCGTTTAACAAATTATTTAGCGAGTGTTTACCGCAGCTTTTGCAAGTTCTAACGCAAAGCGACAGCATTTTGGTTTTTGATGGGTCTTTGACTGCACAACGTGAGCTTGTTTTTAAGTTTTTAGGTCAACTTGTCGATCAAAAAGTTTTCAAGAAATGTCCTGCTGAAATTTCAGATGGTTTCTATCAACATCCTTGTATTCAACAGATTCAACAGCTATTTGGTGTGCTGAAAAACTATGCCGAGCAGTTCGACCAGCTTCATATTTTTTTAAAAGCCTATTTATGTGTTGAGGTTAAAAAACGTTTACCACAAGTTTTACAAAATAAAGGTGAAACTACTTTTTCTCAGCAAATTCGAACACTTTCTGAAGCTTTAAAAGGTGAACAGGGACAGCGTTTCGCTGTGTTTGTGCAGGCGCGTTATCCCTTAATTTTGGTCGATGAATTTCAGGATACCAACCAAGATCAAGACGACATGCTGGCGAGCATTTGGCGCCATCCAGAGCGCTACCACAAAGGCTGCATGATTATGGTAGGTGATCGTAAACAGGCAATTTACGGTTTCCGTGGTGGGGATATGCTCACCTTTTTAAATGCCTATAAAGATATTCAAGCCAAACATGGCTGCGAATATAAGTTAATTCATAACCATCGTTCCGTTGCAGATCTGGTTGAAGTGGTCGACGCCTTATTTCAAAGGCAAATCGACTTTGGTGAAGAGGTTCAATATGACCCAATTCGAGCGGGCACTCGACCTCATCCTGTACTGATTGAGCAGAACAATCATAATCCTTACCCTTTGCGCTGGTTAATGCTCAAAGATAAAGAAACAGAGGCTCAGCAAGTTGCATGGAAGATTCGAGATCTACTTAACCAGTCACATGCCGGACAACTATATTTTCAAAAAGATGCTCAGACTCAAACCTTAAATGAAGACGATATTGCGGTATTGTCTCGTAATCATGATGGGCTGGATAAAGTTCAATTTGAGCTAGAGCGTTTAGGAGTACGAGTTAACAGGCCATCAAAACGAAGTGTTTTCGATTGCTCGATTGCTCAAGATGTGGGTGCTTTGTTGACTGCCATACTTCATCCTTACGATGAGGCAAAAGTGAAGCGAGCTTTAATTAGCCGTCTATTTGCTATGGACCTGAAACAGCTGTTGCAACTTGAGCAGACAGCCGAAGGGTTAAGCCAGTTTATGACTGGTTTTGACACGATTAGAGAGTTGTGGTCCGCTCAAGGCTTTTTAGTGGCATGGCAACAATGTCTCATCCAGTTTGATATATGGCAAAATTTAGTTGCTGCTCAAAGTAAAGATAATGAACGGGTTGTTGTGAACTTGCGTCATTTAACTGAAATTTTGAGTCAGCACAGTGAGAAATATTCAGGTGCGCAAAACCTCTATCACTGGTATCTCAAACAGTTGCGTTCTCCTCTTGATCGTGATTGGGAGCTAGAACGTAAATTGTCGAGTGAAGCTGGTGTTCAGCTCATGACAATTCACCAGTCAAAAGGGCTGGAATTTAAGATTGTATTTTTACTAGGTGCAGACAAGCCCTTTCGAGAAAATAATAAAACACTCAATTTTTCGACCCAAGACATTGTCAAACCAGACTCAAACCAGACTTTGACTCAACGTGTCGTTGCGATTGCTGACAAGACTTATTTGAATGAGATTGAGCTTAAGCAGCACGAAGAACGAGCGCTCGCTGAACAGAATCGACTTTGGTATGTTGCTTTAACGCGAGCAAGCCACCGCGTCTATGCACTTTTACAAGATGGGGATGGCAAGTCAGTATCAGGTCTCGCGTTTTGGAAAAATAGGACTGAGCCTTTTCAACATCGTTGCTGTACGGATGAAATGGTTTTGGAGCAGATTCCACAGGCAATTCACTTAGCCAAACAAACAAGTATTATTGAAATACAAGCACAACGGTTTCCTGAACAGCGTTTTTATTCGAGAGGTAAAACTAGTTTCAGTTACTTGGCACAGCATTTAAAACATAAAGCTGGCACAGATTTATTGGCGAGTCAGAGCAATGATGCTGTATTAGCAGAAGATGAATTAGACTTAATCAACACTGCTGAAGCAAGCAGTGCTCAGCCGATTGACTGGATAAAGAGTAACTTCCCTCGAGGAACGCTTGCCGGTAATTTCTTGCATGAAATATTTGAACATATCGACTTTCAATGTTCAGATGAGTGGATCATAGAAATACGTCGTCGTTTTAAAAATGACTATAGTGGCCTTTGGCAAGATTTACTTAATAAATATAACGAGAGTTTCCCAGAGCAAGAGGACGCCGAGAACCTGCTTTACCAGTCAGTTGCAGACTGGTTGAAAGATATTTTGCGAACACCGCTTTATCAAGGTTTCCGGCTCAATCAGCTTCAACAAGAACAGTATTTGTCAGAGTTTCCTTTTTATTTGGCGCTCTCAGATCGAGTTTTAGCCATGACACGTATTCAGCAACTCTTCGCTGAGTATGGGTTGAATATGCCGGAGTTACTTGAGGCTCGCTCAGCACGTTACCTCAATGGTTCTATCGATTTGGTTTATTTTGATGGGCAGCGTTATCACATTGCCGATTATAAAAGTAATTACTTAGGTGATGATCTTGCAGACTATCGTAGCGATAGCATTGCTCAAAGCATGTCTTTGGCAAGTTACTGGCTACAAGCAGGTTTATATCTCGTTGCGTTACACCGCTATTTGCAAGTCAAAATGCAGGATTACCAGATTGAGCAACATTTGGGTGGGGCAACTTATCTTTACTTACGTGGTATGAATGGTGAAGCGGAGCAGGGGTATTATTACTGGGAACCTAGTGTCGAGTTTATCCTTCGTCTTGATGCCATTTTGGGATATTTTGCTGAGGATAAAATAGCATGAAAAATACTGATAAAAAGCGTAATTTTAAGATTAACAAATACTTGACATGTGGATAAGCCTGTCTATAACCATGTGGACAAGCGTGTGGAAAACTAGGTGGATAAGTGTGTGGACAATCTAAACAGCCCTGAACAAGCCGATTTAAGCTGGTTAACAACGTGGAGTAACTTCTTAAATCAGGTTCCATTTACTGAACAATCGCAAGTACCAGAAGCCACTTCTTACTTGCAACAGCTTATTGAAGCGAGCTTACAAGGCGATAGTTGTATTGATATCAGTTCAGAGCAAATTGCAGCACTTGGTCAGCTTGCTATATCTGCCGATCAAGCAACTTCAAAAGTTGCGCCATGCGTCTACGATGAGCAGGGGTTGGCATTATACCGATATTGGCACCTAGAGCAACGACTTGCAGAACAAATTTGTCGATTAAAGCAACAATTAATTCAACCTATTTCTTGTGATGACTATTTAAACCTGCTTACCGATCCTCATCAACAGGCAGCTTTAAAAATGGTTGCTCGGCAGGGCTTGAGTATTATTACGGGTGGGCCAGGTACAGGCAAGACTTATACACTTGCACGTATCATTGCTGTACTTAGCCAAGCAATTCCACATATTCGTGTGGCAATGGCTGCTCCAACAGGTAAAGCAGCACAGCGAATGCAAGAGGCTTTACAGAACTCATTTAACGATCCTAAATTACTTGAGTCCGGATTAGTTAGTGAAGAGCTAAGAAATCAGGGAACACAAACGATTCACCGTTTGTTAGGGATGGGACATAGTCAGACACCACGGTTTAATCAAAAACAGCCTTTGCCTTATGACGTGATTGTCGTGGATGAGGCTTCTATGCTGGATTTAAACCTGGCTACTCTTTTATTTGAAGCTGTGCCTGAGTCCTGTCGAATTATTTTATTAGGAGATGCAAATCAGCTCGCTTCTGTCGATGTCGGGGCGGTTCTTGCAGATTTGCAGCAAATACAGGCACTAGCCGACAACAGAGTACAACTACAAACCAGTCGTCGTTTTGCTGAAGGTGCATTGATTGGACAAGTGGCTAAATTTATTCAGGCACAAACCTATCAACAGGATCATGCAGCTGTTTTGCAGCAGTTTGAAATTGATATTGTTCAAGCTTCAGAATTAAAACCTATACTTCTACAAACAGATATGCCTGATGTTGTTCAGCTTGAATATTTACCAGAAGGGAATCAATTAGACCTAGATCTCTATTATCAAAAGCTAATGCTCGGTTTCCAGAGGTATGTACAGAGTCTAAAAAATTATTTAAAAGAAGAGCGCTCGATTGAACAGGTCCAAAATGTAGTAAAAGCATTTGATGATTACCGGATTTTAACCGCGGTTCGTCATGGTCCGTTTGGATTGCAGCAGTTAAACCAATATGCGCAGCGTTGGTTGCAGCAGCAACTTTCAATAGTGACAGCAGGGGGATGGTATGTCGGTCGTCCTGTAATGATGACCTATAACGATTATCAGCTCGGTATTTCAAACGGGGATATTGGTTTGTGCTTTGAGCACAGGACTCAGCCACAGCAGTTTGAAGTATATTTTCCAAGTTTGAACAAATGGGTCGCTGCAAATCGATTGCCTAAAAGTATTCAGAGTGCATTCGCTTTAACGATTCATAAATCGCAAGGGTCTGAATTTACCCATACTGCTGTTGTTCTTGATCAGGCTGCCAAGAACTTATTAAGCCAAGAACTTATTTACACTGCGATTACACGAGCTAAGAAAGTAGTCAGTCTTTTAGTACATCAAGAGGCTTTATTACAAGCATTTACAGTTCGTACTACACGAAAAAGCGGTTTAGTTCAAAAAGTTAATCGGTTAGTTCGTTAAGACAAACTTAATATTTTTACCCTTGTAAGAAAAAGCTTACATAGATTCGAGATATTTGCTGCTAGAGTACACCCCGTGTTTTTGAGATTATAAACGCACAACGAGCTTGGCACGGAATGTCGGGCAAAATCGCACAATAATAATAACTTAAGTCGAGAGACTGCGAACTTACAATGAAGTAGGTGTATAAAGAGGAAACTTACAGCCGCTAAGCCTTGTAGTTTTGGGAGAGACTACAGGGCTTTTTTATATTCTACTTTTCACTATGTTTAAAAAAGCATTACAACATTTCGTTTTTAGCACTATCTTCACTCTGTTTTTGTCTAAAGATTTAAATCAATAATATCAATATATTTATCTATAATATGATTTCAAAACAGGCATTTTTCCTGTGAATTGTTAAGTTATATGTTATACAGAACTGTACGTTAAAGGTTAAAAATGGCTATTTACCAAATATTATACAGACCTGTACGTTTTCACTTACATGATGATAAGAAAAATACTACTTTTCTTCATAATTGGATATGTCACAATACATCACATAAGGAAATAGAAACGAAAACATCGGAAGTGAGTTAAAACAACAAGAAGGATGTGACTAGCATCTCACCAACGACAATAAAAACAGTAATAACACGATAAACAAAAACTACAGCGCAAAAAACCCAAGCAGAAATGCTTGGGTTTTTTATTTGTTTCTACACTAAGTCAGTTTCATGAGAATCACTACCAAATAACGAACGGCGTTGATCTCTTGGTATACGTGGACATTGGGTTGAGATTTGATAGAGCACTTTAGCTAAAGCAGGCAGGTGAGTACCCACTACAGATTTACCAGTTGTTAATAAGGAAACACTGATATCTCTTTCAGGGTCGGCCCAACATAAAATGTTAGAGAATCCTAAATGACCAAATGCTTGCCCCGTCATTGGGCCAAAAAGACCTACAGGATTGCTACCTAACATTGGTCCTAAAGCATAGCGCATTGGAATTAACAAAGTACGGTCAATGTTAACGCCTGTAGTTGGCAGTGTTGCTCTGAAAATTGTTTTCTCACTAAAGATTTGCTGACCGCCGTAGCTTCCTCCACTTAAAAGCATTTCAAAGAAGCGGCCGGCTTGTTCTGCACTGGTATAGATGTTTCCAGCTGGGCAAATGGTGTCCATAAAACGACTATCGTTAGTCACATCAACTGCAAGTTGTAAACCGCCACCTAACACATGATTCAGGTAGTGATCGGTACCAAGGCTAGGGTGCAGACCTGTTGCACAGTTTAAGGCGACTTCTGAACGGTATTCTGGTTTTAAGCCATAATTGAAATAAGGCATCCCCATTGGTTTTTCGATAGTTTGATGTACAAACTCACGTAAATCCTGCCCAGTCACCCGTTCAATAACTTCTCCTAAAATATAACCTGCCGTAACAGCATGATAGGCAAGGTGATTACCAGCAGGAGACACAGGTCGGGCAGCATATAAACGTTTTAAAATTTCGTCTTTATCAAATAATAAATCTGGTGTGACATCGCCATCAATATAAGGAATGCCACCACGATGTGCTAATAAATGAAAGATCGTTGCACGGCGCTTACCATTGACTCCATATTCAGGAACATAATAGCTCACGGGATCGAGCAAATTAATTTCACCCTTTTCATCTAATAGATGAATCAACATGGCTGTAATCATCTTTGATGCTGAAAATAGGCAAACAGGTGTGTCAGGTGTTGCAATCAGGGCATTTTCTTGAAGGCCTGCTGGAGAATTCCCTTGAGCATATCCAATGCTTCTATTGAGCAAAATTTTACCTTGTCTGCGTAAACAAAAGGTAATGAGTGGATAGTTTCCGGTTCTATACAGTGCTTCTATACTTTTCCAGATTTTTTGAATCTGGTGATCACTCATTCCACCCTGTTCAGCAGCAACTTCATCTTTTTGTCGAATGACTTGCTCAATATTGTCCGGTACTGGACAAGTGTTAGTTGAAAAAATTTTCACACGTCCCTCGCGCTTCTTTCTTTTTATTCGAGGCTAGTGTGCAGGGTTAAGGTCTTGATGTCAGTGTCTAAAATGACAAGTTACTGAAAACTATTTTGCAATCCACCTATAGATACCTTAAAATAGGCGACTTGCTGTAGTGATGCACGGCAGTCAGTTGCCTCAACTGATTCATATCGTTTACTTTTTTAAGCATCTCGGAGAAATCGAATGGCTTTAACTAATGCAGACCGCGCAGAGATCATTGCTAAATTTGCTCGCGCTGAAAATGACACTGGTTCACCAGAAGTACAAGTAGCTTTATTGACTGCTCAAATCAATGATTTACAAGGTCACTTCAAAGCTCACAAACACGACCACCACAGCCGTCGTGGTTTGATCCGTATGGTTAACCAACGTCGTAAATTGCTCGACTACTTAAATGGTAAAGACCACGGTCGTTACACTGCTTTGATCGGTGCTTTAGGTTTACGTCGTTAATTCGATTTTTACTTTGTTTTCGCTATTTCGCATGTCGCAATGCTTTATCGCTGAAAAGAGAGTTTCACTTAATGTTAGGTTAAGTGATTTTTAGAAGGGGCGCTTGTGCGCTCCTTCTTTGCGTTTAACTTATTTTAAATAATTGATCTAGTGTGATGGCTTCTAAGCTTTGTCATTTATCTACCAATCGGTGTAGTCTGAATGCCAAACCTTAGGGGTCTCACTAGAATAAAATTAGGAAAATACAATACATGTCAATGTTTAATATCGTTCGTAAAGAATTCCAATTCGGTCAACATCAAGTCGTTTTAGAAACGGGTCGCGTTGCACGTCAAGCAAACACAGTTTTAATCACTATGGGTGGCGTAACTGTTTTAGTTGCAGTTGTTGCTCAACCTAAAGCAAAAGCGGGTCAAGACTTCTTCCCGTTAACAGTTAACTATCAAGAAAAACAATATGCAGCTGGTCGTATCCCTGGTGGTTACGGTAAGCGTGAAGGTCGTGCTTCTGAAGCTGAAACTTTAATTTCACGTCTTATTGACCGTCCAATTCGTCCGTTGTTCCCAGAAGGTTACTTCAACGAAATTCAAGTAACAGCAACTGTTGTTTCTTCTGACAAAACTATGGATGCTGATATTGCAGCAATGCTTGGTACATCAGCAGCATTGTCTATTGCTGGTACGCCTTTCCGCGGTCCAATCGGTGCAGCACGTGTTGGTTTAATCAAGGGTGAATATGTTCTTAACCCGAACTTCGAACAGTTGAAAGAAAGTGACCTTGACCTTGTGGTTGCTGGTACAGAATCTGCTGTATTGATGGTTGAATCTGAAGCGAAAGAACTTTCAGAAGACCAAATGCTGGGTGCTGTTCTTTTCGGTCATGACGAAATGCAAATCGCAATTCAAGCGATTAAAGAATTTGCTGCCGCTGCTGGTGCTGTTGAGTCAACTTGGGTTGCTCCAACTAAAAACGAAGCTCTTCTTGAGCAATTAAAAGCAGCTTTCGAAGCGAAAATTTCTGAAGCATATACAATTGCGGTTAAACAAGATCGTTACGCAGCACTTGATGCACTTTATGCAGAAGCTGTAGCTCAGTTCGTTCCAGAAAATGATGAAACTGGTATTGCTGATGAAGTAAACGAATTATTCGAAGACCTTAAATACCGTACAGTACGTGACAACATCTTGTCAGGTAAGCCACGTATTGATGGTCGTGATACTAAAACTGTTCGTGCTATCGACGTTCAAGTTGGTGTATTAGATCGTGCACACGGTTCTGCATTATTTACACGTGGTGAAACTCAAGCGTTGGTAACAACAACTTTGGGTAATACTCGTGATGCGTTAATGGTTGATACCCTTGCTGGTACTAAAACTGACAACTTCATGTTGCACTACAACTTCCCTGCATACTCTGTAGGTGAAACAGGCCGTGAATCTGGTCCTAAGCGTCGTGAAATTGGTCACGGTCGTTTAGCACGTCGTGGTGTTCAAGCAGTTCTTCCTGCTGCTGACCGCTTCCCGTATGTAATTCGTATTGTATCTGACATTACTGAATCAAACGGTTCATCTTCAATGGCTTCTGTATGTGGTGCTTCATTATCACTTATGGATGCAGGTGTTCCACTTAAAGCTCCAGTTGCGGGTATCGCAATGGGCTTAGTGAAAGAAGGCGAGCGTTTCGCAGTACTTTCTGACATCTTGGGTGATGAAGATCACTTAGGTGATATGGACTTTAAAGTAGCAGGTTCTGCAAACGGTATTACTGCGCTTCAAATGGATATCAAGATTGAAGGTATTACTGAAGAAATTATGGAAGTTGCATTAAACCAAGCATTTGCTGGTCGTATGCACATCCTAAACGAAATGAATAAAGTCATTTCACGCGCTCGTGCTGAAATCAGTGCTCATGCACCGACGTTTGAAGTGATTAACATCAACCCAGACAAGATCCGTGATGTTATTGGTAAAGGCGGCGCAACTATCCGTCAAATTACTGAAGAAACTAAAGCTGCAATTGATATCGAAGACAACGGTACTGTTCGCGTATTTGGTGAAACTAAAGCTGCTGCTAAAGCTGCAATTGCTAAGATTCAAGCAATTACTGCTGAAGTTGAACCAGGTAAGATCTATGACGGTAAAGTAATTCGTATCGTAGAATTCGGTGCGTTTGTAAATATCATGCCAGGTACTGATGGCCTTCTTCACATTTCGCAAATTTCAAATGAACGTATTGCGAACGTAACTGATGTTCTTAAAGAAGGTCAGGAAGTGAAAGTACAAGTTGCTGATGTTGATAATCGTGGTCGTATTAAATTGACTATGAAAGACATTGAACAAGCATAATTGTTCTGGTGACATGAAAAAGTCCGCTTGATGCGGACTTTTTTATGGCATGATGCAAGTAATACAAAAACAGATCATTGTGGTATGCAGGTTTATTACTTTTATCGCCATCACGCTGACGGCTATGTCTTTTTAAGCCGTGAGCAGCATAATGAACACATTCTGGAGTTTTTCTGGATTGATAGTGTCAGAGCCGATGTGGTGAACCATAACGAAGAATGGCAACAAAAGATTCAACAACTTTCAGGTGTGGTTATTAATGAATTTCATATGCGGGATATTGCGAATATTGAGCATCCTTGTGCATTTGATACGCTTGAAGAATATGATTTGCTTATTTTTAGAAAGCTCGTTACACCTGATGATGAAATTAAAAGTGGGGAATCCCATGAGAGTGTATTTGGCCTAGCAACCACGCCGATTAGCTTTATTTTTACTCCTAAAGTTCTGATTAGTGTTCGTGAGCAGGGCAATAAGTCGATTGAAAACTATATTCAACGTCTCGAAAATATTTTATGTAAAACTTTGGAAGAACAAAATAAAACCCGTAAGCTTCCTAATTCACCTGTAGATTTATGTTTACGACTGCTCAATAGTATGGTGGATGGCTACCTTGATATCCGTTCACCTTTGACTAGAAGGGTCGAGCATTGGCAACAGCAATTGCTGCAAGGTAATCGCCGTTTTAAACAATGGCATCAGCTGTTTCATGAAAACATGGCCTTTCAGCAGGTTGAAAATTTATGCGAAGAGCAAATCGAAACCTTACAAGAGTTTCGAGATGAAATTGTAGAAAACTATCATCATGTTATTGGTGAGAAGACGCATAGTTCTCAAGACCTTTTATTAGTGCGTCTAAATGATTTAATGAGTCATGTCGAACGTATTCAAAAACATACTTTACGTTTACGTAGCGCCATTCAGTCGGCGATTGATTTGCACTTCTCAGCAATTGCCAACCAGACCAATGAGAATATGCGTATTCTTGCCATTATTACTGCTGTATTTGCACCGCTTACGCTTTTAACCGGTATTTATGGAATGAACTTTGAGTTTATTCCAGGGCTTAAATCACCGGTAGGTTTCTGGATTATGCTCGGTGTTATGCTGCTAAGTACTGTTTTATTACTCTACTATTTTTATCGACAACATTTGGTGGGGCGCGGTGAAAAAAGTGTGATTGATTTACTGGCTCAACAGCATCGCCAAGATCGAATGAATTTGTTTTGGTTTCTGGAATATGAACCGATTAAGCAGACTTTGAAGGAAGTGGAGAAGATTACTCGGTTGAAATAAAAGTGATTTTCAAAAATCAGTAAAGTTAATTTGTTAGCATTGCCTCAAATATAGAGTTTAATTAGATATTTTTTATATAGGCTTGTCCTTACTTTTGACTGGGCAAAAGTAACAAAACCCTTTATTGGACTGACGGTACATCCATGTTACCGCAGTCCAAAAGGCGGCATCCCTGCCGCCCGTCACCTTAGTTCATACCTGTTTGAATGGTTATTTAGAAGAAAAAATCTCAATGAAAATGCTTCAACTGTTTTCTAAGTTGTTGCACTTCATCAATCAAATCTAACATCACAGCAACTGCCGCCAAACTTGCGTCAAAGTCACGTTGCAGACGATAAGCCTTACGTGCGCGTGCGACATCTTCGCCCATAAACTGGTGTGCTTCAGGTGTGTTCTCGACTGTTAAAATATCATATTCAATGAGCTGAAGAATCCAGTCAGGACTTTGGCCACAAGCTTGGGCAAATTGTTGTAAATCAAATGTCGATTGTTCATCAACGACCTCTGCACTAAAGGTATGGCCGTCATATACAATTTCTCGATAGTGAATGGTTGTCATGATCTTGCTCCCTAATGAGATGAACGAGGTTCGAATGAAGCAAAGGCTTCTGCCAATTGCTGATACGCTTCTTTTTCTTTTTCAGAATTTGCTGGGGGGAATACAATATTTAAAATTAAATAGAGATGGCCTGGCGTTTTATTTGGTATCCCTTTGTCTTTTAAACGTAGCTGTTGTCCTTGTTTTGCATTTTTAGGTAAATTGACATGTAAGGATCCTGCCGGTGTTTTCACTTCAATACCTTGACCTAATGCTGCTTCCCATGGAGCTACATCTACAGTCAGATACACATCACTGCCTTCGACATGAACACGATCTGTATCTTTATACTGGATTTCAATATAAAGATCGCCGTTCGCACCACCATTAATTCCACTTTGGCCTTGTCCAGTTAAGCGGATTTGCTGACCTTCTTTCATGCCTTTTGGTATTTTTACCTGTAAAGTTTTGCGTTGAACTTCAGGCTCACCATAAGCATTCATGGTTGGAATTTGCAGAGTAATTTGCTGGGTTGAACCATGATAGGCAATATCAAGATCAACCTCTATGCTAGCATGTTGATCTTCACCGCGATAACTACGTTGTTGTCTTTGATATTGTTGTTGTCCACCGCCAAAGCCTGCACCAAAGCGACCAAATAAATCTTCAAAACCGCTAAAGTCTGCTTGTTCACCGCCTGTAAAACCTTGACGATAAAACTGTGCGCCATCAAAACCACCTTGTGCAGCATCTTGACCAAAGTTATTAAAACCTTGAGGATGATCTAACATTTGGTCATATTCGGCTTTTTTATCTGCATTGCTTAATGTGTCATAGGCAACATTAATGGCCTGCATTTTTTCTTCTGCATCTTTTTCTTTGCTGATGTCGGGATGATATTTACGGGCTAATTTTCGATAAGCTTTTTTAATTTCATCAGCAGAGGCTTTGCGGGTAACCCCTAATTCTTCATAATAATTTTTTGCCATAATGTTTTATCACGATGGTGTTGTTTATTTCATTATGAAACGATTTTTAGAGTTTTCAATAAGCTAGATTGTATAAGAGTTGTTCTATTACGAAATGAAATTGATAGAAAAAGATATAGGCGAGTGAAGCCCATATCTCTCAGGATTTAGATGAAACTTTGATATAAGCCATACAGGGCAATAAGTAGAAGTAATAAACCGCAGAGGCCTAATATTTTTGGATATAAATGACTGTTAGAAAGGCGGCGGAAAAAGATATAAACCAAAGATAGGGTAAGGAAATCTAAAACAATCCATGTCAGCGTGAGTATGGTTAAACTTAAATTTAACTGAGGTGTAATAGAGACAAATTGCGGAAAGAAAGCCGAGAAAAAGATAATATCTTTCGGGTTTGAAATACCGACAAGAAAACCTTTTTTAAAGCCGCCATTTTGTGCTGAAACTGTTTGTATCGCTTCTGGGTGAGGTGCTTGAATCACTTCTTTAAGAATACTTAACCCCAGATAGCCAATATATAGACAGCCTAAAATACGAATGATATTGAGGTAACTATCATTAACACTCAGTACTCCTTTTAAAACCAGTACTGAAATAAAAATTAAAACAAGAGATGCTAGGTTTGTACCAAAAATGGTTTCCAGTGCTTTTTTATAGCCCCCTTTAAGTCCAGCGCTTGCAACTAAAATCATGACAGGTCCAGGGGTCGCAATCATGATAACTACACTAAAAATAAAGAGAAAATAATCAAAATAATTCATGGTATTTAGGCATCTTATTTATTAGGCTATAAAGTAGCCTTATATTATCCTATTTAAATTAACACGTTGAAAATTATCATCAAAAAATACAGGTAAATAAAAAGGCGGTATAACCGCCTTTTTATAAAGTTAAAAGATTAACTTAAATGTTCACCAAATAACGCTAAAGCCTCTTCAGCGGTAAAGGTATATTGTGTATTACAGAACTGACAGTCCATACGAATCGGGTTCTGATGTTCTAGGGTTTCATGAACAGCGTCTACACCAATTTGAATCAGGGCATTTGCACAGCGTTCTTTTGAACATGTACAGCCAAATTTTAATGCTTCAATTTCTGGTAAACGAACTTCTTCTTCGTTATATAAACGATACAGGATTTCATTTGCATCTAAATTGGTAAGCTCTTCAGCTTTTAATGTTTCGGTCAACATTGTCAAACGTGGCCATAAATCTTCATCGACCAAGTTTTGCTCTTCTTCATCGTGACGTGGTAAGAGTTGAATCAGTAAACCGCCAGAACGCTTATCTGTACTTGCCAACACAATACGAGTTGGAATTTGTGCAGACAAATCGTAATACTGCATCAAGCAGCCTGCTAAATTTACTTGATCAAGCGGCACGATCCCTTGATAACGTTCGCCAAATTCCGGTTCAATGTTAATAAATAAAACTGGATTAACTAAAGCACCAAGAACTGTGCTGCTGTCTGTTGCTTCCACAAAGCGAGGGTCAGTTTCATAGTCCGCTAAAGCACGAACCTCTCCTAAATGATTACATTCAGCCATCGCCCATTTGAAGGTGCCGCTAGCCTGGATTTGCAAGCTGATACGGCCTTTGATTTTTAGTGTACTTGCAAGTAATGCAGTCGCACTCAACATTTCACCTAGCAGAATTTTAACAGCAGGCATATAGTCACGTTGAGCTAAGATGGTTTGTAGGGCTTCTTCAAGATGAACTACTTCTCCACGTACTGGAAAGTTCTCTATATAAAAGCGTTGGCGTAAATCAGACATAATATTCTCCAGGGCCCTAAGCAGAGTATAACTATTTCGTTTTAATCAAGCTTAGGAAATGCAGCGAAGCCGCAAGCCGGACAGGGGGCAGCTTTGTGCCCATTGTCCAATTATTTAGGCAATGTGAATAAGTCCTTAATATAGCCATTTTCTGAAATCTCAAGTTATTCTAGATTATCTCTTGTAATGTCGATGCGATTTGGTTGTAAATGACGCTTTAAATTAACATCATGTTTTGATGTAGCCTGTTGCTGCGCATCACTTTCAAACAAATGTTCAAGCTCGGCTAAGGCATTACGATGTGTTTCAAAGATCTTCTGTTCGTCTGTATAAATACTTTGCTGCTGTATAAGCAATTTCTCATCATAATCCCGAAAGATTTCGATATTGTTATAGGCTTGTTCATCAGAGATACCGAGTTCTCGCAAAGCGCGGTAAGCCATACCTAATGAAGATAGATACGTTTCACGCCAAATGTATTCAACACCTAAATCTCTTAAAAGATGGACATGGTGACGGTCGCGAGCACGAGCCAACAGCTTTAAGTTTGGATAATTTAATCTAAGATGACGTGCGACATTCATAGAGTCTTCAACATCATCGATTGCTAAAATAAATACTTTGGCTTTTTCAATACCAGCAGAACGCAGTAAATCGGGCTGGGTCACATCGCCATAATAGAGCTTACCGCCATAGCGACGAACAAAGTCCACTTGATGAAGATTGTTGTCGATTGCAGTAAAGCCTAAATGTTGTAGGCGAGCAATACGCGCGATGATTTGTCCAAACCGACCAAAGCCGGCAATGATAATCGGGTTATCCTGCTGAGGAATTTCATCATACTCTGGAGGATGTTCTTTATTAAACAGAGGAATGACCTGAGTTGCCATGATCCAGTAAATTACTGGTGTAAGTACCATCGACAACGTCACGATCAGAGTCACGGGTTCTAATATAGCTTGAGTTAAAACCTTCTCACTTTTTGCAAGGCTCAAAATTACAAAAGCAAATTCTCCGCCTTGTGCCAAGCAAGTACCTAAAAGCAAGCTGTTATTCCAACTGTATTTTTTATAGCGGGCAATAGCGGTCAATATCAGCGTTTTGATGAGTAATAAACTGACTGCACCACCAATAATAAGCAAAGGCATTTCAATGAGCAGTGACAGCTGTGTGGTCATGCCAACGGTCATAAAGAATAAGCCAAGCAATAAACCTTTAAATGGTGCAATACTCGCTTCAACTTCGTGGCGAAATTCTGAATCTGCTAATAATACACCTGTGAGGAATGCACCTAATGTAGTGCTAATTCCTAAAGTGTCCATAAGCAAGACAACAGCAAGGATAATAAATAATCCTACTGCTGTAATAAGTTCAGTTGCTCCACTTTTGGCAACAAAGCGGAAGAATGGACGCATCACATAGCGACTAAACAGAAATAGACCAGTAAAGGTTGCAATGATAGCCGCAAAATAAGCTACTCCATGATGGGTTGATTCTGTTCCTGCCAATAATGGAATAATGGCAAGTAAAGGAATAGCCGCTATATCTTGGAAAAGTAAAATGGAAAAAGACTGCTGACCATAAGTCGTATTGAGTTGCTGCTTTTCGGTCAGAAGTTGTAATACAAAAGCGGTGGAAGACAGCGCAAGGGCAGAACCAATGACAAAGCTGACAGAAAGCTGCTGTTGAAAGAGTAACAGTACGATCAGCATAAGAATAGCCCCACTAATGAGGACTTGCAGACTTCCCATTACAAAAATAGAGTCACGCATTTCCCACAAACGTTGGGGGCGCAACTCTAAACCAATCAGGAACATTAATAAGATAACGCCAAATTCGGCAAGTTCCATAATTGCTTCAGGGTCATGTGCAATATTTAAAACACTAGGACCTAGAAGTATTCCTGTAAATAAATAGCCTAAAACTGTTGCTATCCCTAGGCGTTTGCCAAGAGGGACTAAAATCAGAGAAGCTCCAAGAAAAATTGTTGCTTGCAGTAAGAATGACATTCATTGCCTCGAATGTATTAGTCTCTTTTAAGTGTAAAGCCAAAAAGGCTTCTTCACACCATGATATTCAAGCCATCTAATTAAATTCTTGTGGATCAACATCAATTGAGAGTCGAAGTTGATGCTGCCGAGGTGCATGAACCAATTGTGACCACCATTGTCTTAAGTAAAAATGGAGGCGAGCACGGTCAGCAGATAAAATCACCATGTGGGCGCGGTAGCGTCCAGCTTTACGCTCCATAGGGGCTGGAATTGGCCCCCAAATATCAACAATTTCTCCCGCAATTTGGCGTAAATGTTCTGCCGCTTCACTTAAAAAATGTAAGGTATAGTCACGATCTTTGGATTCAGCACGAATGAGTACGGCATAGCGATAAGGCGGAAGCAATGCGACTTTACGTTCCGCAAGAGTTTGTTTGGCAACCGCCCGATAATCTTTTTCGATGAGCGTGGTCAGTAAAGGGTGATCTGGTCTTAAGGTCTGTAAATAAACATGGCCTTTATGTTCACCACGACCTGCACGACCGGCGACTTGTACAATTAACTGCGCAGTACGTTCTGGCGCACGAATATCGACACTAAGTAACCCAGCATCAATATCTAAAATGGCAACCAAAGTTACGTGTGGGAAATGATGACCTTTTGCCAACATTTGAGTGCCAAGCAAAATTGTTGGTTTGTTTTGATGAATCCGATCATAGATTTTTTGCCAGCTACCGACACGACTGGTGCTGTCACGGTCAACCCGAATCACATCATAGTCTGGAAATAGTTCTTGTAAGTGCTCTTCAACCTTAGCTGTTCCAGCACCTAGGGTTTTTAGGCTTTTTTGCTGGCATTCAGGGCAGTGATCGGGCAAGCGATGAACAGTACCGCAGTGGTGGCAGTGTAAATAAGAATAAGGCTGAGTGTGCAACGTAAAATGCGCATCACAATGTGGACAATTTGCTTGCCACCCACAACTTTCACAGACCAGTACAGGTGCATAGCCACGACGGTTTAAAAAGATTAAAACCTGTTCTTTTCTTGCTAACGTATGCTTGATTTGCTCAATAAGAGGTTGGCTAATTCCATGTTGCTTTTTGACAATTTTAAGGTCAATCAAATGCATTTTAGGCAAAAGCGCATGGCCTGCACGTTGGTTAAGTTGCAGTGAAGTTAATTTACCAGTTTCGACCAAATAATAACTATCGATGCTCGGTGTTGCTGAACCTAAAATAACTGGACAGTTTTGTAAGTGACCTCGGTACAGTGCGACATCACGTGCATGGTACCGGAAACCTTCTTGCTGTTTATAAGAGAGGTCATGTTCTTCATCTAAAATGATTAAGCCCAAACGTGGCAGTGGCGTATAGATCGCAGAGCGTGTTCCTAAAATAATAGATGCTTTACCAGTCTGGGCCTGTTGCCATGCTTGTAGGCGTTTGGAGTCATTTAAGCCTGAGTGTAATAGAGCAATATCACAGTTAAAACGAGACTTAAAACGAGAAATCGTTTGAGGGGTTAGACCAATTTCTGGGACTAACACCAGTACTTGTTTACCTTGCTTGAGCACTTCGTGCATGATGTGCAGATAAACTTCAGTTTTACCACTTCCTGTTAAACCATCTAACAAAAAAGCTTGGTATTGATGCTGTGCGTTTACGACGTGCTGAGTTGCTTTCTTTTGGTCTTCATTGAGTGTAAGTGGCATTTGTGCCAATTGAACAGGTGATGGGCTAAAGTCGTGCGGTTCAAGCGTACAGTCGACTAGTCCCTTCTTTTGAAGTGCTTTAAGCGTAGCCGTTTCTACACCACTTAAATTAAGAATATTCTCTGTAGTTCCGGCAGGGTGTAACTTTAAAATTTGATACGCATCTTGTTGTTTAACAGAACGCTTTAGTAGGGCTTCAACATTGTCACAGGGTGTGATTTTCCAAAGATGGAACAAAACATCCATTGGTTTGCCTTGACGCAATAATGCAGGTAGAGCGGTTTGCATGACCTCACCAATTGGAAATTGGTAATACTGAGCTGACCATGTCAATAAACTTAAAACTTGTTCATCTAAAATTGGTTCTTCATCTAAAAGGTCAGAAATGGCTTTAAGCTGAAAGGTGCCTGTAAATGATTCACTTGGATCAACTTTTTCAGTAATGATGCCAATCAGATTTTGGCATCCAAATGAAATAGCGACGCGTGAGCCTACGTAAGCCCGTTCATATTGTGCTTGGGTGAGTGTATAGTCAAAAGTATCGTACAGATGCACAGGTACGGCTACACGCACACGATAAACAACTGAATCAGGCTTTGGCGTTATGGTCATAGAGGCTCATTTCGTCAATTTTAAAAAACGGCATAGCGTCGTGAAGAGGACTTGGGTATTCTACACAGGCTATAGAACGAATATGAATGATTGCGTAGCATAGATGCAACAGCAGCGACTATTATTTTTGGAAAATTAGAACATTACCATGCCTGCATATCAATTTACTGCCATTGATGCTTCAGGGAAGCAGCAAAAAGGGGTGCTTGAGGGAGACTCAGCGCGCCAGATTCGCCAACAATTACGTGATAAAGCATGGACACCCATTAGTGTCGATCCTGTTGAACAAAAAGATAAACATCAGAGTCCGGGATTATTCCAAAAAAAGTTCAGTGCTTACGATTTGGCGCTCATGACCAGACAACTTTCGGTTTTAGTTGCTGCTGCTATTCCACTTGAAGAAGCTTTGCGTGCCGTGAGTAGGCAAAGTGAAAAAACACATGTGCAAAATCTATTATTATCTGTGCGTTCTCGAGTCTTAGAAGGGCATTCACTCGCACAAGGTATGCAGCAGTCTGGACGTTTCCCTGACCTTTATATTGCAACGGTGGCTGCTGGCGAGCGCTCGGGACATTTAGATCTCATTTTAGATCAGCTTTCGGATTACACCGAAAACCGCTTTGCCATGCAAAAGAAAGTTCAGGGCGCCATGATTTATCCAATCATTTTAATGCTGATGTCTTTTGGTATTGTGATGGGTTTAATGACTTATGTTGTGCCAGAGATTGTAAAAACTTTTGATCAAAATAAAGATGCTTTACCGTGGATTACAGTCGCTTTAATGAAAGCGAGTGATTTTATTCGCCACGCGTGGGTATTTATTATTTTTTTTACAGTGGTGGGTGTTGTTGCATTCGTACGGTTTTTAAAAACCACTGCTGGACATTATGCTTTTGATCGATTAACACTCAAATTGCCATTATTCGGTAAACTGTCCCGTGGTATTAATGCTGCACGCTTTGCTAGTACCTTATCTATTTTGACCCGTTCAGGTGTGCCTTTGGTGGATGCCTTAAAAATTGGTGCAGCAGTGACCAACAACTGGGTTATCCGCGACTCAATTGCTCATGCGGCTGAGCGAGTGACCGAGGGTGGTAACCTAGGTACGCAACTGGAGCGCAGTGGTTATTTTCCACCAATGATGGTACAAATGATTCGAAGTGGAGAGGCATCAGGCGAGCTTGACAGAATGTTAGAACGAGCATCGACCATGCAAGACCGTGAGGTGACGACATTTATTTCAACCTTACTGGCATTACTTGAACCGCTTATGCTGGTTTTAATGGCAAGCATTGTACTGGTTATTGTAATCGCGGTTATGCTGCCAATCGTAAATATGAACAATATGATTTAATAACTTTGATATTAGAGATAATGATGAAGATGGTCATGAAACAAAAAGAGCACGTTAAGGATGCTCAAAAAACCTCAAGCACAGCTTTCGGACTTGCACAATCGTGCCATTCCGAGCATAGCTCTCCATCTTGCGTTCGGACAAAGCTTCGCTTTGTTAATCCTCACTCAGGCTTTACTCTCATTGAAGTCATGGTCGTGATTGTAATTTTAGGTGTGTTAGCAGCTTTAATCGTACCAAATGTCATGGGGCGTAGTGAAAAAGCCAAAATTGATACGACTCAAATTGCATTAAAGGGTGTGGCGGGTGCTTTAGATCAGTACAAGCTAGATAATGGCCATTTCCCAACCATGCAAGAAGGTGGGTTAGATGCTTTGGTTAACCAGCCTGCTACAGCGAAAAACTGGATGCCAGGTGGTTATGTAAAAGGTGGTTATCCTAAAGATAGTTGGAAAAATGATATTCAATATGTCATTCCTGGGGCAGATGGTCGAGCTTTTGACTTGTACTCATTTGGAGCGGATGGCAAAGAAGGCGGTGAAGGTAATGATGCAGATATTTATTACCAACCTTAATTAAAATGTAATGGAGATTATCAATTCAGTTAAAGAGATAAAATGATAAATACGAATTGATAATCTCTCTCAATCAGTAAAATATAATAACTAATTGAAAAATATAAACTAAAGTTAATGTTAATATTTGAGATTTATAATAAGAATTATTCCCATATTTAATAGTTACAAGAAAGTTAAAATGTAGAGAAAAATAAGCTATATATTTAAACGAAAGCTTTGCATAATAACTAAAAAGCACTTTATTCAATTAAAAGGAGAGATTAAATGAAAGCATTTCTCATATTAGATGAACTGACTCAGTTTCATTGGGTAATGCTCAAGTCTGTCCTATTGATTTTGGGTTTATTACCGATTGCTGAAGTGTCATTAAAGTTATGGCTGAGTACAGAGGGAAGTAGCCAAATCATGATTGGTTTCTTCGCATTAAGTATTGTGAGTGCATGGTTGATGGTGAGCTTCTTTACTGCATTAAAAGCGAGTGTCTGGCAAGCTAAACAAATCTCTACTCAATATGAGCAATTCCTTTTTAAAGCTTACCGTTATGTACCCATGGTCTTTTTATCGAGTTTAGTTGCATACTTATCTCTGCAACTATCGATTGCTTTTTAATAATATTTTAAAACTAAATTTTTAGATAAAACGTAGATTAAACATCTACGTTTTATTTTTTAACTGGACTTAAAAACAGGGTGTTTCTTCATTTGTACATATTATATGCTTCAAATCAGCAATTTAAGAAAATGAGAAATATGAAATGGAACAAATCGATTGGAATGATTTTTTAAAAGTAGAGCTTCGCGTTGGTAAAATTATTCAAGCCGAGGTTTTTGAAAAGGCGCGTAAACCTGCTTATATTTTGCATGTAGATTTTGGTGAAGAATTGGGTGTGCGTAAATCAAGTGCACAAATTACCAAGCTCTATCAACCACAAGATTTGGTGGGTAAATTAGTCGTTGCTGTAGTAAATTTCCCTAAAAAACAAATAGGGCCTATTCAGTCAGAATGTTTGGTGACAGGGTTTCATAATGCAGATGGTGATGTCGCACTTTGTATCCCAGAGTTTGAAGTGCCTCTGGGTACAAAGTTATTGTAAATTAGCGACGAGATTTAAAAGAAACGTCAACTTTACGTGGACGATAAACCCAACCTAAAATCAGCAGTAAGACCGCGAATCCTAAAATTGGATAATCACCTAAACGGTTATAAAGAGTTTGGCCTTGCATAGCAGGTAAATCACCTCTCAAGACAAACTCTTTATCGATTGGTGCTTGTTCAGTGATATGACCATTTTGATCAATAAACGCTGTTACACCTGTGTTGGTTGCACGAATAAACCAGCGGCCATTTTCTTTCGCGCGCATCTGCACCATTTGTAAATGTTGCCAAGGCCCAGCAGTACCCGTAAACCAAGCATCATTCGATACAGTCACCAAGAAGTCGCTATCTTCTGCATTACGTCTTGTCAGGTTGGGGTAAGCCACCTCATAACAAATTGCAGCAGCAAGCGCATGCCCTTTAATTAAAAGAGGTTTTTGATCACTCTCACCACGTGTAAAACCGCTCATGCTAATATCATTTTGCATGGCTGGTAAAACCCAAGAGAGTAAGCCTGATAATGGAATATATTCACCAAAAGGTACGAGACGCTGCTTTTTATAAAGGCCGCTTGAATCGCTGCCAGAGGCCATAATACTGTTGTAATAAAGCGGACTGCCGACTTGATGTGATTTTGCAACATCCCAGTAAGGAATGCCGGTTACCCATGCAGTATGGTTCTTTTTAGCTTGTGCATCCATTGCATCCAAAAACGGTTCGATATCGGTTTGGAAAAGCGGAATTGAAGACTCAGGCCATACTATCAGGTCACGGCCCCATTCAGATTGTGTCAAACCAGCATAAATTTCTAATGTTCTAACTTGGTATTCAGTCAGCCATTTTAAATCTTGTGGAATGTTACCTTGAATGAGCGAAACGCTAAGTGGTTTAGCCGCTTTCGGTTTTACAAACTGTATATATGATGCTCCCCATGCACCCAGAACTAACAGGGCAGAAGGGATAACCCAGAAAATACGTTTACGAAGAACTTCGACTAAAGCACATGCTAATACAATGACAACGAAGGAAATTGCATAAATACCAAATAGCGGTGCATAACCATCGAGTAAACGTTCAGTAAAAGCGTAACCTACAAACAACCATGGGAAACCTGTAAATATCCAAGTTTTTGCCCATTCAAAAACAATCCAAAGTGGGGCAAAAGTAAGTGGTGTTTCAGGGAAAAACCGTCGGTAAACCCATGTTTGAAATGCTGTAAATAACCCCATCACAAGAGCCATAACAGCAATCATACATACGCTTAAAAAGGCATTGGTATCGCCGTATACATGGATAGACGTGTAGAGCCAGAAAGCGCCTACAAACCATAAGCCAAAGCCATAGCTCCAACCAATAGCAAAGGCTTGTTTAGCTGAGCGCTTATGTAATGTTGCATAGAGTAGGGCTGGAGATAAAATTGCCAACCACCACCAATAATAAGGTGCCAGTGAAAAACTGAACACGGCACCTGAAAATAAAGCAATGAGTAAAGGAAAAATTAAAGGAAGCTGTTTTTGTTGTTGCGAAGAATCTAACAGCTTTTCAAAGTATGCTCTCATTGACGTACAGCTCGAATCAGATGAATAGTGCGGGCATCTGCTTCAACAATTGTAAATAACCAATTTCCAAGCTCAACAGTTTGACCTTGTAAATCACTTACCAGACCAATCTCTTGAAGCAATAAACCGCCGACAGTTTCTACTTCATCGTCAGAAAAATCAGCATCTAAAACAGTATTGAAATGTTCGATTGGTGTAAGTGCTTGCACCATCCACGCATTTGCTACCGTATGGTCATTGTCAGGAACAATGTACTGAGCATCTTCATCGACCGTGTCGTGCTCATCTTCAATTTCGCCAACGATCTCTTCAAGAATATCTTCAAGCGTAACAAGACCAGCCGTTGAACCATATTCATCAATCACAATCGCAATGTGAGTTTGAGTATGTTTTAACATGCGTAGTACTTGATCGGAACGTGCACTTTCAGGAACAAATAACGGTTGGCGCATAAGAACTCGAATATCGACTTTGGTATTCGGTTCAGTTAGAAACGGCAACAAATCTTTTGCGAGCAAAATCCCGACAACATTGTCCGGCTGATCGGCAGAGAAGACTGGAAAGCGTGAGTGAGCAGACTCAACCAGTACATCAAGAATATCAAGTAATTGATCATCTTCTTGTAAACTGATCATTGCTGTTCGTGGCGTCATGACTTCACGAATTTTTGTAGCTGGAAGGTCAAGAACGCCTTCAAGCATAGCAACAGTATCGGGTTCTAAAAAGCGGCGTGAATTTTGGACTAATTTTAATAATTCATCACGGGTTTCTGGCGCTGTACCTAACCATTTTCGTAAGCCTCGCATTCCCCACGACGGACTTGGTTCCTCTTGCATGATCTTTCCTAAAGACTCAATGTATCAAATGAATACACAGATCATACCGAAGAAAAGATGCTTATGCATCTATAAAACAAGCTAAAAGACAAAACGTATATTGTTATGTAAAAGCCAGTTACAGTTAACAGCTCAGTAATTTGTTTATGCTAAAATGTGAAAATTCTATTTGTTCGAGTTTGTTATGTCAGAGCAACCCATTTCACCTACTGTACAACTCAATACGCGTGGTTTACGTTGTCCGGAACCTGTGATGATGTTGCATCAAGCCATCCGCAAATCTAAGTCTGGGGATGTGGTTGAAGTCTTTGCAACAGATAATTCGACCTCTTGGGATATTCCTAAATTTTGTATGCATTTAGGCCATGAGTTGTTGTTACAAGAAGAACGCTTAGATGAAAATGGTCATAAAGAATTTCATTACTTAGTGAAGAAAGGGTAATAGAATAATAAGGCTTCTAATAAAGACGATTAGAAGCCATGAATAATTCAACTTTAATTTGAAATGATAATTTTTGACAAATAAGAATCGTTATATAATTTATAAAATTAAGTATATAAATGACGTATAAAAATGAATGATTATTTTGTGAAACGAAGCTTATTAATATGTCTTTGGTTTTTCTCTATTGCTGGTTTATTACATTTAGAGATCTCTTGGTTATCTGAAACTGTCACTATCATTATTATATCTATTCTCATTGTTTTAGGTTCTATACTACTCGGTTATAGAAATACATATTTTGCTCCCGAACCAAAAATAAAGATGAGTCTGATTTTGCATACAAGATTTATAGGGTTCATGTTAATTCTTGATTTATTATTTGGTAAATCGGTTTGGTACTTCGACTTAGCGCGAAACTTTGGTTTTCTTGGCTTATTTTTATTAGGCACATTTATTTTCTATAAAAAGAACTTAAATTTAAACGTAGCAAAAATACCGCCTTTTCAATAAGTGTATACTAATAAAAAAGCCCCGAATAATCGGGGCTTTTTTATTACATGTTAGGATAGTTTGGACCACCGCCGCCTTCAGGCGTTACCCATGTGATGTTTTGAGATGGGTCTTTAATATCACAGGTCTTACAGTGAACACAGTTCGCTGCGTTAATCTGGAAGCGTTTAGAACCATCATCATTTTCCATGATTTCATAAACACCAGCAGGGCAATAGCGCTGTGCAGGCTCATCCCATTTCGGTAAGTTCACATTCACTGGGATTGAAGGGTCAGTAAGCTTCAAGTGAGCTGGCTGGTTTTCTTCATGTACAGTGTTTGAGATAAATACTGAAGATAAACGGTCAAATGTAAGCTTGCCATCTGGTTTTGGATAGTTTGGTTTAAAGCTTGTTGCATCAACAGTTTTCAATGCAGCAAAGTCTTGCTTCAAGTCATGTAAAGTGAATGGCACTTTAAAGACATTCTGGTCGATAAAGTTAAATGCACCACCCATCCATTGACCAAATTTATGCATTGCTGGGCCAAAGTTACGAGAGTTATAAAGCTCTTCTTTTAACCAGCTGTTGTTAAATTTGTCAGTGTATGAAGTCAATTCTTTAACAAATAAATCTTCGCCTTCAGTAACGCGTGCAATGGCAAGATCACCGCCTTTTTCTACACCCGCAGCAATCGCTTCAAATACAGCTTCACCACATAACATGCCAGATTTCATGGCAGTGTGTGAGCCTTTGATTTTTGCAAAGTTTAAGAAACCTGCATCATCACCAATCAAGCAACCACCCGGGAAAGTCAATTTAGGCAATGAGTTGAAACCGCCTTTCACTACAGCACGTGCGCCGTAAGAAATACGTTTACCACCTTCTAAATACTGTTTAATCAGTGGGTGAGTTTTCCAGCGCTGCATTTCCATAAATGGATACATGTGTGGATTTTCATAAGACAAGTCCACGATCATGCCCAACGTAACTTGGTTGTTTTCAGCGTGATATAACCACCAGCCACCTGAAGAAGCAGTTTCTGCTAAAGGCCAACCTGCACCGTGCATGACTAAGCCCGGTTTGTGTTTTGCTGGGTCAATTTCCCAAAGTTCTTTAATCCCGATACCGTAGTGCTGTGGATCAGCATCTTTATCAAGATTGTATTTAGCAATTAGGCGTTTACCTAAGTGACCACGGCAACCTTCAGCAAAGAGGGTGTATTTAGCGTGAAGTTCATAGCCTGGAGTAAAGTTATGCGTTGGTTCGCCATCTTTACCAATACCCATGTCGCCTGTTTGAATACCTTTTACAGTACCATCTTCATGATAAAGCACTTCAGATGCAGCAAAGCCAGGGAAGATAGAAACTTCTAACTCTTCAGCTTTTTGACCTAACCAACGAACCACATTACCTAAAGAGATCACATAGTTACCGTCGTTGTGCATGGTTTTAGGAACCATCCAGTGAGGTACTTCTTTAGAAGTGGTGTCTGAAAGTAAGAAGAAAGTTTTGTCTTCAGTTACAGGGACATTAAGAGGCGCGCCTTCTTCTTTCCAGTTCGGGAAAAGTTCATTGATGGCACGTGGCTCAAGCACAGCACCAGACAAGATATGCGCACCTACTTCAGAGCCTTTTTCAACTACACAAACAGAAAGATCGGGTAAGTTTTTTTCAATCGCTAATTGACGGATCTTAATCGCAGCAGATAGACCTGCAGGTCCTGCACCTACGATGACAACGTCAAACTCCATCGATTCACGTTCGATGTGTTCCATGTAGGACTCCTCAATACTTAAAGGTGGCAACCGTCATATTCAGATAATTCGGTGCTGCCGTGAGTGTTTTAATCCATAGGCGCAAATATGCTATTGTGCCTTTTATCGTTTGGGCTAGTATAGTTTTAAACCATGATCTAGCCAATTGGCTGAGTCGTAACATTTTTTCGTCAGCAAGGCATAAACTATGGTAAATCAAAATAATTCACCATCGGATATGGGAAAAATACCGTTATCTGATGATAAAAACTTAATGAACATTGCACAATACTTAAAAGGTGTACAGCAAAGTCACAAAAGGTCAATTCCACCTTTAGAGCAGTGGCATCCAAAGCATTGCGACAAAATGGATTTGACGGTGAAATCCAATGGAGAATGGTGGCACGAAGGTCAATTAATCAAGCGCCAAGCTCTATTAGATCTGTTTACCAAAGTCCTATGGAAAGAAGAAGGCAAATTCTACCTGAAAACCCCTGTAGAACAAATTGAAATCGAAGTTGAAGATGAACCTTTATTAGTCAATCAGGCAGATCAGGTCGAAATTTCAGGTGAGCAGTTTTTACAACTGACCACCACCAACCAAGATGTAATTTTGGTTGATGCAGAACATCCTATTTTTATGCGTGAATATGCAGGAGAGTTGCGTCCTTATGTGCATGTCCGTTTTGGGATTAATGCACTGATTCAACGTCAAGCTTTCTATCATTTGGTGAACTATGGAACACTGATTGAAAACGATAAAGGTGAAACTATTTTAGAGCTAAAAAGTGGTAATTTGCTCTTGCAATTAGGCACTTGAGGTTTAAGCTTTAGGGAGTGAAATTTTCTGACACTTCAGTACAGCTATGACCGCCATACAACCTTTATTTTCCGAGCTAGAACCTATGCCTAAAGCATCAGCAGATGCCCCAATTGGTATTTTTGATTCGGGAATTGGAGGGATGTCAGTTGCAGCAGAAATTGCTAAATATTTGCCTAATGAACGTATTGTGTATTATGCCGATACTGCCTACGTTCCGTATGGTCCACGCTCTGATGAAGAAATCAGGGAACTCACGGCGCGAGCAGTCGATTGGCTATATCGTCAAGGCTGTAAAATTGCAGTTGTAGCCTGCAATACAGCTTCCGCATTTAGTCTTGATCATTTGCGTGAGCATTATGGTGAACACTTTCCAATTGTTGGACTGGTTCCAGCATTAAAACCTGCCGTATTACAGACGCGTTCTAAAGTGGTTGCCGTCTTGGCAACGCCTGCTACTTTTCGAGGGCAACTCATTAAAGATGTGGTCGAGAAGTTTGCTGTTCCGGCAGGTGTTAAAGTGATGACTTTAACTAGCCTTGAACTTGTTCCCTGTGTAGAGGCAGGTCAGCAAATGGGTGAGGCATGTTTAAAGGCATTAAAAGAGGTTTTACAGCCTGCAGCCGATCAAGGGGCTGACTATTTAGTGCTCGGTTGCACGCATTATCCGTTCTTAAATGAAGCAATTCAGCATCTTTTTGATAACCAATTCACACTGGTTGATTCGGGATTAGCAGTTGCCCGACAAACAGCCCGTATTTTGATAAAAAATGAGTTATTATGTGACCAAATACGTCAGAATGTTGCACGTATTGAATGTTATGTAAGTGGTAATAATGCCGATGCATTGCAACCTGTTTTACAGAATATGATTCCACAAGAATTGACATGGACGCTGCACAATCTGAGTTGAGCTCTGTTGTAGGCATTCAGAAGAAAGCGTTTTTTATATTTATTTTTTCTTATTGGGGGCGGTTCATAGTCTTGGCTTATTTAGGCCATATTAAGATTATGGGGCGATAAGGGTATTGTTATGCTCGATACACGCTATCAGATTTTTATTTCAACGTCAGGTCGCGAGATGCAACCTGAACGTGTAGTTCTCTCTCAAACTTTAGTCAGTATGGGTTTCTTTGCTTGGGGTTTAGAGTATAGAAGTCCTTTAACTACAACACTTTCCCGTCGACAAATTGATGAATCGGATTACGTTGTCTTACTATTAGGCAGCCAGTACGGTGAACAATCTATTTCTGGCGCTAGCTATTTTGCCCAAGAGTATGAATATGCTTTAAGCCGAGCTAAACCTATTGTGGTATTCATGCATGAGCAACCTGAAAGCCGCGATATGCATTTGCAAGAGACTCATCCACAGCTTAAAGAAAAATTTCTAGCATTTAGAAAGAAACTATTACACGAAGCTCACCACGTATTTTACTTTAAAAGCCCGCGTGATTTAGAGCTAGCTGTCCGTTTAAATATGCCTTTAATGGTTGAACAACATGTGGGACAGGGTTGGGTACCTGCACACCAAGCACATCAGTTGGAAGATGAGGTTAATCGATTAAAAAGTAAAATTTTACAATTAGAGAAACAATTAGCAGATGTACCTACACAACTCAATGAAGTAGCACCACAAGACACTTTTGCGTTTGAGTATCAGATTCAAGCGTTTCAAGATGGTAACTTTAAAGAGCTGAAACGCCAGAGGCAAATGACGTGGTCTGAGCTATTAAGTATTTTGGCTAAACACTTTGAGACAGCTATGCCAGAAGAAAACTTCGGTACTTGCCTTAATGAATATCTTAATCAAGCAGGGCTAGAAGATGCCCGTGAGGTGTTACCTCGTGCCCATGCAGTAGCTTGTGCACAAATAAATCATAAAGCGCTATTTCGAATTAAAAGGCAAATGCAGTCACAAGGTTGGATTATTCCAACAAAATCTGAGCAGTACCCAAGTTTGTGGAAATTGACCACAAAAGCACAGAAGCTTTTACTGAGTTGTAAGTGGAATCATCGGGGCATTCGATTAAAAGCTTAGAGCGATTCAATTTATATATGGCAATAAAAGCTGTTACATTAGTGACATAAGATGAATTGAAAGGCATTTACATATGTCGTTTGAACAAAAACCGAAAGTCACAGTCATTTTAGCGAATTTAGGCACACCGGATGAGGCAACTGTTCCAGCGGTGCGCCGTTTTTTAAAGCAGTTTTTATCTGATTCACGCGTGATTGAAATACCGAAATTCATTTGGTGGATTATTTTAAATCTGTTTGTTTTACCTTTTCGCCCAAAAAGGGTAGCACATGCCTATGCTTCGGTATGGTCAACAGATTCGCCGATGCGTGAAATTGTGTTTGAGCAAACTCAACGTATTCAGGCTTATTTGCAGCGAGAAAATAATCAGTTTGATTTAACCGTGATACCGGCGATGACCTATGGTAATCCGGGTATTGATGCAGTTTTAGAAAAACTGGCGGCTAACCCGCAAGAGCATGTCATTCTATTGCCTTTGTTTCCTCAATATTCAGCCACTTCTACAGCACCATTATACGATGCATTTGCTAAATGGATTCCAGCCCAGCGAAACTTGCCGGGTCTAACGATTATTAAAGACTATTATCAGCATCCAATGTTTATTCAGGCATTGGCAGAAAGTGTTTTAGCTTACCAAGAGCAACATGGGAAACCTGAAAAACTGTTGATGTCATTTCATGGTATTCCACAGCCGTATGCAGACAAAGGCGACCCGTATGCAGACCGTTGTCGCATTACTGCAAAGTTAGTCGCTGAAGCTTTGCATTTAAAAGATGATGAATGGGCAATTAGCTTCCAGTCACGTTTTGGGAAACAAGAGTGGGTTAAACCTTATACAGACCAACTTTTGCAAGATTGGGCGAAGCAAGGCGTTAACTCAGTACAGGTATTAAGCCCAGCTTTTTCTGCTGACTGTTTAGAGACACTTGAAGAATTAGCCATCCAAAATGCTGAGTTGTTTCAACAAGCTGGTGGTGGTAGCTATGCTTATATTCCTGCTTTAAATAGCGATCAAGCTCATATTGATTTGCTTGCAGGGTTAGTTCAGGCTAATCTTGATGCCCTTACTTATACCTTAGCCCACCGTTAATTGCGTTTTAGCCAGAGGTTCTTATGCTGCAAGTCAAAATTGTTCCAGTTACTGCATTTGCCCAAAATTGTTCTCTTGTTTGGGACAGTGAAACCAAAGAAGCAGTTTTGATTGATGCGGGTGGTGACGCTTCGGTTTTGAAAAAAGAAGTAGAAGCCTTAGGTTTAAAAGTGAAAGCTCTTTGGCTCACTCACGGACATTTAGACCATGCTGGAGCGGTGGGTGAACTCGCACAAGAATGGAGCGTTCCAGTTATTGGGCCCCATAAAGAAGATCAGTTCTGGCTAGATATGATTCAGGAAGTTTCAGCACGTTATGGCTTTCCAATTCCACAGCCTGTTAAAGTCGATCAATGGCTTGAAGGCGGTGAAGTGCTAAAACTGGGTGAAGATGAGTTTGAGGTGCGTTTTGCGCCGGGTCATACACCAGGGCATGTTATTTTCTATAATAAAAATCATGGCTTGCTTTGGACTGGTGATGTCTTGTTTAAAGGTTCGATTGGAAGAACAGACTTTCCGCGTGGAAACCATGATCAGTTGATTGAATCGATTAAACGAGAGTGTTTTAGTTTGCCAGATGATACTCAGTTTATTTCTGGACATGGTCCAATGAGTACCATTGGCTATGAAAAACAATTTAACCCGTTTGTCGCGGGTAAAGCAGGTTAATCCTCGTAATCGTCTTCATTTTGACTACCCTTGTTATGCTGAGGCGCATCTTGGGTAGGCAGTCTATATTCATCATTTGCCCACGCACCTAAATCAATTAATTTACAGCGTTCAGAGCAAAATGGACGAAATTCGTTACCTTCCCAAACACTTGGTTCACCACAACGTGGGCAGGGGAATGTACGTGGCATAAAGCGATATCCTCAAAGTGAAGAGAAATAGATTAGGCAAAAGTCAGGTGACTTGTTAGACTTATGCCGATTTTTATTTAGTTTGATGTGATTATGCCGATTCGTCAATTTCAAGCACAACGTATGCAAGCGCCTCGCGATTTTACCCCAATTGAAAATACCCCAATTTGTGTAGAAATTGGAGCTGGCAAGGGTAAACATGCTTTGCTTTTTAGCGGGCAACAGCCGCAGCACACATTGTATGCAATTGAACGAACCCGAGAAAAATTCTTGGCAATGCAAAAACAGCACGGTCTGGAACCAAGAGATAATTTAATCCCTGTGCATGCAGATGCTTTACCGTGGGTGGTACATGCCCTACATCCTGCTCAAGTTGAACATTTCTTTATTCTCTATCCAAACCCAGAACCCCATAATCCAGCACAGCGCTGGTTGAATATGCCATTTTTTGAGTTCTTATTGTCACGTCTGCAAACAGGTGGAACCATTACTTTGGCAAGTAATATTCCTGAATATATTGATGAAGCTGAACAACAATTAATTAATGTCTGGAAGCTGCCTTACCAAAAAGAAAAAATTGCTCAAACATCTGCGCGTACTCATTTTGAAATTAAGTATTTAGAACGTGGAGAACTTTGCCAACAGCTTGTGATCACTAAACCTGAAGGTTACAGCACACGTTTTGATGAGTTTGCCCCATTACAAGGTCAAGTGCATGGCGAATAAGCGGGTTGCCATTATTGGAGCGGGTCCGGCTGGTTTAATGGCAGCCGAGGTGTTGAGCCAATATGCTTATGAAATTGATGTGTTTGAGCAAAAACCTTCGGCTGCGCGTAAGTTTTTGATGGCTGGTAAAACGGGGTTAAACATCTCGCATGCTGAACCTTTAGTGCAGTTTATTGAGCGCTATGACCATGCAGAATGGCTCAAACCATGGGTTGAAAAATGGGATGCAGTCTGGATTCAAAGCTGGATGAAAAGTCTTGGAATTGAATCTTATGTGGGGACCTCAGGTCGTATTTTTCCTGTCGAAATGAAAGCGGCACCTTTACTGCGTGCTTGGCTAAAACGTTTGGCAGAACAGCAGGTTAAATTCTTTTATCGTCATCGTTGTATTAATTTACAAGGCACAACGGTAACTTTAGAAAACCAAAATAATCAAAGCACTGAAACTTTTACCCAACAATACGATGCAGTGGTATTAGCATGCGGGGCAGTGTCTTGGTCACAATTAGGTAGTGATGGTGCATGGCAGCAATGGGTTAACCAATCTGATATTGAGCCTTTCCAGCCAAGTAATGCAGGTGTAATTCACACTTGGTCAGCTTTTATGGAAAGCTGTTTTGGTGAGCCTTTGAAACGTATCAATGCGTGGGTTGATCCTAGCCGGATTACACATGGCGATATTGTGATTACTCACTATGGTTTAGAAAGTGGTGTTATTTATAAACTTGGACGAGCTTTAAGAGAACAACAAAAACAAGGGCAAAGCTTAAATCTATTTTTAGATTTATTGCCTGATGTAGAGCTTACACAGTTAGTTAAAAAATTACAGGCTAGCAAAAAACAATCGCTTACTAATATTTGGCGTAAAGCAGGCTTAGACACGACCAGGATTAACTTAATTCGAGAAGTTGTTCATAAAGCACTATGGAACCAACCAGAGGCTATGGCTCAGCGAATCAAAGCGCTCCAAATTAAGTTAGATGGCTTTAGGCCTATTGAAGAAGCGATTAGCTGTGCTGGTGGTGTTAAGCAGAATGCACTAACTGAAAGCTTAGAGCTTAAACAAACCTCAGGTGTTTTTTGCTGTGGTGAAATGCTGGATTGGGATGCTCCTACAGGTGGCTATTTGCTTACAGCATGCTTTGCTACAGGACGAGCGGCTGGTGAAGGCGTGCATTCATTCTTAGAGAAATAACAGGATAATTTGGTGCTATGTTTGATATGTGAAAAGTGTTATTTTTGAGCGATCAATAATAATAGGATTTACGAGAACATGTCTCAAGCATCACCAGTTTATCAAGGAAGTTGTTTATGTCAGGGTATTCGCTATGAAATTAAAGGCGATATCGGAGATATTATTCAATGTCACTGTCAACGCTGTCGAAAATCCAATGGAACAGCATTTGCCACCAATGCTCCTGTTAAAAGTACAGATTTTAAAATTACCCAAGGTGAAGATCTCGTCAAAAAATTTGCTGTGAACGGTGTGTACCGCTGGTTTTGTGGCGAATGTGGTTCACCTTTGATTAGTTCTCGTGATGCGCAGCCTGAATTATATCGCTTAAGAATTGGGACACTTGATACACCATTAGACCAAAAGCCGACAATGCATATTTTTGCTGCTTCAAAGGCGGAATGGGAATGTATTCAGGATGATTTACCACAATTTGCTGAACGTCCATGATTTTAAAAAGTATGTTTAAATCAAATTCAAGATGATCTAATATACTTAAAACAGGGAGATGGCATTCCTCCCTTGAAAAACCGCCGTATTGGCTAATGATGCCTACGTTACCCTCATGTATTTATATCGCTGGGTACGTAGGTTATTGCGTACTCTGCTTATTTTTGGAGTACGCTGTGTCATATTTCCCTTCATTATTTTTTGCTCTTTTAGCGTCTATCTAAAGGGGTGGTCCTATGTATTACTCTCTATTTTCAATTGCTTTAGGCTCAGTTCTAGGAGCATGGCTGCGCTGGTTTTTAGGTTTAAAACTTAACCCGATTTACCCGCAAATTCCACTCGGTACTGTCACTGTTAATTTGGTCGGTGGTTTTATTATTGGTTTTGCAATTGCCTATTTTGCTCAAAGTGATTTAAGTCCTAACTATAAGCTTTTTGTAATTACTGGTTTTTGTGGTGCTTTAACCACATTTTCAACCTTCTCGATTGAAATCGTCACTTTATTACAAAGTGGTAAGTTAGGAATGGCGATGTTGGGGATCTCCATTCATTTAATTGGATCGTTAATTTTTACGTGTTTGGGGTTGGCGGCTTATCATTGGCTGGCGGGTAACTGATTATTTAGGTGTGTAAGCACCGAAATATATTGCACGGCCTCCGTTTTACGATGTTCTCTCATACCATTTGTGTAAGCATACCTTACTTTTGAAAGATCAAAAGTAAGCAAAAATCTTTTGTTTCGCTGATGCTACATCCATGTAGCACAGCAAAACTGCAGCATCCATGCCGCTTGTCACGATAGTAAATGATGAATTAAAAACTTCTGATTTATTTTGGGATTTGATACGCGTTAAAGTCATCAACAGCCTGACTGAAATCAGCTATATATTGTTTTTGCAAGATATGGGATAAGTGCAAACAGATAACAGGTTCTGTTGATGAAAATGGTTTTGCCTACTTTTCCCAAAAGAAAAGTAGGTCGAGCCGAAGGCTAATCTAGATATAGAACGTCACTGAAAAAACTCTGTTGTGACAATCTTCTAATTTAAGACATTTCTATTATTTATTTAAATCTTATTATTTTTCAGTTAAAGCCTGACCTTCAAACTTCACACCATCCCAACCATTTTGCATAAACTGACGAATATTTTGATGGTCAGTGCCTTCTGGTGTAGCCAATACAGATGCATAGTGTTCTGCAAATAAACTTAAAGTTTGTGCTTGGTCTAAATCTTGTAATTTGGCAAAAGAGAAAACTTTTGCACTGCCTTGATTTTCAGTAGCAGCGTTATGCTGTGCGCCATTTTGAAAAGCTGTTGGAGTATGTTGGTAACGTGCTTCAATATGAGCTAAAACGTCTGAAAATTTTGCTGTGCCTGCTTGTAATTGGGCAAGTAACTCTTGTGCCATAATCTGAAACTTCCTATCAAATGGGGCTTAAGCATAGCATTGAATACATGTTTTGAAAGCTTGGCAATTATAAAAATTGAGGAGTTATTGAAAAAATCAGAAGAGTTTTTAGACAACTTGTGGATAAGTTTTCTTTTATACACAGTTTATAAATGATGAAAAAATACACATAAAAAAAGAAGCCTAAGTGGAGGAGATAGTCTTAGGCTTCCAATGATTTAAGTGTATTGATCAAATCTTAACGCAAGATTAACTCTTACGATTAAAGCGAGCGAAGCGTTTATTAAAGGTTGCTACACGGCCTTCGTTACTTGCTTGACGTACTTCACCTGTGTAGAAAGGATGTGAAGCACTTGAAATATCAAGAGTCACATAAGGGTAGACTTTCCCTTGATATTCTTTAGTTTGTTTAGACTGAAGAGTACTACCAATTAAGAAGTACACGTCTGCATTGGTGTCATGAAATAACACTTGTTGATAAGCAGGATGAATATCTTTACGCATGAGAGATTGTCCTAAATTATTTTTGATTAAAGAAATGTTATAACATAACAATTGAAAAGTCAATGTAACCCATAAAAGGCTACACTGATCAGTAAATTAAGTTAGTTAGAAGGTGGAACAAGCTCTTCAAATAGATCGTTTAGATTGTCATGAACTTTTAAGTGAATCAGGTTCCAGTAATGTCCTGAAATGGTTCTGTTGACCATCAAAGTGTCTGGTGAAGGCTTAAAGACATCCCAGTATTTCAAAGATTTTTTCACAAGTAACATGCCATCATGATGTGATGAGTTCTCTGCAAAATTATAAGTGGTGGTAAGCGGACGTAATAATACTTCAATCCAGAGTTTATATAGATCACTCGGGAATTTGCCTTTTTCAGCAAGTGAATGTAGTTCAAATAATTCTGTTTCGATTAGCTCAATATTTTCATGGCGAGCTGCATGTACTAAGCGTTTAAAGTGCTGCACGATTTCATTTGAGAGCGTTTTAACACTGCCATAGTCATAAATAATGACACTGCCATCTTGGCGGAAAGCAAAGTTACCCGGATGAGGGTCACAGTGGAAACGTTTTAAAAAGAACATTTCCTGACCTAAAGCACGAATCAAGCGGCGTCCAATGGTATTTCGAATTTCGATAGGCCAAGCGCTGGCAGTTTCAATGCTGTCACCTTGTTCGAGACTCAAGGTTAAAATACGTCTTGAAGAATAATCTTTATAAACAGTCGGGATGATAATTTTGTCATCTAATTGGCTATGAAATGTTTTGAAAACTTCAAGGTTTTGAGCCTCGATTTCATAGTTAAGCTCTGCTGACAGACTATCTTGAATCTCTGCAAAAAGCTGATCTTGTAGCTTTTTATCAATTTTAAGCACACCCATTAAACGAAGTGCCAAACGTACTTGTTTTAAGTCACTTTCACAGGCTTCATCAACACCCGGATATTGCACTTTAACAACAACTTGTTCGCCACTTGGCAGGACAGCTTTGTGAACTTGTCCAATTGAAGCAGCTGCAAAAGGTTCTTGATCAAAAGATTTAAAGGCAACATTCAGCGGCTTTCCAAGCTCACGTTCAACTTGTTGTTGAATAGCAGTAAAGGGCATAGGTGGGGCTTGGCGCTGTAACTTAGAAATTGCTTTAGCGACCTCGGGCGGGAAGATATCTTTATATTGCGATGCAATTTGCCCGACCTTCATGACCGCACCTTTCATTTCTCCCAAGGTGTCTGCAATTTGAAGCCCGATATCTTGAAATAATTTTGTTTTTGCAGCCAGTTTCTGTTCTTCATCCGCAGTCAGGTTTCGAATCGAGTTAGAAACGGTTTTTGTTGCAATGCTCGCGGTCATTCCTGCAAGTTTCATAAATCGTTTGCCAGGTGAACTTGCATTCTTTGCCATATCTTCGATACCTCATTGACTACAACATAATATTGCCTAGGTTTGATCATAGGTGACAAAACTTAAAAAGCCTATAAGAAATTGTTTATCTCCTGTAAGAAAATTTTCGAAAAACAAAATGTTATTTTTATAGTAAAAAATATGAAAAGCTTTTGAAAATTCATTTCATAAACAAAGCTTTAATATCTATAAAGTCGCTGTTTTTTTAGTGCTAAGGTGAAGGGCATGTTAAATAAGAAATAGAGACAATAAAACTTATGACCAGTCTAAATTCGTCCTATGGGCGCTCTCAAGCGGTTCCTTTATCTGTATTCGAGCAGTCGAAAGACGCACATATTATTCGTTCTGATGAAGAGGCAATAGAGGTTGCCAAACAACTTGCTCAAGAGTTTGCCACAGAAGCATCAAATCGAGATAGAGAGCGCCGGTTACCCTTAAATGAAATTCAACAGTTCTCACAAAGTGGCCTGTGGGCCATTACAGTACCTAAGCAATTTGGTGGGGCGCAAGTCAAGTATCGAACTTTAGCGGAAGTGATCAAAACAATTGCGAGTGTTGACCCTTCTCTTGCTCAGTTGCCTCAAAACCACTTGGCTTTTATTGAACATTTAAGACTAGATGCGAAACCTGAACAGCAACAGTTCTTCTTTAACTTGGTGTTAAGAGGAATTCGTTTTGGGAATGCATTTTCCGAAAAACACAGTAAGACAGTAGCAGACCTCACTACCACATTAAGAAAGACCGAGCACGGTTATGAAATTAACGGCAAGAAATTCTTTGCAACGGGTGCCTTGCTCGCACATTGGATTCCAATTGTTGCTATAAATGAACAAGGACAACCTTATGCTGCACTTGTGCCACGTGAAACATCTGGGGTCAATATTATTAATGATTGGTCTGGTTTTGGACAACGTACTACAGCTAGCGGCACGGTAGAGCTGAATCAGGTTCCAGTACGTGAAGAATATTTAGTTCCGATTTACCAAGCATTTGAGCGCCCAACACCAGCAGGTGCTATTTCTCAGTTTATTCAGGCTGCGGTCGATGCTGGTATTGCACGTGGTGCAATTGAAGAAACGATTCAATATGTCAAAAACCATAGTCGTGCATGGATTGATTCAGGTCTGGAAAAAGCCAGTGATGACCCTTACACCATTGCAAATATTGGTGACCTAAAAATCAAACTGCGTGCAGCAGAAGCGGTATTGGATTTGGCTGGAGATGCAATTGATCAGGCCATTGCCAACACCACCGAAGAACATGTAAACCAAGCCACTCTATTGGTTGCCGAGGCAAAAGTACTCACCACAGAAATTGCTATTTTGGCAGCCAATAAACTTTTTGAGTTGTCGGGTACGCGTTCTACTTTATCTGAACTCAACCTTGACCGTCACTGGCGCAATGCCCGTACCCACACTTTGCATGACCCTGTGCGTTGGAAATATCACATTGTTGGTAACTATTATCTCAATGGAGTTCAGCCGCCTCGTCATGCATGGAGCTAAATTGAAAGAAAAAACAAAATTAGGAGAATAACGATGACAACAGCTCAAATTGAATTAGAAGAACTATCGGGCGGTGCTGATTACGAAAAGGTTGCAAACAGATTTCGTCCCATTTTTGAAAAAATTGCACAAGGTGCAATTCAACGGGAAAAAGAGCGAATCTTGCCTTTTGAGCCGATTCAGTGGTTAAAAGAAGCCAAGTTGGGCGCTGTACGAATACCCCGTAAATATGGTGGAGATGGGGTTTCATTACCTCAACTGTTCCAGCTTTTGGCAGAGTTAGCAAAAGCTGACTCCAATATTGTGCAAGCTTTACGAGGTCATTTTGCATTTGTTGAAGATCGCTTGGTTGCTCATAAAGAGCATTCTCAGGAAGTCTGGTTTCAGCGCTTTGTACAAGGTGATTTAGTCGGGAATGCGTGGACAGAAGTTGGAAACGTACAGATTGGTGATGTCGTTACACGTGTCACCAAAGACGCTTCGGGTAACTTGGTGGTAAATGGTGAAAAGTACTATTCAACAGGAAGTATTTTTGCAGACTGGATTGATTTATTTGCTTACGATGAAGTAAATGACCGTCATGTGATTGCTGCTATTTACCGCCATGAAACAGGGGTGAGTGTGATTGATGATTGGGATGGCTTTGGTCAAAAGACAACGGGTAGCGGTACTTTAAAAGTACATCAGGTACATTTGCCAGCCTCGCATCTCATTCCATTTGACCAGCGTTTTAAATATCAAACTGCTTTCTATCAAGTAGTACATCTTGCAACTCTAACAGGGATTGCACATGCTGCGGTCGAAACTTTTAGCCAAGAAATACGTGAGCGAAAGCGTATTTTTAGTCATGGTAATGGTGACCTTGTTCGTCACGACCCACAAGTTTTACAGGTGGTGGGTAAAGCCTCTGCTCAAGCCTATGGAAGTCTAGCAATTACGATTAAAACAGCAGAAGCATTACAGAAGGCTTATGAAAGCCACTTTAGTGAGTTAGAGGTCAAAGAACATCAGTTTAATGTAGATGCTGAGCTTGAGTCAGCGCAAGGGCAGGTGGTGATTTCTAATTTGGTACTCGATTTAACTAGCCAGTTATTTAACGCTTTGGGCGCATCGGCAAGTAGTCAGGTTAAACAGCTCGACCGTTTCTGGCGTAATGCACGAACGGTCTCTTCACATAATCCGCTTATTTACAAAGAAAAAGTGATTGGAGATTGGGAGGTAAACCGTACAGATTTACCGTTTGTCTGGCAAATTGGAGCAAGCCCGCGGGCAAAGTCTGCATAGTGAAAAAAAGCCGATATTTATCGGCTTTTTTATTAGGTTTGACTTAAACGTTTAGTGTTTAAATAAAGCCGTGAGAGTAATAAAACACAGGCAATACTTAAACCAATAATCAAACCTAGCCACACGCCAGCTACACCCCAATGGGTATAACGTGCTAAATAAAGCCCGATAGGGAACGCAATCACCCAATACGCCATGAGTGTAATCCACATCGGTGCTTGGGTGTCTTGCATACCCCTTAAACAGCCAGCAGCACTGACTTGCAGGGCATCCATTAACTGATAACCCATTGCAAACCAGAGTAAATACATCGCAACAGGCACAACATTTATATCTTGAGTATAAACCGAGACAATTTGTTCACGACCTAGGGCAATAAAAGACATGGTCAATAAGGCAAAAAATATTGCTGTGCTCAGACCAATCTTTTGGACTTGGTACATGGAAGCCCAATTCTTTTCACCATAATACGTTCCCACACGAATGGTTAAGGCAATCGCAAGTGAAAGCGGAATCATAAACAGCACTGAGGTAACTGAAATTGCGACTTGATGTGCTGCAATAAACACTTCACCTAGTGGACTAAGCACCAATGCGCCAGTACTAAAAATACTGACTTCAAAGAACACAGCTAAACCGATTGGCAAGCCAAGCTGTAAAATTCTTTTAACCCAAGTCAGGTTAATTTTATCGAATCTGCTAAAAATAGACGTGTTACGGTAAGCCGAAGCTTTGTAAATATAGCCAGCTAAAGTAATTAGCATGAGCCACTGTAAAATGGAGGTTGCAAAACCACAGCCTGCGCTACCTAATGCAGGTATTGGTCCTAATCCATACATAAAGATCATGTTTAAAGGAATCAAAACCACTAAGGCCAGTAAGCTAATGACCGTTACAGGACGTGGATGGCCTAAAGCCTCAGAATAACCGCGTAGGGCTGCGTACATGGTCACAGCAGGCATACCTAAACCAATCGCATGCAAGAACAAACTTGCTTTAGGCTGTAAGCTCTCCGGTACGCCAAACACATGCAAGAAAAACGGCATGAGCTGCAAAATGAGCATAGCCATTACGCCTAAAATGATGGCGACCCATAACGATTGACGGACAATGACAGGAATTTGTTCTGTATTTCTTGCGCCCTTTGCTTCAGCGACCAAAGGTGTAGTCGCAATCATAATGCCACTGAACAGGAGCATGACTGGGATCCATAAGCCCACACCTACCGCAATTGCTGCTAAATCGGTTGCAGATAAATGCCCAGCCATAATAGTGTCAATTAACCCAAATCCCGCTTGAGCAAACTGGGTAATTAAAATCGGTAGCATTAAGTGGAAGAGTTGTTTTAATTCAGACCGAAAAGATGTGACATTCGACACAAAAGGTACTCTTTTTAAATATAAAAATGAAGCTAACGTTGCAAAGTGAGTAACACACCGACAAAGATGATCACGCCACCCAGAAACCGTTGCCATGTAACAGGTGTCTTTTCTGTACCTAACCAACCAAAATGGTCAAGCAACATTGAAATGAGCAATTGCCCAAAAACGACTAGCCCTGTAAAGGTTAAAAAACCAAGTTTAGGTGCAGTATAAATGCTCATGCTAATTGCATAAACCCCAAGGAATCCTCCTGTCCAAAGAAGCCATGGAATATTTGATATTTCACTTAAAGAGGGCTTTTCGGCACTTTGGAAAAAAACCATAACGGCTAAAACAATAGTACCTATGAAAAATGATAATAAAGCTGCTTGCAACGGTGAGTGTAGTTGCTCGCGCAGTTGAGCATTGATTGCAGTCTGAAAAGCCATGGCAACACCGATTCCCATAGCTAGAGGTAAGATCAGGAAAAGTTGACTAGAGAATTTCATCATTTTTATCAATATTTAAGTATGTTTAAAAACAGTCTAAAGCAATTAAGGTATGTTTTCATAAGCCCATTGATGCAGTCATGTTAAAATAGAAATATTGTGTAAATTGGACCTGCTCCTTGGCCGTATTAAATCCTGCTTCTGTTCCTTTATCTTTATATATCCATATGCCTTGGTGCGTGCGTAAATGTCCATATTGTGACTTTAACTCGCATGCCGTACCAGATGGAGCGCTTTCGGCAGAACTCGAGCAAACCTATTTAAAGGCGTTGGTGGCCGACTTTGAAACTCAAGTTGAGATGGCTCAGGGACGTTCAATTCATAGTGTATTTATTGGTGGTGGAACGCCTTCACTTATTTCTGCTAAAGGCTATGCGTGGCTGTTTGAACAGCTTAAGTCATTGCTCAAATTTGAAGATGGCTGTGAAATCACCCTAGAGGCAAATCCCGGAACACTAGAACATGATCCGTTTGCAGGCTATTTAGAAGCAGGTATTAACCGTTTATCGATTGGTGTGCAGACTTTTAATACAGAGCACTTGCAAAAGCTTGGGCGTATTCATTCAGTCAACAATGCTATGGATGCAATTGAGCAGGCACGACAAGCAGGCTTTAAGCGAGTTAATGTCGATTTAATGCATGGCCTACCTGAGCAAACGCTAGAGCAAGCACTTTATGATTTAAAGATGGCTGTAGAGCATGGCGCGACACATATCAGTTGGTATCAACTGACTATTGAGCCAAACACCGTATTCTTCCGTACGCAGCCCGTTTTACCTCAAGATGAGGTGTTAGAAGATATTCAAGAGCAGGGTGAAGCTTATCTAAAAGCCAATGGTTTTATAAATTATGAAGTGTCGGCTTGGCGTAAAGAGCAGCCTTCAGCTCATAATTTAAATTATTGGGAATTTGGTGATTACCTTGCGATTGGTGCAGGGGCACATGGCAAAGTGACACAACCAGATGGGGTGTATCGTTTCCAAAAAACTCGTTTGCCAAAAGACTATTTGGCTAAGGTTCCAGCCGAACATTTGCAAATGAAAAAGATTGAGGCAGAAGAGATACCTTTTGAGTTCATGATGAATGCTTTACGTCTAAATGATGGCGTAAAAGCTGAGTTATATGAGCAGCGCACAGGTTTAAGCCTAGATCACTTAAATGAAGTACTCACTTCACTACGAGCTAGAAAGCTATTGGTGGAAGATCATTGTCGTTTGGCTTGTACTGAGCAGGGGCATATTTTCTTAAATTCGGTACTAGAAGAGTTCTTGTAAAGAAACAAATTAAAAAGCCGCACATTGAGAGGCGGCTTTTTTGATTTTAGCGAGTGGTATAGCCGCCATTTGCAAAAATTGTTTGACCTGTAATCCACCAACCTTCGGTTACCAGAAAGCGAACTAAAGGTTCGATATCTTCAATTTTGGTGAGTCCACCTAAAGCTGAAGCCGATTTATGATAAGCGACTGCTTCGGCAGATTCCTGACCATAAAAGAAAGGTGTATCCATTGGGCCTGGTGCAACCGCAGTCACGGAAATCTGGCGATCACCAAATTCTTTTGATGCAGCACGTGTGTAATGCTCAACAGGTGCTTTTAAACCTTCATAGGTTGAATAGAGTCCAGTGTAAGCTGCAAGAAGAGAAGTCACGATTGAGCAGATCTTTCCGCCGTCATTTAAATGACGACCTGCCGATTGAATAAAGAAATAGGCAATTTTTGAGTTGATATCGCTCATGCTATCAAACTCTTGTTCGGTGGTATCTAAAAACGATTTCTTTAAAACTTTTCCAACTGTATTGATCGCAATATCAATTCCGCCAAAATGCTGCTTAGTATCTAAGAATAGCTTTTCGATATTATCAATATCCGTTAGGTCTGCCTGAATTAAAACGGCATCTACACCGAATGCTCTTACATCTGCGAGCGTCTGTTCAGCATCTGCTTGAGTTTCAGCGCTATTGTAGTGAATTGCGATTTTTGCGCCTTGTTCTGCAAATTTACGGCTAATCAGTCCACCTAAGTTTTTTGCGCCGCCTGTAATCAATACAACTTTATCTTTAAGAGTATGATTTGCCATGATGGTTGTTCCTATGCTGACTTGTTTTAATGTGTTTTTAGTCTAGATTGGCGGTAATTTTTGATCAATTATGCTAGTTTGGTTTAACTATTCAAAAAATACGAACAATTAAATGGATCGGTTGCAGCAATTTTTTATTTTTACAGAAGTCGCTAAACGACATAGCTTTAGTGAAGTGGCAAATCAGCTTGATTTACCTCGCTCGACAGTAACGAGTGCTATTCAACAGCTAGAAACTCACTATGGGGTACGCTTATTTCATCGAACTACGCGTAAAGTTAGTCTTACCCAAGATGGACAACGAATATTACCTGAGTGTCAAAATCTATTATTTGATTATGAACAGCTCGAACAGCTTATACAGGCACAAAAGCAGCATTATCGTGGCACACTAAAAATTTCAATGCCCAGCCGAATCGTACACCAAGTGATTATTCCTGAACTTCCCGATTTTTATAGTCGCTATCCAGATATCCATTTACAACTTCATAGCTCTGATGACATTACTGACTTAATCGAGAAAGGAATTGATTGTGTTGTTCGAGTAGGGCAGCTAGATAATAGTAGTTTGATCGCGAAGTTCGTTGGTAACTTGATTATGGTGAACTGTGCAAGTGCTGGCTATTTAGAACAGTACGGTATTCCTGAACAATTAGAAGATCTATCTCAACACAAACTTATTAACTATGCAGGAGCGGTAGGAGAGAAACAGGGCGTATTTTTATATCAAGATGGAACTGTGATGATGGATAGTGCTTTAAGCGTAAATAATACGGAAGCCTATATTGCAGCAGCTAGTGCAGGTTTAGGAATTATTCAACTTCCATACTACGATGTTCAGGATAAAATCGAGCAGGGAACTTTAGTTGAAGTACTAAGTGCCTATACCGCTCAATCACTTCCACTTAATATTTTATATCCGAATAGAAGTTATATTCCTAAACGTTTGGAAATCTTTATGGAATGGACTAGGGATGTTCTATATAAGAAGTGCATCGTCATCTTTTAGTCATAAAACTAAAATAAGATCACAATAAAAAAAGCCTCTCGCAGTGAGAGGCTTTTTAGAATTTGGTGGGTCGTCCGCGACTCGAACGCGGGACCAACGGATTAAAAGTCCGCTGCTCTACCAACTGAGCTAACGACCCAAATAGGTTCAAAACAGATAAGTGGTGGGTCGTCCGCGACTCGAACGCGGGACCAACGGATTAAAAGTCCGCTGCTCTACCAACTGAGCTAACGACCCTGAACAAACATTCAAATATCATTTGAATGTGAAGTGCAAGATAACTAAAAGTTTTCTAACACCACCTTTGTTTTGATGTCGCGTATTTTAGCAAGTTATTCAACTAACACAAGAGGAAATTTAAAAACATTTGCATGATTGCCTATAAAAAGCACGATTTCCTCTTGTTTAGCTAAAAAATGAACTAAAAACGGTATTTATATGCCTGAATGTTGTCAAAAATTTCAGTTGTGATGTCACAGTAACTACTTGCACCAGGTAATAAAGCGAGTAAACGTTCAGAAGTTTTGCTTGGATTAAACGCATCTTCCTTCAATTTATTCTTTTGGTACTTAAAAGTACCTGTAGTTTCAACTTTAGCTTGTATACGTAAAAACACTGGTACCGCATAAGCAGGTAAGCATTTTTTAAATACAGTCACCATTTCTGTTAAATCAGCGTCATTTAACTCGGCACCATCAGCAAGTGTGATTGCTGCCATACCTGCACGACCATTGGTATTTGGAATTTCTACACCGTAAACCACAGCTTCAGCAATCTTGTCATATTCACACACCATGTTTTCAACTTCTGTGGTAGATACATTTTCGCCTTTCCAGCGGAAGGTATCACCCAAGCGGTCAACAAACTGAGCGTGACGGAAACCAATATTACGAACAAGATCACCTGTGTTGAAATATGAGTCACCTTTTTTGAAGACATCTTGCATAATCACAGATTTATTCTTTTCTGGGTCGGTATAGCCATCAAATGGAGAGCGACTGGTAATTTTACCCACCAATAAACCGACTTCACCTGCTTTAACTTTTTTACACCAGCCATTTTTATCGCGTACAGGCTCATTCTTTTCTTTATCAAATTGAATGACTGCATACGGCATAGGGGAGAAGCCTACCGTATTATCAAAGTTGAAAATATTACTAAAGCCGACATTGCCTTCACTTGAAGCATAAAGCTCTAGAACTTCTTCAACACCAAAACGCTGTTTGAATTTATCCCAGATGTTTGGACGCATGCCGTTACCAATCATTTTGGTTACACGGTGAGCACGGTCAAGCTCTGTAGTTGGAGCATCCATCAAGTAACGGCAAAGTTCACCTACATAACCGATTGCAGACGCATTAAACTTCTGAACATCTTTCCAGAATGCACTGGTTGAATATTTACGTCGAATGGCAAGCGTAGAGCTTCCTGCAATCACACCACACCAGCACACCACCACACCTGTTGCATGGTACAGCGGTAAAGTGACATACATCACATCATCTGGGCCAAGGTTTAAAATGTGGCCGTAAGTGCCGTAGGCAAGTGTCCAGCGGCTATGTTTAAAAATAACTGCTTTTGGTAAGCCTGTTGTACCCGAAGTATAAATATAAAACAGGCCATCATTTCCATGAACGGAGTGTGTGGTCGATGGATTGAATTTCGGGAATTGATCAATTTCTATTGCAAGATTGGCATAACCTTGAGGTGCTGTTCCTGCATCTTGACGAGTAGCCTGATCTGCAAACCAGTGAAAACGGTCTTTAGGAACGTTTAAGTCTTGACGAATTTCATCAATTGCAGCACGGACTTCTTCACCCGCAATGACTGCAATTGGTTTTACAAGATTGATACTATGAGCGAGAACTTTACCGACTTGCGATGTATTTACAAGCGCAATCGTTACCCCAATTTTAGCTAAGCCCACAATAGTGGCAATAAGCTCAGAACGGTTCTCAACCATTACGGCAATCACATCACCTTTACGTGCGCCGAGAGATAAATAATAGTGAGAAATCTGGTTAGCCCATTCATTTAAAGCTTCGTATGAGTAACTTTGATCTTCAAATAATAAAGCAATACCTTTCGGATTCCGCTTAACAGCTTTCTCAAAAGCTACACCTAATCCAGTTGGTGTATTTGCTGTTCTTAAATAAGCCTGTTTAAGACCATTCAGGATATGGGGTACTTTGGGAATGAAGCTAGGAAGTCTGGTGGCAACATCCCCAAGCGTAATGATATCGGTCTGTGTTGTCTGGCTCATATCAATCCTATTTATTTTTCGATCAATCCAAAAAAGGTTGCGTTGGCAAAAGTACAGTATTTTTCATGGTTCACCATGCTTTTAAAACTTTTCTTCTAGTGCAATCAACCTAATTGGCTAAAAATAACAAAAAAAACCTAGTCATCGAAATGACTAGGTTTGTTTAAATTAGCTGCAATTGAGCAAATGATTTACTCAGCTACAGGATTTGCTTTCTTTGGTGGACGACCGCGAGGGCGACGAGGACGACTTGGTTTGTCCTTATCCGCTTTAGAATCTTCTGATTCACTCTCGGCAGGGGCTTCAGTTGGCTCTACAGCTTGTTCTGTAGCTGCTTTGGCTTTTGCAGCTGCTTTTGGCTGTTTTGCAACCGGAGCTTCTACTGCAGGTTCAGCTGGTGTCTCTTCTACATTAGCTGCTACTTCAACTTGCTGATCAAGCTCAAGCGGTTGTTGTTTTGATTCAACAGGTGCTTGTGTTTCAGTAGTAGGAGCAACAACGGCTTCTTCCACAGTCTCAGCTACAGGGGCAGCTTCTTCTGGTGCAGAATGTTGTTGTTTAACTTGCTCAAAAGCTTGTTCAGCTGCAAGTTTCGCTAAACGACGGCGTTCACGCGGATCATTAGCAACACGTGGTGTCGCTTCTTTTGGTGGCGTCAACGGAAGTACTGGCGCAGGTTCTGCTTCTTGTGAAGGCTTATTGCTTGGAAGCTCGGCATCACGAGTAACAGGCTTTTTGTCTTCAGCTTCAGTTGCGACTTCAGTCACTAGAGTACTTGCGTATTGCTCTGCAAATTTTTGCAATGCACGATTGAATGTTGGAACTAAACCAAACTGTTCAATCAGTACTGTGCAGTCTTCACCGTAAACATGACGGATCAAGCTACCAATTGTATATTGCGCCAACGTTGGAATTTGCGATGGGGCAATTGATGGTGCAGCAGCTTTAGCACGTTTTGCATTGCGTTGTTCACGGCGACGCATACGAGGATCATTACTTGCACGTTGAATTTGCGGTTGAGTTTTCTCAGCCTTTGGTTGAGGAGCTTCTGCTTCAGCAGTTACTGTCTCTTCCACTGCCACAACTGGTGCTGGAGCTGGTTCTTGAGTAGCTTCAACAACAGGTGCTTTTTCAGTACGTTCAACAGGTTGCTCAGGCGTTAAAGCAATAATTTCGCTTTGTGCTTGATCAACATTGATGACTAAGGCTGTATTCATGACTTCATGCTGTGGAGCATCAATCAAATCAACCTTAACTTGTTTTTCATCAACAACTGCTGGTGCCGGCGTATTTTGATTTTCATTTAATACGCTTGGATCGCGGTGGCGATTCGGGCGGTTTGGACGTTGTTGATTATTACGGTCACGACGTGGTACAGCATGTTCAGCTTGTTGCCCATCATTTTGATGTTGCGCATGCGGCTGATCTTGCTGTTGACGCTTTTGTTGACGTTTTAATTCACGTTGCTCTTGACGTGATAACTGTACAACCTCTTCATGAACCTGTTGTTGCTGTGGTTCTTGATTGTGGTGGTGCTGATGTTGTTCACGTTGCTCTTTGTGCTTACGTTTTTTGTTGTTTGGACGCTGCTGTTGTACTTTATCGTCTTTTTCAACATTCTCACGTGCTTCCTGCTTAACAGGAGATTGAGAAATATAAGCATTGTTAGATGGAGCCGAAGTAACTTCAGCAACTGCTGGTGCTACAACTTGTCCAAACTGCCCACGGCTAACAGCGCCAGTATTCACCATTTGTTCAATTGCGGCAGCAGCATTTTGTGCTGAGCGAGATTGATCAACTGTTTGAGCTTGTTTTTGAACAAAAAGGTTTTCTAACCATGCACAAGGGCTTGCTGCTTTTTGAGCGCTTGCCTGAGCAGCAGGTTGAGCTGCTTGATTTGCTTTCTTTTGATTAGCTGCGTTATTGGCAGCAGGGGCTGCATGAGTATGGCTATGATCAGCTTCTTCTAAATGCCATTCAGAAGATTCATAACCTAACTCTTTTTCACTTGAACGAGTTGCTTCAGTACGTTCGTAGCTAGATGGTGCAAATCCATCTGGATTGTACTGAATTTCGTAGTGAGGGGTTTCTAAGTGCGGGTGAGGTAAAACAGTCACACGAACACTAGAAGTTTGTTCTAAATAAACAAGACTATGACGTTTTTCATTGAGCAAGAATGCTGCAATTTCAACAGGCACTTCTACTTGTACTTCACCATGACGTTCACGAAGCGCGATCTCTTCTACTTTACGCATAATCGAAAGTGAAAGTGAGCGTAGGTCACGAACCATGCCTGTACCATGACAGCGTGGGCACACATAACCTGTTGCTTCTTCAAGAGATGGACGTAAGCGTTGACGGCTCATTTCCATTAAGCCAAAACGAGAAAGTTGGCCAAACTGAATACGTGCGCGATCGCTTTGTGTTGCTTCACGAAGTTTTGCTTCAACCATACGTTGGTTGCGCTCTTTAGTCATATCGATGAAGTCGATTACAACTAAACCACCAATGTCACGAAGACGAAGTTGGCGAGCAATTTCTTCTGCTGCTTCTAAATTAGTATTAAGCGCAGTTTCTTCAACGTCATGTCCACGAGTTGATTTCGCAGAGTTAATGTCGATTGAAACTAAAGCTTCGGTCTGGTCAATCACGATTGAACCACCAGAAGGAAGTTTTACTTCACGCTCGTAAGCAGTTTGAATTTGGCTTTCAATACCAAAATGAGCAAACAATGGCTCGTTTAAAGTATAAGTTTTGAGTTTGTCTAATTGACGTGGCATTACTGCTTTAACAAAGTTATAAGCTTCGTTATAAGCCTGTTCGCTATCAATTAAAATTTCTGCAACATCATCACGTAAATAATCGCGGATAGCACGAGTAACAACACCAGCTTCTTGATGAACCAGCATTGGAGAAGGACCAGAGCTCGCTGTGCCTTGGATTTGTGCCCAAAGGTCAAGCAAATGCTGTAAGTCTAACTGTAATTCTTCTTGGGTACGGCCAATACCAGCGGTACGTACGATAACGCTCATACCACGCGGTAAATTTAAAGAAGCTAGAATTTCTTTTAACTCTTCACGTACAGAACCTGAAATTTGACGACTAATACCGCCACCTTTCGGGTTGTTTGGCATAAGAACCAAATAACGTCCTGCAAGTGAAATAAAGGTAGAAAGGGCTGCACCTTTATTGCCACGTTCTTCTTTTTCGACTTGAACAAGTAATTCAGTACCTTCAGTGATAAGTTCACGAATGTTTGAAGTTTGTCGTGGGTCTGCTTGGAAATAACTGTTAGCAATTTCGCGCATAGACAAGAAGCCTTGACGGCCTGCGCCGTATTCAACAAAAACAGCTTCTAAAGAGGGTTCTACGCGGGTTACATGGCCTTTATAGATATTGGATTTTTTCTGTTCTCGGGTACGATTCTCTAAATCAAAATCGTAAAGACGATTACCAGTGATAAGTGCAACGCGGACTTCTTCTGCGTGAGTTGCATTAATCAACATACGTTTCATGGGTGTGACACCTAATAGTGACCCACACAAACATATCGCACAAACTTAAAGGTTCTGAACGAACATCGAACATGACGGATCATTTCCCAGATCTCAAAATATTTGTGGTCTGAGTCATCTGTTACCGGCTACATTTAGCCTTAGCTTCGATTCTCGTCTGTGATGTAGGCAATACTGCTTCAACCTTTAAATCGGACTTCCTTAGTGCTTCACTGGCGGGTGAGCGGTGCATTGGTTAATGACTTTCACTGTCATTGGGCGCGAAGTGACTTCTTTTTGGAAGTTTGATACGGAATGCTCATCGTATCGGTGCTTTCGGCAGTTCCAATGCATCAACGCTTTAGCCTGAAGGCAACATTAAGGAGCGATTTGTCTGATGTGTATCAGTTTACGTTCCATAACCAACTAGAGTTGGTAACATATTTTTTTGAACAAACTGAATTAAACGCAACAGTTTGTCATTTTGCCGATATAATAAGCCTTCGGCGTCGGCATAATTCTTTAGGACCAATCCGAGCTGGTGATGAAAGCATCATTTTGATTGAGGTTTCAATCAGGGAAATTCCCTATTAGATGTTCACTTACGGCGGTATCCGTGCGCTGACTATATCAAACCTTGCAGCATCTGCCTATGGGCTAAGCTTAGATTTCTTGTGAAAAAACTAAGCTAATCGGTCATTTATTAATCAAATTTAGCAAAATTTCAGGTTTAAATATTAGTATGAATTCTACACAGCAATGGCAAAGTGTCACTTGGTTTGAGGTGGATGAACATCAAGCAGGACAGCGAATTGATAATTTCCTGTTTTCGCGTTTAAAGGGTGTACCTAAGAGTCGTATTTATCGTTTGATTCGTGAAGGTCAGGTTCGAGTAAACAAAAAACGTATTAAAGCTGAGACCAAATTAGAGATTGGAGATCAGATTCGTGTTGCACCTATTCGCTATGAACAAAAGGATGAAACCGCTGCTCCTGTGAGTGATAGTGTAGCACAAAGCCTACTCAGCCGTGTGGTCTATGAAGATGAAGGCCTGTTAGTCATAAATAAACCATCAGGTATTGCTGTACATGGTGGTAGTGGTGTGGCGTATGGTTTGATTGAGGCTTTGCGCGCAGCGACAGGTAAAAAATATTTAGAACTAATCCACCGCATTGACCGTGACACTTCTGGTCTGGTCATGATTAGCAAGAAACGTAGTACTTTAAAGCTGCTACAAGATATGTTGCGTGAGCACAAAATTCGTAAGACTTATGCGGCAATTGTAAAAGGTCAGGTGAGTCTCGATAAACAACTCATTGATGCTCCTTTATTTCGTTACGAGTTAGCCAATGGCGAGCGTCGTGTACGTGTATCTAAAGAAGGCAAACCAAGTAAAACCGAATGGGTGGTTGCAGAGCGTTTTAAAAATGCTACTTTAGTTCATGCATCGCCGTTATCAGGCCGTACTCATCAAATTCGTGTCCATGGCTTAAGTATTGGACATCCGTTGTTGGGTGATGATAAATATGGACACACCACTGAGTACGCAGGTCCGCAGGCACGACGTTTATGTTTACACGCGATGCGTTTAGATATTCCGGGTTATCCACCGATTGAAGCGCCGTTACCAGAAGACATGGCCCAGTTATTAAAGGCTTTGAGAGTAGCAAAATGAGTCTGAAAACCGAATTAGTTATTTTTGACTGGGATGGAACTTTATATAACTCTGTTGGCCAGATTGTTGCTAGCTTACAACATGCAGCAGAACAACATGACTTGTCTCTAAGCGATGAAGCCGCAAAAAGTATTATCGGTTTAGGCTTACCTGAGGTTATGCAGACCTTATTTCCAGAAGCGCCAGAATTGCATGACTCGATCTTAAAGGCATATGGCGATCACTATATTGCGAACTCGACTAGTGACGCATGGTTTGAGGGTGTTTCTGAACTACTCCATGATTTAAAAGCCCAAGGTTTAAAGCTTGCAGTTGCAACGGGTAAAAACCGCCGTGGGTTAGACCGTGTAATCGCAAAAACACAAAGTACTCATCTTTTTGATGTGACTCGGGCAGCCAACGAAACACGTTCAAAACCAGATCCGCTCATGCTGCAAGAAATCTTAACAGTCACTGGAGTGAGTGTTGAGCAAGCAGTCATGATTGGTGACAGCAGCTATGATCTTGAGATGGCACAGCGTTTAAGGATGCCGCGTATCGGAGTAGGCTATGGCGTACATTCGGTTGAAGTTCTGCAAAAGTTCCAACCTTTAACGATTGCTAAAGATGTACAAGAGCTTCACAGCTTTTTGAGAGGGTATGCTCAGTTACCTACTGTAGATGTTGCTTAAATTGAAATAGTATTAAAGAGGGAATACGTTCCCTCTTTCTTTAAGCTGAATAACAAAACAATAAGAAGAGAAAAATGAGCCGTTCAATTCGTCTATTAAATCTTTTACAACAGCTCCGTGAAGCCCGTTACCCAATCACAGCACAAGTCTTGGCTGAAAGCCTAAACATTAGTGTTCGAAGTGTCTATCGAGATATTGATAGCTTACGTGAGCAAGGTGTAAGAATTGATGCCTCAGCAGGCTTAGGTTTTCAGCTTAAAGAAGACATCTTATTACCACCGGTTACTTTTAATGAGAATGAAGCCGAAGCTCTATTTTTAGCTTTAGAGTGGTTGAAAGACGTTCCAGATCAGGCAATGAAATCGGCAGCCGTTTCAATCTATTCTAAACTTTATGCAGTTCTACCTGAGCACCGGAAATATTTGATCGATGACATGACGCTAGGCGTTACACATTACTGGCATCCGGTTGATGAAGCTTTAGTAGAACAAGTACGTTTAGCGATTCGTAAACAAGTAAAAATAAAAGTCGATTATTGCGATGAACAAAAACGGTTAAGTGAACGTTCTCTTTGGCCTTTTGCTTTAGGGTATTTACATGACAAAGTTGTACTTGCTGCTTGGTGTGAATTACGGCAGGCATTTCGCCATTTTCGGATAGATCGTATCCATGACTTGCAAATGAGTGAGGAAATATATCCTGAATTTAAAAAACATCTGTTTCAAAGATGGTGGAAACAAGAAATGCAAAGGACTACTGACAAAAACTGACAAAAGGTATTTGTAGAATAGGAACTACGATAAACAAGGAGCAATAAGAATGAGTCTTAAACTTTATACTAACAAAGAGTCACGTGGTGTAGTTATTGATTGGCTTTTAGTCGAGTTAGGTGTTGAATGTGAACGGATTGAAGTCGCATATAAGACCGAAATGAAATCACCTGAATATCTAAAACTTAATCCTTTTGGAAAAGTACCTGTGTTGGTTGATGGCGATGTCGTGATTTATGAGTTAGGGGCAATTTGTGCTTATTTGGCTGATAAGTTTAGTGATAAAGGTTTGGCTCCTGCTTTAGATGATCCGAAACGTGGTTTGTACTATCGTTGGTTATTTGTGATGGCGGGCCCTTGGGAAGCTGCAGGTGTTGATAAAGCTTTAGGAATTGAAGTATCACCTGAGCAAAAAATGTTTGTTGGCTATGGCGATTACAACGATGCTTATCAAGCTTTAGTTCAAGGATTGAGTGAAGCGAATCCGTATGTATGTGGTGAGCAATTTACTGCAGCAGATGTAAGTGTGGGAGCAATGCTTTTATGGCAGTTAAAAATGAATGCGATTGAATCACATCCTGCTATTACCTGTTATGTTGAAACGATCAAACAGCGTGAAGGCTTAAAACAAAGTACCATGGGGCAACTGCTGTAAACCTAATATTCTTAAAAGTCATCCAAAAGGGTGGCTTTTTTATTTTTAAATAAAAGTTTTAATTGGTAAGAAAGCCAGCAGCAACGTTAATGCAGATCGCTAAAATGGTGGTATTAAATCCAAAAGACAACACAGCATGAAATAAGTTTAAAAGACGCATATGCTTGGTGGTAATTGACACATCCGCAGTTTGAGCAGAAGTACCAATAATATAACTAAAATATAGAAAATCAGGATAAGTTGGCTGTTTTGTGCCAGGGAAATCTAATCCTCCATTTTCTTCGTTTCTAGATAAAGCCATATAAAAATCATGGGCATAATGTAGAGCAAAAACGGTATGCATAAAAAGCCATGCAGAAACAATGGTGAGTAAAGCTAAAGCGACATGGCCTAACTTTGCAGAACTTTCAGAAGGAAGTTGTGACAGTTGAACTAGAATAGCAACCAAACACATAGTTAATGCCAATAAAACAATCAGCATAATGACCCATTTACTTTCATCTTGTTTTTTAGCTTGCTGTTGCATTTGTGAATGGTCGGCACTTTTCATGAGTTGCCAAACATGTAGTAAATATATGCTAACGGAAGCATTCCAGCTAAATAATAAAATAGTTGACCATTTCCATGACGTTAACCATGTCAAAATACCCGCTGTGACAATACCAATGAATAAAGCAATAAAGAAATGAGGGCGATTTTGGACACTATGTCTAAAATTTTGAAATATACTAAGCATTTTTTATCTCCTTTTATTACAGGGTAGATATACTTTTTTTATTGAATGGTGAAAATAATATCTGGTTTTATATGGATTTTATTTTTATTTATTTTAATTGTATTCATGTAATATTTGCTTTTGTTGATTATATAAAATAGAACAGTAGTGTAGATTAAACTGTTTATAAAAAGTATAGAATAAATATTTTTTTATTTATTCTATACTTTTTATGAAGATGATCTTATTAATCATGAGTTTAATAAAAATCACTTTAATCATTAGGCATGATTTAGATTTTTATCTAGATGAAATACTTTAGTGAGCTGATCAATAAATTTTTGGACACCTAAAGATTCTGAGTTGTTACGGTAGTTTATAAATAAATCAAGTGTCGGCAACTCGACATCAAGTGGACGAACTACTGTATTTTTAATCCCTAAAGGTGCTACATAGGCAGGTAAAATTGTACATCCCAATCCAGAACCAAGAGAGTTGATGTTGAACAGCATGCTATCTGCTTTTTGAACAATATTAAGGTCGATATTATGAGTTTTAGCGAATTCTAAAATTGTGTTATGTAAGGTTTGTGATTGTTCGGCTGCTGGGATAATAAAATCAATGCCTTGTAAAGCATGTACAGGAATTCTTTCGTATTGAGCAAGCGGATGATTTTTAGGAAGCAAGAAAATCAGAGGTTCAGTTAAAACAAATTGGCTTTGGATTTCATCACTATCTATATTTTCACGGGTAAACGTAATATCTAACTCACCTTTTTTTAAGGCTTTAAGCTGTTCGGTATTATTTAAATTAGATAATTCAATAGTAAGGTCAGGGTGCTGAAGTCGCAGGTTAGGAAGAACGTAAGGGAAAATTTTCATTTCTGCGATGGGGACGAATCCGATACGTAAGAGTTGCTGTTTAGCCTTTGAAACCTGCCGTGCCATGGCAACCGCTTTTTCAGCTTGAGCAAGGGTGAGTCGAGCATGTTCTAAAAATACTTCCCCTTCTTCTGTCAACTCAACTTTACGTTTTGTGCGGTTTAAAAGTCGTACGCCGACGTCTTCTTCTAGGTCTTTAATTTGCTGGCTAAGGGAGGGTTGTGCTGTAAAAAGTTTAAGAGCGGCTTTACTAAAATTTAATTCTTCAGCAACGGTAATGAAATATCGGAGATGGCGTAATTCCATAAGACTAATCCAAAAAATGTCTTACTATGATTTAAGTGAAGTATAAAGCATAAATAGATATAACGTGAAGGTACTTTAGGTATTTATAAAATAAATGGAATTTTAATTTTCATTAAGGATTTAATATGGGAATATAAAATTTAATAATTCATAAAATATATTAATAGTTGGATAATAAATACATTATTTTTAATTAATCAATGAATTTTCTAAGGGATTTAAATATTAATTTAAGTAATTCTCATATTATGCAAAAAAACGAGAATAATATAATAAATTTATAACCTATGATTTACCAAAAATTACTGAGTTGTAAGTGTTACTAAATATATTTTTTATTCAGCAGAAGAGTTAGAAGTGGAAAATTACACAGAGCAAAGATGAAATATAAAGGTTCTAGAGTAGCATTCGGCATCTTCTAATTGTTATGTTATACATGAGGTCTTAGTAAGAATGGTAATTACTGACGCACAAACCCAACACATCTAGATGTTTTTTATGGCACTCTAATTTAACTTAGGTTGGCTATGACCACGATAAAATGGATATTTATATGATAAATAAGTGTAAGTGCCATAGCTTAATTTGTTTTAATCGTTAAGATAGAAACCTGATCACATCCATTCTGCTGATGCTAAAACATAGAAAAGCCCATGAAAGACAAGCCGACATTAACATATCAATTGCCGACTCAGTCCTGTTGGACGCATACATGGATAAAACCTCCTTTTTGTCATCCTGAATCTGGGCATGAAACGGATACACGTTTTTATAATCAACAGCCTAGATCACCTGCTCGTGGTACTAAAGAGTTATTGCGTTGGTTAGTTACACGTGAGTCTTTTACTTGGAAAGTGGATATTCAAAATGAATATCAAGCCCGCGTAAATACGGCTGTAGCTTTGCCACAAAATCGACCTAAAGCAGATCTGGACGATTGGCAAGTCTGGTTTGTTGGGCATGCAACGGTATTGGTTCAGATTGGTCCTTATAACTTTATTACTGACCCAGTGTGGTGTGATTATGCAAGTCCTTCACAAGGGCGTGGCCCACGCCGTGTATGTCCAGCAGGTTTTGCACTAGAACAATTACCGACGATTCATGGAGTTTTGCTCAGCCATAATCATTATGACCATATGGACTTGGCGACACTTGAATGGCTACATAAAAAATTCGCAATGCCAATTTACACTGGACTCGGGAATAGTTTTTATCTACCTAAAGAGTTTCATGTCATTGAGATGGATTGGTGGCAAGAAATTCCCTATCACGAATTAAGAATAATCTATACGCCTGCACAACATGGTTCAGGCCGTGGTTTACGTGACCAGAATAAGGCACTTTGGGGCGGCTTTTCGGTCGTGGCTAAAACAGGTCATTGTTTCTTTGCGGGTGATACCGGTTATGCGGGTCATTTTAAGCAAATACATGCTCGTTATGGCGCACCGCGAGTTGCTTTACTTCCAATAGGTGCGTATGAGCCACGTGAACTGATGAGCTATGTTCATATGAACCCGCAAGATGCGCTACATGCGCATTTCGATTTACAGGCTCATCGTTCTATTGCAATTCACTATCGAACTTTCCAGTTGACTGATGAAGACCGAGAAGACCCAGAGCATGCTCTAGCACAGGCAATTAAAGCTTCTTCAAAGCTTGCAAATCCTTTTTATTGCATTCGGGAAGGACACAAACTGACTGTTTAAAAACGATGCTTGATATTAAAAAAGCCAGTTCAAATTGAACTGGCTTTTTACTATTTTGACTTAAATTAAGCTAAGTCAAAACGGTCAAGATTCATGACTTTAGTCCATGCAGCAACAAAGTCTTGAACAAATTTTTCTTTACCATCTGCCTGAGCATAGACTTCGGCCAACGCACGTAAGATTGAGTTTGAACCGAAGACTAAATCATTACGTGTTGCGGTAAATTTTACTGCGCCGGTTTTACGGTCTTTGCCTTCAAAGACTTCGCTTGTTGAGTCAACAGGTGCCCATACAGTAGACATGTCGAGTAAGTTCGTAAAGAAGTCAGTGCTGAGTACACCAACTTGCTGAGTGAATACGCCGTGTTGTGAGCCATCCCAGTTGGTGCCCAGTACACGTAAGCCACCAATCAATGCAGTTAACTCTGGTGCAGTCAAAGTCAGTTGCTGTGCTTTATCAATTAATAATGCTTCAGTTGCTGCATTGACGCCCTCTTTTTTCCAGTTTCTAAAACCATCGGCAAGGCCGCGGAGCAATTGGAAAGATTCGACATCAGTTTGACTTTGTAATGCATCAACACGACCAGCGGCAAATGGAACGCTAATATTGAAACCTGCCGCTTGAGCAGCTTGCTCTACACCAACGTTACCTGCAAGCACGATTAAATCAGCTAATGATAATTGAGTAGAAGCTTTGAGTCCTTCAATTTTAGTTAAAGTCTCAACTGCTTTTTTATTTACGTCCCATTCACGCTGTGGTGATAAAGCAATACGTGCTCCGTTTGCACCGCCACGCTTGTCTCCACCACGGAACGTGGATGCCGAAGCCCAACCAAGGGAAACTAGCTCGCCAGCAGATAGTCCTAGTGCAACAATTTTTGCTTTTGCATCATCTATGCTAGCAGCAGACGGTATAGCGCTGGCAGCAGGTAATGGGTCTTGCCAGATTAAATCTTCAGCCGGAACTTCAGGACCTAAATAACGTGCTTTTGGCCCCATATCACGGTGAGTTAATTTGAACCAAGCGCGAGCAAAAGCATTGGCAAAAGCTTGTGGATCGTTAAGGAAACGACGAGAGATCTTTTCAAACTCAGGATCAAAACGTAAGGTCAAATCTGTAGTAAGCATTGTTGGCTTACGTTTAACTGATGGGTCGAATGGATCTGGAATGATCGCCTCAGCATCTGCTGCCACCCATTGAATTGCACCAGCAGGTGAGCGCTCTTGTACCCACTCGTATTTGAATAGGTTTTCAAAGAAGTAGTTGCTCCATTGTGTTGGTGTTTGCGACCAAATTACTTCTAAACCTGAAGTTATTGCATCTTTACCCACACCAGTGCCAAAACTGTTTGACCAGCCAAAGCCCATTTGTTCAATTGATGCTCCCTCAGGATCAGCCTGAACATGGTCAGCAGAGGCAGCGCCGTGAGTTTTACCTAAAGTATGACCACCCGCGATTAAGGCAACAATTTCTTCATCATCCATTGCCATATTGCCGAAAGTCGCGCGAATAAATGGTGCAGCTGATTTAGGGTCACCGCTGGCTTGTGGGCCTTCAGGGTTTACATAAATTAGACCCATTTCGGTTGCAGCTAGATTGCTGCCTTCCAATGCTTCAGAGTTGCGATGAGCTAACCATTCTTTTTCATCGCCCCAGTTTACATCGTTGTCTGGTTCCCAAACATCTTCACGACCTGCACCAAAACCGAAGGTGCGGAAACCCGAAGATTCAAGTGCGATGTTTCCAGCAAGAATAAATAAATCTGCCCATGATATTTTTTGACCGTATTTTTGTTTAACTGGCCATAATAAGCGGCGCGCTTTATCTAAGCTTGCATTGTCAGGCCAACTATTTAATGGCGCAAAACGTTGCTGACCACGACCAGCACCGCCACGGCCATCGCCCATGCGATATGTACCGGCAGCATGCCATGCTAATCGAATAAATAAGCCTGTATAATTTCCCCAATCGGCTGGCCACCAATCTTGAGAATCGGTTAATACATTTTTGATATCAGCTTTGAGGGTGTAGTAGTCGAGTTTTTTAAATTCTTGACGGTAATTAAATTCTTTACCGAGTGGGTTAGAGCGTTCTGAATGTTGATTGAGCAGGTCGACGCGTAGTTGTTTTGGCCACCAGTGTAAATTAGGCGTGCCACCACCGACCGTTACTTCTGGTTTTGATTTATGGCCTGAAAAAGGGCATTTTGATTCGTCTGACATGGTTATATTCTCTCTGGGTAATAATTATTGAGCTCTTCGTAAAAATGTTAGGGCTCATTTTCCTGGACTTCTGGTTTAAAAACTCATGTTTACTAAATAAAGAAATGGGAGAACAAATGGTGAGAGAAACCGTTTAAAAGTCTTTTCACTGAGATGTCGGCCATTATATTTTATTTAATAATGCATCAGATTCCTTTACTTGTTATTCCTCCAATTTACTGCATGAAGGTTAAAAAACAAGAGGAAAAATAAGATGAAACTTGTAAATAACGATGCATAGAATTACCTCTTCAATTGTTGGAACAACGTAAGATCTTTTAATAACGCTCTATAAATATACTAGGAGTAGGAGTCTTATTTTTCAAATGGATTAAACTGTCAATATTAATTTAAAAAACCGATTATATGTTTATTTAAAATATTAAGATGGCGGCAATAGTGAGATGAAATTTTTTATATTTAGTTGTAGTAGACGTGATTTCAAATGAATAAAGGAGAGCATTGCTCTCCTTTATTGTTTATATATTAAACATTTACGATTCGATTCGATTTAACCATATCAGCTAAACCGTGAGTTTTAAAATAGTACTCAAGCCAGCTTTTTACGATGAGTGGATTATTCATTTTCATGACATCATCCAGCAATTTTTGTGCATCTGTCATAGGGACATGACAAATTGCTTTTCTTACGCGCAAAATGTTACTCGAACTCATCGAAAGGGTATTAAAGCCCATTGCCATGAGCAGAATTGCTGATAATGGATCACCCGCCATCTCACCACAAATACTGATAGGTTTTTTGTATTCATGACATTCTTTAACTAAGCGGGTTAGCGCACGTAGAATGGATGGATGGAAGTGTGAGTAAACGTTTGCTACATGTGGATTATTACGGTCAACTGCAAGTAAATACTGGGTTAAATCATTTGAACCGACCGAGAAGAAATCGACGAGTTCAGCAAATTCATCAATTTGTAGTAGTACGCTCGGCACCTCAACCATAATTCCAATTTTTGGTTTGGTAATTTTAACTTGCTCTTCTTCTTGCACTGCAATCCAGTCACGCTCAAGTAAATAAAGTACTTCTTCGACTTCACTGACTGTAGTGACCATTGGCAATAAAATATGCAAATTATTTAAACCAATACTGGCTTTGAGCATGGCGCGAATTTGCGAAGAAAAAATCTCGGGATGATCGAGCGTGAAACGAATACCACGCCAGCCTAATGCCGAGTTTTCTTCTTCAATACTGAAATACGGCAAGTCTTTATCGGCACCAATATCCAGAGTTCGCATCACCACAGGTTTATTGGCGAAATGGCTCAACTGTTGACGGTAGATTGCGCGTTGTTCTTCTTCACCCGGGAAACGTTCCCGTAACATGAATGGAATTTCACTTCGGTATAGACCTACGCCTTGAGCACCGCGTTGTACTCCGCGTACTACGTCAATCATGAGGCCTGTATTTACATAGAGCTGAACAGACACACCATCTGGAGTAATCGCTTCTTTGGTCTCGTATTGTTTGAGATCTTTTGCGATTTGTTCATCTTCTTTCTGAATTTCTTTATAGCGTTGACGTAAACGACGTGGAGGGTTTACAAAAACACGGCCTTGATAGGCATCCACAATCATTTCTGCATCATCAAGTGTGTTCACTGGCAGTTCAGTTACACCAACTACGGTTGGAATACCTAATGCACGAGCAACAATCACCATATGTGAGTTGGCTGCACCTTCGGATGTCACAATTGCTGCAATATTGTCTACCGGTAACTCTACAAGTGCTGCAGTACTAATCTCTTCACCAATTAAAATACTGTCTGGACTCAGTTCTCGATGGCTAGAGTCTTCTTCTTGCAAAGAGGCTAAAATACGTCGCCCTAAATCTTTAAGATCGGAAACTCGCTCACGAAGATAGTCATCTTCCATTTGTGCAAAAAGGGCAGTGTGTTTTTCAATGACACGACGTACTGCACCTTGTGCCCAATGTCCATCACGGATAAGTTCTTTAATTTCGGCTGGCAATGCATTTTCATCTAGCATTCTTAAGAAAACACTAAATAAAGCGCGCTCCTCAGCCATTAAAGAATCATGCATTTTTTCATCCAGAGAACGAATCTCTGAACGTACTGATGAAATGGCTTGATCTAAAATTCGAAGTTCATCGCTAATATCTTCTGCTTCACGATCAGGCACAGAACCCAAGTCGGCAGGCGGATATAAAATAATAGCGCGACCTAAAGCCACACCGCCTGCACCTGAAGCGCCTTGAAAGGTTTTGTAGGCAGGTCCATTACTCGGCTTACGAAATACGTCAATATTACCCACTGCATGAGCATGAGCAATAACGCCAGAAAGTTGGGCACACAGCGTAACTAAAAAAGACTCGGCAGCTTCGCTAAAATCTTGCGGAAGTTTGTTTTGTACAACCAAAACGCCCATAACCTTACGACGGTACATGACTGGTACGCCAAGGAATGAGTTATAAATTTCTTCGCCTGTTTCTGGTAGATACAAGAAACGTTCATGTTTTGGTGCATTGTCAAGGTTAACAATTTCTTCACGCTGCCCAACCAGACCGACCAAGCCTTCACCGAGTTGCAAAGATACGTGGCCTACAGATTCTGGATTTAAGCCTTTAGAGGCCATCAATACATAGCGCTGGTTGCGTTCATCGAGTAAATAAATAGAGCAAACATCCACTTTCATGGCCTCAGCAACCTGATTGACCATAATGTCTAATGATTCATGCAAACTGACGGACGCATTAACCTCTTGGACAATGCGCCGTAGAGTGTCGAGTTGCATGTTTGACATGGATGTATACTCCAGTATTTTTTTAGACTATGAATGTATTTATAACAGCACTTTTAATAAAAATCATTTGCTAGATAAATGATTTTTAGGGTAATTGTTGCATCGGCAACTGTGTACACAACTCCACCATGGCTTTACGATAAACATCACGCTTGAAGTTCACCACTTGTCCAAGAGGATACCAATAGCTAACCCACTGCCATTCATCGAATTCGGGCGGGTCGGAGAGGTTTAACTGAATATTTTTTGCAGGCGCAGTTAACTTCAGTAAAAACCATTTTTGTTTCTGTCCGATACATACGGGGTCAGAGTCTGACCGAATGTACCGATGTGGCAAACGATAACGCAGCCATCCTTTGGTTTGCGCAATAATCTGGACATGTTCGGGCAATAAGCCGATTTCTTCTCTCAGTTCTCGAAAAAGTGCCTGTTCAGGGGTTTCTCCAAACTGGATGCCTCCTTGTGGAAATTGCCAAGCATTGTGACCAATGCGCTTTGCCCATAAAACCTGTCCATCATCGTTTGCCAAAATGATCCCGACATTCGGTCGGAAACCTTCTGAATCGATCATTTGGCTACCTAAATATTGTCTATATCGTTGACTTTAATCGCGGGGACAAACACTTTTTTATGTCCAGCTCGAAAAGATCAAAGTAAAATGTTTAAATTGCTACGATCTTAACGAATTTCTATCGACTAGCGGAGATAGATTTACATTTTTTTTCTTAAATTTCAGTTTAAACGAGAATTTTCATGAAACTGGCGTTGTTTGATTTAGACCATACCTTGTTAAATACCGATTCAGACCATTCTTGGGGTGAATTTTTAGTCAATGAAGGTTTGGTTGATCCGGTTCATCATCGTCAGATGAATGATAAATTTTATGAAGATTACAAAGCAGGCCAACTTGATCCATATGCTTATAATGAATTTGTTTTCGGATTTTTAACGCAGCATGACAATGACTACTTAACTGAGCTTCATCAATTGTTCATGCAAAAAGTCATTCGTCCGCAAATGCGTCCAAAAGGTTTTGACGCAATCAAAAAACATCAAGATTTAGGCCATACTATTGTCGGTATTACGGCAACAAGTGATTTTATTACTGCACCGATTTTTCGTGAATTTGGGATTACCGAAATTTTAGCAACCAATGCTGAAGTGGCTGACGGAAAATATACGGGTAAAGTTGCTGGTTTAGCGTGTTATCAAAAAGGCAAACTTGCACGTCTAGATGCATGGTTGGAAGGCCGTAATGTGTCTGAGTCTTGGGCGTATTCCGATTCAATTAATGACCGTTTTTTACTTGAATATGCAACTCATGCAATTGCAGTAAACCCTGATGATCGTCTTGAAAAACTGGCCCAAGAACATAACTGGGACATTCAGGACTGGTCGATTTAAGATTATGGAGTTGGAAGAACAGTTCAAAAAGTTTTGAGGTCTTCCAACTCTTAATTATATTTAAAATCATTTTTTAATATCTCTTATAAATCTTAGCTAAAAACAGATATTGCTATGATTAATAAAATAAATTCTATCTTGGCAAAGATTTCAGAATATAAAAAATTTTAATTTAAAAATGAGGAAATAATGTCAAAAACAGCACAAATTAAATTACCAAAACAACTTTGGAATGATGAAAGTATTGATTTAACACGTCATAGCTATCAGGGGAAATTACTTAATAAAAGCGAAGGTTTCAAATTAGGTAAGGCTCAACGTAAAAAAGTTCCACGTGAACAACTATCAAAACTTTCTGAACGACCGAAAGGTACAACTGCCTTAACGGTCTATGATTGGAGTAACCAAGGACGTTTAGAAAAGCTCAAGCCGATTCGTGCAAAACGAATGAGTGTTTCTCCATTTACATTTTATCGTGGCATGCCTTCTTTGATGCTATTTGACCAAGCGTGGGAGCTGGCAAATTCAGGCTTATTTCAACAGATTTGTGGTGATTGTCATTTAAGTAATTTTGGTGGTTTTGCAAGTCCAGAACGTAATTTGTTGTTTGGAATTAATGATTTTGACGAAACTTTAGTTGCCCCGTTTGAATGGGATGTAAAGCGTTTAGCAAGCAGTTTTGTGATTGCGGCGCGTGATATTCATCTTGCAGAGAAAGTCGGATTAAAAGCAATTAAAATAATACTGAATAGTTATCGTCAGCACTTATTAGAAATTACAGAACTTTCACCACTCCAAGTTTGGTATGAAAAAGTTGATGCCAGTACATTATTAGAAAATACTGAGTGTCGAAAACTAAGAAAGAAACGCGAGAAGCATCTTGATTCAGCACAGAAAAGAACGGCGTACTCTGTTTTGCCGAAGCTTACGCAGCAAGATCAAGATACAGGATTTCGTCATTTTGTGGATGATGAGCCGTTATTATGGCATCCAAGTGCAAATGAGCCATTTGCTAAAGATGTTGATGTATTCTTTCAACAATACCGTGATTCTTTGAAATACGATCGCCAAGTACTTTTTGATCGTTATCAACGTACAGATGTAGCTTTGAAAGTGGTGGGTGTCGGAAGTGTTGGTACTCGATCAGCGATTGCATTATTTCAGGATGCAGATCGGGAACCGTTAATTTTACAAATGAAAGAAGCGAATCCATCAATTCTCAGCCCCTTATTTGTAGACAAGGTAAATCACGAAGGTGAGCGCGTAGTGCATGGTCAGCAGCTCATGCAGGCCGCAAGTGATATATTTCTTGGGTTCTCTTCTATATCAAATCAACATTTTCATGTACGTCAGTTACGTGATATGAAAATTTCGGTTGATCTTAGTGACATGGATGATGAGTATTTCTATGAGTATGCTGAAAGTTGTGGTTTAGCCTTGGCTCATGCCCATGCTAAATCTGGAAATGCAGATGTACTTATGGGATATCTTGGCGAAGGTAATATGATAGTAGAAGTATTACAAACATATGCAGAAGAATATGCAGAACGTAATCTAAATGACTATGACCAATTTATGAATGAAGTTGCAGATGGTAAGATTCAGCTCGCTGGAGATGATGCACTTTAATAATAAGTATGCTGCTACAGATGACATGAAATAATTCGAAAGGTTAGAGAAAAAATGTTTAGTAAAATTATGTCCGGTTTGGGTCTTCAAGGTGTGACGGTAGAAACTGTTTTACAGAACCCAAGCTTACAAGCAGGCAGCACATTGCATGGAGAAATTAGCTTTAAAGGTGGATCATCTGATAAAGAGATTAATGGTCTTTATTTGCAATTGGTGACGATGGCAGAAGTCGAATCTGGTGATCATGAGTTTAACCAACCTTTAGTTTTACAAGAGTGGTTAGTGAACTCTCGATTCCTCTTGCCGGCACATCAAGCGCATTCTTTCCCTTTTAGTATTCAACTACCATTTGAGACACCGATTACTGAGGTTGTTTGTCGAAGAAATGGTGCACGTGTTTGGATTCAAACCCATATGGATGTTGATTGGGGATTAGATGCAACTGATCGTGATTATCTAAAGGTTCTGCCAACTCCAGCCATGCAAATATTTCTACAGGCTATGCAGCGATGTGGCTTTGTTTTATCGACAGTAGATGTAGAAAAAGGGCAGCTTACTGCGCGAAATTTTAGATCAACGATTGGTTGTTACCAAGAGCTTGAATTTGTCTCTTCACATATGTTTAGCGGATTTAATGAGGTTGAGGTTTCTTTCGTTGCTGAACCTAATCAAACTCACGTTATGCTTGAAGTAGACCGCCATTTTCGATCAGATCAGCTATTAACGATGACGATTCCACACCATATGCTTGATGAAAATCAAATGGTGCAACAAATTAGAAGCCTCTTAAAGCTTGGATAAATTAAATTAGATGCTTAAATGAGAGCCTTTTATGCATCCTGCATCATTTTAATCAACTCCTGCATGGCTCTAGATTGAGTACGTGCAGGATGCCAAACCATACCTAATTGACGATTCATTTCAACATTTAAATCAAGCTGCTGCATATCCTGATTCAACAGAGTTTTTGGTAAAACTGACCAACCCAAACCAATTGACACCAACATACGAATAGACTCAAGAGGGTTATTGCTCATGGTGATTTTTGGTTTAAGTCCTTGTTTTTCAAACTCAGCTAAAGTGATTTGAGCCGTATAAGTTTGTGCAGCGGGTAATAAGCTTGGATATTCAATTAAATCTTGTAAGGTAAGATTCTTCTTTTGTGCCAGCGGATGAAAAGGGGCAGCAACAAAAACTAAAGGATCATTCCAAATCGTAATGTAGTTAAGACGCTCATCTCCTGAAGGAGGAAGCGTTAAAAATGCGAGTTCTAAATCACCAGCCAATACTTGTTCATGGGCTTGCTCTGAATCAACAAAATGCACATCTAAGGTGACTTGAGGAAATTGCTGAACAAAATGCTTAAGCGGTGCGGGTAAATGATGTAAACCAATATGGTGACTCGTACCGACTTTTAAGCGGCCTTGTACCTGAGTTTGTTCATGGCTCAGCGTATGGTGAATATCACCCAGCTCATTTAACCAGTTTTTAACTTTAGGAAGTAATGAATGTGCAGCATGAGTTGCCTGAACACCACGCCCTGCAGATTCAAATAGTTTTACGCCAAAATATTCTTCTAAGCTGTGAATTCGTTTGGTAACAGCAGGTTGAGTAATAAATAACTGATCTGCTGCCACAGAGATAGACCCTGTTTCCATAACTTTTACAAAAGCTTCAAAGGCTGCAAGATTCATAATACAACTCAACTTGGAATAGAAAAATCGAGGGGCTAAAGTTGCCGAGCCAAAATCGTATCATGCTTGCAGCAAAACGAGTGAGAAAGTTGTGAATTACCGCACTAATCTTAGCCTAAGCTGTTGTTTCTTTTTCAGCTAAGGCTGATACGCGGCGATCTTTAGCAGCCCAAACTTTTTCATGGAAGAAAAAAGCAAAAGCTTGTACGGTTGGTTCAAGCATACTTAATGTTAAAGCCATCCAGATATTACCTGTTACAAAGTATGCGACTAGCATTGCGACAGTAATATGCATAATGTAATAGCTTAAGGTTTTCTTTAAGGTACGTTGATTATTTATAACGAATTTTTGGATATTAGCCATGATCATTCTCTTTAGCCACTTTAGATATTTTTAGTATAGGCATTAGAGTATAAGATTAAAAATTGATTATGCAAATGATAATCATTAACAAAAACGATTTATTAAATTTGATGTACCTTGCGGAAATCATGATTTATTCCAAAAAGTTTTCTAATTTATAAAAATGATAAATTAGATTTATGTGAAACTCTGGCTATAATCGAATAAAGATCAGAATTACCCAGTCCAATGGAGCAAGACGACATGGCAGGCAAAACTTTATATGACAAATTGTGGGATGACCACGTTGTTTCACAGCGTGATGATGGCTCATGTTTACTATACATTGACCGTCATTTATTGCATGAAGTGACTAGTCCACAAGCATTTGAAGGGTTGCAACTTGCGGATCGTCAACCATGGCGTTTAAGTGCAAACGTTGCTACACCGGACCACAACGTTCCAACATCTAAAAAGGAACGTGACCAAGGCATCGCTGGTATTGAAGATGATACATCTCGTATTCAAGTTCAAACCTTAGATGACAACTGTAAAGCCTTTAATATTGTTGAGTTTAGTATTAATGATATTCGTCAGGGGATTGTGCATGTAGTTGGGCCTGAACAGGGCTTAACTTTACCGGGCATGACGGTCGTATGTGGCGATTCACATACAGCGACTCACGGTGCTTTTGGTTGCTTGGCGCATGGTATTGGGACATCTGAAGTTGAACATGTGTTAGCAACACAATGCTTGATTCAAAAAAAATCTAAAAATATGTTAGTCCGTGTAGATGGCGTATTGGGTAAAGGCGTAACACCAAAAGATGTTGTGTTAGCCATTATCGGTAAAATCGGTACTGCTGGTGGTACGGGCTATGCAATCGAATTCGGTGGCCAAGTTTTCCGCGATATGTCGATTGAAGGACGTATGACGGTATGTAACATGGCGATTGAAGCTGGTGCTCGTGTCGGTATGGTTGCAGTTGATGACAAAACCATTGAATACGTGAAAGGCCGTAGCTACGCACCAAAAGGCGAGCAATGGGACCAAGCAGTTACTTACTGGAATACATTGCATTCAGACGATGATGCTGTGTTTGATGCAGTTGTTGAATTAAATGGCGCAGAGATTGAACCACAAGTATCTTGGGGAACTTCACCAGAAATGGTTATTCCAGTTACTGAAGCTGTACCAACTTTAGAACAAGCGAAAGATGACGTTCAACGTAATGACTGGACACGTGCTTATCAATATATGGGTTTAAATGCAGGTCAGGCATTAGCTGATATTCAGCTTGATCGTGTCTTTATTGGTTCTTGTACGAACTCACGTATTGAAGATATTCGTGCTGCTGCTGAGGTGGTTAAGGGCCGTAAAGTGGCGTCTACCATTAAGCAAGCCATGATTGTTCCGGGTTCTGGTTTAGTCAAACAACAAGCTGAAAAAGAAGGCTTGGATAAAATCTTCTTGGAAGCTGGCTTTGAATGGCGTGAGCCGGGTTGTTCAATGTGTTTAGCAATGAATGCAGATAAGTTACAACCAGGTGAACACTGTGCATCGACATCAAACCGTAACTTTGAAGGCCGTCAAGGCAATGGTGGTCGTACTCACTTGGTGAGCCCGGCAATGGCGGCAGCGGCTGCAATCGCTGGTCACTTCGTTGATGTTCGTTCATTTTAATTCGGTCTGGAGCAAACCATGAAAGCTTATACAGTTGAACAAGGTATCGTTGCACCATTAGATCGTGCCAATGTTGATACAGATTTAATTATTCCAAAACAGTTTTTAAAGTCGATTAAGCGCACTGGTTTTGGCGACAATTTATTTGATGAGCTTCGTTATTTAGATGAAGGTTATCCAGGACAAGACAATTCAGTACGTCCAAAAAATCCGGATTTCGTTTTAAACCAGCCACGTTATCAGGGAGCAACAGTTTTAATTGCTCGTACGAACTTTGGTTGTGGTTCAAGTCGTGAGCATGCACCTTGGGCATTAAACGAATATGGATTCCGTACTGTTATTGCACCAAGCTTTGCTGATATTTTCTTTAATAACTGTTTCAAAAATGGCATGTTACCTGTCATTTTGCCAGAAGAGACAGTTGAGCAGTTATTTAAAGAATGTGCTGCTAATGAGGGATATCAATTAACAATTGATTTAGCAGCTCAAGAAGTACGTACTCCAACAGGTGAAGCGTTTAAATTTGAAGTTGATCCATTTCGTAAGCACTGTTTGTTAAATGGCTTGGATGATATTGGTTTAACGCTTCAAAATGCGGATGCAATTCGCGCTTATGAAGAAAAAACTAAACAAGTTCGTCCTTGGATATTCCAAGAGTTAAATTAACCTTTTGGTACATTTTAAACATAGCCATGGCGTAGCGTTCAAACTCTTGCTAACATGCTAAAGCATAAAAACACCTTAAAATTATGCACTAGATGAGGATTGGGCTTGAACAATGAAGAGGAACGTTACTCATAGCTTTTTGTTGAGCCTGTGCGCAATAACACTCAGTGCTTGTCAAAGCACTTACAATGTAGTGGATACTGTCCGTATTAAGCAGGCTGAACAAGAAAATTTGGGGCAGAATGCAACAATATATTGTTCGGGCGCGAAGAGTTGTGAATTTGAACGACTAAATGATATTACTGTGGTAGATGCACAAACACGAAGAATTAGTAATCAGGCAATTCATCAAGGGATTGTGAGATTACAAGGTTCAGTGCTTAGCCAAACTAACAGCTTATATTTATCTGTGCCTGCTAAACAATATGAAGTGGTGATCCGTTTCTATCCGATTTCTCCAGATCGGGCCGAAACAATCCATGTTATTCACCAGTTTAATGCCAACCATCGCTATACATTTAAAATGTACCGAGACAAAACTAACCGTTCCGGTAGTTTGCTGAATGTCTCTGTACCAGATCCGTTGTGTGTTGACTTAGAACAAGATGAGCGTGTTATTCGCCGTTTCTGTCGACCATTTAATGTGATAACAGGGCTAGGTGAATTCGTCGAACAGAAAAAACTAACCCCACGGTAGTTATAACGCTGCTTGTCTTTGAAAATGGAAAAAGTTCATGTCTAAACAGATTTTAATTTTAGCTGGTGATGGTATTGGTCCTGAAATTGTTGGGGCGGCAGAAAAAGTATTAAATACAGTAAATGAAAAATTTAATTTATCATTAACTTGGGAACATGGCTTATTAGGCGGCGCGGCAATTGATGCACATGGTGAACCGTACCCAGCAGTAACAAGTGAACAAGCAAAAAAAGCTGATGCTATTTTATTAGGCGCCGTTGGTGGACCAAAATGGGACACTATTGAGCGTTCTATTCGTCCTGAACGTGGTCTTTTAAAAATTCGTAGTGAACTTAACTTGTTTGCTAACTTGCGCCCAGCGATTTTATATCCCCAATTAGCAGATGCTTCTAGCTTAAAGCCTGAAATTGTTGCTGGCTTAGATATTTTAATTGTCCGTGAATTGACTGGCGGTATCTATTTCGGTCAGCCACGTGGTATCCGTGAACTCGAAAATGGTGAAAAACAAGGCTATAACACTGACGTTTATTCTGAAAGTGAAATTAAGCGTATTGCAAAAGTAGCTTTTGAACTTGCAGGCTTACGTGGTGGAAAGGTTTGTTCTGTAGATAAAGCTAACGTTTTGGAAGTTACAGAGCTTTGGAAACAAACAGTTACTGATTTACAGCAAGCAAATTATTCAAATATTCAGCTTTCACATATGTATGTCGATAACGCTGCCATGCAACTTGTACGTGCACCGAAACAGTTTGATGTGATCGTAACGGGTAACTTGTTTGGTGACATTTTATCTGATGAAGCAGCAATGCTTACAGGTTCAATCGGCATGTTGCCATCGGCTTCGTTAGATGAAAATGGCAAAGGTATGTATGAGCCTTGTCATGGTTCTGCACCTGATATCGCGGGTCAAAATGTAGCAAACCCATTAGCAACCATTCTTTCAGTTGCGATGATGCTTCGTTATACCTTCCGTGAAGAAGCTGCTGCTAAAGCAATTGAAGATGCAGTAGGGCAAGTACTTGATCAAGGTTTACGTACAGCCGATATTATGTCTGAAGGCATGACTAAAGTTGGTACAGCCGAGATGGGTGAAGCTGTTGTAGCCGCTCTTGCTTAAAAGCTTCTTATAAAAAACGCAGCTCAATGCTGCGTTTTTTTGTGCCTATGTTTTAACAGGCTTTACCTTCGTATTGAATAGACTCGGCAATATCATTTTTAAGCTGAAAAATTACCTTGCAATTGAAATTAATATCATAAGAATTGCCGCTTAGATTTCCTGATTGGACAGGAATAGAGCTTCCTCTCATATCGACATTATTTACCATCGGAATTGGGATATTTAGTGGACGCAAAATCGTATAGATGAGCTGATTGGATGTTTTTTGTGGTGTATAGGCGACTTGAAAACCAAGACTACGTAAATTGATATCTTGTTGAATGGTCGCCGATGATTTACCTAAAAAGCCTTTTAAGTATTCCTGTAAATCTACCGATTGACGTGGGTGGCTAGCACAACCGTTAAGACAAATAATGATGAAAGATAATAAGCCAATTTGGCATTGGGTATATATGTTCATTTTTCTCACTATATAAAATTATATTTATTATTAAAGAACAATAGGTTGTATTTACAAGCTTGTAAAGCAAAAAAGGAGGATTAAGATAAATGGAAGGTAAATTTGTCTTTCGATTTATCAATTATATTCGAATCACTTTAATAATAATTTTATAGAAAACTTAAGGAAGAAAAGTATGGGAAAAATAGTTTTTGCTTTTTTATGCAGCTTTGGAATGACTGCGGTCTATGCAGATAACTGTGATAGTGCCCGCAATACTTACGATGATATTTACTGTACAAATAAAATTTATGCGAGTGCTGATGCTGATCTGAATAAGAATTATCAAGCACTGCGAGTAAAGTTAAACACCGCGCAGAAAAATATTCTTAAGAAGTCTCAGCTTGCATGGATACGTCAACGTGATGCCGAGTGTACAGATTCAAATAGGAATAGTGTAGACGTGCAATGTCGTTTACAGACAACGCAAGAAAAAAACCATTGGCTGCAAGAAAGATTGCGTGAATGCCAAACGGTGGGATGTAAAACCAGTCGCTTAAGTGAATAAATAACGCAATAAAAAAGCCACATCATAAAGTGGCTTTTTTGCATTCACTAATTAGCGAGCACGGTACGTAATACGACCTTTAGTTAAGTCATATGGAGTCATTTCGACTTTTACACTGTCGCCAGTAAGAATACGAATATAGTGTTTACGCATTTTACCAGAAATGTGTGCAATAACTTCGTGACCGTTTTCAAGACGTACACGGAACATCGTATTAGGAAGCGTTTCGGTGACAACGCCTTCGAACTCAATGAGTTCCTCTTTATTGGCCATAGCCTACCTGATGATCAAATTGGAAAGGCGCAAATTATAGTCAATTTTTTAAAAAAAAACAAGATGGACACACTTCTGCTAAAGCATCTGGTTAAAGTATGACTAATAAAAAAAGATGTAATTTTTTTCACAAAAGAAGTGTAATTCTGTTGTCAGTTTGGTCAATCAACGCTAATCTAAAATCATAGTTATTAGGGACTGTTAATTGCATAAAGGTCAACAGCCCTAAATATCAATGAAGTATCTACATGGAAGGGCACTGCGTGGGTCAGCTAACAGATGCATCAGTTGTATTACGCTTTGGCTACCAAGCGATTCGTCGTGCGGGTTTGCCAACAGAAGAAATATTAACCAAAGCGGGAGTTGCTTTAAATCAGGTCGATACCAATGCACGTACACCGTTAAGTGCACAGTACGCCTTTTGGACTGCCGCTCAGGAAGTCAGTAAAGATCCAGACATCGGTCTGCATTTAGGTGAACATTTGCCTTTATATCGAGGGCAGGTGATTGAACATTTATTTATTAGTAGTGAAACCTTTGGCGAAGGCTTAAAACGAGCCTTAGCTTATCAACGACTCATTAGTGATGCTTTTGATGCAAAACTAGTAGTGGAAGATGGTCGTTGTTATTTAACCAATGGTGAACAAATTGGTGCTGACAATCTCGTTAATCGCCATTTCTCTGAATGTGCAATTTCGGGCGTGCTTAGATTTTTTAAGTTCATTACTGAAGGGCAATTTCATCCGATCTTCATCGATTTTAATTTTAGCGAAGGCGCTTCTGAGGATGAATATTTCCGTGTATTTGGCTGCCCGGTTAGCTTAGGTCAGAAAGAGACACGTTTATATTTTGACCCAGCTATTTTGGATTTCCAGCTTTGGCAAGCAGAGCCTGAGTTATTGCAATTGCATGAGCAGCTTGCGATTGAAAAGCTACAGGAATTAGCTCGTTATGATTTAGTGGGTGAAGTTCGTCGTGCGATTGGTTCAACCCTCGAAAGCGGAGAAACAACTTTAGAGACGGTTGCTGCTCAGTTGAATATTACCCCGCGTCGCTTGCGCACTCAGCTCAGTGAGGCAAATACCAGTTTTCAGCAAATACTTTCTGACTATCGTTGTCGTTTAGCTAAAAAACTTTTGGCAAATACCAGTGAGAGTGTTGAACGTATTGTATATTTAACAGGTTTTTCTGAACCAAGTACGTTCTATCGTGCATTTAAGCGTTGGACGAATGAAACACCTGTGGAATACCGCAAGCGTAAACAGCATCGTTAGATAAGTATGTGTAAAGTTGGCTAAGCTTACTCAGGTAAGTTTAGCCAATGTGGCCCAAGTGGTGGCTGTGGCAAATCAAACTGCTCAGGATAATTACACTGAATAAAATAAAGACCGTCGGGTGGGGCTGTTATTCCTGCCGCTTTACGATCTTGTGCCGCAAACATCGCATCGATATGATCAATCTCATACATACCTTGACCAATTTCGAGTAAGCAACCGACAATATTACGCACCATATGGTGTAAAAAACCGTCTGCTTGAATATCTAACACCAAATAGCGACCATGTTCAAATAGACGGCAATGCGTTACATGTCGTACAGGTTTATTGGACTGACATGCTGCTGCGCGAAAAGTTTCAAAGTTATGCGTACCTTCAAATTTACTGGCAGCTTCAATCATCTTTTGCACATCTAGCTTTTGGTAAATGTGCGTAACTTGCTTGTATAATAGTGCTGGGCGATGAGGTGCGTTATAGATGATATAGCGGTAACGTCGAGCAGTCGCTTTAAAGCGGGCATGAAAATTTTCATCCATCAGTTTAATCCACTGAATGGAAATATCTTTAGGTAGTTGACTATTTGCCCCTCTTAACCATCCCGTTTCTGGACGAATAGCGTTCGTGTCGAAGTGTGCCACCATGTTGGTTGCATGTACACCTGCATCTGTTCGACCTGCACCATGAAGTGCAATAGATTCATCTGCAATTTTGCTGAGCACACGCTCAATTGTTTCCTGAACGCTGGCAACGCCTGGCTGTTGTGTTTGCCAACCTCGGTATTGAACTCCGCTAAATTCAATACCGACCGCATAACGTTGCATAGCTTTACCTCTATTTAATGCTAATTTTCATTCCAATGGCTTAGCCATTGTTCTGGGGTTGAGTATTTTAAATAGATTTGAAGCGCTTTTGCATAAAGATCTGCATGGCTATGCGCATCACTGATGACAATTTTTGCAGTTTTGGCCCATGCACTAATCGCATAACGCTGATCAATACCACCGAATGTTACCTGAGTCGTAAGAATCGGAACACAACCACGAGCATATAACTCATCTAATGTTTCGAGTAATTCTTGGTTTACTGCAATATTGCCAGTACCAAAACCTTGTAACACTAAAAAGTGTGGTGGGGCAGAAAGTAAGTGACGTAATTGCTGTACTAAATGCTGTGTTGCAATCGGTTGCATCATCCAGTTTAAAATCTGGAAGGAAGCAGCTCGTTCAATTTGAGCATCTTGTACGATCAATTCATTTTGCTGAGGCGTAAACTCAGCTTCACTACTTAACCCTGAAAATGCATCAAGTTCAGTTGTATGCGTTTTTAATGCAGTTTGCGCATGGAATACTTGATGGTGAAATGCAAGATAAGCACCCACAGGTAAAGCAATCACTTGTTCTAATGCAAGATATAAGTTTTCAATTGCATCAGTAAATTCACGGGTGTTATCGCCTTGAATATTGAGTAACGGGTATTGGCTACCGGTAATCACAATATGACAGCTTTGGCCTAAAAAGCGGGCTAGGGTCGCAGCCGCATAACTAAGCGTGTCTGTACCATGAATAACAACGAAATGCTGATAACCTTCAAGCTGTAGTTGTTGTATGCGTTGAATCAGGCGTAACCAGTCAGGTGCCGTACATGCACTGCTATCAACAATATTGGGTGCAGCAAAGCAGTCAACTGTTAAGTGTGGAGGAATCACTTTTTCAAGTTGAGGCAAGAATTGCTCATAAGGCATAGGAGCTAGAGGTTCACCAATGCAACCAAAAGTACCACCCATATAAAATAAGGCTATTTTTTTCATATTTTTGCAGGCATAAAAAAGCAGTCATCTCTGACTGCTTATGGTAAATCGAACAGATCTAAGAAGCTATGCGATTAAGTAAGTTTTTCGCGCGTTGTTGTTGCTCTGTGTTGAATTTTTGCTCATTGCTTGCCAATAAGGCTTGAGCTGCTGGGTAGGCTCCTAACTTGATGTATTGCTCAGCTAGTTTTAGATCAAGTTCATTTTCATCTAACTGTTTTAATTCTGGAAAAGCTTCTACAAGAGGGTCTTTAGTTTGATCTGAGGTGGTTTCTTCGTGTACTAAATCTATATGATTTTGAGTTTCAATCTCTGGTGCTGTAACTAATGCAGGCTCGTCTAGCGAAAACTCAAGAGGTGCGATAGAAGTCGCTTCTAATGGCGCTTGTTCTACGAGTTTAATTTCATCTAATGATGGAGCTTGTTCAACAGATTCCGTCTCTGAACTTGAAGGATTTAAGTCAAGGTTAAAATCTAATACACTGACGCTACTCTCTTGATCTGCTTTTACTTCTACTGCTTGAGTTTTTTCCTCAGTTTCATGCAGAGGTGCCAGATCAAAAGAAAATTCTAAATCAGCTAGCTCATTTGTTTCTTTAGATGACGATACTTCGGGTACTTGCTGAGGTGTTGATACTTCTGGTTCATGTACAGGTTGGTTGGTATTTTCTGTAGCCGCAGTTTTTTCAAATGAAAAGTTGAATTCTAAAGGTTCAACTTCAACAGCAGGTTCTTGTTTTACAGGTACGTAGTCTTTCTGCAAGTCATCAAAAGAAGTCTCAGAAGAGCTTGTTGTTAATTGGTCAAACTGAGCTGTTGCATCAGGTGTATTTTTTGGCTCCTGATATGTTTGAGCTTGAGGAAACTCAATAGCATCAGGTTGTTTTGATGACTCATATTCTTTTTTTCTAGCTTCTGCTTTAATTGCGATTTCATTTAATGCCAAGCTGTGAATATGGCTAATAAGTTGTTGAATCGCGAATTCATCTTTTTGAGCAATATGCACTTCAAGGAGTAATAAATACAATTCGTGTTGGGTATTGTCTTTCTTTAGTGCCTGATTGACTTGAGCTTCGGCCGCTGAAAACAGCTTTTCTTGAATGAGTTGTTGAATATTTTGACGAACAGCTTCCGGTACAGGACTACTTTGTGGAAGAGTAGGTACGACTTCTTCGACTAAATTGACTTTGCTTTTTTCACGCGAGCTTTTACTCGATTTAACACTCGCTTTTTTGCCCGATTTTTTACTTATACTTTTTGGGGAAGTGGTCTCTTGTTTTTGGCCATTCTCGCGCTTTTTTAAAACAACGGCGACCACGAGTAATATGATAAACGGAATCACATATAACATTACTTTCCCCTTAAAAAATAAAATTTTGCAATGTAAAGCGAGCTAACTCTGGTTTTAACTTAATGTTTTTGCTTGTGAGTTTGCTGCTGCGCTTTTAACTGCTGTTGTAACTCTGCCAAACGCGCATTTAAAAGTTGAATACGTTGGTCTTTTAAACGTAAAGTTTGACTTAATTCGGTTACATTCCTTTGTAATGTAACGGTTTTTTCTCTTGTTGTCATAACTTTTACTGCTAACTCAGTATTGTTTTGACTTTGTTGTGTGCTCTTTTTAGCACTTCCATGCATAGAATTTGGGCTGTTCTCTGCCACAATACTCATTTCGGCTTGTTGTAAACGGTATTTTGCTTTGCTAGAAGGTGATTTAGTAGTAGATGCGTCAGTTTTTGACTTGTTGTGTTTAGATTGAGTAGCAGGAGAGTGTGCTAGGTTCAGCGCAACTCCCTGACGTAAACGATTTACATCACCTTGAATAAAAGCATGTCGGTTTTGTGTTTGAATATCATGCATGACTTTCGCAACAGGTTGTTGGGTTTTTGCTGCAATACGATTAGCAATGCTCCATAAAGACTCATTTCGCTGTACCACATATTTACCTGATGATGCTGGTCCTTTGTAGGAACTTAACGATTGTTTCTTTGCAGGATTTTGGTTAAGCGCTTTTTGAGGTACAGATTTCTTTTGCGCTGTTAGATTTTTGACCGGAGTTTTTGGTGAATTATTTGTAGGTGTCTTCGCGCTGGTTGGTTTAATTTCTGTCTGATCTGGAGTAGTAGCTGTTGTAACTTGTTGAGCAACCTGAGTAGAAGGATTTGCACTAAGTGTATTGGATGAATTTGTATTTACAGCTGGAGCAGTTCCAGCGTTAATATTAAGACTGTGTTCACCATTCGAATTATTTGTAGTTGAGGCCGAAGTTGGTGATGCATATCGAGTACTTTCTGGCAGATTTAAAGCAATATCTTTTTCATTGACAATAAACTGAGGTGATAAAGTTCTTTCGTTATTTTCAGTCTTTTTTATAGGCGAAGGCTGAATTACGGTTTTGATATGCTGCAAACGTGTGGCAGAACCTTCACTAATTTTTACCACAATATTTAGTTCAGGATCGATAATAGGGCGAGATGAGGTAATAACAATAACCCCTGAGCCTTGACCGTTTTGGCGTGTATAAAAATTAAGATTTCCGGGCGGTTGATGAGTTACGCCTAACGCGCTTAAATCTTCGGGAGTCGCTAAACTAACCTGTAATGTAGCGTTAGGGTCAGCTTGTTGGAAATTCATTTCAGCATATAACAAATCGCCGGGTGCGGACTGAATTTGTATAGGGTCTAATGTAATCGCATAAATAGAAGGCGAAGACATAATGGTGAAAATGGCAATTTTTAATTTGTTATAAACAGTCATCTCAATCCATGACCTAATAAGTCGTAAAGTCGTTCAAAATTATACAATAATGAAATGTAAATAAATTGTAAAATTTTCACAAACCAGTTGCGAAAAAGCCGATCTAATGTGATCGGCTTTTTATTTTGACTGAATAATTCAAATCAAATTATGAGCTTTTGTATTCAACTAAAATACGTAACATGCGACGTAAAGGCTCTGCAGCACCCCAAAGTAACTGGTCACCCACTGTAAATGCACCTAGATACTCTTTACCCATGTTGAGTTTACGTAGACGACCTACAGGCACAGTTAAGGTACCAGTTACAGCAACAGGTGTAAGGTCAGTCATAGACGCTTCACGAGTGTTTGGTACAACTTTCGCCCATTGGCTTGAAGTACGAATCATATCTTCGATTTCATCAAGCGGCACGTCTTTTTTCAACTTGATAGTAAGTGCTTGTGAGTGGCAACGCATTGCACCAATACGCACACAGTGACCGTCGATAGGAACAATTTGTGAGTTACCCAAAATCTTGTTGGTTTCAACTTGACCTTTCCACTCTTCTTTTGATTGACCGCTTTCAAGTTGCTTATCAATATAAGGAATTAATGAACCCGCTAATGGCACACCAAAGTTAGCAGATGGGAAGCCTTCACCACGTTGTAACTCGGCAACTTGACGATCAATATCCAAAATTGCAGATTTAGGATCATCTAACAATGTTTTAGTATTGTTGTATAAGTAGCCCATACCAGTTAGTAGCTCACGCATGTTTTGTGCGCCAGCGCCTGATGCTGCTTGATAAGTCATAGCAGTCATCCACTCCACCAAATTATTTTGGAAAAGTGAACCTACACCCATCAACATAAGTGATACTGTACAGTTACCACCTACGAAAGTTTTGGTGCCGTTAACCAATCCGTCTTTGATGACGTTAAGGTTTACTGGGTCAAGAACGATGATTGCATCATCTGACATACGTAAAGTTGAAGCTGCGTCAATCCAGTAGCCATCCCAACCAGTCGCTTTTAACTGTGGGAAAACTTCAGACGTATAGTCACCACCTTGACAGGTAATAATGACATCCATTTGCTTCAGACTATTAATGTCTGTAGCTTCCATAAGTGCTGGGGCAGTCTTACCACCAAATGAAGGAGCTTCACCACCTGCATTACTGGTAGAGAAATAAAATGGCTCAATATGAGCAAAATCATTCTCTTCAACCATACGTTGCATAAGGACGGAACCGACCATCCCGCGCCAACCGACCAGACCTACTTTCATGTCATTTTGCCTCGGTGCGTTAAAATTGTTAGGGGGAGTTGAGTGTATCAAAAGTGTCCACAACTGCAAGCGTTACAGAAACAAAACACCATCTTTATTGAGTAGAATATCTTGTTTATGTTACATACAAAATTGATAAAGATGACAAAAACTTTAAAAAACAAATCATCTTAAAAGAGAAAATTCAATGATTTATATCGAAGTTCTAGCTGGTCTGGTGATTTGGTTAAGTTTCTGGTCACTTATTCCTCGCGATGAGTGGTGGTTTCGTGGTGCCGACTTTCCTCGGTTGCAGATTCTATTTGTTGGTCTTTTAGCCTTTGTAGGCATGCTGTTTTGGCCCACCGAATGGAATCTCTGGCGTGAAGTCGTGCTGGCTGCGCTCATTGCTGCCATTGCCTATCAGCTTAAAATGATTTTGCCCTATACTTTGTTTTGGAAAAAACAGGTTAAACAGGTGAAGACATCTCAATTAGATCCACAAAAGCAGATTTCCTTAATTGTATCGAATGTGCTCACTCCTAATGATAAGTATCATTTATTGCTTGAACAGATCAGGACATTAAAACCAGATTTGCTGCTTACATTGGAAAGCGATACGACATGGGAAAATGCTTTAAGAGAGATTGAAAGTGACTATCCTTATCGCGTTCCTGTACCTTTAGATAATCTCTACGGCATGCATTTATATAGCCGTCTACCTTTATCAAATACTGAAGTTAAATTTATTCTCAGTGATGAAATTCCCTCCATTCATACCACCGTGACTTTACGATCTGGTATGCCAGTTCAACTCTATTGTTTGCATCCTAAGCCACCTAGTCCAACTGAGGCGAAGGATTCGACTTTACGCGATGCTGAACTTTTAATTGTGGGCGACCAAATTAAAGATCTAGATGAAAGCTGTATTGTGATGGGCGATTTAAACGATGTGGCATGGTCACGTACTACACGGTTATTTCAACGAATTAGTGGGTTACTTGACCCACGAGTTGGACGACATTTCATTAATACTTTTCATGCAGATTATCCATTGCTGCGTTGGTCTTTAGACCATATTTTCCATAGTACTGATTTTGGTTTGGTGAAAATGCAGCGTTTACCTCATGTTGGATCTGATCATTTTCCTGTCTATGTGGTTTTGCAGACTGGTCGAATATTCGAGCATATTCAAGAGGAACTGGAACAAACTCAAGATGATGAAGAAGAGGCGAAAAGTGCTATAGAGGAAGGTATTGCTAAAGCAGAAAAGGAAGAAAAGATTGTGACTGATAAAATTGCGCAGCCTTATAAATAAAAAGAATATAAAAAATTGATGTAAGCAATATCTTACAAAGATTTGAGTCTAGGCCGAATAGGCAGAGGGTTATAAAAACCTTATTCTACATTCATCGGCACACGGAACTGGGAATGGATAGTCCCATGTAAGGATACATAAAGCTGATATGGAATAGCATCACGGATCAGATGTTGGAACGGAAACGATAAAAATAATTATTAACCTGAAAGCACAACCTCATTTACCCGAGTTTTGCAGGACGCAGAACTCGGGTTGATATTTTTATATCCCTTATTTAATTCTGTGTAAATAAAATAAATATTTTTAAGCTAATCTTAATGTTTAAATCTATTTAATAATCGATAAATATCCATGTGTTTTTGTATAAATGTCAGCAATTTTCAATGAAAAAAAATATAAAAATTTTTTTTGTTAAGTTTTTGTTTTTATAGAATATTAATGAATAAACATAGGCTTTGATCTATTTAAAGATAAATTCGACTTGTTTAATTAATAAATCTCAATAGAATGTGCCGATCGTTGACATGTTGGATCGTCAACAGGCATTGTTTTTTACTTCGCCGGATCGGCGGGTTGTGATTTGTTTGTACATTTAAATTTCTGTTTGGGAATTAGTGTGCATGTTGAGGTTTCACTCTTAGTTAGTGGTCTTCTCCCTCTCATATTTGATACTTTGCGGTGCATAAGGATTGTCTTATGAAGAATTTTAAATTTAGCCTTGCTTGGCAAATTTTAATTGCTTTAATCCTAGGGATAGTTGTCGGGGCTGTTTTACATAACCAGCCTGAAATCAGAGACAGTATTGTGAATAATGTTCTTACCCCACTTGGTAAGATCTTTATTAGCCTGATTAAAATGATTGTTATTCCAATCGTTTTCTCTACCTTGATTTTAGGTATTGCAGGTGTAGGCAGTACCAAAAGTTTAGGGCGACTTGGTTTTAAAACCATTCTCTATTTTGAAATTATTACGACTATCGCTATTTTAGTTGGTTTGTTTGCGGCAAATATCTTCCATCCTGGTTCAGGCATTGATATGTCTCAGCTAGTTCAAACAGATATTTCTCAATATAAACATACAACTGAAGAAGTTCAGTCACAGTCACATGGTTTAATTCAAACAATATTATCGCTCATCCCAACGAACATTATTAGTTCAATGGCGCATGGCGAAATGTTACCTGTGATTTTCTTTGCTGTGCTATTTGGTATTGGTTTATCTTCTTTACCAGCAACCACTAAAGACCCATTACTAAACGTATTTCATGCAGTTTCAGAAACGATGTTCCGCGTAACGCACATCATCATGAAATATGCACCAGTGGGTGTATTTGGTTTAATCGCTGTAACTGTTGCTAACTTCGGTTTTGCTTCACTTATTCCATTGGGTAAATTAGTTGTATTAGTTTACGGTGCAATCTTCTTCTTTGCATTTGTTGTGCTTGGTTTGACTGCGAAAATGTTTGGAATCAACATTTTTATCTTGTTTAAGATTTTAAAAGATGAATTGATTTTGGCATTTTCAACGGCAAGCTCGGAAACAGTATTACCGCGTATCATGCAAAAAATGGAAGCTTACGGTGCGCCAAAAGCAATTTCCAGCTTTGTGATTCCGACTGGTTATTCATTTAACCTTGATGGTTCTACACTTTACCAAAGTATTGCAGCAATCTTTATTGCACAGCTTTACGGTATTGAAATGTCAATCAGCCAACAAGTTATTTTGGTTGTAACATTAATGATTACGTCTAAAGGTATTGCGGGTGTTCCTGGCGTATCGTTTGTTGTGTTATTAGCGACATTAGGTAGTGTTGGTATTCCTGTAGAAGGTTTAGCATTTATTGCTGGTGTTGACCGTATTATGGATATGGCTCGTACTGCATTGAACGTTGTTGGTAACGCACTTGCTGTACTTGTAATCAGTAAATGGGAAAAACAATACGACTCTGAAAAAGCTGCCGCTTATGAAGCATCGCTTAAATAAGAAAGAAGTTTTTTAGTCGAAAAAACCCGCGAATATCGCGGGTTTTTTTATTGGGTTATTTCAAAACACGTTGGTATAGCTCTATTGTTTGATCACACATATCTTTTAAGCTAAACATAGTGACAGGAGCAACGATTTGAGGTTGTTCAATATGATTTTTTACAGTCTCTACTAAAGCTTTTTCATTCTCTGCTTCAACAAGACCTTGCGGATATACATTCGTTAAAATTTCGGCAACACCACCACGGTTCCAGCCAATCACAGGTGTACCCACTGAAAGGGCTTCTAAGGCTGTTCTACCGAATGTTTCGGCTTGATTGGATAGAGAGAGCACAATATCGCTAAAAGCGAGCCATTCGCGAATATCTGAGCGATGGCCTACGAAGGTAATTTTATCTGCGAGTCCCTTGCTTTGAATAGTACTCTGCAATTCACTTAAATAAGCTTGCTTTTTGGCATCCGCACCACCAACAACAACCGCATGTAGCTGAGGATATTGCGACTGAAGTTGTTGCATCAGTTCAATTAAACTTTCATGTCCCTTTAAACGTGTAATACGGCCAGGTAAGCAAAGTAAAAACTTATTTTCGAGCTCAGGAAAGTCATTAAAAACTTGGTTAAACCATTGTGCGGAAGGCTGGTAATTATGTGGAAAAGCAGTTGGATCAATGCCTCGATAAATCCGCACAATATCTTGCGGTGGACAGTTTTTATAATGGTCACTGATATATTTAACCACGCTGTCAGAAACAGCAATCACTTTTTCTGCTTGAGTCATAATCGCACTGTAACGATTAACTGAATAGAAACCATGTACTGTGCTAATGAGGTGAGGGCGTTTGTTTGCTGGTATTTTTCTTAAGGCAAAGTGAGTAAGCCAAGCCGGTACACGAGAGCGCACATGAACAATATCGGGTTGATGTTGTTCAATCAGCTGGCGTAATGGACGGATTTGCCACAAGCTCGACAATGATTTTTTATGAATAGGCAGCGTTAAGTGAGTAGAACCCTCAGCTTCAAGTTGAGACACTAGTCGGCCGCCATTTGAAACAACTAGAGATTGATGGCCCTGTGCAACCAGCGCACGTGCAATTTCTAGTGTGCCGCGTTCTACGCCACCGCTATTAAGTTCTGGGAGAAGTTGCATCACTTTCATTGTTTTTTGCCTTTAGGTTGTAGCAAAGTGGGGGCTTGCGGTTTATTCATTCAATAGGTGGAGTTTACTCCTTACTTTTGTTTTGGCAAAAGTAACAAAACCATTTGTTGGACTAACGACCCATCCCTGATGTCGTAGTCCAACAGGCGACATCCGTGTCGCCTTCGCACGATAGTACATACTGGAGTTTATTTAGATATTTATAACTATGGTGCGGGGTAATTATTGCAGGTTTCAGTAAATCTCTTCATATCCCTCAGGACGTGTTTTAAAGCGACGGTGGAACCACATATATTGAGTCGGTGCGATGCGAAGTTGATTTTCAATAATTTTATTGACGCGTGTTGCATCATCAACTTCGTCTTCACTTGGCATATTTTCGACCGCAGGTTCAATCAGAACATGATATTTCGGGTTCTTAATATCACCATGGCGATAAAAATATAAAGGAACGGCAACCGCTTTTGAGATTTTTAATAAACGACGGTGAGCGGTTACGGTAGCAGCAGGCACACCAAAGAATGGTGCCATAACACCTTGCTTGAGTCCGAAGTCTTGATCTGGGCTATACCAAATGGCATCACCATCTTTCAGGTGGCGAATTAAACCACGCATATCATCATGATCGATTTGTGCTTTATAAATGGTGCCACGGCAACGATAAATCAGCATATCGAGCAATGGATTATTTTGAGGTCGATAGACAACATCTGGCTCGAAATATTGAGCACAAACATAGCCACCCGCATCAAGAAGGGTACTATGAGTTCCTAATAATAAAACGCCTTTGCCTTGAGCTTGGGCGTTGGTAATGTGTTCTAAGCCTTCAATGGTGACGCGGTTTTTAAACCAGTAAGGCTTATACCATGCGTTTAATGTCTCAAAAATACCAAGCATCATATCGACAAAAACTTGCTTAGCTTGTTGCTGTACTTTTTCGGCTGACCATTCGGGAAAGCAGACTTCTAAATTACGAATAGTCGTTTTTCGGCGAGATTTTAAATATTTCCAAGCCAGATTTGCTAAGCCATGAGCCAGACGCCATTGAATTGCCCACGGCAAAATAGCCAAAAGCATTAAAAAAACAATGGCAATCCAAATACCCCAATATTTAGGTAATAAAAAGGACCATTGAAATTCACCGGGCGTATAAGTCTGCTTTTGGCTCATAACGATATAAAGAATTCAAAATTAAAACTGGCAAAAGTGTATCACGAACTGAATTTATCGTCGTAATACACTGTTGAATTGAGCGTTTAAGATGAAGAGGTAAAGCGCGGTTATCGACGATTTTCTAAAAGAATACGAACTGCAAGTCCCGCTAGCACCGTTCCCATAAGCCAACGTTGTATATTTGCCCAAAGAGGTTTCTGTTGAAGAAAAAGGGCAATGCTACCCGCAGAAAGCACAATCAGCGCATTTACCGAAACGCTGACAAAAATTTGTATAGTACCGAGCTGAATGGATTGCCATAAAATACTGCCTTGTTGTGGGTGAATAAACTGTGGCAATAACGATAAATACATAATCGCAATTTTAGGATTAAGTAGATTTGTAGCAAAACCCATTAAAAATAGTTTAGCTGGGGGGTCTACCGATAATTGTTTTACATCAAAAATTGGGGATGCATTGGGACGTAGTGCTTTCCATGCTAGCCAGAGTAAATAAATTGCTCCTGCAATACGAATGGTGTCGTAAGCATAAGGAACTGCAACAATAAGTGCTGTAATCCCGAAAGAAGCACAAAGCATATAAAATACGAAGCCAACGCCAACACCAGCGAGTGAAATAAATCCCGCCGTTTTTCCTTGGCAAATTGAACGAGAAATAAGGTAAATCATGTTTGGGCCAGGGGTAAGCACCATTGCCAAGCAGATTAATCCGAATGCTAAAATTTGAGAAAGATCTAGCATGAAAAATACTCGAATATTATTATATTGGTAGATATAACATAATTATTTTTATAAGTCTTATATTCAATTAGAGTGACATTTTGAAGTATTAATGCTGACTAAACTTAATCACTCATCAAGTGTTTTTTATAGATTTTTGTGCTTTTAAAATTTATATATTCTAAAAAAGCCCCCTTAATTTAAGGAGGCTTTTTTGTTATTTAAATTGTAGGAAAGAACGCGAATTAATTTCCTTTGCTCATTTGTTCAAGTTCATCCCAACGTTCTAATTTTTCAAGTAATACCTCTTCAATTTCTGCGAGACGCTGACTTGCTTTAGTTGCTTCATCGGCATTACTTACAAACCACGAACCATCTGCCAGCTTGTCAGAAAGCTCTGCTTGTTCAACTTCCAGTTTCTCGATTTCAGCAGGAAGTTGTTCAAGTTCACGTTGGTCTTTATAGCTTAGTTTGACTTTTTTAACGTTACTTTGTGCTGCGGCTTTTTCAGCTTCGGCTTTTGCCTGAGCTTTTTTAACGTCAGACTTTTGGTCTACAACTTTATCATCTGGACGCTGCAGCAAATAGTCTTGGTAGCCACCAATGTACTCTGCAATATTGCCTTTACCATCAAAGACCCAAGTCGATGTTACAACGTTGTCCATAAATGCACGGTCATGCGAAATGAGTAATAGGGTACCTTTGTATTCAGAAAGCATCTCTTCAAGTAGCTCAAGAGTCACCATATCCAAGTCATTGGTTGGTTCGTCCATCACAATTAGGTTCGATGGTTTAAGCAATAATTTAGCAAGCAAAATACGGTTACGCTCACCGCCAGAAAGGGCTTTTACTGGTGTACGTGCACGTTCAGGTGAAAACAAGAAATCTTGTAAATAGCTATAGATATGACGGCGGTTACCATTTACATCAACAAAGTCAGAACCTTCTGAAACGTTTGCCATCACTGTCTTTTCAAGGTCTAAGGCATTACGTAATTGATCAAAATAAGCAACTTCTAACTGTGTACCTGTCTTAACAGAACCACCGTGCTCGATTTCACCTAAAATGGCTTTAATTAAAGTCGTTTTACCAACACCGTTATCGCCGACTAGGCCAATACGGTCACCACGCATGACTAATGTAGAGAAATCTTTAATCAGTGGTTTTTCGTCATAAGATACGCTTAAGTGCTCGATATCAAATACTAATTTACCAGAGCGATTTGCTTCTTGAGTCGCCATACTCACTTTGCCTTGTTGTGAACGGCGAGCTTTCGATTCTTCACGTAACGCTTTTAAGGCACGAACACGACCTTCATTACGCGTACGACGAGCTTTAATCCCTTGGCGAATCCAAGCCTCTTCTTCAGCTAATTTTTTATCAAATAAAGCATTTTGTTTCTCTTCTGCTTCCATTTGCTGAGCTTTAAGCTCTAAATAGCGTGAATAGTTGCCTTCGTAGCCGCGTAAAATGCCGCGATCAAGTTCAACAATTCGAGTCGCAATACTGTCTACAAAAGAACGGTCATGCGAAATAAATAGAAGCGTTAAATTATTTTGATCGAGTAGGAATTTTTCTAGCCACTCAATACTTTCAACATCTAGATGGTTGGTCGGTTCGTCTAGAAGTAATACGTCTGGTTGTGTTAAAAGAGCACGAGCAAGTAAAACACGGCGTTTACGTCCACCTGAAAGATCTGCCAAATCTGCATTTGGATCGAGTCCCATTTTACTTAACAGGGCATTGACCTTGTTTTCGAGTGCCCAGCCGTCGAGTTGGTCGAGCTTATGCTGTAGGTTGCCCATACGGTCACAAGCTTCCATATCTCCCAGCATACAAGCATCAGTTGCTTCATGATAAGCTCTGAGTACTTCGGCAGCTTCGCCTGCGCCATCAGCTACAATGTCAGCAACCTTACCTGAATCCATTGGAACGTCTTGGGCTAACATTGAAACAGTTAAACCATTTTGAATAGAAACTTCACCAGAATCTGGTAATAGGCTTCCCTCGATCAGTTTAAGTAAAGTAGACTTACCTTCACCATTACGACCAATTAAACAGACTCGTTCGCCACGTTCTAGATTAAAGTTCGCGCCATCGAGCAGGGCAGGTCCGCCAAAAGCAAGTTGGACATCCCTTAGGGTAATATAGGCCATAATGTTTTCCAGAATCTCAAATGAGGATTTAAATGACTAAACCACCATATCATGATGATCAAGCGTCATTTTCCGCACCCATTGAAGATTTGCAAGTGCGAATTACATTTTTGGATGATTTAGTTGAACAATTAAATCAACAACTCGCTATTCAAACTCAAGAAATAGCTGATTTGAAAAAACAAATGCAATTTCTTTATCAACGTGTGGAATCGTCGGATTTATCAGAAGGTATTGCCCCTTTTGATCCATTAACGAATAAACCTCCTCACTATTAATAAAAAGGCAAGTTCGATACTTGCCTTTTTATTTAGGAATATTGTCAATTCTACTTAAAAACCTTGTAAGACAATCTTCCCCTTTGTTGTCCCACTTTCAATTTGCTGATGAACTCGTTTTAAATTTTCAGCATTAATTGGACTTATAACTTCAGTCACAGTTGTTTTGATTTTTCCTTCATCCACCAGCTTGCTGACTTCATTTAATAGTTCACTTTGTTTTGCCATATCTTCGGTCTGGAACATTGAACGTGTAAACATAAATTCCCAATGCACAGATACAGACTTGATTTTAAACGGTTTGATATCTAACTGTTCAGGATCATCAATAAGTCCAAAACGGCCTTGCGGTGCAATCAACTCGACAATATCTGCTAAATGCTGATCTGTTTGAGTAGTCGAGAACACATATAAAGGTGCAGTTAAACCTAATTGCTTGATTTGGGCTGCTAAAGGTTGACGATGATCTAACACATAATCTGCTCCAAGTTGCTTAACCCAGTCTTGAGTTTCTGCTCGTGAAGCTGTTGCAATAATTGTTAGGTTTGTCAGCTGTTTAAGAAGTTGAATGGTGATTGAGCCAACGCCGCCAGCTCCACCAATCACTAATATTGTTGTGTTTTCTGGCGCTTTCTTTGGAACTTGCAGGCGATCAAATAACATCTCCCAAGCTGTGATTGCAGTTAAAGGGAGAGCTGCCGCCTCGGTTGCTTCTAAAGTTTTTGGTTTATGGCCAACGATGCGTTCATCAACGAGTTGTAATTCGCTATTACTACCTTGACGATTAAGAGCACCTGCATACCAAACAATATCGCCAATCTTAAATTGAGTAACTTTATCTCCAATCGCTTCAACTACACCTACAGCGTCCCAGCCAAGCGTTTTCCACTGATTATTCTCAGGGCTTACATTCTTTCGAATTTTTGTATCAACCGGATTAACTGAAATTGCCTGAACACGAACAAGTAAATCATGGCCTTCTGCAACGGGAGTGTCGAGTTCAATATCAACGAGTGCTTCTGGTGACGTAATGGGACCTGCTTTTTGATATGCCACAGCTTTCATAATTATCATTCCTCTTGTTGAGAGTTTGATCATAACGTAAGCTTAAAATAAGTGACTACAGACAAATAACGCTCATAGTGTCAAAAAGGATACTGTAAAATGGCAAAAGCAAGACACTCAAGTTTTGATTGCTCTCCGGGTTGTTCAGTGGAGGCAGCGATTAGCTTGATTGATGGAAAATGGAAATGCGTCATTCTTTGGCATTTATTTAATGAAGGCACCTTGAGGTTTAACGAAATTCGAAAGCGTGTTCCGAGTATTACCCAAAGAATGCTGACAAATCAGCTACGTGAATTGGAACAAGATGGAATTATTCATAGAGAAGTCTATCCTCAGGTACCACCTAAAGTAGAATACTGCCTGACTGATTTGGGACAAAGTCTTGAGAAAATTCTGTTTGCTTTAAAACAGTGGGGGGATGCTCATATTGACCAGTTTGGAAAGCTGACACTTGTTGATGGCCATCCGAATCCTTAAAGATATTTGTGTCAGCTCATCGCAATTTGCACTGTGAAATCTGGCTATTTTTAAGCTTGCCCCTGTATCGGGCATTATTTTTATGATGAAACTTGCGTTTTCTGGTCAGCTTATGCAACTCTAATAAAAGAGATTAATAGGTTTTGCTATGGACAATATGGGAATTTGGGTTACCGTTATCATTGTTCTTTTCGTACTAGGCTCCATTTTTGGTTTAAGAGTGAGCCCACGTGAAAAGGCACTTGGTATTATGCGTGATAAAGCGCGTAAAATGGGTTTACACCCGCGTGTAATCGTTGCACCTGAATGGACACATGTCCCAATGGCGACTGAAAAGCGTGCCAGCATGGTTGCTTATTATAGTGTATTGATTCCCGATGCCCGTTTATCTTTAATGCGTGCTCGCGTTATAGACGGCAAATTAAAAGTGGTTCAAGGTGATGAGAAATTTAATGATTCTCCCATTGCATTAAAAGGGATTTATGCTATTGATATGCAGGCAAACTGTGTAGGGCTTTATTGGGATGAGGAATCAGACCTGAGAGCAACACAATTAGATGAGATGAAGGCTTATCTGTTGAACTTGGCTAAAGCCTGATTTTTAAATTTATTGGTATAGGAATAACATTTTATATGGCGAATACCTCGCGCTCTGCATCTCAAAGCACAGCATCTACTGCACCTGCTGCACATAAACGTGCCTTAGTGATTGTGGAGTCGCCTGCCAAAGCGAAAACCATCAATAAATATCTGGGTTCGCAATACATTGTAAAGTCTTCTGTAGGTCACGTGCGTGATTTGCCAACAGGTGGCAGTAAATCAACTGAGAAAAAGCCGGCTGCCCGGACGAAACTCACTGAAGCAGAAAAAGAACAAAAAGCCAGTCAGGCTTTAGTTAATCGTATGGGGGTTGATCCTGAACATGGTTGGGAAGCTCATTACGAAGTTCTGCCAGGTAAGGAAAATGTTGTTGCTGAACTAAAAAAACTCGCCAAAGATGCCGATGCAATCTATCTCGCAACGGACTTGGATAGAGAAGGGGAAGCCATTGCTTGGCACCTAAGAGAAGTTATTGGGGGTGATGACAGTCGTTATCATCGCGTGGTATTTAACGAAATTACTAAAAATGCCATTCAAGAAGCATTTAAACAACCTACGCGCCTAGATTTAAACCGAGTTAATGCTCAGCAAGCACGCCGTTTCTTAGACCGCGTAGTGGGTTTCATGGTTTCGCCATTACTTTGGGAAAAGATTGCCCGTGGTTTATCGGCAGGTCGCGTACAGTCAGTTGCTGTAAAGCTTGTTGTGGAACGTGAACGTGAAATTCGTGCTTTTATTCCAGAAGAATATTGGCAAGTTTTTGCAGATACCCAAGCAAAAAAAGATGACATCCGTCTTGAAGCAGTTAGACAAGCAGGTAAAACGCTTAAACTGAAAAATAAAGCTGAAACCGATGCTCTATTAGACATTTTAAAAGGTGCTGAATATAAAGTTGCACAGCGTGAAGATAAACCGACTAAGGTAAATCCAAGTGCACCCTATATCACTTCAACGCTTCAACAGGCTGCAAGTACACGTTTAGGTTTTTCTGTAAAGAAAACTATGATGCTGGCGCAGCGTTTATATGAAGCAGGTTTTATTACCTATATGCGTACTGACTCAACGTTCTTGAGTGATGATGCAGTAAGCATGGTACGTGCCCATATTGAAAGCCAATTTGGTGAGAAATATTTACCGGCAAAGCCAAACCGCTATGGTAACAAAGCGGGTGCTCAAGAAGCACATGAAGCAATTCGTCCTTCTAATGTTGCGCTTACAGGTGATCAGCTTGCGGGTGTAGAGCGTGATGCTCAACGTTTATATGATTTGATTTGGCGTCAGTTTGTTGCATGTCAAATGACTCCAGCAGAATATTTATCTTCAACTTTAACGGTTGAAGCTGCAAATGTTGAATTGAAGGCAAAAGGCCGTACGCTTGTATTTGATGGTTTTACACGAGTGCGTGGTGCTAACAAGTCTGATGACGATATTATTTTGCCTGCAATTAAAGTAGGCGAAATTTTAAAATTAGAGAAGTTAGACCCAAGTCAGCACTTTACTAAACCACCTGCACGTTTTACTGAAGCTTCTTTGGTTAAAGAGCTCGAAAAACGTAGTATTGGTCGTCCTTCGACTTATGCAGCGATTATTTCTACGATTCAAGAACGTGGCTACGTTAAGTTAGAAAACCGTCGTCTTTTCGCCGAAAAAATGGGTGAAATTGTCACGGATCGTCTTGATGAAAGTTTCAATAACTTGATGAACTATGCATTTACAGCAGACCTTGAGGGGCAGCTCGATAAAGTTGCAACAGGTGAGCGTAACTGGAAAGAGTTACTTGATACTTTCTATGGTGATTTCAAGAAACGTCTTACCAATGCTCAGGGCGAGCACGGAATGCGCCGTAACCAACCAGTTGAAGTACCAGCAGTACATTGTCCTGAATGTTCACGTCCAATGCAGATTCGTACAGGTACAACAGGTGTATTCTTAGGATGTTCTGGCTATAACTTGCCGCCTAAAGAGCGTTGTAAAGGTACTTTGAACTTAACACCTGTTGAGTCCTTAGCTGCTCTTTCTGATGATGATGGTGCTGAAACCGCAGACTTGATGTCAAAACATCGTTGTGCAAAATGTGGCACAGCCATGGACAGCTATGTAATTGATGGTGGTCGTAAACTACATGTATGTGGTAACAACCCTGATTGTGACGGTTTTGAGCTTGAAGAAGGCGAGTTCAAGATTAAAGGCTACGATGGACCAACCATTCCGTGTGATAAATGTGATGGTGAAATGCAGCTTAAGACTGGCCGTTTTGGTCCGTATTTCGCTTGTACAAGCTGTGACAATACTCGTAAGGTCTTGAAAAGCGGTCAGCCTGCACCTCCACGGGTTGAACCGATCAAGATGGAACATTTGCGCTCAACAAAGCATGATGACTATTTCGTGTTGCGCGATGGTGCTGCTGGTCTGTTTTTGGCCGCAAGTAAATTCCCGAAAATTCGTGAAACACGTGCGCCAAAAGTTGCGGAATTGCGTAGTGTTGCTGCTCAGCTTGATCCTAAATATCAATTTATTTTACAAGCGCCAGATGTAGACCCTGAAGGTAATCCGACAGTTGTGAAATTCAGTCGTAAGAATCAATCACAATATGTAGGCTCGGAAACTCCAGAAGGCAAACAAACCAAATGGAGCTTAGTTTACCAAGATGGTAAATGGGTTGAAGGCTAATTAAGTCCACAATAAAAAATGCTAGCTCAGCTAGCATTTTTTATATCTAAAACAATAAAAGAAAATTTTAGTTTTATGGGGAAAAAGAATGTGGAAAAACATTCGGGTTTTATGTTTGTTAATTATTTTATTGATTGTTGCTGTTCAGGCATGGCGAGATCAAAACCAAGACTGGAATCAACCTATTGTTGTCGTTTTACATCCTATTAATGCAGATGGTTTGCAGACAACTCAGAGCTATATCCATCAGTTAAAATACACTGATTTTGAGAGAATAAGAAATTATTTGGGAGAATGGTCGCAGCATTACCGTGGTCAATCAGGAAACTTTGTAATTCGTTTAGGTCAGCCATTACAGCAACGACCTCCTGAGGTTCCTCAAAATGCCAATATCTTTCATGTGATGTGGTGGAGTTTAAAGTTCCGTTTTTATGCATGGCGACATCAACAATCTGAAGATAATGGGGCATCACTTAAACTTTATTTAAATTATTACGATCCCCATTATCAAAAAGTTTTGATCCATTCGACTGCTTTGGAAAAAGGTCGTATTGGTAGTGTGAATTTATTTGCGACCAACACACAAGCTTCTCAAAATCAGATCGTGATTGTTCATGAGCTATTACATGGCTTTGGGGCACAAGACAAATATGATTTAAAAACTGGTCAACCGCTTTATCCTCTAGGTTATGCGTACCCTGAGAAAGTGCCTTTATATCCGCAAACAGCGGCTGAAATCATGGGGGGGCAAACGCCCTTATCTGAGCAGAGCAGTAAAATGCCGAATGGTTTACATGAAACAATAATAGGTTTACCTACAGCTCAAGAAATTGGTTGGGTGAAATAAAATTGTGGATAAATACTGCTTTATCCACATTAATTGATAAGAAACGATGCAGATTTTATACAGACAAAAAATGTGAAGTGGATCACTATTATTAGGTAGATGAAATTCTAATACCTGATAATAAGAGTGGCCATGATGAAAACTGTCGGTAATGATTTGGTGCGCAATCAGTTACATGCTGATCGTAAGTGGTATTTGATATTAGGCTTTGTGCTTATTGGCTTTGGTCTGATTTTGTTTAGTTCATTACCATTTGCGACCTTTTCTGTCGTTTTTTTATTTGGAATACTCATGATGGTCGGAGGTGTTTTACATCTTGTTGCGGCTATTAGTGTTTTTAAAGGCGCAAGCCGATGGTTATGGGCACTGTTTGGTGTACTTTATTTAATAGCGGGTTATTACGCTTTTTCTACTCCTGTAAAAACAGCGGTAGTTTTAACAAGCTTACTATCGATTGCACTTATCATCGCTGGGACTATACGTACAGTAAACGCGATTTTACTTAAACCAATTACTGGATGGGGTTGGACCTTATTTTCAGGATTATTAACACTCGCTACAGGTATTTTGATCTTGGTTTCTAAAGATTCACCTTTTTGGGTGTTAGGCATGTTCCTTGCCATAGATATCTTATTCCAAGGAATTAATTTTCTAGGTTTGGCTTCTGCGATTAAGCATCTGCCATCTAGTTCAAAAACAGTATCTTAAATAATATTGTTGAATCAAAGAGCACTTTAGGTGCTCTTTTTGTTTTTAGGACGGGCAGACGCATCAGTGTTTGGGTCTGTTAAACTATGTCTTGGTGTTTTAGCGATATGTGTTATGAGTCTTGCAAAATTAATTAATGAACTAAATGCTCAGCAAAAAAAAGCAGCCACGACGTCTGCGCAGAACTGTTTAGTTTTAGCAGGTGCTGGCTGTGGCAAGACTAAGACGATTGTTGCCCGTGCTGCCTATTTAATTGATCAAGGCTTACCAGCAAACCAAATTCAGATTTTAACGTTTACTCGACGTGCTGCGAGTGAAATTGTTGCAAGGGTAGAGCAGCATGTAGGAGCACAGGCAAAGGGCCTAAGAGCTTCGACTTTTCATACTTTTTGTATGTATTTACTGCGCCGTAATCCACAAGCTTTTGGCTTAAATCAATTTAGTATTATTGATCGCGATGATCAGTTACTGATGTTCCGTTTATTAAGAGGTAAAGACAAAGATAATGTTTTACCTAAAGCGGCAGAGCTGTGTGATTTATATTCCTATGCAAGAAATACTCAAACCAAGCTTTCTGAAGCACTGCTTAAGCAACTTCCAGAAGCCTATGAGCACAAGGCACAAATTGCTGAGTTGATGAAAACTTATGAGCAACGTAAAAGAGAGCGTAATTTTTTAGATTACGACGATATCTTGTCGATTGTGGCTGTTCATTTACAAAACTCAGAAGCGTTGACCAATTGGGTGGCAGGCTTTTGTCAGGCATTGCTAGTTGATGAAATGCAAGATACAAACCCTTTGCAATGGGCTTTGTTGCAGCCCTTAATTGGTAAAGTGAAGTTATTTTGCGTGGGTGATGACGCTCAGTCCATTTATGGCTTTCGTGGCGCAGACTTTGAAAATATTCATTCTTTTAAAGAACGAATACCCGATGCAGAAGTACTTACACTCGCTTTAAATTATCGCTCGACTCAAGAAATTCTAGATTTATCAAATTGGTTGTTGGCACATAGCCCAATTGATTATCAAAAACAGCTACAAGCACATCGTGGCCAAGGGCAAAAGCCACAGCTACATTTGTTTGGTAATGAGTTTGAAGAAGCAAACTGGATTGCACAAGATTTAATAACGCGCCATCAGCAAGGTGCAAACTGGCATGACCATATGGTGTTAGTACGTTCTGGTTATAGTGCCCGATATCTAGAAGGGGCTTTTATTGCTGCTGAAATACCTTATCGTTTTATTGGTGGGGTAAAGCTTCTTGAGTCGGCCCATGTAAAGGATGTACTGAGCCTGCTACGTATTGTGAGTAACCCTCACGATGATTTGGCTTGGATGCGCTTTCTAACCTTGTGGGATGGGATCGGTGATGTTGGTGCTAGTAAGTTAGCCCAAGAGCTGATGGGAATTGTTGATGTCGAGGAGCGCTGTCAGCGACTTGAACGCCATGGCAAGGTACCTCTACAAGCGATTTTAATTTTAAAACAGCTAGATGTATTACAGCAGCATGTCGAGGCAAGTATTGGTTTGGCTCTCGATGCTTTAGGTGAACAGCTAGAGCAAAATTATAAAACTAAAGATTGGTCGCGTCGTTTAAAAGACTTTGATTTGGTTAAGCAACTTGCACGCAAACATGCGTCGTTAGGTGAATTCCTTGAAGAATATGTGCTTGAACCGATTTCAGTTTCTGAAATTGAAAAAGCTGCTGATCAAGATTTGGTAACTTTAATTACGATTCATTCAGCTAAGGGTGCCGAACAGAAAGTTTGTTATGTACCTCACGTATCACCAAATCAATATCCTTATGCAAGAGCACAGGGTGATTTTGATGATGTTGAGGAAGAGCGCCGTGTGCTGTATGTCGCCTTAACGCGTGCTGAAAATGAATTAATCTTGACGAAGCAAAATCTTAATACGTGGTCGCAAGACACCTATGATGAGCAAGGTCGTAAAATTGAGAGTTATTTCTTAAATGATCTGCCTGCACACTTGGTTCAAGCAAAAATTCATAGGCAAGTACCTCAGCAATTTACTAAAAAACAATGGAACAGATCTCCTGCAGTAAATTTAGGTTTTGGTATCGATCTGGACTAAACTACTGTATAAGACGCTGTGATTACTTAAATGTATATTGGCCCTCCCTTTTATTGCCAATTAAGGTTAGAAAATGAAGATATTAGTTCGTAATTTAGATCGTGCTGTAAGTGAAGCTGAAGTTTTAGAGTTATTCAAGGCATATGGTAAAGTTGATACATGTGTTCTGGTGACTGATAAAGATACAGGTAAATCGAAGGGCTTTGGTTTTGTTGAAATGCCTAATCCCCGTGAAGCGATTAAGGCAATTAAAGGCTTAAATACGCTTAAAGTAAAAGGCTATGGAATTCGAGTTAAAGCAGCCGAAGAATAAGTTTTTCTGATGAAAAGACAATTTTTAGCTCTCTCGATTGTAACGCCGAATGGTACTCGTATTGCTGAAGGTATAAAAACACTTGAAGTGCGTTCATGGGTACCTACGCAGTTGCCAGTGAAAGATCTATTAATTGTCGAAAACCGGAACTTTCTGGTTAAAGATACTGATGAAGAGGAGGGAGTTGCTGTCGCTTTAGTTGATGTCGACTCTGTTCATATTTGGCGAAATGATGAGGTCAATTTAGCCTGTGCATCTGCTTGGAGTGAAGGCTATTTTGCTTGGGTCTTAAGTAATGTTCGTCCTATAAAACAGCCAGTGAAAGTTTTAGCTAAACGTAAAATTTATCAAGTTGAGCTGGATTTACCATAAATAACGTTGATTTTATCAATGGAGTCGTTAAGCTAAGAATAGCTATTGCAATGGCGATTTTAGAACAGGAAAGTTTAGTTATGTCACGTGTTGCTCGTTATCATGCCGATCGTACCAATCAGAAGCTCTATTTTGCACGTCTAGCGTGTCAACAGGCAGAGCAGACCGATCATGTGCAGCAGGTACAAGCTTACCGTGAAGCAGCTGTATTTCATTTACATGGCGCAATGTTAGCGTTCTTACAAGAATTGGTACGTTATTACCGTTTAAATGATTTGCAACCCACCTTAAAATCTATAGAGGAACATATGGCGGCAAAAGGGCAGGTTTCTCCTGAAGTGTCCGTTTTGCAGCAATTGGCAAAAGATGGTTTTGTTGCAGAGTTAAAACGAGCTTATCGTATGTGCCAATACGCCCCAGAACCCAAAGAACCGACTCCAGAAGAAGAAACTTCTTCTAACCTCATTATTAAAGTGACACAAGGGCCTCAGTCTTGGTTGCCAGATGTTAAAATCTTGCGTGAATGGCACCGAGAATTAAGTCATTTAATTGATGGTTTTCGTAACGAAATGGTCGAGTTCTAAAATTAAACTGCCTAGATGCTTGAAATTTCGACTAGGTGTGCCTATATAAATAAGACAAGAGATGCAAAGTGCAAGGGTGCTTTGCCACCATGTTGAAACATGGAGGAAGTATATGTCTATACAGCAATTGAAAGAGTTATTTGGAAATCAAGAAGCAGTGTTGGAATTAGTTCAACTCGAAGGTGGTGAACTCGCCTTGCGTAATGCAGGTTCTGAGAATGAACCCTTGGTTAAAATTCAATTTAGCGATGAAGTCAAAGCAATCTTGGGTGAGCAGACTCCAGTTGTTGCTCAGCATATGATTCAGGCTGCATTGTTTGGACTGCTGGAAAAGCAGGTAAACGAGTGGCAGGCTGAGGTATTAGACGAACAGCCTAAATTCTTGAGTTAAAAAAAGCGTACTCTTGAGTACGCTTTTTATATGGGTTAATGAATCGTTGACTGATGAGCAAGCTCGATCTGATTTAAGATGTGATGGCTCATATTCTTTGCCATTTCTTCTTTTGCATAGAACACTTCGCCAATATTTTCGTCACGGATAACTGCTGCTTCTTCTTTGCTTTCTGCGCAAATTAACACCTGAATCTGAGGATTTAATTGCTTGGCAATGGTCACGATACGGTGAATATCTAAAATATCCATAGGTGAGATTACCAAGAGTCGTGCATGCATGATATGTGCTTGAATTAAAACACTCGGTTCAGTAGCAACACCACTCACAGCAGCAATATTTGCGTTACGTAGTTTTTCTACGATTTCACGATTCTCTTCAGCAATAACGACCTTAATATTCTCATTAATTAAATTTTCAGTAATGCGTCGTCCTACACCGCCATATCCCACAATCACGACCTGATCACGTAAGTAAGCTTGATCAACTTCATCGGGTAACATTGCTAATGGGTCACCACTACGTTCAAGCAGTCGAGCTAAGTGAGAGCGTTCACGAATCCAGCGTTGTACAGGCTCAATGGCTGAGAAGATGAAAGAGTTAAGTGTAATTGAAAATAAAGCGCCAGCTAGAATCAGATTTTGAGCTTCTAAGCTTAATAGGCCTAAAGAAACACCCAAGGTCGCCAAAATAAATGAAAACTCACCAATCTGTGCAAGGCTTGCCCCGACTGTTAAAGCTGTATTGATTGGATAGCGGAAGAATAAAACCAGTGCCATTGCAGCGAGTGTCTTACCCACCATAATAATCGCGATAACAGCTAAAATATGGAGCGGACTCTCCACAAGAATATGTGGATCAAACAGCATACCCACAGAAACGAAAAATAAAATCGAGAAAATTTCACGTAGTGGGAGAGTCTCTTCTTCTGCACGATGGCTAAAGTCTGATTCTTTAACGACCATACCCGCAAAGAATGCACCTAAAGCCATTGAAACCCCAAAGATGGCATAAGAACCGTAAGCAATCGAAACAGCAGCAGCGACGACAGTCAGCGTAAATAGCTCTCTTGATCCTAAACGAGCAACAAATTGCATAATAATAGGTACAACGCGTTTGCCTACAATCAGCATAAAAGCAATAAAGCCAACAACTTTAAGTAGAGTCACTCCGAGGGTTAACCAGATATTACCATCTGCACCTGCTGGTGCTTTTCCACCGAGTAAAACAGCTGTAGCCGGAAGAAGTACTAAAACCAGTACCATCACTAAGTCTTCGACTAACAACCAACCCACAGCAATTTTGCCGTTAACTGAGTCTAAAAGACCTCGGTCTCCTAATGCTTTTAATAATACAACTGTACTCGCACACGATAGACTTAAGCCGAAAACGAGTGCAGACCCGAAACTCCATCCCCATAGCATTGAAACGCCAATACCAAGTAAGGTTGCAACGGCGATTTGTAAAATTGCGCCAGGCAAGGCAATACGACGAACCAGTAATAAGTCTTTTAATGAAAAGTGCATCCCTACACCGAACATTAAGAACATGACCCCGAGTTCTGCAAGCTGGTTGGCAAGGTGAATGTCTGCAACGATACCAGGTGTATTGGGACTAATAATAATTCCGGCAATTAAATAGCCGATAAGAGGAGGGAGTCGTAATCGGGCTGCAAAATAGCCAAAAATGAGGGCAACGCCGAAACCAACAGCAAGTAAAATAATTAAATCTACGTCATGCGGCACTAAAAACTCCTTTTACGTGAGTTAGGCTAAAAACAAGCATAAAAAATGCCAAGGCGGAATGTAGAGAAAGTTTAACAAAAAGGCAGATATAAAAAAAATGCAAAAAAAAACGACTTCATAAAGAAGTCGTTTTTTTCGAGGCTAAAATTATTTGATTTTAGCTTCTTTGAAAATCACGTGTTGACGGATTTTTGGATCAAATTTTTTGATTTCCATTTTTTCCGGCATAGTACGTTTGTTTTTAGTCGTGGTATAGAAGTAACCTGTACCAGCTGAAGAAACGAGGCGAATCTTATCACGCATTGCTCAGACTCCTTAGATCTTTTGACCTTGAGCACGAAGGTCTGCAACAACCTTTTCGATACCCAATTTGTCAATAATACGCATACCTTTAGTGGTTAAACGAAGACGTACAAAACGTTTTTCGCTTTCTAACCAGAAACGGTGGTGGTGCAGGTTCGGCTCGAACCGGCGCTTGGTTTTGTTGTTGGCGTGTGAGACGTTGTTACCAACGACTGGACGCTTGCCGGTAACTTGGCAAACCTTAGACATGGTGTAACTCCATTGATTCAGCCAACAGCAAATCTGTGGCCAGTCATACTAAATGTAAACGGATGAATTCATTCAAGGGGCGTTTTATACCAAAAATACGATTAAAAGACAAGCGAAATTGGTAAAAACGAGGCATGATTTAGTATAACAGATCATGCCTTGATCAGTTAGCGCAACAAGGTTTTCGAAATGAATCGATGAATCGGCTTATTGAACGGTGGAAGAATATATTTAAGGCTATAAAGTTTTGGATTTGACATCACCGAACGCTCATGAGAAAGGCTAAAAAAGCCCTCTGGTCCGTGATATTTACCCATACCTGATGCGCCAATTCCGCCAAACGGTAAATCATCTTGTGCAACATGGGTAATCACCATGTTAATTCCGAAATGCCCTGAATGGGTGTGCTGTGCAATATAGTCAGCACGCGCTTGATCATAGTCAAAATAATACATCGCTAAAGGACGTGGACGACTATTAATGAATTCGATGACTTCTTCTATTTGGTCATATTCTAAAATCGGTAGAATAGGCCCGAAGATTTCATTTTGCATAATATCCATTGCGGTCGTCACGCCAGTGACTAAAGTCGGTGCAATTTTGCGGACATCATCTAAAATTTCATTTTGCGGATTAATTTCAACAATACGTGCGCCTTGATCACGGGCATTTTCGAGATAACCCTGAATGCGGTTGTACTGTTTATCATTAATAATAGAAGTGTAGTCTTGGTTGTTTCTGAAATGAGGATACATTCCTGCCACAATCAATTTAAAGTTTTCGATGAACTCGGCAGTTTTGCCTCGTGGTAAGAAAATATGATCTGGTGCAACACAAGTTTGTCCTGCATTCCACAATTTACCTACAGCAATACGTTGGGCAACATCTTTCATATCCATAGATGCATGCACAAGGGCAGGAGACTTTCCGCCTAACTCGAGAATTACTGGAACTAGGTTTTGAGCTGCGGCTGCCATCACTGTTTTACCAACAGAAGTTGAGCCTGTGAAAATCATTTTGTCAAAAGGCAAATGACTAAACGCATCTGAAATAACGCCACCACCATTTACCACAGCAACTAATTCTTGTGGGAATGCTTCTGCCAATGCACTTTCAAGGACTCTTCCAAAATTTGGAGAGGCACTAGAAATTTTGATCATTGCATGATTGCCCGCAGCTAATGCACAGATCAGAGGTCCAACCGAAAGTAATAATGGATAATTCCATGGTGTAATAATACCAATCACACCCATAGGCTGATATTGTACCCAACCTTTTGCTGGCTGATGTAATACACTGATGTGGCGTTTTGATGGTTTCATCCATGCAGTCAGATGTTTACTGTAATACTTGATTTGTTCCAAACTCGTGAGTAGTTCACCAATTTTTGTTTCCATAACTGCACGATTGCCATAATCAAGGTTAATTGCTTCGGCAATCTGATCTTGATATTTTACCAAGACTCTTTTAAGACGAGCTAAACGATCAATACGCTCTTTAGCAGTGGGTACCGGATGACGTAAATAAGCGAGCTTTTGTTGTTCAAGCAAGTCATGTAAATGCTTAACATCATAAGGAAGCTGAGTCTCTGGATTTGTTTTTGTTTGACTGTTCATCGGTACTTACCAAATATACTGATATACTTATTTTTTAGAGTAAATACTCTAAATAGTCAAGTCGGTTTATGTGTTTAAGTCTTAACCATGTGAATTATTAAAGGTTATTAAAATGTCTCTACCTAAAGCTCTGAAGACAAAAGACCGGATTTTACAAATCAGTTTGCAGCTTTTTAACGAGCGAGGTGAACGGTCGGTTACAACCAATCATATTGCTGCGGAGTTAGGTATTAGCCCTGGAAACTTGTATTACCATTTCCGGAATAAGCATGAAATTATTAAAGAATTAATGTACCAATATCAGGTTGAGACTTTGGAAATGCTTTCGTTACCTGAAGACAGACCATTAACGACCAATGATAAAATCAACTATTTTCAGGTATTAAGTGGTCAACTTTGGAGTTACCGTTTTATCCATCGTGATGTCTATCATTTAGTTGAAAGTAACGAAGACTTTAAAAAGATTTATCCTCGTTTTGCGGGACAGGTCATGCAACAGGGGCAAAAGATTTATCAAGCCTTTGTCGATGCCGGCCTTATGAAAATGACACCATCTGAAATTGAAGCGCTCATTATTAACTTATGGATTGTATTAACAAACTGGACAAACTTTTTATATATGTCTGGTCACATTAGTGACAATAACCACTTAGAAGAAAAATGGGTTTGGCAGGCATTACGTCAAATGGTTTTCCTTGAAGGCCCTTATCTTATGGGGGAAAGCCGAGCAACTTACGAGCAGTTGCTTGATTCACTGGGGCCTTCTGATCTATTCGCCAGCTTGTCGTCGTTAAAAGATGAATAGTTGTACTTGCTTATTTAGAGCGCTAGAATACTCGGCTTATTAAAAATTTGACTCAATTAAGTGATATTAACCAAATGAATATGACCACTGCCAATACAGCCCGTTTACTGATTACTTGTGAAGACAAGCCTGGGATCGTACAGGCTGTATCGAGCTTTTTGTACCACCAAGGTGCAAACATTACCGCGCTTGATCAGTATGCGACGGAAGCTCAGGGTGGGCGTTATTTCATGCGTGTTGAGTTTGAACTTGACCATTTACAGTCACGTAAAGATGCATTAATTCAAACATTTGCTGCCAACGTTGCTGAGCGTTATAGCATGCAATGGCGTCTTGCTTTCGTAAATGAAATTAAAAAGGTTGGTATTTTAGTTTCTAAAGTCGATCATGCTTTACTTGAGTTATTGTGGCGTCATGCACGTGGGTCGTTACCTTGTGAAATTACACACGTGATTTCTAACCACGAAGATTTACGTGAATCTGTTGAGAACTTCGGTATTCCATTTACTGTAATTAAAGTAACTAAAGACAATAAAGCTGAAGCTTATGCACAAATTGATGAAATGATGCAGGGCAATGACTTATTAGTTCTTGCACGCTACATGCAGATTTTAAGCGAAGATTTTGTTGCGAAATGGGAAATGAAAATCATCAATATCCACCATTCTTTCTTGCCAGCTTTTGTTGGGGCAAATCCTTATAAGCAAGCTTATGAAAAAGGTGTGAAGTTGATTGGTGCGACAGCTCACTATGTGACGGCTGATCTAGACCAAGGCCCAATTATTGAGCAGGACGTTGAGCGTGTAAGCCATGACTATAATGTTGAGCAATTACGTGAGCTAGGTGAAGATGTTGAGCGTAATGTATTGGCTCGCGCAGTAAAATGGCATTTAGAAGACCGTATTATTGTTGATGGTAATAAGACGGTTGTTTTTTAAATAGCGCTTATTTTAAAGAAGCACGCTTCATGCGTGTTTTTTTATATCAAAAAAATTATTGAAATGATATAACGTAACAATATTGAATGATTTTATGGTAAGATTTGATCTCTTCATAGTGAAATTAGCCTAACTATATAAGTTAGATTAAACACTTTGTGAACAAGAGATACGCGTTCATGTAACTATGAGAAAACAAAAGCAAAGACACTCAACTGATACAAATTAGTGATATTGAGCAAATGTTTTTCTCAAAAAATAGTTGCAAATGAAAACACTTCTCATTTATTATTGTGGCACTTTATTGTTCTATCCGATGTTTGAAATCGTTTCTACAAATAGAAATCTGAAATCATCATCCATTAGGTAATTAGATTCTTATGAGTCAATCTTCCGCAGCCTTAAACTCTCCCAATCCGATGAAAAAGAAAGTCATCACGGCACTAATTGCGGTTGCAATTGGTCATATCGGGGTCTTATGGGCGGTCAGCCATATTAAGCCTGCTGAATTAAAGCCAATCGAGAAGAAGCCTTTACAGGTACGTTTCGTAAAAATTCAAGAGCAACCAAAACCACTACCTCCTAAGCCAAAGGAACCGCCTAAAAAGCCGGAACCTAAAAAAGAGGTAAAAGAAGTTAAAGTTGTTGAAAAGCCTGTGACACCACCTAAAAAAGTGGAAAAAATTCAACAGGTGAAAAAGGCTGAAACACCAAAAGAAACAGTAAAGACAGAACCTAAAGTTGAAACCAAAGTGGTAACAACAACTGTTACTGAAAAAGTTATTGAAAAACCAAAACCAGTGGTACAAGAAGCGCCTAAAGCTCAACCTGCCCCAGATCCATCACCGAAACGCGTTTCAATTGGTGGTTCGGGTGTACAGTGGAGCCGCTCACCACGTTTAACAGTTTCTTCAAAAGATTTACAAGGCGAAGCACGCTCTGTCATGGTACTTATTGAAGCCGATGAGAAAGGCAAAATTATTAATGTACGAGTGACTAGAAGTAGTGGTATTTCAAGTCTAGATGACAAAGTTGTACGTGCTGTTCGCGGTGCGAAATTTAAACCTTATATGGAAAATGGTGTTGCTTATCCAATTAAAGCAGAGCAACCCTTTGATTTAACCCCTTAAATGAATTTGAGTCCCAACGGCTAACCTTAATCAGGAGTTCAATATGAACTTTTCAATCTATTGGCAACATGCAGATGCAGTGAGTAAAACCCTGTATTTCATCTTATTGGCAATGTCGATTGCTACCTGGACAGTTTTCATCTTACGTTTGATGGGGACTCGCCAGCTAAAACAACAAGCTTATGCTCAACTTTCTCAGGCTATTACTTCGCTAAAAGCAAAGTTACAACCGTTGAGTTTTGAACAGCGTAAAGCGGTTGCAGAGCAGGCATTACTTCGTCAGATTTCTGCTGAAAAAGCCAATGCTGATAAAGGTATTTCTGTTTTAGGAACGATTGCTTCAATTGCACCATTCGTAGGTTTGTTTGGTACGGTTTGGGGTATTTTCCATGCGCTGGTTGCCGTAGGTAAAAGCGGACAAGCAGGTTTGGCTCAAGTGGCTACACCTGTAGGTGAAGCACTGATTATGACGGGTCTTGGTCTTGCAGTTGCGATTCCAGCGGTATTAGCTTATAACATTTGTGTACGTGCAAACCGTGGTCTTGCTCACGACTTACAAGACCAAGCGCACAGCTTGTTAATTGACACAATGTTGCAGCAAGACTCAACTGTAAAGTCTGATGTTAAAACTGCACAGCAAAGTTACGTTGGAGGTCAAGCTTAATGGCTTTTCAATTGGGTGAAGACCACGATAGTGGCATGAATGAGATGAATCTCATTCCGCTAATCGACATTATGTTGGTGTTAATGATCATCTTTTTGGTCACAGCAACAGTTGCCAACCCATCGATTCCATTAACGCTTCCTAAAACAACTGCTGAAATTATTGATCCACCACCAAAAGCAATTACGATTAGTATCAATGCAAATGGTGAAGTGGCTTGGGATACTCAAGTAATTAGCCTAGATGAGCTTCAAAAACGTTTTCAAGAAGCAGGTCAAGGCGATGTTAAACCAACAGTTCAACTTCGTGCTGATAAAGAGTCGAAGTACGATACTGTTGCTCAGGTAATGTCTCGCGCCAGTGAAGCCGGACTGAGCGATATTGCCTTTGTAAGTGAAAACTAAAATTTAGTTTACTCAATAAAAAAGCAACCAAACTGGTTGCTTTTTTATTGCTCTGACTTACTGATCTTTCATCAGATGCTGGAATTTACTATATAGCTTGAGCAGCTTTGGTGGAATCGCAAAGTTGCAATAACCTTGTGAAGGATTCTTTGCATAGTAATTCTGATGATATTCTTCTGCTGGATAGAATGTCGGAACAGGAGACAGCTCAGTCACAATATCAAGATCGTCATTTTTTAGCGTTTGAATCGTGTGTTCGGCAGCCTGTTTTTGTTCTTCGTTATAATAGTAAATAACAGAACGGTATTGAGTACCAATATCATTACCTTGGCGGTTTAAAGTTGTTGGGTCATGCGTTGCAAAGAACACGTCGAGTAACTGGGAGTAAGTTACTTGCTGTTCATCAAAGTCGACTAAGATCACCTCAGCGTGCTGGGTGTCTCCTTGACATACTTGCTCGTAGGTAGGGTTAGTGGTGTGTCCACCTGCATAACCACTAGTTACTTTTTCTACACCACGTATTTGTAAAAATACAGCTTCGACGCACCAAAAACAGCCGCCGCCAAATAATGCCTGTTGCATTGTTTTTCCCTCTATTTCCTATCTATTACAATAGGGTTTATCTATTTAGATTACAAAGAAAAGCGTGTATAAAAAAGTAAAGAAAAGTGCATTACTTATTTCATTTAGCTTTAGGTAAACCTTGTCGAACTATTTGAGAGAAGTGTTCACTACTCTGATCTGAAAGCTGTTCAAAATTTTCAGTACGTGGATTGATATGTGCAATTTGATACCACTGTTTTAAACTGACATTTTGATTAAGTGCTTTAAGATCATATAAATAATTAGGTAAGTAACCTGAAGCGATTAGACGATAATCTTTAGGAAGCTGATATGGGTTAATTGCTTGAACCATATCAAAAATTAAGGTTGTACAGTTACTCGTAAGGGTATTGTACCACTCTGGTTTTGTACGCAACTCATCTGATTTTTTAAGATATTCTAAAAATAAAGCCTTTTGTTCAGCATGGGGCATATTAACTGGAAAATTATAAACTTGCTCTTTACGGATATTGCTACGCGTGTAGACGATATCTTTTTCATCAGATGCAATTAAACTCAGTTCATATTTTCTAAAAAATCCGCCAATTGCCGAAAACTCTTCAGTTTTTTCTTTACGAATCTCGATTGAGAAGACTAAAGGTTGCTGATTCTTAAATTCGAAGCTTACCAGTGTATGAGCAATTTGTGGCCCCATCCAGTAAGAGGCAATGATGTTTATTCCATTTAACTGGTTGAGGTCAAAAGTTCGAGTTTCCCAGCGAACATCATAGGTGCCATCAGGATGCCAGTTGAAGTTACGGACATTGTGCAAAGTGACTACATCGCCATGCTTTTCATAACTGAGCATATTGGCAACTTCAGGATTCCAGTCTCGGTCTTGACGTGCAGTAATCGAAAAATACCAAACAAGAGAGCAGGCAAAAGCTAAAAGGTAAATCAGGATGTCTGTACGTCTGCTAACAAGATGACCTTCAACATATAAGCCAGCCATACTGAGAGCAAAAGCAATCCAGATACCAATGAGTATGCGGCTGCCTAACACACCAAAAGGTTGTTGAACCCAAAGAGCTAAACATAGCCAAATGCTGGAAAGCACAATAAACAACGTGAATAGACTATGTAAAGCACCGAAGAGGAGGGCGATAATAAATTCACGTGTTCCGATATTGTGCATAGGCATCCATAAAATTATTTTTTATAAGTAGCAAACTCGAATGAAGTTCCTGATTTTTCATCAACTTGCTGCTCACTTGCAGTTTTGTGAAATTCACTCGGTATTGTTGGATAATGTGCATCACCTTGCACATCTAAGTCAACATGAGTAAGTTCAAGACGGTCTGCAATTGACAATGTTTGCTTGAAGATCTCACCGCCACCAATGATGAACAGTGCTTGTTTTTCAGTATTCTTTACATCTTCTAAAGCTGCATTCAAAGCATCTTCAATTGAATACGCAACTTTAACGCCGTCAAATTGCCAGTTAATGTCACGGGTAATTACCCAATTCACACGGTTCGGTAGAGCACGGCCCATAGACTCAAGAGTTTTACGGCCCATCACGACCACACCACCTTGGGTGATTTCTTTAAAGTGTTTTAAATCGGCAGAAATATGCCAGGGCAACGCATTGCCTTTACCAATACAGTGATTTTTGTCCATTGCCACAACGTGGACAACTTCTACATTTTGCCATGCCATAATCTTGCTCTCTAAACCGTAATCTAATGAAATTTAAGCCGTTGTTATACTGCAACTGGTGCTTTAATTGCCGGATGTGATTCGTAACCTACAATTTCAATATCTTCAAATTTGAAATCAAATAAGTCAGTTATTTCTGGATTTAGTTTCAATTGGCATAGCGGTAAAGGCTCACGTGTCAATTGAAGTTTAGCTTGTTCAAAATGGTTGGCATAAAGATGCGTATCGCCACCTGTCCACACAAAATCACCGACACCTAAACCACACACTTGAGCAATCATATGGGTGAGTAGAGCATAACTCGCAATGTTAAAGGGTACGCCTAAGAACACGTCAGCACTACGTTGATAAAGCTGGCATGACAATTTATTGTCTTGTACGAAAAATTGGAAGAGTGTGTGACAAGGTGGCAAAGCAACTTGTCCAGCTTCATTTGGGTTCCAACCAGAAACGATTAAACGGCGTGAATTTGGATTGGTTTTAATTTCGTTAATTAACCATTTGATTTGGTCAAAACCATCTTGATTATAAGTACCGTCAGCATTTTTAGTCGCGCCGAAATTACGCCATTGGTGGCCATAAACAGGGCCTAGTTCATGTTCTGGGCGGCCAAAACGAGCTGTTTGTTCTGCGGTTGCCCATTCGTCCCAAATGGTGACTTTATTGTCTTTTAGATATTGTACGTTGGTGTCGCCTTTTAAAAACCAAAGTAACTCAATCACAATAGAACGGAAGTGAACTTTTTTTGTGGTGAGTAAAGGAAAACCTTTAGAGAGATCAAAACGCATTTGATGACCAAATACAGAACGGGTTCCTGTGCCTGTACGGTCGCCTTTGTCACCGCCATTATCAAGGATATGTTGTAGAAGGTCTAAATATGCACGCATAACACTCTCGAGTTCGGATTAATTCCATCAAATAAAAGGGAAAGATAGGTCAGATGATATATAAATACTCAAATGTATAAATACATAAATGTGTAAATACATAAATGTATAAATACTCAAAGATGATACCTGTTGTCGCTCAAGATGAAAATCTAAAATTAGTTCTATGGCATTTTGATGAATGTAATTAGTCAAAACGCTTGGCACGATTTTGATAAATCGAAACAAGAAAAAATCCAACCAGTACAAAGCCTAAAGCTTGTATCATTACGATCCAATTGTGCTGAGGTGGCAATATCCACACCACAATAGCAACAATAATGAAAGGATAAATTCTCAGCAGAAACTGGAAGTTAGATTTATATAAACTACGGTCTGGAATTTTTGTTTGTAAATATTGCCCGAAATGAAGTCCGAAACCTAACACAAGGCTAAGAACAGTGTAAGTCGGTGATAAAGGCTGGACTTGATTGGCTGCATAAATTGCAACACAAACAACAATAATGAAGATAAGTTTGATGTGACGCGGTGCGTTGTACCAATAAGCCAACATAGATTGAGCCTATTTATTAAAAAGTGATTGCGGGGAAAAGATAAAAGCTGCAAGCGCCATAAAAGCGATTCCTTGAACACCCCAGATCAGCAAGTTTGGCATTGTTTTAACAAAAATAAGTGCAAATAAAAGAGCGATAGGGATCCAAGTCAGCAGGCGGTAAAGCAAACCGGTTGGGTTACTTTGAGCAAAATGCAATTTAAAATAACGGCAGATTAAAAAAATAACGCCAGTTCCCGTAAACATTAAAATGGTATCTAAAGGCAATGGCTGGTATTGATATAGCCCAATACAGATCAACAAGGTAATAATTAAAATCATTAATTTTTTAAAAGTTGGGACTTGCGTGTTAAACCAGAATTCCAGCATAGCGAATCTTCTTTCTTGGGAGATAAAAACTGTAGCATAAAAAAGAGGAGCCGAAACTCCTCTGATTTAGATGTTAACTGTTCTTTTGAGGGCCCCAGTCATAAATTTTCTTTTGATAGGCATACCACATCATCCAAAGGCCAATGAGTAGCATTGGAACGGTGAGGATCTGACCTTTAGTCATCCAGCCAAATAAAATGAAACCTTGATCGGCATCGGGTTGGCGGAAGAATTCCATTACAAAACGTGCAACGCCGTAACCCATTAAAAATAACGCTGAAACCGCCATACGTGGACGAGGTTTTGAACTAAACCACCACAAAACAATAAAGAGTAATAGCCCTTCGCAAAGCGCTTGGTAGATTTGAGAAGGGTGGCGTACCAATTGTAATGGATCGGTTGGGAAGATCATACCAAATGGATAATTTGGATCAGTGACCGCACGACCGTATAACTCTCCGCCAATAAAGTTACCAATACGTCCGAACATTAAGCCTGTCGGTACACAAGGGGCAATAAAATCGAGGGTCTGGAACCATGTTTTTTGATATTTTTTACACCAAAATAACATCGCAATCATGACGCCTAAGAAGCCACCATGGAAACTCATACCGCCTGTCCACACTTGGAATAACCAGATGGGATTTTCAAGGAATTTATCAAACTCATAGAAAAGCACATAGCCGATACGTCCGCCGAGTACAACACCTAAAGCGCCGTAAAACACCAGATCGGAAACCATGTCCGATGTCCAGCCATCACGCTGTTTGGCACGGTAGGAAGCAAGTCCCCAAGCACATAAAAATGCCAATAAATACATGAGTCCATACCAATGGACTTGAAGAGGTCCTAGATGTATTGCGACCGGATCGATATTAGGATAGGTCAGCATTGCTGCTCCTTGATCTTACGTTTTGACAGATTGTAGCGGAATGATGTGAAAAATGTTGTACATTCAATGTGTAAACATAGGGAACAAGAATCGATGTGTATTGTGGCTTTAGCATGGCATGTTCTGGATGATATGCCCTTGTGTCTTATTTCAAATCGGGATGAATTTTATCATCGACCAACTGCATTGTTACATCAATGGGAAGGTACCCCGATTATTGCGGGGCAAGATTTACAGTCGGGTGGGACTTGGATGGGTGTTACACCACAAGGTCGATGGGCTGTGTTAACCAATTTTCGTGATGGATATGATAAGAAACAATACCAAACTTCTCGCGGTCATTTAGTTCAAGCTTTTTTAGAGTCTGATTTATTGCCAATTCGCTTTGCTCAGCAATTAGAACAACAGCAACAGAACTTTGCTGGGTTTAACCTGTTTATGGGAAATGTGGATCAGGCAGTCTATATGAGTAACCGCGGGGAAGCTCCTCAAGTATTAGCCAACGGCGTTTATGTGGTTTCAAATGGTTTGATGTCCGATCACTGGGAAAAAACCAAACATTTACGAACCCGTTTTACGCAAGAGTTTTTGCCTATGCATCAGCACAAAACAGAAGAGTTAAGCTTGCAACATGCAGCGTGGGATATTTTAGAAGATGAGCGTAAGGTCACCACAGCATTGTTGCCAAATACGGGCATTCAACCAGAAATGGAAGAGTTATTATCATCGACTTTTATTCAAAGCCCAGTATATGGAACACGTTGTTCGAATTTTTTAAGAATGACCAATAATGAATGGATTTGGTTGGAAAAGACCCAGCAAGGCGAACATAGCGGTCAAATTGTGCAGCAACAGGTTCTCTTAAATCGATAATAATAAAAATGCCGATCAAGTGATCGGCATTTTTGAGATGAGGAACAAATTAACCAGCAATAACGCCGCCATCTTTACGGGTAATGACTACAGTTGCTGAGCGTGGGCGCGCAGTTTTGTTATTTGGGTCTTTTTGTGTAGCAGGCCAGTTACTGTCTGGTGTCGCGTAATTTATAGAATCTTCACCAGGGTGCTGAACATTAATGAAGATTGCTTTGTGGTCAGGTGTCATCGCAATACCTGTAATCTCACATTGCTTTGGTCCAACCAAGAAGCGGCGTAATGTTGAGTCTGTGACTTTAGCGCCTACTAAGGTTTGCTGGCCATTTGAAGTGGTTGCTGCCGCACCATCGGCAATCTGGCCTGGTAATGCAGCAAGCATCATACAGTTGGTTACATCTGTATACGCGCCATCGTCTGTTTGAATCCAAAGTACACCACGTGGGTCAAACCACATACCATCTGGAGATGAAAAGTCATTGTTATCTGTTAGGCCAGATAAATTAACGTTTGAAGCCATTGATGCTTCTGCACCAAATAGGTAAATATCCCACTTAAAAGTTTCGGCAGTTGTTTTGTCATCAGTTTCTTTAAAACGGATAATATGGCCGTTCACATTACCTTTTTGCTCTTTGGTACCATTATATAAATCTGTGTAATTACGTGGATTGGCCGCATCAGTTGGATAGTCTTTACCACGATTTGAGTTGTTAGTGAGCGTGACATAGACTTCGCCGTTCACTGGGTTGACCGTACACCATTCTGGGCGGTCCATTTTTGTCGCACCGACGGCGTCACCCGCTAAACGTGCAAATGTCACAACATCTGCTTGAGATTTAAATGGATAAGTGGTGTTGCTTTCATTTAAGCCATTTTTGCCATAAGCAAGTTCAATCCATTGACCTGAACCATCGTTATTAAACTTAGCAACATACAATTTACCAGCGTTCATGTATTTGTCGCCAATTGCATAACCGCCATTTATATCTTTTGCATCCCACACTGCGGTAGAGACGAATTTATAGATGTATTCACCACGAGAGTCATCACCCATATAAAATGCTAATGGTTGACCTACAACGGCACGGCAAGCACTGTCTTCATGTGCAAAACGACCAAGTGAAGTACGTTTAACTGGGTTTTGACGTCTATCAAATGGATCAATCTCGACCATCCAGCCAAATGTATTTGGTCCATTACGGTAGTCTTCGGTGGCTTGTGTAGCTTTTACATCGGCATTCCAGCGGTCATAGAGGTCTTGTGACTCGATTTGACCAATCGCAGTTTCCCAACCGTAACGAGAACTTGCACCTAAATAAATTTGTCGTCCTTGTTCATCAACGTTAGGGATTAACTCACCATTTTTATCTTTTTCATAAATGATTTTGCCCTCGGTATCTTTTTTAGGAGCACCTTTCTCATCTTTCTCATAACGATAGAGCTCATCTTTTTTAACACCTAAGCCATAACGCTTTAGGGCAATTTTTTCTGCATCTGTACGAGCATATTCATCGCTACCTGAACGTTGGAAATAACCAATAAAGTTTTCTTCCGTGGTTAAGTATGTGCCCCAAGGTGTATACCCATTACCGCAGTTATTATGGGTACCGCGAGTTTTACGTGCAGTAGGGGAGAAGCGAGTTGCGAGCAAGCTAGAACCAGCTGCTGCACCTTCAAAATCCATCTCTGTTGATGCTGTAATACGACGGTTAAAAGCAGAACTTTTATCAATTGTTACTTGTTGAGTTGTTGGGTCTTTTTTAATGTGAACAATAGAAACGCCATGCGCATTGGTTTCACGAATGACTTCATCTTCAGGACGGCGACCGTCAACCTTAGTTGGACCTTTTGGGTGAAGGAAGGTCTGGTTGATATATTCGTGATTCATGACTAACAAACCTTCAGCTGAAACACTTTCGTCAAAGCGGTTTGTTGAAGTATTTAAGCCAAAGAAATGCATACCATCATGACAGTCGCCTGAACGGAACTGAAAGCTTGGGCCTGATGGAATATTATTGTCGTCCCATTCGCCAAAATTAGGGTTGATTGAATCACCCAATGCATAAATGACATTCGCTTCATAACCTTCTGGTACGGTCACAATATCATTATGGTTTTTCGCAACTGCGGTAAAAGTTAATTTTTCTGGTTTTTTATTTGGATCTACAGGTGTGGTTCCACCGTTGTTAGAACCTGAATCATCATCGCTATCATTACAGCCTGTTAAGGTAGAGGCTAAAGTTAACGCTACAGCACCACTTGCTGCTTTAGTAATCAAACTACGGCGACTGATGTGTTGTTCTAAAATGTCGCGGAAGTGGATATTGTCAGAAGTATTATTATCCAATTCTTGGTCTTCATGATATGGCGTCAGCTCTGTCATGGGAAATTCCTAAGTAAATAAAGAGATTGTTCTAAAATTCTTCATGAGCTTAGTTTATGAATGTGACGAGGCGTTGACGTTTTGATGATAAGTTAATGAAAAGTTCTGTAATTTTTCATTTAATTTTCATAAAAAGTAAAAGCTGAATGTAAAAACATTAAAGCTGACCTTAGCCAGCTTTAATGTTTAGAGAGGCTATGAAAAATTATTTAGTTGTGACTGAAGGGGCAATTGGGTCTGCTGTAATATAGCCGACGTTAGCACTATAACCATTGTTGTAATTTTGGTTAATTAATGCCTTAACATCCTCAGGTACACTACTACTGTCGCCTGGATGTTGGAAGTTGCTCATGATGTAAGTCCAACCATTGATTGAATCTACAGCATGTAAACCTGTTGACTCTGCACCTGCAGGTGTAGAAAGCAGTCGTGTTAATTCTTTGGTATCTACATTGTATGCCCACAAGAAGTTGTTCACGTGGTTACCTGAGTCTTCACCAATGAATAATGTACGTAAAGTTTCAGAGAACTTCAGATTGTCTGGGCTGGCAATTTTGTCTGGATTCGCTGTATTACCTAAACTATCTTTCGCAGCAAGATCTTCACCCATGAGTAGCATATATGAGTAAAGAGGAACCCATTCGCTATTGATTGCGCTGCCTTCATTGTCTGTAAAGCTATTACCTAACTTGTGTGCAAGCACGCCACCAGCAGTAATTTTTTTAGAGAACGCGACATTATGTTCTGCAACATAACCTTTACCGCCAATGACCATTGAATCTTGAATATTAGCTAAAGCAGAGTAAGCAACTTTATCTTTAATATTTACGTTAGTACCTTCCATCTTGGTAAACGCCATACTTGCACCTTTTAGTGCTGCATAACGATGTGTTTCCAAGAAAGCTGCTGCTTTTTCCATACCTGGTTTAAGTTTGACCCAAAGCTGTTTCTTTGCCAAAGTGATTTCAGTATAGCTGGCATCATTTGGATTGGTTGTTAAACTTTCCATGATGTCAGTTGACTTAATCCCACCAGCAACTAAATCCTCAATTTCTTTACTTGTCGCATGGCCAAGTTTGATCCATTGAATGCTAGCAGTTGAGGTTTCAGTTAGCGTATTGATGTATTTAGCAACATAGAGCGTACCTGCCGATAAATCTTTTTCTTTATCTGCAACGAACATGAAGAAGCCACCGTTGGTGTAGTCATCACCCATAATGGCAGTACGGTTGTCTGGCATAACATGGATAAGTTCGTGAGAAATACGACCTAAACAATAGTGTTTTTTAATGCTACCAGTACCATCAAGGTTAACTGTTACTTCTGGCAAATGACCGTAGTTATATGGGTTTGCTTTAGTTTCATCACCAAAGAAGTATTTACCAAGATATTTTGGATCTGTACCGCCAATGCCTTGATTGAATGCATCTGGCTCGTATTCTTCACTTGATAAGTGAGTGTTCCAAGGTGATAAGCTAGCACCGCAAGTAATCCATAAACCGTGTACTGGTGCAGTATCAACATTGAAGTATTTTTTAAGTTCTAGGTGACCTGTTTTTTGGTCTTGATCTAAAGTCAAAATTGCGATTGGAGATGGTAGTTGACCGTAAGTATCGCCGCCTGCTTGGTCTTTAGAGTTGTATTCAAATTGAACAACGTGGAATACTGGGTTTGCTACACCTTCAACTTTCGCACCTTCTAATTGAATTAGAGATGAACCATCTGGACAGTCTGAAAAGAATTGACGTTCTTTACCAGCAACTGACTTATCCATAATTGGATTGCCGTTAACATCAAAATAACCACCCGCGATAATCGTCCCACCACCGTGCTTTGGTACGCTATCACCTGTTTTAAAGAAGGGTTTATAAGCGAGTTGGTATTCAGTACTGGTTGAGTTTTCCCAGTCAATTTTTAATTTAGAATTCACTAAAGTTGTTGCACGGTCTGCCGCAGTTGTTGGCGCTGGCATTGCTGTGAATTTTGCATTTTTAAATTTGCTTGGTTGTGGTGTTGGAGTGACTACTGAGCTGTCATCACTATCATTACAACCTGCTAATGTTGCTGCCGTAGCCATCGCCCCTAATGGTAGAAAAGGAATCCCCGAAAACCATTTTAAAATTTCGCGACGCGTTGGTTGAGTAGAAGCAGTTGTCATAAGAAATCCGTAAATTTTGTGGGTATATTTGTTGAGTTGATTCTATGGACTGAAAATGACACTTTTCTTACATTTTTAAGTCATTTTGAAGACAGTTTATTGCTTTGTAGATTGAAAAGTGTTCTACATAAAAAAGCCGGAACTTGTAGGTTCAGGCTTTTTCTTAGAAATCATTTTATTCAGCAGAATGGGCTTTTCTTTTCTCAAGAATTTTACCAAAGAGCAATCCCAGCTCAAAAAGCAACCACATTGGAATGGCTAACATCACCATTGAAATTGCATCTGGCGGTGTAATAAACATCGCTACAAAAAAACATCCAACAATAATAAAACGTCTTTTTTCAGCAAGGCTTTTTGTATTTACCACACCGATTAAAATAAGGAGAAGCGTAGCGATTGGAATTTCAAAAGTCAGTCCAAATACTAAAAATAACTTTAAGCAGAAGCTTAGGTAGCTATTAATATCCGTCATCGGTGCAACAGTTTCAGGCGATACACTAATAAAGAAATGTAAAATTGCCGGAAGAGTAATGTAATATGCAAAAGCAACACCCGCATAAAACAAGACAATACTACCGATGAGTAATGGTAGTGCTAAATGACGTTCTTTTTGATAGAGTGCTGGACGAACAAATGACCAAATTTCATAAAGAATAAATGGCATTGCCAGCACAAGTGCGACAAATAAATTGAGTTTAAAAGGCGCCATAAAGGTTGCAGTGACATCTGTTGCAATCATTGACGAGGAGGTTGGAAGTTGCAGCCTCAAAGGTTCAGATAGTAATTGGTAAGTATTATTTCTAAAAGGTAATAAGCAAAAAAATAAAAATAAGGTTACTCCGACAATCCTAAATAAATGACGTCGTAAAACGACCAAATGGCTCATGATTGGCATTTGGTCTAAATTTTCCTGATTATTTACAGTGGTTGAAGGCAGTTGGTTCATACGGCAATCTTCAATTTAACAGGTGATGTCTCTGAAATATCAATTGATGATGCTAAAGGCATAAATTTTCTAATGTATGGGACTTTATAATGGCCAGATATAGGAAGACATATCCGAATAGGTTGGGGCACTGATTTGGTTGCCTCAGCCTTATCTATATTTTCAGAAATATTCTGCTTTTGAATTTCTTCAAGCTGTTGTTGTACTTTACGTTCTAGTGCTTCAATGCGGTTGAGTTCTTCTTGCATTTCTTTTCGAAACTCAGAAAGACGCAACTCTTGATCAATCTCATTTTGCAAATTAGTAATATAACGTTTTAGGCGAACATACCAACGACCAGCAAAGCGTGCAGCTTCTGGAAGTTTATCCGGGCCTAAAACTAAAATTGCAATAATTGCAAAACAGAGTAGCTCTGTCATTCCTACATCAAGCATGGTCGAAAACCTTTAGCTTTTTACTGATGTGCTGTCAGGTGTTTTGACTTGGGCATCAATTGTACGTGGAGTATTAAGAGCAGTAGTCTCATCTTCTTCACGAACTGATTTTTTAAAGTCTTTTACTGCACCGCCTACGTCTTTACCAATATTTTTTAATTTCGACGTACCGAATAATAAAATAACGACAATTGCAAAAATAACGACATGCCAAATAGATAAACCGGCCATAATCTTATACCTCTTTTCAGTTTGCTTTATATCAACAGGTTGCCATGACAGGAATGTGACATTTATATGTCATTTTTAAGACAATGAATGACTTTCAAAACCTAAAAAGTTAATTTTATAAACCGCATATCTTCTTTTTTTTATTTATACATAGTTTGAAAAGAGTCACTTAAATTACTTGAAATGGAGAGTACATTTCATTTTGAAAAGGTGTAGCATAGCAAGCTGGTTTTGATGAGCAAGAGGAGAGAGCGTGGCGTTACTACTGCCTGTATTGGCATTTATCACAGGACTTCTACTTGCTCAGACTTCCCTTGCAGAAACCATAAAACCTATTCTTTCAGCTTGGCTTGCCCGCTTACTAATTCCGATTGTGATTATTTACAACATGGTATTTTATCAGCCAGGTAGTTTGAGTTTGATGCTGTTTAGCTTCGGTTCAGCATTTCTTATTTTCTTTGCCTATTTAGCTCTATTTAAAGACAGATTATTAGCGCTTTGCGTGAGTTATACCAACATGGGGTGGCTTGGCTTTCCCTTTGCCATGGCTTTATTTGGCCCTGATGCTACGGCTCCTATTGTGGCTTTATATATTGGTATGTCTCTTTTTGGCAATGCATGGGCTGTTACTGCAGTCACCACTGCACCACAAAGTAAGCTCAACATATTAAAAAAGGTTTTAACTTCTCCACCGTGTATTTCAATATTCTGTGCACTTTTACTTAGGTCGTTAGGTGCTCAACATATCGAGCATCCTGCTATACATTGGGTATATGAAGTTGCTAAGTTTGTCATGACTTTTGCTGGTATGTGTGTGCTGGGAATGTGGCTACGCCGTACTCGAGTGTATTTAAAAGACTTAATTTACAGTACAAAAGCTCAAGCATTTAAAGTAGTGTGCGGGTTTATTCTTTGTGGCTTAACTTATAGATTTTTACCCATTCCAAATATAAACCAGCAAATTGGAGTGATGTTTTTAATGTTCTGTCTACCGCCAGCAGCCAATATTGTAGCGCTAGAAACCCATTATCAAGGGACTGGAAGATCGGCGGCTTACATTGCCTCAGGGACGATTGTGAGTTGTATTTTTATTGCGATTTATGCGGTGTTTTTGCATTTCCCACTATAATTAATTTAAAAATTTTTCCCCTACATCTGCTTGTGCGAAGGCGGCATGGATGCAGCCAGTTAGACTGTGGTACATGAACGTACCATCAGTCTAACAAAAGATTTTGCTTACTTTTCATCTTTGAAAAGTAAGGTCTGCCTATACAAAGTTTAATATATTCTAACGCTGCATATTGTGGCCATGTGATCAGCTTACTTCTGTAAGCTCTCTCTAAATAACTGCATCGCTTGCCCACGATGACTAATCTTATTCTTGTCTTCTTTAGACAATTCAGCGCTAGACACTTGTAGCTCAGGCAACCAGAACAATGGGTCATAACCAAAGCCATTTTCACCACGTGCAGCTTCTAAAATTTCGCCGTGCCAAATGCCTTGGAAAATTTGTGGTAAAGGATCTTCAGCATGCGTCACTAAAGCAAGTACGCATACAAACATACCTTCAATTACTTCACCATTTTTACGGTAGGGTAAAAGGTCATTTAATAATTTGGCATTGTTGGCTGCATCGTCACCATGTTCTCCAGCATAGCGTGCTGAATAAATACCAGGTGCGCCGCCTAAAACTGGTACACAAATACCAGAGTCGTCAGCCATAGCAGGTTTACCTGAAATTTTAGAGGCATGACGAGCTTTAATAATAGCATTTTCAATAAAGCTTAAGCCGTCTTCAATTGCATCAGGAATATTAAGGCGACCTTGAGGAATAATTTCTACTGGTAACTTAAGCTGTTCAAAAAGTTTTTCAAACTCTGCGACTTTACCTTTGTTATTGCTGGCAAGAACTAAACTGCCCTGATCAAACCAATGTGGGGTAGACATAATAAAACCAAACTTTATAGCTAATATCGAACGTGAGTTATGTTACGTGTTTTTTAAGAGGGGATATAGAGGGAAATAAATAGAATATAAAATGGGACAACCTAAACTAAAGCCACCTTGTAGAACATACAAGGTGGCTTTAGTCGAGTAAGGTTTTTTACGGATGAACCGTTATTATTGTGCTTGAATCCATTTGTCTGCACGGTCACGCGCTGTACGGATTTGTTCTTGAGTTAAGTTCGCCGCTAGAGCAGTTTTCTTACCTTCAGATAGGCTAATCACTTTATTATCGAGCATGCCATCACGAGTTGAAAGCTCATACCATTGGTAAGCACCAACGTAGTTTTTCTTTTGCTCTTCCATCATCGCAAGGTTATAGCTTGCACGGTTATCACCATTGCTTGCTGCTTTTTCAAAGTATTTACGAGCCATAGACTCATCTTTTTTAACACCAATACCGTCGGCATACATGCGGCCTACGTTTAATTGTGCGGGCGATAAACCTTGATCCGCTGCTGCTTTAAACCATGCGAAAGCCTGTTTGTCATCTTTTGCTACATCTTTACCATATTGATAATGTGTACCAAGATAAAACTGTGCGCCTGCTTGACCAGCTTTTGCTGCTTTCTGAAGATCGTTAATCCCCATTGTTGAAAAACGTGCAGCCTGACTCGCAACCGATTGTGGCTGGGCGATATAATCTGCATGAGCCTGCATACTTAGCAGTCCTGCAAATAGTGTGCTAAATAATGTCTTTTTCATAGTGCACTCACTCGATAAATAGCGACTTCACCAAACAAATTCGGAACATGTTTGCTTAACAGGCTTCCCTGCTGATTTCCATTGACGGCGAGTCGATTAATAATTTGTATCTGATTTTCAGCACATAGTGCTTCGAAATCTTTAAATGTACATAAATGAATATTGGGGGTGTTATACCACATATATGGTAGAGCATCCGATACAGGCATCATTCCTTTTAATGCAAGAAAAGAGCGAGTCTTCCAATGTGCAAAGTTTGGAAAAGTAATAATTGCCTGTTTACCCACACGCACCATGTCTCTTAATAAAACATCGGGTGCATCTACGGCTTGCAAAGCTTGTGCCATAACCACATAGTCAAAGGACTGGTCTGCAAAGCGGCTTAAGCCGAGATTCAAATCTTGTTGAATAATATTTAACCCGCGACTGACGGCAATTGCAATCTTTTCTTGATCAATTTCTAAACCATAAGCACGAATTTGATGCTTTTGGCTCATATGAGCGAGTAATTCACCGTCACCACACCCTAAATCGAGTACGCTTGAGCCAGGTTTAATCCACTTTTCTGCCAGTTGTTGATCAATACGCATTAGCTTGCCTCCAGTGATGTCGATTTTAAGTGTTCTTCACCGCCTAAGAAAGCGCGCATGGTTTTGACATACAGTGGAATAGGAAATAAGAACGAGTCATGACCTTGTTCAGCATCAATGTCGAGATAACTTACTGGCTTATGATTGGTAATAAGCGCATCTACAATTTCTTGTGAGCGGCTTGGTGCAAAACGCCAGTCAGTTGTGAACGAGACAATCAAGAACTGGCATTTAGTTTTGCCCATCGCTTCAGTTAAAGAATGGCCGTATTCACGAGATGGGTCAAAGTAATCTAAAGCTTTAGTCATGATGAGATAGGTATTGGCATCAAAGTTACGGCTGAACTGTTCACCTTGATAACGTAGATAGCTTTCGACCTGAAACTCGACATCAAAACCGTACATAAATTTGCCAGATTTTAAATCACGGCCAAATTTTTGTTTCATAGCTTCTTCTGAAAGATAGGTGATATGACCTACCATGCGAGCCAAAATTAGTCCGCGTTTCGGGTAACTATCATTTTCTAAATAACGGCCATGATGGAAATCTGGATCAGACAAGATTGACTGACGAGCAACCTCATTAAATGCAATATTCTGTGCTGAAAGCTTTGGTGCACTGGCAATAATCACACATTTTTGTAGGCGGTCAGGGTAGTCTACGGACCATTGTAGTGCTTGCATGCCTCCTAATGATCCACCGACCACTGCATACCAGACATCTACACCCAAACGGTCAGAAAGCATGGCCTGAGTTTTAACCCAGTCGCGTACCGTTACTAATGGGAAATCAGGTCCATAAGGGCGATTGTCATTTTCAGGATTTGGTGAGGTCGGGCCAGTTGAGCCATTACAGCCACCAATATTATTGAGCGAAACTACAAAAAATTTATTCGTATCAATTGCCTTACCCGGGCCAATACAACTATCCCACCATCCAGCTTTTTTATCATCTTCGTGGTGATAACCCGCTGCATGATGATGTCCGGAAAGAGCATGACAGATTAAAATTGCATTTGATTTATCAGCATTTAAAGTGCCGTAAGTTTCGACCATTAGTTCAAAACGTGGCAAAACACGATCACATTCAAGGTGTAATGGTTCTTCAAATTGGAACTTTTGCGGAGTGACTAACCCCACTGAATCAGCTGGAAAAGACACGGGAACATTTCGCCTTTTAAATCTTTCAGGAATAAAAAGAAAGGATACCAAGCTAGGTATCCTTTCCAAAGTCTTTTTTTAATTAAACAGCGGCGGCAACAACCTGATCTGTACTTAAAACACCTTGATCAATCAAACGGTTGGTACACGCAATAATTGCTTCAATGGATGAGGTGACTGTATTGTCATGAACACCAGCACCAAATGAACCTTTACCTGTACCTTTTACTTGAAGCTCAATTAAGGTTAATGCTTTCGCATTTGCACCAGAACTAATACTACGTTCTTCATAGTTCAATACGTCAATTGGTAATTGAAGAGCATTTAAGAATGCAGAAATTGGTCCATTACCTTCACCACGAAGTTGTTGTGTTTCACCTTCGACATCAATATCAAGTTCGATAATTTGAGTACCATTAATGTCAGATAACTTGTAGTGTTTGACTGTGTAATGGTGGTTCTTCACATCAACATACGCGTCTTTAAATAAGGTCCAGATTTCTTTAGCGTTAATTTCTGTACCGTTCTCATCAGCATATTGTTGAACAACCTGACTGAATTCGATTTGCAAACGACGTGGTAATACAACGTTGTAGTTCGATTCTAATAAATAAGCGATACCACCTTTACCAGACTGACTATTTACACGAATTACAGCATCGTAGTCACGGCCCAAATCTTTCGGGTCGATTGGTAAGTATGGCATATCCCAGATTTCTTCGTTTTTCTGGTACTCGAAGCCTTTTTTAATAGCATCTTGATGTGAACCAGAGAATGCAGTAAATACCAAATCACCTGCATATGGATGACGAGGGTGTACAGGTAAACCAGTACATTCTTCAACCGTTGCAATCACTTCATTAATATTAGAAAAATCTAACTCTGGTGCTACACCTTGGGTATACATGTTCAATGCAATAGCTGCAACGTCAACGTTACCTGTACGTTCACCATTACCGAACACACAGCCTTCAACACGGTCAGCACCTGCCATAATGGCAAGTTCTGATGCAGCAATACCACAGCCACGGTCATTGTGACAGTGAACAGAAATGATCACACCATCACGACGTGCCAAATTACGATGCATCCATTCAATTTGGTCTGCATAAACATTTGGTGTAGAAACTTCTACAGTCGCTGGTAAGTTTAAAATAACTTTATGATCTGGACGTGCATCCCAGATTTCTGTGACGGCATCACAGACATCTTTAGCGACTTCTAATTCAGTTGCAGAGAAACATTCTGGGCTGTATTGGAAAATCCAGTCTGTTTGAGGATATTGAGCCGCATACTCTTTAACTTTTTGAGCAGCATTAATTGCTAATTGTTTTGCGCCATCAACATCTACATTCAACACCTTTTGACGGAAGGTTGGAGAGTTCGAGTTATAAATATGCACAATTGCGCGTTTAGCACCTGCCAAAGATTCAAAAGTACGTTCAATTAAATGGTCACGTGCTTGAACCAAAACCTCAATGTATACGTCATCAGGAATATGATTTTCTTCGATTAACATGCGAGTAAAATCGAAATCAATTTGAGATGCTGAAGGGAAACCGATTTCAATATGCTTAAAACCAATTTTCACAAGCATTTTGAACATTTTGAATTTTTGTTCCATGTTCATCGGTTCAAAAATTGCTTGGTTACCGTCACGTAAATCAGTACTCATCCAGATTGGCGCTTTTGTAATTTCTTTATTTGGCCATTGGCGATCTGGTAAATCCACTCGTTGGTACATACGGCGGTATTTTTTGCTTGGGTCAGCCAACATCATGAGAAAACTCCTTGTCTCGTAGCGCGGTTGCTCTGGATATATTTAAAAGGCAACGTCTACAGTTATATATGGTATCTAATTCAGAAAAATTAAAGGTAATTTTGAAGTGCTGCTTTAAAAAGCAGGCAAAATTTTTATACGCGCGCTTGGCGCAGCATCAGGAGTTGCAGATGATGTCTTGCTTGAGTAGGCGGGGCAAACAAGTAATTCGTTTTCATCTCTAGACCGTGAAATAATAAGTTTGGTGGTTTGCAGGTAATCTTGTTATTTAGATATATCACATCTAAACAATGATTACACCTTGTGCAAAATTCTTATCATAATTTTAGTTAAATAGTTTAGAAAATAATTTTCTAATTTTGCGCCATTTTGTTTTTTGTGGGAAATAATTTTCATATTTTTGCCTTATTAAGGTAAAAAAGATTATCTGGTCTTAAAAAGGCAAAAATAAATATAGTTACAGTTCTGACCACATACGAATTAAATTATGATAAATGTTGGTCAGCTTCATGACTTCTGAATAGTTATCGCCGTGTGCTTTACGTAGTTCTCGAATGCTCTCATCAAGATTAAATAAAAGGTGGCGTTTACTATCGTCACGGACCAAACTTTGTACCCAGAAAAAAGAAGCAAAACGAGTACCTGAGGTAAGGCTACTGACTTCGTGCAGGCTAGTAGACGGGTAGAGCACGACATCACCTGCTGGTAATTTAACTTCGTGATAACCATAAGTGTCTTCAATCACTAGGTCACCACCTTCATATTCATCGGGTTCACTTAAAAATAATGTACAAGATAAATCAGTGCGGAGCTGTTCAGAAGTTCCACGGATAAGGCGAATTGAGTTGTCTACATGGAAACCGAAGCTTTCATGTTCATCATAACGATTAAAAAGCGGTGGAATAATTTTGTGGGGTAGGGCGGCAGCCTGAAACACTGGATTTTGCCAAATTGCTTTGATGACAAGATCACTTAAATGATGAGTAAGCGGGTCTTGTTCTGAGAGTTGCTGATTTCTTTTCACAGAAGCAGACAAGGTGCCGGCAGTCACTTTCCCACCTACCCAATTGGCGTCTTCCATGAGCTTACGAAACTCGGCAACTTGCTCTTTGCTTAAAACATTGGGGATATGATGAATCACGGCAAACACCTTTTAAATAGATACTTCATTTGTAAAAATAGCCTCATGACGAGGCTATTTTATATGAACTTCAATTAATTCCATAAATAAATTATGGAATTTAATCTTAGTACTTAAAGTTAATCGCTAAGACAGCATTACGACCATTGCCTTCAAATGCGTAGTGAGCTGCATGTGCACTTGTGAAATAACGCTTATCAGAGATATTGTTGATGTTAAGCTGTAAATTTACGTTCTTGTTCACGTCGTATTTAGCCATAGCATTGTAAATAGTGTAGGTTGGCAAGTATTTTGGAGCAGTCGTGTTTACAAAGACTTGATCACGATATTCAACACCAGCGCCTAAAGTCAATTGAGGCATTACTCTGTACGTAGACCAAAGTGTAGCACTGTTTTTCGCTACAAATGGTAATGGCTTACCTTCTTGAGCAACTGCATTGTATGCCGCTTCAGTGATTTCGCTATCTAAATAGCTATAGCCTGTAGAAACATCCCATTTGTCGGTAATTTTGCCGTTCAAACTAATTTCAAATCCATCAACTTTACTTTTACCTGCATTGGCAGTCGTATTCGGATCGATCTGGATGCGAGTATTTTGCTTTTCAGTACGGAAAACTGCTGCTGTTAAATTAGCACGGTTATTAAACAGATCCCATTTAGTTCCTAACTCGAAAGTACGAGCTTCTTCTGGTTTTAGATCATTTGCACTCGCACTTGCAGCACCTGAGTCGCTAATAGAATCTGAACCTGTATCACCTTCAGCAAGCACGCCTACTGGGTTTGCTGACGTAGCATAGCTTAAATAAATACTACCATCTTCTGTTGGTTTAAAAACTAAACCAGCTTGGTAAGAGAAGTAGTCTGTATCGCTTTCTAATTTATCACCAGCTTTATGAGGAGTACGTCCACTTACGTCCTTATTATATTTTTTCTCAGTTTCAAATTTATCCCAACGAACGCCTAGGTTAAGTAACCATTGTGGATTAAATTCGATACTATCTAAAGCGTAGACTCCTACATTGTGACTACGTGTCGTAGATTGTGCTTTAATAGATCCACGTTTATCTGTAAATGCACCATTTCCTGGATTATTTAAACTCGTACACCAACCATTTGCCGCCGCAGCTTCTGAAGTACAATTTTTAATATTGCTGTCTAAAATAGTAGATGTGGTTTCACCTGCAGCATTAGTAAATGTATATACACCTTGGTCGGTCTCTTGGAAGCTCCATTCAGTTCCGACATTAAAAGAATGTATTAATGAACCAGTATTAAATTTACCTCTTAAAGAAAGCTGATCGCTATAAGCATCGCTATCTAAGATACGGCTTAAAGCGCGGCGAGCGATTGTGCCTCTGTAAATGTTACCTTTAGAGTCATCAGCATTCGTATAAACATAATCAGATTTAGATTTGTTGTAAGTTGCTACATTCGATAAGGTAAGATTTTCATTAAAATCATGTTCTAACTTAAATGTACCAATATGGTTTTCACGTTTATCAAAATCACGTGCTTTCCAACCATAGTAGGTTCCTGCTTTTACATCAACAGGTTTACCATCACCAGGTGTTACTGTCACTCCTGGAGGAGGAGTTGTTGGATTTGCATTGTTAAATGGGATACCGGCATCAGGTTCATCATTACTACGTAAATAGTAGTAGCTCAGTGTTCCGCGAGTTGCCGTATCTAAACCAAATGCAAGACTTGAGGCAATACCGGCACGAGCATATTCAGCGCCGTTACTCTGACCAGCTTTTTCATTTTCGTGACCCATGATAACTACACGACCAGCAATGCCATTTCCAAAGTCTTTGTTGGCATCAAGTTGGATATGACGATAGTTATCAGTACCGCCTTGGATACTGCCTTGATAAACGTCACCTTCATGAGCAACTTTAGGAATTAAGTTAATACTTCCGCCAACGCTACCACCACCACCAAGAGCAGAAGAAGAGCCTTTGATGACTTCTACTTGTTCAATGGCAAACATATCGCGATTTTGAGACGTTGTATTACGAACACCATCAACATAAATAGAAGACTGACCGCTATAACCACGAATGTAAGGCATATCGGTAAACGGGGTACCACCTTCACCAGCACCTAACGTAATACCAGGTTCATAGCGTAACGCTTCGAGTAGGGTATTAGAGTTTGTATCTTTAATTAATTTTTGAGAAAGAATAGAGACTGATTTTGGTGTGTCTTTGAGAGGAGCTACGAATTTAGAGTTTGCAGACTGATCTACTTTTAAAGATTCTTCTTGAGTCGCTTTAGCATGAATTGTTGGTAATTGTGAAACTGCTTCTTGCGCGATGGCTGTTGTTGCAATCATTGATAGCGATGAAGCTATTGCAGAAGAAACAATTTTTTTACGTGTTCTAATCAAAGACATAACTTCAGGACTCTAAAACTAAAAGGTTATGCGAATAATAATAATTCTTATTTATATGTACAGTTTGTGTTAATTGGATTTGCCAATTGAATTATGAAGAGAAAATGAATAATTGAATGGTAAATTGTACTTTTATGTAGCTAATCTACTGATTATTGGTAATTGTTTATTAAAGCGATTAAATTCAAAGTTTAATTGTAATTTTAGATTTATAAAGAATAACTAAAAAATTAGTTTTACTTAAGTACTTATTAAAAATATTTAAAGAATCATAAAATTACTGTGAAATTTACTAGAATAATGTCCTTCACTTACATCAAGTGATCGGTTAATTTTGTATATCTTGAAAGTTGTCATATAATACAGCACTTTTTTAAAAACTGTTCCTACTAACTAATTTTTATCGAGGAAGCCATGCAAGTAACGACTGAAGCGGTTTCGGGCGTTGCCCGTCGTTTAAATGTGTCTGTACCGACGAGCCGTATTAACGAGCAATTTGAAGCTCGTTTGAAGCGCACTGCCAAAACTGTGAAGATCAACGGCTTCCGTCCAGGTAAAGTACCTGAAAACGTTGTTCGTCGCGAATACGGTGCAAGCATTTATCAAGAAGTTGTAAATGACATCATTCGTGATAGCGTTTTTGAAGCAATTCAACAAGAAAAAATCAATGCGGTAGGTATGCCGAACATTGAGAAAGTTGAACATAAAGAAGACGCTTTAGTTTTTGAAGCAACTGTAGAAGTTTATCCAGAAGTTGAAGTAAAAGCATTTGACGGCTTAGAAGTTGAACGTAAATCAGCTGAAATCAAAGACGCTGACGTTGACGCTATGATCGAAAACTTGCAAAAACAACGTCAAACTTGGGCTGTAACCAAGGGTATGGCGAAAAAAGACATGCAAGTGACTTTTGACTTTGAAGGCACTATCGATGGTGAGAAGTTTGAAGGCGGTTCTGCTGAAGACTTTAAACTTGTGTTAGGTTCAGGTCGTATGATCCCTGGCTTCGAAGATGGCATCATTGGCATGAAAGCTGGTGAAGAGAAAGTAATTGACGTTACTTTCCCTGAAGATTACCAAGCTGAAAACTTGGCTGGTAAAGCAGCTCAGTTCAAAATCACTGTGAAGCAAGTTGAAAAATCTAAACTTCCAGAAATTGATGCTGAATTCTTAAAAATCTTCGGTGTAACTGAAGAAGAAGGCGTTGAGAAGTTAAAAGCTGACGTTCGTAAGAATATGGAACGTGAAGTTCGCAATGGTTTACGTAACCAAGTTAAACAAGCTGCTTTTGATGCTCTTGTTGCTGCGAATGAAGTTGAAGTTCCAACTGCAATGGTTGCTCAAGAAATTGACCGTCAACGTCAACAAATGGTTCAACAGTTCACTCAACAATTTGGTGGTGCAGGCGCGCAATCTTTTGACAAGAGCATGCTTCCTGACGAATTGTTCAAAGAACAAGCAGAGCGTTCTGTTAAGCTTGGCGTATTGGTAAGCAAAGTTTTAGCTGATGCTAAACTTGAAGTTGATCAAGCTCGCGTTGATGCTTACATTGACGACATGGCTTCTTCTTACGAAGATCCAACTGAAGTGATTGAATACTTCAAAAATGATGCTCAACAACGTGCTCAAATCGAAGCAGTTGTATTAGAAGATCAAGTTGTTGATCACATCTTAGCTGGTGCTAAAGTGACTGACAAAGCTGTATCTTATGATGACTTATTGAAAGAACAACAAGCTCGCCGTATGGGCTAATCTTTTAAGAAGTCAGAAAAAGGCGCCGAAGGCGCCTTTTTTGTTTTTCATTATGTGGTCAATTTGAGTGCGGCATTAAGTACTTAGGTATAAATAATATAATATTTCAGTGCGAACCTTTTGCAATTTGAGAAATTATCCCGCATATTGTTGCCATAGGTTAAGTCACAAAAAATTTAGGAATAAATAACGTATGTATGTTCCAACAATTGAAAATGCTTTAGTTCCTGTTGTGGTTGAACAATCTTCTCGCGGCGAACGTTCTTTTGATATTTATTCACGACTTTTACGTGAGCGCGTCATTTTTTTGACAGGTGAAGTTGAAGATAACATGGCAAATTTGATCGTTGCCCAAATGTTGTTTTTAGAAGCTGAAAATCCTGATAAAGATATCCACCTTTATATTAACTCTCCAGGTGGATCTGTGACAGCGGGTATGGCCATTTATGACACGATGCAGTTTATTAAGCCTGATGTCGTGACATATTGTATGGGGCAAGCTGCTTCAATGGGGGCATTCTTATTAAATGCGGGTGCTAAAGGCAAACGCTATTGTTTAGAAAATGCCCGTGTCATGATTCATCAACCATTGGGTGGTTTCCGTGGTCAAGCATCGGATATTGAAATCCATGCGCGTGAAATTCTCTTTATTAAAGAGCGCTTGAACCGCTTAATGGCAGAGCATAGTGGTCAAGACTATGAAACCGTTGCTCGTGATACTGACCGTGATAACTTTATGACAGCCCAAGCTGCTAAAGAATATGGTCTGGTAGATCAGGTGTTAAGTAAGCGTCCATAAGGACCTTCTTATATAAATAACTTGAGATGTTGAAAAAGATCTCCATTTAGTTATTTATGCAGTGCATCTTGCCCTAATATTTAAGATTCTATTTGTGGAGTGAATATGTCCGAACATCCTCAAGGACAAAAACATTGTTCATTTTGCGGTAAAACGCAGTCTGAAGTCGGGAAACTGATTGCAGGTGAGGACGCATATATTTGTAATGAATGTGTGGATGTCTGCTTAGACCTTGTACAAACCAGCCAACAGGTTGAAGCAGGTGACTGGGCGAGTAAGGCATTGCCAAAACCACATGAAATACGTGCTGCGCTTGATCAATATGTTATTGGTCAAGATCTTGCCAAAAAGACATTATCTGTTGCGGTTTATAACCATTATAAACGCTTAAAAGTTGGTCATAATGGCCATGTCTCTAAAGAAGTAGAAATTGCTAAAAGTAATATCTTACTGATTGGACCTACTGGCTCAGGTAAAACTTTACTTGCGCAAACATTAGCTCGCCTTTTAGATGTTCCATTTGCTATGGCAGATGCAACAACATTAACCGAAGCTGGTTATGTGGGTGAGGATGTTGAAAATATTGTGCAAAAGCTTTTGCAAAAAGCAGACTACGATGTAGAGAAGGCTCAGAAGGGCATTATCTATATTGATGAGATTGATAAGATTACTCGTAAATCTGAAAATCCATCAATTACGCGTGATGTGTCTGGTGAAGGTGTACAACAAGCATTATTAAAAATGATTGAAGGTACAGTTGCTTCGATTCCGCCTCAAGGTGGTCGTAAGCATCCACAGCAAGAGTTTATCCAAATTGACACCTCAAATATCTTATTTATTTGTGGTGGTGCATTTTCTGGTTTGGAAAAAATTGTACAACAGCGTCAAGAGAAAGGCGGTATTGGTTTTACAGCTGATGTTAAAAACAAAGATGAAACCAAAAAGCTTGCTGAATTGTTCCGTCAGGTTGAGCCAACTGACTTAGTGAAATTTGGTTTGATTCCAGAATTCATTGGTCGTTTACCAGTGATTGCTACACTTGAAGAGCTAGACGAAGAAGCTTTAATGCAAATTTTGACTGAGCCAAAAAATGCATTAACACGCCAATATCAATATCTTTTCACTATGGAAAATGTTGATCTGATCTTTGAAGACTCTGCATTACGTGCTGTTGCTAAAAAAGCGCTTGAACGTAATACGGGGGCGCGTGGTCTACGTTCTATTATGGAAAACGTACTGCTTGAAACTATGTATGATTTACCAAGTCGTACAGATGTTGGAACAGTCATTATTAATGAAGCAGTTATTAATGGTGAAGCAGAACCTGTTTATCAGGCTGAACGTCAACCTAAAGAAGCTGCAACGCATGAAAGTGTTGCTAAGGCAGATTTAAAGGTTATTGATTCGAAGTCTGCATAGATTTCATTCATCTAAAAAGCATGAATCGCGTTAGTGATTCATGCTTTTTTTGTTTTCAATTTATATGGGTAGTGTTAATCTTAAAAATACAAAATACGCATAGTTTTGCGGTGTAAAAAATAAATCAAAAACAAAACGCTTTGAGGGATGCCATGCGTTATTTAATCGTATCTTTGTGCTGTGCCGGACTATTTGTGGGCTGTCAAAGTTCATCTCATTTAGAAAAAAATTCGAGTGAATTGACCGCGACTCTACCTAAGGTTGATGTTGAAAAAGAACCTGGTTTACTGGATCAATATCATTTAGGCGGTTTTACTGTGGGAGGGTGGGTCAACCAAAAATTGGGTCAGACTTTTGCTCCAATCAAACCACAAAATGAACAGGCAGCTGTAGTTTATCTATATCGACCAGACACAAAATGGAATCGTCAGGAAATTGCAGCGATTAATCTCTTTGTGAATGGTAAGCGCATTCCGAGTCTATTACATAATCATTATTACTGGATTGAGTTACCAGCAGGAACGTATCGCCTTTCCGCGAGTCGCCCTTTACTTGGTATCCATTTTCAAGAACCAAAATATATTGATATCACTGTTGAGGCGGGAACGTCTTATTATTTGAAATATGATGAAGAAAATAAAATGGACCGAAGTGAACATACTGGTCCATTTATGTTAATGCAAGACAATATTGGACGTAGAGAGATAGCATTTACCGAGCTTAAATCTTCTAGCTATAATTTTGTTGCTGAAGATACTTCAGGAAAGATCCGTCATAAACCACAAGAATTAAAGCCAGCCAAATATGATGAGAAATCAGATGTACATCTGATTAAACCATTTAAATTATGGAATCCTTTAACTTGGTAATGAGCTGCAAAAGATAAAGAAAAGTTAAGACTTTTCTTTATCTTTCATGAGTGGTGCAAGAATTTTAAGTATTTCTTCTTGCATATGATCTCGTGCTTTAGGGTCATTAAACGTTTGCTGTCCCAACTCCATCATATATTCTGAAATTTGTCCCATAATCTGTACGTTCTTGCGTGTAATTGATTGGCCTTCTGGGGTTTTTAAAAATTTCAGATTAGCCTGAATTTCCTCTTCAGTATAAGTCTTTAGGTAAATATCCTGTAAGGCTTGGGTGGTTTTTGGGTTGCTAATGAGCTGATTGCTCGAATCTTTTAAGAGAGAACCTAACTTCTTCGCGGCCTCTTTTTCTTTTGGACCTAAAGTTTTGATACCCGTGATATTACTAACGATCTGTTCTGCCTGTTGATCATAGTAAGGCGTTAATTCATCAATTGATTCTTTAAGCAGGTAATCAATTTGGCTCATTTGCATGAGTTCTTTAACTGAACTTAACTTGGCAGGAGAGGCAAACAAGCTTGTGGTAATACAGCTTAGACAAAGGCTGATTGAGAGATTTTTAAGAATAGGGCGAATAGTCATGAAATGACCTATATTCAATATTTGGCGAGAGGGTGCTTTCATTAATAGCATAGATTGACGAACTAATTGTTACAATTTTTTTCAGATTTTAAAATAAAAAAAGAATGCATAAAAAAAGCACCGAATTCGGTGCTTTTCTTGATTAGCCAGCTGCTGCATCGACTACTGGAATTTTTCCAATTTTCGCTTGCCAGATTTTTGGAGCTACTGCGTGAATTGAAGTACCATTTACGTCAACTGCAACAGAAACAGGCATATCTTCAACTACGAATTTGTAGATGGCTTCCATACCTAAGTCTGCAAATGCAACAACTTCAGCTTCACGAACAGCTTTAGATACGAGGTAAGCCGCACCACCAACTGCCATTAAGTAAGTTGCTTTGTTGTCTTTGATTGCTTCAATTGCTGTAGGACCACGGTCAGCTTTACCGATCATACCGAATAGGCCAGTATGTTCTAATACTTTACGTGTGAATTTATCCATACGTGTTGCAGTTGTAGGGCCAGCAGGACCAACAACTTCATCACCCACTGGATCAACAGGGCCAACGTAGTAAATAAATTTACCTTTAAGATCAACTGGTAATTCTTCACCATTGTCGATCATTTCAACCATACGTTTGTGCGCAGCATCACGACCTGTGTACATTGTTCCGCTAAGAAGTAATGTGTCACCTGGTTTCCAAGAGTCCATTTCTTCTTGAGTAATGGTATCAAGGTTTACGCGTTTAGACTGTGAAGAGTCCCAAGTTACAGAAGGGTAGTCTTCAAGTTTTGGTGCTTGAATATGAGCTACACCTGTACCATCAAGCTGGAAGTGAGCATGACGAGTCGCAGCACAGTTAGGAATCATGCCTACTGGTTTACCAGCAGCGTGACATGGGTAATCTTTGATTTTAATATCAAGAACAGTCGTTAAACCGCCAAGACCTTGTGCCCCAATACCAAGTGCATTTACTTTTTCAAAGATTTCGATACGAAGTTCTTCGATTTTGTTCTCTGGTCCACGACGAAGTAATTCATCCATGTTGATTTCTTCCATGAGCGCTTCTTTAGCAAGCATCATGGCTTTTTCAGCAGTACCACCAATACCAATACCGAGCATGCCAGGAGGACACCAGCCTGCACCCATAGTTGGAACAGTTTTAAGTACCCAGTCAACAATTGAGTCAGATGGGTTAAGCATCGCAAGTTTAGATTTGTTTTCTGAACCGCCACCTTTAGCAGCAACAGTAATATCTACTTTGTTACCCGGAACGAGTTTGTAGTGAATTACAGCAGGGGTATTATCTTTTGTATTTTTACGACCAAATGCAGGGTCAGCAAGTACAGAAGCACGAAGAACGTTGCTGTTTTCAAGGTAACCTTGGCGAACACCTTCGTTTACTGCATCGTCTAAGCTCATCGTTAAATCAAATTTAACATCTAAGCCCACTTCAAGGAAAACGTTAACAATACCAGTATCTTGGCAAATTGGACGATGACCTTCCGCACACATGCGAGAGTTAATTAGAATCTGTGCAATTGCATCCTTTGCGGCTTTGTTTTCTTCGCGATCATAAGCACGGCTCATCGCTTGGATAAAGTCTTGCGGGTGATAGTACGAAATAAACTGTAGGGCGTCCTTGATCGATGTAATCAAGTCATCTTGTTTGATAATCGTTGTCATACCAGAAAATCTCTTGAGCGGGCTGTTAGCTAGCGGGCTAAATTATATGACAAAAAGACAGTGTTGTGGGAGATTGGTTGATCTTTTGACCGAAAGTCGCATAAGAACATATTGATGTGATTTAAAAGAGAGAAATTGGAAAATTATTTATTTTTGAATGACTAAAATAAAAAAAGCCATTTGAGCGGACATCAAATGGCGAGAGGTAGTAAAGGTGAATTATATTAATTATTTGGCAGCGGCTTGCTGTTCTGCCTGAATTGCGGTTAATGCAATGGTAAAGACGATGTCATCTACCAATGCTCCTCGAGACAAGTCATTGACTGGTTTGTTGAGGCCTTGCAGCATTGGACCTACACTTACAACATTTGCAGCACGTTGTACTGCTTTATAAGTTGTATTGCCTGTATTTAAGTCTGGGAAAATAAATACATTTGCGCGGCCAGCAACGCGTGAGTCTGGTGCCTTTTGACGTCCTACGCTTTCAACTGAAGCTGCATCGTATTGAAGTGGACCATCAATCAGTAAGTCAGGACGACGTTGTTGAGCAATTTGAGTTGCTTGCTGTACTTTTTCAACATCAGCGCCTGTTCCGGAAGTACCGGTTGAGTAGCTGATCATGGCAATACGTGGGTCAATTCCAAAAGCTTTCGCTGAGTCAGCAGACTGAATTGCAATTTCAGCAAGTTGCTCTGCTGTTGGGTCTGGGTTAATTGCACAGTCGCCATACACATAAACTTCATCTGGCAAAAGCATAAAAAATATTGATGAAACCAGTGAATATTCAGGTGCTGTCTTGATGAGTTGGAATGCTGGGCGGACCGTATTTGCTGTGGTGTGTACCGCTCCTGAAACTAAACCATCGACTTGATCTAAAGCTAACATCATGGTGCCAAGCACAACGGTATCTTGAAGCTGCTCTTTCGCTTGAAGCTCATTGAGTTTACCTTTACGTAGCTCAACCATTGGTGCAACGTATTGATCACGAATACTATCGGGGTCGACAATTGCCAATTCGGCCGGTAATTCAATACCACGTGCTTTTGCAACATCGTGCACAGCATCTGGTTTAGCCAGCAAAATACAGTCGGCAATGCCACGTGCCTGACAAATTGCTGCAGCTTGAATGGTGCGCGGTTCATCACCTTCAGGTAGCACAATCCGTTTTTTTGCTGCAATTGATTTTTGCACCAATTCATGACGGAAAGCCGACGGTGACAGGCGAGGGGTAGCGGCATTGTTGCTGTGCTGTTTAAGCCATTCGACATCAATATGACTTGAAACAAATCGGGTCACTTGCTCAGCACGTTCAGTATCGTCAGTTGGAATCTCATTGCCAAAATTAGATAAACGCTGAGCAGTTTCAAGTGTGTTTAAACGAGTATGTAAAATCGGCAAACCTTGTTTAATTGCACTTTGACAAAAGTCTAAAAGCTCTGGTGCTGGCGCTTCTCTTTCGGTAAGTACCAAACCTGCAAGAGGAATACCATTGCTGGTTGCCAAACTACTTGCAAGTAAAACGTCGGTACGCTCAGATGCGCTAATAATCAATTCGCCTGCAATAAATTTATTCAGTTCGTATTCAATGCTTGAAGCAATTAAACTTGAATGCAAAATACGACGTGTTTTAGCTTCACCTTGATGTACCCATTGCCCATCAATGACATTTGCAATATCAAGTGTTCTAGGTACACTTAGCGTGTTACTAAATGGAACCAGCCCAATAATCGGTAAATCACTAGAACCAAAATAACGATTATATTTTTGCAGTTCAGTCGTAAATTTTACGATTTCTTCAGTCGGTCGTAATGATGGATCAAACGCAACAGGAATTTGTGCTGTTTCTTCAGTTAATCCACGGGTACGCATAAACAGTACACCAGCAGTACGATTTGATGTTGCTCCACCAAACTGGCGTAAATGAGCATCTACTTTTTCTGCTGCTTTTTTCGGGTTTTGAATATCTGCTGTGCTGACCAGCACGACTTCTGCATCAAGTGCTTGAGCAAGACTTGCGTTGAGTTCACTGGCGAAGTGGTCTTGTCCGTTAGGTAATAAGCCTTCCACAATAATGACATCATGGTCTGCTGCAACGCTACGGTGGAGACTAACAGCTTCTTCAAGTAATTCATCTACTTCCCCAGCGGCAATAAGCTGAGTTAATTTTTCATGCGAAATAGATTGAACAGTTTTACTTTGAAATAAATGACCAAATAATGAAGTGGTTCGGTCAAGATGCTCTTGGTCTTCTTGAGAAAATGGTTTTAAAAAGCCAGCTTTAATCCCGTTGCAATCAAGTGCGTAAATCATACCTAAGCAGGCAGAGGTTAGGCCAACCCCTTCACCTGTAGGAATCAATAAAATTGTATTCATATAAACCTATAAATAAACGAATATCGAGTTTTCGCTAAGCTCTAATTAAGCAAGGCTTGCTACAGATGCTGTATTTTCTGCTGCTTCAACAACTTGACGAGTTTCTTTGGCAATACGGCCTTCTTCATCTGTAGGAATGACCCAAATTTGAGGTCCTGTTCCGTTGTCGATTCGGCCTTCAGTGCCACGTTTTAGGTTGTTGTTTTGATCTTTATCAAGCTGCAAACCAAAATGAGGTAAATACGCTAAGGTTTTTTCACGAATATAGGCTGAGTTCTCGCCAATACCGCCAGTGAAGATTAAGCCGTCTAAAGTTGGTAAACCACAGCTTAATGCAGCAAGTGATTTTGCAAGGCGATAACTAAAGACTTCAATTGCAAGGCAAGCATCTTCATTGCCATTTTCAGCAGCTTCAATCACTGTACGCATGTCGTTAGACAGTTGAGATAAACCTAATAAGCCACTTTCGTTATTTAAAACTTTATCAATTTTTGCTAAGTCCCAACCGAGGTTTTTCGCAAGGAAGCTATGTAAGCTTGGGTCGACATCCCCACTACGTGTTCCCATCACTACACCTTCAAGCGGAGTAAGGCCCATAGAAGTATCAACACTTTGTCCATTCCACACTGCGCAAGTTGAACTGCCGTTTCCTAGATGCGCTGTTAACCATCCACCTTTTTTCAAGTTACCTGCGAGCTCACTCGCTTTATCAGACACATAAGCATGGCTTGTACCATGGAAGCCATAACGGCGGACGTTATGGTCAGTATATAAAAATTTAGGAATTGCATAACGATATGCATGCGGTGGCATGGTTTGATGGAATGCAGTATCAAATACGGCAACCTGAGGTAATTCAGGAAATAGGCGTACGGTTGCGTCAATACCAATTAAATGTGCTGGATTATGAAGCGGAGCCAAAGGCGTTGCTGCACGAATACGTTCAATAATTTCAGGAGTGAGTAATTCTGCTTTGGTTAAACTACCACCGTGCACAACACGATGTCCGATTGCTTGCGGTTTGTAGTTGGCAAGACGTGCAAGTAAAGTTTCTAAAGCTTTGGCATGGTCAGCATAAGGAATTGAAAGTTCAAGTGGTTCACCACCTACTGTAATTCCCTTAATACGAGCATCAGCTGCCCCCAAGTTTTCTGCTAAACCGTAAATACGATCTTCACGACGCTCTGAAACCAGTGCGTATTTAATAGATGAAGAGCCGCAATTGATAACTAATACTGATGTAGCCACGTTGAAATACCCAAGTCCTGATTTAAAATAGTTTTCCTAACTTCCTGTTCAAGATGTATTATTTTTCGATACAGATTGAACGGGTTGTCATGTTTTAACATGTGTTGTTTTTCTGTCCAAGATAGACTTTAGCCCATTAGACTTAAGCACTATCGACCATCAAATTATTTGTAACTAATATTTGTCCAGTATAAAGCTTAACCACTGTATTCCTTGTTTTTTTATACGCATAGAAATGAGTTTTTTGTATATATTTATGAAAAAATAAACCCAAATGAAGGATGAATTTTAAATGGTAGAAACCAAACCTTTATTGAATAAGTGAGTTGGTTCTTTAAGTTAAATTTTAAGCATCTATTACAAATAATATACGTAATTGAAATTAAGTTTTGATGGTATTTAAGGGAGTTAAAAAGAACCTAATATGGATTTATAAGTACTAAAAATTAGAATGAAAAGCTCATCATTTATATATTGTTAAATATATTTTATTATGTTGATTTACAATAAATTTACTGTATTTTTGAGATTTGGTTTAGCTGTAAACATACCTAAATATTAAATAAGTCTTTTGTCTAAAATATAAACTTACTATCTCTATAAAGCTTGTGCTGAGGCCATTACAGCAGGATTGGCTGGGGTTGCATGTCGCTTTTTGCGTGAATAATATTGTTCATCCTTTTTCAAATGATCATAAGAAATATATCATTTGGTCTATTTTTATTTTCCGGCTTATCCGGTTGTACAGGAGCGTCCAGCATGGACTTGCCGAATCCAGTATTGGCAAAAGTGACCGAGCGTGTAATCGCACGTAGTCAAAAAACTCGTTCTGCATATTTACAACGTATTGAACATGCACAAGGCAAATTTCCTGCTCGTGGAGCACTTTCATGTGCCAATCTGGCTCATGGTTTTGCCGGTATGGACGATAATGAAAAATTAATTATTAAAGTAGGCCGTGAACCAAATATTGGCATCGTATCTTCATATAACGAAATGCTGTCGGCTCACGCACCTTATAAAACTTTTCCAGATTTAATTAAAACAGCTGCTCGTGAGAATGGTGGCGTGGCACAGTTTGCAGGTGGTGTTCCTGCGATGTGTGACGGTATTACCCAAGGTAATGCTGGCATGGAACTATCTTTGTTCTCTCGTGAAACCATTGCGATGAGCACAGCGATTGCATTGTCTCATAACATGTTTGACGCAGCTTTATGTCTGGGCGTTTGCGATAAAATTGTGCCGGGCTTACTGATTGGTGCTCTGCAGTTTGGCTATTTACCTACTATTTTTGTGCCAGCTGGTCCAATGACCAGTGGTCTATCTAACGATGAGAAAGCCAAAATTCGTCAGCAATTTGCAACGGGTCAGGTTGGCCGAGATGCTTTGCTAGAAGCTGAGTCAGCTGCTTATCACGGACAAGGGACTTGTACTTTTTATGGTACAGCCAACAGTAATCAAATGCTGATGGAAGTAATGGGCTTACATTTGCCAAGTGCCGCATTTGTTCATCCTCACACACCATTACGTGATGTACTCACCGCAGAAGCAGCGATTCGTGTACTTGATTTAACAGTTGAGCGTGGAAACTACACGCCGATTGGTCATGTTGTCGATGAAAAAGCAATTATAAACGGCATCGTGGCATTGCTCGCGACAGGTGGGTCAACCAATCATACTTTGCATTTGATTGCGATTGCTCGTGCTGCTGGTATCTTGATTGATTGGGACGACTTTGATGAGTTGTCTGCTGTTGTTCCATTGCTCGCAAAAATCTATCCAAATGGTAAGGCCGATGTAAACCATTTCCAAGCTGCGGGTGGGGTAGCTTTCCTCATTCGTAACTTACTTGAAGCTGGTCTGTTGCATAACGATGTAACGACAGTGGCTGGTAAAGGTTTGCAGCATTACACCAAAGAACCAAAACTGATTGACGGTAAGCTCACTTGGGTTGGCGGTGTGGTTCAAAGCCTTGATGACAAAGTTTTACGTAGCATTGATGCGCCGTTTCAACCAGATGGTGGCTTGCGTTTAATGCAGGGTCGCCTTGGTCGTGGTGTGATCAAGATTTCTGCTGTTGCGCCAGAGCATCGTAAAGTTAAAGCTCCGGCAATTGTGTTTGATTCGCAAGAAGCAGTGCAAGCTGCTTTTGATCGTGGTGAATTACACCGAGACTTTATTGCAGTTGTTCGTTTCCAAGGTGCGCGTGCGAATGGTATGCCTGAATTGCATCGTTTAACGCCTGTGTTGGGTGTTTTACAAGATCAAGGTTTCCACGTTGCTTTAGTCACTGATGGGCGTATGTCTGGTGCTTCAGGTAAAGTTCCTGCGGTGATTCATTTATCTCCAGAGGCCTTACTAAATGGGCCGATTGCTAAAGTGCAAACAGGCGATATGTTGATTATTGATGCTGAGGCTGGCGTACTTGATGTTGAAATAGATGAAGATGTATGGCAGTCACGCCCTGTTGCACAGCCAGAACATCAGACAGAAAACGAAGTTGGCTTTGGCCGTGAATTATTTGGTGTTTTCCGTGCTGCTGCTGCGCCAGCTGAACATGGGGCATCTGTATTTGGTGCATTGGTTGGTGAAAATTCACCAGAGCAGATTTGAGTCAAAGGAACTGAAAAATAATGATTAAAATTGAAGATATCGTCAAATTAGGCCCAGTCATCCCTGTATTGGCATTTGATTCTGCCGAGCAAGGTGAGGATGTATCACGTGCTTTACATACAGGTGGCGTGAAAGTCCTTGAAATTACCTTACGTACCGCTGCGGGTCTTGCTGCTATCGAGCGTGCTAGCCAATTGGCAGATGATATTGTGGTGGGTGTAGGAACAATTACCAAACCAGAACACTGTGCTCAAGCCAAAAAAGCAGGCGCTCAATTTGGGGTATCTCCTGGTTTGACTAAAGATCTGCATTTGGCTGCCCAAGATGCTGGCTTACCTCTATTGCCGGGTGTGATGACACCAAGTGACCTGATTCAAGCGATTGAATTGGGTTATGACATTGTGAAGTTCTTTCCAGCTCAACAGGCTGGCGGCGTTGAGATGCTAAAAGCATTTTATGGCCCATTTCCAAACTTGCGCTTTTGTCCGACTGGTGGAATTACTGCAGAGTCAGCGCCAGATTTCTTAAAGCAACCTAACGTGGTTTGTGTAGGTGGTTCATGGTTAACACCTAAAGCTACTGTAGCTGCCCAAGACTGGGCTGAAATTACTCGCTTGGCACAAATTGCGAGTCAGTTGAGAGCTTTGTAAATGTAGACAATATTTATAAAAAATGAAGTGCATTCTATGTGCTTTAAAGGCTGTATTGATGTGACCAGTTTGTGTTGGTCACACCTAAATATAAAAATTTAATGTCTTAACAGTAGGAATTACTGTGGTTGAAGACCCTTGTTTAGGTAGTGTGCCTAAATAATTATTCCAAGGAGAAGTGTCCCATGGAGACGGTTCAGGGTGGCATGTTACTGATCTACACTGTAATCGCGATTATTGCTTTAGTGGTCATGATCGCGAAGTTTAGAATTTATCCATTTTTAGTTCTTATTATTGTTTCACTCGGTTTAGCCTTGGCTGTTGGCATGCCAATGGGTGATATTGTTAAGTCTTATGAAGCCGGTACAGGTAAAACCTTAGGCCACCTTGCGATTGTAATCGCACTAGGAACGATGCTCGGTAAAATGATGGCCGAGTCTGGTGGTGCAGAGCGAATAGCAATTACTTTAATTAAGTGGTTTGGTGAGAAAAATATTCACTGGGCCATGATGTTTATTGCCCTTATTGTTGGGCTTCCCGTATTTTTCGAAGTAGGTTTCGTTCTACTCATTCCAATTGCATTCAACATTGCTAAACGGACAGGTAAATCTTTATTGGTTGTTGGCTTACCAATGGTTGCCGGTTTATCGGTTGTGCATGGGTTAATTCCACCACATCCAGCGGCACTGTTGGCAGTACAGGCTTATCATGCTGATATTGGTAAAACGATTGCTTATAGTCTGATCGTTGGTGTGCCAACGGCTATTGTTGCTGGACCACTGTATGCACTTTGGATTAATAAATACGTTAAATTGCCCGAAAATAATCCGTTAGCGAAGCAGTTTATTGAAGCAGATACCAATAGAACTCGTGAGCTACCAAGCTTTGGGATTACCTTATTCACAATTATGCTGCCTGTAGTATTAATGTTGATCGGTAGCTGGGCAGATCTTTTCTTTGCACCACAAACTTTTGCAAACGACTTACTACGTTTTATTGGTACTTCTGATATCGCATTGCTTATTGCTGTACTGGTCAGCTTTATTACTTTCGGTACGATGCAGGGCTTTAACCGTGAACAAATTGAAAAATTCTGCGGCGGATGTTTAGCTTCTATTGCTGGGATTATGTTGATTGTAGGTGCTGGTGGTGGTTTTGGTGGCATTTTGCGTGACACCGGTATTTCTAATGAGATTGTTTCTACAGCATTGAAGGCAAACCTGTCGCCGTTATTGTTGGGCTGGTTTGTTGCAGCATTAATTCGTTTGGCAACAGGATCGGCAACGGTGGCTATGGCTACAGCGTGTAGCATTGTTGCTCCAATTGCAGCAACGGCTGGTGTTGCAGTTAGGCCAGAACTTTTAGTACTTGCCACAGGTTCGGGTTCATTAGTTTTCTCACATGTAAATGACGCAGGATTCTGGTTAATCAAAGAATATTTTGGTATGACAGTAGGGCAGACGCTCAAGACTTGGTCAGTATTGGAAACGATCATTTCAGTGTTGGGTTTATCTTTCACGCTACTGCTTAGCACTATTTTATAATTAAAGGTGAGTAATCCATGATTGTGATTGCAATGGGTGTCTGTGGAACAGGTAAAACGCTGATTGGTGAGTTGTTATCAGAGCGTTTGGCTTGTGAGTTCCTTGATGGCGATACGCTTCATTCAGCTGCAAATAAAAGTAAGATGAGTCAAGGTATCCCTTTAACTGATGAAGACCGCTTGCCATGGTTACAGGCAATTCGTGAGGTCATTGAAACCAAACAAAGAGACGGTGAAACGGCTGTATTTACATGCTCATCTTTAAAACGTATGTATCGCGATATTTTAAGAGGGCAGGACCAGAATGTTAAGTTTGTCTACTTAAAAGGTTCTTATGAGTTATTACAGCAACGACTTGCAGCAAGATCAGGTCATTTCTTTGATCCCTCATTGCTACAAACTCAGCTAGATACATTAGAAGAACCAGATCTTCATGAAGCAATTGCTATTGATATTGCTTTGACGCCTGAACAAATTGTTGCGCAAGTCATGCAGCAACTTGGTGTAGTCAGCGATGTATGTCAGGAATAATCATTAAAAAATATCATGCTAAAACCAAAAACGCCTGATCAAAATCAGGCGTTTTTGTTTGAACCAATAGATTAATTATTGGCGAATTTGTCCGTCACCTAACACAATCCATTTTTGTGAAGTTAAGCCTTCTAAACCAACTGGGCCGCGGGCATGGATTTTATCTGTAGAGATACCAATTTCTGCGCCTAAACCATATTCGAAACCATCAGCAAAACGAGTTGAAGCATTAATCACGACTGAACTTGAATCTACACGAGCCAAGAACTGACGAGCCAAAGTATAGTTTTCTGTCACAATGGCATCAGTGTGATGTGAACCATATTTGTTGATATGGTCAATTGCTTCATCAATACCGCTAACCACTTTGACAGCAAGAATTGGCCCTAAATATTCGGTATACCAATCTTCTTCTGTCGCAGGTTTTACAGAGGCACCCAAAATACGGCGTGTCTCTGGACAACCGCGTAACTCAACTTGTTTTTCAGCATATAGTTCGGCAATACGTGGTAAGAAAACGTCTGCAATTTTTTCATCAACCAATAGCGTTTCCATCGCATTACAAACGCCGTAACGATGTGTTTTTGCATTTAATGTAATTGGTAAAGCTTTTTGCAAATCTGCTTGTGCTTCAACAAATACATGGCAGTTACCGTCAAGATGTTTAATCACCGGAATACGCGCTTCGTTAGTGACACGCTCAATTAAGCTTTTACCGCCACGTGGAACGATTACATCTACATATTCCGCCATGGTAATAAGATGACCAACAGCCGCGCGGTCAGAAGTGTTAATCACTTGAACTGAATCTTCAGGTAAGCCAGCAACTTTTAAGCCATGCTTAATCGCTTCAGCAATTGCTTTATTTGACTCGAGTGCTTCTGAACCACCACGTAAAATAATGGCGTTGCCAGATTTAATCGCTAAAGATGCAGCTTCAAGAGTTACGTTTGGACGTGATTCGTAAATCATCCCAACAACACCTAAAGGTACACGCATTTTTCCAATTTGAATGCCGGTGGGGCGGTATGCAAGATCAGTAATTTCCCCAATTGGATCGACAAGCGCGATCACATCTTTTAAACCTTGCAACATCCCTTTAAAGCGTGCGGGCGTAAGCTCAAGACGATCAAGTAAGGCACTGTCGAGCTGATTGCTACGACCTTTATCCATGTCGATTTGATTCGCCGCCAAGATTGCTGCCTGATTATTTTCTAAAGCAGTATAAATAGCAGAGAGTGCATGATTTTTTAGTGAGGTTGAAGCACTTGTTAAAACGCGTGAGGCCTCGCGTGCTTGTTGCCCAACTTTTTGCATATATTGTTCAATTGAATCTTGCATAGCATTTTTTAATCATTTACCAATGAGTAAGATAGTAGCAGTCAAATGCGGAACAATGAATGGCTTTTTTTGAAAAATGTGACCATCATAAAAAAACATTTAAATATTTTGCAAACTATTAGCGACTTAAACAAGATGAGCGGTCATTTCAGCGATTGCGTATATTTCAGACAATTGTTTAGAATGGACTTGTGCAATACAAACTAATACAAATTTTAAAGTTTTGTGCATAAAAGATTACGTGTTCAAGAAGGAACTCTTGCAGCATAAAAAAATTACAGCAAGGAGGAAGCAAGGATATGAATTCCATTATTCAAATGGATTCGGAGATCAACCAAGCTTATGCCGGTTTTGGCTTTTTCGATATCTACCATAGAGATAGTTTTAAACAACCTGCTCGTACAACATGGATTGACGGTTGGAAAATTGAATATATGGCAATTGCCGATCCTAAAACGATTCACAAAACGCCGATTGTGATTGTTGGTGGTGCTTTCCAGAATTTTAATTCTTATAAATATTGTGTTGAACAATTGTTTGAAAGTGGTCCGGTTATTTTAATTGACTTACCTTCAATGGGTGCAAATCAGCAAATTACCAATCGCGACACAGGAGTATCTGCGGGTACTTTAGAACTTCCTGATTTATCTGAAATGTTAGGACGTTGGTTAGATATCGTTGGAATACAAAAAGTTTCTGTAATGGGAATGTCTTTAGGGTCCGTGATTGCCTCTTGTTTTGCTCATCACCGTCCTGACCTGATGGATCGTATGATTTTGATGGGTGTTATGCAAAAGACCCGAAAAAGTTGGCGAATGATTTTGGAAGAATCCCTCAAACTCATGCAAGAAAACCGTATGGAAGAGTTTGGGCAAGCTGTTATTTTATATTTAGTTAATCATGCAAAATTAGATAAAACTCGTATGTCGCCAACCGCTAAAAAGTTATTTTTTAGACAAATGGCCGAGTTTACGGGGACTGAGCGAGAACGTTATGAAATTAACTGTAATCGCCTTTTGCGTTTAACAGATGTACCTATTCCCGAGTGCAAAACGCTAGTAGCAGCAGGGCAGTACGATAGTTTTACTTTGCCTCATGAAAATGCCAATTTTGCTTTGCAATGTCCTGATATGGAATTTGCACTTATTGCAAACGCTGATCATGTGCCACAGCTCCAGCGTCGTAAAGAAACCATGAGTTTGTTCACTTCATTCTTGAAGGGTGAATCTATCCAAAATCTGGATGGCATTATTCCTATGACACGTGAACAAATGCAAAACATGGAGCGCCGTGGTGAAGAGCGAGTTCCAGTTTTGCAACCGAACACTCAACTGAGCCACCGTGAATGTAAAACAGAAGTGCCAGTGACGATTGTGGATGTGACTTTCTTTGGGATGTATTTAAAAATGGATGATGTTTCGCAGCTTGATTTTGTGAATGATCATCCACGTGATTTGGCACTTAATTTAGAAGATGAAGAAGGTCGTTTTGCAATTGAGTGTTTAATCTTTGAAGCTACTGAACACGGAATCCGTGCTTTATTTAAACATGGCAGTTTTGAGCTTGCGGATCGTTTAAGTCGTTTTATTGTCCGTCAAAAACAAACTGCTTAATTAGGTTTTTATAAATGGAAGCTCGTTGATGTCGAGCTTCCATTTTTTATATTTATTATTTTATTTGAGCGTGAATAATCCAGACTAAATCGCCTAAATGCTCTTCATGGCTATCTTGAGAAACTTTCCCAAAAAATATTTGTGGCTGTTCAATAGTAACCTGCTCAAACTCTGTATCTTTAAAAAAGTCTTTCACTTCTTGTGGACTTTTAAAATGAAAACTAAACGAGCTTCGAGACATTAATTTCAATAATTTACTGCTATTCCAGATAATACTGGCAAGTTTGTTTTTAACTGGTTCAGGGTATAGGTCAGTTAAATAATGAAACTTTTTAAAAGAAGCACCATAGTGGCCAATCGATTGGATCAATTGTTTTAATAAATTTTTGTCGAAATAGTTAATCAAGCCTTCACTGATTACAACCAGTGGGCGGTTAGGGTCAAATACTTCAAATGCCTGTGCAAAAGCTTCTGTAAATAAATCAACTGATAAAACTTCAGGTGCATTTTTTTCAATTTGCTGTAACGCATTTTGTTTGGTTTGTGCCATATTGGGCAAATCAAGCTCCCGATAGGTAATAGAAGGGTAATGTTGTCTAAACCACCAGCCACGTGGCGACAGGCCACATGCTATTTCAAGCACCTGTAAATCAGGATTTTCTTGAATGAGTTGTTCTAAATGATGATCAAGCATGGTGTGGCGTTGTTTGAGCGTAGTGCGCATGCTACCGCCCACATATTTCTCTGCCCATGATTCTATCGGATGAACCAAATACGCTAGTGACTTGCCTTTCGTTGTGGCAAGTGCTTCATGAGAAATCCCCATTTGATACCAGATATAACCCGTATAATGGGCTGTAAAAGAGATATGGCGGTGTTTTGAAAGTTGTTGTGTCATTCGTCCTGAACTCGGTTTATTGTTTTTGTGTGATCTTAGTTGCCTAGGCGTTTATAAGACCTTGCACTGAAATTATGTCATTTAAGCTGACATACATCACGGCAGAGTTTTACTGTGTAAATGTTTCATTTCGGCAGTAACCTTCGGTTCGACCTACTTTTGTTTTGGCAAAAGTAGGCAAAACCTGAGGTACGAATAGCAAAGATTAATTATCTTTGCCGTACCGTAAAACGAAAGCTATGCTTGAGTAAATGCTATGCACTTCGTTTGTCTTGCGCAATGCGAAAGCGCTAACGCTTTTGCATTGCTCAGGTTGCGTATGACTTAATCGCGTATCAGATAGTGAATAGGTTTTTGTAGCCAATTAAAATTTTTACTAACTTAAATCGAATTTTTAAACTCTTCAATGGCTGTTTTGACAGCTTGCCACTCATTTCCAAGCGATAAGGTTTCACCGATCTGAATTTGTGGAATTTGGCCGCGCATGCGTTCTAAACGCTCTTGGTTTGGTAGCTCTAAATCTGTAATACCTTCAAGTGCTGTACAGGCTGCACTTCGGTCATTACATACCAGCCCCATGTCACACCCAGCCGCTAGAGCAGCTTGAATACGAGCATCTGCGCCACCTGCTACACATGCAGCCTGCATGCTTAAGTCATCAGAGAAAAGTACACCATCAAACTTCAAACGCTTGCGTAGAACTTCTTGAATCCAGAAAGGTGAAAAACCTGCTGGATTTGGATCAACTTGATCATAAATCACATGTGCAGGCATGAGCGCATCTAGCTGAGGCATAAGCTTAATGAAGCTCTGCATATCATGGTTGTAAATTTCGTCATAGCTACGACTGTCGATTGCGGCCGCAACATGCGAGTCAGCTTTTACTGAACCGTGACCCGGGAAGTGCTTGCCCGTATTTGCCATGCCGGCTTTTTTCATACCTTGCATAAATGCGCCTGCAAGTGGGGCAATATCATCAATATTTTTAGAGAAGCCACGGTCGCCAATCACGTCACTAATTGCATTAAGATCTAAAACTGGTGCAAAACTAAAATCGATGCCGACTGCAAGGACTTCTGTTGCCATTAACCAACCGCACTGTTCAGCCAGCTCAAGTGCTTTTTGAGGTTGAGTTAAATATAAATCCCCAAAACGGCCCATGGCTGGTAATAAGGTAAAACCTGATTTTAGGCGTTGAACTCGGCCACCTTCTTGGTCAACAGCAATCAAAATATCTGGGCGAATTTGACGCATATGGTCGGTTAAAGCACGTACTTGTTGTGGAGATTCAATATTTCGTGCAAATAAAATCATGCCACCGACTTGCGGAGCGCGTAATAGTTCAATATCTTCTTGAGTAAGTTCTGTGCCGGCGATGTCCAGCATCAATGCGCCAATCATATTGGTTCCATTTGAATTTTGATTGAAAAACAATAAGCGAATTTTGCAATGTTTTGCTACATTTTGTCAGTACAGAATATGATAAAACTACACGGTATAAACAATTTAGTTGGTTAAGATTTTGAATCTGCTTAGTTCATATCGAAAACAGAGCGTGTAAGATAGGAACACCCAAGGAAGTATTAAAAATTTATGAAACTTCAAACTATAGCTTGTGCAGTAGCGATCGCGACTGGCGGTTTATTCTTCTCTCATACGATGAATGAAGCGAGAGCGGCAACCAATACTGCTGCGGTTTCTCAATCAATCCAGCCAACGCAAGAACAGGCTTTGGTGGCTCGCCAACTGGCAACTTTAGTTGATCGTCAACATTATTTAAATATGCGTCTGGATGCGACCACATCAAATCGTATTCTGGATATGTATTTAGATAGTCTTGATCCAGATCACTCACTATTTTTAGATTCTGAAGTTCAAAATTATAAAAAACTATATGGTTCAAATTTTGGTGCTTCATTAAAAGCGGGGAATTTAACTGGACCGTTTGCAATTCATCAGCAATATCGTGAACGCTTAAAACAATTTTATGAGTTTATGTTAGCTGAGTTAAAACAACAGCAAAATTTAAAGCAGCCGAATAGCTATATTGAAGTTGATCGTGAAAAAGCACCGTATTTTAAAACGACTGCTGAGCAACAAAATCATTGGCGAAAAATGTTGGTTTCACAGTTAATCAACTTAACCATTAGCCGTGAAGAAGAGCAGGCGAAGCAAAAAGCGCTTAAAGAGAATCCTTCACTTGCAAATGGGCAAGACTTAACTGGCCCAGAAGATTTAACGCCAGCTCAAACGTTAACTAAACGTTATACGCGTCAGCTTGAAAGAATTAGTCGTGTGAAAAGCGATGATGTCTTGGATAAAACATTAAATGCAATGTTGGCGACCTATGATCCACATAGTAACTATTACCCGCCAATTGATGCGATAGAACTTAATCGCCAAACTACCTTGCAGCTTGAAGGTATTGGTGTGTCGATTCGTCCAGAACGTGGCAACGAAGATTACACCAAAATTGAAACCATTGTAGAAGGTGGCCCTGCAAGTAAGTCTGGCCAAGTGAAATCAGGAGATCGAATCATTGGTGTCGCCCAAGAAGGCGAAAAAATGGTTGATGTGATTGGCTGGACAAGTTCTGAAATTGTTGGACTCATTCGTGGTAAACGCGGAACAAAAGTCACGCTAAAACTTCTTGGTGCTGGCGCATCAATGAGTCAGGCACGTAACGTGACATTAGTACGTGATGTTATCCAAGAAGAAGATGCTGGTGTTCGTTCACGCACAGTTGAAGTGACACGTGATGGGAAAAAGCATGTGTTGGGCGTAATTGAAATTCCATCATTCTATTTTGACTATCGTTCACGTCGTGCGGGTAAACAATACCGTTCAGTTTCTGAAGATACTGCAAATGCTTTTGAAGCGCTAAAAGCGAAGAAAGTAGAAGGTATTATTATTGACTTACGTAATGACCCGGGTGGTTCATTAGAAGAAGTTGCACGTATGTTGGGGCAGGTGATTAAGTCTGGTCCAGTTGTACAAATTCGTGATGGCAATGGCAACGTAAGCGTGTTTGAAGATAACGATGGGGGGCAGCAAATTTATACAGGTCCACTCGCTGTATTGGTGAACTTGGCATCGGCATCAGCAAGTGAGATTTACTCTGCTGCAATTCAAGATTATGAGCGCGGTATTATTATTGGTAGTACAACCACTGGTAAGGGTACAGCTCAGGTACAACTTGATACTCTTGCATATGGTCAAGCGACTTTAACTCAGCGTAAGTTCTATCGTATTACTGGCGGTAGTACACAAAATAAAGGTGTAGTGCCAGACATTAAACTCGTCGATATCTATAACGAAGAGTTTGGTGAGCGTAAATCGAAGAATGCGTTGAAATGGGACACAATTCCTACTGCACCATTTAAGCGAGAAGGTTCTGTTCAACCTTATGTGACAAAGTTGTCTCAATTCTCTGAACAACGTGTTGGCAATGACGCTCAGTTTAAATATCTAAATAAACGTACTGCGATTGCTAAGGTAACGAGTGATCAGAAACAAGTGGTACTTGATATTGATAAGCGCCGTGCTGAATTACTTGGCTTAGAGAAACAAACTTTAGATGCAGAAAATGAACGCCGTGCTGCAACGGGTCAAAAGCCTTTTGCAAACTGGGAAAGCTATCAAGCTTCATTAGATGCTCTAGCTGAATCTCGCGCTAAAATGAAAGCATCGCAACGTCCAGCGTTACCAGAAGAAGAAACTTTTGTGACTGAAGCTGCTAATGTACTCATGGATTATGCAAAATTACAAAACCGCTAAGAGTTACTAGGCTTTAAGAAAAAAGCATGCTGTCATCAGTGTGCTTTTTTATTTTTCATGTCAGTAAACTGTCACGCATTTATCATCAAAATGTCAAAAAAACTGCTTAATCTTTAAGCATGAAAATAAATACATTGATGGATGGCGCTATGCAAAGTTCATACGCGACAGCACTATTAAAACAACAGCAACTTCCTGAAAGCTTCCAATTCTTTTTTAAACAAAAGCAGCAGCTATCCAATGCACATTCATTGCATGACTTGGTGCGCCCACGTTTAAAAATTGCGATTGTGACGGAAACTTGGCCACCCGAAATCAATGGTGTGGCACTTTCATTATTACAGTTATGCCAAGGTTTACAAAAACAGGGGCATAAGATTTTACTGATTCGCCCAGAGCAAAAAGCGAAATGTCATGACTTTACACCAGAGCAAGAATGTCTGGTGATGTCACAAGCTATTCCAAAATATCCAACTTTACAATTTGGTTGGCCACAATATTTAAAAGTATCGAAAGCTTTTGAAAAGTTTGTGCCAGATGTCGTACACATTGTGACTGAAGGGCCATTGGGTTTAACTGCCATGCAAGCTGCTAAGGCAAAAGCTATTCCAGTTTCGAGCGGCTTTCATTCACCATTTCAAGACTTTAGTCGATTCTTCGATTTGGCTTTTTTAGTCAAACCGATTCAAAAATACCTGTGCTGGTTTCACAATAACACTCAAGTAACTTGTGTGCCGAGTAAAGATACTCAAGAAGCATTACGTGGTTTCGGTATTACTTGTCCACTGGTTGTCGTTGGGCGTGGCGTAGATACAACCAGATTTTCACCGAAGCATCGCTCTGAAAATTTACGAAAGCAATGGGATGCTGATGAGAATACCCGCGTTATGCTGTATGTAGGGCGTTTATCTCCCGAAAAAGAAGTGCAAGTGCTCATTGAAAGTTATGCCAACTTACAAACCATTCAGCCACATAAAACTAAATTAGTTATTGTTGGAGATGGCCCGGATTTTGCTCGTTTAAAGTTACTGCCTGAAGCGAAGAATGTTATCTTTACCGGAAGTCTGAGAGGGCAAGATTTGGCGGCTGCCTATGCGAGTGCAGATGTATTCGTATTTGCGAGTCAAGTTGAAACGTTTGGTAACGTAGTTTTAGAGGCAATGGCAAGCGGTTTACCAGTTATAGCGTATGATTATGCATGTGCACATCAATACTTAACACATGGTGTGAATGGCTGGTTAAGCCCACTTGGACAAAAAAACCACTTTATACAACAAATTTATCAGCTTCCTTCGGTACAACAACTTAGAGAAATGGGCGTACAAGCCTGTCATAAAGTACAGCAAAGCGGTTGGCAACTTCCGGTTCAGCAATTGGAGCAGGCATTTTATCAGGTAGTGAAGGAGCCCTCGTTGGACTTCACCTAAGTATCCTAAAATAGGAGAATGACCATGAAATTTAAGAATGCAAAAATAAAAATACTCGATTTAGATTTGAGAGGCTGTTTATATCTGAACAATTTCTCTCACTCACAGCGCGTTGCCCTTTTTTTCAAAATTATCAGTCGTGTTGGTGATGGGCCATTTTGGTATCTAATGTTAGCAATCGTATGGGGTATGCAAGGCATTAACTATAGCTTGCAGATCATCTACTTGTTATTAGGTGGTTCAGTTGGCACAGCAATCTATAAATTTTTAAAACACAAAACAACGCGACCACGTCCTTATCAGGTGCATCAGGTAATTGTACTTGGTGAAAGACCACTTGATCACTTTAGTTTTCCATCAGGTCACACGCTTCATGCGGTCATGGTGACAATTGTATTGGGTTACATCCAGCCAGTTCTGCTTGCAGCCATGTTCCCATTTATGGTGCTTGTCGCTTTGTCTCGTATGGTACTGGGTCTTCATTACCCAAGTGATGTGATTGTTGGTGCGCTAATTGGTGCAGCGGTTGCGGCTACGATTATTTTTGTGGCGCCATTATTGAACATTGCTTTATAAGCATCGGTAATTTTTATCAGCTTAAGCTATCGATTAGGTTTGTGGATTTGCTAAAGTACACAGTTCGTGATTTAGCAGATTAAACAGATAGGAGCCGCTATGGGCTTACGTTGGACAGATACGATTGATATTGCCATTGAATTGTCAGAAGCACATCCAGAAGTTGATCCGCAATGGATCCGTTTTACCGATTTACATGCATGGGTGTGCGCATTGCCAGACTTCAGTGATGACCCAAATAAATCGACAGAAGGATTGTTAGAAGGCATTCAGATGGCCTGGATAGACGAAGTTCGCTAAAAACAGTAGAAAAAATCGCAACTTTTACACATTCAAAGCTGATTATTGCCTATGACATCGGTATAATGCGGCAAATTTTTTAAAGTTTAAATCTTAAAATAAAGGAGCCACTCATGGCTATTGAACGTACTTTGTCTATCGTAAAACCTGATGCAGTGTCTAAAAACCACATCGGTGAAATTTTTGCTCGTTTTGAAAAAGCGGGTTTAAAAATTGTTGCGACTAAAATGAAACACCTTTCTCAAGCTGATGCTGAAGGTTTCTATGCTGAGCATAAAGAACGTGGTTTCTTCGGTGACTTAGTTGCATTCATGACTTCTGGTCCAGTTGTTGTATCTGTTCTTGAAGGTGAAAACGCAGTTCTTGCACACCGTGAAATCTTAGGTGCTACAAACCCTAAAGAAGCTGCTCCTGGTACTATCCGCGCTGACTTCGCTGTAAGCATCGACGAAAACGCTGCTCACGGTTCTGACTCAGTTGCTTCTGCAGAGCGTGAAATTGCTTACTTCTTTGCTGACAACGAGATCTGCCCACGCACTCGTTAATCGAAAGCATTCAAACCAGATAAGTGGTATACTACTTATCTGGTTTTTTTATTCTCTTAAGAGAATATTGTTTGATTCTTGAACAATATCTTCAGTTTTTTTGACATGGTTTAGGTAAATACACATGAGTTCTGCAGTGGTCGTTTCATCTGAAAATCTTGATGGACAGCAGCAATCTTCGTCCACGCCGGTAATCCCTGCTGCCGAAAATAAAGTGAATTTACTCGGCATGTCTCGTCCTGAGTTAGAAAAATTCTTTGAAGATATTGGTGAGAAGAAGTTTCGTGCCGGACAGGTCATGAAATGGATACATCAATACTTTGTTACTGACTTTGCTGAAATGACCAATATTTCAGGCAAATTACGTGCGAAGCTTGAACAGATTTGTGAAATTAAAGCACCTGAAGTGGTTCACCGTCATTACTCAAAAGATGGTACACGTAAGTGGGTGTTTCGCGTAGGTGAGGGTGCAGGTTCTTTAGTTGAAACTGTATTAATTCCTGCCGAAGATAAAACTGGGTTACGTAAAACGCTTTGTATTTCCTCTCAAGTGGGCTGCGCATTAGATTGCTCATTTTGTTCAACAGGTAAACAAGGTTTCCAACGTGATTTAACGCCAGATGAAATTATTGGGCAACTCTGGATGGCAAACTACTCTTATATGGAAGAAGTGCCTGTTGCTGAGCGCGAACGTTCAGTGACCAATGTTGTGATGATGGGCATGGGTGAGCCATTGCTCAACTATGATGCCGTATTAAGCTCAATGCAGATTATGCTTGATGACTTTGCTTATGGCATGTCAAAACGTCGTGTGACTTTATCAACTTCAGGTGTTGTACCAAAAATTGATCAACTTGCAAAAGACATTGATGTGGCTTTAGCCATTTCTTTACATGCGCCAAACGATGAATTACGTAACGAATTGGTACCTATTAATAAAAAATATCCATTGGCTCAGTTAATTGCAGCATGTCAGCGTTATATTGCCAAAGATGGTAATGAAAGTACGCGTAAACATGTGACTATTGAATATGTGATGTTAGAAGGCGTAAATGATCAGCCTGAACATGCACAGCAAATGATTAAATTATTAAAAAATTTACCAAGTAAAATTAACTTGATTCCGTTTAACCCGTTCCCGCATGCGCCATATGGTCGCTCAAGCCGAAATCGTATTATCTCGTTCCAAAAAACTTTGTCTGATGCGGGATTTGTGTGTACGATTCGTCAAACACGTGGTGATGATATTGACGCTGCATGTGGGCAGTTGGTGGGTCAAGTGGCTGACAGAACCCGTCGTGCTGAACAGTGGCAGAAAAAAGTCACACAGCGTCAAGAGATTTTGCGGACACAAGGATAAATTGAGGGCAGGCTTTGAGTATTCCAAAGTTAAAAACGGTTTTATGTATGGGGATTGCAGTTGCATTTCTGGTAAGTGGTTGCCAGACAACGCATACGCAAAAAAAAGACCCTGAGAAAGCGGTAAAGGTGCGTACACAACTTGCTGCTGAACATATCCGTTCGGGTGACTTGGACTCAGCAAAGCGAGCTCTTGATCAAGCTTTAAGTGTAGATAGCCGCGATGCTACTGCAAATATGATGATGGGTATTTTGCTACAGCAAGAAGGTAGCAAATCCAATTTAGAAAAAGCAGAACATTATTTTAAAAGAGCAATTTCATCTGAACCGGATAATGCTCAAGCACATAATAATTATGGTACTTATTTATATCAAATGGAGCGTTATAATGATGCGGTTGAGCAATTTCGTATTGCTGGCGCAACATTAGGTTATGACCAACGCTATCAGGCATTAGAAAATCTGGGGCGTATTTATTTAAAATTGGGTGATGTTGCGAATGCTGAAAAAACATTCAAACAAGCACTCCTTGCTAACCGCGACTCTTATATTTCAATGTTAGAGTTAGCGGAAATTTTTTATTTGCAGCAGCAGATTCCGGCTGCTACACAAATGTATGAGCAATATGTTCGTACAGTGGGGCAGAAAAATCAGGGTGCAAGAGCACTTTGGATTGGTGTAAGAGTGGCTCGAGCCAATGCGGATAAAATGGGAATGCAAGTGTTAGTAAACCAGTTACGTGCTTTGTTCCCGGAAAGTCCAGAATATCAACGTTATTTGCAATTACAGTATAGTACTGAGGCCGTATGGAAATAAATCCTAATTCACAGCAGCCAACTGGCTCAAGCTTACCGACTTCTGCTTTAGGAAATATTCAACGTCCTGGTGAGTATTTACGTCAAATTCGAGTTGCTCAGAATAAAGAGTTAGGGCAAGTTTCTTCAGATTTAAATATGCCGGTTAAGACCTTGACCGCTTTAGAGCAAGATGACTATAAATCATTGCCGGAAGCGACTTTTATTAAGGGTTATTACCGTTCATATGCAAAATATTTAAATACGGACGCGACGGCAATTATTCAGCGTTTCGATGAGATTTATGCAAATGATACTGGGCTGTTACCAAATCATGCCTTAAATAATTCGCCAATTAAAATCATGGGTAAACTCCCGGGTTCTAATAGTGATCGTAATAAGAAATGGTTAAAGCGCGCACTTCTTGCTGTTGTAATTCTTGCTGTTGTGTCATTGCTTGTTATGGGTGTCCAAAAATGGACTTCAAAGAAAGAAGATGCTGATTTACCTAAAGTAAATCAATCGAATGTTGAAGTTTTACCTATGCAAGGGGCTACCACCTCAACAGTGGGTGATCAATTGGTGTTAAACTTTAACCGACCAACTTCTGTTCATATTGTTGATGCAACAGGTAAAGTTTTGGCGACAGGTCGTCAGTCATCAACTTTAAACTTAACTGGTGAGTCTCCATTCCAGATTCGTCTTGATGATGCAACGGCTGTGTCATTAAGTCTAAACCAAGAACAGATTTCATTGTCTCCATATACGGTAAACGGTAAAGCAGAATTCCGTTTATCCCGCTAATACCATGAGTTGAGCGATACAATGATAGAGAACCCAATTAAACGTCGACCAACACGTAAAATCCGTGTTGGTTCGGTGTATGTCGGTGGCGATGCACCTATTAGTGTGCAAAGTATGACAAATACCGAAACTTGCGATGTCGATGCAACCGTTGCTCAAATCGAGCGTTGCGTTGATGCAGGTGCTGATATTATGCGTGTTTCGGTCCCATCTATGGAGGCTGCTGAGGCATTTGGTGCGATCCGTAAACGTGTTTCAGTTCCATTGGTGGCTGATATTCACTTTGACCATAGAATTGCTCTGGCAGTTGCAGACTATGGTGCAGACTGTTTACGTATTAACCCAGGCAATATTGGCTCAGACCAGAAAGTGCGTGAAGTCGTTGCTGCGGCGCGTCATCATGGCATTTCTATGCGTATTGGGGTCAATGCGGGTTCTTTAGAAAAAGATTTACAAAAGAAATATGGCGAACCTACAGGTGAGGCGCTGCTTGAATCAGCACTACGTCATATTGATATTTTAGATCGTCTCAACTTCCATGAATTTAAAGTCAGCGTAAAAGCATCAAATGTGTTTTTAACCATGGATGCTTATCGTTTACTTTCAAAGCAAATTGATAACCCATTACATCTAGGTGTGACTGAAGCTGGTATTTATCGTACAGGTACTGTGAAGTCGGCGATTGCCCTTGGCGGATTGTTGATGGAAGGTATTGGCGATACGATGCGTATTTCGCTTGCCGCCGAACCGGAAGATGAAATCAAGATTGGTTTTGATATCTTAAAATCACTAGGACTTCGTTCTAACGGTATTAACTTTATTGCTTGCCCAAGTTGCTCTCGCCAAGAATTTAATGTTATTCAGGTAATGCAAGCATTGGAAGAGCGTTTAGAAGATATTCGTACTCCAATGGATGTGTCGGTAATTGGCTGTAAAGTAAACGGCCCAGGTGAAGCAAAAGAAGCCGATATCGGGGTCGTTGGGGCTGCGCCTCGCTCATTGGTTTATCGTAATGGTGAAAAAAGCCATTTAATCGATACCGATCAATTGGTTGATGAAATCGAAACTATGGTTCGTCAACGTGTCCAAGAGCTTGAAGAAGCTAAATCTAAAGAAATTATTCGTAGTTCATCATGAGTTCAATCGTCGCAATCAAAGGTTTTAATGACATCTTGCCAACGCAAACAGTAGCGTGGAGACGTCTCGAGCAACATTTAGCATCTTTAATGGATGCTTATGGATATCAACAAATTCGTTTGCCGATCGTTGAACAAACGGGCTTGTTTAAACGTGCTATTGGTGATGCTACCGATATTGTTGAAAAAGAAATGTATACCTTTTTTGACAAAGGTAATCCACCAGAGTCATTAACCTTACGTCCAGAGGGTACTGCAGGTTGTGTTCGTGCTTTGGTTGAACATAATTTGTTGCGCGGTGCTACGCCACGCGTGTGGTATATGGGACCTATGTTCCGTTATGAAAAACCACAAAAAGGACGTTACCGTCAGTTCCACCAATTTGGTGTGGAAACTTTCGGTGTTGCGACTCCTGATATTGAAGCTGAAGTTATCTTGATGACAGCTCGATTATGGAAACGTATGGGCGTTGATCACATGGTTCAACTTGAGTTGAATACTTTGGGTGAAAAAGATGAGCGTACAGAGTATCGTAATGCTTTGGTTGCGTTTTTAAATGAGCATAAAGATGCGTTGGATGAAGATTCACAGCGCCGTTTAACAACGAATCCACTACGTATTTTGGATTCTAAAATTGAATCGACTCAGAAAATTCTGGAAAATGCGCCGAAATTATATGACTTTTTGAAAGAAGATAGTTTAAGTCACTTCCAACAATTACAAGACTATTTGACTGCTGCGGGTGTTAAATTTGTCATTAATCAAAAATTGGTGCGTGGTCTGGATTACTACAATAAAACCGTTTTTGAATGGACAACAACTGCACTTGGTTCGCAAGGTACGGTGTGTGGCGGTGGTCGTTATGATGGTCTTGTTGGTCAGCTAAAAGGTAAGCCAGATCAATCTGTACCTGCTGTTGGCTTTGGTATGGGGATGGAGCGTTTATTGCTTCTGGTTGAGCAAGTTGAACAGGCTCAAGTTATTCGTGATTGTGAAGTCTTCTTGGTTGCAGAACCTGCTTATCAAACTAAGGCTTTGATTTTAGCGGAACAATTACGTGACCAGTTAGAAGCTGAAAATAGCAGTATTCGAATCAAAACAGGTTCACAAGGCAGTATGAAGAGTCAGATGAAAAAAGCTGATCAGGCTGGGGCTGTTTACGCCATGATTTTAGGTGAGCGTGAATGGGAAGCACAGCAACTTGCTATCAAAGAGTTAGCAACAGCTGAGCAGTCTCAAGTTGCGCTGGCTGAGCTTGTACCATTCTTAATCGAAAAATTTACAAAATAAACTGAAACATCTGGAAAAGGACAATCACATGAGTGTAAGTGATGAAGAACAATTCGACAGCTTAAAGTCGTTCGCCAAAAAATATGGTTCTGCCATGATTAGCGGGATTCTCATTGCATTGATTGCCTTTTTTGGGTGGGAATATTGGCAAAAAAGAAATCTTGCGAGCAGCCAGACAGAAACTGCAAAAGTACAGCAGTTAATGGATGAGGCAAATGCAAGTGCTGATAATCCTAATGCTTTAACTTCGGTAACTGCATCGGCAGATAAAATCGTAAAAGATGATATCGATTCTGTTCAGGCAATACAGACTCAGTTTGTATTAGCAAAATTAGCCTATGAAAAACAGGATTATGCTGCTGCTGAAAAAGCATTGAAGAAAGTCGAAAATTCAAAAGTAAAAGATGAAGGTTTGATTCAGGTTGTAAAATTGCGTTTAGCAGATGCACAATTGGCGCAAAACAAATATGATGAAGCACTAAAAACCTTGTCTGGTAACGTCGATCCTGCATTTAAAGCAACAGTAGAAGAGTTACGTGGTGATATCTTTGTTGCTAAGAAAGATGTTGATTCTGCTAAAAAAGCGTATCAGGCAGCATGGGATTCGTTACTGGAACGTAAACAAGAACGACAAATTTTACAAATTAAACTCGAAAGTGTTGGCGTTTTAGTTGAAGATCCACAGATTGAGCGCCCAATTTTGGAAACACAGGTGGAAGAGTCTTAATGAATCAGAAATTCAAACTGCCTTTGGCAATTGCAATCGCATCAGCTGTACTGGTGGGATGTTCTAGCAACAAAGTAAAAGAAGCAAAACCAAATCCACTACCGAAATTGACTGAGTCGAAAAAGACTCTAGTACCCGTGTTTTCGCGCAGTGTTTCTTCTACTGATAAGGCAGATCCGTTACGTTTGCAGCTTGATGCAAGTGAGGGCGTGGTCTTTACGCTTGACCCAAAAGGTGAAGTCGCTGCATATCGTGGCAAGCAACGCATTTGGGAGAAAAAAGTCAGCAAATTAGGCTTGAGCTCTGGTGTTGAAGCTGCTGAAGGAATTGTTGTTGTTGGCAATAGTAAAGGTCAACTTTTTGCTTTAGATCAGGCAACAGGTGAACAAAAGTGGACTGCGCAGTTATCTGGTGCACTATTAAGTCCTTCTTTAGTTCAGTCTGGACGCGTTATTACCATTGCAAACGACGGTACTGTATTTGCGCATGATGCTGCTTCAGGTCAGCAAGTTTGGACGTATAAATTACCAAATGTCCAATTTAGTTTGCGTGGTCAAGCATCACCAGTGAGTCTTGATTCGCGTACTGTATTAATCGCATCTGCAAATGCGTATGTGTATGCAATTGATACGATTAGTGGTATTCCACGTTTCCAACGTCGTGTTGCGGTAAGTGAAGGCCGTTCTGATATTCAACGTTTGATTGATATCGATGGTGATCCTACTGTTGCTGGACAGTTTATGGTAACTACTAGTTTCCAAGGACAAGTGACTGTAACTGATCTAGCTTCGCAACGTGTAGTTTGGAGTGAAGACTCAAGCAGCACGAAGCGTCCAGAAGTTTATGACAATAAAGTATTTGTTTCATCAACTGATGGTAAGTTAACTGCTTATGATTTAACGACAGGCGAACAAGTTTGGCAAAATGATAGTTTATTAAACCGTCATTTAAGTAACCCTGTTGTGTTGGGATCGGACCTTATTGTTGGTGATTTAGATGGCGTATTACATCTTGTTGATCCTGCAACAGGTAAGTTGATTGGTCGTTCAAAAACAAGTGGTGAGGTCAATACATTACGTGTTATTGAGAACCAACTTTACGTTTCGACCAGAAAAGGCGATTTAAGTATTTGGCAGAATCGTTAATTTCGTTTGCTTGTGCTAAAATAGCCGCTTAACAAATTACGCTGTTAAAAAAATATCGGGGTGTTTGAATTAAATCAGTTCAAAGCCCCGTCTTTTATTATGGTCATATCTGACCTTAAAATATATCTCCTGTATTGTTTCTAATGCTCATGCCATGAGATATGGCTGGTCTTGAATTAAGGTTATTGTATGAAACCCGTTATTGCGCTCATTGGTCGTCCGAATGTCGGAAAATCAACGTTATTTAACCAGATTACCAAGAGTCGTGATGCACTTGTAGCCGACTTCGCGGGTCTGACTCGTGACCGTAAATATGGTGATGCGACTTATCAAAATAAGTCTTTCATTGTTGTTGATACTGGTGGTATCGGTGAGAGTGAAGGCGGTATCGATAACTACATGGCCGAGCAGTCAAAAACAGCGATCAATGAAGCAGATATTATTATTTTTGTGGTTGACGCTCGTGCGGGATTATTAGCTTCTGATGAGCAAATTGCTCGTGAACTACGTACTTTAGGCAAGAAAATTTATCTTGTTGCGAACAAGGTAGATGGTGTTCATGCTGAAGCAGCTTTGGTTGAGTTCTATAAACTTGGTATGGGTGAACCATTACAAGTTGCCGCTAGCCATGGTCGTGGCGTACAGCAAATGCTGGAAGATGTACTTGCAGAAGTTCCAGAAGATGAAAATCCAGAAGAGCATGACAAAGATACTGGCTTACGTTTAGCAATTATTGGTCGTCCTAACGTTGGTAAGTCAACACTGGTCAACCGTTTGCTTGGTGAGGACCGCGTGGTGGCATTTGACCAACCAGGTACAACGCGTGACTCTATTTACATTCCTTTTGAGCGTGAAGGCCGTAAATACACTTTAATTGATACAGCCGGTGTGCGTCGTAAAGGTAAGGTTGATGAAATGATTGAGAAGTTCTCAATTGTTAAAACTTTGCAAGCAATGAAAGATGCACATGTTGTCGTGGTTGTAGTCGATGCGCGTGAAGGTATTGTTGAGCAAGACTTGCATTTAATTGGCTATGCGCTTGAAGCTGGTCGTGCCATGGTTATTGCCATCAACAAATGGGATAACATGTCTGAATATGACCGCAAGCAATGTAAGCTTGATGTTGAACGTCGTTTTGACTTTATTCCATGGGCAAAAATTCATTTAATTTCTGCTTTACATGGAACTGGGGTAGGTGATTTATATCCTTCTATCCACCGTGCTTATGAGTCTGCGAACTTAAAAGTATCCCCAGCTAAATTGACTCAAATTTTGAGTGATGCGACAGAAGCTCATCAACCGCCAATGATTAGCGGTCGTCGTATTAAAATGCGTTATGCGCATATGGGTGGACAGAACCCACCAACTATTGTGATTCATGGTAATAAGGTTGATAAGACACCTGCCGATTATCGCCGTTATTTAGAAAACGTGTTCCGTAAAGTGTATAAACTTGAAGGTACACCAGTTCGTATTGACTTTAAAACTTCTGAAAACCCGTTTGAAGGTCGTAAGAGTCAGGTTGATGAACGTACTGCTGCACGTCGCCGTCGCTATATTCAGAAATTCAAAAAAGCGGAAAAGAAATTTAATCGTTAATCTATGTAAATGTAAAAAAGCCCAAAGTATTCTTTGGGCTTTTTATTATATGGTTTAATAAGTTATTGGTATTTTTTATACTAGCTTTAGTCCCTCATGGGGTGGATTTAGAAAAATGAATAATAGGAAAATTGAAGTCTATACACAGGCATTATCTCAACTTCTTTTAAAGTCTAAACAAGATTTTCCAGACTTCCGTTCATTTAATCATTATAAAAAACAACAAATACAGAATGTCAGAAATAGACTGATTGCAGAGAAACTACAACTCAATTCAATGGAATTGGAGTTTGCCAAGCATGAACATGGCAAACCTTATTTAGCGAAGCATACTTTGCATTTTAATCATTCACATAGCCAACAATATTATGCTTTAGCGCTGAGTGAGCGAGTTAAAGATATTGGTATAGATGTTGAAGAGCTTGATCGTAAAGTACGTCTGGATAGTCTGGCACAACATGCTTTTCATCCTGATGAATATGCAACGTGGCAAAGTCTAGAACAAGATAGAGAATATTGGTTTAAAGTCTGGACGACTAAAGAAGCTGTTTTAAAAGCATCGGGTCTTGGTATACGTTTAGATTTAAATACCTTAAACACCCAAGCACATCCTACAAATCAGGGCGGATTATGTTCGCATGAGCTTATTGGGACATTTGCCTACCAAAACTTTGTGTTTGGTAATATGATCTTAACAGTCGCATGGCGTTCAGAACAATCATGCCGTGGATTCCAGTTTCCTTCTATTCAGATTCATTCACTTGACCGTTAAATCTAAATTACTCCCATAAAAAAACCGCGAATTACGCGGTTTTTTGAGTTTAGGGTAAGCTATAAAATTAAGCTTGACCTTCAACAGCAGCAGCTTGAGCACGTTGCATGTTTGCTTCGAACTCTGCATCAAAGTTGATTGGAGTAAGAAGTAACTGTGGGAAGCTACCTTTAGTTACTAAATCATTTACAGCTTCACGCAAGAACGGGAACAAAATATTCGGGCAGTATGCGCCTAAAATATAAGGTAAACGCTCTTCTTCAATGTTGTCGATCAAGAAAATACCTGATTGAGTTACATCTACAATGAACGCTGTTTCGTTGTCGTTATCGGCTTGTACCACAACTTTTAAAGAAACTTCAAAGTGAGTTGGGTCAATCTTTTCTGCAGCAGAAGACAGATTGATATTAAGTTCAGGTTGCCATTGTTTAGTAAAAACCTGCGCCCCTGGAACCTCAAAAGAAATATCTTTTGTATAAATACGCTCTAAAGCTAATTGTGGTTGAACTTGTTGTTCTTCGCTCATTGTTTTTTCCTTAATATGGATGCGATGTTAAGCCAATAATTCGTCGAGTTTACCTTCACGCTCTAAAGCATAAAGTTGGTCAAAACCACCGATAAACTGATCGTTAATGAAAATTTGTGGGACAGTACGATGATTTGTGCGTTGCATTAATTCAACACGTACTTCTGGTGCTTCAACAGAAAGATTTACTTCTTTATAAGCAACACCTTTACGCTCAAGTAACTGTTTAGCACGAACACAATACGGGCATACAGAAGTTGAGTAAACAATGACATTTGCAGCCATGATAATTCTCCTTAAGCTTTTGGTTTGCTTTTAACAAGAGGTAAGCCTTGTGCTTTCCAGTTACTGATACCACCATCAAGACGATAGCTATCGTGGTGAGCAACTTTTTGCAAAGCACTTCCAGCAACTTGCCCCAAGTTGCAAATAAATACCAATGGACGGTCACTTGCTTTTAATTCGTCAGCATGACTTGCGATTTGGCTATACGGAATATTGCGACTGCCACTAATGTGACCTTCGCGGAAATCTTTGCTATCGCGTAAGTCAATCAAAAGAGCATTTTTCGCTTTCACTAAAATACCAAGCGACTGTGGAGAAATTTTACGACCATTACGTTGACCTTCAAAAATGAAGAACAAAACGATCAAGACTCCGAGCGTACCAAACAAAATGGGGTGATTCCCCATAAACTCTAACCAGCGTTCCACAAGTCACCTAAAAAAATTAAAAAACAAAATTGACCTAGAGTATAGCCTATATAGATGGTGATCAAAATCACCACTTCAAGGGCAAATAGGGCAGAAAATCAGTTTTTTTGCTGTGCTTCTTGAATCTCATCGATTAAACGCAAAAAGCTATCTAAACGTCGTGGCAAAATTTCACCCGCTTCAACGGCCTGTTTTAGCCCACAATTCTTTTCATGAGTATGTGTGCAATTACGGAACTGGCAAGATCCTAGATGTGCGGCAATGTCTGGAAAGCCCATACGAATTTTTTCTAAATCGAGATGCCAAAGCCCAAACTCGCGAATTCCGGGAGAATCAATTAAGGCACCATTTTTACCGAAGTTGATTAAGCGCGTAGAGGTTGTCGTGTGTTGTCCAAGTGCTGAGTTTTCAGAAATAACATTGGTTTTTTGCTCTGCATCTGGAATGAGCACATTAATTAAAGAGCTTTTTCCTACGCCTGATTGCCCTACAAATGCTACGGTTTCACCATCTAAACGCTCAGATAAAGCAGAGATATCTCCCTTCTTGGACTGACAAATCATTACCTCATAACCCAAGGTTTTATATTCTTCTAATAGGGTAAGAATTGGGTCATTTTCAGTGAGTAAATCAGACTTATTGAGGACCAAAAGAGCAGGAATGTTTGCATCTGCACAAGCAACTAAATACCGATCAATTAACGTTGGAGCTGGTTCAGGAAGCGGTGAAAATACAATCACAATCAAACTGATATTCGCGGCCACTGGTTTAACTTTGTGATAGCGGTCAGGGCGGGTAAGTAAAGAGGTGCGTGGGTGAATGGCTGTAATAATGCCTAAACCTGTATTTGGGTCTGCCTGCCATTTAACACGATCACCAGTTACAAGTAACTCAAGATTAGTTCGAGTATGGCAACGCCAAACACTATTGAGCTCGATCGGCTTCCAGAATGGTTCTGGTTCTCCTTCGGCAACTTGTGGTTTTTCTGGGTGATGCTTAGGTACAGAGAGGGCCTGTACTTCAAGTTGACGGCCATAGTGTTGTACAACGAGTCCATCTAGATCCTGTGAAGTATCGATCTCTTCTTGGCGAGTTTTATGCTGTTTTTCAATACGACGTTGCTGTTGTTCAGTTAAACGACGCTTACGAATTAAAGCCATTCATATCCCAAAAAAACCATTGTTTGAAGACCGCAAAAATAGCATGAAGCAGCTATAGAATTACAGCGCGGAAGCAAGAAATTTGCTACTATTGATGTTTTTACGGCATTTTAGAACGTACATTCATGAGCAGTACTTTAAATACACGATTAATTTGGATTGATCTGGAAATGACCGGATTAGATACCGATAATGACCAAATTATTGAAATCGCAACAATTATTACAGATGATCATTTAAATGTACTTGCCGAAGGTCCAGTTTTGGCTATTCATCAACCTGATCGTATTTTAAATGCAATGGATGAATGGAACACTCGTCAACATGGGCAGTCTGGACTAATTGAACGAGTTCGTCGCAGTAAATTAACAGCTCGTGATGCTGAGTTACAAACTTTAGAATTCCTAAAAAAATGGGTGAATCCAAAAGTTTCACCAATGTGCGGTAACTCGATTTGTCAGGACCGCCGTTTCTTACACCGTCTTATGCCTGAACTTGAGCAGTATTTCCACTACCGTAATCTTGATGTATCTACGGTAAAAGAGCTTTCAAAACGCTGGCGCCCTGAAATTATGAGTGGCCTGAAAAAGAATGCATCACATTTGGCAATGGATGATATTCGTGACTCAATTTCAGAGTTGAAATATTACCGCGAATATTTCTTTATTATGAATACTGATGGTAAAGATTGATTACATTGTAGACGTGATATGAAAGGAGGCTTATGCCTCCTTTTTTATTGTATAAAGGACATTGTTACAATAATGCCAATTGCTTAATTTGGCTTTCATATTCATTTTGCTTAAAATGATGTTTTAAATTTTTATTATAAAAAGAGAGCATTTATGCAAAGTAATAACCCGATACTGACTCGCGTTGAAATGGTCAGTGACTATAGTCAACCGATGACTGTGCAAGGTGCGATTCAAAAATCTGTTATGTTGACGGTCATTGCAGCTGCGGTGGGTGTCGCTTTATTTTTCTATGCAGCCTTTACTGCAAATGTTGGTATTGCTTACGCAGCTTCAATTGTGGGTGCAATTGGTGGTTTGGTTTTAGCTTTAGTTACAACCTTTAAACCAACGACTGCGCCAACCTTGGCAATTCCGTATGCCTTATTTGAAGGGGCTTTTTTAGGTGGTATTTCGTTTACTTTCCAGTTGAAATACCCAGGTGTTCCACTTCAGGCTTTATTAGCGACCTTTGTCACCACTTTGGTGATGTTTGGTTTATATAAATTCCAAATTATTCGCGCAACTGAAAAGTTCAAGTCAGTTGTAATCTCTGCATCTTTAGCTATCTTTATTGTATTTATCGTGCAGATGGTCATGCGTTTAGCTTTTGGTTCAAGCGTTCCTTATATTTTTGAAAGTAACTGGTTAGGTATAGGTTTTGCTGCATTCGTCGCAGTCATTGCTTCACTTAACCTGATTTTAGATTTTGATTTAATCGAAACTAATGCAGCATATCGTGCACCAAAATTCATGGAATGGTTGTGTGGTATCGCATTACTTGTAACTTTAGTATGGATGTATATTTCTTTCTTACGCTTACTGGGCTTATTGTCTGACGACTAAGATTGAATTCATCTAGAAGTCGCTCCTTATCAGGAGTGATTTTTTTCGTGCGATTTTTGAAAAAAGATGCATTATGCAATTTCGAAAACCGCCGAATATTGGCATTATGCTTGAAATTGTTTTGAGTGAGATCGGCATGACACAAGGACTTTTAGCAGGTAAGCGCTTTTTGATTGCAGGCGTTGCTAGTAAATTATCAATTGCTTTTGGTATTGCACAAGCATTACACCGTGAAGGTGCAGAGCTTGCGTTTACTTATCCAAACGAAAAATTAAAAAAACGTGTGGATGAATTTGCTGAGCAATTCGGTTCTAAGCTTGTGTTTCCATGTGATGTTGCTGTTGATGCTGAAATTGATAATGCATTTGCAGAACTTGCAAAACATTGGGATGGTGTAGACGGTGTTGTACACTCAATTGGCTTCGCACCTGCACATACACTTGATGGTGATTTTACTGACGTGACTGACCGTGAAGGTTTTAAAGTTGCTCATGACATCAGTGCATACAGCTTTGTTGCAATGGCACGTGCTGCAAAACCTCTATTACAAGCTCGTCAAGGTTGTTTATTGACTTTGACTTACCAAGGTTCTGAGCGTGTTATGCCTAACTATAACGTTATGGGTATGGCAAAAGCTTCTTTAGAAGCTGGTGTTCGCTATTTAGCATCAAGTCTTGGTGTTGATGGTATTCGTGTAAACGCGATTTCTGCGGGTCCAATCCGTACTTTGGCTGCTTCTGGTATTAAATCTTTCCGTAAAATGTTAGATGCCAATGAAAAAGTTGCGCCGTTAAAACGTAACGTAACCATTGAAGAAGTAGGTAATGCAGCATTATTCCTATGCTCACCTTGGGCTTCAGGTATTACTGGTGAAATTCTATATGTAGATGCTGGTTTCAATACTGTAGGTATGAGCCAATCTATGATGGATGATGAATAAGTTTCGAAATTTATTCAGGCATAAAAAAAGCCGTAGTTGAAGGACTACGGCTTTTTTTATGGGCGCAAGTTATTGCAGTAGTTCTTTTACAGGTGAACCACCTAAAGCTTGCATGAGAGTGACATACGCGTTGTATTGGCTTTGCTTGGTTTCAACGAGGCTTAAACGTGCAGTACGTGTAGTTTGCTGTGCATCGAGAAGAGTCTTTAATGCAACAGCACCATAACGGTAGCGCACTTCAGTTAAACGTTCGGTTTTTTCTGCAAGTTCAACATTACGCTCTTGTAACGCTACTTGTTTGTCGAGTTCGGTACGACTCGATAAAGCATTTTCTACATCAGCAAAAGCCTGATAAAGCGTTTGACGATATTGAATAATCGCTTTTTCATAATCTAGATTACTAATCGCGATATCTTTCTTCATATCGTTGTATTGCAAAAACGGTAAGCTTAAACTTGCCCCAAGCGTGAGGGCGGGGTTACGTAATAACTCCGTTAACGATGTGCTGCTTGAACCTAAACTGCTAGTTAGGCTAATAGAAGGGTAGTAGCTCGCCTTAGTAGCATCTTTAGTTGCTAATGCTTTTCTTAAGCGGAGCTCACTTGCTTGCAAATCAGGTCGGCGCGATAAAATGTCGGCAGGTAAGCCAGCACCAATTGCAGGTAGAGCAGTGCGTGGTAAACGCTTTGGCTCTTGAATATTTAATTGCTGCAATGGTTCATGCAATAACACCGCAATGGCTGTGCGTGTTTCAACCAGTTGCTGTTCAATCTGGCTTAAGCTTGCTTTTTGGCTTTGCACCGATTGTTCTGCTTGAGTCAGATCTACACCTGAAACAGCACCAGCTTTATATTGAATTTGTACCAAGTCATAAAGCTTTTGAGAGGTTGCGAGACTTTGCTGAGCAGTCGCATAACGTTCATTTAAATAACCCAGTTGCCAATAAAGTTTGGCCGTGGTTGCAATTAAACTTTGTCCAGTAGCTTGTAAATCTTGTTCGGTCGCTAAGGCTTCCCATTTGCTTGCTTCAGTTTGGCGTGCAAGCTTGCCAAACAAATCAAGCTCATAGCTTACACCCGCACTCATTGATAGGCCTTTAGAGCTGTCATCTCCCGAATTTAAATCGAAAGAATGTCCTGTAGAAACACTAGAATTGGTACGCAAGCCTTGTTTGTTAGCGGTTAAGTCAGCTTGTAGACGGGCTTGCTTTAGAGCAATACCTGCAACTGCTAAATCACTATTACGTTCTAATACATTACTTACAAGTTGATTGAGCTGTGCATCGTTAAAGAGTGTCCACCAACGGTCAGAATATTGATTGGCAGACATGGTTTTTGTTTTTGCTGTGTCATACTGAAAACTACCTGGAACTTGTACCGCAGGCGTTTCATAAGGTGTTTTTACTACAGCTGCACATCCTACAAGAGAACCTGTGAGAAGAAGTGCTGTGCTGAGTTTAGTCATAGAGAAAGACATGCAATTTTCCTTATTCTCGAGATAGTGCGGCAACAGGGTCAAGTTTCGCGGCATTCTTAGCAGGCAAGAAACCGAATACGACACCAATCAGTGTTGAACAGACAAATGCTGCAATAATAGAAGTGCTTGAATAAGCCACACTAAAGTTACCGCCAGCAAATTTATTAATAAGTTGCCCAAGGCCAAGCGATAGTAAGACGCCAAGCACACCACCAATTAAACACACCAAAATTGCTTCAATCAGGAATTGCTGCAAAATATCACTTTGACGCGCACCGACGGCCATACGTACGCCAATTTCCTGAGTACGTTCAGTCACCGAAACCAACATAATATTCATTACCCCGATACCACCAACGACCAATGAAATTACGGCAATTGCTGAAACCAGAAGGGTCATCGTGCTGGTTGTTTTCTCAATAGTCTGACGGATACTGTCACTGTTCATGGTGAAAATATCTTGTGCACCATGGCGCTGGGTTAATAAATTCACAATCGCATTTTCTGCGGCAGCAGTTGAATATTTGTCATTAATACGAACCACAATATTACGTACATTAGATTGTCCTAACATACGGCTCATTACGGTTGTATAAGGCATATAGACATTCAAAGTGTCATCTGAACCCATACCGCTTGTTTGTGGCTCAACCACACCAATAATACGCGCAGGTACACTACCGAGTAACACTACTTGACCGATAGGGTTGGTACCGTCACTAAAGAACTGCTTTTGAGTATTAGTATCAATGACCACATCCTGTGAGCGATCACGGACACTACGTTGATCAAAAGTTTGTCCATCTTTAAAGACCAAACCTTTCACATCGAAATAATCGTTACTCACACCATTAATGGTCGCGTTCGCTTCATTTTGTTGGTAACGCATGGTTTTGGATGTACTGACGATTGGGCTGACTGCACTAACATACGGTTGAGTCATTAATGCATCGGCATCGGCAGGTACCAAGGTTTTAAAGCTTGCAGTTTTAGAGTTATCACCAAAACCGCGGCCCTGAAATACCGTAATCGTATTTGTTCCCAGACTGCTAATATTGCTTAAAATTTGCTGTTGAGAGCCTTTACCTAACGCGACAACCGTAACAACCGATGCAATACCAATAATAATCCCCAGCATGGTTAAAAAAGTACGCATACGGTGGGCATTCATAGACAGTAAAGCCATTTGAAAGGCTTCAGATAAACGGTCTAAAGTAGAGCGCCATGCAGAAATACTTTTGCCTTTCTTCTGTTTACCTTGCAAAGCAGGCGCCGCATCAGGATCAGATTTGATTGGTTCAGCTGCTTGATCTGGAACATTAGGGCGGTCACTAATAATTTCTCCGTCACTAATCTCGATAATGCGAGTCGCATTTTTTGCAACTTGCATATCGTGGGTGACTAAAATAATAGTGTGGCCTGCGGCATTGAGTTCACGCAAAATACGCATTACCTCAACACCACTATGAGAGTCAAGCGCCCCTGTTGGTTCATCTGCCAGAATAACGTCACCGCCATTCATCAGCGCGCGGGCAATAGAAACACGCTGCTGCTGACCACCAGAAAGTTGACTTGGTCTATTGAGGGTTTTAGTACCTAAACCTAATTCGGTCAGTAAAGCCGTTGCGCGTTGTTTACGTTCAGAAGGGGTAACACCTGCATAAACAGCTGGAACTTCTACGTTACCTTCAGCAGATAAATCACCCAATAAATGGTAGCGTTGGAAAATAAAACCAAAATATTCACGGCGTAGTCGAGCGAGTTGATCTGGCTCAAGTTTACCGGTTTCTTGTCCATTAACCTTGTAACTACCACTTGTAGGTCGGTCCAAACACCCCAAAATATTCATGAGGGTCGATTTGCCGGAACCAGACTGGCCGACAATCGCAACCAGTTCACCTTCATAAATGGTCAGGTCAATACCTTTTAAAATTTGTATCGTGCTTTCGCCAGCAGGGAATTCCCGGACTAGATTGCTGACTTCAAGCAAAGCTTGTTTTGTCATGCTTACATTCCCATTGGGCCACTACGGCGACGGTTATTACTACTATTTGCTGATGCAGCAGAAGTATCTGCACTATCGGCAATCACAACTTGATCACCTTGTTTTAAGCCCGCAAGAACTTGCGCATTTACACGGTTATTAATACCTACCAAAATCTGAGTCGGTTTAGTTGTGCCATCGGCTTGTAATACACGTACAACACTTAACGTTAATTTACCTTGTTCAACCAGTTGTTTTTGTTCAGCAGTTAAATTTAAACGTTCTAAACGAACACCACTACCTGAATTTTTTCTTTCTGCACTTGGAGTCGAAGCAGCTTTATCTGTAGATTGACCAGATTTTCTTTGGCCTGAAAATTGTTTAGAACTCAGTGCTGATGAAGGAACAAGTAGGGCATTTTTAGCTGAATCTAATACGATATAAACTTGTGCTGTCATATCAATACGCAATTTACCATCAGTATTTGGCACATCGAATAACGCATTATAGTAAACAGCTGAACTGGTTGTTGAGCTTGTTGTACTTGTTGATTCACTAGAAATTGAGTCTGGAGCTGGTTCAATCTGACGTAATGTTGCATAGCGCTTAGTTTCATCACCTAAAGTTGTAAAGTAAACCTGTTGTCCTTTTTCAACTTTCATAATGTCAGCTTCACTCACCTGCGCCTTAATCGTCATGTTTTGTAGTTTTGCAATTTTGACAATTGTTGGAGCGCTTTGGTTTGCGTTTACAGTTTGGCCTTCTTCGGTCACAATCGCGACAACGGTACCATCAGTTGGAGCAACAATACGTGTGTAACCAATATTGGTTTGTGCCGTAGATTTTGTCACTTTTGCAGATTCGATCTGTGCATCTAATGCTTTAATTTGCGCCTGAGCTGTTTTATAGCTTGCCTCAGCCGATTCTAAATCTGCACGAGGCGTTGCATCTTGCGCATACATTTGTTGCTGACGGCGGTATTCAAGTTGTTTTTCATTTAAAGAAGCAACTTGTTGAAGGCGCTGCGCTTCTAAATTTTTAATATTCGCATCAGAAGTTTTTAAACTATTTTCTTGGGTGGTTGAGTCAATTTGTGCGATAAGTTGACCTTGTTTCACTTGATCGCCCAACTGTACATACATCTTTTTGACCTGACCAGATACCTGTGCACCCACACTAATCAGTTTGGTTGCATCAAGTGTACCTGTTGCAAGGACATTATTTTCAATATCTCCGCGTGTTACCTCAGCTGTAATATATTGAGGCTGCTGCTCTTTAGGCTTTAAAAATTTCCAAGCTAATACAGCAATAATGGCTATACAGACGATGATAATAACAAGTTTGATTGGCTTTATTTTTGGCATGGCGAGAGGTCGAAAAGTCTAAAATTTAATTTAGTATAAAAGCGAAATGAGGATAAAACGTGAATTTTTATGATATTTCAGGAATGAAGAAAAATGATTCGGCCGAATTATTGTATAAATAGTGTTTTCCCACATAATTCAGCAATCGCTTGCTGCATTAAATGTTGGGCATTTTCGTTCGACATTCCTTTAATTGCTGCATCTACTTGCAATAGAAGGGTAGACCAGCCTAAAAATTGTTGAGGATTTAATCTTCTTAAAGCTTGTTGATATAAACCAACCTTTGTTTTCCAGATACCAAGTTGTAATGCATTATGAGGCTGCTCAAATAATTGCATCAGTAAACGCATTTCTTTGCTTAGTGTCCATAAAATCAGACTTTCTGGTTCGCCAGCAGCAATTAAATATTGAAAAATTTTAATAGATTGAGCGAGATTACCTTCTAATAAAGCATCGCTTAAATCGTAAGTGGTATAACGAGATTGATCTTGTAGACAAGCATACAACTGTTCAATTTGAATGAGTTGTTGGTCTGGAAAAGTATCTCTTACACGCATCAAGCTATTCTTAGCTGCGAGCAGATTATGCTCATGATGCTGCATGAGCCACTGCCAGGCATCATTATCGAGTTGAATTTCAAGTTTCTCTGCTTCGGCAGATAAAATTCTTTGACGGTCTTGCGGATAGTTTGCCGTTAGGGCAACGACAACACCATTTGCTTCCACAACTTGGAAAAAAGCAGACTTTAAACTACTACTATCTTGCTTAGGTAAAACAATTAAAAGTAAGTTAGTCTCATTATGTTGGATATAACTTTTAAGTTGTTTTAGTCCATTTGCGTCAGGCTTTATATTACCATGTACTTCAATGGCAAGCTGCTGAGAAAATAAAGATAAGCTGTTAAGAGCGTTAAAAACATTTTTCCAGTCGCTCACGCTACTAATATCGTAGCGCTGTCTTTCAACTTCTTGTTGTTGCCAACTTTTACGAAAAGCATCTAATAAATTTTGTTCCAGCAAAGGTTCTTGGCCATGTAAAATCCACGCACCCCGTGCTTCCGGAATGCGTTTTAAGGCTTGTAAATAGTCAATTTTCATTGCTGATAAAACTGGAGATTAAGGTTGAGCTTTTGGTAAACGGTTTGCTGAAATCTGACGAGTAATTTGCTGTGCAATGTCATCAATTACAATACGTTGTAAATAAGATTCTTGCTGATTTTCGGTGTTAACCGTTGCAAGATCATACTGATAACTACGAGATGCAGTTAATGAACGTGGTTCAGTAATTTTATTACCCTGACGGTCTTCAATCTGGAAGGTTACGGTTAAGCGTAATAATACTTCCGTTAGTTTTCCATTTAAAAGCTGACGACGTGGTGTGTACTCTAAAACACGGAGTACGTAGGCATCATTATCATTGCTGAATTGAACACCATTTGCAGCTAAATAAACTTTTAACTGGGTTTCTAAATCATCAGTTTTAGCTGGTAACTCAAGGCTTAACTTTTTATAAACAAGCGGAGTTGCAGTCGGGTTGGTTCCTTTTAAATGAAATCCACACCCGACTAAGCCTGCACTAAGGCCTAAGGTTAAAACAACAGCGGCTAAACGTTTGGCAAAGTGCATGCTTGATCCTCTCATTAATAACTTTAATTAAACCACGAGGTTAACTAATTTATTTGGAACCACAATTTCTTTCTTTGTTGGTCCTGTTAAGAATTGTTGAACTTCTGGAAGGGCCTTAGCTTGAGCTAATAGATCTTCTTTAGAAATATCAACAGAAACTTCAAGTTTACCGCGAAGTTTACCGTTAACCTGTACAACAATCGTTTGCGTATTACGAGTTAATGCAGAAGCATCGACTTCAGGGAATGTTGCTTCTGTTACATCTGTACCAAACTGAGCCAATAATGTTTGACTTAAATGCGGTGCAAATGGAGCAAGTAAAGTTAACAGTGTAGTGATCGCTTCACGTTCTACAGCAACGTCGTTGTCATCTTTTGCTTCAAACTTATTGCTTGCATTTAACAATTCCATCAAAGCAGCAATCGCAGTATTGAATGCATGACGACGTTCGATATCATCACTTACTTTTTGGATAGTTTCGTGAGTTTTACGACGTAAATCTTGAGCATCTTTAGACAAGTTAGCAGCATCAATCGTAGAAGCTTGGTTGCCCTTTTCAAGGAAGCTCGCTACAAGGCGCCATACACGTTTCAAGAAACGGTTTGCACCTTCAACACCTGCATCAGACCATTCTAAAGATTGATCTGGTGGAGCAGCGAACATCATAAATACACGTGCTGTGTCTGCACCGTATTGATCAATAATCGCTTGTGGGTCGATCCCGTTGTTTTTCGACTTAGACATTTTTTCTTGTCCGCCGATCACAACTTCTTGACCATCACCTGAATATTTTGCAGAAAGAATACGACCTTTTTCATCGCGTTCTAATTCGATATCAGCAGGGTTAAACCAAGTTTTCTTACCATTTTCTGCTTCACGATAGAATGTATCTGCAAGCACCATGCCTTGAGTTAACAAGTTGGTAAATGGCTCATTACCTTGTACAACACCTTCATCACGCATCAATTTATGGAAGAAACGTGCATAAAGTAAGTGGAGAATCGCGTGTTCAACACCACCAATGTATTGGTTTACAGGAAGCCAGTTTTGAGCTGCTTCAGGTTTAACCATACCGCCAGTAAAGTCTGGAGATGCATAGCGTGCGTAGTACCAAGATGACTCTACGAAAGTATCCAAGGTATCTGTTTCACGACGTGCATCGCCGCCACAGCAAGGACATTTAGTTTCATAGAATTCAGGCATTTTATTAAGCGGATTACCTGAACCATCTGGAACAACGTCAGTTGGTAATACAACCGGAAGCTGGTCTTCTGGAACTGTGACTTGACCACAAGTATCACAGTTAATCATTGGAATTGGACAACCCCAGTAACGTTGACGAGAAACACCCCAGTCACGTAAACGGAATTGAACTTTAGAATTTGCTAAACCTTGTGGTTCTAATTTTGCAAGGAATGCATCGAATGCAGCTTGGAATTCCAAACCGTCAAACTCGCCCGAGTTAACAAGTTTACCTTCTTTAGAACCGTACCATTCTTGCCACTCAGTTGCAGAGTAATCTGCATCGTCAGCACCTTTGGCATCAATCACTTGCTTAATTGGCAAATTGAACTTGTTAGCAAATTCAAAATCACGTTCGTCATGCGCCGGTACAGCCATTACTGCGCCAGAACCGTAAGACATTAATACGTAGTTTGCGATCCAGACAGGAAGGTCTTCACCAGTTACAGGGTGTTTTACAAACAAGCCTGTTGCCATGCCTTTCTTCTCGGCTGTTGCCAAGTCAGCTTCTGCAACTGAACCCATGCGGCATTCTTCAATAAATGCAGCCAATTCAGGGTTGTTTTCAGCAGCTTTAAGTGCAAGAGGATGTTCTGCTGCAACAGCAACATATGTCACGCCCATAAGCGTGTCAGCACGTGTTGTATAAACAGTTAAGCCGTCAGCATAAATTTCGGTATTGGCAGATGGGAAAGTAATTTCCATACCAGTAGAGCGACCAATCCAGTTACGTTGCATGGTCAACACTTGTTGAGGCCAGCCGTCTTGTAGGGTGTCTAGGTCGTCTAATAATTCTTGTGCATAGTCCGTAATACGGAAGTAGTACATTGGAATATCGCGTTTTTCAACCAATGCACCAGAACGCCAACCGCGGCCATTTTCAACTTGTTCGTTTGCCAAAACTGTTTGGTCAACTGGATCCCAGTTTACTGTTGAAAGTTTACGGTAGATCAGGCCTTTTTTATAAAGCTGAACAAATAACCATTGTTCCCAGTGATAATACTCTGGTGTACAAGTTGCAAATTCACGATCCCAATCTACAGATAGACCTAATTTTTTTAATTGGTCACGCATGTACGCAATGTTTTCAAATGTCCATTTTGCCGGAGCAACTTTATGGGCAATTGCTGCGTTTTCTGCAGGTAAACCGAATGCATCCCAACCCATAGGTTGTAATACAGTTTCACCTTTTAAACGGTAAAAACGGCTAATCACATCGCCAATTGTATAGTTACGCACATGCCCCATATGCAGCTTGCCGCTTGGGTAAGGAAACATTGACAGGATGTAACGATGTTTACCTTCGACAGTGTCGGCAACTTTAAAGACTTTACGATTTTCCCAATCTTGTTGAACTGATGGTTCAATCGTGTTTGCTTGATATTCGGGGTCAATGTGAGAAATAGTCATAGACGTAAGCTATACAACGAAAATTGAAATGAAAGATTGCTGCACAGCATAGCGCAAAATAGAGGAAAATGTCAGTTTTTAGATGACGATTTTATCTTTTAGTATGAGCTATAAAAATTTACCAACTCATTCTTCTTCATTTTAAATAATGGAAGAGTGGTGAAAGCATTCACCACTCTTCTTTACTTATCGTAGTGCTGTAACAGATGGGGCAGGTACCGCAGGTGGAACTGCGACTGCGGGTGCATTTTTTTCCTGTACGGCGTTAGCTGCTGTTGGTATGACTTTATCTGTTTTATCTTGAGTTTGCTGTTCTGGGGGGGGATGTCGAATTTTTTACGGATGATTGGCTACCGTAAATCGAAACTGTGTTCAAATGTTTCGTGCCTTTAGGTGGTGGAGTCGTGGTGTAATGTGTTGAGCCACTTTTATCTACCCATTTGTAATATTGCTGTGCCTGACTTTGAGTTGAGTAAATTAAAATTGCTGTTGCAATTGCTGTATATGAGATTGTTTTTAAATAAGATAAATTCATATCAGATATTCCCCAAAGAAAGCTGGCTATATTTAAATAAAGTTCATAAATAAGCAATTTACAATTCATGGTTTTATATAAAAAAGAAGAATTATTTTTAATAAATAGAGGGTAGAACTACCAAATTTACGATTTAATCTTAGATCAAAAAAGAAGCAGCTAATTTTTTTTATGGAAAAACCTTTTCTTTAATCTTGACTTTAGTGAATTAAACAACAAAAATGCTTCCTTTAGTTTTATATGCGATTATTTGATCACCCTTCGAATAATTGTCATGTTTTGTAATAGACATTCTCTCTAGCCGAGAGAGTGATTTTACTAAAGTATGTATATCCAGACATGCTTTATTAATGTTAAAAAAGCTTATACGGCTGAAAAACAGAAATTTTTCTATTGCAACGAAAACTAGACAATATGTGTGCTATAACAGTGCAGACAATTCAATGAATGAAACACTATTTGTGCCTTCCATAAATAGTGATAAAGATTTTAGGGTGAATCACGTTGGAACTTTTATCTGGTGGTGAAATGCTCGTTCGTGCTCTTGCGGACGAAGGCGTTGAACATGTTTTTGGTTATCCAGGCGGCGCTGTATTACATATTTATGATGCGCTATTTCAACAAGACAAAATTAATCATTACCTCGTACGTCATGAACAAGCTGCTGGTCATATGGCAGATGCTTACTCGCGTGCTACAGGTAAGACTGGCGTAGTACTGGTCACTTCTGGACCTGGCGCAACCAATACAGTAACTCCAATTGCAACAGCTTATATGGACTCAATCCCAATGGTGATTTTGTCTGGCCAGGTTGCATCACATCTTATTGGTGAAGACGCTTTCCAAGAAACTGATATGGTGGGTATTTCACGTCCGATCGTGAAACACAGCTTCCAAGTTCGTCACGCAAGTGAAATTCCTGCAATTATCAAAAAAGCATTTTATATCGCAGCAAGTGGTCGCCCTGGTCCAGTTGTAGTCGATATTCCTAAAGATGCGACAAATCCTGCAGAAAAATTTGCGTACGAATATCCTGAAAAAGTGAAGATGCGTTCTTACCAACCACCTTCACGTGGTCATTCTGGCCAAATTCGTAAAGCGATTGATGAGCTTTTAAGTGCAAAACGCCCTGTAATTTATACAGGTGGTGGTGTTGTTCAGGGTAATGCATCGGCATTATTGACTGAACTCGCGCATTTACTCGGTTATCCGGTGACTAATACACTTATGGGCCTTGGTGGCTTCCCTGGCGATGATCCACAGTTTGTGGGCATGTTGGGTATGCACGGTACTTATGAAGCAAATATGGCGATGCATAATGCTGACGTCATTCTTGCAATTGGTGCGCGTTTTGATGACCGAGTGACCAATAACCCAGCAAAATTCTGTGTGAATGCTAAAGTTATTCATATTGATATTGATCCGGCGAGCATTTCAAAAACAATTATGGCGCACATTCCAATTGTAGGGGCGGTTGAGCCTGTACTTCAGGAAATGTTGACGCAATTGAAACAATTGAATGTGTCTAAGCCAAACCCTGAAGCAATTGCTGCGTGGTGGGATCAAATTAATGAATGGCGTAAAGTTCATGGCTTAAAGTTTGAAACCCCGACTGATGGCACAATGAAGCCACAGCAAGTTGTTGAAGCTTTATATAAAGTCACTAACGGTGATGCCATCATTACTTCAGATGTTGGCCAACACCAAATGTTTGGTGCGTTGTATTACAAATACAAGCGTCCACGTCAATGGATTAACTCAGGCGGATTAGGCACCATGGGCGTAGGTTTACCTTATGCTATGGCTGCTAAGCTTGCTTTCCCTGATCAACAAGTTGTTTGTATTACTGGCGAAGCTTCAATTCAAATGTGTATTCAAGAGCTTTCAACATGTAAGCAATACGGCATGAATGTGAAGATCTTGTGCTTGAATAACCGTGCTTTAGGTATGGTGAAGCAGTGGCAAGATATGAACTATGAAGGTCGTCATTCAAGCTCATACGTTGAATCATTACCTGATTTTGGCAAATTGATGGAAGCTTATGGCCATGTGGGTATCCAGATTGATCATGCTGACGAACTAGAGTCGAAGCTTGCTGAAGCAATGGCGATTAATGATAAATGTGTATTCATTAATGTCATGGTTGATCGCACGGAACATGTTTATCCAATGCTGATCGCAGGTCAGTCTATGAAGGATATGTGGTTAGGTAAAGGGGAGCGTACATAATGAGACATATTATTTCTGTACTCGTTGAAAATGAAGCTGGTGCGCTTTCTCGCCTTGTTGGTTTATTTAGCCAACGTGGATATAACATTGAAACACTGAATGTTGCGCCAACCGAAGACCCAACTTTGTCACGCTTAACATTAACAACTTATGGTGATGACCATAAGATTGAACAGATTACTAAGCAGCTCAATAAACTTGTTGAAGTTGTAAAAGTAGTTGATTTATCAGAAGGTGCACACATCGAACGTGAACTTATGCTAATCAAAGTAAAAGCATTAGGAGCTTCACGTGCCGAAATTAAGCGCACTGCGGATATTTTCCGTGCGCAAATTGTAGACGTGACACCAACGACCTATACCATTCAAATAGCAGGGACAACTGAAAAATTAGATGGTTTTATCGATGCACTTGCAGAAAACACCATTCTTGAAGTCGTTCGTTCAGGTGTATCTGGTATCGCCCGTGGCGAAAAAGTATTAACCATTTAATTTTTTAAAAAGTATTTTAGCGGAGAACACAAATGCAAATTTTTTACGATAAAGACTGTGACTTATCAATCATCCAAGGCAAGAAAGTAGCGATTATTGGTTACGGTTCTCAAGGTCATGCTCATGCACTTAACCTTAAAGACTCAGGTGTAGACGTAACTGTAGGTTTACGTGCAGATTCAGCTTCTTGGAAGAAAGCTGAAAATGCAGGTCTTAAAGTTGCAGAAGTTCCTGCTGCTGTTAAGCAAGCTGACCTCGTAATGATTTTGACTCCAGATGAATTCCAATCACAACTTTACCGTGATGTGATTGAGCCAAACATCAAAGAAGGCGCGACTCTTGCATTTGCTCATGGTTTCTCTGTTCTTTACAACCAAGTTGTTCCACGTAAAGATTTAGACGTAATCATGGTTGCTCCAAAAGCACCTGGTCACACTGTACGTTCAGAGTTCCAACGTGGTTCAGGTGTTCCTGACCTAATCGCAATCCACCAAGATGCTTCTGGTAATGCACGTAACGTTGCTCTTTCTTATGCTTCTGGCGTAGGTGGCGGCCGTACAGGTATTATCGAAACTTCATTCCGTGAAGAAACTGAAACTGACTTATTCGGTGAGCAAGCAGTTCTTTGTGGTGGTGCGGTTGAATTGGTGAAAATGGGCTTCGAAACTTTAGTGGAAGCTGGTTATGCACCAGAAATGGCTTACTTTGAATGCTTACACGAACTTAAGCTAATCGTTGACTTAATGTTCGAAGGCGGTATCGCTGACATGAACTACTCAGTTTCTAATAACGCTGAGTACGGCGAATACGTAACTGGTCCTGAAGTTATTAACGAACAGTCTCGTGAAGCAATGCGTAATGCATTGAAACGTATTCAATCTGGTGAATATGCTAAGATGTTCATTCAAGAAGGTGCGTTAAACTACCCATCTATGACAGCTCGTCGTCGTCAAAATGCTGCACATGGTATTGAACAAACTGGTAATAAGTTACGTGCAATGATGCCATGGATTCAAGCAAACAAAATCGTAGACAAAGAAAAGAACTAATTTTCTTTATCTAACGTTTTAAAAGAACCCTGCTTTAAGCAGGGTTCTTTATTTATACTATTTTATTTGAATGTGAAAATTGCGATTAGGTCAACTTGACTAGATTAAATAAATTCTATATTTTTCATACAATTGGCTGCTTAATTTTTATTTACTTTATTGATTTATAAAGTAAAAAATACTTGACCAAAAGATAGATAATGTTATTGTTTATAACTGACTGAATAAGTCAAATTTACTAAAATTTCTTTAACATGTTTAATTGTATTTTGGGCAATGAGTTGAACAAAATAAAAAAAAGTATTGAATAATCATGGAAGTCCAATATGGGTCATGTTGATTACGATAGCACATTGATCGTCGGCTCTTTTATTGCAGCTGGCTTCATTTGTTATATTGTAATTTCCATGGAACAGCTAATATTCAAGCAAGTCTATAAGAAATTTGAGTCCTTAATTTTATTTATTAATGGATTGCTACTCGCCTTAGCAATTAGCATTGTCCATATTGTTGGTATACAAGCTTATCATCTGTTTGATACAGCCCACTCTAATATTCCTTTAATTGCAATTTCTTATGCTATCAGTGCGTTGTTATCTTGCATTGCGATGTGGCTGACTTCGCGTTTTACACTCCCTTTGTTTAGACTCATTTTGAGCTCGATTATTATGGGAATTGGAATTTCAGCCTCCTATTACATTAGCATGTTGGGCTGGAATATGAATGTTTATAAAAAAGATTACACTTCGTTTCTACTCTTATTTTCTGTATTAATTGCAATGAGTGGTTCAGGGCTAGCGTTTTTACTCGCTTATAAATTAAAAGATACTGAACGATATCGCTTAACTTTAAAAATCGCATTTTCAGTTATGATGACCTTAAGTATTATGGGGATGCACTACACAGCGCTTATTGCGACGAATATTACTGATAAGTTTATTAGCCAATATCAGGCTGAGCATGACTTATTATTATTCACAATTATTCTAGTGACATGTTTGGTACTCGTAGCAAGTTTTATTGTTGCAATGTTAGAGCAACGCCTTACTCAACAGAATTTAGAGCTACGTAAGGCAAACAAAGAATTAGCTAACCTATCTATACAAGACAATTTAACCAAATTGCCTAACCGCCTTTATTTGGTGGATTATGCTGAAGTCTTACTCTCAGATCATCGGTACAAAGACCAGAAAATTGCTTTCTTATACATTGACTTAGACCGATTTAAATCGGTGAATGATGCATTTGGACATCATGTGGGTGATCAATTACTTATTCAGATGGCAAACCGCTTACACTGGCAACTCAATGAGAAATGTAAACTGCTTAGAATTGGCGGTGATGAGTTTTTGCTTATTGCCGAAAATACAAATGCCGATGAAGCAGTTATTTTGGCTGAGAAAGTTTTACAGCTGATTCAGGAAAGTTATCAAATTTCTGGTAAAGAAATTAATATCTCTGCAAGTTTAGGGGTGGCACTATTTCCTGAGCACGGACAAAATGTTCAGGACTTACTCATGAATGCTGATGCCGCGATGCTTATGTCTAAAGAACAAGGCCGAAATACTTACACCATCTTTAGTTATTCAACACATCAACAAGAAACAAGAAGTCAGTCAAAACTGATCAATGATCTTTATAAGGCCGTAGAAGAAAAGCAGTTCATCCTATATTACCAACCAAAATTTAATACGAATCTTGAAATCTGTGGTGTTGAGGCATTAATCCGTTGGAATCATCCAGCTTTAGGAATACTCACACCACATATGTTCATAGAAGGGGCAGAAAAAACGGGTTTGATCATTCCAATGGGGTATTGGGCGCTTGAGCAAGCTTGCCTGCAAATTCAACAGTGGGAACGCAGTAACACTCCATTTTACCCAGTTGCAGTAAACTTATCTGCACTACAGTTCGAAAATAAAAAATTATTTAGTACGCTCGAAGCATTATTAAAAAAATACCAAATTCAACCTCATCACTTAATTGTTGAGATTACTGAATCAACAGCAATGCGTCACATTGATTTAAGTATTCGAGCTTGTGAACGACTACGTGATATGGGTATTCGTGTTGCAATTGATGATTTTGGAACTGGTCATTCGAGTTTCTTGTATTTAAAAGATTTACCTGTTGATGAACTTAAAATTGACCGTGGTTTTATTGTAGATTTAAAACCGGGGTCAAAAGAAGAAGTTATTTTAGAAAGTATTATTCACTTGGCGAAAAAGCTGGGTTTGACCGTAACAGCCGAAGGGGTAGAGACTCAGCAGCAAGTTGAGATTTTAACGCGTTTAGGTTGTCAGCAGTTCCAAGGTTATTTGTTAGGGATGCCTGTTCAGGTCGATCAACTGATTGATTCTCAAGGCGCCCATTTTGCTTAGTCTTTTTTAAATCGATTTTAAAAAAACTATATCTTATTTTTAAATTTTTCTTTAAAGATTAATAAATTAACATTGGGGTAATTCATTAAAATACCTAGATGTTGGTTATGCTTAATATGCAATATCTTGACATGAGTATGAAAATCGTAAATATAATAATTTATAAATATATACTGATAGTATAAAGTAATTCTAATAAGCCGATTGCTTTGGTATATAAAATTCAATATTTAAAATTAATTAATATAAATTACTATTAAGTTTATATAATAAATTAATATTTATTATTGGATTGTAAAATATAATTATTTAAATTTTTATATATTTTAAGAATTAGGAATCGTGGTGGAGTTTGGTTCATGCTCCACCGAATTAAAATATTGTGTATTTTTGTTAAAGTGTAGAGTTCTAGCCGATTTATAGGCTATGCAGTTTCGAACTCTTGAATTGCTTCGAATTTAATAATTTTTCTAATATAAGACCATGTTTTTTGGGAGTTAATTTGTGATTTATTTATTGTGCCATCAATAATAATTCCATCAATAATATTAAGGAAAAGACTAGTAAGTGTATGGGTATCTTTAATTTCTAATTCTAGAAATATTGAGAAAACCAATTTGTAAACCCATTCTCGGTATTTATTCACTTGATCTTTAAGAGAGGGATACAATTGCATGACTTCGATCGTCGCTTTTTTAAATAAACAACCATTGAAATCATCTGTATTGATCCAGTCAATATACCAGTTAAAAATACTTTTAAGTTTAATCAATGGATCATCAATATTGCTAATTTTTTGAAATAGAGAAGCCTGAACTTCTTGATTCCTTTGGCGAAGACATTCTTCAATTAAGTTTTCTTTAGAAGAAAAGTACTTATAAAAAGTCATTTTTGCAACGCCTGATTCAGCGATAATACAGTCAACTCCAATAGAGGTGTAGCTTTTCTGATTAAAGAGGGAGGTGGCTGTTGTTATAATATTTTCTCTTTTTGACATCGATTTATCCGTCACAAATATTTTTGATTAACTTTGCTATTGTAAAGTATGAAAGCTTAAATAAATTTTCTCTAATCATATTTAAAAAATTATATTTATTCAATATCTTGATTTGTTATTAAAAATAAAAATATATGTTTCTAATTGGCAATATTTTACTTTTTTTAAAAATTATTAATTAATTCGTTGATTTGTTGAGTTAACAAACATAATATAAAATTGTTAAGTTTTGGTTTGTGGAATTTATTTTAGCAATTGAATGCAAAATTTAAATAAAAATAAGACCTATAACTTAACTATAAGAACAAACTTTTTACTGAGAACGATTATGTCAAAAAAATTTGAAGACTTTAATAATCCAAGAGAAAAAGCATTGCAGGGGATGAGAAGTAGTATTCCTGCAAAACAATGGGATGAAAATTTAAAATTTCTCGAACAGTTAAGAAGTAAAATTGCGGAATTACCCGTTTCTAAACATCCTGCGATTGAGGTATTAAATAATGGGTATCTCGATAAAACGAGTTTAATTCGTATTCATTTAGAATATCGTCATGCAATTGTACAGATTTTTACTGATGCTTTACTACAAGCACAATTTCAGACCAAACAATTGGAACCTAAACTCCATTCTGGAGCTAAAATGTTTCCAAGAGTATTATTAAGTTTAAATATACTTGATGAATTTGGTTTCCGTCCGGGATTAGATAAAGATAACTACTATCTGGGTAATCCTGAATACGCTCACTATCCTTTGTATGAAGATTTGCTTAATGATTATGGCTTAACAGAGCTTGATCGTCGTAATTATAAACCATCAAAAATCGCTAATCAGGTTAGATCATTTTTAGAATCTTCGTATGATAATTATATTAAAGTCGTAGCATTGTTAGCAGTGGCCGAGGAAGAAGTCATTCTTTTTAGTCCTCCATTACGTCAAGCAACCAAATTCGTAAATATCGATGTTGAAGGTGGTGGTTACTATCATGTACATGGTGTATCTACGGATGAAACATCTGAGGCCGCTGATGACGATCATGAAGATGACTTGTGGTTTGCATTAGCACAAGCAATTACAAAAGATGATTATGAAAGCCTAACCAAGCTATGTATTGATTACTGTGCTTTATGGAATGAGTTTTGGGATGCACAAATTGCAGATGTTCAATTCATTGAAGAAAAGAAATTAGCGTAAAGATTCTATTAAGTCTTAATCAAGCCCCATCTCAAATAGGTGGGCTTTTTTAATTGTAAAATTTCTAAGGAGCTAAACTACATTCTCAAAAAAGATCTAAAAAGTTTGTGAATAACTCATGGTTTATCAACAATCATTAAACAGTTCTATAAATCTGCTACAATTACGCCAATTTTTATTTTGATCGACTTTAGGTCTTTGGCACTGCAATCTCCGCAGTAGGTGTATTTCATGAGTTTTAAAGATGAGTTAGCGGCACAGGTTGCTCAACGCCGCACATTTGCCATCATTTCCCACCCCGATGCCGGTAAAACGACTATGACAGAGAAATTACTGTTATGGGGTAAAGCAATTCAGGTTGCAGGGATGGTAAAAAGCCGTAAATCTGATCGCGCAGCTACATCTGACTGGATGGAAATGGAAAAAGAGCGTGGAATTTCCATTACCACTTCTGTTATGCAGTTCCCTTATAAAGGTCACACTATTAACTTACTTGATACACCGGGACATGAAGACTTCTCTGAAGATACTTATCGTACCCTAACTGCAGTTGACTCTGCGTTAATGGTGATTGATGGTGCAAAAGGTGTCGAAGAACGTACCATCAAATTGATGGAAGTTTGTCGTATGCGTGACACTCCGATTATTTCATTTGTAAACAAGATGGATCGTGAGATTCGTGAACCACTTGAGTTGCTGGATGAAATTGAGAACGTCCTCAATATTCGCTGTGTACCAATTACATGGCCATTAGGGATGGGGCGTGATTTTGCTGGTGTATACAACATTCTTGAAAACAAATTGTATGTCTACAAAGCAGGTTTTGGTTCCACCATTACAGATATTGAAGTGCGCGATGGTTATGACCATGCAGATATCCGTGAAAAAGTAGGTGAGCTGGCTTGGGCGTCTTTTGAAGAGTCACTTGAGCTCGTACAAATGGCGAATGAGCCTTTGGACCGCGAATTATTTTTACAAGGTAAACAAACTCCAGTTCTATTTGGTACAGCATTAGGTAACTTTGGTGTTGACCACGTGTTAGACGCATTTATGAATTGGGCACCAGAACCTAAAGCGCATCCAACACAAGAGCGTGTTGTCGATGCTAAAGAAGAAGGTTTTTCTGGTTTCGTCTTTAAAATTCAAGCCAACATGGATCCGAAACACCGTGACCGTATTGCCTTTATGCGTATTTGCTCAGGTAAATACGAGAAAGGTTTGAAGATGAATCATGTACGTATTGGTAAAGATGTTCGTATTAGTGATGCATTGACATTCCTTGCGGGTGAGCGTGAGCACTTAGAAGAAGCGTGGCCAGGTGATATTATTGGTTTGCATAACCACGGCACAATTCAAATTGGTGATACTTTCACAAGTGGTGAAAATCTACATTTCACAGGTATTCCTCACTTCGCACCAGAGATGTTCCGTCGTGTGCGTTTGAAAGATCCATTAAAATCAAAACAATTGCAAAAAGGTTTGAAAGAGTTGTCAGAAGAAGGTGCAACTCAGGTATTTATGCCACAAATTAGCAATGATTTGATCGTGGGCGCAGTTGGTGTACTTCAGTTTGACGTTGTTGCTTACCGTCTGAAAGAAGAATACAAAGTTGACTGTGTGTATGAGCCTGTAAGTGTTAATACGGTTCGTTGGATTCATTGTGATGATGACAAGATTCTCAATGAATTTAAGAAAAAAGCGCATGATCAGCTTTCTATCGATGGTGGTGGTCACTTAACTTATCTTGCACCAAGTCGTGTCAACTTGCAGATTATGCAAGAGCGTTGGCCTGATATTCAGTTCCGTAACACACGTGAACACTAATCTTTAAGATTTGACAGACAGCTTCGAACAGAAGCTGTTTTGTTTTGAAAAATAAGAAAGGATGATGAAATGAATTTGAATAGAAAGACAGCTATTGCACTTTTAGTTGCGGTAATCATATTACTTTTGGCTATTTGCCTTTTTGTCTGGAAAAGCTCTCAACCTTCATCATCTTCTCAAATGAAATCGGCTTCTACCCAAAATCAAAATATAGAGAAAGCTGAAGTACTACCATTTCTAAACTTGCAGCAAGTAAAAGCTGATTATGCTTTACCATTTTGTGAGAAGAAAAATTGTATTGATGTCGATATTCAAACGATAAAGACCCAAGATGCATGGCTAAATGAATGGATCGCGAAAAGTCAGGCTAAGGTAATTCAAGATCAAATTGATTTGAAAAAAGACTTAAGTTTGCAGCAAGCCATTAATGCTTATGTTAAAAAGTCTGATGAATGGCAAGATAAATATTCAAAGAATCGGGCTTACGAATTGCATCTTCATACCCGTATTGCATCGCAGCGTAACCAATACGTTTTATTGCAATTAGGACTTGATACCAAGCAAGAAGAGCTCACGATCAAAGATCGCTATTACTTTTTTGTGGCCGACCGAAAACTGCATAAGAGCTTAACTTTGTTAGATGTTTTAAAAAAGGATCAGCAAACAGCTGTGCATCAAATGGTGCAGGTGGCCTATCAAGACTGGTTAAAAAAGCAGACTGCTGACATAAAAAAAGAAGCACCAAAAACTTTATATTGGGGGCAGGCAGATTGGTTCTTTGATGGTGAAGGGGTTGGCTTACATTATCAGGCAAACCAGATTACTAAAGAAGCTCCACAGCTCGATATTTATTTATCTAAAGAACAGACCAAAAAAATATTACAACCCGAGGTTTATGAACAAATGTTTTAAGATGGTAGCAGAATTTGCAACCTCTATTTATATGCGCTAATTTCTTAGAAAGGCATAGCGTAATCTCCTTAGAATAAAAGGCAAAATATGATGTTATCTTCTAAAGCTTCACTGCGATTAACTTTGCTTGCTTCTGCTATATTTTTGGCAGCATGCCAACCTAAAGCTGATCCTAAGGATTCTCAAGAGCAGCAGAAACCAGCAGTCGAGGAACAAAAGCCAGTAGAGTTGACTTTGAAGGGTGAAACAATTCCTAGTAAGGTGGTTTTACCTGATTGTGATGGTAAAACTTGTCCAGAATTCACAGTTGAACGTTTGCAGAGTAATTTTCCATTTATTGACAAAATTCTAGATCAACAAATCTTAAGTACACTAAATCAAATTTTAGAAATTGCTGAACCTGATGCTAAGGGTACGCAAACGGAACAAAAAGCAGAAGCTTCAGCAGTGGCGGGTGCAGAGCAAAAAAATAGTTTTGATGCACAGGTGCAACGCTATGCAAATTCATTTATTGATTTAGATAATGAGTTAAAAGCTTTAAGTAGTAATCATCAGATTAATCTTTTAGTTAAACCTAAGATTTTGCAGGCTCAAGGTAAAGTTGTAACTGTAGTGCTTAACAGTAGTAGTTATTTAGGTGGAGCTCATGGCTCTGCTGCACAGTATTATTATAATTTTGATTTAAAAGAGCAAAAGCAAATTAAGCTTGAAGATTTATTACGTCCTCAGCAAAAAGCAACTTTAGAGAAGTTAGCCCATGAAGCCTTTAAGACATGGGTGATGGATTCTAAATTGGCTGATAATGTTGCTGACTATGAACAAGCATGGCCATTTAAATTATCTAATAACTTCTTGTTGGGTGAGCAAGGTTTAATCCTTCAATACGGTGAGTATGAAATTGGACCATATGTGGTTGGACTCCCTCGATTAGTCATTCCTTATGACCAATTGCAAGATGTGTTGAAAGAAGAATATTTGCCACAGCCTAAAGCCAAACCTGCTTCGGCACCAGTTGCAAAAAGTGCTGGCTAATGCATTTGTTTGATACCCATACCCATTTCGATGTTGCCGATTTTGATGAAGATCGGCAGCAGTTAGCATTTAATGCTAAAAAAGCTGGAGTTGATGCATTAGTCTTAATTGGGTTTGTGCAGTCACGTTTTGATGAGCTGGTGCAGATTCATCATCAGTTAAAAAGTTGGGAAAATGTGCCTACTTCTTATTTAGCACCAGGCTTACACCCATTTTATATTGAACAGCATCAACCAGAGCATTTGACTCATCTTGAACATATCTTGCAGCAAGAAAACTGCGTGGCTGTAGGTGAAATTGGCTTAGATACTTTCTTAAAAGAACATAAGCAGCCAGATGTATATGCAAAGCAAAAACAATATTTTGCAGATCAGTTAGAGCTAGCAGCCCAATACCAAAAACCAGTGTTACTCCACATTCGAAAAGCGCATGGTGATGTGCTTGCTATATTAAAAGCTCAAAAATTTAAATTTGGCGGAATTGCTCATGCCTTTAGTGGTGGAGTAGAAGAGGCAAAGGGTCTTATTAAGCTTGGTTTTAAAATTGGTGTGACGGGGCAGATCACCAACCCGAATGCGAAAAAACTTCATACTGTTGTGCAGGCTATAGGTGCAGGTCACTTGGTGATTGAAACAGATTGTCCAGATATGACACCGCTTTGCTGTCAAACCTCAACAGAACAGCGGACTCGTAATACGCCTGTTAATTTGCCTTATGTTTTACAAAGTTTGGCTGAAAATTTAAATATGCCAGAGCCAGATTTGGCTGAGTTACTGTGGAAAAACTCTCTTACTGCATTGAAATTATCGTAATAAAAATCAAAGATTAAAAATATTAACTAAAACAAAACACAGCGATTAAAAAAGAAGCTTAAAGTAAGAAAACAACATGTAAAAACGTGAAAAATAACATTGCCAGACGTGGGAGGATAACCCAATGGCTAAGTATAGCAATATTAATAGTTTTAATGCTTTACAGACGCTAACAGTAGGTTCCAGCAATTATCAGATTTTTAGCTTAGCCCAAGCAGAGAAAACGCTAGGGGATATTGCCAAACTGCCGAAATCTTTAAAAGTATTATTGGAAAACTTATTACGGTTTGAAGATCAGCATAGCGTTAAAACGGAACACATCCATGCTTTAGCAGAATGGCTAAAAAGCCGCACCTCAGATCAGGAAATTCAATATCGACCTGCGCGGGTTTTAATGCAAGATTTTACGGGTGTGCCAGCGGTCGTTGATTTAGCCGCAATGCGAGCAGCGATGGCACAAGCGGGCGGTGATCCTGAAAAAATTAATCCATTATCTCCTGTTGATTTGGTGATTGATCATTCTGTCATGGTCGACTATTTTGCCGATGATCAGGCATTTGAAGAAAACGTACAAATCGAGATGCAACGTAATGGTGAGCGATATCAATTTTTACGTTGGGGACAATCTGCATTTAATAACTTTAGTGTAGTGCCACCGGGTACGGGGATTTGTCATCAGGTCAATTTAGAATATTTGGCTCAAGCGGTGTGGCTAGGTGAAGATAATGGTCAGACTTTTGCTTTCCCCGATACTTTAGTGGGTACAGACTCACATACCACCATGATTAATGGTTTAGGTGTTTTAGGTTGGGGTGTAGGGGGTATTGAGGCCGAAGCGGCTATGCTGGGCCAACCGATTTCTATGCTGATTCCTGAAGTTATTGGTTTTAAATTGACAGGAAAACTACCAGAAGGGATTACTGCAACTGACTTGGTGTTGACCATTACTCAAATGCTCCGTCAAAAAGGAGTTGTGGGGAAATTTGTAGAGTTTTATGGAGATGGTTTAGCCGATTTACCACTGGCTGACCGAGCGACCATCGCCAACATGGCGCCGGAATATGGTGCGACTTGTGGTTTCTTCCCGATTGATGAAGTGACTTTGGGTTATTTGAAATTAACTGGCCGTCAAAGTGATCGTATTGAACTAGTCGAAGCGTATAGCAAAGCGCAAGGTTTATGGCGTAATGCGGGTGATGAACCTGTTTTCACCGATACTTTAAGTCTTGATATGAGTACAGTTCAGGCAAGTTTGGCAGGTCCAAAACGTCCACAAGATCGCGTGCTTTTATCAGAAGTACCTAAAACCTTTAATGCACTCATGGAATTAACGCTTAAACCAGCGAAAGAAGCTAAAGAGCGTTTAGAAAATGAAGGCGGCGGTGGTACTGCTGTCGAGGCAAAAAAAGCAAATATTCAACATGAAAGTCCATCTTGCGTGATTGAAGGAAAAGAATATCCATTAAATCATGGTGATGTTGTTATTTCGGCCATTACATCTTGTACCAATACTTCTAACCCGAGTGTAATGCTGGCAGCAGGGTTGCTTGCTAAAAAAGCGATTGAAAAAGGCTTACAGCGTAAACCGTGGGTGAAAAGCTCTCTTGCACCGGGTTCTAAAGTCGTGACTGACTATTTGCTGGCTGCTGGGCTTACGCCATATTTAGATGAGTTGGGCTATAACTTGGTGGGATATGGTTGTACAACCTGTATTGGTAACTCAGGTCCACTACCTGAGCCAGTGGAAGATGCAATTCAATGCCATGACTTGAATGTTGCCTCTGTACTTTCTGGTAACCGTAACTTTGAAGGACGCGTACATCCATTAGTTAAAACAAACTGGCTTGCTTCGCCACCTTTGGTAGTGGCATATGGTTTAGTTGGTAATATTCGTACCGATTTGACTACGCAACCTATTGGGCAAGGTAAAGATGGACAACCTGTCTATTTAAAAGATATCTGGCCAAGTCAGGCAGAGATTGATGCTGTCTTACAGAAAGTAAATACCGACATGTTCCACAAAGAATATGCTGCTGTGTTTGATGGCGATGAAAGTTGGCAATCAATCCAGATTCCAAAGAGTAAAACTTATGAATGGGCGGATGATTCGACTTATATTCGTCACCCGCCATTCTTTGAAGGAATTGGTGAACCGCCAAAACCGATTAAAAATATTGAACAGGCACGTATTTTGGCAGTGCTAGGTGACTCGGTAACGACTGACCATATTTCACCAGCGGGTAATATCAAAAAAGACAGCCCAGCAGGTCGATATTTACAAGAGCAAGGTGTTGAGCCAAAAGACTTTAACTCCTATGGTTCTCGACGCGGTAATCATGAAGTGATGATGCGAGGTACTTTTGCCAACATTCGTATTAAAAACGAAATGCTCGGCGGTGAAGAGGGTGGTAATACCATTCATGTACCAAGTGGTGAAAAGCTCGCTATTTATGATGCCGCAATGCGTTACCAACAAGAACATACACCGCTTGTGATTATTGCTGGTAAAGAATATGGAACAGGTTCTTCACGTGACTGGGCAGCCAAAGGAACAAATTTATTAGGCGTGAAGGCCGTGATTGCTGAGAGCTTTGAACGTATTCACCGTTCAAACTTGGTGGGTATGGGCGTGTTGCCACTACAGTTTGTTGATGGACAAACTCGACAGTCGCTCAACTTAACTGGTCATGAGGTGATATCAATTCGAGGTTTGTCTGATGGCGTTCAGCCTCATCAAATTCTTGAGGTTGATGTAAAAGGGCCAAATGGGGTAGCAAGTCATTTTAATGTGTTATGTCGAATTGATACGTTAAATGAGGTTGAGTACTTTAAGGTGGGTGGTATTTTGCATTATGTACTGCGAAATTTGATTGCTTCATAAATTGGCTAAGCTTGTACAGCCTTGTAATAAATATGAATGAACTAATGTTGGGTATATAGCCATATCCTTACTTTTTAAGGATAAAAAGTAACAAAAATCCTTTGTCGGGCTGACGGTATGTCCTTATACCGCAGCCCAACTGAGCGGCATCCATGCCGCCTGCCACACTAGTAATCAATAGTTTAAATCTTAAGCCGTATAATTTGATTAATAATCATAAGACTTGTCGTGAGTTTAAATATTACAGTCTCAAGTTTTCTTTGATCTAAAATACACTTTCTTCTGAAAAGCAGTAAAATACCTCCTGTGTTTTATATCCACTAAGAGTAGCAATGACCGATCTTCAACAAGATGAATATGACCGCCGTTTTGCAGGTGTAGCCAAAATTTATGGTGATTCATCGTTCCAGCACTATGAAAAAAGTCATGTGATGGTGATTGGTATTGGTGGGGTCGGCAGTTGGGCGGTAGAAGCTTTAGCGCGTACAGGTATTGGTGAGATTACATTAGTCGATATGGATGTGGTTGCAGCGTCAAATGTAAACCGTCAGCTACCTGCAATGACCTCAACTCTGGGCTGTGAAAAAGTTGAAATTATGGCGGAGCGTTGTCGTCAAATTAACCCACGTATTAAAGTAAATATTATTGATGACTTCTTAACGCCTGAAAATGTCACAGAGCTTTTAAACCCTGTACCAGACATTGTTTTAGACTGCATCGATGACGTTAAAGCAAAACTGGCTTTAATGCTGCATTGTCGTTTTAATAAGATTTCTTTGATTGTGTCGGGTGGGGCAGGTGGTAAGCTCGATCCACTTAAAATTCGTGTGGCGGATTTATCAAAAACAGAACAAGATCCGATGTTAGCGAAGCTACGTAGTCAACTTCGTGCTCGAGGCATCTGTAAAAAGCCAAAAGAGAAATTTGGTATTACCTGTATTTACTCAATCGATAATCCATTTTCTAGTGCAGATGTTTGCCCATCGGCGGGCTTACGTTGTGGTGGCTATGGTTCAGCGGTAGTGGTGACTTCAAGCTTTGCGATGATTGCTGTGGCTGAAGTTTTGAAAAAGCTTGATTTAAAGAAAGCTTAATTTAAATATTGAAAAGGCATGTGCTTATGTGAGTGCATGCCTTTTTATTTTTGAGAGAAACTATTTAATCATACAGCTCTATGTTGTCTTGCTGGGGCTGTGTGGGTAGTTGCTGATCATAAAATTTAAAGCACCATAAAATTAGAACAACAACGGTGAAAATGACAAACCCTTTTAAATACTTCATGAATAATTCAATCAATTGAATGGTCTTGATAAAATTCTAGTCAAGGATATTCATCTAATCTAATATAGAAAATAGACCTAATAATCTAATTTTGAGATGGTTATGCTCACATTAAAACAATTTCAATATTTTATAAAAATTGTTGAAGAAGGGAGTTTCACTGCTGCTTCAGAGAAATTATTCATTGCTCAGTCTGCTTTAAGTCGACAAATGAAACTATTAGAAGAAGAAATTGGTTTTCAGTTGTTTGATCGCACGGATAAAAGAGCAAAACTCACATTGGCAGGAGAAGTTTTCTATAAAAAAATAAAAGATAATATGCATTATTTAAATGAAATCATTGCAGTTTCTAAGGATATTGCGGAAGGAAAAAATCGTCAGATTAAAATTGCTCATTCGAGCAGTATTATTATGGATGATAAAAAGGTTCAGATATTAAAAGAAATTAGCTTAACGCAACAAATCAATTTTGAGATCAATACCTTGTCATCTGAGCATCAGATTTTGGCTTTACTGAATGGGGAAATTGATATTGGTTTGATTAGACCACCAGTTCGGCACATATTAGATGACGTCAATGTTATTAAATTATATAAAGAACCTTTAATGGTGGCTGTGCACATTGATCATGCTAAGTTTCTAAATAAAGAGAAGGTCGAAGTCAGAGATTTAAAAGATGAATACTTCGTTTCTACACCCCATTCTAAAAGAGGTGGATTAAGCTATTTAGTTTCAAATCTATGTTTAGCCGCAGGTTTTAACCCACCTAAAGCTCCAATCCAGTCGCGTAAGATCTCACAATTACAACTTGTGGCAGCAAATTTAGGGATAAGTATTGTGCCCAAAGAGTTTCAGCAGATTTTGCCAGCTCACGTGAAACTATTACCTTTAACCGATCAGTTATCAGTTTCTGAAGTGGTTTTGATCTATAGAAAAGATAATGATGAAATAATTCAGCATTGTGCCGAACGCATTCACCAAATTTTTCAATCTTAGAAAATTGATTAGGCAGCTAATCTATAGTAAGTATAAGTGACGTTATCATCTTTATAGACGTCATAGCTATTTTGTTTGAAGTCAGAGACCCATTCACTTCCGGTGTACCCTGCGATGTGTCCATAAATGTGGTTGCGGGTTCTGTGAATGATATAAATGTCACCTTCTTGAGGTTCGTCGAAGGCTGGATCAATTTGTTTATAGCCAATCTTTTTGAGAGTATCGCCCCAATCTGAAGCTGCGATTGGATGGTTTTCAACATTCGCACCAGCAGATTCGAGTGCAAGACGGATACTACGTGCGCATCTAGCTTTACTGCGTCTAGAAGTAACGCTTTCTAATTTTTCTACAAACTTTTCTACATCGATGGGTGGGTTGGTTGAAGTTTGAGTTTGATGATTATTGGGTTTCATGGTGAAAGGATAAGGTAGGCTGGGTGCGCTGTGCGATACAACAATGGCTGCCTGATTTGAATCCTGATACATGTAATTATCAGCTACTTGTCCGTCATAAATAATCATCGTGAAATCTCTACCGTGCTACCTATATCCATATTAAAAAATCACCACCTACCTGTGGCGTTCAGAGATACTAATAGGCGTATCTTAAAAGTTTTGTTTATGTTATGTAATAACGTATCTTTTTTCCAGAGGTATCTGCCTTGGAGTGAAAAGATACTTATCAAAAGAGATGGTCAAAAATAGTGAAATTTAAATTATTGATATCATTGTAAATAAATAACTAATCAGAGCTTAAATTTGAATATTTTGTTCCAACATTTGCGAATATACTCAAAATCTAAGTCTCTGATTTAAAATGCCACATTTTCTTACAATTTAAGAAGTCGTCGCCAACTTAAACCTGCTGCTCTTTTACATATTCTTCAGTGCGAATCATGGCTGCTCGCATGTTTTGAATGGCATTTTCAACATCAGCTAAAGTCTTTGCATTTCCACCACTTAGTGCTTGGCGCCATTTACGAGCACCCGGTAAGTTTTGGAATAAACCTAAAATATGACGTGTAATGATTGAAAGGGGAGCACCTTCAGCCATGCGTTGCTCAATATAAGGCAGCATTTGTTCCATAATATCGAATCGATCTGGTGCTTCTAAATTCCAAAGCTGGCCGAGCTCAGCAAGTAGGTAAGGGTTGTGATAGGCTTCACGGCCAATCATGACACCATCAACATGTTGTAAATGAGCTTGAGTTTCGGCAAAAGTTTTAATTCCGCCGTTAATTTCAATGGTTAGATGGGGGCGTTCTTGCTTTAAGCGGTATACATCTTCGTAGCGTAAAGGAGGGACTTCTCGGTTTTCTTTTGGAGACAAACCTTTCAATATCGCAATACGGGCATGCACAACAAAATACGTACAACCTGTTGCAGCGACAGTATCTACGAAATGTAGCATTTCTTCGTAAGACTGCATGTCATCAATACCGATACGGTGCTTAACTGTTACCGGAATATTGACGGCTTTTTGCATGCTGTGAATGCATTCAGCAACCAAGTCTGGCTCTGCCATTAAACATGCACCGATTTTATTGTTCTGTACACGGTCACTTGGGCAGCCTACATTTAGGTTGACTTCGTCATAACCCCAGTCTTCAGCCATTTTTGTGCATGTGGCAAGCTCTTGTGGGTTTGAGCCGCCTAACTGTAATACAATAGGATGCTCTTGTGCACTGTAGTCTAAATGGCGTTTAGCATCGCCAAAAAGAATCGCACCTGTGGTCACCATTTCGGTGTATAGCACAACATTTGGGTTAAACAAGCGCGCAAAAAAACGGTAATCTTTGGTTGTCCAATCCATCATCGGAGCGACGGATATTCTTGGATGTATTTCTTCGATTACATTATTTTGAATATCAGACATTTGAACACCAATAGAATCATAAGAGAGGAGAGTCGGATCTGTATTTTATCAATCAACTTTATGCGCTGAATATATGAGCTCGAAGAATTCTTCTCATACATCAATTCAAGTGACTGCGATAAATCAGAAAATTCTGAAAATAGATTAAAAAAGTAGGAGCTGAATTATACTGAAATGCTAGAATTTAGCAAAAAATTCAATGCTGGCATGAATATTGAATAGATTAATATTTGCTCAAATTTGTATTTTGTCTCATTACATAAAATTACACAAATTATATAATATTGATTTTTATAAATAATTTTAATTATTTTATACAATAATAGTTTCAATTCAAACTATTTCATCTCAATTAATTTGAAGAAAAAATATTCGCTCCCTATAATGATTTCCACTCATGGGATCAGGAAGAAAAGTATTTGGTTTAGACATAAAGAGCGATAAATAGCGTGGGAATTTTCCATTAAAATACAGACAACATCATGTGTGGCGTACTAAAATAGTGTGTTTAGCTTTTTTTGTGCGTGATTATGATGGATGATGCTGTACGTGTTTTACAAAGTGTTCGGCGGATAGAACAATGTGTGGAGCTTTATTCCAAACGATTGTCTCAACTTCACCACATCACTACACCACAATTAGTTGCTCTGATGACAATTGCAAAAATTGGTCCTTGCAGCATGTCTGCAATAGGTAAAGCAATTTTTGTAAGCCCAAGTACGGTTGTTGGAATTGTTGATCGCCTAGAAGAAAAAGGGTTGGTATTGCGTATGAGGGATACACAAGACCGTCGACATGTACGTGTCAGCCTGACTTCAAAAGGTGAGCAATTACTTAATCAATCACCATCTGCATTACCAGAAGGTTTTTCACTGGCTTTACAAGCTTTAACCAATGATGAGCGCCAAAGTCTCATTATTTCGTTAGAGCAGTTTGCCCAGTTACTAGAGGCAAAAGTTCCAAATTAAAGCCAGTAGAAAGCAAGATTATACAGATAAAGATTTGATTATTTTCTAACAATATAAATAAGCTTTCCTGATACCACACTTAACTTGAGTATGCCGAGTATGGAAATACAAAAGGAGATAGCGTGGAAGCTTTATCAAGACAGTCGCTACGTTCGACGAAACAATCAATTATTCATCAATTGAATCAATACAATGTGCGTAATTTTCAGCCACAAGATGTGCGAGAAGTTCATGCCTTGATTCAATCTTGTCCATCTTTGGATTTAAACTCACTCTACGCTTATGCATTACTTGCTGAGCATCATACAGATACATGTCTTGTCGCCTATGATCATAAGGAACAGATTTGTGGTGTTGTCACGGGATATATTTGTCCTGAAGAACCTGATACTTATTTCTTGTGGCAGATCGCAGTCTCGCCCACAGAGCAAGGAAAAGGTATAGGCTCCTTACTCCTTGATAATGTTAGAGAACAATGCCTAGAACCCCGCCAATTAAAACGATTAAAAACAACAATTTCACCAAGCAACAAAGCCTCTCAAAATCTTTTCCGCAGTTTCGCTTCCCGTTTTGATGTTGATTGTAAAGTCAGTCCATTTTTATCAAAACAGGCGTTGCAACCCTTAGAACCAGAACCTTTTGAAACACAACATGAACCTGAAGATCTCTACACATTAGGGCGTTGGGATTGGAATTGATCAACCGTTAAAACGTTGAACTTGTTGTTTTACATTCACTCGGAGTGATTCATGAATATTTTCAGCCGATTAGAGTCTGAAGTACGCGGCTATATCCATTCTTTTCCTACAGTTTTTAAAACTGCAAAAAATGCAGTTTTAGTAGATGAGAAAAATAAGCACTACATCGACTTTTTGGCGGGTGCAGGCACATTAAATTATGGACATAACAATCCAGTCTTAAAGCAAGCTGCGATTGACTATCTGATGCAGGATGGAATTGTGCATGGTTTGGACATGGCGACCTCTGCAAAGAAGGCATTTATTGAGACTTTTGAGCAATACATTTTAAAGCCAAGAGCTCTAGATTATAAATTGCAATTTACAGGTCCAACAGGGACCAATGCCGTAGAAGCTGCAATTAAACTCGCACGTAACGTGACCAAGCGACATAACATTATTGCCTTCACCAATGGCTTTCATGGTGTCAGCTTAGGTGCACTTTCACTCACGGGAAATCAAAAGTTTCGTGAAGCTGCTGGGGTTGAGTTAGGCAATGTTCATCATGCAGCTTATGCAGGCTATTTTGGTGATGACGTTGATACCATTGCGATGCTTGATAAGTTGCTCACAGATCGAAGCAGTGGTGTGGATTTACCTGCTGCGATTATTGTGGAATGCGTACAAGGTGAAGGTGGTCTAAATACAGCAAGTATGCAGTGGCTTAAAAAACTTTCAACTTTGTGTAAACAGCACAAAATATTATTAATTGTGGATGATATTCAAGCAGGATGTGGTCGTTCTGGAAGTTTCTTTAGTTTTGAAAAAGCTGAGATTTATCCTGATATTGTGACTTTATCTAAATCATTGTCAGGCTTTGGTTTGCCGATGTCTTTGGTGTTGTTCAAGCCAGCGTTAGATATCTGGAAATCTGGGCAACATAACGGAACGTTCCGTGGTAATAATCTTGCATTTGTTACTGCAACCACAGCCATTCAAAAATTTTGGGCAGATCAAAAATTCCAAACAGAATTAGCGCAAAAGTCTGAGCTGGTGAGTGGTCGCCTAAAGCATATCGTTCAAAAATTTCCTGAAGCTGAACTGACACATCGTGGCCGTGGTTTGATGCAAGGTATTGCCTTTAAAAATCCTGACTTGGCAGATGAGGTGACGACACACGCGTTCAATCTAGGCTTAGTGATTGAAACTTCAGGTAGTCGTGGTGAAGTGGTGAAATTGCTTCCGCCCTTAACCATTGAGAATGAAACCTTAGAAAAAGGAATCGACCTTCTAACCCAAGCGATTGAGCAAGTTGTACAAGATGATGCTCACGCTAAAACTTTGAGTATTCAAAGCAAATCTATGAATAAATTACAAGGAGCTGTTTCATGATCGTACGTCAACTACAAGATATCTTAAATACTGAGCGTGATGTGCAAACAGAAACTTGGGCAAGCCGCCGTCTACTCTTACAAGAAGATGGTATGGGCTTTTCTATGCATGAAACAACTATTTTTGCAGGGACGCAAACGCATATTTGGTACAAAAATCATTTGGAGGCGGTGTATTGCGTACAAGGTGAGGGTGAGGTTGAACTGATCCCTTCTGGTGAAGTCTATAAAATTACACCGGGAACATTGTATGCCTTGAATAAAAATGACAATCACTATTTACGTGCAAAAACGGATTTGGTGCTGGTGTGTACCTTTAATCCTGCATTGGTTGGAACAGAAGTTCACGACAAAGATGGTGTTTATGCAACACCTGAACAAATGATGAAACAAGTGGAGGAGGAGGCTTAATCATGCAAATGAGTAATCCTTATCTAACTCGACGAAATGACTCGGCTGCAATTGTGGCTCGTGTTGATCCTGTGGTCTATGAAGAAACTATCACACAAGGTGTTTCCGAGCAGCAAAAGCAAGACTATGCCAACAATGGTTTCTTACAAATAGACGACTTGTTTAGTGCAGAAGAAGTGAAATATTTACTCGATGAGTTGCATCAAATGCGCCAAGATTTTGCGGTGCAGCAACGTCCAGAAGCGATTATTGAGCGAGAAAGCCAAGAAGTGCGTTCAATCTTTAATGTACATCGTTTGAATGACGTGTTTAAAAACTTGGTTGCAGATGAACGTGTACTTAATGTTGCTCGATCATTGCTCGGCAGCGAAGTTTATGTGCATCAGTCTCGTATCAACTATAAGCCGGGTCTGCATGGCAAAGAGTTCTTTTGGCATTCTGACTTTGAAACTTGGCATAGTGAAGATGGTATGCCGAGAATGCGTGCGTTGAGTTGTTCGATTTTATTAACAGATAATAGCGAACATAATGGGCCATTATTGGTAATTCCGGGATCCCACAAGCATTATATTTCTTGCCAAGGTGAAACACCTGATGAGCACTATAAAAAGTCTTTGAAGAAGCAGGAATATGGTGTGCCAGATGGTAGCTTGTTAGAGTATTTGGCTGATATGGGTGGCATTCATTCTTGCACAGGATTGGCTGGAAGCGTTGTGTTCTTTGACTGCAACCTTATGCATGGTTCAAATAGCAATATTACACCGTTCTCTCGGAGCAATATTTTCTTTGTCTACAATAGTATTGACAATCAATTGCAGCAACCTTTAGGTGGTATTAAACCTCGACCTGAATTTATTGCGGCTAGAGAAGATATAGAAGTAATTCAACCCAATAATTTACAACTTTAAGAAAAAAGCCAAGTCTTGAGACTTGGCTTTTTTCTTACTCAACGATGGCTTTAGATGTGCTGAAATAACTATCTAAAAAGCTAAACAAAATACAAAATACAACCAGTCCAACACCTGCAACACATGTCATAGTCCATCCGCCACGGTTCCAAGCAAAAATTCCTAATGCTGAACCAGCTGCGCCACCAATAAAATAAGTGGTCATATAAATGGCATTAATACGAGATTTAGCATCTGGACGTAAACGGAAAATAATGCTCTGGTTGCTGGTATGAACGAGCGCGAGTGCTAATTGAATTAAAGCAAAGCCAATAACATAACTAGAAAGGAGGGTTTGTCCGAAATAGAAACAAAGCCAGCTCACCAAAAACAGTCCACAACCCATCCACGTAAGTAACTTTGTGTAGCCTTGGTCGGCATATTTACCAATATAGCGTGTTGATAATGCCCCAAAGATACCGACTAGTGGGACCAGTCCGATAAATAGATCGGGCAAATGGTGTGCCGAAGTCAAAAGTAAGGCGATGGTGGAATACAAAATACTTACTGCGGCAAAGGCGAAAGCACCTGTAAGCGCTCTTAATAATAGTCGCTTTTCCTCTTTTAAGAGTTGAGCCATGGAAACAAATATTTGTCCATAGTTCATTTTCATACGCAAGACATAAGGCAAGCGGCTTTTTAAGGTAAATGCCAACAGAAGCATTAATACGCCGCTGACGACATACACTACTTTCCAGTGAAAAAGGTTGGAAAATAAGCCAGCTAGACTGGTAGAGAGTAAAATCCCAACCAATAAGCCACTCATTAAAAAACCAATAATCTCGCCAGTTTTTTCGGGTTTTACGGTCATTGTGGCAAGTGGAATCAGGACTTGGGCAGCAACAGAAAACAATCCCGCTAAAATTGTACCAATCCACAACATGGGTAAGTTCACAGCAAAAGCAGATGTAAATAGACCAACTGCGCAAAGCACCATCAAAAATGGAATAGCTTTGGCTTTATTGACAATATCACCCAATGGGACAATAAAGAGTAAACCGAGGGCATAAGACACCTGAGCAAATGTCACTGTTAAAGCGGCTTGTGCTTGAGTTACAGCAAACTCTTGCTGAATAGAGTGAATTAGAGGCTGACAATAATAATTCACACCTGCACATAATCCGCATGCTGCTGCCATCAACCAAAGCAAAGGTTTATTTTGACTGATATCTTCAGGGGTAGACATGACGTTCTCTCAGTTTTATTGGGTGTATGCCGTTGCTTCAACTTCAATAAGCATGTGTTCTAGTGCAAGGCGCGGCACAGGAATAAGTGTACAGGCAGGAAAAGGATGATTTTTCCATAAATTTTGCATAATTTTAATCAAAATTTGATGTTTTTCGACCGAGTGGTCAACAACTAAAACTCTCAATACAGCAATATTGCTAAGCTCTGCATTGGCTGCTTTTAAAGCATGTTGAATATTATCAAAAACTTGGTTCGCTTGTTCTTCAAAACTTGGGCTTAATTCACCTTGGGAATTTTCGCCTCCTTGACCTGCTACATGAATAATATTCTTAAAGCTTTCCACTACAGCAACATGACTATAAGCGTTTGGCGTTGGATTATATAAAGTTGATGGATTTATGATTTTAAAAGTTTCTTGACTCATGTTGGAACTCAACCGTTTATTAAAATTTAGATGAGTATCCAACCTCAACTTAAGTTGAGGTCAAGAGAATTTAATGTTTTAGTCTTTTCTTTCTAAGTGTAATCATCATGACGCCGACAATATTAAGAAGGCAGCCGACCCATTGCCACATATTGAGATGTTCATTTAAAAAAGCAACAGCAAGTAAAATCGTTAACACTGGTCCAATTGAAGCAATCATTGCAGATTGAGAGGCACCTAATCGTTCAATACTTTGCATGAGCATAACGGTGGGTAACACGGTGATTAAAAAGCCTAAGCCAATGCCATACCAAATTACACTAGAGGGAAGTTGTAATAGAAGTTGAATTGGATGAGGTGTACTTAATGCGTAATGAGTTAATGTGCCGATACAAGCCACAGTTAAGGCTAACCCTGTGAAATTCCAAGAGCCAAATTTCTTAATGAGAGGTGGCGTCAGTAACAAATAGCCGGCGAAAGCCACGGCACTTGCAAATACGAAACTTGTTCCTAACCAGAAGTTGCCCTGAATTGGTGCATTGTTGTGCTCCTGAAGCATAACCAGTACCGTTCCACCATAACTAAGAAAAATGGCAAATAAACTTTTTACATCTAATTTTTGTTTGTAGAGTAAGCTTGATACGATGACTGTAAGCGTGGGATATAAAAATAGAATAATTCGTTCCAAAGAGGCACTAATAAACATAAGGCCCATGAAATCGAGCCAACTTGCAAAATAGTAGCCTAATAGACCGGCAAAAATTAAAATTAGCCAATCCTTCTTTTTTATGCCCTGATTATGATGCCTGTTAAACCAGCAAATTAATAGAAAGAACGGTAAAGCGCTTAACATGCGTAAAGCCATCAGGACCGTACCGTCTACTAATGGAGAAAGGGCATAAGTCTGTTTAATAAAGATTGCTTTTGTACTGAATAGAAACGCAGAGCAAAGAGCAAAAAAAGACCCGATTTGAAACGAAGATAAAGAAATTTTCATATACAGGACTGTATAAGAGAGACTATTGTCTGCAAAAAAAAGAAAAATCCTCTTATGTTACACCTCTAAACAAATATCGTGAATCATCAGTTCAAAATATGGGTATTTATTAAATAAATAGTGGGTGGTATTTTAAAAAAGTTCAATTAGAATCCAAATTCTGTACAAAGAATACACATGGGGGAAACATTGCAGCTTGCAATGTTTTTGACAATGAGAAATTAGCTTGAGGAACGCTCATGCAGATCGGAATCCCAACCGAAACTGTCGTCGGTGAAAATCGTGTAGCTGCTACGCCAGAGACAGTAAAGAAGTTGATTAGCGCTGGTCATAGCGTTGTGATTGAACGTGGTGCTGGTGTAAAGGCTGCGTACATTGACAGTGCTTATGAACAGGTCGGTGCAACCATTACGGATGATGCCTATACGGGTAGTCAAATTATTTTGAAAGTTCGCGCACCACAGGGCGGGGAAATTCAGAAACTTGCAGCAAATACCGCTGTTGTAGCAATGTTTGATCCTTATCGTAATACCGAGCTAGATCAGTTTGCGAATCAACAAGTGTCTGCTTTTGCTCTAGAACTGCTTCCTCGTACGCTTTCTCGTGCACAAAACATGGATGTGTTGTCCTCTCAAGCAAACTTAGCTGGTTATAAGTCGGTTTTACTTGCTGCTGCTGAATATCAACGCATGTTCCCAATGCTTATGACTGCTGCGGGTACTGTAAAGCCTGCGCGTGTTGTGATCATGGGGGTTGGGGTTGCTGGTCTACAGGCGATTGCAACTGCAAAACGTTTAGGTGCAATTGTTGAAGCGACAGACTTACGTCCTACAGCTAAAGATCAAGTTGAGTCTTTAGGTGGTAAGTGGTTAGACGTCCCAATGTCTGAAGAAGAGCAACAACGTGCAGCAGATGCCGCTAAAAATGGTTATGGATGGATGCCGGGTGAGCAATACATCAAAGACCAAGCTGCGATTGTAGATAAAGCTGTTTCTAATGCTGACATCGTGATTACTACTGCATTGTTACCAGGTCGTGATGCACCACGTTTAATTAAAGCTGAAACTGTTGCCAACATGAAACCGGGTTCTGTCATTTTAGATATGGCTGTTGAAACTGGTGGTAACGTTGAAGGCTCTAAAGTTGGTGAGACTGTGTTTACAGAAAATGGCGTGAAAATTTTGGGTGTTCCAAATATTCCGGCAACTGTAGCAACAGAAGCTTCTGCATTGTATGCGCGTAACGTTTTTAATTTCGTAGAGACCTTATTCGACAAAGAGAAAAACTTTGCGATTAATCAGGAAGACGAAATCCAAAAAGCCCTATTGGTCACTCATGGCGGTCAAGTACTGCTTAAGCGTGGTTAAGGAGATTTCTCATGGTTGAAACTATTACAATTTTCGTCCTTGCCATCTTCGTAGGTTATTACGTGGTTTGGGGTGTTACGCCAGCTTTGCATACACCACTTATGGCGGTAACCAATGCGTTGTCATCTATTATTGTGGTAGGTGCGATGTTGCAAACTGTAGGTCTGCCAGTTTTAGGTGTAGATGCTAACGTTGCATTTCAAAGTGTGAATGTGGTGAGCGTACTCGGTGCGATTGCAGTATTTTTGGCAAGCATTAATATTTTCGGTGGCTTTGCAGTAACTGCACGCATGCTGGAAATGTTTAAGCCTAAGCAAAAGAAATAAGAGGGCTTTGACATGGAATTTATTCAAGCAAATGCAAACTGGTTGTACCTTGTTGGCGCAATCCTCTTTATCTTGACGCTTCGTGGCTTATCTGGTCCTAAAACAGCAATTCAAGGTAACCGTTACGGTATGATCGCGATGGCGATTGCAGTTGTAACAACCTTCTTTGTTGCGAATAACCCAGTTATTTGGATGATCGTTGGGGCAATGGTGTTAGGTGCAATCGTGGGTATTGCGCGTGCACGTACAGTGCCAATGACGCAAATGCCGGAAACTGTTGCGCTTATGCACTCATTAGTGGGTTTGGCTGCTGTTTTAATTGCGATTGCTGCAATTTTACATAACAACCAACTTACTGAACTATTTGCTCAAAATGAGGCGGCTTTAACAGCAGCTGGCGTGCAGCATGCACACATGAGTAAGGTTCACTTATTTGAATTGTTTGTTGGTTGTTTCGTTGGTGCGATTACCTTTACTGCATCTGTGTTTGCGTATGGTAAATTGGCTGCGAAAAAATGGGCTAAAACAATTTCTGGTGCATGGGTTAAACCTGTTCAAGCACTTATCTTTGTTGCGATGTTGGCTTGTGGTTTCTACTTCTTTACAACTGGCAACATGACTGCTTTCTGGGCAATGACAGCACTTGCACTTGCATTTGGTTGGGTTTGGATTGCACCAGTGGGTGGCGGTGATATGCCTGTAGTGGTATCGCTTCTTAACTCATTCTCTGGTTGGGCAGCGGCAGGTATTGGTTTTACTCTTGAAAACAACATGTTGATCGTTGCTGGTTCGCTTGTAGGTTCATCTGGTGCGATTCTGTCGTACATCATGTGTAAAGCAATGAACCGTTCGATCATCAATGTATTGTTTGGTGGGGCAATGGGTGGTGCAGCAGTTGCAACTGCAGATAAAGGTGAACAAGTTCAACGTAACTACCGTTCAGGTTCTGCTGATGATGCTGGCTTCTTAATGTCAAATGCGGATAGCGTTGTGATTGTACCGGGTTATGGTATGGCGCAAGGTCGTGCTCAAAATGCGGTAAAAGAGTTGTGTGAACTTTTGAAAGAACAGGGTGTTCGCGTTCGTTTTGCAATCCATCCGGTTGCGGGTCGTATGCCTGGTCATATGAACGTACTACTTGCTGAAGCAGACGTAGCATATGAAGACATTTTGGAAATGGATGAGATCAACTCAGATTTCCCTGCAACTGACGTAGTACTTGTAATTGGTGCAAACGACGTTGTAAACCCAGCTGCGAAAGATGATCCAAGCTCACCGATTTATGGTATGCCGATTCTTGAGGCTCATAAAGCGCGTACAATCATGGTGATTAAGCGTTCTATGGCAACTGGTTATGCTGGTCTAGACAATGACTTGTTCTATAACGAAAAAACAATGATGATCTTTGGTGATGCTAAGAAAGTTGTTGAAGATATGACAAAAGCAATTAACGGTACAGGCCACTAATTTGCTTTGAAATAAAAAAACCACCTTCGGGTGGTTTTTTTATGTGGGCTGATTTTTTAAAGAAATTTTTCTACAAGATCCATAGATTGTTGATACAGGTCACGTGCCAGTTGCTGATTTTTAGCATGTGATGATTTCCAGTCTGGCATGTGGGCGCTGACATATTCGCCATTGCGGTTTTGCCATGCTTCAGAAGTTGCCATTTCTGTAATGAGCTTTGCTGGAACTGAGGTTGGGACTAAACCTAATTTCATCGCCGCATAGATGGGTTTTGGTAGGTCGCGATAAATATCAGAAGCAACACCACCCGGGTGTAATGCATTATTGGTAATTGAACTTCCAGCTAACTGTTCTGCTAATGCATTGCTGAATAATAAATTTGCAAGCTTTGATTGTCCGTAATAGAACAGGGGATTGTAAAAGCCTTCTGCGCGAAATTTATTGGGTTTAATTGAACCCACCCAGTGGGCAATAGATGCAAGATGGATAATGCGCGCTTTAGGAGATTGTTTTAAAACTGGAAGTAATTTTTGAGTTAATAAAAAATGGCCTAAATAATTAACCCCAAATTGTTGCTCAAAGCCTTCACTGGTCAACTGTTTGGTTTTGGCAAATAAACCTGCATTATTAATAAGTACATCAAGGTTGCCATATTTATCTGCAATTTCATCGGCAGCTTTTCTGGTTAATTCAAGACTATTTAAGTCGAGAGAAACGACATCGACTTGTCCTTGGTTAAGTGAGCTTAGTTTGTTTTGTGCCTCTTGCGCTTTCTGAGGATTTCGACATGCCAAAATCACATGTTGTCCTTGTTTAACGAGTTGTTCTGCTGTAGCAAGGCCAATGCCCGTATTGGCGCCTGTAATTAATATCTTCACTTTCTGTACTCCGGTTATGCTATTTATTGGTGAGAACTTTCAGAAAATATATAGTGCTGCAAATCTGACAATTTGTCATGTCAAATTTGGTTGTAAGTGATGATTGGTATTTGTGGGGGCTGGAAAGATGATGGGATATTTGAAAATGGTTAAAATCTTTGTTTAGTAAATAAAAAAAGCGGCTCAAAAGAGCCGCTTTTTTTAAAAGCAAAATTTTAAGCAACCGACTCTGGAGCGGTACGCCATAAGCTTTCTAAATCATAGAATTTACGAGCTGTTGGTAGCATTACGTGTACTACAACAAAGCCGAGATCAATTAAGATCCATTCTGCATCTCGTTCACCTTCAACGCCAATCGGGCGGAAACCGGCTTTTCGAGCTTCTTCTGCAACATTGTCAGCAAGTGCTTTGACATGGCGAGTAGAAGTACCACTTGCAATTACAATAGCATCAGCGACATTGCTAATTGAGCTAACATCTAACTGGAGAATATCTTTTGCTTTTACATCAACTAAAGCGTCATGGACGACTTTGAGACAAGCTTGTACGTCTTTATTTGAGGTGTTCATTGCGAAATCGTGAGAATTAGACACGCTGGGCGATGGTTCTAAATTCATATAGGGTATATTTTCCTGACAATTACTCACTATCTAATATAGTGGTTTTCGCACTAAATTTCAAACAGAAGTCGTAACAGTTTATATATTTACATCATCAGAAAAGTATTTTTTCTTCCATGTAAACGACTGATTTGAACCATTTTCAGGTTTATATTCCGCTGCAATATAGTTCTGATATGAACTTTGCTTTAACCAAGAAAAAATTTGTTCATAAGGAATTTGAGCTGTATCAGGCTCATGGCGGCCCGGACAGTCTGCAAATTGAATATGTCCAATTAAGTTAATATTCTCTTGCAAACCCTCAAGTACATCTTCCCCCATCATGGCCATGTGATAGCAGTCATATTGCATTTTCAGAGCAGGGTGGTTGACCGCTTCGAGCATTTCTTGGCCCTGCGCAATGTTCTGCACCAAAAAGCGAGGCATATCCGTGCCATTAATCATTTCAAAAACGGGTTCTATACCATGTTCACTGAGTAAGTTGCAGGCAAGTTTTAAATTGGCTGCTAGTGTTTTTAAACAAGGAAGTAAGTCAGCATCTAGTGGTTGCTTACCCGCCAAAATATTAACACGAGGAACGTTTAAAGCCGTGGCATAGCTAATAGCCAATTCTAATGCCTCATGGAAAGCTGTTTCTTGGCCGGGAATGCCTGCTAAACCGTTTCCGCCTTGCATAAGATCACCTGCAGGCACATTTATTAGACAGAGATTGAGGTTGTAACGTTTAAGTTGGTCTTGAATCTCGGAAATGGTAAGTTCGTATGGGAATTGGATTTCTACATGTTCAAAACCCTCTGCATGGGCTAATGCGAAGCGTTCAATTAAAGGAACTTCGGTAAAAATCATGGATAAATTGATTGCGAGACGGCCCATACTCAAACTCCGTTTATTATTGCTCTACTACTTGAATCATAGTAGCTAAATCTTTCTCAGCAAAGCCATTTTTTTGGTGAGTTTGTAGCTGTAATAGAGCTTTTTGTGCAACAGGGATATCTAAATTAACATTGTTAGCCAATGTTACCGCGTTGTTAAGATCTTTGGATAATGTTTGAACTTTCCACTGAACAGGCTCGAATGTATGAGTTGCCATGCGTGGTGCAAGTATTTGAAATGGCTTTGAGTCGGCAAATCCACCAGCTAGAGCTGGAGCGAGTAATGTGGTGTCTACACCCGCTCGATCTGCAAGAGCAACAGCTTCCGCAATAAGAGCACTATTTGCTGCCACAATCAATTGATTACAAATTTTAGTGGCTTGGCCAGTTCCTGTATCTCCCATTCGTGTTACACGTTGAGATAAAACATTATAAATAGGCGTTAATTCTGTAATGGTTTGAGCATTACCACCTGCAAAAATAACAAGTGTGCCTTGTTCGGCACCAGCGGTTCCACCTGATACGGGTGAATCAATCCATGTAACATCATGCGCGGCAGCAGTTTGAGCAAGCGTTTTTGTTGCAGCAACAGATAAGCTCGAGAAATCAACAATTACCTGTTTAGCTTTTAAATTAGGCTGAATTTGTTCAAATACAGTTTGTACAGCTTTGTCATCTGCTAGACAGGTCAAAATAACAGGATATTCGCCAATATTTATAAGATCTAAAGGCTGTGCGCCGATATCAATCAGTTCTTCACATGCAGAAAAGGTTCGATTCCAAACTGCAACTTGAAAACCAGCCTGAATAAGACGGGTTGCCATACGGCTTCCCATCAACCCTATACCTAAAAAAGCAATAGGGGTGTTGCGATCAAAATTCATAATCTGAGCTCTTTATTTATATTGGCGTGGTAAAAAATTAACTTCCGGATGTTTGTCTTTTTTACGAGCAAGTTTGCTATTTTTACCAAGTAATAATTTAAGTTGCCAGATTTTTTCTAGACGCAATGATTTTTCTGGTTGGTGCTCCATCGCATCAAGTACACGTTTTGCCGCAGTGAGCGCATCAGGTGAGCGTTGTAACATTTCAGTGGCAATTTCATTGGCTTTTTCTAATGGAGAGTTGCTTAAATGAGTGACAAGACCAATTTCTTTTGCATAATCTCCATCAAAAACACGGGCTGTTAAGGTAAGTTCTTTTGCAAGATCAACGCCAATTAGTCCCTTCAAGGAGCGAGTAAGTCCCATATCTGGAACTAAGCCCCAACGGCTTTCCATAATCGACATTTTAGTGTCTGGATGAGAAATGCGAATATCAGCTGCTAAGGCAAGTTGCATTCCGGCACCAAAACAATATCCTTCAAGAGCTGCAATCACAGGTACAGGTAAATTTTGCCAAATCAGGAATGCTTTTTGGAATAAGCTTTGTCCGGGTTTCACAAGCTCCCAAATGGCAAAGGCAGAATTTTTTGGATTATTCAGGTCAGATAAATCAATTCCGGCACTAAAAACTTGTGCTTCACCTGTCAAAATCACACAGCGGATATCTCTATCTTTTTTAATGGCTTTTGCTGTTGAAACGAGTTCTTTGAGAAGGGCAAAACTCATGGCATTACGTTTATCAGGACGGTTTAGATAGACTGTTGCAATGCCATTATTCTTTTCAATACGTAAAAGTGCCATGAAATTCCCGCTTATTTTTTTATCGATAAGCGGAGCATAACATGGCTGTAATTTGGAAACATGACAGCTCAGTCATACCATTTGGTAGATATGCTAGTCAGGAATCACCAAGATTTGGTGGGCTGCACTTTCTACTTCTTTAACAACAAGGCCTAACTCATCAAAGCGTCTCATAACCTCTTCAATAAAGCCTTCATCGGCTATACGGCGTTCTTTGCGTAGTGTTGAAATAAATTGCTCAAAGTCACCGGTCACTTGTTGTAGTTTTGGAGTCCCGACATAGCGAGTAGCACCATAGAGGCGATGTAAAACATGCTCAAGTTGAGGGAAGTCTTCAAGCTCAATGAGCTGCTGCATTTCATCAAGCTCAGTTGGAAAACTATCAACTAACATTTTAAGTAGATCTTGCGCTAAGTCTTCTTTATTTGCTGCAAGCTGCAAACTTTGTTGCCAGTTTAGAATTTCTGGGTCTAATGCTTCTGCAACGACATGATGGTCTTTATCTGGAGCTTTTGCTGTAAAGTTGTTTTTAGTCCATTGCGTTAAGATCTGGATAATTTGTTCCATTTGAATTGGCTTGGTGACATAGTCATTCATGCCGACTTTAAGGAGTTTTTGCTTTTCATCAGCAAGGGCATGCGCTGTTAATGCAATAATTGGAAGCTGCATTTCACCATCTAAAGTCGACTCTAATGAGCGAATAGCGCGAGTTGTATCAATACCTGACATAACAGGCATTTGAATATCCATAAATACCAAATCAAATGGTTTAAGCTTCTGGTCAATTCGCTCTTGGATCAGGTTCAGCGCTTCTTGACCGCTGAGAGCTTTAGTTGTTCTAACGTTGAGTTCACCTAGCAAGGCTTCTAAAACAATTAAGTTAGGTAGGTGGTCATCGACTGCCAGAATGTGTAAACCTTGACCATTAAAATCTTGTTGCTCCTCTTCAAAAATAGGCTGATCATTTAATAATTGAATGAGTCCGCTTCGACTTAATGGTTGATATAAAGGGCGAGCACGATATTCATTGAGCATATTTGGCTCAAGTGTCATTTGATAGCCATAGACTGCCAAATTGCCTTGATAACGACTACGGATTTCTTTTAATAACGCTTCAGTATCGCCGCTGTGGTCAACAATGAGCCATGTATTGTCTTTTTGATCAAGATGTTTTAAACGACTAAATAAGTCCAGAATCGATTGTGTCTCGATATGAGGAACATGATAGTTCTCAAGGTAATAACGTAAAACACTTGCTGTAGCAGGGTGGGCAAGATAAGAAACCACTTGTAAATGTTCAAAGTGCGGGTGTTCAATCTCGTAATCTTCATCTACTACAAATTGTGCTGTAAACCAGAAGGTTGAGCCTTTTTCTGTTGGAGCACGTTCCTGATTGTCCTCAAAGCCAATTTGGCCATGCATCAGATGGACAAGCTGTTTAGAAATAGCTAAACCTAAACCTGTACCGCCAAATTGGCGTGTAACAGATGCATCACCTTGCGAGAATGATTCAAATAATTTTTTACGATCTGTGCCGCTTAAACCAATACCACTGTCTTGAACACTAAAATGAAGTAGGCATTGTCCGATATCATCATGTTCCATACGAACACGAACAATAATTTCACCGTCTGGAGTGAACTTAATCGCATTTGAAATCAAATTGGTCAGAATTTGTTTGAAGCGTAAAGCATCACCAATCACTTGTTGTGGAATGTTGTCTGCATAATAAAACGCCATGGCAATATGCTTTTGGGCAGCCAGTGGAGACAGCATATCCATGACATCAAAGACAGCTTCTTCTAAATCAAACGGTGCTGTTTCAAGCTCTAACTTACCGGCATCAATTTTTGAGAAATCTAATACATCATTAATTAATGCTAATAAATGGGCAGATGATTTACGAATAGTTTGCAGGTAAAGATTTTGTTCGTTATTTAGATTTTGTTGACGAAGTAATAAATGAATAAAGCCATCAATACTGTTTAAAGGCGTTCGAAGTTCATGACTAATATTGGCAAGGAAAACCGATTTGGCTTGGTTTGATGAAATCGCTTGGTCACGTGCTTGACGATAGGTAATGTTTTGAACCTCTAAGGTATCTAACGTTCTGCGTAAGTCTTCTTCGGTTTGTTCGGTGTGTTCTTTTAACTCTAAAAAGCTAAAGTGCAATCGTTTAACAACGTTTGCAATATCACGCTGTAATAAGCGCAATTCACCCGTACTGTTAATGACCATATGCTGGTCCAACGTGTCTGCATTTAAACGTTGCAACTGCATGCGAATTTCGTACATCGGCGCAATCCAGCGACGCGAATAAAAATTCAAGCAAAGTAAAAGTAACAGTAAGGTCATTAAGCCAGTAATGACGAGGGCGATTAGAATACGGTAACGAGCCAGTTCTAATGGCTGATTATCCATTTCAATAACAAGCCAAACAGGTGCTTTTCCAGGTGTGTCGCTAATCCGTTGTCCATAAATATTGTTGTGGTTATAAGAGATTGGCCCAAAAAAATTATTGTTTTGTTTGAAGTTTGGCCAGTACCGATTGTCACGATAACCGATACTTAAATAAGTTTGACCATTACTATCAATTAAAGCAGCACGTTTTAGATTTTTTTCACTAAACATGCTTTGCATGATGTGCTGAGCGTGATCATATTCATCGGGTTCTAGTTCAACCAGCTTATATAAATCGATCGCGATTTGATTGTAGCGAGCTAAAATTGCAGAGGCATGATGTAGCTGTTGTTGTTTTACTGAATGTGAGGTTTCAGTTAAAACCAGAAAAGCACCAACACACGTTAAAATCATAATAGGCACAAAAATCAGAGCAATTAATTGCCCATATGCATGATTCAGACGTAAGCGTTTCGATAAGGTTTTATTGAAATTAGACATGGCTACATCAGATTTATCTCTCTGTACGGCATCTTATCACGCTTTATTTTAAAACAGACGGCATTTTATAAATGACCGAGCTTTAATCGCTTTCATGAAAAAGCATATTGAAATGGGTGCAGTACCGAGCATTTTTTCATACAATAGGCCCACCTCGATATAGGTGTTGATCATGAGTAATACACAACCTGATTTTTTAGCCGACGAATTTTTGTTAGATCACTATGTAGGTAAGACGCCTCTAGTTCGTTTGCAGCGATTAGCTTCTCATACGCAAGCGATAGTTTTAGCAAAATTGGAAGGTAATAATCCGGCAGGTTCTGTAAAAGACCGTCCTGCATATAACATGATTATGCAGGCAGAAAAACGTGGTCAAATTAAACCGGGTGATACATTAATTGAAGCAACTAGCGGTAATACAGGTATTGCGTTGGCTATGGTTGCGGCAATGCGCGGCTATAAAATGAAACTTATTATGCCGAACAATATGAGCCAAGAGCGTAAAGATGCGATGCTGGCTTATGGCGCAGAGCTGATTGAAGTAACACCGCAGCAAGGTATGGAAGGTGCACGTGATTTAGCCTTGCAAATGGAAAAAGAAGGCAAAGGTCACGTTTTAAATCAGTTTGGTAATCCTGATAATGTTGAAGCTCATTATCTAACGACTGGTCCTGAAATCTGGAAGCAAACAGGTGGGAAAATTACCCATTTTGTAAGCTCAATGGGCACAACCGGTACTATTATGGGTGTTTCTAAATATTTAAAAGAACAAAACCCAGATATTCAAATTGTTGGTTTACAACCTGCTGATGGCTCAAGTATCGCTGGTATTCGCCGTTGGCCAAAAGAATATTTACCTACTATTTTCGATAGTAGCCGTGTGGATCGTATTATTGATATTCCACAAATTGAAGCTGAAAAAACTATGCGTAAATTAGCACGTATGGAAGGTGTTAGTGCTGGTACATCTTCAGGCGGTGCAGTTTGGGCATCAATCAAAATTGCAGAAGAAAATCCAGATGCTGTTATTGTTTGCATTATCTGTGACCGTGGCGATCGCTACTTGTCTACAGGTCTGTTTTCAGTACAGGACGATAACTCATAATTGAGAGAAATAATGCGTTTCCCTACCTTAGTTTTTGATATTGAAACTTTAACTGATTTAAAAGCGGGTGCGCATTTATATCATCTTGATTTACCTGAGGCCGATGTAGAGCAAGCATTGACGAAAATCCGTCGCCAAGAATCTGGTATGGATTTTCAGCGTTTGCCTTTACATGAAATTGTGTGTATTTCTGGCTTATGGATCGATGAGTCTGGTTTTCGATTATTTTCTTTTAGTCGAGAACAATATTCTGAAGCAGAAATTTTGCAGAAATTTCTATCTATTTTTGATAAGCGCCATCCGACTCTAGTAAGTTGGAATGGTTCACAATTTGATTTACCAGTTATCCTATTTCGCGCTATGTATCATGGGCTCTCTGCACCTGGTCTGTTTGATCAAGGTGAGATTGATAGCCAAAAGCGTTTTAATAATTACCAAAACCGTTATCACCATCGCCATATAGATTTAATGGACGTGATGGCAATGTTTAATGGTCGTAATTTTCAAAAGCTTGATGATATTGCCTGTATTTTAGGTTTGCCGGGTAAGCGTGGCGAATCGGGTTATCATGTGCCTGAATATGTTCGTAATCAACAGTGGTTAAAATTGACGAGCTATTGTGAAGGCGATGTGCTCAATACATGGTTTATTTATTTGCGTTGGTTGGTACTAAAAGGTCAATTGAATGCAGATGAACATAACCACTGGATCAGTTCAAGTATTGAATATTTACAAACTATGCCACAGCAGGCCGACTTCCTTGAAGTATGGGAACGTACTTCGAAACATACTGAATTTACTTCTCACTATTTTAATTCTTCAGATTTTTAGGTTCATTCTTTGAAACAACAAGCCAAATCTCGCAACCTCCAACAACCTGAATATATTTTTCAGGTTGAAACACTTTCTCATGAGGGGCGTGGAATTGCGCATTATGGTTCTCATCCTGAGCACCCTGCAGATAAGCATGGCAAAAAAGTTTTTATTCGTTATGCATTGCCAGGAGAAACTGTAAAAGCTCGGATTACCCATCAAGCGAAGCGTCTTGAAGAAGCTGAAATGTTGCAGTTGTTAGGAGAACCTTCAGCACATCGTATAGAGGCAATTTGTCCTCATTATGGTATCTGTGGTGGATGTAGCATGCAGCATATTCATCCTGATGAACAAATCCGTTTAAAACAAAATGTACTCCAGTCACATTTACAGCATTTTGCAGGTATTCAACCTGAACAGTGGCTAGAACCGATTCGATCTTTACAAAGCGATTATCGTCGTCGTGCTCGAATAGGCGTGCGCTATTTGCCAAAACCAGATCGCTTAATCATGGGCTTTCGCGAACATCATAGTAATCGTTTAACTTCGATCCATAGCTGTAGTGTTTTGGATAAAAACTTATCAAATAGTCTGCCTGAGTTACGCACTTTACTCCAAAGTCTAAAAGGCAAAGCGCACATTGGTCATGTAGAATTAGCAAAAGGTGATAATGAAATTTCTTTATTGGTTCGTCATGTAGAAAAATTAAACAATTCTGATGTCAACCAATTAAAGCAATTTGCGTTACACAAAGGGTGGCAGTTGTATTTGCAACCTAAAGGTCCTGAAAGCATTCATCGTATTGATGATGAACAAGGTGCTTTACGTTTACACTATGCCTTAGAAAGGTTTAATGTAAATTTTGCTTTTTCGCCATTGGATTTTACTCAGGTCAATGCCACAGTAAATGAACAGATGGTTCAATTGGCATGTGAATTGCTTCAGTTGCAACCAGGTGAAAAGGTACTTGATCTATTTTGCGGTTTGGGCAATTTCTCACTCCCGTTAGCACGATGTGTTGGTGAGAGTGGTCAGGTTGTCGGTGTTGAAGGGAGTGAAGAAATGGTGCAGCGAGCAACAGCTAATGCGAAATGCAATAGTTTGGTGCAAGCAACCTTCTTTTCACAAGATTTAACAAAAGATTTTTCGCATCATTCTTGGGCAAATCAAGGATTTGATGCATTATTGATTGATCCTCCTCGTGCTGGTGCATATGAAATTATGCAGTATGTATCAAATTTTGGAGCAAAAAGAATCGTTTATGTATCATGTAATCCAGCTACACTGGCAAGGGATGCGGGTGTTTTGGTCCAATATGGTTACCAGTTAAAAAAAGCAGCAGTGATGGACATGTTTACGCATACCGAACATGTTGAATCCATTGCACTATTTGAAAAAATTCAAGAGATAAACGATTAAAAACATGAGTTACATATTGAGGAGAATGGTATGGTCACAGTACGTGAACAGTTACCTGAACAACTAACCGAGTTGTCAGAGGAAACGACTGTAGAGCATGCCGCCGAAACGCAAATCGGTTTAGCCTCATGGTTGGATCGGGTGCGTGAAATATTAGATGGGGCGGAGCTTGAACAACTTGAAAAAGTCGCTCATTTAACCCTGCAAAAAGAGTTAGATTCAACGGTTAATCATCGTTCCAATACTTTTGCTACAGGCGTTGGAATGGCCGACATTCTGGCACATCTCCATGTAGATGAAGATACTTTATCAGCAGCAATGCTTTATCGTAGTGTGCGTGAAGGCATTACCGATATAGAAGAAGTAAAACAGAAATTCGGGGAGCAGGTTTACAACCTTGTCAAAGGTACTTTGGCAATGGGTAAACTCTCAGAACTTATTGAGAAAAATAAACGGTTAGAAGATCACTTTAATAATAATCAACGAGAACATCTAAGCGGCATTTATAAAATGCTGATTTCGGTGACCGAAGATGTTCGTGTTGTTTTAATTAAACTTGCTGAACGTACTTATTCTTTGCGAGAGCTTGCAAATTCCTCTCGTGAACGTCAGGAACGTGTAGCGCGTGAAATTTTAACTATTTATTCGCCGTTGGCACATCGACTCGGTATTGCTCAGCTTAAATGGGAACTTGAAGATCTTGCATTTCGCTATTTGGCACCAGATCGTTATAAAGAGATTGCTTCATTACTCAATGAAAAGCGTTTAGAGCGTGAGCATTATATTCAGTTCGTCATTGACCGTTTGAAAAATGAGTTAGCGTCTTACGGCATTGAAGCCGAAATTACAGGGCGTGCAAAACACATTTATTCGATTTATCGAAAAATGAAGAGCAAAAACCTGAGCTTCGACCAACTTTATGACATTCGTGCTTTGCGTGTGTTGGTCAATAGTGTGCCAGAGTGTTACCACTCTTTAGGTATCGTACATCAAATCTGGCGCCATATTCCGCATCAGTTTGATGACTATATTACCAATCCGAAAGCCAATGGTTATCGTTCTTTGCATACGGCTGTAATTGCTGAAAATAAATCTCTTGAAGTGCAAATTCGTACTCATGAGATGCATGATGAAGCAGAGTTAGGCGTATGTTCACACTTTAACTATAAAGAAGGGTCAAAGAATACTGACCATTCCTTTAACCATCGTTTGCATTCATTGCGTGCAGTTTTAGAACACTATCAAGAACGTAATGAAACGACGGTACACCAAAATGAAGATGAAACAGAAGGCTTTGAACAGTTACAAGACTTTGAAGGCTTTGAGAAGATTTATGTTTTCAGTCGTGATGGTGATATTAAAGAATTGCCGCGTGGCTCAACAGTTTTAGATTTTGCCTATCATGTGCATACAGAAGTAGGGAATAAGTGTTATGCAGCGCGGGTCAACCAGCGTTATGTGCCACTTACCTATACTTTAAAAACGGGTGAACAGGTTGAAATTTTAACTAAAAAAGATCGTGAACCAAACCGTGACTGGTTGGTGAACTCTTTGGGTTATATCAAAACCTCTCGTGCACGTGACAAGTTGCGTCATTGGTTTAGACAGCAAGACCGTAGTAAGAATCTTGAAGTAGGCCGTGAACTGCTTAATAAAGAGTTGGCTCGTCTTGCGATTCACCCAAAAAGTATCGACCTAAACGATTATTCATCACATTTTAATGTGAAGACCGGCGACGACATTTTGGTGAATTTGGTCAGTGGCGATATTAGCTTACATGCTCTGATTAATCAGGTGAACCGCCAAATGCATCTAGATCAGGATGAGCCTGAACTAGTACTTAAACCAACATTAAATCCACGTGCCAGCCATACGCTATCAGCACATGGCATTTTAATTGATGGTTTAGATAATGTAGAGCTGCACATTGCTCAGTGCTGTCAGCCGGTGCATGGTGAATCAATCGCTGGATATATTACTTTGAACCGTGGTGTCAGCATCCATAAAGTCATTTGTTCTGACTATCAGCGTATGATTAAGCAAGAGCCAGAGCGTGCTGTTGAAGCTGATTGGGAAATGCAGCCAACACGTGGTCAAAGCGTTCAGATTGTGGTGGAAGCTTATGATCGTCGTGGTCTGCTTAAAGACTTAACTCAAGTGATTTTCTCTGACCAAATCAATATTCGTCAGGTCAATACAATTTCTGAGGCAGATGGTATTGCTAATATGAAGTTGCTCATTGAGGTTAAAGGTTTAGCGCAGCTTTCACGTTTATTGGCTCGCCTAGAGCAGCAACCTGGAATCATTAGTGCACGACGCATGATTCAAGGTGTTTAATAAATTAAATAAAAAGGCTGTCAAATGACAGCCTTTTTATTTACCAGCGAATTGGTTTTTCGCTAGAACCTGAAGGAAGATCCGCATCTGATAATGGTGAAGAATTTACCTCATTATCAAAACTATCTTCGTTTTGAGAGTAATGATTTGATTTCAAAGATAAACCACGCAATACATCATTAACGACTTGATCTGCGAAAATTTCGGTACTAGAAGGTGGGGTATCTTGTGTGACTAAATTACCAACATTTGCTTGTGGTGGTTGCTTAATAGAACCAGCTGCTGCAATTTTGCCTGTATTTACTTCAATTACACGCCAGTTTAATTTAATCGTATCACGTTCGGCTGGAACTGCGCCGTAAAAAGATTGACCTTGAACCGTGCGGGCTTCATTAATTCTACCAACAAGAATATAGTCTGCACCCACTTTTTGGGCAATTCTTGCCATTTCGGATGGCGCACCATCCCAAGCGAGGAATGCATTTTCGCTTGCCATCTCTTCAATATAATCTCGACTTACTAAACTTAGTTGTCGTGAATTTGCCATTTGCGTACCAATTAGATCCGCTACTTCCTGCACAAACTCATATGGGTCTTCACCCGATGCTAAGTTAAATTTTGACTCAACTACTTGAAAAGGAAAAACTGCGATTCTTCGTAAATGTTGATCAGCTACATTTGATTGATATTTACTAATATAAGCTCGAACGCGGGCTTTATAATTTTTACCTGAACCAGAAACACTAAGCACTTGAAAACGGTTAATTGCACCTGAAGACTCTGTTTGTACACTGAACACAGGTGAGCTTTTGCCTTGATATGACCAGTGGTGATCTGTCATAACCATATTAACTTCTTCAGCCATCCCCATTTGTGAACTTACTTTTGTTCCATTCACAGATTGAGCTGCTGTCAATAAAGCTTCTGCAATAGCTTGTTGCTGGGTTGGTCCACTACCTGAAGCTTCTTTCATCACTTCTTGTAACGCGGCAAAACTTGAGGTGGCAGTAAGACTTAATAGTACTGCGCAAAATATTTTTCTCATAAAGGCTCTTTTTATTTATAGAGCATAGCAATTAATAATTGCCATGCTATAAAGGATTATTTAGAAAAGCTTATAAGCCGAATGTAGATTTTTTTGCAGATTTGCGAATTTCTTTTTCACTGGTCCATTCAACGATTCCAGTTTTTAAATTCAGTAGTTTTAAAGTGAATTTATAGTAAACATCACTCTTGCCGCCCGAGTTTTTAACGATGCTAGATAAATTACCATTCAGCATATACTCAGCACCAATCTGTGAGCCAGATTTAACGGCAGTTCGTTTATCTACCATTCCGCTACGTTGTTGATACGCCATCTGGTCTGCTACTGCTCCCACAGAAGTCATGTCTACAAAGCGGAATTTTCCTGAATTGATTAGACGGTTTTGAATCGTATCGGTAATAGACTCTGTATCGATATGTTCTTGAGATTTGTTTTTAATTTTATCAACAAATAAAACAGGACGACGATTTTTTGTCATATCAATAATTGGTGGGAAGGCCAGCATGTCATCCACCATTTTTGTCGCAATTTGCTGTAAATCTGTAGAACCAAAATCTTTTGTTAAAGTTTCAACAGATTGCGCATCACTATAGCTAACTGTTTGTGAAGCACAACCAGAAAAAAGTGCAGCGCTACTCATTGCTGTAATCATGAATAGTGATTTAATTTTCATTAAAATGTCCTGTATCTATCTTTAAATAATGTTGTGAATTTAGGTTTAAAAACTTAATCTTTTTTCATGTAAATCAATACATCGACTGCACTAGGGTTAGGTGCAACTGACTGAACAGTTTTAACTTCACGACCTTGTAAGCTAATAGGTTTCCAAATTGCACCTTCTGGATTAATTTCAGTTCCTTCCGCATCAAACCATACAACTTTGTATTGGAAGTCTTGGGCATAGAACCAACCATTTTTCAATGCAAGTGAAGCGCGTTTGATGTCACCTAAAGTCGTCATGTTGATTCGACTAACACCAATACGGGTAGCTAAAATAGGGTTGCTGGTCTGTGTGCGAACAGTACTCTGACCTGTGGTAATGTCAGTTTTTGTTTGCATAGCATTTGGAGCTGTACAACCTGTAAAAAACGCAGATGTAATTGAGAGTAGGCTCAAATAAATTACGGCCTTTTTCATTTTGAATATCCTTTAATCATTAATGAGTAATAGCAAAACTATCGGTTAAAATTTCTTGATTTGCTTCTATGCCATGAATAAACACAGTTTGATTTGGCTTCACATCAATATCGAGTTCTTGAGTCATATAGCCATTTTTTAGTTGGATAGTATGAGTGCCTGTTGGCAAAGTGAGACGGGCAACTTGAGCATTACTTGGTAGAGTATTCCAAGCACGAACATCGGCTTTTTCAGAAGCTGTGTTGTAAATATTTCCAGCAATTTGACCAATAGCCCCTAGGTGATTCCCAAGTTCTTTTTGGACCATATATTTTGCTGTTGTGCGCGCAATTTGCGATGTCATATTGGCAGCTACATTTTCTTTTAGGGTTTTTACAGCTAATGCACCTATATCAGTTAAAGTAGAGGTGTCAGTCATAGGTCTACCATTTACAAATACCTGAAGACTAGTAGGGCTTTTATAAGTAGAAGGGTTGTAGCTAGCAAATGAAACATTGATCAAGCCGTTTGGAGTAGGCAATGCAAATGTATTGGGTATTTTTTGAGGTACTAGGCCTTGCTCTAAGAAAATTATAACTGGATATTGTTGAGATTTTTTACCTGAAGACATGTCTAAGCGTTTAACATCATTTTTAATGAAGTCATTAGGCTGTAATTCATATGCTTTTTTGAAGTCAACGAGGGCATCGTTTTCTTCTCCTAATGCTTCCCAAAGAGTGGCTGCCATGTAAAATGCATAAGCATTTTGATATGTATTTTTAACTTTCCCAGCAATTGTATCTAGGCCAGCAAAAGCTTCGTCAAAGTTCTGATTATGATCGGAACCAGCTTTTTCTTTAGCTTTTTCAGCTTCCTTCGTGTGGGCGAGTTCAATTTCACGCTGAATACGTTGGGCGATACGCATTTCTACACCAGCGCTTTCTGGATTATTGAGAGCCATAAAATTTATGGCTTGATAAACATGTGCTAAAACTTGTTCATATTCTGGGATTTTGTAAGGAATAACACTGTCATTACTCACAAGTGAGAGAGCTTTAAATCCGAGCTCTGAGGCACTGATTTTTGCTTTATTATTTCTTTGTTCTAACAGTACAAATGCAGCTTCAAAGGATTTCTTACTTTCTTCATATTGATGATTAGCTTGTTGTAAACGACCTTTTTCAAGTAGGTAGAGTGCAGCATCGCTCCCTTTAACTTTTTTCTCTAAAAATTTATGAGTTTCTTCTGGAATGGGTTGCGTGAGGTTTGCACGGAAGCTCTGAGCGGTTTGATTGTAGTCATCAAAAAAGCCAGCTTGAGCAGTAGGTAAAACACTGCTAAATAGAATAGCCAGAAGAGTTTTTTTGTGTCGTTGTGATTGCTTAATTATTGAAAAATCTGTCACAAAAAATACTCACAAGTTTACAAAAATAAACGAACTATAATTTTGTAAAGTGAGTATTTCAATAATTTTATTAACTATTAGTTTTATTTGTTCTATTGGAGAGTAAACGCAAAGCCTTATCTAATATAGCGTTAAAGGTTTTTGAAGCTTTATATTTTAAGTGTTTGTTTGTTTGATAAATAATCTAATTAAGTTTTTATAATAATTTTAATCTTAGCTTTTAAGTTTTATTTATCGCTTTAATCAGAATTAATTGGATTCTTAAATTTAAATAATTGTTATGTTTATTTTTTTAATATTCATCTTTTTTATTTGAAGATTTTTTAATTAATAAGTGATGATATGTATTTTATTGGAGTCTTTTGATTTAGAGTAACTTAAAAAAGTGTTTCTCGATTGTTGTATTATAAATATATATAAAATTGTTTTGGTAAAAAGGCTGTCAAATGACAGCCTTTTTACTGCAAATTATTTTCTAGATAAATAAATATTGGTTAGTCGATTTAGAAATTGTGGGCTCAACGTTGAGAGCTGATAAAGCAGTTTGGTTTTTATACCCACTGGAGTGTGGGTAGGTGTCCAAAAATGAGCCTTTTTCTCTACAAGCGTAAGCACCTGCTGAGCAATATCATTTGGGGTTAAATCTATCCCCATATTCTGAATGGTGCCTGCATCCATATTGTTAACCATTGCAGTTTGTACAAATAGCGGCATCACATCTAAAACACGAATACCATATTTTTTCCATTCCACATCTAAACCTTCAGTAATTCCACGAACTGCAAATTTACTAGCAGAATAAGAGATCAAATCAGCTTGACCATAAATTGCAGAAGCTGAAGAGAGGTTGATAACGCGTGCAAAAGACGCTTGCTTTAAATAGGGTAGAGCAGCGTGACAGCCATTGATTACGCCGTTTACATTAATATTTATTGTTCTTTGGTGAGCTTTAATATGAGTCGTTTCAAAAGCGCCAGAATATAAAATACCTGCATTATTTACCAAGATATTAAGTTCACCAGCCCATTCGGTAAATTCTTTTAATATGTGTTGCCACTGGCTGTAATCACTTACATCTAGATAGCCTGCATGGGCATTTGGTCCTAAGTCATTTGCTAGTTCTTGAGCAAGCGATTCATTAATATCATATATGCCTACTTTATATCCTTGTTTGTAGAATACTCGTGCAATTTCAGCCCCAATACCTTGAGCGGCACCACTAATCAGAATACTGTATCTCATCTTTTTTCTCTTTGTCAGTACAATAGTGCGACTGATTTAATCGCTTTGATTTTGATCATAACAAATTAAAATCTTAGTTTGACTGACCAACTTTTTAAACTTGAGGGTTACCATGGATAAATTGCTTAAAATCATGCAAGAGTTACGTGAAAAATGTCCGTGGGATCAACAACAAACCCCAATGTCACTGACTAAATATGCGATTGAAGAAGCATATGAAGTCGAGGCGGCCATTCGTCAAGGCGATATTAATGAAATCAGAAATGAACTAGGCGATTTGTTATTACAGGTTGTGTTTCAATCACAAATGTTTAGTGAGCAAGGCGCTTTTAATTTTCAAGATGTTGTTGAGGCAATAAGTGAAAAGTTAATACGCCGTCATCCACATGTTTTTCAGGCAGATCAATTTAATAATTTAACGCCAGAACAAGTAAGTGAGCTTTGGAAACAAATTAAACAACAAGAAAAACAAGGCAAGCCGCAATCAAGATTAGATGAAATAAAGCATGGGCCAGCATTGTTACAGGCACAAGAAATTCAAACAAATGTAGCTAAGGTTGGGTTTGATTTCGAAACGGTAGAAGATGCGTATGAAAAACTAGAAGAAGAGTTGGATGAGTTTAAGCAGGCCCTAAAAAATCAAAATATTGATGAAATTCAAGACGAATTTGGAGATTGCCTGTTTTCATTAGTCAATGTTGGACGTAAACTTGCGATTTCAAGTGAAACATCACTTTTATCGACAATACATAAATTTAGAAGCCGTTTTGCTTTTATTGAAGATCAAGCCCAAAAACAGCAAAGAACATTAGAAGACATGACCCTGTCTGAAATGGATGAATTGTGGAATCAGGCAAAGCGGCAGTTAAAGTTAGGGGAAAAAACACATGCAATTCAGCATGAATCTTTGGAAAAATAAGCACAATATTTTCATTATTTTATTTTGGAGCGTGATTTCATCAACTTTTGTTCAGGCTCAATCTTTTGATCAAAATTTTAAGGAGTGGAAGGCTAAACAGCAGATGTATGATCAGAAGTTGAGCATGCAACACGCCTCTCATTCTAATAGTCCAAAAAGCTCAGTTATGACTGATTCATCAGGACAAATTCATTTGAATCAAGCCAATATTGATGAGCTCCAAAAGCTAAAAGGTATTGGTGAGAAAAAGGCTCAGGCAATTGTGGAATACCGTCAAAAGAATGGCGGCTTTAAAAATATTGATGAATTTAAAAACGTAAAGGGTATTGGTCCAGCCATTTTTGAAAAGAATAAAACGCGTTTGACTTTATAAATCATCTGTCTGTCAATTATCATTTCATGCGCAAACTACAGAGAATCAAATTGCCCTTTGTGTGCGTTAGAGCTATGATTAGCGACAACTTGTTATTTACGTCCTGACGTAGGAGACAGCGTCTTTTGCAAACCTTGCGAGCGTCAAAATGTGGTTTGTCCACAGCCCAACTTCCTTCTTCGATTTTAGATGTGATCGATAGCCTGACTAAAGCTGGCTATGAAGCTTATATTGTTGGGGGTGGTGTCCGTGATTTAATGCTAGGGCTTAATCCTAAAGATTTCGATGCAGTTACTAATGCAACACCTTCCCAGATTAAAGAAGTTTTTGGTCGACGTTGTCGAATCATTGGCCGCCGATTTGAATTAGCACATGTCTATTCAGGGCGTGAGCTTATTGAAGTTGCAACTTTCCGTGCTCCTCCTAAAAAAGCAGTCACCAGTGCTTCAGGCATGATTTTACGTGACAATAACTGGGGAACCATCGAACAAGACTTTGCTCGCCGTGACTTTTCAATCAATACGCTATATTACCAACCGCGTAAGAGTATTGTGCTTGATTTCTGCAAAGCAATTGACGATGTAAAAAATAAAACTCTACGTTTATTGGGCGATCCGGCACAGCGCTTCGAAGAAGATCCTGTGCGTATGCTGCGGACTTTACGTTTTGCAGCCAAGTTAAATTTCAAAATTGATTCAGATATTCTCGATATATTTGATGCAGAGATGACGCAACTATTGCGTGATGTTTCTCCGCATCGTTTATATGATGAATCTCAGAAGCTCTTTACAATGGGACATTTGGCGCGTGTTTTGCCAATGTTGATTGAGTTTGGTGTTTGGAAACAACTCTTTGCCGATATTCAGCCTAACCTCACTCCATTTATTCTAAGAGCAGCAAAGAATACAGATCAGCGTATTCAAGTGGGTAAAACAATTAACCCTGCATTTTTCTATGCAGTCTTATTGTGGCAACCATTTTTAGAGCGTTGTGAATTTTATTTATCTAAAGGTGTGGTACCAGCTGAAGCGCGTGCACAAGCTGGTTTAGATGTCTTAAAACGTCAGGCAACCCGCACTGTGATTCCTCGTTTTGCAGAAACTTTTATTCGTGAAGTTTGGGAAATGCAGACCCGTTTGCTTAATCCGAAACCACAGCAAATTGAAGCATTGGCTGGACATGCGCGTTTCCGTGCTGGTTTTGACTTCTTGTTACTTCGTGAAAAGTCAGGTGATGACACAACACAGGGGATGGGAAGCTGGTGGGAAGCCTACCAAGAAATGTCGAATGACGAAAAAGAAGCTGCAATTAGCCAGTACAATCGTCAGAAGGCTAGAAACCGTCGTAAAGCTGTTGCTGAACCTGTTGAAAACAATAAAGTTGAGACGGAAATCGAACCTTTGGTTGATATTCCTGAACCACGCAGCCGTCGTGGAAAAAAAGAACGTGCTCGACAAGAACAATCGATGGGTCGTTTCGTTGAAAAAGCCTCTGCTTCAGAAGCTGGAGTGATGAGCGACCATCCGATTTTGAAGCGTAAGCGTGTACAACGCGATTTAAGCCAAGTTATTTTTGGGCCAACGCAATGACAACTAAGACCTATATTGGTTTAGGAAGTAATTTGGGTGCTTCGCGCCAAATCTTATCTGAAGCCATTGCTAAGCTTAAAACTTTAGGTGGAGTGAAAGTTTCTAAACTTTATCAAAGTCCACCTATGGGGCCTCAAGATCAACCAAATTATTTAAATGCAGTTGCAGAGCTCAATACCGATCTCACGCCTTTAGATTTGTTAGACCAGTTACAACGATTTGAGCAAGAAGCTGGTCGTGTACGCCTTCGTCGTTGGGGAGAGCGTACCTTAGATTTGGATTTGCTTATATATGGTGATGAAAAAATTCAAAATGAGCGCTTAACTGTGCCACACATTGGAATTCTAGAGCGAGATTTCGTTGTAATTCCTTTATTAGATTTAGACGCTGATTTACATATTAATGATCAGCCACTTAAAAATTTAGAACTCATACAGCAGCCTACGCTGACTGTACTTGCTGATGAGTCTTGGGCTTAAAACCTGACTTATTACGTTCTGCAAACTCCTGTAGAGGATACCATCATGATTAGTCTAAGTGACTTAAGAAAATTTAAAGCCGAAGGACGTAAGTTCTCTTGTCTAACTTGTTACGATGCGAGTATGGCAAAAGCAATGGAACTTGCTGAAATTGATACAATCTTAATTGGTGATTCTCTTGGAATGGCAATTCAAGGTCGTGACTCAACTTTACCTGTAACTGTTGAGGACATGGCTTATCATACGGCGGCGGTGCGTCGTGGTAACCAGCATGCTTTGATTATGACTGACTTACCATTTATGAGTTATGCCACCTTAAATGATGCTTTGCAAAACGCAAGAACAGTTATGCAAGCTGGTGCCCAGATGATCAAAATCGAAGGTGGCGCTTGGCTAAGTGAAACTGTACAAGTGTTAACACGTAATGGTGTACCTGTATGTGTACATTTAGGTTTAACTCCTCAATCTGTACACGTATTTGGTGGTTACAAATTACAAGCTAAAACACGTGAAGCAGCTGATCAACTTATTGCTGACTGTACGGCAGTGGTTGAAGCAGGTGCGGCAGTTCTATTGCTTGAATGTGTTCCTGCTCAGTTGGGACAAGAAATTGCTGAACTATTTCCAAATACACCTGTGATTGGTATTGGCGCGGGTAATGCGACTGATGGTCAGGTACTTGTAGTACAGGACATGCTTGGTTTAACTTTTGGTCGAGTTGCGCGTTTTGTCCGTAACTTTATGAAAGAACAATCTGGTGAAACAGCAATCCTAGACGCTTTTAAAGCTTTTCATGCTGCTGTGCAGGACCAGTCATTTCCAGCCAAAGAACATACTTTCCACGTTGAGCTGTAATTCATGAAAACAGAAACCACCATACAAGGTCTTGCAGCTTCTTTAAATCCTGCTAGAGCTGCGCGTAAAATTATTGGTTTTGTCCCAACAATGGGAAATCTACATGAAGGACATCTCACACTTGTTCGTGAAGCGAAAAAGTTATGTGATGTTGTGGTTGTTAGTATCTTCGTAAATCCAACCCAATTTGGACCGGGTGAAGATTTTGACAACTATCCTCGTACTTTAGAACAAGATAGTCGTCTATTAGCCGATGTAGGCTGTGACATTATTTTTGCACCATCAGTTGAGCAAATGTACGGTACTCAGCCACGTTTAACCAACATAAGTGTTAGCCAAATTACTGATGCTTTATGTGGTAGTTCACGTCCTGGGCATTTTGATGGCGTAGCTTTGGTGGTCACCAAACTCTTTAATATTGTGCAACCTAACTATGCTTTCTTTGGTCAAAAAGATTACCAACAGTTAGCAGTGATTCGCCAGTTTGTACAAGATTTAAATATCCCGCTAGAAGTAATTGGTGTGCCAATTGTTCGTGCAGCAGATGGCTTAGCTCTTAGTTCAAGAAATGGTTATTTAAGTCCAGAGCAACGTCAGGTCGCTCCGGTTATTTATCAAAGTTTAAAGCAAGCTGAGCAGCAGTTACATCAAGGCAAAGATCTACAACAAGTTTTAGAAGATATCAAAACTCAGTTGACAGATAATGGGTTTGTTGTGGATTATGTCGAAGCTCGTCAGTCAAATCTGTTACCTGCTACTCAGTTTGATCGTGATATTGTGTTGTTTGTCGCGGCAAAACTAGGTGCAACTCGTTTGATTGATAATTTAGAAGTTGCCTTTACACCCCAATAAATAGATCAAAGGACAGCCATGCCATGAAGCGTATACTTATCGTGACAGGACAGTCTGGTTCAGGAAAATCTTCGGCTCTCCAAGTGTTAGAAGATTTGGGCTATTACTGTATTGATAATTTACCTTTGGCATTGCTGCCCGAAATTGTTGCAAAGCTAGATCATGAAAATAACCTAGAGCAATTGGCATTAGGTGTGGATGTTCGAAGCACTCGTGCAGATATGCAAGAGTTCGATCATGTTTTTGAGCAACTACAAAAACATGGCACAGTTGATGTGATTTATCTGACTACGCAAGATCAGGATTTGATCGCACGTTTTAGTGCATCACGTCGTCCGCATCCATTAGCCAATCGTTTTAAAAGTCTGTTGCAATGTATTCATGAAGAAAAGCAGTTACTGCTGCCAATTCAGTTCCGCGCTACGGTTCATATTGATACAACAGATAAAAGTGTGCATGATTTAAAGCATATTTTACTGTCTAAATTGGGGCAGTCAGATAAGCTCATCGTGATATTGCAGTCATTTGGATATAAACATGGCATTCCTTTAGATGCTGATTATGTTTTTGATGTACGGCATTTACCAAATCCGCATTGGGATTTAGAATTGAGACGTTTTTCTGGTTTGGATGAGCCAGTAAGACTATTTTTAGAAGCAAGTCCGCAAGCAAACGAAATGTTTGATGATATTCTTCACTTCTTAAAAAAATGGCTTCCAGCATTTGCTGAAGGACATCGTCACTATATGACGATTTCTATTGGTTGTACTGGTGGTCAACATCGTTCCGTTTATATCGTAGATAGACTAAAACAAGCACTTGAGGCAGAATGGTCTGTTCAGGTCTTACACAGAGAAATGAAGCACTGGTCATGATAGACACAACTGTTGATGTAATTAATAAACTCGGTTTACATGCTCGTGCATCAGGAAAACTGATAGAGGTCACTACAAAATTTCGTTCGTCGATCCAAATTGGAAAAGGCGATCATTTAGTAGATGCAAAAAATATTATGTCTTTGCTGATGTTAGGTGCAGGTAAAGGGACCACTTTGCGATTGGTCATTGATGGTACCGACGAAGAGCAGGCATTAAATGAAGTACAGGCGTTATTCGCCGCAAAATTTTATGAGGCAGATTAATCGTGGCACGTCGTCCCCAACGTTATACTGAAGAAGATTTTGGCTCTTTAGAAGGACGTGCAAGTAAGACAGAGCAGAAAAAAGCAGTTCAACGTATGGCTGCTTTAGGTGAGCAATTAGCACAACTTTCTGTTAAACAGATTCAAAAACTTCCAGTTGATGAACGTTTAATTGATGCGTTAATGGAAGTACAGAACATTAGTTCTTTTGAAGCTCGTCGTCGCCAGTTTCAACGTATTGGTAAATTATTGCGTAATGAAGATGAGACCGTTATTTTGTCTTATCTAACTCCGCAGCAAGGCGCAAAAAAGCAGGCTCAATTGATGCGTTGGGTTGATCGTATGATCGAACAAGGCGACCCTGCAATTAATGAATTTAGCAAAATTTATAATGCCTCAGAGCGTCACACATTGCGTCAGCATGTGTTGAGAATCAAGCGTGATAAGACTCAAGAAGTGAGTGAAGCAGAACTTGAGGCATCAAAAGGTAAATTTGTTAACTATGTGCAGCAAATTGCCTTATTGTCTGATCAAGGCTAATTGCTCTTCAATAGTAAAAAGCGACGCTCAAGGCGTCGCTTTTTTTATTTATATATTTTCAGCTCGTTCTTTTGCCCATTCACGTAAAATGAATTTCTGTAATTTGCCTGTCGAGGTTTTTGGAATTTCTGTAATAACCACATCTTTAGGCACTTTAAAGCGCGCTAACTCTTTTTGGCAATGTTCAATAATTTCTTCAGGTGTTGCTGTAGTACCCATCTTTAATTCAATAAACGCGCATGGTACTTCTTGCCAACGTGCATCGGGTTTAGCGACTACCGCAGCGGTTAATACAGCAGGATGTTTATACAAAACATCTTCTACTTCTAAAGATGAAATGTTTTCTCCACCTGAAATAATGATGTCCTTCGAACGATCAGTAATTTTTGCATAACCATCTGGGTGGCAAACGGCTAGGTCGCCCGTGTGAAACCATCCGCCAGCAAAGGCTTCTTGAGTTGCTTTAGGGTTCTTTAAATAGCCTTTCATGACAATATTGCCACGGAACATGATTTCTCCCATGGTTTGACCATCATTCGGGACAGGTTCCATAGTCTCGGGATCTAACACACGCATGCTGTCTTGTAATGGGTAGGGTACGCCTTGACGGGAATGAAGTTGGGCTTGTTCAGCAATTGATAGCTCATTCCATCCAGATTGAGAAGCACATAGGGCAGAAGGCCCATAAGTTTCTGTTAAGCCATATACATGGTTTACGTTAATCCCCATGTTTCGCATCCCTTCAATAATGGCAACAGGGGGAGCTGCCCCAGCCACCATGACCTCAACATGGTGATCAAAGCTGGTTTGTTTTTCTTTAGGTAAGTTAAGAATCATTGAAAGAACAATAGGTGCACCACAGAAATAATCAACTTTGTGTTCTGCAATCAATTGCATGACTAATTCTGGATCGACTTTGCGTAAACAAATATTGGTTCCGCCACTTGCTGCTATGCTCCACGCAAAACACCAGCCATTACAATGAAAGAGGGGTAGTGTCCATAAATACACAGCACGCGGTTTCATTCCACAAGCCAAGATATTGCTTGCAGCGTTAAGATAAGCCCCGCGATGATGATAGACCACACCTTTAGGATTACCTGTAGTTCCTGAGGTGTAATTTAAGCTAATCGCATCCCATTCATCTTCTGGTAAATGCCAAGAGAAGTTAATATCGCCTTGAGCGATCCATTCTTCATATTCAAAGGAACCTAAAAACTGATTTTCGCCTTCATATTCGGTATCAGCTACATCAATCACAATAATGTGTTGGTTCGGAATAAGTGAGAGGGCCTCTCTTGCCAAATTCACAAATTCAGGGTCAACCAACAGTACTTTACTTTCAGCATGTTCTAACATGAAAGCGATTGTTTTTGCATCTAAACGTGTATTAAGGGTATTAAGTACCGCACCCGCCATAGGAACTGCAAAATGCGCTTCAATCATGGCTGGAATATTTGGCAATAAAACGGATACCGTATCATTTTTCTCAATTCCCAGTTGCTTGAGTTGAGATGCAAATTGGCAACAACGTTGGTAAGTTTCTTTCCATGAAATTTGGCGCTTACCATGAATAATTGAAGCTTGATCTGGGTAAATATAAGCCGCACGCTCTAGGTAGCGTAGAGGTGATAACGCAACAAAGTTTGCGGGTGTGCGTGGTAACTCATCATAAGCACTAACCATGTGAAACAACTCCGTGTTCTATTTTTAATTCATTCTTTGAACATATGATTTAATATTAATCAAAGCATTTATGCTTTAGTCTTAAAGAGCGATACCCTCCAGTCAAAAAATGAGCAGAAATGCTATTTTCTTCATCTTAAACCACTTGTGTTAAACATGTTTAAAAATGATCTCAATATATTTTTTAAGTCATTTATTGCTGTTTACGTGATAAGCAAAATGTATTTATGATTTTATGAACTCAAAGGTTTTCACATTGCTTGAACAAGTGTAAAATCTTTCAGGTTTTTAAACTTTGATTTACACCGTTTTTATATTTTGAGGTTCGCCTCGATCATAATCTCGCGGTGAAATGCTCCTTCGTATAGGGCATCACTCCTTAAGGATTTTTTTATGCCAATTATCACATTGCCAAATGGCGATCAAAAGAGTTTTGATCACGCTGTATCTGTTATGGAAGTTGCCCAAAGTATTGGGTCTGGTCTAGCAAAAAATACTGTTGCTGGCCGTGTAAATGATCGCTTAGTTGATGCATGTGACTTAATTACCGAAGATTCGACCTTACAAATTATCACTCCAAAAGATGAGGAAGGTCTTGAAATTATTCGCCACTCTTGTGCACACCTTGTAGGGCATGCTGTTAAACAGCTTTTCCCGGAAGCCAAGATGGTGATTGGTCCCGTCATTGAAGAAGGTTTTTACTACGACATCTGGATGCCACGTCCTTTTACTTTGGATGATATGGCAGCTATCGAAGAGCGTATGAAAAAGCTCATTGATCAAGATTACGATGTCGTTAAAAAAATGACACCACGTGATGAAGTTATTGCTGAATTTACTGCGCGTGGCGAAGAATATAAATTACGCTTGATTGCAGACATGCCTGAAGAAACACAAATGGGCTTGTACTACCATCAAGATTATTTGGATATGTGTCGTGGTCCACACGTGCCGAATACCAAATTCTTAAAATCATTCAAGCTCACTAAAATCTCTGGTGCATACTGGCGTGGTGATGCGAAGAACGAACAGCTTCAACGTATTTATGGTACAGCTTGGGCAGACAAAAAACAGCTCGCTGCATATATCAAACGTATCGAAGAAGCTGAAAAGCGTGACCATCGTAAAATTGGTAAAGCTTTAGACTTGTTCCATATGCAAGAAGAAGCACCGGGAATGGTGTTCTGGCATCCAAATGGCTGGACGATTTACCAAGTACTTGAACAATACATGCGTAAGGTTCAACAAGACAACGGTTACCTTGAGATTAAAACACCACAAATTGTAGACTTTACATTGTGGGAAAAATCGGGTCATGCGGCGAACTATGCTGACAACATGTTTACGACTCATTCTGAGAATCGTAACTATGCAGTTAAGCCAATGAACTGCCCATGTCACGTGCAAGTGTTCAACCAAGGTTTGAAGTCTTACCGTGATCTACCGATTCGTTTAGCAGAGTTTGGTTCTTGTCATCGTAACGAACCATCAGGTTCTTTACACGGCATTATGCGTGTACGTGGCTTTACACAAGATGACGCGCACATCTTCTGTACTAAAGAACAGATCGGTCAAGAAGTTGCTGACTTTATTAAGCTGACTTTAGAAGTTTATAAAGATTTTGGCTTTGAAGAAGTGCAAATGAAACTTTCTACACGTCCAGAAAAACGTGTCGGTGATGATGCACTTTGGGATATGGCTGAAAAATCTTTAGCAGATGCTTTAGATGCAGCAGGTCTAGACTGGGAATTACAACCTGGTGAAGGTGCGTTCTACGGTCCGAAAATTGAATTCTCATTGAAAGACTGTCTCGGACGTGTATGGCAGTGTGGTACTATTCAGTGTGACTTTAACTTACCAGAACGTTTAGATGCGTCTTACGTGACTGAAGACAATGATCGTGATCAGCCTGTGATGTTGCATCGTGCAATTCTTGGCAGTTTTGAGCGTTTTATTGGTATACTAATTGAACACTACGCTGGTTTCATGCCACCTTGGTTGTCGCCGTTACAAGCATGTGTCATGAATATTACTGACTCTCAAGCTGAAGCTTGTGAGAAAGTCGTAGCAAAACTCAAAGAAAATGGCCTTCGTGCTATTTCTGACTTGAGAAATGAAAAAATCGGATTTAAGATTCGTGAGCGCACTCTAGAGCGTATTCCTTACCTATTAGTTCTTGGTGATCGAGAAGTTGAAGAAGGTACAGTGAATGTGCGTACCCGCTCAGGAAAAAATTTAGGTACTATGTCAGTAGATGCATTCATTGACTTAGTGAAGTCTGCCGTCGCCGAACGTGGCCGGTATATTGTGGAGTAAGAAAGATTAAACAGCCTGACCGTAACCAACAACAAGGTGCAAAAAGCAACCGTCCAGCAATTAACGACGAGATCCGTGCAAAAGAAGTACGCCTCGTTGGTGCTGACGGTGAGCAAAAAGGAATTGTTTCATTAAATGAAGCACTGCGCGCTGCTGAAGAGGCAGATCTTGACCTAGTTGAGATCGTTGCAAACGCCGAGCCGCCTGTTTGTAAAATTATGGATTACAACAAGCACTTGTTTGACCTTAAGCAGAAGCAAAAAGATGCGAAGAAAAAACAGCATCAAGTGCAAGTGAAGGAAATCAAACTGCGCCCTGCAACTGATGTTGGTGATTATCAAGTTAAGCTTCGTGCTATTTTGAAATTCCTTGAAGAAGGAAACAAAGTGAAAATCACTTTACGTTTCCGTGGTCGTGAAATGGCTCACCAACAACTTGGCTTAGCTCAATTACAAAAGATTGAAGCTGATGTTGCTGAGTTTGGGGTTGTGGAACAAGCACCTAAAATGGAAGGCCGTCAAATGGGTATGTTACTTGGACCTAAAAAGAAAAAGTAATACTCAAAAAAAGCACTGCAAAAGCAGTGCTTTTTTATATCCTTATCATAATAAAAAAAGATGATTTAATTTTCTCTGTTCAGTTTTATTTAAGACAATTGCTATATCTTTTAAAAGAAATTCAATTCTTGAATTTTATGTATTTTTTAGTGTTGGAAATCTCATCGTCCCTCTTAAAACATGCTATAACGCAAGACGCAGTCATGATAACGATGAATAGGAAAATAGAATGATTGATCTCTATTATTGGGGAACTCCCAATGGACATAAAATCACAATTGCCTTAGAAGAAATGGGAGTGGACTACACTCTTTACCCAATCAATATTTTAGAAAATGATCAATTTCAACCAGACTTTCTGAGAATTTCTCCAAATAATAAAATTCCGGCAATTGTTGACCAAGATGGACCTCGTGGTGAGCCAATTTCAATATTTGAATCAGGTGCGATCCTGCAATATCTAGGTCGAAAAACTGGATTATTTTATCCAACGGATGAGCAAGAGCGAGTTGAAGTTGAACAATGGCTCATGTGGCAAATGGGTGGGCTAGGGCCTATGCTTGGGCAGAATCATCATTTTAACCGCTTTGCACCAGAAAAAATTCCATATGCTATAGATCGCTATGTAAATGAGACTAAGCGCTTATATGGTGTATTGAACAAACAGCTCATTGGCCAGAAGTTTGTTGCGGGTGAATACTCGATTGCTGATATGGCAATTTTACCTTGGATCTTGCGCTATGAATGGCAAGGTATTCAGCTAGAGGATTATCCTTATGTACAAGAATATATTGTTCGTTTGACGGCACGTCCTGCGGTACAAAAAGCATTATCAATTAAAGTTATTTAACTTTTATTGGTAGCGTAATGAATAAAGTGAAAGGTGATTTGGTCTAATTTAATATGCTAAGTTACTTTTTACTTTTTTTGAGCGCGTTTGGGGCGGCTACATTATTACCATTACAATCAGAGGCTGTGCTCGCCACTTTATTATTAAAAAAAGAATATTCTGCTTTCCTTCTAATTTCTATCGCTACTTTCGGAAATGTACTGGGCTCGTGTGTGAACTGGTGGCTTGGTTTAAAAATAGAGCAGTTTAAACACAAAAAGTGGTTCCCGGTTTCTGAAAAACGTTTAGAACAAGCTCAACGTTTTTATCATAAGTATGGGTTTTATTCGCTGCTTCTAAGTTGGACACCTGTGATTGGTGACCCAATTACTTTAGTTGCGGGTTTATTTAAAGAAAATTTTTGGCGCTTTTTAATTATAGTTTTGATTGCTAAAGCAGGACGCTATATTTTTATTTATTGGGTGATTACAGGTTTTATTTAAAATAAAAGCATCCGAAGATGCTTTTATTAAAATAGTTTAACTAGTCTTCTGAGCTTTTTGTAATATCGACTTTAAATAGGTCATTGGTTTTTAGCCAACAGAAGGTGACCACTGCAAGTGTCATACAACCCCCAAAAATAGTGGCTGCAATTGTTCCTAAATATTTGGCTGCTAAACCTGACTCAAATGCACCAAGCTCATTACTTGATGAAACGAACATGCCATTTACGGCAGCAACGCGACCACGCATATTTTCTGGCGGAAAAATTTGCAAAATGGTTTGTCTAACCACAACTGAAATACTGTCACAAGCGCCTGTCATAGCCAACGCAAATAGTGATAACCACATGTTATTTGAGAAAGCGAAAAGAATCGTAAAAACACCAAATCCTGCAACAGCAAGCAGCATGTTACGCCATGCATGTTGAGTTGGTGGGAAGCGAGTCAAAGCAATCATAGTGACAAGCGCTCCAATAGATGGTGCCGCACGCAAATATCCAAGTCCTTCTGGACCGACTTTTAAGATATCTTCTGCAAAAATTGGTAATAATGCGATGACTCCACCAAATAAAACAGAAGCTAAATCAAGAGAAATTGCCCAAAGAACAATTTTAGTTTTCCAGATAAAACGGAAACCATCTCCTAAACTTTCTAAAACATTAGCAGTTTCAATTTTAGGAAAAGTACGCTTATGCAATAGGTTAATTAAGATGAAACAAATACCAAGTAAAACCGCAACACTAAATAGACTTGTTTCTCGGCCTAAATAGGCAAGCATGAAACCACCAAGCATTGGCCCGATAATTACACCACTTTGCCAACCGATTGTCGTCCATGTTGCACCATTTGCATACAGTTCACGAGGAATCAAAAATGGTTTTAAAGACGTTGCAGAGGGATTATAAAACCCACGTATAGTACCTAAGCCAAAAATAACAGCATAAATACCCCAAGAAAGTAAATTTACGCTGATATGACTTAGACCATGCAGATGGAACAGCGACCACAGCACTAAAGGAAGAGGAACCGAGAAAAATAAACAGATTTTCATAATAATCTGTTTATTAAACCTATCTGCAAAATAGCCACCCCAAAGAGAAAGAGCAATAAAAGGAATGGCTTCTGCAAGTCCAATTAAACCTAGAGTCAGAGGGTCTTTGGTGATTTGATAGAGTGAGTAGGCAACAATAATTTCTTGAATCAGAATTGCTAAAGTTAAGCAAAATTGATTAATCGTAACAATTGAGAAATCTCTGTAGCGTAAGGCAGCAAATGCATCATGTTTCTGCATTAGGAATATCGTATGTTGATAATTTGATCATATTATAAATGGAAAAAAGCACAGGCGCTTTATTTATTATTGATATTGCTGACACTGTGGAAGGCAAAAAAGTCTGTCTTTGCACTCATAAAAACAGTAACTAATAGTTTTAATTTTGCTCAGGTTGCTATAAAATACGCGCTTCCTTACCTGCAGGTCGATTTTGCAATGGTGCGATCGTGCCGAACAGGTGCCCAAAAGAGGTTACTATGGCTAAGTTAAAAACTCGCCGTGGTGCAGCTAAACGCTTCAAAGCGACTGCAAACGGTTTTAAGCGCAAACAAGCATTCAAGCGCCACATTTTGACCAAAAAATCTGCTAAACGTATCCGTCAATTACGCGGCTGTGTAATGGTTCATGTTTCTGACATGAATTCAGTTCGTCGTATGTGCCCATACATCTAAGGAGATTATAAATGGCTCGTGTAAAACGTGGTGTAGTGGCTCATCGTCGTCACAAAAAAATTCTTGCTCGCGCTAAAGGTTACTACGGTGCTCGTTCACGCGTTTACCGCGTAGCGTTCCAAGCGGTAATCAAAGCTGGTCAATACGCTTACCGTGACCGCCGTCAAAAGAAACGTCAATTCCGTGCTCTATGGATTGCGCGTATCAATGCTGGTGCTCGTCAAAACGGTTTGTCTTACAGCCGTATGATCGATGGCTTGAAAAAAGCTCAAGTGATCATCGACCGTCGCGTATTAGCTGACATCGCTATGCATGATGCAGTAGCATTTGCTGCTTTAGCTGAAAAAGCTAAAGGTGCATTAGCTGCATAAGCTTAGAGATTCAAAGAAAGACCGCTTTTTAGCGGTCTTTTTTATTTTTAGCGGTTCTATTTTAAAAAAGAGATAACAATCAGAGATAAAAGATGAAAGACGAAAAATTTCTTAATGATTTAATTCAAAAAGTACAGCAAGGTCACCAGTTCAAATATTTATATTTCTGGGGACATACTCCTAAGAAAGTTGATCTTGTTGATAAGAGTTGTTTTAGCCAGTGGTTTCCTGCGCAATTTGAGATAGAGGGTATCGGATATTTTACTGCTGAACATTATATGATGGCGCAAAAAGCAAAAATATTTAATGATGAAGAAATTTTTGCACGGATTTTGCAAGTTAAACATCCTAATGAGGCGAAACAACTAGGTCGCAAAGTACGTAATTATGAGGAACAGATATGGCAAGAAAAACGGTTTGATATTGTCGTACAGGCGAATTTTGCCAAATTCTCACAGCATCCTGAGTTGAAGAAATTCTTATTAGCAACGAAAGACCGTATTTTAGTTGAAGCATCTCCAGTCGATAAAATTTGGGGAATTGGTATGGCGCAGGACCATCCACATATTCAAGATCCATCTCTATGGCAAGGACTAAATTTGTTGGGTTTTGCTTTAATGCATGTTCGAGAGCTACTTTTAACTGAGTAGGTTGGTTTGAGACCAATCAATGCTTCACTTTAAAAGTAGTGACGTGAGGGAAGTAAATTGAAATCATTAAATGACATGGATATTCGTATAGCATCACTTAAGGATGCATTATCTATTGCAGAAGTACATGTACAGGGGTGGAAAGAAACCTATACAGGTATAATTAAGCAAGAAATATTAGATGAGCTTAAAATCCTAGATAAGGAGTTATTATGGAAAGAAATAGCAAAAAGCCCTGATCATAAGTTATTTGTCTATACTGAAAATGGGATAGTGAAAGGCTTTCTCGATGGTTATTTAAACCCAGAAAATAATATTGCTGAAATTATGGCTTTTTATCTTTTAAAAGAAGTTCAAAAGCAAGGCATAGGACGTGAGTTATTTCAAAAGTTCTACCAATGCGCTTTAAATCAAGGATACAGTTTTATTCGCTTAGAAGTTTTTAATAAAAATCCAAGTCGTTTCTTCTACGAAAAAATGGGAGCTAAATTAATTGGGGAAGCCGAACTACCTGAGTTCGGCCCCGAAATAACAGAGTTATTTTATCAATGGGAACTCTAATCTTTAAAGTCCAAAATAATAAGCCAAAGCACAAATAATAATCGTTAGAATAACCAGTTTAATAACGCCTGAACCAGTGCCTTTATGGTGCTGAGACTTGAGATGCTGTGGATTTTCATTTGATTGCTCGAATGGCGAGGCTTTAACTACAGGTACCATCTGAGCTGTCTGATAATGGTTGGCAACTTTCACAATAAGCTTGGCAAACAAATCATCAGTTTTTTGTGTAAAGTTTCTTAAATTAATGAGTTGCTCTTGGTCTAGTTCTTCTCCTAAAGGATCATTTGCAAGGCGTTTCTTTTGTTCTAAATAATTGGCTAATGCTTGTGTACGAGATAAAAGTTGATGAGCGTAATCTGCGGGATAATTCTCTGGAATTAATGCAAGTTTTGGCTCTAAGCTTTTAATATTTGTACCATCAAAAAGAGCATTTTGAAGTTCTGGCTCCTCAAAGCCTGTCGCATACTTGCTACGGAATAATTCACTCTCCATAAAGTCGGCTATTTCTTGCCATGGTGGATTTTTTAGATCAGCTTCAATTTTTTTTGATAATTTTTCATTTAATTCAAAACGCCAGAAAGTTTCTAAACGAAGCTCACAGGTTTGTGAGGCAGGGGCTTCAAACTCATTATCATTGTTATACCATTCGGCAAGCTCATGGCCAAAAATCCAAGCAAATTTCTTATCATTCTGATGACTCACGATAAAATGAGTATAAGGTAAGAGCTCGACATTACTGTTTGGATTTTGCTCTTCATTAAGAAGGCTTGATAAATGTAAGCTAAGTTTTGGGGTGCCTTGTTTTTTTAATGCTTCTAGCCAGACTTGAAAGTGTTGGGCCAACAAATGTTGAGAAGTTAAGTCACGAAACTGAAAACTATGATAGTCGAAAATATGATGTTGTCGCCATTGGTTAAAGCTTAAATTCTGACGGAGGTATTCATTACCGTATGTTACAAGCGTAAGTTGTTGTTTCCAAATCTGATTAAGCGCCATAATAGTTGATCTCATTGACGATGCTACTATCTTATACGTTTTATCTTTTTGTTGCCTAATACATTTTTCATGATGGATAAACTTCATCAATTCGATGAAAAACTGTTAGAATGCAGTGTTTTATTATATTTTTTAAATTTGTTGCTTTGAGAGTTAATATGTCACTGGAAGCCCTGACCACAGAAGCGCTTGCTGCCATTGCAGCAGCTCAAGACCTTGTTGCACTTGATCAGGTGCGTGTGCAATTTACAGGGAAAAAAAGCCAGCTTGCAGAACAATCGAAAGCATTAGGGAAAATGGACCCTGAAGAACGCAAAGTACAAGGTGCTGCGATTCATGCTGTTCGAGAAACAATTAATACTGCATTAACAGAGCGTCAAGCGGCACTACAACAGGCAGCACTTGCACAAAAGTTAGCAAGTGAAACGATTGATATTACATTGCCGGGCCGTGGTCAACGTATTGGCACAGTTCATCCTGTTACTCAAGTACAAGAGCGAATTTGTCAGTTCTTCACTAAAGCTGGTTTTACAGTTGCAACTGGTCCAGAAGTTGAAGATGACTATCACAATTTCGAAGCATTAAATATTCCTGGTCACCATCCGGCACGTGCTATGCACGATACTTTCTACTTTGATGCAACTCACTTGCTACGTACACATACCTCTGGGGTACAGATTCGTACAATGGAGACGAGTGAGCCGCCAATTCGTATCGTATGTCCTGGCCGTGTTTACCGTTGTGATTCGGATCAAACGCATTCGCCAATGTTTCATCAGATCGAAGGTTTATACGTTGCTGAGAACACCAGCTTTGCTGAATTAAAAGGTTTATTGATTAACCTACTGAATGAATTTTTTGAGAAAGATTTAAAAGTACGTTTCCGCCCATCATATTTCCCATTTACAGAGCCTAGTGCAGAAGTGGATATCATGGATGAGCGTGGACGTTGGTTAGAAGTATTAGGCTGTGGCATGGTACATCCAAATGTATTAAGTGCTGCGGGTATTGATCCTGATAAATACAAAGGCTTTGCTTTTGGTTTAGGGGTAGAGCGTTTTGCAATGTTGCGTTATGGCATTAATGATTTGCGTATGTTCTATCAAAATGATGTGCGTTTCTTACGCCAATTTGCCTAACAATTTTTCAGGATTAAAAAAGGTTTATAAAGATGAAGATTAGCGAAAATTGGCTACGCACATGGGTTAACCCAGCAATTGATAGTGAGACATTGTCTGATCAGTTAACTATGCTTGGTCTTGAAGTTGATGAACTTGCACCTGTTGCTAAGCCATTTACTGGCGTCGTGGTCGGCGAAGTTTTAACAGTTGAGCAGCATCCAGATGCAGATCGTTTGCGTGTAACGACAGTTAATATTGGTTCGGGCGAGCCTTTACAAATTGTTTGTGGGGCACCGAATGTTCGTGCTGGCATGAAAGCTCCAGTTGCAACGATTGGTGCTGTATTACCGGGTGATTTCAAAATCAAAAAAGGTAAACTTCGTGGAGTTGAGTCACAAGGCATGCTTTGTGGTGCTTCTGAAATTGATCTTGAAGATAAAATCGATGGTTTGCTTGAGTTACCTGCCGATGCTCCAGTAGGGATAAACATCCGTGAATACTTAAAACTCGATGATAACGTCATCGATATCAGTATTACACCAAACCGTGGTGACTGTTTCAGTATCCGTGGTATCGCTCGTGAGATTGCAGTAATTAACCAACTGCAAATGAATGAACCTGATATTAAATCAGTTGATGCGACAATTGCTGATGAGAAGAAAGTAGTGATCAGCACTGAAGGTGCTCCACGCTACTTAGGACGTGTAATTAAAAACGTTAATGTAAAAGCTGCTACTCCTGAGTGGATGGAGCAGGCTTTAGCTCGTTCAGGAATTCGCACGCACAGTATTTTGGTTGATGTGACGAACTATGTCCTTATGGAACTGGGTCAGCCAATGCATGCTTTCGATTTAGCTAAAATTGAAGGAATTGTACATGTGCGTCAAGCTCAGCCACAAGAAAAACTACAACTTCTTAATGATCAAGGAGTTGAGTTGCAAGAAGATATAATGGTGATTGCTGATGACCAGAAAGCTTTGGCAATTGCCGGAATTATGGGTGGTTTAGCATCAAGCGTAACTGATGACACAACTGACATTTTCCTAGAAAGTGCATTCTTCGCGCCACTTGCTATTGCTGGACGTGCTCGTCGTTTTGGCTTGCATACTGATTCTTCACAGCGTTATGAACGTGGTGTGGATTTTGAGTTGCCATTAATTGCGATGAACCGTGCTTCGCAGCTTATTCAAGAGTTAGCAGGTGGTGAATTTGGTCCAATTACTGTAGCTGAAAAAACTGAAATTTTACCAAAACGTGAAGCAATTGAACTGAAACAAGCTCAGGTAGACCAATTGTTGGGATATCAATTGACGGCTGATTTCATTGCAGATGCTTTAACTCGACTAGGATGTGAAGTAACTGTTAAAGCTGAAGGTGAGTGGAGCGTAGTGCCTCCATCACATCGCTATGATATGGCTATTTATCAAGACTTAATTGAAGAAGTGGCACGTATTGATGGTTATGACAATATCCAAATTAGCTTACCAAGCATGGATGTTCAATTAGCTAAATATCAAGACCAATTTGAAATTGCAGAGTTGCGCCAAACTATCGTGACTTTAGGCTATCAAGAAGCAATTAGTTTTAGCTTTGCTGATGCAAAACTTGAAAAGCAATTGAACCCGCAAGTAAATCCGTTAATGCTAGCAAATCCAATTTCAAGTGATTTGGCTGCGATGCGTAGTACTTTGCTTTCAAGTTTAATTCCTTGCGTACAATATAATCTTAACCGTCAGCAAAGCCGTGTTCGCTTCTTTGAACTAGGACTTCGTTTTGATTATCAAGATGCTAAGAGTATTCAAGATCTAAAACAGATTCCAACTTTAGCTCTAGTGGCCGTTGGCTCGCAACAACCAGAATCTTGGCATGTGAAGCCTCAACCAATGGATTTCTTCGACTTCAAAGGAGAGATTGAAGAGATTTTAGCTGCTGGTCGTGTAAAAGTTGAATATGTACGTTCAGAGCGTTCATGGTTGCATCCAGGGCAGTCCGCTGAAATTTTAGTTGATGGACAATCAATTGGTTACTTAGGTCGTCTACACCCATCTTTAGAAAATGAGCTAGATTTAAGCACAACTTGGGTTGCTGAACTTGATCAAACAGCCGTTTTGCAATCTTATGTATCTAATTTTACAGAATTATCACGTTTTCCTTCGATTAGACGTGATATTGCGCTTTTAATCTCTGATAATATAAATGTTAGAGATATTCAGCAGTTAATCGAAAAAACTGGTGGAGAGCTTTTAGACTCTACATGGTTATTCGATGTGTATACGGGGCAGGGTGTCGAAGAAGGTAAACGCTCATTAGCGTTTGCACTACTATGGCAACATCCTTCACGTACGCTTGAAGATGCTGAAATTAAATCTGGTATGGACAATATAATCCAAGTGTTGGAAAACACTTATCAAGCGACATTGAGGGCCTCATGACAGCATTAACTAAAGCAGACATGGCTGATCATTTAAGTGAGTTAACCAGCTTAAATCGCCGTGAAGCAAAACAAATGGTCGAGTTGTTCTTCGACGAGATTAGCCAAGCGCTTATTGCAGGGGAGCAGGTTAAGCTTTCTGGTTTTGGTAATTTCGAATTAAGAGATAAACGCGAACGTCCAGGACGTAACCCTAAGACAGGTGAAGAAATTCCGATTTCTGCACGCCGTGTAGTGACCTTTAGAGCGGGTCAGAAGTTTAGACAACGCGTTGGAAATGAGCAGATCGATTGATCTGCTTTTTTTATCTATATTTTTAGAGGGCTTTATATAATTTTAATTGGCGGTAATATTAATCTTTTTCAATATTGATAAATAAAAGAAATTAATATTGAGAACTAAAAATTTACACATAAAAAAAGAGGACAAAATGTCCTCTTTTTTATCTAATCTAGATATAGATTAGTGTGCAGCAGAAGCAGCAGGAGTAGAAGCAGCAGCAGGAGCAGAAGCAGCAGCAGAAGCAGCGTCAACAGCTGTAGAAGCAGCAGTAGCAGCTTCAGAAGCAGCAGTAGCAGCAGTAGAAGCTGCAGCTACAGCTTCAGAAGCAGCAGCAGCAGGAGCTTCTTCTTTCTTAGAACAACCAACGAAAGCTAAAGTAGCAGCAACAGCAGCAGCAACAGCGAATTTTTTGAATAACATGGCATCACTCTCACAAAAAAGATTTGAGATTAAAAAAACCTAAGTTGGACTGTTTTGCTTTTATTATTCCTAAAACGTAGCTAGGTAACAACGCATGGAGCAGTCTAACTGGTCTGCCGCTATGCTATCACTGCAAATGATGAAATACTACTGTTGCCTGTCAAAAAAATGTATGAAAAAGAGAAAAACACACTGTTTTTTAACAGAAAAAAACAATTAACTAGCTTAGATATATTGGAAAAGGCAGAGGTAAGCTACTAAAAAACTTCACTTTTTTTATGTAATAATATTTATTATCAAAAACTTATAAATAATTTTACATGAAAATAAGCAAAATGTATTTTTGTGTAAAGCTTGTCAACCAAATAAAAAGCCACTCAAAAGAGTGGCTTTTTTTGAAGGCTTAATTACTTAAGTTGAAGCTTTACGTTTCATTTGATCAAAGAAATCATCATTTGTTTTGGTTTCTTTCATGCGGTCAAGTAAGAATTCCATTGCTGCCAACTCATCCATAGGGTGAAGTAGTTTACGGAGGATCCATACTTTACGTAATTTATCTTCATCCATTAAACGCTCTTCACGACGTGTGCCAGATTTTTTGATATTCATAGCCGGGAAGACACGTTTTTCAGCGATACGGCGATCAAGCGTAATCTCTTGGTTACCTGTACCTTTGAATTCTTCATAAATTACATCATCCATTTTACTGCCTGTTTCAATCAAAGCAGTCGAAATGATCGTAAGTGAACCACCTTCTTCGATATTACGTGCAGCACCGAAGAAACGTTTAGGGCGCTCTAACGCATGAGCGTCTACACCACCAGTTAGTACTTTGCCTGATGATGGAATAACAGTATTGTAAGCACGTGCAAGGCGGGTAATAGAGTCAAGAAGAATCACAACATCTTTTTTATGTTCAACAAGACGTTTAGCTTTTTCAATTACCATTTCTGCAACTTGTACATGGCGAGCCGGTGCTTCATCAAATGTTGAGGCAATAACTTCACCGCGAACAGTACGCTCCATTTCGGTTACTTCTTCTGGACGTTCGTCAATTAATAGAACGATCAAGAATACTTCTGGATTGTTTCTAACAATCGATTGAGCAATATTTTGAAGTAACATTGTTTTACCCGCTTTCGGCGGTGCAACAATAATAGAACGTTGGCCTTTACCAATTGGCGCAACTAAATCAACGACACGAGCAGTTAAGTCTTCTGTCGTACCATTACCTAATTCCATAACCAATTGTTCGGTCGGGAAAAGGGGAGTTAAGTTTTCAAATAAAATTTTATTACGAGAATTTTCTGGCGTGTCGTAGTTAATCTGGTTAACTTTGAGCAACGCAAAATAACGCTCACCTTCTTTTGGAGGGCGAATAGTACCTGTGATGGTATCACCTGTACGCAAGTTAAAGCGTCGGATCTGTGAAGGACTCACATAAATATCATCCGGACCTGCTAAATACGAACCTGCGGCAGAACGCAAAAAACCAAAACCATCAGAGAGAATTTCGAGAACGCCGTCACCAAAAATTTCTTCGCCATTCATCGCATGGCGTTTCAAAATGGCAAAAATAATATCTTGCTTTCTGTTACGAGCCATACCTTCCAGGCCCATAAATTCAGCAATTTTAATTAGTTCGCCGATTGGTTTTTTCTTGAGTTCAGTTAAATTCATAAGGGTCAGAATTAGGAAAGAGTAGAGTGTGGTTTAAAAAGGAGAAAAATCGCTCGCATACAAAAAAGATTATCGCAATTGTATTTACACAATAACAATTCAGAAGTCTGATTAATTGTTTCGAAGAGAAATGTGAAAAAACAATTTCTGTTGCCGAGTGGCGATCTTTATGTTTGTGTCTTGTAAGAAGCCGGACGAAGATGATTCCCTTCAGTGCCTCTTGAGCATGCAATATAAGCCAGCCTAGCAAATTTGTCAATTTATAGGCGAAAAAAATACGCTATAAAAAAGTATAGCGTATTTTCTTTTTTAGCATTTTGACTTAAACGTTTTCATCAATAAAGCTAACAAGTTTAGAGCGAGGTACAGCACCAATTTGTTGAGCTACAACTTCACCATTTTTGAAAAGTAGTAAAGCAGGAATGTTACGGATGTTGTATTTCACTGCTGTATCTTCGCAAGAAGTCACATCAACTTTAACAATTTTTACTTTACCAGCATATTCACTTGATAAGTCTTCAAGAACAGGTGCGATTGCTTTACAAGGTGCACACCATCCTGCCCAGAAGTCAACAAGTACAGGGGTTTCAGCATCTAAAACATCTGCTTGGAAGTTATCATCAGTTGTATTTACAATAGTCGCAGACATGGTACGGCTCCAATTTTTAGAAAAAAGTGCTATTACAGGAGAAATTATCTCTATCAGTATTACATAGCTACTTAGTTCAATGTAAGGGTTTGGTGCTATTATTCAAGGCTTAACTAAATTTGTCTAATGGATGCTCACGATATTCATCATCGACTTGTACAATCAACTTATAAATAGAAAAATTTAAATGACAGCTAATTGTTGATGAAAATGGCTTTTCAATTGCATTCTTGTGAATTACTCTAGGCGTGAATTGTTATGGGTTTAGTTCAATAATGTCTGACTTTCTGATTGATGAAGAATTACTTGCCGCCATAGATATGGGGTCGAACAGTTTTCACCTTGCAATTGCACGGGTAGATCATGGTGAAGTTAAAAAAGTTGCTTCGATGTCAGAAAAAGTACAGCTTGCAGCTGGTTTAGATGAGAATAAAAACCTAACAGAAGCCGCTCAGCAAAGAGGCTTAGCCTGCTTGGCTCGTTTTGTAGGAAGATTAAGTTCTGTTCAACCAAATCGTTTAAGAATTGTGGCGACCAATGCTTTACGTCAGGCAAAAAATGGTCATGAATTTATCCAAAAAGCAGCAGAAATTTTGCCTAAACCTATTGAAATTATTGCTGGGCGAGAAGAAGCGCGTCTGATTTATCTTGGCGTATCGCATACCATGGCAAATGGTGGTCGACGTTTAGTTGTAGATATTGGTGGTGGTTCTACTGAATTCATTATTGGTGAAGAGTTTGAACCTATTTACACTGAGTCATTGCAAATGGGATGTGTGGCTTATACAAAAGCCTACTTTGCTGATGGCGAAATCACACAAAAAGCCTTTGATAAAGCAGTAGTTGCTGCCCGTAAAGAACTTTCAGCTATTGCAACAACGTATAAAATGGAAGGTTGGGATACTGTCGTTGGTTCTAGTGGCACGATTAAAGCTTGCCGCCAAATTATGGTGAATATGGGCTTGAGTGATGAACAAGAAAACGTTACTCGAGAAGGCTTATATAAACTCAAAGATAAATTACTTAAGTTTAAAAATATTTCTGAAATTGATTTTGAAGGGTTAAGAGAAGATCGACGAGCAGTTTTGCCAGCCGGATTGGCAATTTTGTACGCAGTTTTCGAAGTTTTAGAAATTGATCGTTTGGCATATTCTGATGGTGCATTACGTGAAGGAGTCATGTATGACCTGTTAGGTCGTTTTAAGCATGAAGATATCCGTGATCGTAGTGTACAGGCCTTAATGGGACGTTATAACGCAGATCCAAAACAAGCAGAAAGAGTTGTAAATACAGCACAGCAATTATTTGATGGTGTTGCAGAATCTCTTAATTTAACCAGTGAAGACAGTGACTTACTGCGCCGAGCTGCCTATTTGCACGAAATTGGTTTGGCGATTAGTCATGGTGGGTATCACCGTCATGGTGCTTATTTATTGCAGCATTCTGATATTCCGGGCTTCTCACAAATTGATCAAAATCACCTTTCACATTTGGTCGCTCACCACCGTCGTAAATTGCGAAATGATGTAAAAAATGAAATTTTGAAGGCTGGTGGTCATAAATTACTTTATCTATGTTTATTACTTCGCCTAGCAGTTTTACTCAACCATAGTCGAAGTGATCAGATGCTTCCTGCCATTGAACTGACCATCATAAATGATCAACAATGGCAACTTAGTGTTTCTGGTGATGCCAAACAATGGCCATTGTTAGTTGCCGACTTGCATGATGAGCAAGAGCAGTTTAAGCATTGGGACATTGAATTGAATATTCAGTCGGAAAAATTTATCGATTAAAGGGATAATATTCGACCTATGAAAAAAGCTACTCAGTCCAAAGCGTGGACAACGGTTCAAATCGCACGTCATCCTGATCGTCCGCAGTTTCTAGATTATGTCGGTGAAATCTTTACAGAATTTGATACCTTGCATGGTGATCGTTTGTTTGGTGACGATGGTGCGATGGTAGGTGGTCTTGCTCGTTTTGATGGTCAGCCTGTGATGGTTATTGGCCAACATCGTGGTCGTAGTACCCGTGAAAAATTAAAGCACAACTTCGGTATGGCTAACCCAGAAGGTTACCGTAAATCTCAACGCCTATTAGATATGGCAGAGCGTTTTAACCTTCCGGTCTTCACATTTATTGATACTATGGGTGCTTACCCAGGTGTTGGTGCTGAAGAGCGTGGACAAGCTGAAGCAATTGCAACTAGCCTTGCTCAACTTTCAAGTTTGAAAGTTCCTGTTGTCGCAACAGTACTCGGTGAAGGCGGTTCTGGTGGTGCTTTAGGTATTGGTGTTGCTGACCGAGTAATTATGTTGTCGCATAGTATTTATTCTGTGATTTCACCAGAAGGCTGTGCATCTATTTTGTGGAAAACTGCTGAAAAAGCGGCTCAAGCAAGTGAAGCTTTAGGTTTGACAGCAGATAAATTACAATCTCTAGGTATTGTTGAATATGTAGTAGATGAAGGCGAAGGGGCTCATTTAGACCCTGAGCAAGTCATGCAAAACCTAAAAGTAGTTTTGAAGCAAGCTTTGGATGAGTTGCTACCAATGGATGCAAATGAACGATGCGAAGCACGTTATCAACGTTTAATGAAGTTTGGCAGCGAAAATTTAGGCATTGCGTCTTAAAACAGGCTCAAGAGTTTTCAGAAAATAGTACTTTTCTTATTGGATGTAGTGGTGGCATGGATTCAATGCTGCTGCTACATGTAATGTCTCAAATTTTCCCTCATAAGATCCGAATAATTTACATAGATCATCAACTGCAATCAAAAAGCGCAGAGTGGGGCGAACTCGTTGCTAAACAAGCGAGTCTTTTAAATATTCCTTATACCATTCAAAAAGTTCAAGTTATTGACGGTAATTTGGAAGCTCAAGCACGTCAGGCGCGTTATCACGCTTATCTACAACATTTACAAGCCAATGAAATTTTAGTGCTCGCTCATCATCAGCAAGATCAGGCTGAAACAGTAATATTACGTTTATTGTCGGGTGCGGGTGTTGATGGGCTTGCTGCTATGCAGTCTATTGATTACCGTAAAGATATGACAATTTGGCGACCTTTTTTGGATTTAACCCGTGAGCAGATTGCCGAGTGGACTACTCAACTTGAAATTGAGTATGTAGTTGACCCTACAAATTACGATATCCATTATGATCGGGCATGGTCGCGTGAAGAACTTTGGCCCTTCTTACAAAACCGATTTCCAAAAATGCAGCAAGCACTTAGTCGTACCAGTTATTTGATGCAAGATGCTTCTGAAATTTTAGAAGAAGTTTTAAAAGTTGATTTGCAAAATTGTGGTACGGATGAATGTTTGGATTTAACTCAGCTATTAAAACTATCTTCTGCTCGACAGCGTCAATTGCTTTCGGTTTGGATGAAAGGTGATGGGCAATATCGACCTGCATTTGAAATGGTTGAGCGGTTAAAAAATGAAGTAATTGATTCAAAGTCTGATGCACAAGCGGCATTACACTGGAACCAGTTTTACTATGTCCGTTATCAACATCATCTTTATAGATTGAGTCGACAAGTTTTTCTTGCTGAAAAATTAAACCCAGTTGAAACCGAGATGGAGCATTATTTTCAACTAGGGGAAATAGTGGATTGCGCTTCAGGACAATTTCAAATTACTCAAAAAAATATGGGTTTGGCTGCATCTTTATTAAATAAAAAATTAAAAATTATTCGACGCCAAGGTGGTGAAAAGATTCACCTATATGGTCGTGTTGGGCAATGGCCATTAAAAAAAGCAATTCAAGAAGCACATATTTTGCCTTGGCTTCGTCATACAATTCAAATATTGGTCATAGATAATGTTATGCTTGGGGTTTTTACACCGAAAGGATTTTGGTTGGCTCAGTCTCCGTATTGTGAGCAAGGAGGATGGCAACCGGATTTAATTTCTCATTCTTGTAATCTGGTAAATGGCGAATATGGTTATGGCAAGTGCAGTAAATTGTAATATCTGTTTTATTGGTGGCGGTAATATGGCCCAAGCGTTAATTGGCGGGCTCATTTCAAGAGGTTTACCACCGACACGTATTACTGTTTCAGATCCTGTTGAGCAGATCCGTCAATTATTACAAGAGAAAGAAGTCCACGTAACACAAGATAACGTAGCTGCAATTAAAAATGCTGATGTCGTTGTACTGGCAGTAAAACCACAAGTTTTGGCGACTGTTTTACGTCCTCTAAAAGGACTGTTATCAGATAAATTGGTTATTTCAATTATTGCTGGTGCTGAAATCCAAACGATATCAAACTTAATTGATAGCAATCGAATTGTTCGAGTTATGCCAAATACGCCAGCTCTAGTTCAGACGGGTGCACATGGTATCTATGCAAATGATGTAGTAGGTACTTCGGATCGTGAATTAACAAGTCAGATTTTAGCAGCCACAGGCTTAACAATTTGGGTAAACTCCGAAGCTCAAATTGATGCGGTAACAGCGGTTTCTGGCTCAGGTCCTGCATATTTCTTCTATCTCATGGAAAGTATGATCCGTGCGGGTAAAAATTTAGGACTTGATGAAAAAGTTGCAACTGCGTTGACTCTTCAAACGGCATTAGGTGCAGCTCAAATGGCAATTACGAGTTCAAACACTCCTTCTGAACTTCGTAAGAATGTGACATCGCCAAATGGCACAACTCAAGCTGCACTTGAAGTTTTTGACCGTGCACAAATCTCCCAAAATATTCAATCTGCATTGGCTGCTGCACAGAAGCGTAGTCAAGAATTGGCTCAAGAATTGAGTGACAGTGCGAAATAGCTTAAATAGGATAAGACAACTATGGGTGCAAATTCTGCGCTAATTTTTGGAATTTTAATTAATGTCGCGATTTTATTGGTCTTTTTCCGTTTTTTAATGCAATTGGCGGCAGTAAGTCCTTATAATCCTGTGGTTTTATCGACCGTAAAGGCGACTAAAATTGTTGATATTTTTGGCCGAATTTTTCCGACGGTCGCAAAAGGCCGATTTAATTTGGCTGCGTTGGTTCTTTTAATTATTTTATATTTGCTGAAAATTTTTGGCGTGATGTATCTTTCTGGTTCTATGCCAAATAGTCCGGTTCACTTAGTGATTCTGACATTTGTGACGATGATTCAGGACCTGATTCGTTTCTGCCGTTATTTAATTTTCGCGACAATTATTTTGAGTTGGGTGGTTATGTTCACTCAATCGCGTTCACCTTATATTGAAGTGATTCAAGATTTAGCTGAACCATTACTCGCACCATTCCGTCGTTTATTGCCTAATATGGGAATGATTGACTTATCTCCAATTTTGGCGTTTTTGGCGCTTTATATTGCCGAGATCTTAATGAATGAAGTTGCAAAAGTTCTTTTAACGGGGCTTTAAGTTAACGCAATAAAAAAGGGCTGTTAATACAGCCCTTTTTTTATTTCTGCTAATTAATGGGCATCATCCCAGTTTTGCCCTTGCCCAACTTCAACGACTAAAGGCACAGAAATTTTTACTACAGATTCCATGACAGTCGCGATTTGCTTAGAGAGCTCCTCGGCAATGTTTTGATCTGCTTCAAAAACTAATTCATCGTGTACTTGAAGAAGTAACTTGGCTTGATCTTTTGGCAAGATTTTATCGACTTCAATCATTGCAAGTTTAATGATATCAGCGGCACTACCTTGTAACGGTGCATTAATTGCAGCACGTTCGGCAGCCTTACGTACCATTACATTTCGTGCATCAATATCTGGTGTATAAAGACGACGACCTAAAATAGTTTCAACAAAACCTTGCTCTGATGCAACTTGACGTGTGCGTTGCATATATTCATAGATGCCAGGATAGCGCTGGAAGTATTGTTTGATATAGTTCTGTGACTCTTGACGTGTGAAACCTAACTGACGAATTAAACCAAACTCAGACATACCATACAGTAGACCAAAGTTAACTGCTTTCGCTTGACGACGTTGATCATTGGTCACATCTTCGATATCAATGCCTAATACTTCTGCAGCAGTACGACGGTGAACGTCTTGTCCATGCTGGAATGCGTGTACTAATGCTTCATCTTGAGAAAAATGAGCCATTAAACGTAATTCAATTTGCGAGTAATCGGCAGCCAATAGTACTCGACCTTCTGGCGCAATGAATGCTTTACGAATTTGGCGTCCAATTTGTCTACGAATTGGAATATTTTGTAAGTTAGGATCTGAAGAGGAGAGACGGCCTGTTGCAGTGAGTGCTTGGTGATAACTTGTATGTACACGATGCGTGTCATTGTGAGATTGCTCAACTAAACGATCTGTATAGGTACTTTTAAGTTTTGCTAAACCGCGATGCTCTAGAATAATTTCCGCTAAAGGATGTTCAATTTTTTCTAAAACACTTTCACTGGTGCTGTATTGCCCAGTTGCAGTTTTTTTACCGCCTTTAATTCCTAATTTATCAAATAGAATTTCACCTACTTGTTTAGGTGAAGCAATATTAAAAGTTTCATCTGCAATTTCCATCGCTTGATTTTCAAGCCCTTCCATTGTTTTTGCAAATTCAACGCTTAATTTATCTAAGAATGCATGATCTAGACGAATACCATCTTCTTCCATACCCGATAAAATACGGGCAACTGGCATTTCGATGTTATATAAAATATTTTCTAGCTCAGGAAATGGCTTAAGTTTGTTTGAAAGCACTTCATACAAACGATAGGTCACATGTGCATCTTCTGCAGCATAGTGAGCAGCAACTTCAATCTCAATTTGATTGAAAGTCTTTTGTTTAGCACCCTTACCAGCAATTTGTTCAAAAGTGGTGGTTAAGTGGCTTAAGTAGACACGAGCTACGTCATCCATGCCGTGACGAGTGGCTGCTGCATTCAATACATAAGATGCAAGCATGCTATCGAAATACCAGCCTTTAAGTTCTATGCCATGATTGGCAAAGATATGGGCATCATATTTAAGGTGATGACCAATTTTTTTAACTGCTTCATTTTCTAGCACAGGTTTAATTTGAGCCAGAATTTGATCACGATCTAGTTGCTGCGGCGCATTTTCATAATTATGCGCTAATGGAACATAGTAGGCATCTTTCGCATCAAATGCGATTGAAAAACCAACCATCTCTGCAATACGGTAATCAAGGCTTGTAGTTTCTGTATCAATAGCAAAATGATCGGCATTTTGCATACGTTGCCAGAGCTGATCCCATGCTTCTTGGGTTAAAACAGTGTGATAATTTGCAGTTCCAAGCTGGTCATCTTGACTAGTTAAGCTAGCTTGATCTTCTGTTTCTATCGTTTCAGCAGGTTTAACTTCATTTTGAACAATAGTCTGTGAAGCTTGCTGTTTGTAGCTTGAACTATTTGGGTTGTTTGGATGATCAAGCGACTGTAATTGGTTCCTAAACTCAAGCTCAGTATAAAGATTCCGTAGAGCCTCTACATTTGGATCGGTAAGTTTTAATTCATGCCAATCGAGTTCTAAAGGAAGATCACAGACGATACTAGCTAACTGGTGGTCAAGCTTAATATTGTCTAAATTGTCTTTAATATTCTGGCTAAGTTTGCCTTTAAGCTGGTCTACATTAGCAATGATATTGTCTAAAGTGCCATATTCGGTCAGTAACTTGGCTGCTGTTTTTGCACCCACGCCAGGCACGCCCATAATACCGTCAGATGCATCGCCCATAAGGGTTAAGTAATCAATAATTTGATTTGGCCAAACACCAAATTTTTCAAATACCCCATCGATATCCATTACGCGGTCTTTAAAGCTGTCTTCTAGTTTTACATGGTCATTGACGAGCTGAGCCATGTCTTTATCGCCGGTTGAGATAAGTACATGATGGCCTTCGAGTACGGCACGTTTAGCGAGCGTACCGATAATGTCATCTGCTTCTGCACCCGGAAGACTATATAAAGGAATCCCTTGAGCTTTAATCAATGCATGCAAATATGGAATCTGTTGAGATAACTCTTCAGGCATGGTTGGGCGATCACCTTTATAAATAGGTGAAAGCTTGTGACGAAAAGTTGGTTCAGGCGTATCAAAAATGACGGCCATATGTGTTGGCTGCATACGACGCATTAATTTTTGAATGGCAGAAATTGCCCCACGTATTGCATTGGTATGTAACCCTGTAGAGGTCGTCAATGGTGGTAATGCATGATATGCACGAAATAAAAAATAGGACCCATCAACCAAGACAAATGGTGGCATTGAACAATTCCTTAATTTGAATTAGGGGTATTTTACGTGAAAACGGCTATGAATGCAGGTTTATGATTTTTGCAGTATTTTGTATGTATAAATATACGCTTGTATTGGCTTGAAGTAAGATGACTTGTAATGAAGGTGTCATATTGCTAAGCCCATGTATAAAAAAGACAAACAGGGAATGATCATTGTTTTGATCACTTTGACTTTGTTTTTAGCCATTTCAATTGGTTTTAAATTTCAGAGTGCTGTTATTGCTTTATCTATTGCACTTACTGTCATATTAGTTCAATTTTTATCAAATTTGCATCAGCGTTTAATTCATTTAGAACAACAGTTTTCTCAGCAGAAAACGCCACTTTATTCTATACACATACAAAGAACAGTAATTTATGCAGCCGTCTTGGTTGCATTAGTTGCTTATATCAATCATTGGATATGGATTACTGGTGGGGCATTACTGGTTTTATTATTATGTTTGATTCAAATCATTAGTGCATTTCATACTCGTCTATTGTTCCTTGAGTCAGCAAAACAAACTGTTCGAGTAAACGATACTCTACAAACAGAAGCTATAACTCCATCGATAGAGCAAGTTGATCTAAAAAATATCGTTGAGCCAGTCAAGCCAGTTCTACCTGAAACAATAGCTTCAAATCAAGAACAACAAATAGCTCATGTACAAAGCGCATGGTGGCAACCAGCAGTCGATTGGATGGTTCATGGTAATCCAATCTTAAGAGTTGCTGTTGCTGTGCTGATGGTTGGAGTAGTGTTGTTATTACGTTTTGCAAGTGAGCACTGGCAGTTAAGCTTAGGTGTAAAACTTGGTTTTATTGCTCTTGCTGGAGCTGTGTTAACAGCATTTGGGTATACCTTGCAAAAGAAAAATCAACTTTTTGCTGTGGCATTGCAGGGTGTAGGACTTGCAGTTGTATTTTTGACGCTTGTGTTCTCACATCATTTTGGTGTGATTGCCAATATCACTACAGCAAGTATTTTATTTGCTATTTTATTAGCAATTACGGTATTCCTCAGCTTAAAACAACAAGCAATTTATTTAGCAATATTAGCACTCGGTATGGCTTATGCGGCACCTTTAGTTATTCCGCAATATCGCCCAGATGTGATTTTCCTATTTAGTTATTACTTTGTAATTAACCTTGCGGTTGCTGCTGTTAATTTTATTCAGCCTTGGAAAGTCCTAAATCAGATTGCTTTCTTTGCCACCATGTTCATTGGTGGTAGTGCAATCGCATTTTATGCTGAGCCAGCAAAATTTAATACATTAGACTGGATTTTGTGGTGCCATATCGCACTGTTTATTTGGCTTAGTGTTCGTTATAGCCAAAATATATCTCGGACGTCAGCAAGTGAAAAACAAGAAGGTATTCGTTTACCTCCGCTCTTAGATGTGGGTCTTATTTTTAGTGTGCCTGTGCTGGGCTTTACCCTTCATGCCTACTTAGTACATGAGTCTACACAAGCATTGACGATTGGTGCAGCCGTCTTGGCGGGTACTTATGCAGTATTAACTTTCTGGATTAAAAAAACTCATCCTCAGCTTTCAGTTCTTGCAAAAAGCTTTTTCATTCTCGCGGTTGCATTTTTTGCCTTAATTTTCCCGCTTGCAAAAGGAGCACATTGGACAGCAATTGGTTGGGTTGCTCAAGGTACGGCTTTAATTGTGTGGGGAGTAACTGAGCGCTACCGTTTAAGCCGATATATTGGTGTGGTTTTAGTTTTACTTAGCTCTATTGCACTGTTTTATCAGGTGTGGGCAAATGAAGAGTTCCCAACCCTAAGCACAAGCATCTATGCAATTGCTCAATTTATTTCTGCCTTTTATTTATTGCAATACAACAGTAAAGAGCAACGCTATTTTAGCGCAAGCATGTTTAGTGGCATTTTCTTGTGTTTAGGGATGTATGCAGGTGCTGTAGCTGGTGTAGAAATAATGACATGGCATCATCATTCTTTGAGTCCATATTTGATGTTCGCCGTAGTTCTAATCGCAATATTTAGCGCAGTCGTTCACTATAAACTTCGTGTGCAATGGCAAAGTTTGCAGTTAATTTTAATTAGCTTGTTACTGTTGTTAGTTTTGGGTGAAGCCTTTACCAGTCAAGTATTCATTCTGTTTAAATGGACCGATCTATTACAGCAGAGTTCTTTCCTAGTCGCTACCATTATTCTAAGTGCCTTATTTCTTATGGCTCAACCGCAGTCGAGTCAGTCTGGATACTTAAACATCTGGGCTGGTTTAAACTGGTTGGTGTTAGCAGTAGTTGGTTTGGCGATCTTTCCACAAATGCCAGTTGTTGCTCTGGCTTTTATCCCTGTGGTTTATTCGCTTTGGGCGTATAATGCTCATAAAACTGCATTGTTGCATCAAATTCCTGTTTGGTGTTTAAACTTAATTTGGTTGCTAGTTGTGAGCGTTGATCGCCACTCTGCTGAGTACCTTTATTTTGTTCCTTTATTTAACTTAACTGATTTTCTTTCTATTGTAGTATTTGCAGGTCTGCTCTTTATTATTTATCAACATGCTTTTGGTCAAGATAAATCACTGGAGTGGACTTTTAAAATTACAACAATTCTAGCTGGGTTGTTGGTATTCAGTAGTGTGGTCGTTAGGGGCTTACATCATTATTGGGGAACACCACTATGGAGCTTAGCAATTTGGACGAATGGTGAAGTACAGTTAAGTTTGACATTGCTTTGGGTCATTTTGGCATTTGTATTAACTACATTCTCAAGCCGTAAAATGATTCGTCAACTTTGGTTTGTAGGTGCTGCGCTTTTAGGTATTGTGGTATTAAAGTTGATTTTGCTTGATCTATCACAAAGTGCGACATTAACTCGAGTCATTTCGTTTATTGGAGCAGGTGGAGTAATGTTAATTATTGCTTATCTTGCGCCATTACCCCCGTCATCTACCGCACAGAAGAATCAAGAGCCTAAGCTTTAGGCTCTCGTTTTAATTCTTTTTGATTGCTATATTGATCGATATCATCTTCAACAAAACCAGTAGACGGTCGATCAATCAAGCCCATTTTAGGAACAGGAATTTCAATTCGGTTATCTAAAAATCCATTTCGGATTCGTTCTTGCATTTCATCTCGAACTTTTAAAGAGTTCTCTTGTCGACACCATATTGCAAATAAAAGCTCAATCGATGACTCTCTGAATGCGGTAACCGTAACAGCGGGTTTTGGATCATCCAGTACAAGTGGATAATGAGCTGCTACATTCAGTAGAACCTCACGTACTTTAATAATATCTTCGTGAAAGTTGATTGCGAGCGTAATTGGAATACGCCGTATCGGATATTTAGATAAGTTGTGTACAGGCGCACGAATGAGTTGTTCATTCGGCAAACGAATATAGACATTGTCGAGTGTAAGTAATTTTACCGAAAGTAAATCAATTGAGATGACTTCGCCTTCAATTGTATTGCCACGAATGAGAGTAATCTGGATTGTATCACCGACTTCAAATGAACCTTCACCAATCAAAAATAGACCACTGATTAAGTTACTAGCTGAAGTTTGCGATGCGAAACCGAGTGCTACGGTTAAAATACCTGCTGCACCGAGGAATACACTAAGTTTGAAGCCAGCTTCTTTCAAACTCGTCATAATGAAAAGTAAGAAAATAAAATAAAAAATACCACGGCGCCATACAAGGCGTTGATGAGCATTAAAACGTGAGCCAATGGTTCTAATAAACGTATTCGAAATAATACGAGCAAGAACAAAGCCAATGAAACACAGTACAACAGCGACTAAAATTTCACTAATACGTTCGGTATTGATATTGGTAAATATACTTTTGAGGCTATCAGCGATATCTTTTGGAATATTTGAATCGGCCATATAAACCTCTTAAAAGAATGAATCAAACATATTGAATAATGCTCCACCAGGTGAACGTGGTGGGTGAACATAGGTCACTTCACCAGCAAGAGGTGGCGTACGATTTTCAATACGAATGCGTGCCGGACGATCAGAACCCTCATAATAAACTTTAATTTGAGAAGTCCATAAACGACCAGTACTTTCACTATAAAAAAGAGGAAGGGCGGTAACTGGCACATTCATGCGATCAAAGCGTAATTGATGATTACTGGTGTTGTGAAAGTCGATTGGAGTTACAGCACGGAAAGCGCGTGGTGTTAATAGATTCAAATCAGTACGACCATCCACGGAGGTGGCATAACAGATTTCACCTTGCTGTGCATTAGGACCAAACCATGTGTCTTTAGGTTGAATCACAGGAATTTCAAACAAAGGCTCATGCTGGCTTTCGACTAAACCAGCAATCCATAATGGTGTACTTATATATAGAGTCCCACGTTGACCTGCTGGAATATAAATAGGATCAATCGGCTTAATGACCACAGAGCGGTCTGCCAGACGTGGCATCAGTAAAAATTCTGGATTGGTCTTTCGAAACATATAACGTTCTACTTGAACATTATGTGGAAAGGCGAAATGTGGATCGGCAATTGAATGCCAATCTTGCTCATTATCATCTTGAAGAGAGGGACGATAATATTCGATGCGCCATTCCTTTATGCCACGCGTTAAACGAAAAAGCATTGAACCGAATTGCCATGCTTTGGACTGGTTAATTTCAAAGTTCTGTTCTCCCCACCATTTTAAAGAATTCTGGGGGTGAGGCTGATATTCATTATTTTCAAACAAGACGCAAAATTCCTCTACCGAGTTGTTAAACAGACTTCACGCTGTAATCTGCTTAGAGTACACTCAAAATCATCTTACTCATCATTATAAATTGTGATGCAAATATTGAAACAAATACAAGTTCCATATAGTTTTGCCAAGCGTCATGGTGTTTTATTTCGTTATGACGGTGATCAGGTATTTATTATTAGACGTCAAAACACTGAAAAAATTGCATTACAGGAAGCAAGACGCATCTTGGGTAAGCCTGCACATTATCAGCTATGTACTGAACAAGAATTTAATACGCTCTTAAGTACGAGTTACGCAGGTGATACAGGGGAATCACAACAAGTTGCGGCTGGCTTAGAAGACCATCCAGATTTATTAAGTTTGGCCGATCAGGTTCCTGAAACAGAAGACTTGATGGACCAAGAAGATGATGCTCCTATTGTCCGTCTTATTAATGCATTACTTTCAGAGGCAATTCGAGTAGGCGCTTCAGATATTCATATTGAAGCTTTTGAAAAAAAATTATCTGTACGATTGCGTGTAGATGGTCAACTACGTGAGATTGTACAGCCACGCCGTGAATTGGCGCCTTTACTGGTTTCGCGTATTAAAGTTATGGCGAAGCTCGATATTGCTGAAAAACGTGTACCACAAGATGGACGTATTTCTTTACGTCTTGCTGGTCGTGAAGTGGATGTGCGTGTTTCAACTTTGCCATCGTCACATGGTGAAAGGGTCGTTATGCGTTTGCTTGATAAACAAGCGGGCCGTCTCAATATGACTCATTTAGGTTTAATGGCTAATGACTATGAGCGTTTAACTCAATTAGTGCATCGTCCTCACGGTATTATTTTGGTCACAGGGCCTACTGGTTCGGGGAAAACGACTACCTTATATGCAGCTTTGTCTGATCTAAATGACAATACTCGTAATATCTTAACTGCTGAAGATCCAATCGAATATCAACTCGAAGGTATTGGTCAAACACAAGTGAATACCAAAGTGGATATGACATTTGCTCGTGCTTTAAAAGCAATGTTACGTCAAGATCCAGATGTAGTGATGGTGGGGGAGATTCGTGATTTAGAAACTGCTGAAATTGCGGTTCAAGCATCTTTAACAGGCCATTTGGTTTTATCAACACTACATACCAATACAGCTATTGGTGCAGTTACTCGTCTTAAAGATATGGGAATTGAGCCTTTCTTATTATCAAGCTCTTTAATTGGAGTGATTGCTCAACGTTTGGTTCGTACTTTATGTCCACATTGTATGACATGGCGTGAAGCCGATACTTTTGAGAAACAAGTGTTTCAGCATATTAATAATGAACCGTTGTTGCAGTTACCTGAAGCTAAAGGATGTGATCATTGCTCTCATCTAGGTTTTAATGGACGTACAGCGATTTATGAAATCGTTCCTGTTGATGAACCTATGCGCCGTCTGATTCATGGTAATGCAGCTGAATATGAATTAGAAAATCATGCTCGTGAGTATTCAGGTTCTATTCGTGATGATGGTTTGCGCAAAGTACTTGCAGGTAAAACTACACTCGAAGAAGTGCTTCGTGTAACCAATGAGGCAAGTGAAGCATAATATTTAAGATGTAAAAAATGCCCGATTTGATTCGGGCATTTTTTTAAATATCAAAACTTATTCAGTCACGATATTAAAGGTTACATCAATATTGTTGCGAGTTGCATTTGAATATGGGCAAACAATATGAGCTGCTGCAACTAACTTTTCAGCTTCTTCACGATCCATACCCACTAAGTAAACATTTAAAGTCGCTTCGATGCTAAAACCTGTAGGAATTGGACCAATACCTACTTCACCTTCTACATAAGCGTCTTTGCTAATGTTAAATTTATCGCGGTTTGCAACAAATTTTAAAGCACCTAAAAAGCATGCTGAATAACCAGCTGCAAATAACTGCTCTGGATTTGTTACAGCACCACCAGCGCCACCCATTTCTTTAGGTACACCAAGTTGTACATCTAATACGCCGTCTGATGAAGTCGCACGGCCATCACGACCACCGGTTGCTTTAGCTTTTGCACGATAAACAACTTTTTCTAATGACATCGTTTTTATTCCTAAAATAAATTGAATGCAAATATATCGTACACGACTTAAATATTTTGACAAGTATATTTTTTAAAAAAATTGCTGTTTATTTGACTAAGTTTGTACGGAGTTTAGTAAGTTGATCTTTAAGGCCTAGTAGTGTTGTCATATCACATGAACTTGCTTCTAATACGCCTGCTGGAATATGGATTGCTTGATCTTTTAATTTTTTTCCTTCATCACTCAGTGTAATGATCACTTGTCTTTCATCTTGAGTTGAACGGGTACGATGAAGCAAATGGAGGGCTTCTAACTTTTTCAAGATAGGGGTGAGGGTAGATGATTCTAAAAAAAGTTTAGCTCCAATTTCTGAAACAGTTACTTCATCTTGCTCCCACAACACTAACATAACTAAATATTGGGGATAGGTAATGCCCAAAGGTGCTAGAAGTTTTCTGTAGAGTTGATTAAGTGCTAAATTTGTTGAATAAATGAGGAAACATAATTGATTCTCAAGCTTTAAGTTTTGACAGTCTTGGTCCATATCTTCCTCAAAGAAACTAATATTGCTTTTGTAGTATATCGTGTTCTATTCAGTTTCTTAAATTTTCATAAGAATCGGTTATGAATAAAGTAAATTAAGGGATATAAAAAATGGAATAATTACATCAATTATTCCATAAGATAAAAATATTCTAGATGAAAGTGTTTACCACAAATCTGCAATCTTTTTCATTAAACGCGCACGATACTTCGCAGTAGGATTATTTGCATTGCGTTGTTGCTCTTGTTCATAAAAATCTTGCCATGCAGTAATCATTTCAAGCGTGGTTCCTTGTTTTTTAATCACAGAAACATCTGCTGGCTGAATATTTTCTAAACGTTGTCTTGCACCTTCTGCGCCCGTACCCCAGCCAATAATTCTTTGGCCAAAAGCGGGCAAGGGGATATTTTTAGGAGTTGCTGGAAGAATATCTGAGTTGAGCTGTGCAGCAGGCGAAACAAAATGGTTTGTTGTACCAAACTCTGCATAACAATGAATATTTGCCCCCAAGCAAAAAATGCTAAATAAGTATTTCCACATGAATAATTAAACTTTTAATAATGAACCAATTTACGGTGAGTCATCAGAGGCATTGAAGAGCGGACGAGTTCTTGTGCTGTTAAATCAAAGGGTACAGTGATTAAACCACTCCCTTCATATCCAATCATACTTAAAATTTGGCCACGACTATCTGTTGCCCCAGAGTGTCCCCAGGTTTGTCGTTTTTCACCATGCCAGCCCTGTTGTGCTGCGCCTAAAACATAACATTGGCTATCCATTGCCCGAGCTTGTAGCAAAAGCTGCCAGTGCATTTGTCCAGTTGTATAAGTAAATGCAGCAGGAGCAGTAAGAATGTGAGCGCCTTGTTGTCTCAGAGTTAGAGCAAGCTCTGGAAAACGTAAGTCATAACATACCATTAAGCCAATATTGCCAAAAGGGGTAGATGTGACTACTACGTCTGTTCCTGGTTCAAAGAAACGAGACTCTTGATAACCACCGACAGCATCACCCACTTGTACATCAAATAAATGGATCTTGTCATAACGTGCTTCTGTACGCTCAGGGCTAATACAAAGGCTAACCGTCCGGACTCGACCATCTTGAATGGTAGATCCATCTGGACGAAATGGGCATGGTAAGGTACCGGCCACAATCCAGATTTGATATTGATGTGCCAGTTTCTCAAGCCGTTGTTGAATAGACTCAAATTGCTCAGCTGTTTCGCGTTGTTTTCCTGCTGCAAAACATACAAAGTTTTCGGGGAAAACAATCAGGCTAGCATTTTGCGCCTTACTTTGTTGAATCAACGACTCAATAACTTGAAAATTACTTTCAATATCATCTTGCGAGTTCATTTGAGCAACAGAAATAAGGGTCATATTCTAATAATCCGGCTTAATGATTAAAGTCAGGCATTTTGCTTATCTGATACCTGTTCAAGCGTATCTTGTTCTTTCTGTAACTGCTTCACAAGTGGCTCAAACATATTCTGATTGTTTGCATTGAGTTTCATCAATGTCTTATGTGCATCCAGAACTGTTCTTAGCATTGCATTATGAGTGATCTGTTCATCAGTTAACGTTAATGTGCAAACGTTAGGATCGCCACAGTAATTCAAAATGACAAAAACCTGCCCTAGCCCCATACTGTTGGCTAAGGTTGTGATATCTGGATTGGTAGATAGCATCACAGCTTGAATATGATGAGTTTGTTTAAGCTTTAAACCTAGCTTAGCCAGGATGCCTAACACCGTACTATCAATAAATGTTGTTTGGGTTAAATCAACGATTGCACCAACAACATTCTCTTGCTGTTCAATTCTGTTTAAAAGTTTGTCTAGACTTATACAAGAATGGGCTCGCACTTCACCAATAAGCTTGAAAATATGCGTTCCATTTAAACTTGCATATTCAACATGACCTGTTGACATATAAATGCCATTTTCAGAGAAGGATAGAAAAATTATCACATAGTGCCATCGCAGACTCAAGAGTCCTTAAGTCGTATATTATGTAATTAATTGATTCGTAAATTAATTCATTCGACAGAGACTGAAGATAGCAATGTCATCAGCCACATGATCGGGTGCTTGGAATGATTGATTTTGCAAGTGATGGACCAATTGTTGGAACTGATCATTTAAGCCACCATCAAAAGGTTCGAGGGCTCCATCTGAGCAAACAATGAAGCGTGCCTGATGATTTAATGTACAAACATGCTCTTCAACTTCGAGTTCATCAGTCAAGCCTAATGGGAAACTACTTGTTGTTAAAATTTTTGGAGCTTGATTAGGTTCAAAAATGATAGGAGGAGGGTAGTGCCCAGCACTTGACCAGCGAAGCATATGAGTTTCAAGGTTTAAAATACCCACCACAATCGTAATGTGCTTTTCAATATTCTCTTGAACCAACATGCCATTTAATTTTTTTATTAATTGTCTTGGGGTTTTAGAGCGGCCATGGAAAGCTGCCATCCAAGAGGTTAATAAGCTGCTAGTTACGCCATGTCCTGAAACATCGGCAAGATAGAATAAAACTTCTTTATCATTTAATTTCCAGTAGTCATACCAATCACCAGAAAGATAAGCTGAAGGCTGAAAGAAAGTTTCGACTTGATAATTTAATAAATCAATTGGATTAGGCAATAGTCTTTTTTGTAGTTCAGCAGCTGAAGGTAAATCACGACTATCTTGATTACGTTTATATTGAGCATCGATTCTTGATAATGCTTTATTTAAATCGTTAGGTAATTGATTCCATACCCAACCAGCAAGAGCACCTGCTTCCCAAGCTTTAGCTAAAGCGGCGCCTTCATGTTCAAAAGCGATTACGACCGTTGGTAAATTCCATTTATAAGTCAGGAAATCTTGTACATCTGCTATTGCAATGATGGTTGGATCATATAAATCTAAATCATCTATGTTAATGACTTGTAAGCCTGGCAATTTATCCAAAGCTTGCTCTAAATAAGGGATAGAGCGTGTCGGTTTAATAAAATACATAGAAGAGATGGTAGTCCTTTTATATGATCACTTTATTCATCATAGAGTATGTATGATCAAAATCAAGGTATTGTCGAACTGTTAATTCGAGCAATACCTTTATTCATCTTAAGGGGCTTAGTTCTCATCTGGTGTATCTTCTGAGTCATCATCAATGAAAGATACATCAGCTGAGTCGCCCTTTTTCTCTGCAATTTGGAATGCTTTACGTTGCAGATATAAATCTCGAATCATGGCGTATTGATCACCTTGTAAAGTTTGATCGAGATCCAGATATTGAGCACGTGTATCAACCGCTTGTAACATATTACTTGACCAATATAGACCATCTTGATCATCCATAATATATTTCTGTGGACGAGCTTGGGCGTCTACTGCTAAACCAAAACCATCACGCAAGGTACTTGGGCCGAAGAAAGGCAACATGAGGTATGGGCCAGAAGGAACACCATAGTAACCGAGAGTTACACCAAAATTCTCTTCTTCAGTCGGTAAACCTAAACGGCTGGCAGGGTCAGCTAAACCAAGAGTAGTTAACGTATTAATTGTAAAGCGACCTAGGGTTTTTGCAGCACGACCAGGGCGACCTTGAATAAGCTGGTTAACAGCATTCCAAGGTTCTCCAAGATTTTTACGGAACTGACGATAAGAACCACGGACATCTTCTGGAGTCTTTTCTCTATATTGCACAGCAACTGGGCGTAAAAAATTTCGATCCAACATATCGTTAAATGAGTAAATTGGACGATTTAATGATTGTAATGGGTCTTTTACAGGATCTGGTTGTGCTGCATTCGCATTAATTTTTAAATCTTTAACTTTAATATTTTTTAAATCTTTAATAATTTGTGAGCGCGTATGAGTCGGTGCTGTTTCTTCTAGTGAGCTAGCATCAGAAGATTCACTTATAGTATTTTCTTGAGCATATAGAGAGGTACAAGCACCTACAGATAATACGCTTAGTAAAATTAAATTAGAATAATTCATATAATTCCTTAACCGCCAGCCAGGCTAATACTTAAATGTGCAGTTGGGTGGAGATATGTTTTAATACAAAATTGATAACCTATTATCAATGTAAAATTGATCAAATAATATAGATAAAATGCCAAAAAGCTTAAAAAGTATCCAGTTGGTGATATTGATTTAAAAAAGGGGTTGCAAAGGGAATGAGATGGTCTATAATGCACATCCATCGGCGGTGATGCAGATAGAAACTTGTTGAAAAACAGTTACTTGTGATTAAGTTGATTGCTTTAAGTGATGAATTTGATGGTAAGTTGGTTTGAGAGATAAGTTTTAAAAATATCGAAATTACCTGTTGACTTTTAAGAGATT
>NZ_JAKUKO010000005.1:0-295393 GCF_022449185.1 Acinetobacter pittii
GCGTTTACCGGTCATGGTCGAGTTTAATGACGGACAAGTTGGTGTAATTGATAAGGCCGATACTCAAGGAAATGTCAGTATCCAGTTTAGTGGAGATCGTGGCCTTTCCCAAAATTTAAGCTTAGATGTCTTAAAAACAACAATTAAGAATGTCTATATTCTGCGTCCTGAAACGTCTATTCCCGATGCGCGTATTGATGAATATATCAAACCATACGAAGCAAGCTGGTTCTGGTCAATTGTTTTAAGAGACTGGAAACGCTACGTTGACATTATGTTTGCCTCACTGATTGCCAACGTATTGGCACTGGCAACCATTATTTTCTCAATGCAAGTGTATGACCGTGTTGTTCCATCTCAGTCTATCCCGACTCTATGGGTGTTGGCAGGTGGTGTACTCATTGCAGCACTTTTTGAGTTTACCTTGCGTATATCACGAGTGTACTTATCCGATATTATTGGTAAACGTGCTGACTTACGGGTGTCTGACCGTGTATTTGGTCATGCCCTACGCATCAAGAATAAAGACCGTTCAAAATCTACAGGTAGTTTTATTTCCCAGATTCGTGAACTCGAAGGTGTTCGTGAACTGGTGACTTCAACCACCATTAGTGCAATTGCCGATTTCCCATTCTTTTTCCTGTTCCTGATCATTTTTGCGATTATTGGTGGAAAACTGTTTTGGGTGATGTTGTTGGTTGTGCCACTTATGCTTTTGCCAGGTATTCTGGCACAGAAGAAGCTGGCGCAACTCGCACAAGAGGGCATGAGAGAATCATCAATCCGTAATGCCATTCTTGTTGAAGCGGTGCAGGGTATTGAAGATATTAAGCTATTACGTGCTGAGTCTCGCTTCCAAAACCAGTGGAACCACATGAACGAAGTTTCAGCCGATATCGGGATGAGACAGCGTAAAATTGTCGGTACCTTAATGGCATGGACTCAAATGCTTCAAGGGTTAACCTATGCAATTGTGGTGTTGGTAGGATGTTTTGCCGTGATGGATGGTGAAATGACTACAGGTGCGTTAGTAGCTTGTTCTATTTTATCTTCACGTATGTTGGCACCGATTGCCCAAATCACAGGTGTTTTAGGGCGTTTACAGCAAGCAAAAGTCGCCAAACAAAGCCTTGATGAACTCATGCAACGTCCGATCGATCAGGCAGACCGTTCGCATCTGGTACACAAAGCAGTTTTAAATGGCGATTACGAATTAAAAAATGTCTTATTCCAATATGGAGAAGAAGACCCGAAACCAAGTTTGGCAATCCGTCATTTAAAAATTCGTGCAGGTGAAAAAATTGCCATATTGGGGCGTAACGGTGCAGGTAAATCAACACTGCTCCAGCTTCTATCGGGTATGCAAGTTCCAACTCAAGGCACAGTACATTTAGATGGTCTGGATCTTTCATTAATTGATCCGTCTGATGTACGTCGTGATATGGGTTTACTGAACCAGAATGCGCACCTTTTCTACGGTACGATTCGTGAAAACCTCACTTTAGGTGCACCGCTTGCAACGGATGAAGAGATTCTTCGTGCATTAGTCGTGACTGGTGCATTACCTTTTGTCCAAGAGAAAAAAGAAGGGCTAGATCACCTGATTTTAGAAGGTGGTGTTGGTTTCTCTGGTGGTCAGAAACAAGCGTTGTTACTGGCTCGTCTATTGATTCGTCAACCTAACATTTTATTGTTAGACGAACCTACAGCAGCGATTGATGACGTGGCAGAGAAACAACTGATTGATCATTTAAAAGGTTGGCTGGCACATCGGACCTTGGTCGTTGCGACCCACCGCCGCGCTGTATTAGAACTTGTAGACCGTATTATTGTCGTGAATGAAGGCAAAATCGTGATGGACGGTCCAAGAGATCAGGTACTCAATCAATCAACAGCCCAACAAAAACAAGTGAGCCAAGGGGGTAATTCATGAGCGAACCACAACAAGAACAACAACTCACCCGTTCAATGAATGTCTCTTATAGTGAGCCACCGTTACCACGTGCCAGTTTAGTGATCTGGATTGTGGGCATTGGCTTGGTTATTTTCTTTATCTGGGCGTGGGTATTTAAACTTGAAGAAGTTTCTACCGGTACAGGTAAAGTCATTCCATCATCTAAAGAGCAGGTTATTCAGTCTTTAGAAGGCGGTATTTTAACCAAGCTGAATGTACAAGAAGGTGACATCGTTCAAAAAGGCGAAATTCTTGCGCAGCTTGATCCAACCCGTTTTGCATCAAATGTTGGTGAATCAAAATCTTTACTGATCTCTGCTCAGGCGACAGCAGCGCGTTTACGTGCGGAAGTAAACGGTACACCTTTGGTTTTTCCTGAAATTGTGATGAAAGAACCAAAGTTAGTACAAGAAGAAACTGCATTATATCGCTCACGACGTGCTGATCTTGAACAAACGCTTGCAGGTTTAAGACAGGCGTTACAACTGGTGCAACAAGAACTAGCAATGACAGAACCGCTGGTGGCTAAAGGTGCAGCTAGTGAGGTTGAGGTTTTACGTTTACGTCGTGAAGCAAACGACCTGCAAAACAAAATGAATGATGCGCAAAACCAGTACTATGTGAAAGCGCGTGAAGAGTTATCTAAAGCCAATACCGATAGCGAAACGCAACAACAAATCGTGCTCGGTCGTAGTGACAGTTTAGATCGTGCAGTGTTTAGAGCACCGGTACGTGGTGTTGTAAAAGAAATTGCAGTCACTACCCATGGTGGTGTGATTCCGCAAAATGGTAAATTGATGACGATTGTACCGATTGATGAGCAATTGCTTATTGAAGCGCGTATTTTGCCGCGTGACATTGCCTTTATTCGTCCGGGGCAAGAAGCGCTGGTTAAGATCACTGCCTATGACTACTCAATTTATGGTGGTTTAAAAGGGAAGGTTACGGTTATTTCACCAGACACGATTCGTGATGAAGTAAAACAGGATCAATTCTATTATCGTGTTTATATCCGCACTGATTCTGACAAGCTTTACAATAAAGAAGGTAAAGCGTTTGGTATTACACCGGGTATGGTGGCAACAGTAGATATTCGTACTGGTCAAAAAACAGTACTTGATTACTTACTTAAACCATTTAATAAAGCCAAAGAAGCGCTACGAGAAAGATAATAAAAAAGCCCCGAGATTCGGGGCTTTTTTATAGGTTTGATTCTATTAAATTCACGTTATAATTTGATTTTTATTGTGCTTTATCTTATTTATGGCTTTTACGATTGCATCACAGATTACATTTGAAGAAGAAATTAAAAAAAGTAGATTTCAGGCGATTGCTGCGCCAGTAGAAAATGAACAGCAGGTTAAAGAATTTTTAGAATACAACAAGGATATCTCGACCACTCACCAATGTTGGGCTTGGAAAATTGGGCATAACGTACGCTTTAACGATGATGGTGAACCGTCAGGAACAGCAGGCCGTCCAATCTTGGCGACTATTGAAGGGAATGACCTGACGAATATTATTGTGATGGTTAACCGCTGGTATGGCGGTATAAAACTGGGAACGGGTGGCCTTGTTAGAGCATACGGTGGCTGTGCTGGACAATGTTTATTATTGGCTGAACGTATTGAACTGATTGCAAAGAAGACGATTCACTTTTCTTGTCATTTTAATGAGTGGGCCATATTTCAATATGAACTGAATCAACAACAGATTGAATATCAGGAAACCTACACGGCAACAGGTGTAGATATCGAAGCGAGACTACAGATACATCAAATTGAACCGCTCGCCTTAAAACTCAGAGACGTAACACGTGGTCGTGAAGAATTAAAAATTGAAGAGGAATTAACTGATGACTGATTCCTTACTGAAATATCGTGAGCAACATAAGCACCGCTTAAACTATATGCCATGGTTATATTGGTCTTTAAAACCTAAAAACCGTGCTTGGGCTGAAGAGTGGCAAAAAGAATATCAAGCTTATTTAATGGATATGGAAACAGTTGAGATTGGTGAAAATTCTTTTATTTCACCGCTAGCACATATTTTTGCTGAACCAGGCCGCAAAATTATTATTGGGGATAATAGTTTTATTGCGGCTGATTGCACATTGCATGGACCGCTGGAAATCGGCAATGAAGTCGCAATTAACCATCATTGTATTTTAGATGGGGGACGAACGGGCATAAAGTTGCATGATCAAGTCCGTATTGCCGCGTATTGCCATTTATATGCATTTGATCATGGGATTCAACTAGACCGTCCACTTTACCAACAGCCAGTTACGTCCAAAGGAATTGAAATTGAGCAAGACGTTTGGTTGGGGGCGCATGTGGGAATTAAAGATGGTATAAAAATCGGTAAACATGCTGTGGTCGGGATGAATAGTATGGTGACTAAAGATGTTGAGCCCTACCATATTGTTGGCGGAAATCCCGCAAAATTTATTCGCTTAAGAGAATAATGCAGTCTTAAGAATGTAATAAAATGTTTGATCTTTAAACAAAAAAGTTGGTTTTTATACATAAACCTTAACATACCAATTTTTATCTATGTTAAGTTAAAGCTAAGTTTTAATAATAATCTCCAAGGCAATAGACCTGAAGAAGAGAGGCTAACATGAACCGTGTTATTGCGTGTATTGACTCATCACCGTGTATTAATGCTATTGCTGATGCAGCAGCATGGGTTGCTAAAGCAACCGGACGGGAACTTGTATTATTACAAATTCTGGACTATTACCCAGCCAGTTACCATCTTGGTGAAATTAGTGGGGTAATCGGCTTTGAAAGCAATGCAATGCTGCTAAAAGAGTTAGCTGAGCTAGAGCAAAAACAAAGTGAACTCGCGTTAGATTATAGTAATAATTTACTCCGCCATATTTCTGATCTTATTCAAGAAAAACACGGAATTACTAGTTCAAAAATTCAAGAAAAAGGTGATTTTTTAGAACAAAGTTTTAATCTCTTACATGAGAATGACATCGTTATTTTAGGTCGAGTCGGGGAAAGAGCAGCCGAAAAACATAAACCAATCGGTAGCAATGTTGAAAACTTCATTCGTGGTGCGAACTGTACTGTTTTGACCATTGGTGAAAATTTTAAAGTGCCAACACGATTTATCTTTGCTTATGAATATTCGCCAACTTGTCAAAAAATGATGCGCCGTATTGCCCAAAGTGACTTATTGCGAACACTGCAATGTCATTTGGTGTATGTAGGTGATCATCCAGAAATATTAAATGAACCAGAACATTATCTTAAACAAGCGGGGCTCGATGTAGTCACCGTTTACCGTTATGGCGATGTTGCACAAAATATTTTAGAGTACCAACAAGAGCACGGTATTCAGATCATTGTGCTAGGAGCATTTAGCCATAGCAAAATTCACCAGTTCTTCTTGGGAAGTATTGCGACAACTATATTCCGAAACGCGACTGTACCATTACTCGTCGCTAAATGATGAGATTTGCATATAGTTATCCGCAAATCTTGTGGATAACTATATGGAAAAGCAACAGTAATAAAAGTAATTAATTGATTATAAATAATAAAATAAAAAAGATGATTTTTTAACCATTATTTCACAATTGCAATTGCGAAGCCATCATGACCTTTTGAGCCAACTGTTTGTAAGGCTGTACAAGACAATATTTGCGGATGATTTTCTAAGGCTTTAAACATTTCACGGATGCCTTCAATACTCGGTTTTTTATTGTCAGGATTTAAAATATCACCTGCTCGAATTACATTATCGAGTACGATAATCGTACCTGATCTTGAGAATTTCAGACTCAATTCTAAATATTCAGGATAACCCTGTTTATCTGCATCAATGAAAATAAAATCAAAAGGCTCGATAGATTGAGGATCAATCGCAGAAAGGATATCTGCAGCACGGCCAGCTCGAAGATCAACTTTTACAGGAAGATTGGCATGATCGATATTTTTTTGTGCCATTTCTGCATGAGTAGCACGGCCTTCTATTGTGAGTAAATAACCATCTTCAGGTAAGGCACGACCTAACCAGATGGTACTGTATGCAGCAAAGGTTCCGATTTCTAAAACTCGTTTGCATTTATTCATTTGAATAAGCATCTGCAAGAACATTCCTTGGTTAGGAGCCACTGCAAGATGATTTGAAAAGCCGTGTTCGTCGGTATTCTTTAATGCATATTCGAGTCGCGGGTCTTCGGGAATTAAATGTGAATCGATATATTGGTCAATGTCTGTCCACATCTGCTGCATAATCAAATTTACCTATATGTTGATCGGGCTATTTTAAACGTTTATGCATAGAGTGCAAAAATCTTCGTTTCAAGAAATTTTGGTTGATTGGGAAATGAACAATAAAAAAACTCCTTTCAGTTGAAAGGAGTTTTTTTATTAAAAATTACACATCGAACTGTTTCGGGTGAGGTCAGGGCCCCAAGTACGATAGCCTTGAGTATCAATATGAATCTGCCCCGAACTATATAGACCAATACCCATATTTAAGCTTTGACCATGCTGAGCCCAGAACTGACAAAGTTTAAACTTGGTATTTTCGATAAATGCATAATCTTGAGCTTGTGGGAACTCAGGGCCAATACGGAAATCGATTGCCGAGTTAAATAAATGTTTAGATGAGCTTGCACCGCCTGCACATTCATTTAAAGGTAAGTCTCGGTAAACCGAGGTCACTTCAAAGTCGGTGAGAACTTTTGCTGCAACTAAATATTTAAATACGCGTAGGGTAGATAAAGAATTTCCCCATAATTCGCGGTTAGGTACTGCATATTCAGAGCGGCCACATTTTTGCCAATCACGTGCTGAACGTAATAACTCAAAGCTTGGCACAATACCTGCAACGTTATTTCGGGTTAAGAATTTTTCGTATTCACGAACACGTTGGTAATTTTCACCATAACTTAACCAACTTCGATAAGATGCAGGCTCAACTTTAGGGGGAATTGGGCGCTCGATAATAACGCGCTCTTGTGGAATAAAGATTCGTTTACCACTTGGAGAGGTTTTGCCTGTTGTTGTGTGTTGGGGAGAGCTGACACAACCTACCATAATCGCTGGGATTATGCATAAGGGCACCAGACACTGCAAAAACTTCCGCATAAGAAAAATTAAGCACTTATAAATATTGCGGGTATTTTAATGCAAAACAGTGCACAAATTACGAGGAATTTGCAATGAAATGTTTGAATAGGGTATAAAAAAAGATCAGCAGTTGCTGATCTTTTCTGAAATTACTTTTCAAGATATTGTAATTTATCAGGTTTTCCGTTCCATTCTTCACGGTCAGCTGGTTGATCGCCAATTTGAGTAATGTTAGGCCATTTTTGAGAAAGTTCAGCATTTAATTCAATAAATACTTCTTGACCTTCAGGTAACTCATCTTCAGAGAAAATTGCATTTGCCGGGCATTCTGGTTCACATAATGCACAGTCAATACATTCATCCGGATTAATCACTAGGAAATTCGGACCTTCGTAAAAACAGTCTACAGGACAAACTTCTACGCAATCTTGGTATTTACATTTAATACAATTTTCAGTGACAACAAAGGTCATGGCGACAGCTACCTAAAAAATATGGTTTCATTTCGAATAGCTTATTTTAGGCAAAAAAGGGGTAAACAAACAATTGCTTTTATTGATATTCTTTATTCATGCATATGAAGATAAGTTAATACGTTGATAATCAAACAGATCTTCTATGGTGAATAGAGCGTAATCTATAAAATCAAAATAATAATATATTTTATAAAACAATAACTTAAAAAATATTTTATTTAATTATTTAGATGTCATTTAAGTCAAGGCGTCTATTTTATTAAACGCCTTAACTTTTTATTTTTTCTTTTACAAATTTTGATTTACGGTTTTTTTCCTAAAAAACTTAAATTTTAGAGCTAAAGCTTACATAGTAAATGGATATCTTCAGGTTCGAGCTGCCAAAGTTGTTGATCTGGAGTACTTAACGGTTGCGCGCCATGCTTCATATAGAAGTCTACAGTGCGTCGACTTGGGGTTGCTGAAATATACAGTTGGTCTGCACCGAGTTGCTTGGCTGACTCTTTTGCGGCTTGCATAAGCTTAGCTCCAATGCCTTGACCTTGTTGGTTTGCATCGACATAGAAATAGTGGAGTAATTTTGCTTGGGGGTAATCCGCTATAAGTTGATTTGAGACTACGCTTATACCAACGAGCTTTTCAGAAGCATCAAATGCACCGACAAATATTGAACCTTGTGCAAAGAGTTGTTTGAGTTTAGGTGGGTCATTTTCTAAATGATATGAATCCCAATTTTGTACATCAAAAAAACAATCAACCAATTCTAGCTTTTGCTGTTTTTGTATGTAGTTTTGAGTGATTAATTCACGGCGGCTAATGTGCTGCCAAATAAGATCGATTTCTGAATTTTGTAAAGATCTTAAGATCATATAAATATTATTCTCCGATATGAATAAGCAGACCTAAGCCTGCTTATTCGGAATTACTTTATTAAGATTTGAGTGCAGCTTTTAACTCGTAAAGTTGTTCAAGTGCCTGACGAGGCGATAAGTTATCGACTTCAATTTGTTTAAGTAAATCTAGAGCAGGGGATGAAACTTCGATCTCGACAACTTTCTCTATGATTTGTGAACCAGAGTTTGCATCTGGTGGAGCAAACAAATCATTTTGAAAGCTGGTTTGTAGATGTTGTTGCTGCTGTTTTTCTAAAATGCGTAAACGCTTCTGCGCTTCTTTAATAACATTGGCAGGAATACCCGCTAATTTTGCAACTTGTAAACCATGACTTTGGCTTGCAGGGCCTTGTTGAACTTTATGCAATAAAATCAGATTGCCATTCAGTTCTTGCGCCGTGACATGATAGTTATCGATTCCTGCTTCACTACCAAGTTCGGTCAACTCAAAATAATGAGTCGCGAATAAACATAAACATTTTACGCGCTTGGTTAAGTCGACCACACATGCCCATGCTAAAGATAAACCGTCATAGGTACTGGTTCCACGGCCAACCTCATCCATTAACACCAGTGACTGGTTGGTGGCATGATGCAGAATTTGCGAAGTTTCAGTCATCTCGACCATAAAGGTTGATTTGCCTGTAGATAAATCGTCGGCTGAACCAATACGTGTAAAAATTCGGTCAATTGGACCAAGTTTGACGGCTTTAGCCGGAACATAGCTACCGCAATAAGCAAGTAAACTGATTAATGCTGTTTGGCGCATGAAGGTTGATTTACCGCCCATGTTTGGACCGGTAATAATTGCCATGCGGTGCTGAGCATCAAGGAAAGTGTCATTTGGGGTAAATGGTGCTTTATTTAATGCTTCAACGACAGGATGACGACCTGCCTGAATTTTAATGCCCGTTTCCGGAGTAAATTCAGGGCGCGCCCAATTGTTTAAACGTGCTTGATGAGCAAAGTTTGCAATGACATCAATTTGAGCAATTGCTGAACTCATCATTTGTAGATGAGCGATATTTTCGCGAAGGTTTTCAAGCAAAGCTTCGAATAATGCTTTTTCACGTGACAGCGCACGTGACTCGCTCGACAGGACTTTATCTTCAAAACTCTTAAGCTCAGGGGTAATGTAGCGTTCAGCATTCTTTAAAGTCTGACGACGAATATAGTCGGCTGGCGCTTGTTCTGCTTGAGCACGAGTGAGTTCGATGTAGTAACCGCTTACACGGTTATAGCCGATTTTAAGGGTATTAATGCCTGTACGTTCACGCTCTTTAATTTCTAGATCAATTAAGAATTGACCTGCATGATCACGAATTTGGCGTAATTCATCAAGCTCAGCATCATATCCCTCTGCAATTACATTGCCATCACGAAGTAATACCGGTGGGTTTTCAACAATAGCTGCCATTAAATGTTGATGAAGTGCTTTGAAGTCTCCAAGTTCTTCATCTAGTTGAACTAATAACTTAGATTTCTTCGCTTGAATGACTGGAGTTAACGCCGTTCTTAAAGCTGGAATTTGTGCACATGCATGACGAAGTTGCACTAAATCACGTGGTCGCGCACTGCCTAGCGCAACGCGGCTAAGCACACGTTCAATATCACCAATTTCTTTAAGCACTAAACGAACTGGGTTTTCGTGATATCCCTGAATGAGTTGCTCAATCGCATCTAAACGAGCATCAAGCAATGCAGTATCACGTACTGGTTGCATGAGTGTGCGGCTTAATAGACGGCCACCCATTGCAGTTTGGCAATCATTTACCAGTTGAAATAATGATGTTCCGTGTTCAAATAATGGTTCAATAATTTCTAAGTTGCGACGTGTAATTGGGTCGAGCGCAATAAAGTCGGTACTTTGTTCAAGTTGGATTGAACGAATATGCGGTAATGCAGTTTTTTGGGTTTCTTTTGCATAGTGAATAAGCGCAGCGGCAGCAGCTTTGGCTAAAGGTAATGGGTCTAAACCAAAACCTGAAAGTGTCGATACAGTAAACTGATCACATAAGGTTTTTTGTGCATTATTTAGATTGAAGTCTACATTTGGACGTTTAGTAACAGGGCAATCTAAATGCTTTTTAATTTGTTCGATAATATTGGTGTCGACCAAATCTTCATCAATCAAGATCTCACTTGGCATTAAACGCGCAAGTTCAATAGGTAATTGTTCTGGCTTGTAATCTTGTTGTTGAACTTTAAAAATGCCTGCACTTAAGTCGAGTAAAGCAAAACCGATCTGGTTTTGATGAATGCACAATGAAACGAGATTAGATGATTGATAACTGCTGAGTAATGCATCATCAGTTAATGTACCAGGGGTAAGAATACGAACAACTTTACGTTCAACAGGGCCTTTGCCTGTTACTTCTCCAACTTGTTCGCAAATAGCTACCGTGCGGCCGGCTTTGACAAGACGCGCCAAATAACCTTCTGCTGAGTGATAGGGAACACCCGCCATTGGAATAGGTCGGCCACTGGCTTTGCCACGATGGGTTAAGGTAATGCCTAAAAGTTTGGCTGCTAAATGAGCATCTTCAAAGAAGAGTTCATAAAAGTCACCCATACGGTAGAACAGCAACGCATGTTGATAGTCCGTTTTAACTTTGAGATATTGCTGCATCATAGGTGTGTGAGAAGATAAGTCAGCCATGATTTCAGCGCTATTCATGCGTATTAAACCCTTAAAAAATCAGTAATATTTTACGTTTGGTCATCTAACCAATTCTAACAACTTCTGTGTAAATCTGACTTAATCTAAGAAAAAAGTATACCTTTTAGTGTACTTTTTTTATTTCAAAATTCAGTCAAAAGTGTGTGAGAATAACTTCTTTCTCACTGTAGCCATCTTAACAAATTGAGGCTGATTGGCAAAAAGGATTCCTAAAATTAGTGAGGAAATAAGCAACAAAAAGAAAGTGGCCAAAAGTGGCTTTAGTAGCTTGGTTAATAGACAAGATCAAGATGGGTGATCCTTTGAAGTTATAGTGGGGAATGTACTGGTTTACAAATATTTATGAAAAGACAGGTCTTATGAAGATATATCACTCAATTTCTGCTGCATAAAATCAATGAGTGCTCTTGTTTTAGTGGGTAAGTAACGCCGATCTGAATAAAGTGCGAACAATTGCAATGGAGCTGCCGATTGCTCAAACTCAACCTCGATTAACCGTCCATCATTAACGAAGGGCTGGCAGGCTTGTTTCGATAGAATTGCAAAACCTATACCTGATAGCGCAGCTTGTCCAGCCATCTCTCCGCTGTTTACCCGATAATGTCCTTTAACCTTGATGGTCTCGAATTCACCCTTTTTATTAACAAATTGCCAAGGAGCACCTTTTAGGGCATTTACCGTTGTAATACAGGGTAGTTCTTCAAATTGTTGGATATGAGAAGGGATGCCATAACGCTGAATGATGGAGGGGGCTGCAACAATGGTGTACGGGATGGTCAACAGATGACGGGCGATGTAGTCACTGTTATCCATCTGGCCACGGGTGACAATGATAGCTAAATCCAGATCATCTCGCAGGGACTCTAAACCTGATAAATTTGTGATGCAGCTGATCTCTAGGTCTGGATACTGACAGGCGAACTCGGCAATAACAGAACCTAGTAATGCAGGACCTATTTCATTGGGAATACAGATACGCAATGGACCCTTGAGTTGCATTTGTCGCAATGTTAATTCTGTCTCAGTTTGCTCAAGTGCCTCTAGTAATGGCTTTGCTCTGGTATAGAGTAGATGTCCCGACTGAGTGAGTTTCATATGTCGGGTGCTACGTTCAATGAGCTGAAGATCCAGTTTTTCTTCTAATTGAGAAATATAGCGACTAACGTTTGATGTCGGCATTTCAAGGAGCTTCGATGCCCCAACAAAACTTTCTTTTTCCACCACAGCAATAAATACTTTCAGGGCATTAAAATCCAAAGTCGGACGCATCAATTGTCCCATATTTGATAATAATAAATGCCATTTTTACCACATAATAAACATTCTTGATAGTAGTTAAACTTGGATATCTTTTATCTATAGGTGGCTTGCTATGCCCTTAGCTACACAAACATTTCACTACAAAGCTCTCATGCAGATAGCGATAGCGATTGCTTTTGTTCAGTTCACTAATGCACTGGAATATATGGTGTTCAATCCTATTTTTGTTTTTATGGCAACAGATTTCGCAGTGCCTGTCTCATTCTCAGGCTATGTGTCTGGTATGTACACACTTGGTGCCGTGATTTCGGGAGTTACTGCTTTTTACTGGATTGATCGTTTTAATAAGAAACATTTTTTAATCATTAATATGGCACTGTTAGGCCTACTAACACTTTTAAGTACATTCACAACCAGTTTTAGTCTTCTGCTTGCACTACGATTTTGTGCAGGATTGGTTGGCGGTACGACAATGGGAGTGGGTATAAGTATATTAATAAACAATGCACCGCCTAATTTACGAGGAAAAATGTTAGCGACGGTGATCGCGTCATTTTCAATAGTAAGTATTGTAGGAATGCCCACTATATTATTTTTATGTACACATTACAGTTGGCATGTGGCTTTGTGGCTTATAAGTGCATTGTGTGTATTGGCGTTGCCATTAATTGTATCCATCATAACCAAAGACCAAGCCTCTTTAGACATGCTTCTTGCGCCATCTTTAGATGCAGATACTATACTGTTCGCCTCTGGTAATGCGCTCGTACAGTTTAGTCCTATGCTCGTCATTCCTATTTTAGCACCATTAATGATACAGCAGTTGGGCGCTTCCCAAGACCTACTACCTTGGCTCTTCTTTAGCGGGGGCGTGATAGGTTATTTATCTACAAAAATTACAGGGATGTTAACCTCTCGTTTTTCTGCTTTAATGCTGGCTACAGGTTCAACCATAGTTTTTATATTGAGTTTACTGATACCATTTTTAGGCTATCAGCATGCAGCGCTTTTTATTAGTTTATTTCTCGGTGCATCTTACTGTCGTTTGGTGTCATCTTCGGTGGTTACGATTCAGTTTCCTGATGATCGGCAACGAGCTGGATTCTCTTCATTACAGTCGTCAATCATGTATTTGATGACAACAGTTGCATTTTTCTTATCTGCCTTTTTATTACCTGCTCATGGCATGACGCCACAAAGTGTAAATACGTTACTGGTGGTATGCGCAATTTCCTCAGCAGGATTCCCAATATTGGTTATTATTTTGCAAAAGAAGCTGGCTAAACGTGTGCCCATAAGCTAATTCTAAAGTCACTATTTTTCCGTACATTAAAATAGTGTCGATTAAAAAAATTTTGGCCTCTGGCTCATCATCCATTTGAACACTACATTTTTCTGAAGTTATCTCAATATGTTCTGGTATGTGAGTCTTGAAGGTCGAATACTTTCTATTGGAAAAATTATAGCAAGGAATATAAGACCAATAAGTTGACTTCAAATTGTGGCTTGAGTGGTCTGAGGTCAAGTTTTTTTCAAGATACTTAAGCAATATGGTTTGCGTAACTTCAAACAAATACTGAAATATTTCGAATCAGAGTATGAATTGCCTACGTCAGTCATTGTCTCGCGCAAAAGTATGCTGAATATAAATAGAGGAGTCATTCATGGGTACGCGTTCAACCATTATGGATACCAATAGCTTTCGTCCAGAACATGCTGCTGAGCTGGATCATGCTACCCGAAAACTGACAGATAAAAGAAATAAAATTTTAGGTGAATCCTATCGCTTGTTTTATCGTAATCCCGTGCATCTGGTGAAAGGACAGGGGCAATATTTATGGGATGCAGCAGGTCATAAATATCTAGATGTTTACAACAATGTTGCCAGCATTGGTCATTGTCATCCTGCGGTGATTGAAGCGGTAAATGAGCAAATGAAAATGCTCAATACCCATACCCGTTATTTACATGAAAATATTTTGGATTATACCGAAGAACTCTTACAAACCACTCCCGATGAAATTGACCGTGCCATGTATATGTGTACGGGTTCGGAAGCAAATGATTTAGCGATTCGTATTGCCCGTGAATATAGCGGCGGCACAGGAATCATTGTGTCTCAAGAATCCTATCATGGAACCAGTAGCTTAACCTCAGGATGCTCTCCAGCGCTTGGAACTGAGCAGCCTTTAGATGCGACAACTCGTCTAGTTCCAGCACCCGATTATTATCGAATACAAACTGATGATTTGGGCACATGGTTCGCACAGCAAATCCAGCAACAAATTGATGATATGAACGCAAAAGGCATCAAGTTTGCAGGTTTTTTAGCGGACTCAATATTCTCTTCTGACGGTGTCATGCCTAATCCTGTTGGGTTCTTACAAAAAGCAGTTGATGTTGTGCATGCCAATGGCGGTATCTTTATTGCCGATGAAGTACAACCAGGTTTTGCGCGCACTGGCGATTCGTTCTGGGGCTTTGGTCGCCACAATGTTGTGCCTGATATCATTACCACAGGTAAACCAATGGGTAACGGGGTGCCAGTGTCAGGGCTTTTAGCCAAGAGTGAAGTCCTTGCTGCTTTTAGCGATAAAATTCCATATTTTAATACCTTTGGCGGTAATCCTGTTTCTATGGCAGCGGCACAGGCTGTACTTAAAGTCATTCAGGAAGAAGAATTGCAAACCCATAGTAAATATGTGGGAGGGCTACTTCTCAAAGAACTCACTAAACTTATGGATAAACATGAGATGGTCGGTGATGTCCGTGGCGCTGGTTTGTTTATAGGGTTTGAACTGGTTAAAGATAGAGTCACAAAAGAGCCGAATAAAGCATTGGCTTTGAACCTTATTGAAGAGCTCAGAAACACTCATCGAGTTTTAACCTCGGTTGCAGGTCCTTATGGCAATGTATTGAAACTGCGCCCACCTTTGGCTTTCCAAATAAAAGATATCGATTGGTTAGTCGGCGCTTTGGATCAAGCCTTAACAAAATTAAAGTAAGACCTTCTATAAAAAATACCCTTCAAGTTGGATGTTAAATCTAATTTGAGGGGTATTTTTTGTTCTATTATTTTGTGACTATAAAAGTTATTTCGAATTACTTAAATAATAAAAAGGCCTTTATTCAAGGCCTGTATTTGCAATGTTTTAGTGTCTTAATTGACGTGGTGTAACACCAAACCAGCGTTTAAACGCACGAGATAAAGCACTTACTTCTGAGTAACCTAATAAGAATGCCATTTCTGAAATAGGAATATTTTTCTGTTTAATATAATGCTCGGCCAACTCACAACGAACTTGATCGACTAAATGGGTAAAGGTGAGTCCTTCATTTTTTAAACGGCGAGTAAGGGTGCAACTGGTTAAACCAATATCGTGAGCGATTTTTTCAAGATTTGGTTCACCTTCACTCAGTTCAAGTTGGATGTGAGAGCGAACCTGATCTGCAAGACTTTGGCATTGAGAAGAGCGATTGAGTAACAGCAGCGTATCTAAAATTACTGTTAATAAAATAGAATCACGCCCCGGCATAGTATGCTGGACGTCTTTTTTTGAAATGATGATGGAGTTAAAAGGCTGATCAAAATAAACAGGCGCGTTAAATAATTTGCTGTGTTCTTGCCAGAATTCAGGTCGAGTATGCTCAAAGTGAATCGCGCGTGGTGAATAATGAGGACCCATCACTTCACGGATCACATTCATAAACATGCCCATGGTCAGTTCTGCATCTTGGCGGCGAGTTAAAATCGCGCCGTGTTGAACTTGATAATCTATGCGCCAGCTATCTCCTAAATCGACCATTCGATTAAGCGTATCTTTCTGATGCAAATAAAAGTTATTGGTCATGTTCATGAGTGCAGACTCTAATGTATTTGAACAAAGACCAATGTACCCAATGAGCCCTAATGATTTCGGTTGAAACTGTTGACCATAATGCAGGCCAAAATTATCACAACCAGAAACCAGTGCCGCCTGTTCTAGCACTTTGCAATAATTGGGCAGTTGTAAGCTCAACGTTGGGCTGATTAGAAGTTCAGGATTAATACCACTAATACCTAAAACGCGATCAACATCTGCACCTTTTTGACGAATAAACTCGCTTAATCCAGAGGCAGCTGCAGACAATACACCTTGATTACACATATTTAAATCGACAAGATGAGCTGGGTTGAGATGTAACATGTCAAGTCTCATGATATTTATTCCTAACTATTCTTATATTAAGCAAAAGCCATACCAGTTTTTGCTTACGTCCATGATTTTGTGTTGTTAAAAACTTTTATAAAATAATGACTTATGTGTTGCTGTTTTAAGTTTCAGATTTGATTCTTTAAGAAGAGATCAAGAGTTGTATTTAAGGTTGGGTAGCGAACTAAAAGAAGGCAGAAAATGCATTAGAGATAGACAAACAGGGCAGAACTAAAACAAGAAATTAAGCAGCTTCTCATGCATACAACATGTATTGTAGGCATGAGAAAATAAGTGAAATACTAATTTTTTGTAGTTTTTGCCGTTTGCGCACCATAACTTAAACTGGCCATTGAAGGTCTAAATTGACCTGTATTGGCATCGCGGCCCTGTAGTAAAAACTTAGTATTGGCTTGACCATAGCCCTGTACAGCCTGCTGAGAAAATTTTCCAATATCTGAACTTGGACTGCGCAATCGGTTGATAATCAGAACCTTCTGAGTCGCCGCAAAATCTTGCATCATATTTTGATCGCCTTCACTGTCACCTGCGATAAAAATTGGTCCGTAACCATATTTAGAGACTAAAAAACGCTGGATGGTTGCAGTTTTGCCTTTACCTTGAGTTTGCGCATAGCCATGACGAAACTCGGGTAAAATTCGGTTTTGTGCATCTCGTTCCAACTCCATCGCGTAGGCATTTTTTTCATTAATGTTGTAGCCGATATCCGGATTAGAAATAATTTCCTTAATCACATCAATAAAAGATGCCGAACAGACATAGACATCAATGCCATTGTCCTGAAAGGTCTTAAATAGATTTTGCATTTCTCGGTATGGTCTTAAACCATTTTCCCAACTGGTTTTCACAACGCCTGCTTGGCCCGAAAGTGCTGAGGGAGAGGTCCATGTCACAGGTCCAATCGGTTGCTGCATTTGCCAAGCTACCGTTGCTTTTACCAAATTACGGACTTGTTGTTCGGTAAGCCCAGTAAATAAATAAGTGACCCACGGATATGCAACTTCATGATCAAACGTGTCTCCAATTGCCGCATATAGATATCTCATTTTAGTAATGAAATCGAGATAATGTGGATCTTGTTTAATTTGATCCAGACTCTGTTTACCTTTTAGACCGCTATAGTGGTGATAAAGCCATGTGTAGCTGGCAATAATATCTGGGGCAATTTTATCAATATTGACGGCTTGGCCTTGCTGGTTGTTGTAGGCTGCTTCAAAATTTTGTGAGCTAATTCCTTTACGAATAATCTGATTAAGCTGCTCTGGCGTGACATTAAAGGCTAAATGTTCAAGCTGATAAATTAACGTTGCTTCTTCGATGTCTAAAAATACCGAAGTATTGTCAAAGTCAGTGACAATATATGGGCGTTTTTCAGGATTATAGTTTGGGCTATCTTTTCCATAAGTAGCAATTAATTGATTAAGTTGGTCAAAGTTAAAAGCGTCCCATTGACCTTTTTGTATATATTCCTTTTGGGGAATAGCGACTGCGGGAGATGTATTTTGTATAGGGTTGTAATTACATGCGCTTAGAGCAATGATACTTGACAGACTACTGGTGAGTAATAGTGCTTTGGCAACTTTGCTCAGTTGATGGGTAGCTTGCATAAACCCTTCCTTTAAATTCTATAAAATTTAAAAACTAAAAATTGAAAATGAAGAAAAGCGATCTAAACCACTTTTCAAATTCCTACAGGCATTTGACCGTTTAGATATTTTTTACAAAGACGCACAGTTTCATTGGACCATTGGTCTCCAAGACTTTGAGCCATTTCTGTTTGTGCGTGAGAACCATTCCAAGCCATCATTTGAATGCGGCGTTGCATGATAAAAGTCGGGATCATTTCATATTCTTCAGACTGAATATGACCTACGCGCTCGTAGCCCTTTAACCAGTAATCAACCCAATGAGGTGCATTTGCATAATGTTCATTGAAGCTAATCGCGGCGGCGAGATCATGCATAAACCAGCTCATGCCGCAGTCATCAAAATCGATCACACCAATACGTTCTTGCTGTAGTAATAGATTGGTTAAACGCAAATCGGCATGAATTAGGCCATAGCGTTCTTGGGTTTTACCAAAGAAATTTAAATCTTTCGAAATTTGTGCGATGGCTTCTTCAATCACGCCGTGATCTTGAGGTCTTAAATGAGGTGCATTTTTCCAGTTTCCCCAGTGTCCATCCGCACCGATCATGGTTTCATGATTCCACACAATACGTTGAAAGTTTTTAGGCGCTTGCCATGTCTTACTATGGACGTGCAACTTTGCGGTAATTTGTCCTAGTTGCTCAAATGCAGTGGGGTCAACTTCAACAGTTGGCATATCGCCCTCAACCCAGTTGAAAAGGACTGCATAACGATAAATATCATTCGATAGTTTTAAAGTAATGACACGCTCACCTGATTGATCTGCAATCGCAACAGGAACTTGAATACCACTCGCATTTAAAGCATTTAACCATTCAAGCTCACTTTGTATATCGAGTTTGCTGTGGTAGTTGGGACGATGAATTCGAAGTGCATATCGGGTAGATCCAGTTGAAATCTGAAAGGTTGCATTTTCAGACTGACACAGCAGTTTGACCTGTCCTTGATATTCCGAGGGATATTGCTTAATTGCTTGTTCTGCCAGTATTTGTAATTGAACTTGGCTTAAAAATTCATTTTGTTCTACAGACATAACCCAACTCCTCAATTTAATTTTTAAACACGTTCTGTGTTGAGATGCCGTCGATCTTATAAAAGAAAAAATGAATCAACTTGACTTCAAGTGGTCGGGGAGATGTTTTGCTGTCAAGTTTTATGAATATCTTTTGCGCAACTATTGGTGGTGTAAATTTAGTCGATAAGGCAATACGACAATGAAAGAGTCAGAATTAAGCGTAGATGTGGGTGCTCTACAACAGGACGCAGAGTATTTTGCAAAACGTCAGTTAAAAAAGGGGGCAGTTGGTTGGTTACTTTTAGTGGGGCTAGGTGTTTCTTATGTCATTTCGGGTGACTTTGCGGGTTGGAATTTTGGACTGGCACAAGGTGGCTGGGGAGGACTCTTTATTGCAACAGTCATCGTTGCGTTTATGTATCTCTGCATGAGCTTTGTGATGTCTGAGATGTCGACGATGTTACCTACCGCTGGCGGTGGCTATAGTTTTGCCCGCGTTGCATTTGGTCCTTTTGGAGGTTACCTCACAGGGACTGCGATTTTAATTGAATATGCAATTGCACCTGCTGCCATTGCCGTATTTATCGGTTCTTATTGCGAATCACTCTTTGGAATTGGCGGCTGGGCTGTTTATCTAATTTGTTATTTAGTTTTTATGGGTATTCATCTGAAAGGTGCAGGTGAAGCACTTAAAATCATGTTTGGAATTACCGCCGTTGCTTGTATTGCACTGGTCGTATTCATTGTTGCGATGCTTCCACATTTTGAAAGTGCGCGTTTATTTGATATTCCAGTCAGTTCTCATGCAGGTGCAAGTAGCTTTTTACCGTTTGGCTATATGGGAATATGGGCCGCAGTACCGTATGCCATCTGGTTTTTTCTTGCAGTTGAAGGGGTGCCACTGGCTGCCGAAGAAGCAAAAGATCCAGTACGTTCATTGCCACGAGGTTTGATTGGTTCAATGTTGATATTGGCATCGTTTGCACTTTTAATCTTATTTTTGGGAGCAGGTGCAGCGGGTTCAAATGCTTTAAAAAATTCAGGGGCACCTTTGGTTGACGCACTCATTGCTGTGTATGGTCAGCACACATGGTTAGCGAGCTTTGTTAACTTTGTAGGTCTTGCTGGACTGGTCGCAAGTTTCTTCTCAATTATTTATGCATATTCGCGTCAGATTTTTGCATTGTCACGTGCGGGATATTTGCCAAAAAATTTATCGCTCACCAATGAAAATAAAGCGCCATATTGGGCCATTATCATTCCGGGTATTATCGGCTTCTTACTTTCTTTAACAGGTGAGGGTGACTTACTCATTTTAATGGCTGTATTCGGCGCAACAATTTCTTATGTGTTGATGATGCTTTCACATATCAAATTACGTTTGTCTCGCCCTGAATTACCACGCCCGTATAAAACGCCTGGTGGAATGTGGACGTCTTGTATTGCCTTGGTTCTCGCTGCTGTTGCTGTAGTTGCAGGTTTAATGGTCAATCCAAAAGTTTGGTTATTGGCCGCGCTGATTTATGTTGGATTTATACTCTATTACTTATTATATAGCCGTCATCATTTAGTGAAAGGCACACCTGAGCAAGAGTTCGCCATGATTGATGACTAATTTTAAGTGGGTTAAAAATAAAGAGGCTTCGGCCTCTTTTTTAAGTTTTATACTTCTGTACAAAAGAATATAAAAACAGCAAGTAGTACTTACTCAAATATCATTTTAATCTGATTGATATTTATACAATATAGTTACCAGATCACACGGATATGAACTCATGAAATTTCTAAAATTTCTAACTTTTAGCACCATTCTTACCTTATCCGCACATAGTTATGCGACAGTGGGCGGTGGACAAAAAATTGAAGTATTGGGCTATCAGCAAAAAGAGAAGAAACTTTATGTATTAAGACACTATGAAGATGGTCGAGGACGTCTACCACAACTCTATTATTATCTATTAAATAGTAAATCGCCTGATAAACTGATTGAAGTTAAATCTCTCTATATCAATCCAAAAACACATAAGATTGATTATGATCAAGATAGTAGAGCATTTGATAAAGCTCTAAATAAAATTAAAAAGAATTTAACCCCATTAGTCGTAAGTAATAGTAAGATCGTAAAAATTCAAACATTAAAAACTCATCAGAATCAAGTATCGTCTTGGTTTGATCCTTCAGGAAAGATCACGCAATATAAAACAGAATATGTTGTAAAATCGCCGTCTTTACAAAGTAAGACCCATGTTGCGGTTCATTACACCAAAGCAATAAAAATTTCCCAAAATTATAGCGTGCCTAAACACAATAAGAGGTTGGTTGTCGTTAAATATCTGGGGATTCCAGAAGAAACTGGGTACGATATTGAAGACCCTGTTTTACTACTGCCTGTGAAAAAATAAGTTTAAGAGCAAATTATTTTCTTGGTTCAAAGGGGCAGCAGTAGGGCATCATTATCTAGATGTTCACAACAATATTGCTGGCATTGGTCATTGTCATTTTGCGGTCATTGGGGCGGTAAATGAGCACAAGGAAATGTTCATTTGTTAGTTAGATCGATTCATTCAAGGTCGAGTTGGTTGTCATCTTTGGTGACTTTAATTTTTAACTTCTTATATTTCCGTTTATCGGGGTCAATTGCAGAATTTATAACTTCATCTGAGAAAGATGAACATAACATCAATTTTGCGTATGCTCGGTAACCTATCAAAATTCTACGTAGTGGGTAGTCTGTTCTTGTAGAGTAATAGTCGATTCTGGAGTTCAATTCTTGTAGCAGAGTCTGCTGTGACATTAGAATAATTTCTGTAAGAGGTGTATGCAGCATATAGTGATTTATCTACTGTAAGAAGAATTATTTTGAAAATGTTATAAATTTTAGATAAATCAACATTTATATTACATATCAAAGTATTTTAGATATGCAAAATATATATTTATTCTCTTTAAATTTAAGGAGATATGCTGCAAACATAAATTTTTTGATGGTGCTGTAAATATAATAGTAACAACTCTTTTTAAAGCCATAGTGCACTATGTGTTATAGTCAATTTCGATTAATTATTGGCATTAAAATGGATATCTGTATTGGCGGTATACTTGATGGGAAAAAAAGAAAAGACGATCAAAATCATTTCAGAGTAGATAGTCATTATTCTGATCATGGCTCTGAATATAATAAAGAGCATTTTCATCTACATGGGCAGCTTCATACATTTTGGATAAGTGAAGAGATTGATTTTTGCGATGCACAAAGAAGAGTTGAATTAATATTAAATAAAAGATTGGAACTTGTTTAAATTAAAAATAAATATATGTATTAGCATTTTTTAGATTTAATGTGGAAAATGAATAAAACGTTTTAATTAATATGATGTTAAACAAAAGCTCTATTTAATATAGAGCTTTTGAGCTATCAATTATTTTATTCCTTTTTTTCTTCATTATTATTTTCTTTAGAATTATTTTCTTCTTCAGACGATTGTACAGGTTTTTCAGTTTTATCCTCATTAGGTTGCGCATTAGAATCATTTTGGTTTTGTGTGGTTTTTTTTGAAAATTCTTTGAAATCAGACATTTTAAACTTCTTAATAATAGTAAGGAAGCTTCATCGTAGGCCTTTAATTCGCTTACATTGCGGTGATTATGAGAACTCTATGTAGAGATATGTGCGTAAAATTGCTTAATTCTCGACATAATGTTTCTTTGAACCAAATAGACTGTTGATATATAAGTAGAAGAAAATTTTAACCAAATACAAGAGTTAACATATAGCTAGAGAGCTATTGTTTTTAATGGTTTTTTGATAATTATAATTTATTTAAATATATTATTTTAAGTTCTTAAGTGGAGGAAATATTTTTAATTAAAGTGGGGGATTCGATCTGTAAATATATTTATACAACATAAAGATACAGTTTTACATGCATACTCAATCAAATTAATTAAAAAATGAGGGAAATATGGATGATGAAATGAAAAAATATTTTGATGTGGCTGAAAGTGTTTACAATAATATTCACTTTAAAAATCAGTCCTCTAAGGATTTAATTGACTGTCTGAATAGACTGTTAATTGAAATTAAAAAAGAAGCAGCTATAAACAATTTACAATTAAAATATCCTGTTATTGATTTTGAAAGTTGTTTAAATAGGCCAATGAAAGAGCGTATTGTTAAAATTGACTTAAGCCTTCTCCCTAATTTTGATAATGAACATGAATTTATTCTATGGTTGGCGGGATTTGTAAAAAGTATTTCTGTATCTAGAAGTTATTATTTTTAAATTATGATGTGATAGCAAATAAAATAAATATTTTTTAAATGTGTTGTATAAATATTTATTTGGCGTATACTCAATTTAACTAGAAAAAAAGACTTATTAGTAAATCCTCTTTTAGTATCGTAGTTTTATTCATAATCCTTCGTTTTTTTAAGATCTTAAACTCAATTCGTTATTATTTTTTAAGATCTTAAACTCAATTCGTTATTATTTTTTCAAAGTTTAATGAGTCATGAAATGTGGCTTTATATTATTAAAAATCAAAGGATATATTATGTCTAATACAGCAATCGGTACAGTGAAATGGTTTAATGAAACTAAAGGTTTTGGTTTTATTCAACAAGATACAGGCCCAGACGTTTTTGCACATTTTAAAGAAATCAGTAGTTCAGGGTTTAAAACCTTATATGAAGGTCAACGTGTTAGTTTTAATATAGCTCAAGGACAAAAAGGTCTTACAGCTACTAATATTATTGCCCAATAATATTTTAAAAATAAAAAAGCATCTTAGGTGCTTTTTTTTTGTTTGATATATCAATAGGATATAATTTGGTACATTTTTCTGATATTTAAAGTAAAAAAAGAGATCATAATAATTATATTAATAATAAAAAGGTCAAAAGAAATGGAACTTAGAGCCGTAAAAATGCATAAAATGTTTAGAGATTTTCATGAAGAAAAGGAACGTGGCTATATAGGGGAATATGATGAAAAACATAACCTTGTAGCAATATATAATACGTTTAAAGAAAAAATGCAGAAAATAGAAGGAACTTATCAATGGGTTTTACCTTCATCGGGTGAGGTATTTTTTGTTGAGGAAGATCCGCTATATAGTCGTTAGTGAATTCTGACCTCTAAATTAAGTAACTAAAACACCTCTTTATAAACCCAAATTTAACAATAACTTATTCATTATTTAGCCTTGCTTTTTTAATGATCTATTTTAAAACAAATGTCATTTTGTGTGCTTGACTGCAATAAATGTGAAGCTTATCCTTTGCCTGCTGGCCACATTGCCAGTCGGTTTTAGCAGACCGAGATGAAAGATCGCATCAGAGTTATTCCGTCTGAGGGATACTCTTATGTGTAAACTCCTAGTCTCCTCCCGTAGCGGTAGGACGGGAGAGGGACACCTTCGGGTGTGCTGGTTATATCTTTCACCAGTCTGCTAACCCTTTCTCGTTCTGCCACCATAAATTTAATGTCTGGCAGAACTCCCAATAAAAAGGAGTTGGCTTTGCACATCCATTATTTCTTGGCGGCCCTTGCCATAAGCTATTACGACACAGCTAAAACGTTTAAAGCAGTTTGATTGCCCTAAGGTTTTCAGGCTTTAAATCGTCACGACCAAAAAACTTACTCAACAATAAAACTTGAGATGTGCCAAGCACAGTCTTTATAGGCTTTGCTGTGCCTTTTTTTCTCCCAGAAAGGGCACAGGTCTTTTATCTCATTTATATACAACAAGAATTTTTATAACGGTAAAACTATGCCAAAGTTAGTTCTCTCAACACGCGCTATTCAAGTTATTAATACGTCGATTGATTTATTTCAGCATCACGGCTTTCATACGGTTGGGGTCGACAGAATTGTTAAAGAGTCAAAAATTACCAAAGCGACCTTTTATAACTTTTTTCATTCAAAAGAGCGGTTTATTGAAATCTGCCTAATTGTGCAAAAAGAACGTCTAAAAGAAAAAGTGGTTTCAATTGTTGAGTACGACCAAGGCTCAAACGTGAAGGAAAAACTTAAGAAACTTTATTTCTTACATACCGATTTAGAGGGACTGTACTATTTATTGTTTAAAGCCATGTTTGAAATAAAACTGACCCATCCAAAAGCCTATATAACCGCAGTGAGATATAGAACATGGCTCATTAATGAAATCTATAGCCAGCTTAGAGCACTCAAAAGGGATGCGACTTTTCAGGACGTCAAGCTATTTCTATATATGATTGAAGGCATAATTATTCAGCTTTTAAGTTCAGATGGGGCAGATGAGAGTGAAAGGGTGCTGGATTGTTTTCTCATCTCTATGATCAATCATCACTAGTTTATGAGCTCGCTTTTAAAAAGATCACCTCTTCGGACTCTTTCGGTCAATGTGGGAGCTTCTAGATTCTTCGTTCCCATGCTTTATTTATCTCCATTCAAATATTAATAAGATTAATACTAACCCCGAGGTGCGTACCTTATATGATCGGGAAATAAATATTATATTAAGGCTTATCTCTATTGGATCCAGAACTTTCGGGATTTTATTTACTCAGCTAATTTTGAACGTGATTCCATCAATGTAAGTAAGTCTCTTTTGACATGATCAAACTCTTTTTTAGGGATGCAGCCATACAATTTACACAGGATGAAGAATGAATAATTTGAATTTTAAAACTCTAAAGAAGTACTGGCTGCGATTCGTGGGTATTGCTGTAATCGCGGGCTCCTTAGTATTGGCATTTGCTTGGGTCGCTGGTCTATTTGGGCATCGCACCACAAGCAAAACTTTTTTGGGAGACTCATTAAATAACTTTGATCCCGGATATCGACGTGCACACGGTAAGGGTATTTGTTTTGATGGCACTTACCACAGTAATGGTGCGGCGGCGGCACTATCTAAAGCCACTGTATTTGCCAAGTCTGATATACCAGCAATTGGCCGATTCTCTATTGGGAGTGGTAACCCGCATGCGGCAGATAATTCGACAGCAACAGTAAGTATGGCTTTATTACTTTCCGCAGCTGATCATTCACAATGGCGCATGAAATTAAACAACTTTCCCTATTTCCCTACACGAAATGCCGAAGGTTTTTTGGCGCAGCAAAAAGCATTTAAACCAGTTCCAGCTACTGGCAAACCCGATCCAGCCCTAGTTGAGGCTTTCTTAAAAGAATATCCAGAAGCACGTAAGTCTATTGAGCAAAAGGCGACGATGCCATTAACCGGTAGTTTCAGTGGCGCAGAATTTTATGTCGTAAATGCTTTTATATTGCGAGCCGCCAATGGACAAGAACAGCCAGTTCGTTGGTCTATGCGTCCTCATTCAAAATTTATTAGCCTGACGAAAGAACAACGTGATCAAGCTGGCCATGATTTCTTGTTTAAAGACATCAAAAAACGTTTAGCTGAAGGGCCGCTCTATTGGGATTTAGTTTTGCAACTTGCTGAGCCGGGAGACCCAGTGAATGACCCATCTCAACCTTGGCCAAAAGAACGTAAAGAAGTGATAGCAGGAACATTGGAAGTCAAAAATGTAACTGAACAGGTAAATGGCGTTTGCCGTGACATTAACTTTGACCCAACACTAGTTCCACCCGGAATTGAGTTATCAGATGATCCGGTACTCGCGGCGCGAGCAAGCATCTATTCACAATCTTACAATGCTCGCTTACGTGAAATTGGATTTGGCAAAGCAACGGATGCCGTGGGCAAATAGGAGAGATCAGCCATGCAAAACAAATCTTACAATAATGCTCCACGTCATTTTAATTTGACTGCTCGAATTCTACATTGGCTTATGGCGCTAGCGATTTTGGCCATGCTATTTATTGGTGTGGGAATGACAACCTCAATCACTTGGCGTCCGTGGTTAATCGATATTCACCGTCCTTTAGGAATCGCAATCTTATTATTGGTCATCATTAGATTAATAAATCGACTCTATTTTCCAATTCCACCTTTGCCGCCGACTGTACCACGCTGGCAGGCGTTTATTGCCCACGCATCACATTGGCTACTTTATCTTTTGATGTTTAGTTTGCCATTGCTCGGATGGGCTACGCTATCGGCAGGTAACTGGCCTGTAACTCTATTTCCGGGTTGGGACCTTCCACCAATCGCTCCAACCAACTCGACGCTCTATGCATGGTTCCGTACTCTACACGGAATTTTGGCTTGGCTACTATTTGCTGTGGTTATTGGTCATCTGTCTGCTGCGTTATTACATGCATGGATTTATCGCGATGGCGTATTCTCAAGTATGGCTTTGGGTTCTTCTGAACCATCAAGTAATAGGTCTTCTGCTGAAAAGGAGAATGCTGATTGAGGGGAGTGATTTAGCTCTTAAGCTCAGATTAGGCGGACGAGAGGGAAAAGATTTTCGATTGTTTTTTTAATCATCTGTTTGAATCTAAAAATAATTTAAATAATAGGATGTATGGTTTGCTTGTTTTTTTGTTAGATGAGCAGACCATAGCCCCTGTGCAATAAGATGAGATCATTACTCAGCTAGAATCAAATCATTCGATCTAACTTTTTGTTTATATTATAAAAAAATAATATTTTGACTTTGTTGGCATATTATTGCTATTTTATTTTACGTTAATCGTAAATTGATTACGTATTGCATAATTAAAATGAATTAATTTAAAGCATGTCATGGAGAAGGGAATACCATGAAAGAAGTTGCATTAAGTGATCTGATCAATCAGCAGAAAGTTGGACGCTATCAAAAATTTATTCTGATCACCTGCTTATTACTGATGATTATGGATGGCTATGACATTCAGTCTATGGCTTACGCAGCCCCAATGATTATAGAAGAATGGGGTGTTCAAAAATCCATGCTAGGGATTGTGTTTAGCGCCAGCTTATTTGGTTTGTTTGTCGGATCATTTTTATTAAGTTCACTCTCTGATCGTTTTGGCCGCCGTCCCATCTTACTGATCTCGACTTTTATGTTTTCGGTATTGATGCTGGTGACACCACATGTAGGCAATATTGAGCAATTGACTGCAATCCGTTTTATTACAGGAATTTTTTTAGGAGGTATCATGCCAAATGTTATGGCTTATAGCTCCGAAATTGTTCCATTCAAATCTCGTATTTTTACCATGATGGTCATTTCTTGTGGCTATACGGTAGGGGCAATGTTAGGGGGCGGTATATCCGCCTTATTAGTTCCTTGGGGAGGTTGGCAGGCGATTTTCTATTTTGGCGGTATTGTTCCTTTAATTATTTTCTTTATCACATACTTTAAGCTGCCAGAATCTTTATATTTTTTGAGTGAAGATAATAAAAATAATCCTAAGATTTTATTTTGGTTAAAGAAGTTTTATCCCGCATTAACATTTAATTCAGAAATAAAAATTATTAATAACACTGAAGTTGAGGTTAAAAAGTCGCCGCTTGAGTTGTTTAAAAATCAGCGTGCGTTTTTTACCTATTCCATCTGGATCATCAGTATCTTAAATATGATCAGTTTATATTTTCTGGCAAACTGGTTACCGACTTTGGCCAAAGAGTCAGGACTCTCACTAAATCAGGCATTGATGATCGGTTCCACTCTACAATTAGGCGGTACGGTTGGTAGTGTGGTGATGGGCCTTAAAATCGATAAGACAGGATTTTATAAAGTATTAATTCCTGTTTTTTTGGTTGCAGTGATGAGTGTTGCTTTAATTGGCTATGCGGTTAACCATATTGTTTTATTATTTATTATCATTTTTATTGCTGGCTTTGCCATTGTTGGTGGGCAACCTGCCATTAATGCACTGTCTGCCAGTTATTACCCAGTTTCACTTCGTACTACAGGGGTGGGCTGGAGTATCGGAATTGCCCGTTTGGGTTCGGTCATTGGGCCGCTATTTGGTGGCTACCTTTCCCAATTTCTGGTCATTACCCATTTATTCGTGATTGCTGCAATACCTTCGCTACTCGTCATTATCATGCTAATGATTCAAGCTAAGTACCGATCATAAAAAACTATTACATGCATCATGCGCATATTGACTGTAATTATGATCGGTAAGTAGATATAAGAAGTTGGTTAATGCTAGTTCATGAGCTATTTAACTCGATACCACGTTTGATTTCGACCAATCGCAGAGATACCAATGTATCCACGCGCAGTAAGTTTTTCACCATCTGGTGATACTGTTAGGCTAAAGCGATAGGTCTTATCTGACTGTGGGTCGAGGATAGAACCTTTGTCATATTTATTTTGACCGACATTTTTTAAATTTTTGACGATGGTCAAACCAATCAAAGATTTATTTTTATAAGTACCTTCACACATCGTACATTTGTTAGCTTCACTTGGAACAAGTATTTTTTCGATGTTTGCAAAGAGGTTGCCATTTTTATCTTGGCTAAATCTTACCAGCGCTCGAGGTTGATTAGTTGCATCATCAATGGTTTTCCAAACACTGCCATGTAATTTGTCTGATGCAAATGAATGAACCGAATAAAAGCTGAATAAAATTAATAATAAATATTTTTTCATATCAATGTTTTCTCGAATTAAAAATAAATGGTTTTAAAGGCCAGAATTATTCACTTTAAATTTAACTTCACAATTTTCTTAGTATTGAATCTATAAGCTAAACAATATGTAAAGTTATAATCTATTTGTTTGGATATTATTTTGATCGGTTTTTTTATGCAATTGCGAGAATGGACAAAATGATTAAGCAAGGTTTAAAAGCAGATTATAAATTACTGATAATTTCTAGAACTAGTAGGGTGATTAAACTACATACAGTTTGGTAAATAATGACAAATTTTATGCTTAGGAGAAATAAAAAACATCCACTACTTTTTAAATTAGTTAGATTGCGTGTAACTCATCACAAATAATAAAAATAATATGCAAATCATGTGATTAGTATAGATTGACACTGTGCAATATTAAGTCTTATAACTAAACAATCCTGAAAGCTGTTTCTTTAATAGGAACAGAAAAAACACAATATAAAGATGAATAGACATTAGAACAAAAAGTTAAGGAGAGAAGAAATGAAAGTCATTAGACATGCTTTATTTTCTCTGATGGGAATGTTGACAATAAATAGTGCAGATGCTGGAAATGCATCTACATCGTTAAGGGTCAGTTTAACCATTCTAGAAACTTGTGAAGTTTCCACACAAGGAAACTTAGATTTTGGTTCGGTTGAACGTGCTCAGCCAGTTCCTACTGCAAGAACAGATGTAACTGTGCAATGCAGCAACAATACACCTTATCAATTGGCAGTAACTTCAGACAATAATTTTGAACTTAAATCTGCTGACAGCCCAGCATCTGTTGCATATGTACTGTATCAAGATGCGGGCCATACTCAAATTTGGGGAGGGGTAGCGGATAAAATACGTTCACGAATTGCGACAGGAATGAAAGAAAATATTCCTATTCATGGAGCGATCATATCAACTACGAATGTCCAGGCGACTAAGTATGAAGATTGGGTTCGTGTGAATGTTATATATTAATCGTGAAAACCAAAATAACCATAAATATCAAAAACTAATTTATAAAAAACCTCTTTTTAGGGGCGAATAAAGTATTTTGAAAAAGCTACACCACATGATGGTGTAGCCAACTGCTTTGATAGAACTAAGCACCACGCATTAGTGCTGCTACTGCTTTTTCTAGAAATTGTAGGGTCACTGGTTTGAGCCAAGTACCGTCAGCAAGGCTTGGTTCACTTTGCATTGCTGTACGGATTTTCTCTTGAGTACTTGGATTTTTGCCAGCATAGCCTTGTAGCATAGAGAGCCATTGTTGTGCCAAACGCTTTGCTCCTTCACTATCTGGCGTGACCTCGGCATCAATCAATTTTTCAATATCGACCAATAATTGAGGCCATTTTTTCATCTCACGAATGTAATTTTCTTTTAGGAAAGTAAACTCATCGTCAGATAAATAACGGGCAAAAATACTCAGCTTGCTCTCAGAAAAAGCTTTAAGTAAAAACTCAACAACTTCTGGCGTTACGCCTAATTTTTCCTGAAATTCAGGTTCGGCTGAGTTTATGGCATTTAGTTTAACTAACCATTCTGGGTTAGCTCTTGTATTGTGCTCAAGAGTTTTCATCCACTTACGAGCCAAGTCTTGAGCGGCTTCGCTATTAGATGGTTCGCCAGCATTAAATAGTGCATTTGCTGCTTGAGTTAACCCTTGCCATTCTTGGTGGCTTTTAGTGCCTGCTTGTAAGAAAGTCAGTTTTTCAAGCTCTTCTTTTGTAAAGTATTTTTCAAACATCGCTATAAGCTCCAGTGTTTTTAGCCAATCCTCCAAACCAAGCTCTTCACCACTTATGATCTGAGATTTAAGTTTGCTGAGCTGATTTCGCAATTTCTTTTGCTCTGTCAGCCTTTGATCAATTGCTTGAATCTGCTGATCAATAATCGGTAAAAGTGCAAGATTGGGGTCTTCAAGAGCCGTATGGATTTCGGATAACGACATTCCCAGTCCTCGTAATGCTTGAATCTGATGCAAACGAGTAATGTCTTTACGGGTGTATAGTCGATAACCTGCATCGGAACGGACCGAAGGCTGAAGTAAACCGATATCGTCATAGTGATGAAGAGCACGGACAGTAAGTCCTGTTTGCTTAGCCAATTCACCAACTTTTAACAGCATCTTTTTAGCTCCTTCTTCCTTAGGCGTGTTTTATGCTAGGGGCTTACGTTACGTGAGGGTCAACTACTTTAAATCATATTTTTTCATTATTTTCGCTTTGATAGATATTCAAATTTATTCCATTCATTATTGGAATATTATAAAAAAGATTATTAAGCCAGTTTTTCTTGGATAAAAATGATTTCAAGCCATTCCAGTCATGGAGTGGCAATATATTTAACAAATTAAAAGCAATCGATACTCGCCATCTTTTTCAACAGGTGCTCGATGAACACAAGGCAAAACCTTTTGAGTGGGATGATCTACTGCTAAACGCCAAATATGTCCCGTACCTAAATTTACAGGTTGGGTATCGGGTTTAGGCTGATAATGCAAATCAAAAAAATACTCTGCCAAAAAAGCTTCAAAGTCAGCATCAGAACCGTCATGTAATTCTTTGAGCTTTTCTCTAATTTCTGGAATTAAAACTTTTTGTTCAACTTGATCATTGGGCACAATATCGCTAGCAGCGCCGTGATAGGTACATAAAAAGGTATCGGTTTCAATGGGGGAGCGGTCAACATGAAATGAATATACATCTGTTGAAATGAAATCTAGCTCTTCATCACGTTCATACTTTTTAAGCAAATTAAGTACAGGTGATGCGCCAAAATCAGTTAACTGCTCTATATCTTCTAAAATAATTGCTCTCGCCAATTTACCTTTTTCTGAAAGTTGTAGCGCTAAAAGGTCTTCAACAGAAACTTCTGTAATATTTTCTTTTAACTGAAGCTTATTCACAATTTCTTTAAAGTCACCCACCAAATTTCTGTGCCAGCAAATCGCATTTGTCTCTCCTTGAAAATGTGTATTTACAAGGTCAGAGAAACTAGACACTTTTCTAATTTGATTGCTGTCAGAAAATGCGTTCTTCATAGGGGAAATAAAATAATAGAGCTTCTCTAATATTATAGCCTGAACTTAGCCAAAAAATATTCCATTCCAATTGATTAAGCCAGTTTAGTCTTACTTCAGAAGAACATTCTAGAGTTAAATAACTAATAGTTTTTATCAATAATAGATATTTCTCTTTTCATTGATTTTTTAACTAATCAAACTTAGTAATTTCTGGTACTGACTCTAAATAATCAAAAAATTGCTGTATTTGTTCTTCTGTTACCCGTGCTGTAGAAATAGGTGGTAATTCATCTCTACCAAAGAATCCAACTTCGGGTGTTTCAATACTTGGTGTCAGTTCACCATCAATAATTTCGCACCAGAAGAAAGCCTTATACACATGTAAAAACATCGGAGGGTGTGGGTGCTTGGTTCTATCAGTTAAAGCTAATAATTTAATGGCCTTAACTCGTAAACCTGTCTCTTCTAGAACCTCTTTTTCAGCATTTTCCGATGCTGAATAACCTACGTCAGCCCATCCACCCGGAACAGACCATCGCCCATCTCCAATTTCTTTTGCTAATAATAATTTATTTTCTTTAAAAACAACTGCTCTGACATCTAGTTTTGGAGTAGCATAACCTACATCTTGGAGCACGTTATTAATAAAATTTTCTGTTTTGATTTCTTTTAATTCTAATAAATACTCAATGTGTCCTAAGAGTTGTTCATAACGTTCTTTGTCATAAACATCTTTTGAATAATGTAAACCTGTTTGAGCAATACCAGTAATTTTATTTAAAGTTTCTAACCACTTCACTGAGTCATTCATTGCAACAGATGCCTGCAAGCTTATATCTTTTAGCTATGGTAAGACATACTCAGCTAAAGCACTATTAAACAGTTGTTAGCTGAGATTTCAAACGAATTTTTTTGAGATTTTTTTACGATTAATAGCTCTCGTAAAATTCACTCTTCGTATAAATTTGACTTAATCATGAGTGGTAAACCAAGACTACTTAATAAGCTAGTTCGAGAATTTGGTACATTCTTACTTTCTAAATCAATAAGCTCAATAAATTCTTTATTAAATTGTTTTCTAGGATATTTTTCTAAAATTTTATTTCTAAAAGAGAGGGGGAGTCTATATAGACCGTCACTAATCACATCGCATGATGCACCTTGCTGTAATAGCGTAATTTCTGCAGGGTCAGAGTGATCTATATAGCCGTTCATATGTAAGCAAATAGCATCCTTAATGACTTCACTTTTCTTTTCATCAAAGCTATGTTCTTGAGCCTTTAGCTCAAATTGTTTAGCACTTTCATAGGTAAAACAATTACAGCCTTTACTATGAATATGTTGCTCAGTTAAGCCAATATCATGAAAAAGTGAGGCTATTAAAAGTGATTCATGATCAAATTGCTGTTTTTGTATATTGCCTAGGGCAGCACCCCAGAAATAGGTGCGCCATGAATGATTATAGATAGATATATCTGCTTTAGCTTCGAGCTCATCAAGCGCGACTTTAACCATTTGAGTATCTGGTATTACGATCTGGTCGATATCAAAATCATGAGAAGTTTTGAATCGAAAGTAATTTATTTTTATAGAAGCCATAACACTTGGCAGCATAATTTTTTGAATTAACTTAATTTTCTCTTTGAAGCTGAGCTGACCATTTGTAGCTTGCATCCAGTGATATGAACCAATTCTTTTAGTTTTCATTATTAGACCTCATTTTAGAGTAATTACTCTAAAAATATTATTGTAGATAATTTTTTGCAAGTCATATCTTTTACGCCATCGATAGAACTTTGATTGATAAGCATTTTATAAACCCCAATTTAACAATAAATTTTAATTATTTATCCTTGCTTTTTAATGATCTATTTAAAAGCAAATGTCATTTTGTGTGCTTGACTGAAAGAGGTCTGAATATTATCCTTCGCCTGCTGGCCTACATTGCCAGTCGGTTGTCGCAGACCGAATCAAACGAGCATTAAAAGTTTCATACTTTTAGTGTTGAGCCCTCGTGCCCCCTCTATGGCGGAACGGAGGGGGACACCTTCGGGTGTGCTGGCCTCGTTTGACCAGTCTGCGAACCCCTTTCGTTCTGCCACCATAATTTTAATGTCTGGCAGAACTCCCAATAAAAAGGAGTTGGCTTTGCACATCCATTATTTCTTGGCAGTATTTGCCAAAAGCTATAACGATACAGCTTAAACATTTAAAGCAGTTTGATCGCCGTAAGGTTTTCAGGCTGTAAATTATTTCGTCTTAAAACTTACTCAACAATAAAACTTGAGATGTGCCAAGCACAGTCTTATGGGCTTTGCCGTGCCTTTTTTTCTCTCAAAAGGGGCACAGGCTTTTTTATCTCATTTAGAAACAACAATAATTTTATAACGGTAAGACTATGCCAAATTTAGTTCTCTCAACGCGTGCTATTCAAGTCATTAATAAGTCGATTGATTTATTTCACCATCACGGCTTTCATACGGTTGGGGTAGATAGAATCGTGAAAGAGTGTGAAGTGACCAAAGCAACTTTTTATAACTTTTTTCATTCTAAAGAGCGGTTTATTGAAATCTGTCTAATCGTACAAAAAGAACGTTTAAAAGAAAAAGTGGTTTCAATTGTTGGGTACAACCAGAACACAAACGTGAACGATAAACTTAAAGAGCTTTATTACTTACACACCGATTTAGAAGGAATGTACTACCTTTTATTTAAAGCCATTTTTGAAACGAAACTGACCTATCCAAAAGCCTATATAATCGTGGTGAGATATCGCATATGGTTGCTGAATGAAATTTATAGGCAGCTTATAAAACTAAAAACCGATGCGACTTTTCAAGATGCCAAGCTATTTTTATATATGATTGAGGGCGCAATCATCCAGCTTTTAAGTTCGGATGTGGCAGGTGAGAGAGGAAGATACTGGAATATGGTTTCGAATTTCTTTTGTTAGACATTTCAGTTCGTGATTAGAATGACTATACGGATAAAAATCAAACTCCAAATCTGAGCGAAATAGTCGAGTGATGTTTAAAGCAATGAGTATGTTTAATGGACAAGGATGGGTCGAATACTCGGTTACTTATTAAAGACTAGATTAATAATAAGGATGTTAACCATAACGCTTAATAAGTTTGGAATATACTTATTTTTCAAGGAACTAATTATTTATTAGTTCCTTGACCTTTGGTATGGTAATTTGGATTAATATGTTATCTCATGATCTGCTCATATTCTTTTGGATTAAAAATTAGTGCCAAGGGTAACATTAAGAGCGTCATAAAAATTAATATAGTCCATGAAATAAGAAAATCACCGGTATAATCTTTCAGTATTCCAGCAATAAAGGGTGTAAACGAAGCTAATATGTATCCAGTACCTTGAACAAATGATATAAGCTTTGTTGATTTGATCGGATCTTTATAATGATCCAAAGTAAGGATAAGACTAAGAGGAAATAAGCCTCCTACACCTAAACCTAACAATGATGACCACAGCATGGTTATCTGTAATGGGGATGAAATTAGACCAATAAAACCTATAACTGTTAAAATAATTAATGTTATTAAAATCAGCCTACGATCTTCATTTTTTCTCGATAAATAAGGAAATAGAAAACCTGCAATAATTTGGAAAAATATGAAATTGGATAAGATTATTCCTGAATCTTCATTCGACTTACCCAATTCAATGTAATAAGGAGAAAGCCATGTAGAAATACAACTATAAGAAGCTGAACTTAAGAAGAAAAAAACAACCAAGAAGCAAGAGCGAATATTGATTGTTATATTAGTCAAAGGAGATTTTGCAAAAACCACTTCTTGAATTCTTTTTGCAAAAACTGGCATGAGTAATAAAGGGGGAATTGTAAAAATCCACCATATTGAGATAGCGAACTTCCAATTATGTAAATAATTACTGATAAGTGCAACGGATCCAGAAGATACTGCCGCCCCAATCATTAAGCCCGTAATATAGACCCCCATCATTATTGAAATATTTGACTTAAATTTAGATTTAATGATTAAAGGAATAGTTATCTGTAGGACAGCAATAGAAAAACCAAGTACTATAGATGTCAAAATTAAATTAGAAATTCCAGCAGTAAAATATCTAGCTAAATTAGAGATCATTATTAGTACTAATGAAAACAAGATTAAATTTTTAACTTTGAAATGTACTAAGAAATCCTTTGAGTACAACATGAGTAAACCCATGCTAAAGGTGGGGATTGCAGTTAAGAGCGAGAATCCAGCATAGTTTATAGATGTCGAAGTAATAATTTCATTAATCAAAGGCCCTAGTGCGATAACACTAGGCCTTAGATTCAAACTTAATAAAAAAATTACAATAATTAATATGTAGGTATCTACTTTGTTGAACTGTATACTTTTCATAAAATTTACTTAAACAACAAAGTCATAAAGCCAATATCTATCTTTTAGATTTAAAGGCTTTTCATCATCTTTTGCATTAAGGGCTTCTTCCCAAGCTCCTTGTTTATGTCCGCGAATACCAATTTCTCTTGCTAAAAGAACGGTATCCTGAGCACGTTTATGTCTTCTACTTTCATATTCTCTAAGATCTTCCTCAATACTTCCTGATTTCCCTAAGCAGTTTGCTAATACCACAGCATCTTCAAAAGATTGACAACATCCTTGCCCTAAATTAGGTGTCATCATGTGAGCTGCGTCTCCTAATAGAGTTACACTACCAGTACCCCATGGAAGACTCATATCCCTATCAGCAATTTTTGTTCTTGAGATTGACTCTGGAGAGGTTGCTTTAATTAATTCTTGAATTGGACTGTGCCAATTATCAAAAAGACTACTAATATGTTGAATGATATCTTCATATTCTATATTGAAATCCTCTGGTGGGGTTTTATTTGTTGCAAACCAGTACACTTCAGACTGACTTATAGGAACAATACCAAATCTACGTTCATCTCCCCATGAAACACTAATATTAGAATCTAAAAATGAAGGTCTTTTACATATAGCTCGCCAAATAGAGTATCCTGCATAATTATGATGAATTTGATGATTCAATAAGGTACGAACCTTAGAATGAACACCATCAGCGCCAATTAGTAGGTCACCAATAAATTCTTCGCCATCTGAAGTAATAACATGAACTTTTTTATCTTTTTCAAAATAATTTTCGACAATATGATTTAACTTAATGCGATTTTTTGGAACATACTTTAAAAGAGCTTTCTGCAATTTCCCACGATGGATACCAACACAAGGAGCATTAAATAATTCAGTTAATTCATCTAATGGGTCGATTGATATTTCTTGTCCATTCCAAGAGTAGATGCCAGCTTTTTTTATAGGTTGACCTTGGGTGATGACTTCTTGGTCAATACCAAGCTGTTGTAAAGCCTTCATCCCGTTAATCTGTATTGTTATTCCTGCTCCAACTTCTCTAAGTTCTTTTGCTTTTTCTAGCACTATAATATTATGGCCCAATTTCTCTAAAGCTATTGCTGCTGCTAAGCCACCAAGACCACCACCTACAATAATAATATCTAACTTACGCATTTAAATTTCTCTCTTTAATTATAGAAATGTTTGTACAAATAAATCATAAAATATTTTTGAGTTCACTTTAGTAGCTACATGCATTAGAGAATCTGCCTTATAGCTAAAAGTGGTATTTCCTATTTCTTTTATCGTATCAATTTCAATTTGAGCTGTGGTGTATTCAATAGTTTCCGGAGCTGTAATAGCCAACGCAGCTAATGGATCCCAGGCAAAAAATTCACCAGATTGAATAAAGTTGGTTGAATTTTCAAATATCTCTAAAGCAAACTTATATAATGTCTTATCACTATTTATGCTTTTGAAATATTCAAAAAACTTATAGTTAATAGGGACTTGATTAGTAACATCTAAAGGAATGAAATAAATCTGATTCTTTGTAGAGGATATTAATTCTTGAGCAGATAAGCTATCAGCAAAGATATTCCATTCAGCTTTATCATTAGGCGATACAAAATTACTAGTTGTAAAAAGATTACCTTTGACCTCAAATGCTCCTCCCATTATATATATTCGTGTAGTGGAACTAATGAGTTTACTTTTATTTAGGTAATTAATATTAGTTAATGGTCCTATAGCAAGAAGATCAGTGATTTTTAAATGTTGAATAGCTTCTAAAGGCAATAGATTAAAATCATAATCACTTTTTAAAAGTTCTACACCTTTTAAGTTATTTGATTGTTCTCTCCATGCTAAGGGAAAAGAGCAATTCGGCGTTTGTGATTTATCAAACCCAACAAAAATAGGAATTTCTAGTCGATTAATCAATGCGAGGAAGTTCTTTATATTGTTTAAAGCATATTCTATATCGCTCATGCCATGAACAATTGATATACCAACAACCTCAACACTGGGAGTCGAGAAAAGATAAGCCAATGCTAAGAAATCATCAGGCCCACAATCTGTATCGATCAAAATCTTTTTATGGGTCATTAAATTAGCCCTATAGTTCTTAGTTCTAAGATACTGGAAATAGAATGATATGAATTATTCTGTTCGTTACTAATATGGATTGGCAGCATTCCAATACTCTGAGAACCTTGTACATCCATTTCAAAGCTGTCACCAACAAATACACAATTTGTAGGTAGAACATTTATTTTGGAACAAGTTTCTAAAAAAATATTTTTATTAGGTTTTCGTTTCCCGAAGTCAACTGAAGTAGTTACAACGTCAAATAAATTCAGAATGCCAATTTCTTCTAGTAAATTAAAAACCATCTTAGAGTTATGTGTATTGGTGATAACCCCAATCTTGTACTTTTGCTTCAAATCTAATAACAAATTTTGCAGATCAGAATTCCAAGAAACATACTTTTTCCATTCTTGACAGTATTGTGACACTATTTGATCCAACTTTTCCGGTTCAATATTGGTTACACCATAAGTTGATAGTAATTCCATAAAAACTTCATCCATAGAGAATTCAGTTTCTGTATGATGCGTATCCATATTTAGTTTTTTAAATATTGAAGATATATTTTCAATAAAATCAGCATAGGGGAAATCACTATCTAAGGCTTTAATTAATAAAGAATATGTGTTTGAGAAATCTTTACCTTCAACTTGTGGAGTGTAGTCAACTAAAGTACCAAATAAATCAAATAAAATAGCTTGAATATTTTGCATATAGACCTTATGAGTTAGTATCAAGAGAAAAATAAAGGATAAAAATCATTAATATTGTGAATAATATCTGTACAACCTGTTTCTTTCATTAATGAAGGACAAGTTGAACTATTATTATCAATAAATCCTACAATACTATTAACTTTAGCTTGACTAGCAGCCATTACACCAGTTACAGAATCCTCAATAGCAATAAATTTGTTATGACCTTTACTAAAATGATTAATTGAGAGGTTATAGATATCAGGATAAGGTTTCCCATTTTTTGCCATTTCTTTACCAAAAATCATCTTATTTTTGAAAAAATGATTAAGTCTTTTTTCATATAAAATCTTAGATATACGCTCTATACTTGCATTTGAAGTAATACAAAATTCAACTTCATTTCTGCTTAGCATATCTAATAAATTTGGAATACCATCAATAACTTTAATATTATCAATATTTGAATTTAGATAACTTAAAATCATCTGCTGGAATTTTTTTGAATTTTTATCGGATAAGTCTAAGTCATCTGCAATTTTGCTAAACTGCCATCCTCTATACTTAGAGTTTACTTCATCCTCTTTTAAATTTATTTTAAATGAATGTAATGCATAATTAATAGCATCAAATGATAGTCTTTCTGAATCAACTATTACACCATCAAAATCGAAAATAATAATAGGATGATTGTTGAATTTTTTCATATATTTATAATTTCTCATAAAGTCCTAGTTAATCATAGGTAGTATTATTAATACTTGTTTTTTTAACTCTTTTGATTACATGTCTTTTGGCTTAATAAGCTAGTCCTTATATAATATACTGTTTAGTCTATTGTAGTAAAATCTAATATATTTATACAAGACTTTATTTTTTATTCAAAATAAGCTAATGAAACTAAATTTAAAGTAATTTCACCTAATTTAAATAATAAGGCGTAAATTGAATTATTTTAATCTTAGGAATCTATACATTGTAGCGTGGTAGGCCGTAGTAAAAATGTTTCAAATGATGTGTATAGAAATGAACAATCGGTTTAACTGGTGTTTTGTATCATAAGCTGTTGTATAAAAAATTGAATGTTATCTTTTGCGCAAAAGCTAGAAAAAAGAAGTTATAAATGGAAATATTTTTATGTGAATATTCAAGTAATTGAGGTGCATATTAGAGAAGATTTATATAAAAAAAAGCTGTAATATTACATTGAAAATAATTCATAAAAAAAAGTAATTAATAGTATTAAAATAAAGAATGCAATAAAATATTATAAAAAACAAATGTGTTTTTAAAAAATTAGATTGATTAGTAAAAATAATATAGACAAACCTTTCTGTATGTATTAGAAAATAGAAAACCTAAAATCGAGTTCAAATAAAAAGTGGATATTAATAATTTAAAAGCCGTAATTATTGTTGATGAAGAATTACCATCAGGAGTAATTACAAATACTGCGGCAATACTAGGCATGAGTCTTGGTAAGAAATACCCCGAGATCGTTGGACGAAACTTAATAAATAAAGATAAAGAAATACATGAGGGTATAACTATTATTGGCTTACCGATCTTAAGCGCAGATAAAGAGAAGCTAAAAAGTATAAGAGATAATGCTAAACAATTTGAAAATCAAATATTTGAAGTTAATGTTTTAAATTTGACAAGATCTACACGATCATATGAAGAATATGCTGAAAAATTAGAGCAAATTGCGAATCAAGATCTCGAATATCAAGGGATTTTATTGTATGGCGAGAAAAAAGCCATAAATAAATTAACAGGTAATTTAAGTTTATTTAAATAATAAAAAAAGGGGATTAAATGTACAAGATTTAATCCCCTTCCTCTTAACAATCTCAAAGAAATTGTTAAATCAACCCCTGTCTTATGCAATTAGGAGATGATCATGGATCATAACATTTATAGTAACTCAAGCCAAGAAAAAGCAGATTTAAGATATCTGATACCAGAAGATACTTATTATCATGGACATCCTGAGGTCGTTGAATGGACTACAAAATTTTCTAGTGAAGCTGAAAAGTATGAGGTCTTTAAGAATATTCATTCAGCTCTTCAAACAGTGGATATTGCTAAAGCAAACAAAGTGGCAACTGCTTGGTACGAGTTTACAACTTTTGTTCCTACTTTTTTATCATTAGCTGTTGTTTTAACAGATGATCCTGAAAGGCAGCATCATTTAATTCAAATTGCATATGATGAGTTAGGTGGGCAGGACAAGCAGTATATTCATTCTAAGCTTTTTTTAGAAGCAATTGAAAAAGTAAATTTAAGTTATAAAAAAGATTATGAAATAGTTAATATTAAAAACATTTTAGAAGGTTTAAAAAATACTTTACTTAATACTAACAGCCAGTATGGAATAGTTGGCCTTTTACTAAGTTTTGAAATTATTGCAGAAGAAAATATCGAAACATTATTCAAAGGCTTATGTTTTGATGATAATTGTATTGCTTTGTTAAGTGATACCCCTTTCTTTGAAATTCATAGAGCAGATGAGACAGAACACATCCGTCACTCAGTAGCTAATTTTTTAAGATTTTGTCAATCAGATGAATCAAAAAGAGAATTTATGGTTTCTTTTGAAGACGGTCTTAATTTTTGGCGGAAGTTTTGGAACTATATTGCTGAAAATTTAAATATCTCTACAAAATAAAATAGATTAAAGAGAGCAGGAAATAATGAAAAAAGTAGTAGTTTTTATTGAAACGAATTTCACTGGTTTAGATGCATTAACATATTGCAAGGAAAAAGGATATCACTCTGTACTAATTACAGATAGTTATGAACGCTTTTTGAGTTGGTTTCCTGCTTCTTCTCTCTCTAAAATTGATCAGGCAAGTGAAATAATTAATGTTAATGATTCAAATGATTTGGGAGAGCTCGTAAGCGTACTAAAAAAATTTGAAAAAGTAGATGCTATTTTGACATTTGCAGAAATCAGAACACTGGTTACTGCAAAATTAGCAAAAGAAATGAACGTCAAACATAGTAACTCTCAAGCAATTGAAATAGCTCAAAATAAAAGCTTGATACGTAAAATATTAGCTGAAAATAGAGTTGAAGAGGTCAGTTCTGTAACTATCAAAGATATCAATTTTATCGATGATGAGATTGAAAAGAATAATCTAAAATATCCATTTTTTATCAAACCATTACATGGACATTCAAGTATCGGGGCAAGTGTATGTAGGAATGACAATGATCTTCTAAACTATAAGAAGAAATATATTAAAAGTAATCAGGATGGTATTTCTGACGAACTTGTGATTGAAGATTATTTAGAAGGTCAGCTTGTAAGTGTAGAGACATTAACGTTTGCTAAAGGTCAGCATGCAATTATTGGAGTTGCTGATAGAGATATTATTCATGATTGTGTTGAAATTGGATCATCATTTACTTTAGATGACCGAATTGCAAGTTTAGCAAAAGAAAAAGCAAAAAAAATACTAAACTGCATAAACTACGATTATGGATCAAGTCATATAGAGTTAATTGTAAATGATGAGGAAGCAAGACTTGTTGAAGTTAATACAAGAGTAGGAGGAAGTGGACATTCTATTATGATGGATCTTGCTACAGGTCGTTCTATCGTAGGTGATTGTATAGAATGTAATTTAGGAAATTTAAAATTTGATGAAAACTTATATTCAAATAAGAAAATGGGAGCAAGTTGGCAGTGCTTTGTTCCAAATAAAGAAGGAATAATTAAAAAGTTACCAAATATAGAAATTCTTCAGAAAATGAAAGATATAACTAATGTTTGGTTTCATTATCAGGAAAATGAGAAAGTTGAGGATCTAAAATCTAATTTTAGCTGGGTTGTTCAGGTAATGGCTCAGGGAGAAAACCGAGAAGCTGCAAAGTTTAATGCACTTACGTGTATTAATTATATTCGTGAAAATTCATTGGTAGAGTAAATGCCTATGGATATTTCTCTGAAAAATCTTTTTTTATTATCTAGTTCGACCTTCATATCATCATTAGGGTCGATACTATTACAAATATCATTAACTTTTTATTTTTATGAAACTACTAAATCAGCTTTATTGACGGGAATACTAGTTAGTCTTCAATGGCTACCAGCATTATTAATAGTCTTTATAAGAAATAATTGGGAATTTGGGAAAAGTCCTTTACTGAAATGGAGGTTATCAGAAATATGTGCATTGACTATTACAGGATTACTGATCCTCTTGGTTGATAAGAGTATTTATTGGGTAATTGCTATTTTATTTATTAGGGGAATGTTTGATCAAATTGTTCGAGTAAATAGAACAGTTGCATGCCGATATGTGTTTGATAATAAAAATCAACAGTTTTATTCAAGTATATTGCAGAGTAGCTACCACATAGGTATTAGTGTGGCTGCAATATTTGCAATACTATTTATCGGTAAGCTAAATCTAAAAGGAATTATTGTAATTAATTTAATAACTTATATTATTTCAATTTTTCTAATTAACTTATCTCGAACTTTAAAAGATTTTCCTAAAATTCAAAGCAGTGACAGTAATAATATTTTATTTGGAATAAAAGATTATTTTGTGATTTTGAAAACTAATGGAATTCTTAGGTTATATGCATTACTTTTTCCAATTACTGCAATTTTTTTTCAAGGTACTTATTCAGTTTTACAAACAATATATCCATTACAAAAATATCATATTTCAGCGAATGAAAGTTCAATGTCATATGTTGTTGCAGGTATAGCTATTATCTCTGGTTCAGTAGCATTTACATATCTATCAAATAAAATAGATTTATATAATGGTTTCTCTAAACTAATTGTAGTTACTCTTTCAATGCTAACAGTAATAACTTATATATTTTCTTTAGCAGTAAGTGATAAATTCCAAGCATTAATTTTATTTATGATCATGGTGTTTATTTTTGAGATTCTATGGATGTATGGATATATTGGCACTGTTAAATATTCACCCAATGGTAAACTTAGTTTGATATATGGCATATCGTTTTCAATTGGTTGTTTTGGTGCTGGTTTAATGAGCATGTTGTTAGGATTTTTATTGGATTTAATAAGTAATCAATTTTTAAAATTAATATTAATATCAAATATTATATATATGGTAATAATTTTTTTATTATGCCAGAAAAATATATTTATCGTTAAAGAATTAGGAGTTCCAAATGAAAAACTGGATTAAAAATGAATTTTATGAAATGAGTGAAGAAAATTTTAATCTTTTACTTGATTTTAAAATTCCTGGAATTATTGTTAAAAACTTCATTCCTAAAGATATATGTGACCAAGTCGCAGAACGATTAATTCAATCTAATTTTTCTAATTATTCACATTTAAATGACATTCCTGTTAATCATATAGGAGTGTGCCACAATCAATGTGTAACTAAAGAAAAAAAATACTATTTTGAACAAAGAGAGAAAGCATTAGAGCAAATTGATAATATATACAAGGATTTAAATATAAATCCTGTAAATGAAGTGCTCAAGTTATTTAATGATAAAAGTGGTAGAAAAGCTGAAGTTTTTAAAGAAGATGGCTATGGAGAATATTTTGCAGGAGCATTCCGAAGTTTTAAAGGACATGGAAAATTACATATTGATCATGCACCTTCTCACATAGCAACAGAATGGGATGTAAAAAAAATTTTAAGACAACTAACTTGGAATATTTACTACACCGTAAGTAACAAAGGCGAGTTAGTAGTCTATGACACTATTCATACGCCTGAAAATGAAAAGATGAAAGTGCCGAATGAATACTATTTTCCTTATGAAGTGCTCGATGATGTGAATGATTGTTTACGAATGGTGCCAGAGGTAGGTGATCTTATTATCTTTAATACACAAAATTTTCATGAAGTCTTAGGTAATCCTAATGGTTATCGCATTTCACAAACCTCCTTTTTTGGATTGCGTGAAGATGAAAGTTTAGGTTTCTGGTCTTGATGAAAATGGAGTATAAGAATTGAAAAAAAAAATGATAATTTGTGGTGTCATCACTGTATCAATTAGTTTGATAGGTTGTGCACCACCCAAAAAAGAAAATAAAAATACTTTAATATATTGTTCTGAGGGTTCACCAGAGCTTTTAAACCCTCAGAAAACTCTATCTGGTACAGCTAGAACAGCTACTGCTACGACTATTTACGATAGGTTAGTTGATTTTAAACCTGGCACAATGGAAATCGTGCCGTCATTAGCTGAAAGTTGGCAAGTAAGTAAAGATGGAACAGAATACGTTTTTAAGTTAAAAAATAATATTAGTTTTCAGGAGACTAATTTTTTCAAACCCAAAAGAAATTTAAATGCGGATGATGTAATATTTTCAATTGAACGACAGTTAGATGTAAATAATCCATACCATAAGGTTAATGGAGTAAATTATCAATATTTTCAAGGAATGGGATTTAGTGAAAATATTGAAAGTGTCGATAAAATTGATGATTTAAATTTAAGAATAAAACTGAAAAAACCAGATTATATTTTTATCAAGAATATGGCTTTGCCATTTATGTCAATTCTTTCAAAGGAATATGCTGATTATTTAATTAAGGAAAATAGGAGGGAAGATATTGATAATATTCCATTAGGAACTGGGCCATACTATTTTATTAGTTATGTTCCTGATAGTGTAATAAAATATAAGGCTAATAATAAATATTGGGGAGATAAGCCACTAATTGAAAATTTAATTATTTCTATTACACCTGATATTGGTGTACGTATGGAAAAATTAAAAAAGGGTGAGTGTGATATTATTGTTTCGCCAAATCCACATGATATAGATGAGATAACTAAAAATAAAGAATTTAAAGTTATTAAAAATGAAGGAATTAATATTGGGTATCTTGCTTTAAATACGGAAAAGAAACCATTAGATAATTTAAAGGTTCGTCAAGCAATTTCTTATGCATTAAATAAAAAAAGTTATATAGATATTGTGTACAATAATAAAGCAACTATAGCAATCAATCCATATCCTAAAAATGTTTTAGGATATAATGATAGTGTGAAAAAATATAATTATAATATAGAAGAATCAAAAAAATTATTAAACGAAGCTGGCTACCCAAATGGTATCGATCTTGAATTATGGACTTTACCAGTTTCTCGTCCATACAATCCTGATGGGAAGAAAATGGGGCAATTAATGCAATCAGACTTAGCTAAAGCTAATATTCGTGTAAAAATTAAATCGTATGAATGGGGAACATATTTACAGAAAGTTAAAAATGGAGAGCATCAATTAGTACAGTTGGGATGGAATAGTGATAATGGTGATCCAGATAACTTTTTATTTCCATTATTAAGTTGTGAGTCTGTTGATAAGGGCTCAAATAATGCTAGATATTGTAATAAAGAATTTAATGAAATTATTACAAATGCTAAACTAACAAATAATCAGAATATTCGTAAAAAATTATATGAAGAAGCTTTAACTATATTAGCTAATGATGAACCGATTGTACCACTTGCACATGCCGATATTTATAGAATTTCAAATAATAGACTCAACGGATATATCAATAACCCTTTTGATTTAGATTATTTTCAATATTTAACTTTTAAAGGTGAAAATAATGAATAGATCCATAAATTTTTTTATATCCATTTTTTTTATATTCTTGATTTCATTTTTTTTAATAAGATTGGCACCAGGTGATCCAGTTTTATTAATGCTTGGTGATAGAGGAAATGATCCAACACAATATAGGATGATGATGGAAAGTTTGGGCCTAAATCATCCGTTGTATGAACAATTTAAGATATATATATTGAATATTTTTACAGGAAACTTTGGTCATTCAATTGTTAGTGGTAAATCAATACTAGTTGAATTATTACCTAGATGGAAAGCTAGTTTTGAGTTGGGTTTAATTGTTTTTATTTTTTCTTTTTTTATAGGTAGCATATTAGGAATTTATTTGGCCTATAAATTTAACTCTAAAGTCGAAAGAATATTGTCTGGTAGTATGTTGGTTGTTTATTGTATTCCAATATTTTGGCTTGGATTATTGTTGATAAATATTTTTTCATTACAATTTAACTTATTTCCAGTTTCAGGTAGAATTGATTATGAATTTGATTTAATACCCTATACTGGATTTTATTTAATTGATAGTTTAACAGGTGATAATTATAAAAATTATAGCTTTACTGCCTTTTTTAGTTGCTTAAATCATATGGTTTTACCAATTATAACAATGTCAATTGTGCCTATTGTTTCAATAGCAAAGATAACTAAAGTTAGTATTTTAGAAGTTTTGAGAAAAGATTATATATTAACTGCAAAAAGTTTAGGAATGAGTGAATCTAGTATTTTTTTTAAGCATGTTTTAAGAAATATATTAGTACCAGTTTTAACGATCTCAAGTTTGTATTTAATAAATGTGACTGTTGCAGGTGCTATTATTACTGAAACAATATTTTCTTGGCCAGGAATAGGTAGATTTCTTGTAACAAGTGTTTTAAGTAGAGATTATCCAGTCATTCAAATAGTAATACTTTTCATAGGGGTATTTATTTTATTTGTAAATCTTATACTTGAAATGCTAGTGAAAATAATCGATCCAAAGCAAAGGATGAAAGTATGATAAATAAAAATCATTTTTTTATCTTTCCTTTTATTTTATTGGGAATTTCTTGTTTTTTTCTAGATCCGTATACTCAAAATATAGATAAAGTTCTTTTGCAACCTAGCTTGAATAATGGTTTTTCTTATATTTTTGGCACTGATTATATAGGTAGATCATATTTAGATAGATTAATTCTGGGAGGAATAAATACAATAGGTTTAGCACTCATTATTGTATTTGTATCATCTATTCTCGGTTTTATTTTAGGGTGTTATGCTGCCATAAGAAAAGGCACAATTGAGTCTTTAATTATGCGTTTTTCCGACATTTTAATGTCAATACCCGGTATTTTACTTGCAATTGTAATAGTAGCTATTTTTGGTAGTGGTGTGTTAGAGCTATTTATAGCATTAGTCATTGTCTTAATACCTAGATTTATTAGATTTTCACATTCTATTACAAGTCGTATTAATACTGAACTTTATATAACAATTGCTAAAGTGGCTGGTAGTAGCAAAATACAAATTTTAAAAAATGAAATATTACCAAATTCTAAAAATTTATTAATGCAACAATCTATATTGTCTTTTAGCGAAGTAATATTAGAGATTTCTGCTTTGGGTTTTTTAGGATTAGGAATACCTGCACCATTGCCCGAATGGGGAGCTATGTTAGCAGAATCACGTAATTATTTTAGTACTAATCCATATCTCATTATTTTGCCAGGCCTATGTTTAATGTTGGTAGTGTTATTTTTAAACTATATAGGTGAGAATCTTACAATTAATAAAAGAGAAAAAAATGCTATTAAAAATTGAAAAACTTAAAGTAAAAGCTGAAGATATAATTTTATTAGATAACATTGATTTAGAAGTAAATCATGGAGAGATCATTGGAATTATAGGTGAATCAGGAAGTGGGAAAAGCTTACTAGCTAAAACACTGCTTGCCTTAAATAGCAAAAATTTGGTAACCAGTTTTAGCTCATATAATTATGAAGATAAAAGTTATAGCTATGATGAAGTAAAATTTCTCCGAGGGAAGCATATAGCGATGATATTTCAGAACCCTCATACTGCACTTGACCCTTCAGCTAATGTGAAAAGCCAATTAAAGAATGCTATGTTATTGAATAGTCAGTGTGAAAATATTGAGCATAAATCAATTGAATTGTTGAACGAGATGGGAATTAAAGATGCTGAAAAATGTTTAAAACTCTATCCACATCAACTTTCAGGCGGTATGGCTCAACGAATACTAATTGCTTTAATGTTAGCTAGAGAACCTAGTCTATTAATAGCAGATGAACCCACCACAGCTTTAGATCCCTTAGTACAAGAACAGATATTAAATCTATTAAAAGCAATAGTTAATAAAAGGAAAATGGGTCTAATATTAATATCTCATGATTTAAGAGTTATAAAAAAATATGCTGATAAAACAATTGTTATGTATTCCAGTCAGATAGTTGAAAAAATAGAAACACATAAAATATTAAATCATGCAAAACATCCATACACAAGAGAGTTAATTTCTATTATTCCTAGTGAAAATATTAAATACAAGGATAATCTTAAAACTATTAAAGGTAGAATTTTAGCTGCAAATGAATATGTGATAGGTTGTCGATTTTCAAATAGATGTTTATTAGTTGAAGAAAAATGTAATACGAATGTGCCTGAATTAAAAGATTCTACCTATAGATGTCATTTTTGAGGTTAATATGAAAGAAGTACTTAGAGTTAAAAATATAAATAATTATATACTAAATAATATCAATTTAAATATTGAAGAAGGTAGTATAACATCTATTATTGGAAAGTCTGGTGGCGGAAAAAGTACTATTGCAAAAATCTTGTCAAGGATAGAAGATTTTAAATTTGGGTTAATTGAATTAAAGTATAAGAATGATTATTTTAATATCAAAGGAATATCAAATAAAAATTTCTATAGTTATCTACAAATTGTTTTTCAAGATCCTTATAGTTCTTTAAATCCACAAAGAACAATTTTTGAAAGCTTGAAAGTACCTTGTAAAAATCTCTTAAAATTAAAAAATAATGAGTGTAGGGAAAAATGTACTAGTATGCTTTCTTTAGTAGGACTTAATGATATTGTTTTAGATATGTTCCCTAGTCAATTAAGTGGTGGACAACTACAACGTATTAATATTGCACGAGCACTAATTCCTAATCCGAAAATTCTTATTTTAGATGAACCTCTTTCAGCTTTAGATATTTCTGTACAGTCTCAAATAATAAATCTTTTACTAGAACTAAATAAAAATCAGAAAATCACGATGATTTTTATTTCACATGACCTGCATGTAGTAAGACATTTATCAGATTATATATATGTTGTTGATACAGGTAGTATTATAGAGCATGGAAAAATGTATGATATATTTCATAATCCTGAAAAGGACTTAACCAAGCTAATGGTAGATAATTATAACTCTATAAAAATTTAATAAAGAGGTTTATATGTCAAAAAAAATAATTTTAGATGTGGTTTTTAATAAATCTATCTGTAAAATTAATATTAATCCAGAAAAGTCAATTTTAATTAATTTGGAGTCTAATGGTTATAAAATAAAAAATTCATGTCGTAGAGGATTATGTGGCTCATGCCTAATAAGAATTATCGATCATACTACTGGAAACTTTTTACTAGCGAGAGCCTGCGTTACACATCAAATTAGTGATTCAATAGTTGAGATTATATTATGAATGAATTTGTTAGTAAAATTATGATGCGAAAATCAGAACCAATTTTAGAGAATGAAATTCCAAATGATATTTTGCAAAATGTTTTTAAGTGCGCGCTGACTGCACCTGTACATAAAAACTTGAGGAATTGGCATTTTTATTATTTTTCTGGAAAAAAAAAGGATGAATTAGGACAATTAATGTCACCAAAAAAAGAGTTTTATAGTGATAATTTACAATTTGAATCGGATTTAAAAAAATTTAATAGTAAATTTTATAATTCTCCAGCATATTTAATTTGTGTATTAAAAGTTGATAATGATCATGCGGTACCGGTTACAGAGCAATATGTAACGATTGGAGCTGTGATTCAGCAAATAATAATTTCTACTGAGTTGTTAGGTTATGCCTGTTACTGGAGGACTGGAAAATGGTGTACAAATAATGATTTAAGAGAATTTTTAAATCTTAGTCAGCCTGATTCAATCGTAGGATTCATAAGTTTGGGGTCTAAATTAATTAGAACTCCTCGAAAAACTGTAGTTGATCAAAAAGATTTTTTTTCAATTGTTTAAGTGTGATTAATTATGTTCATGTCAATGTTTCTTTTCTCATTTGCGATGTCGATTACACCAGGCCCTGTTAATACAGTAATATTATCCACTAGTATTAATTATGGTCTTAGAAAGACAATATCATATATTTCTGGAGCTACAATTGGCTTTGTCTTACTTTTAATTTTTATTGGTTTTGGTCTGCATAGTATTTTTGTTACATACCCCTATTTGTTGAAAATATTAGCTATTTTAGGTGCATTGTTCGTTTCATATATTGGTTATAAAATTATGTTTTCGGATTCTAAAGTATCCGTAGATGATAATGAGGAAATTTTTGTTCCGGGTTTTAGAGATGGCTTCTTACTTCAATGGTTAAATCCCAAAGCTTGGTTAGCTTGTATATCGGGGACTACAATGTTTTCCTCTTTAAATGGATATACTAGTTTAGTTACCTTTATTATTATATATTTTATAACTTGCTATGTTTGCTTGTTTTTTTGGGGAGTTTGTGGAGATCGGTTTGCCTTAATTTTAAATAAAGGTGATCGTATGAAATATTTTAATATGTTAATGGGTGGTTTGTTAATAATTTCCGCTATTTCAATAATTTTTGAATTTTTTTGATTTAATTTTTGGTATGTATTGATGCAAAATAAAACACTCGTTATTGTTGCTCATCCTAACATTGAGACTTCTAAAGTTAATAAGAGATGGATTGAAGAATTGAAGAAGTATCCAAATGAAATAGTTGTACATGAGCTTTATAGTAAATATTCAAATGGAAAGTTTGATGTAAAATATGAACAAATTATGTTAGAAAAATACGACACTATAATTTTTCAATTTCCAATTTATTGGTTTAACTGTCCACCATTGCTGAAGAAATGGTTTGATAATATTTTTACTTATGGTTGGGCATATGGATCATCAGGTAATATGCTTGCTAATAAAAAAATTGGTTTTGCTGTATCGGCAGGAAGTAAAGAAATAGACTTCTCAGAGAAAGGTAAGTACTCAGCTACTTTAGAAAATGTTCTTTTACCTTTTAAATTAACTACTTTATATGTTAAAGCTTCCTATTGTTCTTGTTTTTCATTTTATGGTGCTGAGGATGAAATTAATTTTAATCAGTTAGAAAGTAGTGCTATTGAATATATAAAATTTATTAAAAAACTTTAACTTTTATGGGGGATAGAGTTGTTAGTTTTAATAGTTATTGATGACCATAAAAAATCGTGATGAAAAATCAATAACTTTAACCCCTTTTTTAATCAAAGTCGTACACTTTAATAAATTTATTCATGTCAGATTGCAGCACTTGCATGTGCTCCATGACTTATGGGAGTGATGCCAATGTTATTTACTTTAAAGAAACGCTCACTTATTTCTGGTTTCTGTTTATTCACATTATCTAGCGTGAGCCATAGTGGAAGACCTATGGTTGTTGACGATGCTGCTCTGGTTTCTCCAAAAACCTGCAAGCTAGAAACATGGGCGCAGCATAACTCTGACAGCAAAGAATATTGGGCAACACCAGCCTGTAATTTTGGTGGTAATTTTGAATTTGCTGTAGGGATGGGGAGAGTAAATGATGATACTGAGCATGTCAGTTATGCAACTTTACAAGGTAAGACTTTATTAAAGTCTTTAGAAACGAATGATTGGGGAATCGGTTTTTCATTTGGTACTCAAATTAATACTAAAGATTCTTCAAAGAAAGATTGGACGGTTAATGTTCCCTTAAGTGTTTCTACATTAGATGATAAGTTTTTAATCCATGCCAATATGGGGTAGTTACGTGAAAATACCACACATAAAAATCAAACCACGTGGGGTATTGGAACCGAAACACAACTTGCTCATCCATTAACACTCACTGCTGAGATATATGGTAATGACCGAAATGATGCCTTTTACCAAACAGGTTTTCGATACATGGTCTATAAAGATTTTGTTCAATTAAACGCGAGTTATGACAACCAAATGTCTCATCACGATAATACTTTTTTCTCAGTCGGGTTTGTATTTTTGACAAAACCGTTTTTACCTTGATGGTTTAGGAATATCTTAATAAAGTACTTTCAAAAAAGTGCTCTTTTAAACATAAAAGAGCACAGTAAAAATAAGTATATATTTCATATAACGAAACTTTCTCTCTTCTTTTGATTTCATCTAAAACATAGAGTAAAGTTCGTTCACAAGATATTAAATAAAATGAATGGCTTGTTATGAATATTATAAAAGGTACTAATTTTTGGAGATTACTTTCTATTATATTAGGTTTTACTATTTTTCTAGGATTGTATTATTTTTTTATTGTATATCCTAAGGATACAGAGCAAGCCAGAATAAGATTTTCAGAAGAAGTCATGGCTTCTTTTTTTTGGATGGACTTATCTGATGAAGTGGAAATAAACAGTATTATTTTAAAAGAAGGGCTAGATTTAAACCCTATTAATGATGAGATATATATTAACGATTTGAATGGTTTAAGCTCATTTTATGTTTGGAATGGTGAATACAAAGAAATGAAAGATGTCTTAAATAAATATTCTGAGTATTCATATTTTGGTAATAAGGGCATTCGAGGATTATGCTTAAAGCTTATGTTTGTACAACAATATAATCAAAAAATTCAGCAGAAAAATTATTCTTCACCAAGGCTATTGGCATCAAAAAAAATTAATAAACGTAATCTGGAAACTATCTCTCCATGGTTAAATGATATGAAGGCTTTTGATGAGTTTTATAAAGCTAAACACATGATTCCAAATTGTAAAATATAGATATGGCTTCTAAAAATTTTCTTTCTACGCTTGCACGGAAAAGTAAAGAAAATAGAGGAAATATAGCCTTATGCTCTATTCTTTTTATTATTCCTTTATTTGTATTTCCTACTCATCCTAAAAACGAATGGCAGTACGAGCTATATCAATACATCACACAAACTATGCATGTGACTGTTGGTACGAAAGGCCCATTACCGTTTTTTACGATTCTTTATAGCCTTTACATAACTATAGTCATGTTCTTTGTTGGTTGTGTTATCTGCTATTTTTTTATTAAAAAATATGGGGTTAATAAAGCTTATCAAGAAGAAATTTATAAATTCTTTTTCAAAGCCGAATTTGAATCTTCAAAAAAATACCCTTGGCTAGAAAAGCCTCTAATTAAAAAGACTTTAGTCTCAAGTACATTTGCTGGGTGTTTTGTCATGGGAATTTTTCACTTTATTGAGGATGATATTACTCAGCAAAGGCCTAGACGTAGAGGTGGACTCATATCATTCTGTTATAACTATAGAGTCGGGGTTATGTTTTGGGAAATTATAAGTACTGCCTTTAGCATTTTTCCTATCTTTTATTCTTATACATCATTAATTATTTTTTTCGCGGGTTAGGTACAGGTAAGGTGGCTATTCCTTTAGAGGTATCAAGCAAAAAACGAAAGAGAACTAGGAAGGTCTGATATTTTTCTTTTGAATTGATAAAACACATTTCACTTAACCTATCAAAAAATGTGACAGAATCTAACTTTTTATAACCTATAAACGCGACTATCCTAATTGGGCTTGAACACAATCTTTTGAAGTGTTCCTTTTTAGTTTAGTTAGATTTTTTAGGTATTTAAAAAATGAATAAAATGCACGTAACTTTAGCGGTGATTATTGGCTTAATTATTGGTGGTGTAATCGGTGCTCTAGGTTACTCTAAAACTGCTGCGCGTTATGACGCGATGACCACAGCCTGTGTCATGGTAAATCAAGCAGTTGAACATGGCATCTTACAACCAGAACAAGTCAAAGAGCTTGGAGAGTTAACTGGCCAAACCCTTAAAAAAGATTACGAGTCAGTTGCCTCTAAATTTAAATTCTCTGAAAAGCAATTAGGTAATGCATCTGAAGGCTCTAATTGTAGTCAGTTTATTGTTGGGGTAAATGCCGCACAGTAACCATTAAGAAGCCCACAGTGAGTGGGTTTTTTTATAATGTTTAGTTAGGGCAGCTACAATATTAACTGAACATATCATGTATAGACTGCTATAATAATGATCAATTCAAAACCTGAAATATAAGCTTGCCTAAAGGCAGGCTTTTTGTATGTGTAAACAAGTCTGCTAGGAAATATGAAACGCTATTTAAAACAAACTGAATCGGCTACGACTAATTGGACAACAGAGCAAGACTGCTTCTTGATAGAAAATAATTCTCTCTCAATTTACGAGCTCATCGAACATTTACCTTTTTCTGAAGAAGAAATACGAGTGCGTCGAGCTGTTCTTGGTTTAGTTCGACGAGATAAGCAAATGAAAACATATTAATTTTACCAAATGGTAAAAATAATATGAAAGTAAATGTTTCCGATGAACTCTATTCAACCATGCTTTTTTGCGGATGAGTTATCAAAACCATAATTTTTTTAAGAGTTTTTATGGTGCACTTTACATAACGCACCTATTACTTACAAACCGCTCAAATAAGACTACTTTTACTTACACTTCTTTAAGCATAATCAGAGTCATAAATTATTCATAGATCAGCACTTTATAACAATAGTACGGAGAGAGGTTAATGCCAAAGTATCTAGCTGTAGCCGAAAAGGTTTATAAAAATATTAAAAAAGATAGCTTATTCACTGATGACATTACTCAGAACCTTAACTGTTTAATTAGTCAGATCCGAAAAGCTATCAAAGGAACGGAGTTTAAGCTCAGATTCAACTATATCGACTTTGAAGAAAACTTAACCAAGCCGTTAAGCGAATGCAAAGTTAAAATTGATCTGAGTGTTATGCCGAAGTTCGTAAATGAAGGTGAATATCTTCTATGGTTGGCAGGTTTTATCGAGCGAATCACAGAAGGTGGAAAGCCTAAACTACCGCCAATTTCGCACTTTTTACCACCCGGTTTTAAGATGTCGAAAGATGCGTTTCCCATGACTGTTGCTCCTCCAAAAGAAGAGCATGCAGACATGATTATCAATTATTTTAAATCTGAGGATTTTATTAAAACTAATAAAACTCCTTCATAAAAGAATATAGAAGTAAACGTCCACCTTACTTCTATATACCTGCTGGTTTTAACTCAGCGACCGCCTTCTGGGGCGGTTTTTTTTTGTTTAAAAATTACTCATAACTTGGTTTTATTCTGTCGGAATTACAATTTAAAAGAATATTAAAGTGTGTGTAAATGTGCTAATAATTTTATATTTTTTATAAATAACAACATTTTAATTGTATTATGTGGTAAGGGAAAATATACATTTTTGACATAAGTAATGTGTCTAGTAACGCAATTAAACATTTAGCTATACATAATCTTTAAAAAAAAGAGAGTGTAAATAAGATGAATGAAAATGCAGAGCTTATAAAATATATAGACGTTGCTGAAAACGTCTATGAACGTGTCTATGAGAACAATCAAGTTTCAAATAATTTGATTGTTAACCTTAACCGCATCATGGCGGAAATCAAAAAACAAGCCGAAGAAAAAAATCTAAAGTTAAAATACAAGTCGATTGACTTTGAATATTGCTTGAGTTTGCCTTTGGCAGATAGAGATATAAAAATCGACCTTAGTTTGATGCCTCACTTTGAACACCGTGATGAATGCATTTTATGGCTAACCAACTTTATTGGAAAAATTAGTGTGCCTAAAAAGATGACGAGACAAAAACTAAGTTTTCATTAAATTTTTTAGATTTAAAGCGATATAAGTCATTACTAAAAACTAACCGCATCTATGCTTAAACAGTTATGCTTTATTCCAGATCGACATTTCATAATTAGAAAATGATAGAGCGCTTTAAAATGAAAAAATTTGCAATAACCTTTGCTGTTTTAGCTTCGCTATCTACCTATGGTCTAGCCAACGACTCTACGGGTTATGTAGGTACAGGTGGGATTCAATATCTCAAAAACTCAGAGATTGCCATGCAAAGCGAAGATCTATTTATTAGTAAAAAGATTATTAAGGTCGACTACCTCTATAAAAATTTAAGTAATAAAGACGTAACGGAAACGATTTTATTTCCGTTACCACGCATTGATAATTTTTTTGAATCTGATTTTGCTCACACCGAACAGCTTTTAAAAAGTTTTAAAATTGTGGTAGATGGAAAAAATATAAAACCCGAGATACATGTCAGAACGTTTATTCAAAAAGATGAAAAATCGCCACTGATTGATGCAACGGATGAGTTTAAGCAATGCGGTTTTAGTGAAAAAGAGATGCTAAACCCATGGACTCGTACTAACTATGATTATGAATATTATGTAGACAAGCTAAAACAATGTAATAAGCCGCAAATACAGAAAATTTTAGCTAATTTTAAAAAAGATGATGTTATTCCATGGTCATCTCAAGTGATCTATAGTTGGAAGCAAACTTTTAAGGCCAATAGTTTGACTAGAATTCACCATGAATATAAACCTTTGGTCGGTGGCTCTGTAGCTCTCTATCCAGACGAATATAACCAGCAATTTTGTATGGATAAACAATTTAAGCAGGGCTTAAAAAAAGCCAGTGCAGAAAATTCTCCGTTTAGTGCTTTGGGCTATATTTTGACGACGGGCGCAAATTGGGCAAAACCAATTGAAAACTTTAAGCTCACCATTGAGCGCGATAAAGACGAACTGGTTTCATTTTGTTGGGATGGGCAAGTTAAAAAGATTAGTCCAACTCAATTTCAAATGGCCAAGACTAAGTTTGTTCCCAAAAAAGACCTAGATATTATTTTTGTTAGAGTTCGATAATTTGATACCAGCTTCTGGTTTGACCAAATTGCCTCAATATTGATTGTGTGTCATGAACCAGACATGGCACACATTAGGAAAAAGATGTTCTATATGGCTGTCAGTAGGATTGTTGGCGTAATGAGTAATTAGAGCAGCTTCTTTTGAATCCAATAATCTAAACTGAAATAACGGCCGCCTCCAAGAACAAGCAGTGCGAGTAGCATGACTAAATACGTAGCGGCAAACTCAATTCCATTATTTAAAACTACAAACGAACCACTAGACGTGAGCCAGTCATAATTGCCGTAGGTTTGTAATATTTCACGAGCTTTCTCTAACTTTTCAGCCGAGGCCAAGACCTGCATGTTTGCAAAGGGTGCATTTGGATCAGCAATCGCTTGCCATCCGTTCGGTAGATGGACCGTAAATATAGCAACCGACATGGTAATCATGAGTGGAATACTAATTAAGCGAGTAAAAAGGCCAAATGTTAATAGTATTGCCCCCGCGAGTTCAGTTGTTGTTGCAAGCAGGGCCATTAAATACGGAAAGGGAAGTCCTAAACCTCCATCTGAGTTGCCAAACCATTCTACAATATCATTAAAGTGCATTAATTTATTTGTGCCTGCCATCCAAAATATAGGAACTAAATATAATCGAAGAGCCAGAGCTGCGATGCCGTCCGCATGTTGTAGAGTTTTACCCAGTTTTTGATAATATTGAGATAAGCCATAAATAAAATTCTTCATGATAATTTCACATCCGATGCGATTGAATATTAATTAGTCGGATAAAAACTGTATTTCTTACATAAAAAAATTTTTTATTTACGGTGTAATAAAAAAGGATTTGGTCCGTCTAACTATACGTACAAATGTACAAATCGAGAATTTATCTTTAAAGGAATACTAAAATGAACAAACTCAACTCAATGACTTCAGTGGCGGCATTATTAGCACTTTCAGTTGCTGGCGCTACACAAGTGGCAGTGGCAGCACCCCATACAACAACCGAAGCACATGCAACCAAAGCAGCAGATGGAAAATGCGGTGAAGCAAAATGCGGTGCTAGCAAAATGAAAAACCACGAAAAGTCTGCCGAAGCAAAATGTGGTGCAGATAAAAAAGCAGCTGATGGTAAATGTGGAGCAACTAAAAAAGCAGCGGACGGCAAGTGCGGTGCAGATAAAAAAGTCGCTGACGGTAAGTGCGGCGCTAAGTAAACAATCTGATCATGGATGATGTCGACCTTCTGGTAAGTGTCGGCATCGTTTCTAAAAGGAGAAATCACCATGATGGATTTGTCAGGCGTAGGGCTGGGTTTAAGGCGTGATTTTATAGATTCGTTTTTAGATGCAAAAACATGTCCCGATTTTATCGAAGTTGCTCCTGAAAACTGGCTAGGTTTTGGTGGACGACACGCGAAATTACTCGCACAGTGTGTTGAAAAAGCTCCATTAATTTGTCACGGCTTGTCATTGTCTATTGGCGGTCCTCATCCACTCAATCTTGAATTTATCGGAAAAATAAAAAGCTTTTTAGAACAATATGATGTCTCTATTTATTCTGAACATTTAAGTTATACAAATGATGGGGGCTATCTATATGATTTGTTGCCAATCCCCATGACCGAAGCGGCTGTTAAATATGTCGCTGAACGTATTTTATGTGTTCAAGATATTTTAGGAAGACGATTAGTCATAGAGAATGTTTCTACTTATTTAATGCCTAATGCTGAAATGAGTGAAGCGGAATTTATACGTGAAGTCCTTCAATATGCAGACTGTGATTTGCTTCTGGATGTAAATAATGTCTATGTCAACAGTATTAATCATGGCAGTGATGCATTTGCATTTATTCGGGACATGCCAAAAGAAAGAATCCGTTATTTACATATTGCTGGACATGAACAAGTTCAGAAAAATTTATTAATTGATACGCATGGCGCAGAAGTTTGTGATCGCGTATGGGAACTATTGAGATATACCTATCAAGTGTGTGGTGTGAAAGCAACTTTACTTGAACGCGACTTTAATATTCCCTCATGGCGAGAGCTAGAAGAGGAGCTAGCCAAAATTAAAATAATTCAACAACAGGAGAGTGGCTATGAAGGAAAATCAAATATCCTTCCAAACCATGCAACAACAGTTTTGTGACTGGATTCGTGATCCTGATTTGGAATTACCTCAAGCTCTTCCTGCCGAACGAATGCATATTTATCGAGACTTACTTTTTAATAATGTCTGTTCATTTATTGATTTAGTTTATCCCGTGGCTCGTGCGATGTTGCCAGAGTTAAAATGGCAACAATTACTCACGGAATTCTTTCAAAAAGCCCAGTGCCGCTCACCTTTGTATAATGATATTTCTCTTGAGTTTAGAGAATATTTGAAAGATCAGCAGCACCCGATATTGCAAGAATACCCTTGGTTGGCTGAGTTGTTGCAGTTTGAATGGCTTGAGTTGTATTTAGATACTGTTGAAATTGAACAAGTAGTCTTACAGGAAAACTGTGATTGGCAGTTAACCACGAAAGTATGGGTATTGGTTTATCAATATCCCGTTTATAGGTGGACAACTTTAATGACTCCAGAACAGGCCGAGCCTATGCCTGGAGCAATTATGGTCTGGCGAGATGAACAAGACAAAGTATGTATTGAACAGCTTTCGCCTTTGTTTGCTATGGTGATTGAACAGTTGACTCAAAATGTAAAGTTAACTGACCAAGATATTCATACACTGATTCAATCTGTACTCACTGATTTGTCTGAACATGATATTTATCTGCAGATTCAAGAACTAAAAGCACTGTTAACTCGAATGCGATTAATTCAAGTTCCCCATGATTTTAAAGAGGTATAAGGATGACTTCAGCCGTGGCATCAGATCATGAAGAAATAGAAGATCAGCTGCATAATCCAGCCTTTTTACAAGACTTAAGGCAGCAAATGATAAAATTTGCTTTTTTACAGCTTTCTTCTCTTCCTCAAGCTGAAGATGTGGTGCAAGAAGCATTAACGAGTGCTTTCCAGCATTTAGATTCATTTAAAGGGCGGGCTGCATTCAAAACGTGGGTATTCGCGATTTTAAAAAATAAAATTATTGATGTGATTCGGCAAAAATCGCGTTTGGTCGCAATGACAGAATTATTTAAAGATGAGGAAAGTGAACTGAGTATTGATGCATTGTTTGATGCTTCCGGACATTGGCATAAATATGAAGCGCCTCAAGCATGGCAAAGCCCTGAAGAAATGATGGAACAGGCAGATTTCTGGATAATTTTTGAAGCTTGTTTAAATCATTTACCTGCCAAATATGCTCAAGTTTTTATGATGAGAGAGGTGATAGAGCTGAGCTCCAACGAAATCTGTAGCAAGTTGGAATTGTCTATCTCAAACTTTAATGTGTTGATGTATCGGAGTCGTACCCGACTACGTGAATGTTTAGAAAATAAATGGTTATTGAAGGAGGATTGTTCATGCTGACATGTCGACAAGCCACTCAACTGTTGTCTGAAAAGCAAGATAGACCATTGTTATTACGTGAGCAAAGTGGTTTACAACTGCATTTATTGGCTTGCCGCTCATGCCGCCGTTATTCAAAACAGATCAAAACAATTAGTCAGCTTTCTAAAGCATTTAAAAATTTAGATAGCTAATTTTATTTAAAAATTTATTTATTGCTAGCCTAATTACGCTAACAACTCCCATACTATAAAAGTAAAGGAGTTTTTTTAAGACAGGATGAAACGTGAATTTAAAGAATCTTGAAGCATTTTATTGGGTTGTGACTTTAAAGAGCTTCAATAAGGCCGCGACTAAATTACAAACCACCCAGCCTGCGGTCTCTCAAAAAATCACATCTCTTGAAAATGAATTAGGCTTTAAAGTTTTAGATCGAAGTTATCGGCAGCTTAAACCGACTCATAAAGGCTTAACTTTATTTAAATACGCCGAAAAATTTATGCGACTAGAGACCGATCTGGTTGCAGAGCTGACTGAAAATCAACACCTGACTGGCACCATTCGTTTAGGCGTTTCCGAAACTATTGTTTATACGTGGCTCGTTGAATATATCGAAAAGGTTCAGCAAGAGTTCCCAAAAATTTCAGTAGAAATTGTGGTAGACCTTACGCCTAACTTACAAGAGGGCGTTCGGACAGGTGACTTAGACATGGCTTTTTTACTCGGGCCAACTTTAGCTTTTGAGTGTATTGAACAAGCCTTGTGTGACTTTGAACTAAGTTTCTTGGCTTCACCGTCGTTTAAAGGTGGAGTTGCTCAAATGTCTTTTAAAACTTTAATGTCACATACCATTTTAACTTATCCAAAAATTACCTATCCCTATAAAGAATTGAAAGCACGAATGAAAGAGCAAGGGATTGATGAACCACTTTCAATTACCAGTTATTCATTGGCAACGCTGTTGCGTTTAGCCGAGCAGGGCTTAGGTATTGCTGTGGTGCCGACCTTAACGGCGTTAAAAGAAATTACTGATGGACGACTAGAAATATTAAATACGCCTATTCAGTTAAAGACGTTTCATTTCACCTCGATCTACATTCAAGGAAACGATGTTGCCTTAAAAGAGAAATTAACCGAAGTTGCGGTTAAGGTCTCTGAATGCGCTATGAAAAGACTCAATGAGCAAATTAAAAAATAAGCTGTTTTTGTGTGTCTTTTATCCCGATTTTTTCTTATTTAAAAAAGCTGTTTTGTATGTAAAACCATAAAAGCAGCTTATTAACTTCAATAAGTAAAGCTTATCCTGATTTTTTAATAACTAATAAATCATTAAAAATCAAATATTTGAATTTTTAATTTTATGTAAAAAGTCTTATTGTCCGTAGGGATTAGCTATGTTTTTATTTTAGACACAAGATTTGATCACCGATTGTGTTAATTGGGGAACAGGGAATCTTTGTCATTTTAAAGGATTAAAGAATATCGTTTGGGACGAAAAATGGTGTTCTTGGTTCAACTTGAAAATAGCGTTGTTAAGCTCAAATGGATGAGGAACGCATTAATATGTCTTTACTGAAATCTTCTTTTTTATCAGATCGCCAATGGGCCATTGTGGCCTCGATCTTTATGATGGCGACCTCTGCAATGGGGCCCGGATTTTTAACCCAAACTGCTGTATTTACAGTCAAGTTAGGCGCGGCATTTGGCTTTGCCATTTTAGTTTCCATTCTGATTGATTATGTGGTTCAACAAAACATTTGGCGTGTGGTGACACTTACTCAAATGCGTGCATCTGATATTGCCAATAAAGCATTGCCGGGTAGTGGTTATTTACTGGCGTTTTTGGTGATTTTGGGCGGGTTTTTCTTTAGTGTCGGTAACATTGCCGGTGCAGCTTTAGGTTTAAATGCGCTTTTTGGCCTCGACACAAAGTGGGGTGGTATTTTAAGTGGTGCATTAGCCATTTTGATTTTTGCCTCTAGAAAAGCAACGCTTGCAATGGATAAAAGCATGATCGTATTGGGATTACTTAAAATCCTCCTGATTATTATCGTTGCTGTCATTGTGATGCCTCCAGTTGGGCAAGCTGTACATCAAACCTTTGCTCCAGATCAGATCGACTTTGCCATTATTACCACCATTGTTGGCGGTACGGTTGGTGGCTATATCTGTTATGCGGGTGCACACCGTTTACTCGATAAAGGCGCTGTTGGCCCTGAAAATATTGATGAAGTTGCTAAAGCTGCGACCAAGGGCATTGTTGTGGTCGGCATCATGCGCTATGTGTTGTTCTTGGCTTTTTTAGGTGTGGTGGTGAGCGGTGCAACCATTGATTTAGCCAGCCATGACGCCAATCCGGCAGCTCAAGCATTCCAATATGCAGCGGGTACATTTGGTTTTAAATTATTTGGTTTAATTTTCTGGGCAGCAGGGATTAGTAGCACCATTGGCGCAGCATATACTTCAGTGTCATTCTTTACTGCGTTTAAAAAGAACTTAACACCAAAACAAACCAACTATACGACCATTACCTTTATCGCATTGGCTTTATTGCTTTATGTGTTATTGGGTGCAACTCCGGCAGGCCTACTCATTTTCGTAGGTGGTTTTAACGGATTGGTGTTGCCAATTGGCCTTACAATTTTTGTGTATGTTGCCGCGTGCCGTAAAGATTTGATGGGTAATTATAACTATCCAAAATGGTTGCTTATTTTGGGTGGATTAACATGTCTGTTAACGTGGTGGATGGGCTACATGTCATTTACGACTGTATTTAACTATTTGACCAAGCTTTAAGCCAGACTGCGTGAAGTGATAAAGGAATAATGCCATGTTTGTAGATTTAAATAGTGATTTGGGTGAGAGCTTTGGCTCATGGAAAATGGGTAATGATGACCAGATTTTACCTGTCGTGACCAGTGCCAATATTGCTTGTGGCTTTCATGCTGGCGACCCACTCGGCATTTTAAAAACGGTTCGTAAAGCCGTTGAGCTTGGTGTGACTATTGGGGCCCATGTGTCTTATCCAGACCTTGTGGGCTTTGGCCGGCGTAATATGGATTTGTCACGTGACGAATTGATTGCCGATGTGCTTTACCAAATTTCTGCACTCGATGGTTTGGCTAAAGTGGCAGGCTCAAAAGTGCAATACGTTAAACCACATGGCGCGCTCTACAACACCATTGCCCATGACCAATCTCAAGCAGCAGCCGTGATTGATGCCATTAAAATGTATAACCCTGAACTGGTTTTAGTGGCTTTGGCTGGGTCGAACTTAGTCGAGCAAGCACGTGCGGCTGGTTTAAAAGTTGTATCAGAAGCATTTGCAGACCGTGCGTATAACAGTGATGGCTCATTAGTGTCCCGCCGTCTAGAAGGTGCGGTTTTACATGACTCGGCATTTGTTGCGAGCCGTGTGGTGTCTATGCTTAAAAATGGTGGAGTTGAGTCAATTGACGGCGTATTTACCCCAATTCAAGCCGACACCATTTGCTTACATGGTGATACCGATGGTGCGCTAGAGATGTCGGCAGCCATTAAAGCCGAGCTTGTAAAAAATAATATTGAAATCCGCCCATTTGTAAACAAAGCATAAGGATGAGCACCATGTATAAGGATATTAAAGTCGACCCAGCTCAGCTTGAAGCTGCGTTAGATGCGCGTTTAAAAATCCGTGCAGGTTTTGATAAACCGACAGCAGGCATGGCCGCGGGCATGACGCAGGTCAACATGATTTCGGTGCCAAAAGAGTGGGCATATGACTTTTTGCTCTATGCACACCGTAATCCGCAAAGCTGCCCTGTGCTTGATGTGCTCGAAGAAGGCATCTATGCAACTAAGCTTGCAGCAGACTCAGATATCCGCACTGACTTCCCACGTTATCGCATTTGGAAAGATGGCGAAATGGTCGATGAAGTGACCGATGCAAGAGAGATTTATAACGCGCATCCTGATTTGGTGACATTCTTAATTGGCTGTAGTTTTTCGTTTGAAACAGCTTTGCAAGAAGCGGGCATTGAAGTTCGTCATATTCATGACGACACCAATGTGCCGATGTATTTGAGCAATATCAAGTGTGAACCAGCAGGCCGTATTTCAGGAAATATGGTGGTTTCCATGCGACCAATTCCATCGCATCAAATTAGTGAAGCGGTAAAAATTACAGCACGTATGCCAAGCGTGCATGGTGCACCTGTACATATTGGGCACCCTGAAAGCTTAGGAATTTTGGATGTAAATAAGCCAGACTTTGGCGATGCTTCTCGTATTGAAGCGGGTGAAATTCCAGTGTTTTGGGCCTGTGGCGTAACACCGCAAGCTGCCGTCATGAACTCGAAAATTCCTTTTGCGATTAGTCATGCACCGGGTCACATGTTTATTACCGACATTCCTGACCGTGCTTGGATGGGTTAATTGGACTAAAGAAGAATTAAAAGGATAAACAAATGCGTTTTTTATCGGTAAACGCCGATTGTTTTCTAATTGAGCTTGCAAGCCTAGAAGAAACATTGGCGTTGTACAATAAATTGCAAAATACGCAATTGAATGGAATTAAAGACTTAGTCCCTGCTGCAAAAACAATTTTGGTTTTCTTTAATGAGATCGAAACCAACTTTAAAACGCTGGTTGCTTTAATTCAGAGTCTCAAAATTGATTCTGGATTTGAGCGTAGCGGCCAAGAAGTGCTTGTGCCGATTCGTTACGATGGTGAAGACCTTGCGCAGGTTGCCGAGTCGCAAGGTTTATCTGTTGCCGATGTGATTAGAAAACATCACCAAAGCGTATGGAATGTGGCTTTTATTGGTTTTGCACCGGGTTTTGCGTATATGAGCAGTCCCGATAAGCCTTTTACTGATATTCCGCGCTTAACGGTTCCGCGTAAAAAAATACCGTCAGGTTCTTTGGGCTTGGCTGGAAAATACTCTGGTATTTACCCAAAAGACAGTCCGGGTGGTTGGCAGCTGATTGGTACTACATCAGAAAAAATGTGGGATTTAGAGCGTAAAAATCCTGCATTACTGTTACCGGGCATGACCGTTCATTTTGAAGATGTTACACATCGCCCAACGACTGTGACTGTACCGCAGCAAATCACGCGTACGGTTGAGCCGAAACAATCTGTGCCACTGTTTAAGATCACTGCACCAAGTTTACAAATGCTTATTCAAGATGAAGGGCGCTTAAACCAGACCAATATTGGTGTTGGTGTAGCGGGTGCAATGGACTTATCTGCCATGCACAGTGCTAACCGTATTGTCGGTAATCCAACCGATACACCTGTCATTGAAGTTTTAAATGGTGGCTTAAAAGCAAAGATGCAACATGCAGGTGTTATTGCGGTGGCTGGGGCCATCTCAAACATTCGTGTGAAATTTGCGGATGGTCAAACCGCAGACTTTGCAAGCTATCAACCGATTGATTTGGATGAAGGCGATGAATTTCAAATTCAACCACCAACAGCAGGCTTAAGAAACTATTTAGCAGTTCGCGGCGGTATAGAGGTTGAACCAGTACTGGGTAGTGCCTCGTTTGACAGCTTGGCAGTGTTAGGTCCAGAGCCTTTAAAGCTTGGAGATACCATTTACCAAGGGCAGGTAAAGGCAGCCAATATTAGCGTAAATGAAGTGGGCAAAAGTGACTTACCGCGAGCTGGTGAAGTCGTTGAGCTAGATATTGTGATGGGCCCACGTACCGACTGGTTCGAACAAGACAGTATTGAACTGCTATGTCAGCAAGAATGGCTCGTGACCAATGAAAGCAACCGAGTTGGGCTAAGACTTTCAGGTGAACAACCTTTATCTCGCAAAATTACCCATGAACTGGAAAGTGAAGGCACATGCATTGGTGCTTTGCAGATTCCACCGAGTGGTCAGCCTGTTTTGTTTATGAATGATCACCCTTTAACGGGCGGATATCCGGTCATTGCCTCTGTTGCTAAACACCATTGGGATTTGGTGGCACAGATTCCGGCAGGTTGCCGCATCAAATTTAGAAAAATTGCCGAATTTACAGATTTTGAGAATGAAAGATGAATACAGAAAAATTATTGATTGCTAACCGTGGTGAAATTGCCGTTCGTATTATTCATGCTTGCCGTGATATGAGAATTTCATCAGTCGCGTTATATGCAGATGACGATATTGGCAGCATGCATGTCGAACTTGCAGATGAAGCATGGGGTTTGGCTGGTGCGACTGCTAGCGAGACTTACCTAAATATTCCAGCCATTATCGAAGTTGCAAAGAAATCGAAAGTGACCATGGTGCATCCGGGTTATGGCTTTTTATCTGAACGTGCTGAATTTGCCCAAGCCGTGATTGATGCGGGCTTAAAATGGGTAGGGCCATCACCAAGTGCCATTGAAAAACTAGGCGATAAAATCGAAGCACGTAAAATTGCAGCTTCCGTTGGTGCGCCTTTGGTTCAGGGTACGCAAGATCCACTCAATAATGCAGATGAAGCTTTAGAGTTTGCCAAACAATATGGTTTACCAATTGCCATTAAAGCTGCATTTGGGGGCGGTGGCCGTGGCTTAAAAGTTGCGTGGAAACTCGAAGAAGTCAAAGAGCTTTATGAGTCGGCAGTGCGAGAGGCAAAAGCTGCTTTTGGTCGTGGTGAATGTTTTGTCGAGCAATATCTTGATAAACCGCGCCATGTAGAGGCACAAGTCATAGCCGACCAACATGGCAACATTGTGGTACTTGGTACACGTGATTGTTCATTGCAACGTCGTAACCAAAAGTTAGTCGAAGAAGCGCCCGCGCCATTTATTAGCGATGCGATTTATCAGCAAATTTTAATCTCGGCAAAAAACATTTGTCAGGCCGCAAACTATGTGGGTGCGGGAACAGTTGAATATTTACTGAGCCGTGACGGCAAGCTTTCCTTTTTAGAAGTAAACACACGTTTGCAAGTTGAGCACCCAGTGACTGAAGAAACCTCAAAAGTTGATTTGGTGGTTGAGCAAATTCGCGTGGCACAGGGCCATGAGCTTTCTATTAAAGAAACACCGAAAGCGCAAGGCCATGCCATTGAGTTTCGTATCAATGCCGAAGACCCAGCACGTGGTTTTATTCCAGCCTTTGGTGTGTTGAGTTTATTTGAAGCGCCGTTTGGTCATGGTGTACGAGTCGACACAGGTGTTCGCACTGGGTCATTGGTGTCGAGTCACTTTGACTCACTTATGGCAAAACTAATTGTGACTGGTCCAACCCGTGAAGTTGCAATTGCTCGCGCTAAACGTGCTTTAAAGCAATTTAAAATTGAAGGTGTGGCTTCTGTTTTAGACTTTCACCGTGCGGTACTTAATGAGCCTGACTTTACAGATGAGTTTAACGTACACACGCGTTGGATCGAAAATGACTTTAAACAAGAGTTGAAACCGACTAAACGCGGCATTCCAAACCATCAACAACCAATGCTGCTTAGCTACATTGAAATTGATGGCAAGTTACATCGTTTAGGTTTACCTGCGGGTATGTTTGCACAAGGCCCAGCAACCGCAGCTCAAGCACAAACTGCCGAGCCAGAAGTAAGTGCCGAGCATTTACTTGCCCCAATTAATGGTGTGATTAGCGCTTGGAAAGTCGAAAATGGTGAGCAAGTCACCGAAGGCCAAGTGGTTGCCATTATGGAAGCCATGAAAATGGAAGTGCAGGTACTGGCACATCGCAGTGGTGTTATTCAGATTGGCGCAGAGAAGGGCGCGACCTGCCATGCAGAAACTGTGATTGCGAGTATTAATTAAGTTTTGAATAAATGATTTGGCTCACTTAAGCATTAGCTTAATTGGGTCAAATTACATAAAGCCTTGATGAAATCATTTAAATTAGAATTAAAATATTTACTGAATATTGAATCGTTAGTGATAATTATTATTAATAATTTTAACAGTTTTATCTAAATTTTTATTTATCAAACTATATTTTTAGTAATCTAGTTTTGTTTCATTTTTATGACAGATTTCAATATTCTAAAAAAATATTAAAATAGTTAAGTATTTGAAATTGTTGTTTATATTTTTTAATTTATAAAATTAAGAAATAATTAAGAATAGCTTATTAGTTTTAAGGATAAATATTTATTGTTTATGAGATAAGCAATGTCATCTAGTTTTATTGGAAATAATTTATTTCTTCCTAGAAGTGGTCATTATACTTTTTTGCCTAGAAAAGAAAATATTTTTTTCTATCAAATTGTTGAAAATAAAACATCTGACTTTATTCAGGTAAATAAAGTTAATCCCGAACGATTTTTCTTAGAATCATTTATTAACAATAGTTTTAAGAAAACTCATCAAGCTGAATTATCTAGTTATTTATCAACCTTATTTTCCGGAAAGTCTAATAATGATGTAAAAGTCGCTATCGGTATTGAAAGCTTAAAAGACCATATTGCTTTCTTGGAACAATACTTATCTATACCGGTACATAAAGCAATAGAGCAAAGTGTCGGTTATCAAGTAAATAGAGAAAAGGTTTTTGAAATTGGCAATCTAGCAGCAATAGATATAAAAAATGCCAAATTAATCATTGCTTTTCTCGTATTTTATTTCTCAATTCATAAAGTTGAATGGGCAGTTTGTACAGGAACAATTGCGGTGAGGTATGCACTTAAACAAATGGGTCTAATTTTTCATGTTTTAGAAAAAGCGGATCCGCTTGCTTTGCAGGATGAAGGCGAACAGTGGGGCAGCTATTTTGAGCAAAAACCGCAAGTATTAGCTATCCATGTGCCTCAGGCATTTTTAGTTACTAAGCAGAATTATAGCTTTACTAATTCTAAGCTATTAAAACAATGCGGCTAATCGAGTAAATAAAATGAAAAATTTATTTAATGCAATTCATTATTATTCTGAAAATAAACCACTATCTGAAGCCATAGTGACTGAAGAAAAGGTAGTTAATTATGCCGAACTATATAAATTTATTATAGCCCTACAAACAGAGTTAACTGAATTAAATATTCATAAATTAGGTATATATGCTGAGAATAGTATTGAATGGGTTCTGGTAGATCTTGCTGCAACATTAGCAAATATTACAGTTGTACCTATACCACTTTTCTTTACTCAAAATCAGATTGAACATCTGATTGAAGATAGCCAAATTAATTTTATTTTTACATCCGAAAAGCAAAACCCATTAATTATTAAATTTCTTAATAACACTTATGATCAAATTGGCCAGCTAAAGGAAATTGATTCTAAAATTATTTCTGGACAGTTTATTCAGCTTTCAAATACTACAGAAAAATTAAGTGAAATTGTACCCGCCAAAATTACGTACACTTCTGGCAGTACTGGTTCGCCTAAAGGAGTTTGTTTAGCTAAAGATACCATTTCATCTATAACAGAATCCTTAAGTAATGCTTTGCGATCAAGTCAGCTTCAAAGGCATTTGTGCTTAATTCCATTTGCAACACTGCTAGAGAATATCGCAGGGATTTATGTTGCATTAAAGATGGGACGTTCAATTGTTGTAGGTGAGGTAAATAAATTTGGCTTGGTTTCAAATCACGAATTTGATGTGGAAAAGTTTGCTGCAACAGTAAATCACTATCAAATACAAAGCGTAATTTTATTACCTCAGATGCTAAAAGCGATTGTTGAATATGTCCGGATAACTGGCAGTGCTGAGCTGGTAAGCTTGAAATTTATTGCCGTAGGGGGTGGAAAAGTTGCTCCTGATTTATTAATTCAAGGTCAGCAATTTAACTTGCCTGTTTATGAAGGATATGGACTTTCTGAATGTGCATCTGTGGTTAGCTTGAATGTTCCTGAAGCTCGCAAAATAGGAAGTGTGGGTCAACCACTTCCACATGTAGATGTACATATTAGTGAACAAGGTGAAGTGTTGGTTCGCGGTAATGCCATGCAAGGTTATTTGAATGAATCGATTGTTGATAATTTAATTCATACGGGTGATGCAGGATTTATTGATGACGATGGATATTTGTTTATTACAGGAAGAATAAAGCAAATTATTGTCAGTAGCTTCGGGCGAAATATTTCACCTGAATGGGTTGAGTCAAATAGTCTAAATGAACCAGAGATTAATCAAATTGCAATCTTTGGTGAAGCTCAACCGTACTTAGCTGCGGTAGTCTATGCAAAAGATTTTATTCATGACGATGAAATAGAGCAAGCGATTGAAAAGGCAAATACAAGATTGCCTGACTACGCTCATATCAAACATTGGTGCCGATCAACAGAACCATTTTCCTTAGAAAATAATATGTTAACCGATAATGGGAAGTTGCGAAGAAATGAAATCAAACAGCAATTTAATGCCTTTTTATTCCCTGATGATTACTCATTTCAAATAAGGAACTTATCAATTACTTCTAATGACTGAATACCTCGGTAAACAGATTGAAAAATTGTCAAATTATTTATGGGAAATGAAAAATGATAGGTCTTACTGATAGTGTAGAAGTTATGAAAAATGATATTGATAATTTACCGAGTCTTAAAAATATTCGAGATACTTTGCGTGCTCAAGGCTATGTCTTAATTAGAAATGAAGGCTTCGATGTAAATAAATTTAGTGAGTTGATGACTTCTCTTTGCCAACGTTTGACTTACGATCCAGCGCGTGAAAATGTTACGCAGCAATCACAAAAAGTTGATTCGGGAACTCAGGCAATTGGGTTGCATATCGAAAATGGAACAACACCGCTTCCTCCAGATGTTATTGCTTTTTATAGTGAAGTCAGTGCAACCAAGGGTTCACAAACGACGATTTGTGATGGCTATGCAATCTGGGAAAATTTGTCAGAAACATTAAAGAAAAAATTTAGTCAACCTATGACCATAAGTCGTTACCTACCTAAAAATATTTGGCAAAAATATGTAGCCAATGCTTTTGGTATTAAAGACTCTGTAACAGTGACATGGGATGATTTAAAGCGTTTTATTGAATTGATTCCCGGTCAGAGTATTACACCCGCCGAAAATGAAGGTGTTCAATATCATCTACAAATGAACATGATCCGACACGACAATTTAAGTGGTAAGCCTGCTTTTGCTAATGCAGTTTTAGGTCCTTCATATAACTACGAAACCCCACGTTATTGCTTTGCGGATGGTGAATTAATTTCTGATCAGCTACGCAGTGAGCTTGCTGAGTTATGTGAACAGCATACGCATGAGGTAGCATGGCAAGATGGTGACGTACTTATTTTAGATAATAAACGCTTTATGCATGGTCGAAGGGAAATTCTTGTTCCTCTTGAACAACGAAAGCTGTGTATCAGTATGGGGCTTGGTCTCCAGAACTTTTAAATGATTCATAAATTTATCCAAATTAATTAAATTCGAAAAGGAAAAGACCATGACTCAACCAACCGCTATATTATTCGGTGCAACAGGTGGAATAGGTCAGGCGATTGCAAATATTTTGTGTAAAAACCAGATAAATGTTGTTTTAGTTGGTAGAAATGAAGAGACGTTGAAATCTCTACATCAACAACTGGCTCAAGACTATCAAAATGTGCATTTAGAGTTTATTTCATGCGATGTGAGTATTGCAGAAAGTAGACAAAATCTGGTGAAAAATCTGACCACACTAAATACACCTATTCAATATTTTATTTACAATGCTGGAATAAATCATTTTTCTTTATTTAAAGATCAGTCTCCTGAATTAATAGAAAAAATGATGCAAGTTAATGTGATCCAACCATTACAGCTCATTCAAGATATTATTCCTCTCATGTTGAAATCTGGGCCTGCTCAAATTATTAACGTGGGATCGACATTTGGCAGTATAGGCTATCCCGGTTATGTCAGTTACTGTGCTAGTAAATTTGCTTTAAAGGGTGCGACGGAAGCGCTTGCTCGTGAATATAGTGACACATCCTTAAAATTCAGATATTTTTCTCCTAGAGCAACAGACACACCTATGAATAATAGTTGTGTGGTAGAAATGAATCAGAAGCTTGGTGTGAAAATGGATAGCCCTGAGGTTGTTGCTGAGGAGTTATATCAATTTCTTAAGTCTGACAAAGCTTATTATCAAGTTGGATATCCTGAGAAAATTTTTGTTAAAGTGAATCAGGTTTTACCGGATGTTGTGAGTAAAAGTATTCACAAAGATATTGGTGAAATTAAGAGCTTTGCGAAAAGAAGTGGACAGTTGGGATAAGCTTTTGTTAACCATTTTCAGCTTGAAAACTAACCCTAATTGTGAGATATTTATCACAGTTAAGTGATATGAATATTGATCACTGTATTGAAAGCTCGCTTATGCGAGCTTTAATTTTTAGCCCAGTTTAAGCATTTCTCACTTAATGAGCTGGCGGCATAAAAAATAATTTGAGAATTTGGCACTCACTCAAAGGCGAATTGAAGAAAGCGAATGAAAATTCTACCTTCATCTGAATATGATCAAATTCTAAAATACAGTGTCTATTGGCTCGTCATATCAATCGTGATTGGAGTCGTCGCAGGGCTGGCATCGACTTTAATTTTTGTTGCTTTTGATATTTCCAATAAAGTCAGAAGTTTGCATCACTGGTTCATCTACTTTTTGCCTTTTGTTGGTTTTGGTATTGGTTATCTCATTAAAAAATATGGTTCACCGATTGAGCGGGGAACCCATTTACTGATTGATGAAATTCACCAACCCAAGTCGTTCATTCCAAAACGAATGAGCCCCATCATTTTTATTACTTCAATTTTAACGCAGTTATTTGGTGGTTCGGCAGGGCGTGAGGCGCCAGCAGTTCAACTTTCAGGGGCTCTAATTGACCACTTAAGCCATATTCTAAAAATCTCTGAAGATAACCGAAAAATTTGCTTAATCGCCAGTATTGGCGCGGGCTTTGCGGGGGTGTTTGGTTTGCCTCTGGCGGGTGCAATCTATGGGTTAGAAATTACTGCTTTAGGCAATTTAAGATATTCAGCTATTTTTCCATGTTTTGTATCGGCGCTGATTGCATCGGCTATCCCTGAGCTATTTGATATTGTTCATCCGCATATTTTTTACGTCATTGATGAGTTTCCAGCCATTCATTTTGGCACGCTCATGAACTTAATTGTGGCAGGTCTAATCTTCGGTCTAGTCGCACGTTTCTTTATTGCAGCCATCCATTTTGCGAGTGACGTTTTTTATAAATATATTCGCTATTTGCCTTTAAGAACCATGGTGGGCGGTATTGTCATTATGCTACTTACTTTGTTCACTGCGCATCAGCAATATAACGGTTTGGGTACAGATAAAATCATTTCATCTTTTTATGTACCGATTCAGTTTTACGACTTTTTTAACAAGACTATTTTTACAGCCATCACTTTAGGTTCAGGCTTTAAAGGTGGTGAAATTACGCCGTTGTTTTATGTAGGTGCGACATTAGGTAATGCCTTAGGCGCAGTTTTAAATCTGCCACTTTCATTGCTTGCTGGCTTAGGATTAGTCAGTTTGTTTTCGGGGGCGAGTAAGGCACCGTTAACATCTATTATTTTAGCTGTTGAGCTATTTGGAATGAATGTTGCGACTTACGCCATTATTACTTGTTTATTGGCTGCGTTATTTTCTGGGAATTGTGGGTTGTATCGCCGTAAAAAGTTGATGGATTAGTAAAAATTCTTAGATATGTTGAAATCTAATTAATAAAACTTCATATATTTTAATTATTTGTTTAATAATAGATTTTAAATCTAAACTTATCTTTATGTCTTATATCTTTATATTTTATAAAAATATATAGACAGGTCTGTATTTTTTATCTAGTATTTGATCAGTTTTGAAACAATTATCTATTTTTATAAATATTGTTTATAAAACCTTAAAAAACAATCAGTAGAATTTAACAAATGTTAAAAAGAGCTAAAAATGAATTTAAACAAAATTGGAAACACTGAGCTTAAACAGTTGACTTCTTTATCTAAGAATGGGAATCAAATCTTTTCAAAATTTGAATTGAGTAATCCTACAGGTAGCCATAAAGATAGAACATTTCTTCATATTATTGAGTCATTAGAAAAGGAAAAACTCATAAAACCAGGGATGACTTTAGTCGATTGTTCTACGGGCAATGGTGGGGCTGCATTAGCATGGATTGGACGAGAAAAGGGCTATAAAGTCGTTATATGTATGCCTGAGGGAATGACGCAAGAACGGATTGATCAAATCAATAATTTCGGTGCAGAAATTATATTTACTGATAAAGAAAAGTTTTTAAATGGGAGTGTTGAAGCTGCGCGAAAATATGTTGAATTGAATAGAAATACATATTTCCTTGATCAAGCTTCAAGTCTATTAAATAAAAATGCATGGCATAAATGTGGTGATGAAATAACTCATCAATTAAAGGAGTTGAAAATTACTCCAGATTATTTTGTTTGTTCAATTGGAACAGGAGGAACTTTTTCTGGTATCGCAGAAAGATTAAAAGAGAATTTTCCTAATATAAAAACTATTGGCATAGAAGTTGATAAGTCTGCTCCAATATATGCGATGAAAAATGGTTTAAAATTTACGCATTCTCCACATAACTTAATGGGATTAGGTGCTGGTATATTATCAGCAAATACTAGTCTCGATGTTATTGATGCTATTACAACAGTTAATGGTCATGAAGCTTGGAATAGAATGAAAAGCTTTATAGAAAGTGATCAAATTGGTATAGGTCCAACTTGTGGAGCAAATTTATTAGTTTGTGAATCATTGATGGATAATATAAATAATAAAACAATAGTTACTTTGTTTTTTGATAATGCGTGGAAATATAAAAGTAGATGGGATGGTGTATACCCTGAATATCAAGATGAAAAATAATTAAGGAGATAAAAATGTTATTAGAAGAAATTTATAGAAACGCACGGGTAGTAAACTCAGGAAAAACACTTACAACAGTTAATGAATTTACTGATCAGTTACCAGCATTAAGACCCAAGGTCTTAATCGAAGTTGCCTATGCAATTTTAGAACATCTAGATTGTGATTTTGATAAAATTGTTACAGAAGAGGATAAGGGAGCACCATTAGCAACCACTATCTCTTTATTAACAGGTAAACCTCTTGCAATGGCACGATGGTACCCTTATAGCCTAACAGAACTTAATAATAATGTGGTGGATATTAAATCTGAATATTTTGAAGGAAAAATGTATTTAAATGGTATAGATAAGGGCGATAGAGTAGTTATTATTGATGATACTTTAAGTACAGGAGGAGCCGTGATTGCCCTTGCTGAAGCATTAAAAACAGCAGGAAGTACTATTGAAAAAGTCATATGTGCAATTGAAAAAGTTCAAAATAAGGGTAAAGAAAAAGTAAAAGAAATTACAGGATTAGATGTGACCTCAATTATGAAAATTGAAGTATTTCCTGAAGAGGTAAAAGTCGTAAAATGAACTCAATAATATTAGATAATTTTAATAAGATTATTAATGATATTCACCAGTTAAACTCTTCTACACAATTGGTTGCAGTTTCTAAATTTCAACCGGTAGAAAAAATTTTACCTCTTTTAGAACATGGGCACCGCATGTTTGGTGAAAGTAGAGTAGAGGAGGCCTATGAAAAATGGTCTTTGCTGAAAGATAAATATACTGATCTAGAATTACATTTTATTGGTAGTATTCAGTCAAAAAAAATTAAGAAAATAGTTAATTTTTTTGATGTGATAGAATCAGTAGACAGCGTTAATACTCTAAATAAAATTATAAAATATGCAGCAGAAGTGCAAAAGATAGTAAGGATTTTTATTCAAATTAATATAGGAAATGAATTGCAGAAAAGTGGTGTTGATTTAAGCGATCTAAATGATTTATTTCAAAAAGCCATTAGTAGTAGAAGTATTAAACTAGAAGGATTCATGTGTATTCCGCCCAATACTGAAGAAGTAGAGCCTTATTTTTTAAAAATGAAGGAATTAAAGTCTTTATATGAAATAGAAAATTTAAGTATGGGAATGAGTAATGACTATAAAAAGGCTATACCGATAGGGGCCAACTATATTCGTATAGGTAGTTCTCTATTCGGAGTTAGAGATTACTCTTAAATAAACTGTATTAAGGATAAATAATGGTTTCAATTGAATTACTTATAACTTTTGTTATAACTACACTAATTTTTGCCTATATGCCTGGACCAGCTATGCTTTATACAGCAGCTCAGACTCTTTCTAAAGGGAAAAGAGCTGGGTTAATGGCATCATTAGGAATTTTTATTGGTGGATGTTTCCACATAATTGCAGCTTCAATTGGATTAACTGCAATTTTTAAAACAACACCTATGCTCTATGATGTAATTAAACTATTCGGTGCGGCATACTTAATTTGGCTTGGAATCAAGCTAATAAGATCAAAGCTACAAGGAAATCTAGAAATTGATCTGCATGCTCCTGAAGTTTCATTCAGGCAAAGTATTTTAGTTGAAGTATTTAACCCCAAAACAGCAATATTTTATATTTCTTTTTTACCTCAATTTATAAATACGACTTCCGGATTTTCCGTATGGCTACAATTCATAATATTAGGACTTTTTGTAAATTTAGCTTTTGTTTCTGCCGATATAGTATGTGTCTTTCTAGCAAATTATATTTTGAAAAGGTTTAAAAAGTCTGAAAAGACTCAAAAAGTCATGTCTTTAATGGGGGGATCAATTTTTATAGGATTAGGCTTATTTTTAGCTTTTAATACAAATTAAAAGTTAATCTAATAATTCTATTTAAATTTATTTTAAACTCCTAATGAATAAAGCCATTACTTACCCACACTGTAATGGCTTTTTTATTTACCCCAACCGCTCTACTTTAATACGATTGTCATTTCCCACGCTTGACGCCAACAAGTGCGAATACTATCCTTTGCCTGCTGGCCTACATTGCCAGTCGGTTTTAGCAGACCGTTTTCATCTAGAACATCAAAAAAGTAATTTTTTGGTGATGAACTCGTTCGTCTCCCTTCGTAGCGGTAGGACGGAGGAGGGACGCCTTCGGGCGTGCCAGTTCCTAGATGACTGGTCTGCTAACCCTTCTTCGTTCTGCCACCATAATCATTTAGCAGTGATCTGGTAGAACTTCTATTTCATCTAGGAGTCCGCTATGCGTACTAATTCTTCTCAATTTTTGGCCTTTGCCAAAGTCTTTCTATTCATACCGTTTAAACATTCTATAAATCGGTTTTGACGACTCTAGGTTTTTACGCCTAAACATCATTACGACTAAAACATAGCAACAATAAAACCGAGATAGGCGAGCACACCTTTAGTGCCGCTTTTGCATGCCTGTTTTTAGCACTCAATTTAAGAGTGACGGCATTTCTATCTCTTTTACATACAACAAAAAATTATTTTAAGCGGTATATATGAAAAATTTAGAATCTTCATTTAGAGCACTACGAGTGCTGCACACAGCAAAAGATTTATTTAATCAAGATGGATTTAACAAGGTCAGTGTTGACCGAATTATTGCTGAAGCCAAAATCCCCAAAGCGACTTTCTATAACATCTTTCATTCAAAAGCACGACTGATCGAGATGTGTCTAACTTTTCAAACGGATGCGCTCAAAGTAAAAGTTCTTTCAATTATCAATTCATACAGCGAACTTATGGTGTTCGATAAACTCAAGCAAATTTACTTTTTACATGCCAATTTAGAAGGCTTTTATCGTTTACCATTTAAAGCAATTTTTGAAATTGAAAAGTGTTATGCAACAGCTTATCAAGTGGTTGTTGCTTATAGAAACTGGTTTATAAATGAGCTTTATAAGCTGCTTCTTACTGTAAAAACTACTGCTTCAATAAAAGATGCCCACATGTTTCTATTTGCAATTGATGGGGCAGTGGTTCAGCTGTTAAGTGCCAATAGCGTAGATGAACGGGATAAATTATTAGATTACTTTTTATTTATGCTATCTGAGCATTCAACTTAAACCTTAAAACAAAAAGCCCGTGATTGGGCTTTTTTTGTGGATATTAGTCGATTAAAACTTAAGTTTTTTAAGCCCGCGACTCACACCATTTTGTAGAGCGGCTTTAATAATAGGGCCAATAAATGGTACGCGGCCTTTAAAGCTAATGGTGTAATCCAAACGAGTTCGATTATTTCCCAAGTCAGTAAATTTCATGACACCACGGTGACCTTTAATTGGGCTAATCCCGCTCGTAATTGCATACTCGATCAGTTCATTTTCTTTATAGACTAAATTGGTTTCTACAAATGAAGGGGTCAATGGAATAGACATTTTGCGCGCAGAGCCAACACCATTACGAGCGTCTTTTCCGTCGCTAATACGAGTCACTTTAGCAGGGGCAAAAAGCTTACTTAAGTTTTCATGCTCACTTAAGGTTGCAAAGACCTTGTCTACAGGTGCATCAAATTCTTGTACGATGTTGATTTTTTGAGTTTTTAACATCTTATTCCCTCTAGAAATTATTTTGACATTGGTAATTGTCAGAATTTGGATGTTAGCACGCTTTGGGCAATGGGGGAATTCTTCTTCGTCGGAGTTATTTTAAGTCTGAAAAAAAGCATTGCGATAAATCTACAATGCTTTTTGGCCTTTTCTTAATTTTTTAAAGAAAGGCTGAATCACAGACCAGTTGGTTGAAACCCAGCAAATAAAGGAACCCGCCGTCACCATTGCTGTTCCTTGCCAAAAGCTCATCGATAATTGAGTTTGTAAAACAAACATCGCCAAAATAGACGAAATAATCGGGGTGAAATAAGAGGCCACCACAAGCACGGTAATGTTTCCATGGATGATGCCAATGTTCCAAGCAGCATAACCAAAACCCATGGCAGCAGATGCCACTAAAAGGGTGAGGAGAGCTGGAATATCCATTGAAGGAATAGCAAAGTGCCCCGATACAAGCAGCTTGAACCATAGTGTTAGCGCGACACCAACAAAGAAAATAGAAATTGGATTTTGCCCATTACTTAATTTTTTGGTGAGTACACAGTAAAAAGCCCAAATGATGGCGCCTGCAAATGCCAAAATATAGCTCAGTGGGTTGCTATGAAAATTATCGACAAGACTATTTAGACTAAAATCACTGTTTCCAGTTTGAATAAAAACAATGCCGAAAATTGAAAGCATTAAACCTAAAATAATAAGGAAATTAAACTTTAATTCCTTAAAAATAACGAAAGCTAAAACCGTTAAACTCGGCCACAAATAGTTAACAATACTAATTTCAATTGCTTGTCTTGCTGTCTGAGAATAAGCAATTGCAAATGAGAAGCACACTTCATAAGCCACGAACAGAATTGTGCCAAATATTAAGTATTTTTTAGAAATTTGCTTAAAATCTGGAACTTTGAAAATGGCAAGCAACAGTAGCGCACTTAAAGAATAAATAAAGGTAACACCTAGCTCAGGCCCAATGGCGGCACTGACTTGCTTCATCAGACCGACCAGAGATGCCCACATGAGAATGGCACTTAAACCAATCAATGTTGCTAGATTTTTTGACATAAAATTCAATAAATAACGGTTAAAAAAGGGTAAAAGATGAAGTTGTACTAATGAAAGGAATCAATTTTCAAGCTAAGGAATATAGGACAAATTATATAAAATATAAACAATTAAATTTATTGATTGGTTGAATCTGCTATGTTTATTTAGCATTCATATGAGTAAAGAAATTTCGAATAAAACAACATTCTTACGAGGAAAATATGGAAGTCATTAAAACGGTTGGTGTTGTTGGAGCAGGTGTAATAGGTGCAAGTTGGACGGCCTTATTTTTATATAAAGGATTTAAAGTTAATGTTTACGACCCTTATCCTATAGATGAAGCGGTCTTTAAAAAAAGAATATCTGCAAATTTAAATGATTTATTGGCTTTAGACCAAAACGCTGAACACAGTTATTCTCCGCAAGATGTACTGCTTCATCTGGAAATTTTTAATCATTTAAAAGATGCAGTTTCAGATGTAGATTTTATTCAAGAAAATGCCCCTGAACGTCTGGATGTAAAACAACAGCTATATCAAGACATCACAGCATATTGTCCTGAACATACTCTTATTGCTTCAAGTTCATCGGGCTTAAAAGTGTCTGATTTTCAAAAAGAGGCCAAACATCCTGAACGTATTTTATTAGGTCATCCTTTTAATCCACCTCATCTCTTACCTTTGGTCGAGATTGTCGGTGGTACTTTGACAGATCCTCAAATTTTAAAACAGGCTGCTGAGTTCTATAAACAACTGGGTAAGAACCCAATTGTTTTAAATAAAGAAGTAAAAGGGCATGTCGCAAACCGTTTGCAGGCTGCGCTATGGCGAGAAGCTTTTTCATTGGTTGAACAAGGCGTGTGCTCTGCCGAAGATGTCGATGTCGCGATTACCAGTGGACCGGGTTTAAGATGGGCGTTATTTGGCCCCTACATTAATATGCAGCTTGCCAACCAAAAGGGCTTTAAAGAGGCGATTCATCATTTAGGCCCACCTATGACAGAATGGTGGAACGATATGCATGCATTTCAACATTCAGACGAGACAACAGAGATATTGGAAGCAGAAACCAACCAGCTATTAGCACAATATAAAGATATCGATTTATATGAAACCAGAGATAAAGGTCTGGTCGATATATTAAAGCTCAGACATAAATTAGATTTGGATTAAGTAGACAATTTATAGTCCTGCTATCTAATTGTGTTGAGAATTAGCTTTCTTATACTTCTATGAAATGCACAACTTTTAGTGCAGCTTTTTATTTTGTGTTTTAAATCGCACTCAAATTGCCCAAGTTTAGTATTACTTTTAAAAAAAACCGTAATACTAATCTGGCATGTCCTTTGCATAGTCTTAAGTAATCAAAAGTGATCTAGGGTTCCGATACTTACAGTATGACTGGACCGAGAGTTCACGGTTCCTAGCGAACTACACGGAGGGATAAAAGCCCGGGAGGAAGTCTAAAACTATCCGACAGGAGTAGCTATGAACACTGCAAGTTATCATAACAATCAGGCGATTTGGACCGAACTTTTACCCGGAGGACACCACTGGTCGGGTCGAATTCAAAAAGGAACCATTCTTAGATTTACATCGCTTGGCGCTCAGGCAAATGTTTCTTTGTTTTGTGTAAATGCTGCCGATGTGCTTGAACGTTTTAACATGCCCGACAGTTTAAAAGGGCAACACACCGCCTATTTAAAAGCTTCCAATGTGCTGTACTCAGACCTAGGCCGTGTGATGGCTTCTATTGTTCATGATGACCATGGTTGGAACGATGCACTTTGTGGCCCAAGCCGACCTGAGCAAATTGAAAAGCAATTTGGTGCGCGCACATTTCAAGATGCCCGAAATGATATGTACCAAAATGGCTTAGACAGTTTACTCATTGAAATGTGTAAATACGGGCTTGCCAGCCAAGACCTGAGTGCCGCGGTTAATCTATTTTCTAAAGTTGTACCAGACGAAAACGGCGCTTTGTCTTATGTCAGTTCTGACAATACTGATCAAACCATTGAATTGCGTTTTGAAATGGACTGCCTGCTATTTTTATCTGCCGCACCGCACGGTTTAGATACCAGCCAAAGCTATCAACCTGCCGATATTCAACTCAGTTTATTTAAAGCCAATTCACTAACAGACAACGATATTTGTCGTGATGCGTGTTCGCAAAATCAGCGTGCGTTTCAAAACACAGCCCGCTACTACGCGCTTAGCAATATTTAAATCAGGAGAAGCATCATGACAGTTTTACAATCATTTGAAAAAGCAGTTTTAAATGAAGTTTGTCCTGCGGGTGAAGCGTGGATGTGCGAGGTTAAAAAGGGCCAATATTTTCGAATTATTGACCTTGAGGGAAACCAAGCGGTCGATACTTTGTTTATGAGTGCCGAAAATCCAACTGAGCGTTATAGCGCAATGGACACTTTGGCTATCAACCAACAAATCTATTTAGAAAAGGGCACCAAGCTCTATAGTAACTTTGGCCGCCCAATAGCCGTTATTCATGATGATAACTGTGGTCGCCATGACACCATTGGTGGTGCCTGTTCATGTGAAAGTAATACGGTTCGCTATGCACATGAAACGTACCCTATGCATAGTTGCCGTAACAACTTTATGTATGCCTTGGCAAAACATCCGATTGCAAAAAAGCATGGCTTAAATGTGCGTCACATCGGCCCAAACATTAACTTTTTTATGAATGTGCCTGTGACACCAGACGGTCAGCTTAAATTTGATGATGGAATTTCAGGTCCGGGTAAATATGTCGAAGTTCGGGCAGAAATGGATTTGATTGTTTTAATTTCCAATTGTCCACAGCTTAATAACCCATGTAATGCCTATAACCCAACCAAAATTCAACTGGTTGTCCGTGAAGCGGAAGGGGTGTAAGCATGTTTAAAAAAGTTCTGATTGCTAACCGCGGTGCTATTGCCTGTCGCGTCATTCGCACCCTTAAAAAACTCGGGATCGCTTCGGTTGCGGTTTATTCCGAAGCCGACCGTGATTCTTTACACGTAACTTTGGCCGATGAAGCTTTCCTAATTGGCCCTGCGCCTGCGCATCAAAGTTATTTAAATATTGAAAAAATCCTTGAAGTTGCAAAACAATCTGGTGCAGAAGCTATTCACCCCGGGTATGGTTTTTTATCTGAAAATGCTGAGTTTTGTGATTTATGTGAAAGCCAAGGTATTGCGTTTATTGGACCAACTTCAAGCCAAATGCTCGATTTTGGTTTAAAACATACTGCACGTGAACTCGCAATTCAAAGCAATGTGCCTTTACTTCCGGGCAGTTCACTACTTGCAGATGAAGCTGAGGCCTTGTTTGAGGCAGCCCGTATTGGCTATCCGGTCATGCTGAAAAGTACCGCGGGCGGTGGTGGTATTGGCATGCGTTTGGTCTGGAATGAAACCGAGTTAAAAGATGCTTATCAAACCGTATCTTATTTAGCTCAGGTCAATTTTAAAGATGCAGGTTTGTATTTAGAAAAATTTGTACAACATGCGCGTCACATCGAAGTGCAAATTTTTGGTGATGGGAAAGGGCAAGTTTTAGCCTTGGGTGAGCGTGATTGTTCGGTGCAACGCCGTAATCAAAAGGTGATTGAAGAAACACCTGCACCACACTTAAATGAACAGCAACGCGACTATCTTCAAAAAGTCGCGATTCAATTGATGCAATCGGTGAACTATCGCTCGGCAGGCACGGTTGAGTTTGTCATGGACACCGAAACCCAAGAATTTTATTTCTTAGAGGTCAACACGCGTTTGCAAGTCGAGCACGGCGTGACCGAGCAAGTATTTGGTGTCGACTTAGTCGAATGGATGGTTACTTTGGCAAGCGGTGATTGGTCAGCACCAACAGAAAAGTTAGAGCCAACAGGACATTCCATTCAGGTTCGTCTTTATGCCGAAGACCCAATTAAACAGTTCCAGCCGAGTGCAGGCCTGCTTACACACGTTAAATTTGACCCGCAAACCCGAGTCGAAACATGGGTTGAAACAGGTTCAACGGTGTCTTCTTTTTATGACCCAATGATTGCCAAAATCATTGTAACTGCTGCAACACGGGACCAAGCCATACAGGCAATGAGTGCTAGTCTTGCCAACACGCAAGTCGCAGGCATCGAAACTAATCTGGAATATTTGCAAAACATTATTGCTTGTGATGTTTTTGCTTTGGGTACTCAAACCACTCGATTTTTAAATACCTTTGAATGGAAAACTCAAAAAATTGAGGTGTTGCAGGCTGGCATTCAAACTGCCATTCAAGACGTAACAGGGCGATTAGGTTATTGGGATGTTGGTGTGCCGCCATCAGGTGCTATCGATCCACTCAGTTTAACGGTGGCAAACCAGCTTCTAGCCAATGAGCCAAATACGGCAGGGCTTGAATGCACCTTACAAGGGCCGACCTTAAAGTTTCACTGCGACAGCCAAATTGTCATTACAGGCGGTGATATGCCTTCAAAACTTGATGGCGAACTGGTGCCGATGTGGCAAACCATTAATGTGAAAAAAGGCCAAGTTTTAAAATGTGGGATTATCCGTTCAGGTTGCCGTAGCTATATTGGCGTGAAAGGTGGTTTCGATGTTCCTGACTATTTAGGGTCACAGGCGACTTTCACTTTAGGGCAGTTTGGTGGGCATGCAGGCCGTAATTTATTAATTGGTGATATGCTGCCAATTACTGAATATTCAGCTCAATCGACCACGGCTTTAGCTCAAGCACAAATTCCTAGCTTTACCCAAAACTGGGAAATTGCTGTGATGTATGGGCCACATGGCGCACCAGATTTTTTCACCAAACAAGATATTGATACCTTCTTTGCCAACGAGTTTGAAATTCACTATAACTCGAGCCGTACAGGTATTCGTTTAATTGGTCCAAAACCAGAGTGGGCACGTGAAGATGGTGGCGAGGCAGGCTTACATCCATCCAATATTCACGACAACGCTTATGCCATTGGCGCAATTGATTTTACTGGCGATATGCCAATTATTCTGGGGCCAGATGGTCCGAGCTTAGGCGGTTTTGTTTGTCCTGCCGTAGTGATTCATTCCGAGCTTTGGAAAATTGGGCAGCTTAAAGCAGGCGATAAAGTTAAATTTGTCCCTGTAAGTTATGCGCAGGCAAAAGTACTCGATCAAAAATATTATCAAAGCTTAACTGCGACAGATACAACTCATATTGATTTCAACCCAGCCATTCAAGCAGAACTCGACACTTTAAAAGATGCAGTTTTAGCTACTTTGGACGGTAAAGCTGACTTACCAAGCGTGACCTATCGACCAGCAGGAAATAGCTATTTGTTGGTGGAATATGGTGAGTTAGTACTCGATCTAAATTTACGCTTCCGTATTCATGCGCTAATGCAATGGGTCAAAGATCAAAACATTCAGGGTATTATCGATTTAACACCGGGTATCCGTTCACTACAAATTCATTTTGATTCAATCCAGCTCGATCAACGTGAACTTTTACAGAAACTTCAACAAGCAGAAGCCGAATTACCCGATATTCAAAATATGCAGGTGCCTTCACGGACTGTCTATTTGCCTTTAGCTTGGGAAGATTCACAAACTCAACTTGCCACCGAACGTTACACACAAATTGTCCGTCCAGATGCGCCGTGGTGCCCAGATAACGTCGAGTTTATCCGCCGTATTAATGGTCTAGCTTCCAAGCAAGCAGTTAAAGATGTGGTCTATAGCGCAAACTATTTGGTGATGGGTTTAGGCGATGTGTATTTAGGTGCGCCCGTTGCAACACCACTCGACCCACGCCAACGTCTAGTCACCACAAAATATAACCCTGCGCGAACTTGGACACCTGAAAATGCGGTCGGCATTGGCGGTGCGTATATGTGTGTGTACGGTATGGAAGGGCCGGGCGGCTATCAATTCGTTGGTCGTACCACTCAAATGTGGAGTCGTTATCGTAAAAATGCCGACTTCGAAGATGGCAAACCGTGGTTATTACGCTTTTTTGACCAAGTTAAGTTTTATGAAGTTTCTGAGGCTGAACTTCTGCAAATGCGTGAAGACTTTAAGGCAGGTCGTCTACAACTTCGTATTGAAGATGGTGTACTCAACTTAAAAGAATACAACGAGTTTTTAAAGACGCATCAAGACAGTATTCAAGCCTTTAAAGATACACAGCAAGCTAACTTTGAGGCTGAACGCCGCCGTTGGCACGAAGCAGGCCTGCAAGAATATATTTCTGAAAGCCTAGATGCGGTTGATGAAGGTCAAACCGTGGTTATTCCTGAAGGAGGCTGTACAGTCGAATCACACATGCCGGGGTCAATCTGGAAAATCGAATGTGCATCGGGTGATATTGTTGAAGAAGGTGCAACCCTTGCGGTAATTGAGGCAATGAAAATTGAAATTCCAATTATTGCGCCGGAACGTATGAAGGTAGAAACCATTACCATTGAAAAAGGGCAAACCGTAAAAACAGGACAAGTGCTATTTACCTTAGCACCTGTCGCTTAAACCAAAAGAGAGCATCAATATTGATGCTCTCTTTTTTTATTATGCTTCGGTCAAATGCTTTAATACTTTATGACCATGTTCAACAGCTTTTAACTTAATTTCAGACTCTGAATGACCTGATAAAGGCGAAACGTCATAAAGCAAGTAAGTGGCGCTTAACTGCATTTGTGTATATTGAATTGAATATTGAACCGCTTTTAAAAAACTATCCGCTAAGTTTTCTCGGTCGTTCACCATATCGGCTTCTTTTTGCCCGACTGTCATACTAATAATGACTTTTTTATCTTTTAATTTATCGCCTTGAGAGCCATAAGCAAACTGATAAGTAAAAACTTCATCAAACCATAACTTCAAAATTGCCGGCATATTAAACCAGAACATTGGATATTGCAGAATGATGGTGTCATGGCGTAGCAACGCTTCTTGTTCAGCACTGACATCAATTTTATAGTCTGGATAAAGCTGAAAAATATCTCGCACTTCAAGGTCAGGATAGGTTTTTATAAGTTCATTCACTATCGTTTTATTTGCAATTGATTGAGCGTAGTAGGGATGGGCCAAAATAAGTAAAGCCATGAGAGTGCCTTTAAACTATAAAAATCATAGTCACTATAATTTTTATAGTATGGGTGTACAATAACTATCAAAGTTGATAGGTGGCATGAAAAATGGCAAATACTGAAAATAAATGTGAAATCACCATGAATGGAAAAACCTATCCATGTCATATCAGTATGGCTATGGACTTGGTGGGTGGAAAATGGAAAGGTGTTATTTTGTATTATCTAAAAAATGGGCCAAAACGTTTTAATGAAATCAATCAATTAATGCCCACCATCACAGAAATGACTTTAAGCCTTCAACTCAAGCAATTAGAGCAAAGTGGCTTAATCTCTCGAACCGTTTATGGTGAAAAAGCACCGATTAAAGTGGTTTATGAAATGACCGAATTAGGCCAATCTTTTAAGCCTGTTTTAGAGTCTTTATCGTTATGGGCACATACGATGATTAATCAGTCATAAGATTAAAATTAAATATTAGCCCTATCCCTGTGCATGGGGCTTTTTTCTGCCCAAAAATCACTCACAAATTTCTGCCAAACCTATCAAAACCACACTTAAAAACTGGCACATTTTCTGCATCTCTTATTAGTAATACAAAAACTGAATTTAGTAATACCAAGCTAGAGGTGTGATATGAACGATGTAAAACCCGTGGTTCAACCAAAGCAAACTTTAAAAGCCTTTTTAGTCCAGTTGCTTAGCATACGTGCAGGCGTATATATCAAACAAAACAATCAGCCGCCTAAAACAAAAGGATAAGACTGTGCCGAAACAAAAGTTGGCTCGAATCAGTATTACCGTACCTGAAACGACACTTAATGCACTTGATCAAAAAATTGTCGAGCAGAATTATGAAAGTCGCTCGCAAGCCATTGTCGACATGATTAATAAACACCTGATTGCGGAGCAGGCACAGGCCAATGAAGTCATGGTTGGCACTTTGACGCTACTTTATGACGCTAGCCAAATGACCTTACGCAATCAATTAGTTGATTTACAACAACAGTTTTTAACACAGGTGATTAGTTCACTTCATATCCAGCTCGATCAGCAAAAGATATTGCAAGTCATGTTAATGCAGGGCGCGAGTTCTGAGCTTAGACAAATTAGCCAGCAATTTATTGTGCTGAAAGGGGTAATCAAAGGACATCTAGAACTGATGGATGCCGTCATGCCGCCTATACAGCAAAATGACTAAATGAGGAGTAGCGTGTTGAAAAATTTATGGACCATCCAAGACTGGAAAACTGCATATCAAAACGGGAAAATCCATCTTAAAGATCTGGTTGGCTATGTTGCAGAAATTAAAAATGATGATCATGCATGGATTGAAATTGCATCGAACGAGCAGATTCAATTGCAAATTAATGTTTTAAAAGATCAGCATATTGCCGACTTACCACTATACGGTGTGCCATTTGCAGTCAAAGACAACATTGATGTTGCTGGCTTTCACACCACTGCTGCCTGTAAAGAGGTTCAATATTTAGCGACACAAGATGCTGCCGTAGTTGCCAAGCTAAAAAAAGCCGGGGCAGTTGTAATTGGTAAAACTAATCTAGATCAGTTTGCGACTGGGCTGGTTGGCGTTCGCTCTCCATATGGCGCAGTAAAAAATAGTTTTAACCCTGAATATATCAGCGGTGGTTCAAGTTCTGGTTCATCAGTGGTGGTTGCCAACGGCATTGTGCCTTTTAGTTTGGGGACAGACACGGCGGGGTCAGGGCGTGTTCCTGCGGGCCATAACAATATTGTGGGTCTTAAGCCGACAAAGGGCTGGTTTTCTACTACAGGTTTAATTCCTGCATGTCGGACTATTGATGTCATTTCTATTTTTGCGCTGCATATTGATGATGCGTGGACCGTTGCCAGTTTAATGCAGGGCTATGATGAAATAGATGAATATTCACGAGCACATCCAGCCAATGTACCGACTCAATTTTCTAAACGAAAAATTGCTATTCCAGCTCAGCTTGAGTTTTATGGAGATATTGGATCTGAAAAAGCTTTTTTAGTTGCAGTCGAGCGGGTAAAAAAACTGGGCTATGAAGTTGAGAGTATTGATTTCAGTGCGTTTAATGAGCTTGCTGCTGCACTGTATAACGATGCTTGGGTAGCTGAAAGAACAGTTGCCGTTGAACGCATGACAACACGTGAAAAGGCTCATCCAGTCATTGCTCAAATTATTGCACAGGCAGATAAATTCAAGGCAACAGATGCACTTCAAGCCGAATATAACCGCGCCGTATTAGCTCGAAAAATTAATGTGGCTTTACAATCTTTTGATGCATTGATGGTTCCGACAGCACCAACCATTTACACTATTGCCGAAGTTGAAGCCGACCCGTTGACTAAAAATGCGCACATGGGGGCCTATACTAACTTTGTCAATTTTGCTGATCTTTCTGCTTTGGCTTTACCAAATGTACTCCGTGAAGACGGCCTACCAAGTGGGGTAACCTTTATTGCACCAGCTTGGCACGATCAGGCACTGGCCAATTTTGCTCAGCTCTGGCAAGCCGAAACATCACTGAGTTTAGGTAAATCAACTCAACATTATCAAAAAAGTCTAGAAATCCAATCGAATCATTCAGTGCAGCTTGCTGTGGTGGGAGCGCACTTAACAGGCATGCCACTTAATTTTCAGCTGACTAGTCGCAATGCCACTTTGGTTAAGAAAACTCAGACTGTAGAAACTTATAAACTATTTGCCTTAAAAAATACCACGCCACCAAAGCCGGGACTGCAATGTGATGCAGCAGGGACCTCAATTGAAGTGGAGGTGTGGGATGTTCCTTTAGCAAATTTTGGAGCCATTGTGGCTGAAGTACCTGCACCGCTTGGTATTGGGAACCTGAAATTAAAAGATGGAACATGGGTCAAAGGCTTTATTTGCGAAGCTTACGCCATTCAAGATGCAACCGATATTAGCCATTTTGGAGGCTGGCGAGCTTACGTACAGTCACTCAATCAAACCGCTCAAAGTGTTGTTAGTAAAAATGTTGGGGAAGTTTCTATATGATTAAAAAAGCGTTGTTATCCGTATCTATTTTATCGGCAGTTGTATTGGGTGGGTGTGACAATACCGCTAAAGTGCCTGAGGCTAAACAAGATGCTCAGGCATCAACAAATACAAAACCAATTACGATTGGCTATAGTGATTGGCCGGGCTGGGTGGCTTGGCAAGTGGCTATTGAAAAAGGCTGGTTAAAAGAAGCAGGCTTAAATGTAGAGTTTAAATGGTTTGATTATTCGGCTTCTCTGTCAGCCTTTTCCGCAAATCAGCTCGATGCTGTGTTGGTCACCAATGGCGATAACTTGGTAACTGCTTCGGGCGGTACACAAGGCATGATGATCATGGCAACGGATTATTCTGCGGGCAATGATGTCATTATTGCAAAAGAGGGTATTAATACCATTCAAGACTTAAAAGGAAAATCAATCGGTGTTGAAAAAGGCTTGGTTGATCATCTTTTGCTAGCAACTGCTTTGACCGATCATAACATTAAAGCAAATGAGGTGAAGCTGGTAAATTCGGCGACAAACCAATTACCTCAAGTGTTTAATAGCCCAGATATTTCTGCGATTGCTGTTTGGCAACCTGTTGCAGGTCAAGCATTAAAAGCAGTGGCAGGCTCTAAAATTATCTACACCTCTAAAGACAAGCCAGGTTTAATTTACGACACATTAACAGTCAACATGGGCCATTTAACAACTCATCAAGAGGAATGGAAAAAAGTCATTCAGGTGTGGGATAAAACAGTTAAATATATTAATGACCCTGCAACCCATGCCGATGCGGTTAAAATTATGGCAAATCGTTCAGGGGTTGACCCAAAACAATATGAGTTGATGGTTAGCGGTACGCATTTATTAGATATCAATGCCAATAAAAAAGTATTTGCTAAATCTCAAGGTTTTGACTCAATTTATGGCTCTAGCTATCACGTTAATAAATTTAACGTTGAAAACGGTATTTATAAAACCGAACAAAATGTAGATGGGCTGATTTATCCAACACTCATAGAACAGCTCAAATAAGCCTAGTAAATAAAAAAGCCCAAGTTGAACTTGGGCTTTTTAATGTGTTTCTTATTTTTCTGTACTGACCTGAGTCATACGCGGTATTTTTGGTAAATCTTGTAAAGCAGGGTCAAGCTCATCTTCTTCGGCGTGAACTAAATAATCTACCCGTGAACGAAGCTGTTTAAACTCAGGGGTGCTCATCAAGTCGAGTGAGCGTGGACGCGGCAAATTAACTTCAATAATTTCCTTAATTTCACCTGGGTTGGCTTTGAGTGCCACAATTCGGTCTGCCAGTAAAATGGCTTCATCCATGTCATGGGTCACAAAAATAATGGTGATATCAATGTTTTGCCATAAATCCATCAAGTGCTTTTGCATTTTTTGACGGGTGTGTGGGTCGAGTGCACCAAAAGGTTCATCCATGAGTAAAATTTTAGGTTGATTAACTAAAGCTCTAGCAATCGCAACGCGCTGTTTCATACCACCAGAAAGTTGGTGTGGATACTGATTTTCATATTTTTCTAAACCAATAATATTAATCCATTCACGTGCTTGAGCTTCGGCTGTCATTTGACTTGCGCCGCGCATTTGCGGGCCAAACATCACGTTTTCTTTTACAGTTTTCCACGGGAAAAGGGTATAGCCCTGAAACACCATACCGCGTTCAGGACATGGGCCCGTAATGCATTCGCCGTCTACTAAAACTTCTCCACTATGGTAGGGGTCTAAACCTGCAATAACACGGCTTAGTGTGGATTTGCCGCAGCCAGAAGGACCAATCACACAAATAAATTCTCTTTTATGAATTTTTAAATCGAGTTTATTTAAAACAGTGCATTCGCTGTGACCATGCTTAAACACTTGGCTCAGTTGTTTTGCTTCTAAAATCACAGGACGTTCATAAATTTTTTGAAAGTATTCATGCGCGTTAAATGTTGAATCGTTCATTATTTTGCTCCTACTTTCCAAGTGAACATCCGCTCACCTAACTTCATTAATACCCAGTCACAGATCAGGCCAATCACCCCAATAATCAAAATAGCCGCATAGACATTGTCAAAGTTTTGATAGCGAGCCTGTTGGGTAATAAACCACGTAATACCCGAGGTCGTACCAATCAACTCTGAAACAATTAAATAGGTCCAAGCCCAGCCCAGTAACACACGTAAGTCACGGTAAATATCAGGTAAGGCCGCAGGAATCACCACGTGAAATAAACTTTTGAGCTTATTGGTACCAAGCGTATAGCCAGCTTCAATTAAGCTTCGATCTACTATTCGTGTGGTATTGGCAATAATGAGAATTTGCTGAAATAGCGTACCAATCACAATAATGGCAATTTTAGGCGCATCATTAATCCCTAAAATTGCTACTGCAAGTGCACCAAAGGCGGGAGCGGGTAAGTAACGGAAAAATTCAACAAACGGTTCTGTTAACAGCGATATCCGCTTAGAAAAACCACACAAAATACCCAGTGGAATCCCAATCAATGAAGATATAAAAAAGGCTGAAAAAACCAGTTTAATACTGTGCCATAAACTTTGATGAAACCACGGTGAATCAGGTTGTTCTGGTGGTGTTGTAAATGCGGTGACCAAAGCCTTAGCGACTTCATGGGGAACAGGTAAATAAATCGGATTAACCAAAATACCTTGTGGTGGTGCAGAATTTCGATTGACTGCATTTTGTGCTTCGAGATAGAACACATTTTTATCAATGCGACTTCCTACTTGTAAGTAAGAAACACTTCCCGAACTCGTGATTTGTACTTGAGGATGCCAAACAAAAGGTAAGTAACTGATTACGCACCAAAGACATATTGGAATCACGAAAGAACAAATACTGAGAATCAGCTTGTTCTTTCGCGTAAATTCCTTTGCAACATAACCCATATCGAGAGCTCCCCATTTTGATCAGTATTACGATTTTCATAAAACGTAATATTTTTAAGCAAAATAGGTGCCATCTTTAAGGTGCTCTACATGACTTAAGACGAGGGAACAAAAGTTTCATGTAAATACACCCAATAACATTTTTTATCTTCTACTTTAATGCAGGCCGTAGAGGTACGCACTGTCTCGGTTTCATCAGTTTGCTGATGTTCCTGATATTGCACCCAACAATAATTTTCAAATTCGTATAAAGTTGTACTCTTAATAATGGTGATTTTTAAAGAGGGTTTCTTTCCAATATTTTGACTAAATAAGCTTTTAACTTCGGCTAAACCAATACTCTGACCTTGAACCGTTACCATCTTAAAATTTTGATCAAAGCTATCTAAAAGCGGGCTCAGACTTTGCTCTGCATTTTTTCCTGTAAATACATTTTCTATTAAAATATGTAGGTCAATGACACTTTGAATGGCTTGATCCATTTGATTAGACATGGGTTTTCTCCTTTAAAACGGGAATGAGTGAAAGTAAACAGAGCAAAGCTGCAATTAAAAAAGTATGTTGATAACGAAGCAAATCGCTTGAGCTAGACATCAAGTTATATATCGAAATGAGAACGACAGTACCGACACTAAATGAAACTTGTCGATTAATATTCCAGAGCACACTTCCTTGTAATAAATCTTGGCCTGAAAAATCAATCAATGAGCTAATTTGGGCAATATTGGCACTTAGACCGCCACCCATACCCATCAATAAATAAGAAATCACTAAAAAGCTTAAAGGGCTTGTGTTTGAAATACAAAACAAAAGAAATATGCCAAAGCTATGTAGGATTATTCCAATAATAAGAAGAGACTTTTTTCCTAATCGTTGATAGAGCAGGCCACCACTAATCATTGCAGTGAGTGCCCCAGTTGCATAGAGCAACATGAATAAACCAGTTTGTTTTGCGTTAAAGCCGAAATTAAGCTGTAAATTAAAAATATTGAGTAAATTAACGCCTGTAAAAATACCCGGAACGGCGTAATAGACAATAAATGCATTACGTAAATTTTTATTTTTTAATAACTCAAGATTAAGAACAGGATGGGAAATGTTCTTCGCATGTCGAATATAAAAAATAAGCATTCCGACTGAAATTAGAAAACTAGTTATAGCGAATGAGGCGTTATGGTAATCACTATAAAATGAAAAAGAGAGTAACAAACATAACAGACTTATATTAAAAATAACTAACCCTTTTATGTCTGGTTTTTCACTCGACACATTCTCTGTTTTTTTAATCCAGAAGCATGCTAGGGCTGATGCAAGTAAAGAAAAAGGAAGGTTAGATAAGAATACCCATCGCCAATTCAATGAATCAATAATCACACCGCCAATCGCAGGTGAAAATGCAGGGGCAATAAGCGCAATTGCCATAATCATGGTAGAAATACGTTGGCGTTCTTGGTTCGGGAATAAGGCATATACGAGTGCTTGCCCGACTGGAATTAATAAACCTCCAGCTACGCCTTGAATAAATCGCCAAAAAATTAAGCTATAAATCGATTCACTAAAGCCAATAAAGCAAATGCTTATCGAGAATAAAAGCATCGAATAACACAATAACTTTTGGTTCCCAAGTTTGGTGGCTAACCATAAACTCATGGGCATAATTAAAATGAGGCCGAGAATATACGCATTTGTTACCCAAGCGACCATGGATTGGCTAACTGAAAATGACGATCCAATATTAGGCAATGCAATTGCGGACATAAAAATGTTGATGCAATCAATAAAGAACCCAAGTAAAAACACTGTCGCTATTTTATATCGATAAGACATACCTACCTCCGTGCAGGCAGGGTAAGATTTGACTCTTTTATTGTCGATGCAAGCGAAGTAAAATCATTGTTTGATAATTTTAAACAATTGGCTTAATTGTGCAAAAAAACCTCAAGCAAATTACCAGTTTTTTACAAGTCGTTGATTCCGGCTCTTTTACCAAGGCTGCTGAAATTTTAGGCTTAAGCCGATCAATGGTGAGTATCGATATAAAACAATTAGAAAAGCAGCTAAATACAAGCCTATTAATTCGCAACACCCGTAATATTGCATTAACTGAAATTGGTCAGCATTTTTATGAAGATTTTAAACAAATCCAACTTCAGATTGATGAGGCATTTGAGCGAAGCCAACACTTAGGTACAAGCATTACAGGCACTTTACGGTTTTCGTCTACCAATGAATTTGGCCAACGTTTCATTTTGCCTTTACTTCCTGAGTTTTGTCGGCTTTACCCACATTTACGTTTACAGTATTCATTTAATTCATCTCTCGATGATTTAGTGACTGAAAAATTAGATCTGGTTATTCGACTAGGGAATTTAAAAAACTCATCTCTAAAAACTCGAAAAATTGGGGAATATCCAATTTATATTGTTGCTACTCCACAATTTATACAAAACCATCCCGTAGAAAATATATCTGATTTAGCAAATGTTCCGTGGATTGGTCACACATTATTGAACTGGCAAGATTCACAATATATTTTGGAAAATAGTTTAGGTGAGCAATATTCATTACCTTTTATTCGAAGTCAGTATGAATCAAACTCGGTAACAGCCATTCATCAAATGGCTCTCTCATCTTTAGGTATTGCGATTTGCCCAGCATGGTTAGTTGATGAAGATATTCAACAAAACCGGTTAATTCGATTATTTCCCGATTTCTCATTACCGCTACAAAATATTCAATTACTTTATCCTAATACTTCTAATTTATCTGCCAAAACGAGAGCATTTATAGACTTTTTGGTGTCCCATCTTTCTTTTAGATAAACTAAAAAGTATGTAAGTCATGGAAGATAAGCTATTTTATATAAATAGACAATTCTGTCTGTTTTTTATAAAATATCGATGATTATGACTCAGTTTTTATAATAATGATGTCCCATAAAATATTTCAAATTTTAGATAGTTTAGGGTTGGTCGCACAGAACCGCGTTCTTCATGTGCAATTTTCCAACGCATCATTAAACAATCAAGTCTTCTTGCAACGCATTGAGGGCGAACATACCCTCAACCAAGGTAGCGTTGCTGAGTTACTGTGTCTGTCGACAAACGCGCACATTGCATTAAAACAATTTATTGGCTGTCAGGTTGCCGTAGATCAAGTCACCGATACAGGCCAGTTCTTTAGAACCACGGGCATTATTACCGAAGCTAGCCAAGGGCAAAGTGATGGCTCACTCACCATTTATAATTTAAGTTTAAAAGACCCAACTGCTCTCTGGCATAAACGCCGAAATAGTCGCGTGTTTATGAATAAAAGCGTGCGGGACATTAGCGAAATTCTATTTAAGGAATGGCAGGGGAAAAGCCCGTTATTTGCCTCAAGCTTAACACTTGACACAGCCGGTTTAACCAAAGACTACGATGTGCGTCCATTTGTGATGCAGTCAAATGAAAGTGATTATGACTTTTTAACCCGTTTATGGCGTAGCGAAGGCATTAACTGGCTAGTCGACGAATCGCAGCTTTTTGTCACCGACCCGAATGCTTCCATTCAGCCACAAGTGTTACGTTTAATTGATGATAACCAAAATTATCAGTCGCTTGAACGCCGTAGCCTACGTTACCAACGCAGCAGTGCCACAGAGCAGTTCGACACCATTACTCAAGTTAAAGCTGAGCGCCGTTTACAACCGACTTCGGTTCATGTGCAACGCTGGCAAGCCGATGCCCTACAACAAGAAGAAGGTAGCGGCAGCGTACAAGGCACGCAAAAGCACAGCGAACACTATGACAATGCCAGCCTAAACCTTGAAGATGCATGGCACGTTAGCCCAGCGTGGATGCAAGACCTAAAAGGCGAAGACCAAGCCACCGCTTCAGGTAATGGCCAGATTGAACAGCTTAACCAGCACATGAATGCTTATCATCACCTGAGTTCTAAGCAGTTTACCGTTTCAGGAAATGTTCGTGATGCACAGGTCGGTTACTGGTTTGAACTCAATGACCATCCTGAACTCGACCAACATGACAGTGCCGATAAAGAGTTCTTAATCTTAAGCAAGCACTACTACAACCAGAATAATTTACCGAAAGAATTACAACAGCAACTTGAGCGCTTATTACCAAAAGACAAGCTCAAGGCAGCCCAACTCGACAGCCAAAACCCAGAGCAACGCCACTATGCTGAGCTGAACGTTGTTCGACGCAACATTAAAGCTGTGCCTGAATATAACCCGCTAGAACACCGACCAGCCGCTTACCCGCAGCGCGCTAGAGTGGTGGGGCTGGAAGGTGAAAGCATTCATGTCGACCAGTGGGGACGCATTAAAGTCCGCTTTTTGTTTACCCGAGCTGACGACCATAGTCATGACGGTGGAGCGGGAAGTAACGACAATGACACCGACTCGGCTTGGGTCGATGTGCTGACCCCATGGGCAGGTGCAGGTTATGGCGCACGCTTCTTACCACGTGTGGGTGAGATCGTGGTCATCGACTTCTTTGACGGCAACATTGACCGCCCATTTGTAGTCGGACGCATTCACGAAGCCGAACGTCACCCGACCCAGTTCGACCAGAAAGGCCAGTTACCTGATACCAAAAAACTCAGTGGTATCCGCTCAGAAGAAGTCGACGGTAAAGGTTTTAACCAGCTACGTTTTGATGACACGACAGGTCAAATCAGTGCCCAGCTACAAAGTAGTCATGCAGCAAGCCAACTAAACCTCGGTAACTTAAGCCATCCAAAAGACAAGGCTGAAAGTGAAGGCCGAGGTGAAGGTTTTGAGCTAAGAACAGATCAATGGGGCGCGGTAAGAGCGGGTAGCGGCTTACTCGTTACCACTCATAAACAGGACCAAGCCCAAGGTGTACATCTAGAGGCAGCTGAGGCCAAACAACAAATAGAAGGTGGCCTTAACAATGCCAAGGCACTCAGTGAAGTAGCTAAAAATCAGCAAACTGATCCATTGGAAGTTCTTGAGAACTTAAAAACGTTCATAGAACAAATTGAAGAAAAAGATCAAGACAAAGCTGCCGCTTTTAAGCAAGCCTTGATGATATTAACTGCACCTAACAGTATCGCTTTAGCCAGTAATGAAGACATTCACCTCAGTGCAGATGCTCAGTTAAGTCAAACTGCTGGTGATAGCATTAATCTGACCACTCAGAAGAACCTGATTGCACACGCCCAAAATAAAATCAGCCTTTTTGCGGCTCAAGAAGGTGCAAGACTCTATGCAGGCAAAGGAAAAGTCGAAATACAAGCACAAGGCGATGGAGCAGATTTAATTGCCCGTAAAGCTGTTCAGGTGATTTCAACTGAAGACAAAATTGAAATTAGTGCTTCTAAAGAAATCGTTATCACGGCGGGTGGCTCTCAAATCAAGATTAATGGCTCGGGAATTTTCCCAGTTACGGGTGGTAAGTTTGAGGTGAAGGCTGGGCAGCATTTGTTTATGGGGGGAGGAAGTGCGAATTTTAGTTCTTCACTACCGCCTCCGCCAAAACGGAGTCCCGGAAATTTAGAGCTCATCCACGATTATGCGCATGGTGAGTTTGTTAAAGGTGGAAGCTATACGGTTGTCGATAACTTAGGAAAAGAAGTCACTGGCAAGCTGGATGATAAGGGATTTGCAAGAGTTTCTGGCTTAGCAACAGGTGCAGTAAAAGTCTTCTTTGAACCAGATCACCGTGATCCTTGGGATGCAGCAAGTGATTTTAAACGTCCAGTTGAGTGGCCAAATAAGAATGATGCGGATAATGAGCAATCAGATTCCTTAATTGCACAAATGAGTAAAACAGCCCAGTCCAAACTTGGTGAATTATCTAAACAATTAACCAATCCTGCGAATATTATGAAAAATATTCAGACAGCACAAAGCATAAAATCTGAAGGAGCAAAGGCTTTAATGCCAATATTAAAAATAGAAGCGCAGGGATTAGTGACTGATCAAGTGAAAAGCTTTTTACCTATTTCAGAAGTAGGTCGAAAAATAGGGAACAATATTGATCTTGCATCAATTCAGAAAATAAATGACATCAGCAAATTAAGTTCTGTTGATAGCGGTAGTTTGCTGACTAACGCGCTTCCTCAATATTTGCAAAGTCCTTTTAAAAAGAATTCATAGAGAAAGAAAATGTCTGGAAAAACAGAAGTTGTTAAGCCATTAACAGAAGTTGCTATTAAAGATGTTAGTCATTCAAAACAAAAAATAGATAATTGGTTAAAGAGTCATACACATCAAATTGTGACATTAGATTTGCTAGCCAGTGTAATGGGGACAGTTCCAATTATTGGAAATGTGATGGCTGCTATCGATGTGGTCTCCGACATTTGCTATATCTACGATAAAGGTTTTCAAAATGCCGATATTATGGATTGGTCCACAATGGGTATTGACCTTATTGGGATTGCACCTGTACCAGGAACAACAGCAATTCGTATGTCTGCTCGTCCAGCCCTGTTTCTAGTCCGTCAAGAAGTTAAACGTGTGGGTAAAGCTGCTTTGGGAGAAGCAGTTATCGTAGTGATCTCCAATCATTTAAATGATCAGGTTGCTGGACAAATTGATAAATTCTGTAAAACAGGCCTACAACAGTTAAATTCAATTTTAGCTACTTGTGGTGGAACCGTCCAAAATGCCACAACACAAATTAATGGTGGAATTGTTCGAGTTGTAACAAAAGGCCAAGTATTTACAAATGCGGGGTCAAATGCAAACCGAGCTCAGCAGCAAGCTGCTGGTGTTATTAAAGGAATAAAAAGTGGTGACTTAACACGAGCTGGAAAAAACTTGGTTTACATGACCGAAAACTTGGGAAAAGCTCTGATTAAAACAGGAGCAAACTCCAATGCTAAAGTTGTTACTTCTTTAGTTCCTGCACATCTAAAGCAGCCGATATTAAATGTAGGTGCAACGATTAATAAAATTGGTATTACTGCCAATACTAAAATTAAAGGCTTGGGAAATACAGCACAGCCACAAACAATTGGGTGGCTATTTGAAATATTACGTTTAAGTAATGCTAGATTTAGAAAAAAAGCCTCCGGCCAAGTTAAGCCAACCCAAACCACACAAGTCAGACATGACAAGAAGAATGATAAGTTAGAAAAGGCAAATACTGAACATGCTGCGACCCATAATGCGAATGCATGTAAAAACTGTAAAGGGGGTGCGACTAAACGATCGATTACCTTTGCCATGGGTACTGAATTTTTAAACCATACCGATGCACAAATTCATCCATTATTGGTAGAGCAATTTTCGAGAACGTATGTATCAAACTTATATCAGTATGATCAATCGATTTTCGGAGCGCGGTGGATTACACCATTTACAACCAAGATTGCTCGTTGTTCTAGTTACAACATTAATGAACCTAAAGAACCGATTGAGCAAGAGGGCTGGGAGTATATTGGCAGTGATGGTCGTCCTGTTCGCTTACCAGAGCTAAAAGTTGGGCAGAGTTACTATGATGAAGTAGAAACTTTTACTTATACAGTTGTCTCACCTGAAATTAGAGCAATTTCATATGGTGTTTCAGAAACTCGCTTCTATCAAAAATATAAAAACGAGTTTCGTTTAGTCTCCATTGAACGTCAAAATGGATTTAGTATTGGGCTGCGTTATGACCATGAATTAGAAAATAGTGATAGTTATTTATCAGATATTATATTTAAACAGCAACAACAAATATTGGCACATGTAGCATTACAGATTAATGATGCGCAGAAAGTTGTTGCAGCTTGGTTGGTTGAAGATGGTGAACTTATTAGACAGCTATCAGCATATCAATATAACGAACAAGGCGATTTAATTAAGGCAACTAATGAGTTTGCTGCTTCTTACGAATATCAATACCAAGCTCACTTATTGACTCGTTATACTGATCTTACTCAAAGAGGAATGAACTTAAAGTGGGATGGAAATTTACCTAGCTCAAAAGCAATTGAAGAATGGGCTGATGATTATAGCTCTGCGACTAAATTAGATTGGGATGAAAACATTCGCGTAACTTCAGTCATGGATATCGATGGTAACGTGACTGAATACTATTATGGTATTACGGGTTATACCTATCGAATTATTTATCCAGACAATTTGCAAGAATGGTTCTTTAGAGACCAAGCAAAAAATATAACATCGCATATTGCTACAGATGGAACAGAAACATCGTATACCTACGATGAACGCGGTAATGTCTTAAGTATGGTTCAGGCTGATGGCTCAACCTTTTATTATGAATACGACGAAAAAGATAATCTGACTGGTTTTGTTGATGCTGAACAGGGGCGTTGGTTTAAAGAATACGATGCTTCAGGGAATATAATTAAAGAAATTGATCCGCTGAAGCATGAAACAGCCTATACCTATAATGCGATGGGATTGGTAACCTCCATTAAAGATGCTAAAGGCGGTAAGAAGACACTTAAATATGATGATCAAGGGAACTTGGTTACTTATACGGATTGTTCTGGTAAAGAAACGCACTGGCATTATGATGATCGCGGGCGTGTCAAATTTATTGAAAATGCTTTAAAGCAAAAAGTTGAATATTTCTATACGGAATTAACTGCTGAACCAAGAAAACCTCTAGCAAAAGGCTTACCGCTGAATGCTTTTGGACAGCTCGAAAAAATTAAACACGCTGATGGAGCTGAAGAGCATTTTATTCATGATGAAGAAGGTCGATTATTAGTTCATATTGACCCTAAAGGTCAGCAGACACGTTATGAATATGATGCGGCTGGTTTAATTACTAAGCGTATTGACCCATTAAATCAAACCTTAAAATATCAATGGGACCGCTTGAGTCGCTTAAAACGTTTAACTAATGAAAATGGCGCAAGTTACGAGTTTGTCTATGATGCGGCGGGTCGATTAGTAAAAGAAATTGATTTTGATGGCAAAGAAACTGTTTATACGTACGATGAATATAATGGTCGTTTAACTAGTAGCATTGAGGTCGCTTCTGCTTATGGTCAAGATTTCAAAGATCGCGCTGCTCCTAAAGACCGTATTCAGCAATTTATTTTTGATAGCATGGGACGTTTAGAACAACGTACAGCAGGATATGGTTATCAAGGGCAAGAGCTTGAAGAAAAGCAAATAGAAGAATTTTCTTATGATGGCCTAGGTCATTTAGTTCAAGCTAAAAATGCTGAAACCAACTTACAGTGGTTTTACGATGCAGCAGGCAATTTAATTAAAGAACATCATCAAGACGTTGTGACACAGAAAACTGCTGTATGGAAACATGTCTATGATGAATTAAATAATCGAACTACAACCATCCGACCTGATGGACAGAAAATAGATTGGCTGACTTATGGGAGTGGACATGTCTATGGTGTGGCTTTAAATGGTGAAGATGTTGTTAGCTTTGAACGTGATGATTTACATAGAGAGACATTACGCCACTATGCAAATGGTCTTAGCCAACAACAACGTTATGATGAAGTCGGGCGCTTAACTCAGCAATTAATGTTGAATGGGCATGACAAAGGCTATCAGGCCCAAACTCAAAATAATGCTATCCAGCATACTAATCAATTGATTGAACGCTTATATCACTACGATAAAACAGGTGAGTTAACGCTCATTAAGGATACTCGTCGTGGGGCTATTCATTATAAATATGATCCTGTTGGGCGTTTATTAGAAGCGACCAGTAAACTTGGGAAAGAGACTTTTAATTTTGACCCGGCAAGTAATATTCTAGATCGATATAACAGTACCAAAGAGCAATCCGCACAGCACATTTCTAGTGAAAAAGGTTATAGCTATAACCCCTTAGTCAATAACGTTGTACAAGAATATCTTGACCAACAATATCAATATGATGCTTTTGGGCAATTGATTCGACAAAAGTCATCACGAGGTGATTTAAATCTTGAGTGGGATGTATTGGGACGTCTTATTCGTAGCCGAAATAATCAATACACGGCGGATTATCGTTATGATGCTTTAGGTAGACGTATTCAAAAAAGAAGTAAACATCACCATACAGGGCAAGAGCAGAACATTATTTATGGTTGGGATGGTGATACTTTAGCTTATGAATCTAGCGCTGATATAACTAAACACTATTTCTACGAAAAAGATAGTTTCGTGCCTTTGTTGCAAGCGGCGTATCATCACCCCATTGAGCTACATCAAACCCAAGACTGGACAGAAAAAACATATAGCATTTATAAAGACCCTCTTTGGAATACAGTAAAACAAAGTCAAGGTTTTGATGATGTATGGTTTTACCACTGTGACCACTTAGGTACTCCGCAAGAAATGAGTAACCAGACAGGCGCCATTGTCTGGAAAGCTCAATATAAAGCTTGGGGTGAGTGTAAAACAGAGAAAGCCAAGTCGAATTTCTTCGAAAACAGTGAAATTATTTCAAATAATATCCGTTTCCAAGGTCAGTATTTTGATGAAGAGACAGGATTACATTACAACCGTTATCGTTATTATTCACCGTATGTAGGTAGGTTTGTCAGTAAAGATCCAATTGGGTTGTTGGGTGGCTCTAATATTTATGCTTATGCACCGAATCCAGTGGGGTGGATTGATCCATTAGGATTGGCAAAGAGCAAGAACTCAAAAGAATTAGGTAAAAATACAACAGGAAAATGCAATTGGCCAGGAAAGCAAGCCCATCATCTTATACCTGAGGAATTTGAAGATCACGATACTTTGAAAGGTATTGGATTTAAAATGAATAGTGCTTCAAATGGAATAATGTTACCGAATAAGCCAAATATTTTTATTAGTTCTCATAGTGGATATCATTCATCTTATAATAGAGCTGTTGAATCAGAATTGGATCATATTGGGAAAAAGTATGCTAATGATGCAAATAGTAGGAAATTGGCAGTACAAGATTTGCAAAGAAACTTAGATTCTGCCTTAAGAAGAAATAAATTTCCTTTGTATAAAACAATTTGTGGTAAAGCTACTGGTTTGAAAGATGGTGATTGGTCACGATATATAAAGTCATCTAGGAGATATTAAGATGAAAATTGAAAAAATTGATTATGCAAGAAAATTAATAAAGTTTGATAAAACTGTTGAAGCATCAAAAGTTCTTGAAAATATACTTCATGAAAGTGATGATAAATTCTTAGTAAGTAATGCGATAGAATTATTACTTACTGAAATTGAGTTCAAGCAACCTACAATTGACAGTGTAAAAGTACTTAATTTAATAAGTCAGTTTAAGAAAAATGGTGGAGATGAGGCAAAAATTCAAATATTTGAAAAAAAAGTTAAAGATAAATCAATACAAAAGGCAGAAACTATTTTAGAATTTTCTAATAGTTTTAAAGAAAATTATTATTTTTTTGAGCAAAATTTTTTAAATGTTAATTTTGATCAAAAAGTTAATCAAAAAAAATTTGAAATCATTGATCTTGATTTGGCAAAAATAATAGCACATGATCAAGATATAGAAGAACCATATGAAAGTTGGAACGATTTACGGGCTGACATTAGCAAGCAAATATATAGTTTTATTTTTAAAGAAAAAATTAAATTAGATTTGCTTGAAAATGAAATAAATAAATTAAATAAAGTTTTAGAAAAGAAATTAGAAGATGGAAAAAAAGTTTTTTATTATTTCCTAGATGATTTAGAGGCAGATATTCATTTGATATTGATGGCTAATTATATTGGATTTAAAAATAAATTAATTGATATGCTTTTAGAAGCATATCAAATTAATTATATGCCTTGTGGGTGGAAAGGTGAATTTCCATCAGGAAATCTATGTGTAACTAATGGGATGCTAGAGTTTGAAATCAACTAACTACTTATGATATTCGTTTTAAGCGCCTAATCAATGAAAATGGTGCCAGTTACCAATTTTTTTATGATGTCGCAAGCCGGCTCGTTAAAGAAATTGACTTTGATGGTAAGGAAACGGTTTACCACTACAATGAAAACTCGGGCCAACTTGTAACCAGTATTGAAGTCGCATCTGCTTATGGTCAAGATTTCAAAGATCGCGCTGCTCCTAAAGACCGTATTCAGCAATTTATTTTTGACAGCATGGGACGTTTAGAACAACGTACAGCAGGATATGGCTACCCAGGACAAGAGCTTGAAGAAAAACAAACAGAAGAATTTTCTTATGATGGCTTAGGTAATCTAGTTCAGGCTAAAAATGCCGAAACTAACTTGCAATGGTTTTATGATGCAGCAGGCAATCTAATTAAAGAGCATCATCAAGACGTTGTAACTCAGAAAACAGCTGTGTGGAAACATATCTATGATGAATTAAATAATCGAACCACAACTATTCGACCAGATGGACAGAAAGTAGATTGGCTGACTTATGGAAGTGGACATGTCTATGGCGTAGCTTTAAATGGTGAAGATGTTGTTAGCTTTGAACGTGATGATTTACATAGAGAGACATTACGTCACTATGCAAATGGTCTCAGCCAACAACAACGTTATGATGAAGTTGGACGTTTAACTCAGCAATTAATGTTGAGTGGGCATGACAAAGGCTATCAGGCTCAAACTCAAAATAATGCCATCCAGCATACCAACCAATTGATTGAACGCTTATATCACTACGATCAAACAGGTGAGTTAACGCTCATTAAAGATACACGTCGTGGAACCATTCACTATAAATATGATCCTGTTGGGCGTTTATTAGAGGCAACCAGTAAGCTTGGCAAAGAGACTTTTAATTTTGACCCGGCAAGTAATATTCTAGATCGATATAACAGTACCAAAGAGCAATCCTCACAGCATATTGCCACTGAAAAAGGTCTTGGTTATAACCGCTTAGTTAATAACATCGTACAAGAATATCTTGACCAGCAATATCAATATGATGCTTTTGGACAGTTGATTCGACAAAAATCATCACAAGGTGATTTAAATCTTGAGTGGGATGTATTGGGGCGTCTTGTTCGTAGCCGAAACAATCAATACACGGCAGAATACCGCTATGATGCTTTAGGCCGACGTATTCAAAAAAGAAGTAAACATCACCATACTGGGCAAGAGCAGAACATTATTTATGGTTGGGATGGTGATACTTTAGCTTATGAATCTAGCGCTGATATAACTAAACACTATTTCTACGAAAAAGATAGTTTCGTGCCTTTGTTGCAGGCGGCGTATCATCACTCCATTGAGCTACATCAAACCCAAGACTGGACAGAAAAAACATATAGTATTTATAAAGATCCACTATGGAATACGGTAAAACAAAGCCAAGGTTTTGATGATGTATGGTTTTATCACTGCGACCATTTAGGCACACCGCAAGAAATGAGTAACCAGACAGGCGCCATTGTTTGGAAAGCTCAATATAAAGCTTGGGGTGAGTGTAAGTTAGAACAGGCTAAATCAGATTTCTTTGACAATTCAGAGATTATAAGCAATAACATCCGTTTCCAAGGTCAGTATTTTGATGGGGAAACTGGGCTTCATTACAACCGTTATCGTTATTATTCGCCTTACGTTGGACGTTTTATTAGTAAAGACCCGATTGGGTTGCTGGGTGGCTCTAATATTTATGCTTATGCACCTAATCCAGTGGGTTGGGTTGATCAGCTTGGGCTAGCAAAAACACCAACTCGAACTCTGCAAAAAAATTGGAAAAATTATGTAGGTTGTAAACATACTAATTCAGATATTCATCATGGTTTTCCCGAAGAATATGCAGAAAGATTTAAAAATATAGCTGGTATCGATGTGAATAATCCACAATATTATTATAATCTTCCAAAAGAAAAGCATACTAAATCTCCAGGTATTCATACTAACAGTTCGCGTACTGGTCAGAATTGGAATAAAACTTGGGGAGGAATTTTAAACCAAGTTGAAGCTATGAATTTATCACAAGCTGAATCGAAGGAAATTTTGGAACAACGCTTGAGAGCATTGGCAAGGAAAGAGCGTATTGGAAAGCACAATGCTACAGCTGTTAAGGGTGCAAACTTTTGTCAATTACAGTAAGTTAAAAGGTATATGAAATGTTCGATAAATTAATGACAGATCAAGAAATTAAAGAGAAATTAATTGAAAGAAGTAGCGAAATAACGAAATTTAGCAAACTACCTCAGCTTGATGGTAATTATTTATCTTTTTTAGGTAAATTTAAAGAAATAGAAATTACACCCGATATTATAATTTTTGGATATGAAACAGCATTAAAAGAAAATCAATATCTTCATGAAAATTATCCTGAAATTAGTGAGAAAGTTTGGATAGTTGGTCGTACCGGTCAAGGTGATGAATGGTTTATAGGTAAGGAAAAAAATAATATCTTGTTTTATGATCATAACCAAGGGGAGTATTTGAATATTAATCAGTTTATAGATATGAGAATTACTTTTGAAGACTTTCTTAAAATGGCATTTTCTTATCAACAACTTGAAGAAGAATTGGATATAAACGAAGAGCTTAATAAAGTTGAACAAGATCAATTTAAGAAATTAGTCAATTCTATTAATGAAGGTTTATATGAAAGATATCCCTTTGAATATTTTTAGTTTTTGTGTTGGGGTTTAATGATTTTTAGATAAAATATTTGATACTATTTAATTGTATTAAATAGGGAGTCTTAATAGTGCAGGTTTGTTTTAAAAAATTATTAGAGGAAATTGATGAATGTAATGAAATAATTTATGGTGAAAGATTCCTTATTAATCAGGTTAATTCTGTTAATGATGATCTGTTTAAAAGCTATTTAAGTTGTATTCCTGAAAATGATTTTAATATTGATCTAGGAGGAAATATAAATGATTTTTTAGGAAAAGATTCGTTAGACAATATTCAATATATGTTTGAAGATATATTCGATGGGGAAGGTGCTACAGTATTCTTAACACAGCATGATGTAAATATCGTATACATAAATCATAATAGTGGCGAGATAGGAGCATGTATTTCAGGCGATGAATTACATATCATTGCTAAAAATTTATTTGATTTTTTTCGCAAATTAATATTGTGCAGAATTTAATTATTGACCTATATGACTCTAACCCTAGAGGTGAAAATGGAGGGTATAAAATAGGTTTTTTAGAAGAGTTAAAGAAAATTCTTATAAATGAAAAAGTATTGTTAGATGTAGAGTATTTTATAGAATTTTTTTATGGTTAAAGTGTAAGTAATATTCAAAAATAAGTAGTATTTCTAGATGTTTGTTTAGAAGTACTACTTTGAAATAAGATGTTTTAAAGGTTGGTCTGTGAATTTTTATACAATTTATCCGTCTGAATATATTGATAGATATTTTTCTTTTGACTTGAAAGGGAAGCAAGAAATTATTGTTGATTATTTTAAATTTGATTTAAGTGATAAGTTTTTAAAAAATCCTAGAATAAGTTTAGATTGTGATAATATTTTTTCTGATCGATTAAATGAGATGTTAGAAACTGATTTTTATTATTCATCTTCTGGAATTTTACTATTTTCAAAAAGATTTTTTAATGAAATGAAAGAAACTCTTGAAGATGATTGTGATTTCTATAAGTGCTCTGTGAGGAATGAAGAGGTAGATATTTATGCTATGTATATTAAGAGAAAAAACAATTTATTAGATGAGTATGACTTCATAAAAAAAGATCTTGTAACAGATGACTTTTTTATTGCTAGAGATACGGATAAACCTTATATCTATGTAGTAAGTCAAAAATTTGTGGATGCTATTAATAAATTTAAATTAAAAATGAATTTCTTAGAATACTAAAATATTAACAATTTTTAAAAGTGAATTAATAGCGTAAGTTTTTAATTCACTTTGTATCTTTATTACGTTTATTATCTTCATTCACTCTTGTATTCATATGGTTAAGTTTTTCTTTACAAAATAGACAGATGTTTCTGTATTTTATAAAATAATGCAAATCCTGACAAAGTTTTCATAAAAAAGATGTTATCTCATATACATAGAATCCTAGAAGATTTGGGTATCAGCTCGCAAAAACGCGTGCTTCATGTTCAGTTTTCTAATCCATCGTTGAATACTCAAGTCTTTTTACAAAGTATTGAAGGGCAGCATCAGCTAAATAAAGGACTGACTGCCGATTTATTTTGTCTTTCTATCAATGCCCAAATTTCATTAAAACAATTTATTGGTTGTCAGGTTGCAGTCGATCAAGTCACTGATCAGGGGCAATTATTTAGAACTACAGGAATTATTACAGAAGCCAGTCAGGGGCAGAGTGATGGTTCATTAACATTGTATAAACTGAGATTACAAGACCCGACCGCGCTATGGCATAAACGCCGAAATAGCCGTGTATTTATGAATAAAAGTGTACGGGACATTACAGAAGTTCTATTTACTGAGTGGCAGAACAAAAGCCCGTTGTTTGCTTCTGGTTTAACTTTGGATTTAAAAGGTCTAACCGAAGACTACGATGTTCGACCTTTTATAATGCAAAGTAATGAAACGGATTATGAGTTTTTAACTCGACTTTGGCGTAGTGAAGGCATTAACTGGTTAATTGATGAAGCTCAGTTGTTTGCCATTAATAGCTCAGTTGAGATTCAACCGCAAAAGTTACGTTTAATTGATAATAATGAATCATATTTAGCATTAGACCGAAGAAATATTCGTTATCACCGCAGTAGCGCAGTTGAACAACAAGACAGTATGACGAGTCTTGTGCCAACTCGAAGCTTGCAACCTACAGCCGTGCATGTACAACGCTGGCAGGCAGATGCTTTAAGTCAAGAAGAAGGCATGGGCAGTGTTCAGTCAAAGCATAGTCATAGTGCTGATCAGGATAATGCAAGTTTAAGTCTAGAACATGCATGGCATGTCAGCCCTGCTTGGATGCAAGATTTAAATGGGGAAGACCAAGCCACTGCATCGGGTCACCAGCAGCTAGAAAAACTCAATCAAAATCTATCTGATTATTATGCGTCTCAATCAAAATACTTTCATGCACAAACCACGGTACGTGATGCGCAAGTCGGTTATTGGTTTGAACTGAATGAACATCCAGAAATAGATACGCATAGCGGATCGGACAAAGAATTTCTGATTATTGGTAAAAGCTTTTATTTACAAAATAATTTGCCTAAAGATTTGCAACAGCAAATCAATCAACTTTTTAGTCAAAGCCAATGGCAAAACAATCAATCAGGGCCAAATGACCAAACCGAGCGTCAGGGTAATGAACTCATCTTGTCGCGTAGAAATATTAAAACTGTTCCTGAGTACCATCCGTTAGAGCACCGTCCAGCTGCTTACCCGCAGCGCGCTAGAGTGGTTGGCTTGGAAGGCGAAAGTATTCATGTTGACCAATGGGGACGCATTAAAGTCCGTTTCCTATTTACCCGAGCTGATGACCATAGCCATGATGGTGGAGCGGGAAGTAACGACAACGACACCGACTCTGCTTGGGTAGATGTACTCACCCCGTGGGCAGGCGCGGGTTATGGTGCACGCTTCTTGCCACGTGTCGGTGAGATTGTGGTCATCGACTTCTTTGACGGCAATATTGACCGCCCATTTGTGGTGGGACGTATTCATGAGGCTGAACGTCACCCAACTCAGTTCGATCAGAAAGGCCAGCTCCCTGACACTAAAAAACTTAGCGGCATCCGCTCAGAAGAAGTCGACGGTAAAGGTTTTAACCAGCTACGCTTTGATGACACCACGGGGCAAATTAGTGCCCAGCTACAAAGTAGCCATGTGGCCAGCCAACTAAACTTAGGTAACTTAAGCCATCCAAAAGACAAGGCGGAAAGTGAAGGCCGTGGTGAAGGTTTCGAGCTACGAACAGACCAGTGGGGGGCAGTCAGAGCAGGCAGCGGCTTACTCGTTAGTACCCATAAACAGGACCAAGCCCAAGGTGTACACCTAGATGCAAATGAGGCTAAACAGCAAATCGAAGGCGGTCTCAATAATGCTAAGGCACTTAGTGAGGTAGCTAAAAATCAGCAAACTGACCCATTAGATATGCTTGAGAATATTCAGACTTTTTTAGAAGTTCTTAAACAAGAAGATCCTAAAAAAGCTGCTGAGTTTCAATCAGCAGTGATGCTGCTGGCATCTCCAAAAAGTATTGCTGTAAGTAGTAATGAAGATATACACCTCAGTGCAAATGGTCAGCTCACTCAAAGTGCTGGAGATAGCATTAATATCAGTACGCAAAAGAATATATTAAGTCATGCGAGCCAAAAGATTAGTCTATTTGCCGCTCAGGAGGGTGCTCGACTTTTTGCTGGCCAAGGCAAAGTAGAAATTCAGGCTCAAGGTGATGCCTTAGATGTTATTGCTCGAAAAGGCGTACAGATTACTTCAACTGAAGACACAGTTTATATTACTAGCCCAACTGAGATTAATCTGACAGCAAACGGATCTCAAGTTAAGCTGAATGATTCAGGTATTTTCCCAGTCACGGGTGGTAAGGTTGAGGTGAAAGCAGGGCAACATTTGTTTATGGGAGGGGCTAAGGTGGCAACGCAAAGTCCTGAGTTGGCGATGTTACCTGACTACCATTTAACTTATATAGCGAAAGATTTGGATGGAAATCCTTTGAAAAATAAGAAGTATTTGATGATTTTACAAAATGGAGAAATGGTTAGTGGTGTAACGGATGGTCAGGGTAAAACTCAGAAAATCACAACCAAAGGACCTCAGAAAATCCAGATTAGCTTAGAAGATCATGTTCATGATGGTTTTGTAACTTTTGAAGAAGAATAAGTGATGAATAAGATTAAATTAAAACTATTTATTAACGTGTTGCCTGATAATGATGCGATTGCTTGTCATGGCATGCTTTATTCTGTAACGGAAAAGGGTAGAAGACCTGGTGAGGCAAATAAACTAGCTATAGCAATAGCGAGTACAAAAAGTCCTAAGCCTCTTGTGCAGCCATTGGATATGAAATCCATATATAAGAAGAACACTCCGATTACTGGCCAAGCAATAGCGCAAAATATGGCAAAGTATAAAGATACACAAGAAAGTATAACCCTCGTTCATAACAGAGAAGACAGAACTGATATGAAGGGTTTTACCAAAGAAATGTATTTGCCTGTTGGAGAATATGATCTTTGGATTAAGCGAAATGATTCTGAATGGGAAAAGGCCATCAATATAAATGGTGCGTCAGGCATTCAGATAAAACAAGAAAATCAAGGAGTAACCACGATAGAGTATCAGATTAAGCAATATTACCGCTATAAAATAGAAGGTTTTAGAGGCTCTAAATTATCTGATAATATTTCATTTGAAACTTTCACTTTTGACAAAGAGGGTAAAGAAAAGAAAATTAGTTTACCGAATGTCAAAGTGAAAATCGTAGATAAAAATGGTTTTACACCACCTCTGTATTCACCAAAAGGTGAGGTTATATTTGTAAAGTTTAAGTTTATAAATATGGATGTCCAGCCAGATAAAAAAGATATACAACATTTCACCACAATTAGTAAAAATAATTATGTCACCGTTCAATTAAAATCTGTTGCTAAAACCACTAAGCAAAAAGAGAATACGACAGTAACATTACAGGGAAATGGAAAACCTCCTGTTATTTTAAATATGCATAGAGAGGAAATGATTGTTCTTTCGGCAGAGGACTATGCTGAGTTTGAAAAAGAAAGTTCAAAATTAGATAAATTATTTGGTAATTCTTTTGATGCTAAAAATAAATTAGCAGACGCAATAAAATCTGGTAGCGTTTCTAGTGTTAAAAAAGCAGAAGATGAAATAAAAGAAGCAGAGAAGAAAATTGAAGAGGAGCTAAATAAAAACTTCAAAAAAGCGGCTGACTTGACAGAGGTTATTACTTTTGAGGCACGCCAAAAGAAGAATCCAAGTGGTAACACGCAAGAGTTTGATTTCAGACGTCGATATTTACGTACTGATAGATATATGCAATTACAACAAAAGAAAAAGAATAAAGAAAGTTTTAAGGTTACAGTCTTAGGATCTGAATTAAAGAAGCTTAAAGATATAAAGCAAGACTTTAAGAAAATTAATGAACAGGCTATTCACAATGAGTTTAAAAAAGTCAGTCTAGATTTAGCTAAATATTCCAAGCAAACTGGAACAAAGGTTTGGGACTTCTCTGCTTTTAGTGCAGGTTTTGTTGAACAAATTAAACTTTCAGATAGTTTAACGGTAGATATTCAATCTCAATGGTTAAGATGTGTTGGTGGTGCTGGTTTCTCATCAAGTGCGAGTTGGAAACCTGAAAGTGGAGAAGTGAATGCTAAGGCAAATGTGAATGCCCAAGGTAAGCTGGTTTTGTTTGAGGGGAAAGCAAAAACTACCTATGTTATTCCATGTGATAAAGGTTGGATGCTGAACTTTGAAGATATTGATTTAGGGGCATTCCGGTTTATTGTTGGCATGGAGCTCTATGGTTTTGCTGGTGCAAAAGTGGCCGCAGGAATTGGTTTAGAGATCAGCTACAGTAAAGATGGTCAACAACAATTAGCTGCCAATGGTAGGCGAAACCGAAATCCTTCACTCGCCAATAATATGGGAGAAAACCGTCCAAGATTTGTTCCAATGGATCGAGATGAAACCATTATTCCTGGTAGTGGTGCAAGTTCTGAGGGGCAAATTGAAGCTTTTGCTGGGGCTGAGGCAGGTATCAAACCATCGGGTGAATTTCAATGGCTTTCACCTGAAGCTAAAGATTTTAAACCTTTAGCGAGCTTAGCTGTCGATTTTGCTGTAAGTGCAGGCTTGGGGGCGGGTGTAAATTTTAAATTATTTTACTGGGCTCAAAAGAGTCAATTTCGTTTTAGAGCAAAAGCTGCTTTATGTGTTGGACTGGGCGCAAAAGGGGCGCTAGATTTTGTAATTGATTTTAGTCAAGTTCTTGAAGTACTAAGATGGGTACATTATCAACTTACTCGTGCTCAATTTAAATTGTTGGGCTTTATTGCAGAGGGTGCTTTTAGAAATTTAAGTCAATTGGCTGTAATTGCTTTAGGTAATGATTCAAGAGTAGCGCAGACTTTAAATGATATTACGGGCGAGTTTCAGAAATTTAATATGAAATATTCCATTGCAGAAAATGCCGTTGATTTAGCAAATAAAATTAAACGTCAACCAGAATGGTTGAAGTCCGCTACACCAGATGCGAAAGGAATGTTGATCTATCAAATGACTAGACATAACAGAGTTACACACTGGGTGGATAAACCATCTTCTCCAATTTCGCCATATTTACCGACTCATAAGCAGGCTGTGATTGCAATTTTTGAAACCATTGCAACAGAAGGAGAGTGGTTTAATGTACTCCAAAGAATTTCAATTGATGGTGCAAAGTCAGAAGTAAGTATTAAGTATTTAGAAAAACAACTTTTAGTTTTTTTACATGATGGGGCGTGGCAACAATTAACTGATATTGTAAAAGAATATACTTTTAATTCAGATACTGTTGGTCGTGGAAGTGAATATGTTGATCAATATGAAAAATTACGCTCTAAAATCGTAAAAACTATTCCCTTACATGAAAAAGCACCAATGAATAATCCTCGAGAGTTGAAAAAATTAAGAGAGAAAATGATTGAACAACCAAGTATTATCAACGCAGATGCTTTAGTTGCCTTGAACACAGAAACAGTACCATCTATTGAGGTGGATGGTACTGATGCGGAGTTATTTATTGCGGCAAACTATGAACAAAATTCGGATGGCTCATATACAGCCTAAAGTTATTTAATTGGCTGTTGGATGTTGGCAACACAGCGCACTCCATATAAACGATAAGTCATTTTATTCTCTTCATTTGATTTGGGTTGAGCGTGCGCTCTTGCTATATTGAGTCCATCAGCCATCATTAAATTATCGGCACCCATAGGAGCTGTACTACGCAATACTTTTTCAGTTCCCGACTTAGGCCCTGTTGGGTTTTGAATAGGTGAGTGTTTATAATAATCTTTATCATACCAATCATTCATCCATTCATAATTATTGGTGACAAGGTCATAAAAACCTAACGGATTTGGAGGTGTTCTTCCAAGCACTGGAATTTCAAGTACTGAATCAGGGTTATTACTATGTCTATAATTGTCATATTGATTTAATTTCCATAAGTTCTTCTCAGGCTCCACTTTTCCTGTATCGGTTGCAAAAGCTGTGTATTGACCTTTATTACGAGCAACATATTCCCATTGTGCTTCAGTAGGCAGGTCCATAGACGTGCCTACTTGTTGGCCTAGCCATTGGCAATAATCTTTGGCTTGTTGCCAATCCATTCCTGTCGCAATTTCATGGGCGATCTCTGGAGTAAAGAGTTCATTGTAATAGCTCTTCGGTTGTCCGGTTGCCTCAGTAAAAATATTAAAATCTTCTAATGTTGTTTTATAGGCACTCATATTAAAGCTACTCAGTGTGACTTTATGAAGAGTCTTATTGTTATTTCCCGGTGAGAAAGGCAGATGATCAGGCTTTTCGGTATTGCCTTTTGGATTCTTGATCGCCATGCTATCAGGAACGATTTTCTCAAGTTCAGGAGTGACTAGCCCGAAATCACCCATCAGGTAGCTGCCACCTTCAACAAAGATCATATTCTTTTTGGTTTTTTCCACCAATTTTTGAATTTTTTGTTGCAGTTCAGGTGAGGGCTTTGTTTGTTTTTGATTTGATTCAGTAGATTTGGCACAAGCACTTAAAGCAATGCTTGAAAATAAGATAACAGCTATATTCCGTTTCATCATTTTCTTGAAAATCATTAGGTTGTATATATTAAATGTATACTGTAAAGGAAATCAAATTTGCTATAAAGAAGCATTATGTTAATGCTTTCTTTTAAAAGACGTACATTGGCGTAAATTTCCTTCAAGTAGACAGGCTCTTAAGAATTTATATAGATTAAAAACTTTAGCTGGGTATGAGCTATACACATGTTACTCAAAGTTTTAATAAGAGTATCTAGTGTCTATAGGAACTTCTCTTTTAGCAAATTGCCAAGTAAATTAAAACTTAAACAAAATATACTAAATAGACCGATTAGTCTTGACAATTTTTCTTTTATTTATATTGAGTTTCTACTTTCATAAAATTGAAATGTATTTTTTACAATCATTTAAACCATTTATCTTTTAGGTTGGATTAAATATTTTTAAGAAAATGTTTCATAAAACTTAACTAAGTGATATTGGTGGTAATTTTTTATTTAATTTTATATCTAATTTAGTAATTAAAAATCAGTAACTTATTTTTAATTACAAAAAATAACAATATTATATTTTTATAAGAATAACTTTATTAAGCTATATTTTATAAGCGTCTTAACTATTTACTTTTAGTTTAAGTTGACATGATTTTTATATAAAATATGTTTGTTTATATGATAAACTGTGTCTAAATTTTTTTGAATATAAGGTTTTTAGACTGACTTTTTAATGTTTTTAAAATATTAACTTTTCGGTAAAGCCTTGAATAAATAAGAAAACAGAGGAATGAAAGTTGTGTTGAAACGAAGTATTTTGATACTTTTTTTGACTGGAAACATTATCGGTCTATCATATGCTCAAGCAGCAGAACTAGAGTCTGTAAAACTTAAAAGAAGTTGTATTAAGAAGAATCCTTTAGCTGAAGGCCAAAATGATCCTGAGCTATTGAATATTTTTAAACAAGTTTGTGATAGTGATAATACAACTCAAAAAAATGATTTATTAGCTAAAGCTGCTATGCGGTTTTATCAAACCAATCAACCAGTTAAAGCGTTGAATTTAGCAAGTCAATTGCAAAGTCAAAATATACGCGGTTCATTAATAACAGATGTCTTGTTTTTATCTGGTGTGAGCATTGCAAATAATTCTTTACAGCAAATGCGTACTCAGGAACTGAGATATTTAAGCAATGATCTGACTTATCCTCCTGCAAAGCAGTTAATTGAAAATATCCATACTGCTATGCCTGCGCCTGATCCCTCGAGTTTTAAAGCCAGTTCAGATAGCAGTTCAGCTGATAATGAAAAAAGAAGTTATAAAAAACAGTATGTAACGCGTAATAAGGCGAGTGCTTCTAGAACGTCAAATAAACGAGTATCAAGCCCAGTAAAGACGACTACAGTAAAACCTAAAGCTGCACCTGCAGCCACTGTTAATAAATCAAAAAGTTCGCCTTTTGACCCTTTAATTAAATAATCCGGAATAGAATCTTATGGCTAAGAGAGAGAGCGTACAAAAGAAGCTTCAGCGAATTCGACCTCCACGTGTTCAGCTTACATATGATGTCGAAATTGGTGATGCAAAAGAAGCGAAAGAACTACCATTCGTTGTGGGTGTGATGGGGGATTTTTCGGCTGCATCTGAGCTTGAGCGTACAAAATTAAAAGATAAAAAATTCATTAATGTTGATTTAGATAATATTGATGAAGTTATGGAGTCATTATCTCCAAGAGCTGCTTTCCAAGTAGACAATACCTTGACAGAAGAGGGCAGTAAGATCGCTGTTGATTTAACATTTAAGTCAATGGAAGATTTTCGTCCAGAAAATGTGGTTCAACAGGTTGATCCATTAAAGAAACTTGTTGAAGCTCGTGAGCGTTTAACTGACTTAAGAAACAAAATTTCTAACAGTGAACGTTTAGAAGACTTACTTGATGAAGTTCTTAAAAATACAGATCAGATTCGTAAATTAAGTGCGGAGGCTGATCATGAATAATACTCAATCTGCAGCAATGCCTCTTGTTGAAAATGAACAGGTTAATCTCTTAGACTCGATTGTTGAAGAAAGCCGTATTGCCCGAAATGAAGAAGAGCATTCACGTGCAAAAAGCTTAATCGGTGAGCTTGCTAAAGAAGTAATGGCAGGAACAATTACTGTTTCTGAAAATATGACTTTATCAATTGATAAGCGTATTGCAGAAATTGATGCGCTGATTTCAAGTCAATTAAGTCAGATCATGCACAATGAACAATTCCAAAAAATTGAGTCAACTTGGCGTGGTCTCTATTATTTCTGTCAAGAGACACCATCTAACCCTCTTATTAAAATTCGTATGTTAAATACGACTAAGAAAGAGTTGGTAAAAGATTTCCAAGGCGCTACAGACTTCGATCAAAGCACCTTATTCAAAAAAATCTATGAGGAAGAATACGGATCTTTTGGTGGTGCACCATATTCAGCGCTCATTGGTGATTTTGAATTCGACCGTACGCCTTCTGATATGTATTTGCTTGAGCAAATCTCTCATGTTGCTGCAGCTGCTCATGCGCCATTTATTTCGGCCGCTAGCCCAAGCATTCTTGGTCTAGAGTCATTTACTGATATTGACCGTCCTAGAGATGTTTCAAAAATCTTTGAAACAGCTGAATATGTACAATGGCGTTCATTCCGTGACAGTGAAGATGCTCGTTATGTCGCTTTAACATTGCCACATGTGCTTGGTCGTCTTCCTTATCATCCAAAGGAAGGAACAGCTACTGAAGGCTTCAACTTTGCTGAAGATGTTTCGGGCGCAAATCACAATGAATATTTGTGGATGAATGCTGCTTATGCTTTCGGTACTCGTTTAACAAATGCATTTGATATGCATGGTTGGTGTGCTGCAATTCGTGGTGTTGAGGGTGGTGGCTTAGTCGAGGGCTTGCCTGTACACACTTTTAAAACACAAGATGGTGAAGTTGTATTCAAATGCCCAACCGAAATTGCAATCACTGATCGCCGTGAAAAAGAATTAAGCGATTTAGGCTTTATTCCTTTAGTGCATTGTAAAAACACTGATTACGCTGCTTTCTTTGGTGCCCAATCAACTCAAAAACCTAAAAAATATGACAATGATACAGCAAATGCTAACTCTGCTTTATCGAGTCAAATTCAGTACATCATGGCCGTTTCACGCATTGCTCATTATTTAAAAGCAATGATGAGAGATAAAGTGGGTAGCTTTGCTTCTGCTGGAAATGTTGAAGCATTCTTAAATGAGTGGTTGTCACAGTATGTATTACTTGATGATGGTGCTTCTCAAGAAGCAAAAGCTCAATACCCTCTACGTGAAGCGTCTGTAAAAGTTGTAGAAGATCCTGCTCAACCAGGTCACTACAAATCTGTGGTTTTCTTGCGACCACACTTCCAGCTGGACGAGTTGTCAGTTTCTTTACGACTTGTCACTGAGTTACCTCAGTCCTCAAATTAATAAAGGTCAGCGAAAGAATAACTTTAAATTACAAATAGGAAAGTTCTAAATGAAAGATATATACGTTGAGTTTCGCGGTAAATACAAAGTTGATGGAGAGTCTCGTGACTCTGAGCACAAAGGCTGGTTAGAAGTTAACTCTTGGTCTCATAACATTCGTCAACCTAAATCTGCTACTTCAAGTAGTGTTGGTGGTCATACTGCTGAACGTGTTGAACATTCAGATATGGTTTTTGTTAAAGATCTAGATGCAACTAGCCCGAAATTATGGGAAGCATGTTCAGCTGGTTATACATTTGATGAAGTACAAATTGACTTCTACCGTGCAAATGGTGATAAGCGCATCAAGTACTTACAAATCAAATTGAAGCATGTTCTAGTGTCTAGTGTAACTCCAACAGTTAATGAAGAAGGTGTTCCAACAGAAGCGTTTGGTTTGAAATACGCAGCTGTTGAATGGACTTACAATCAACAAGATATTAACGGTACTGCTAAAGGTGCTGTTACTAAGAAATGGTCACTTTCTAACAATACTGCTTCTTACGCAGCGTAATTGTTTAAGTGAATATTTGGTGGAGGCTGACTTAAAGTTAGCCTCTGCTGTCTTTAAGCATGCTTGTTGTGAACTCGAATGAATTTAGATCGGCTTTATCCATATGGATTTCGTTCAACTTTGTTTGATCGCTTAATTCCTGAAAGTGAAGATTATGCAAAAGGTCTTTCTATTCAGCAATTAAGAGAATCGGTAGCAAAAGATTTAGAAGACTTACTTAACAGTCGAGTCGCTAAATTGGATCATGTAGTTGATGATTACCCGCTAGTTAAAAAATCTATACTTCAGTTCGGTATTATTGATTTTGTGGGGCTTTCTACAGCCAATCCGCTAGATCGTGACAAGATTTGCCAATCTATTGAACAGTCAATTGCAGCTCATGAACCTCGGTTAAGACAAATACGGGTAGAGATGTTGTTGGATGGGCACAATATGGGGGCATTGTGTTTAAGCATTCAGGCGTATCTAAATATTCATCCACTGTATGAACCTGTCGTTTTTGATGCATTGTTAAAACCGACAACGCAGCAATATGTAATTTCAGCGAGAACCTAGGCATAGTGGGTGTGTTGTGATAGAAGAGCTTTTACCTTTTTACGAAAAACAACTACAGGAATTTGGTCAGCAATCTCGTGAATTTGCTCAAAAATATCCGAAAATTGCTCAGCGTTTATCTTTAAATCAAGAGCAGATTGATGACCCGCATATCGAACGTCTTATACAAGCATTTTCATTAATTTCTGCTCGTATTGATAAGAAGCTTGCTGATAGTTATGACGTATTTACCCGTTCTTTATTTGAGGTGATGTTCCCTCAATATTTACGTCATTTTCCGGCTTGTTCAGTAATAAGTTTTGAAGATATAAATAAAATAAAGCAGCTCACAGAGGCACATATTGTTCCTGCTCACACGGTCTTGAAGTCACGCAGTTTTAAAGGGGTCCAGTGTGAGTTTAATACTACGCAAGAAGTCAAATTACTCCCTATAAATTTACAAGCGCTAGAGTTTAAAAGCACACCTAGTGCACACATGCATTTAAGCCAAAATGCGACTTTAACTTTTAAGTTTGAAATTTTTAATCATGCTCATGTATGTTTAATAAATGAAAAACTACCTATTTATTTAGATGCAATTTCTAATTTTCCACTTCAAGTACTAGACAGTATTTTTAAGAAGGGAACAACTTTTGCCATTAAAATAGGACAGAAAATTGTTGAACTGGATAAAAATCCATTTGAGTTAACAGGTTTTTCTGAGCAAGAAAGTCTATTACCACTCGATCAGCATACTCATCATGCTTATCGTTTGCTGATGGAGTATTTTTGTTTTCCTGAAAAATTTAATTATCTAAAACTTGATTTAGGTTTTTTAAAGCGCTTATCCCTAGAAGATAGTAATTTTGAACTGCTTATACATTTTAAATTAAATTTAAATGATCAAGCTGTAGTGCGAAATTATTCTGAATTAAATGTCGCTAATTTTAAATTGTTTACTACACCAGTTATTAATTTATTTGAAAAATACGCTGAACCACAAAAAATTGTACATAAGCAATTAGAATATCCGCTGATTACAGATGCTCATCATCCTGAGTTTTATCAGGTGTATTCAATTACTGAAATGAATATGGTTCGTGAAAAAACGAGTCAAGAAGAAAGCTATGTTCCGGTACTGCCTTTTTTTGCCATGAGTCATTATCATGCTGACACAGCACGTTTTTTCTATGCAGTGAACTATCAAAAGCTACAGCCCAATTTTGTCGAAATGGGTTATTCAATTATTTCTAAAAATTTAAATCCTTCGTCAACACGTTCGGATTTTATTAGCACAAAACTATTATGCTCAAATCGTGACTTACCGCATGAAGCATTAGGACAATCCAATAATATATTAAACCTTAATGATAGTAGTCTGGCTCGCCGCGCTATTGTTTTAAAAAGACCTACAAAACCTTATCAATTTGGTCAAAGTCAGAGTGAGCAGTGGCGTGTTATTTCACACCTTTCATTAAATAGTTTAGCTTTAATGAAAGGTGATGCGGTATCTCATATTAAAGAATTACTTGCTTTATATAACTTACCTTTATCAAAAGAAAATTATCTGATTATTGAATCAATCAAACATCTTGAATTTTCACTTACTCACAAACTTGTAGATGGAAAACCATTCCCAATGTTTGTAAGAGGAGTAAAGGCAGAGTTACAAATTGATTCATCCGTATTTAGAGGTCATAGCCTATACATTTTTAGTCAGTTATTAAGTCGTGTTTTTAATTTAAAGGTTCAAATTAATAGTTTTGTTGATTTGGTTGTTAAGGATTATTCATCTCAGCAGGAGTTATACCAATGCAGTCAGAACGTTGGTGGCAAGACTCTTCTGTAACAGCTGAGCTCTTTACAAAGCCAAAGTCTTTTGAGTTTATCCAAGCAACACGGCTATTAAGGCACGATTCAAGTCGTACAGTTAGTTCATCTTGGAGTGATCATTTTAAGTTTGAGACATCTTTTAATTTAAATTTTCCTGCTACAGAGATTGAAAATTTAGAATTAACGGACGAGCGGATTTATATCACGAATTTAATCGTTGGTCTTACGGGCATACAAGGTGCTTTACCTTATACGTATACGAATAAGATTAAGCAAGCTCCACGTCAGCAACGAGCTGAGACTAAAGAGTTTCTAAGCTTATTTAATCATAAGCTTACTGCTCAATATGTAGATTCTAGTATTACTTATAATCTACCGATTAGATATGAGATAGAACATAAAAATGACTATTTAGATATTCTGCATGCTTTGAATGGTTATGTGCGTTCACAGCATCAACAAGCTGATCTTGATGAATATTTTGCAGAATTTTCAGGATTAATGCAGGGGCAAAATAATACAGTTCATGCATTAAAAACGATGCTGTCGTGTATTTTTAAACATGAAATTACGATTAAAGAATTTGTGCAAGAATCCTTTAAGTTAGCGAGTGATCAGTTAACAACTTTAGGTGGAAGTCAGCCAAGTCTACTTGGTGTTAATACTTTTTGTGGGGAAACCATTCAGCAAATTGATGGAAAAATTGAAATTCAAATTGGGCCATTAAAACGTCAGCAATATCTCAGTTTCTTACCAAATCAAGAGTTAAGCTTAAAGCTCAAAAAACTTGTAGAAACATGGTGTAGTCCAACTTTATCAATAGATTTGCGGCTTATCTTGGATGAATCAGAAATACAACCTATTTGTCTCACTCATAAGAATCAGAGTAGATTAGGGCAGGGTTCTTTTCTTATGTCGCGACAACCAAAAGTACATAGTCATGAAACCTGCTATAGCCTTATTGGAGAGACAATATGATTAAAAAAATATTACTCTCGTTCATTGCTATTTTTTCAATAGTTAGTGGAATTATTATTTTCTACTGGCGTGATGTTCAATATAACCCTGATAAAGTAGATTTTTTCCTTTATTTCTTGATGCTACCCGCAGTTATTACCTTGGTGATCTTATCGCCATGGTTAATTTACAGCGCTTATAAGACTTATAAAGACAAGAAAGAGCAAGCTATAAATCAAGATAAAGATGACGTTAATTCAAAACAAACAGCGGTAACTGATCAACCATTAGAACAGCTAGATTTCAATATTTATTCTGGTTTTGCTTTACATGCTTTTGGTGAGAATGAAAGCATTATTGAGCAGCTACAAAGCTTTAAAAGTCCAGAGCTGGATGATCAACTGTTGAATGCTTACGGATTACCTCTTTTATCTTACCGTATTAAAGATTTGGATGAAGATAATCATGAGGAGAGTGATTACTCATCGCCACGACAAGTTCGTATGATGTCATTAATAAGACAGCAACTCGAACAAAATATAGAAAATTTATATCTTCTAGCTGAGCATTTAAAGCGTTCAACTTTATTTTATGAGTCGCAACAAGCCCGTGAATATCATATGCATCCAGCATGGGTAGATCCCGAGTCTGAATATGACGATGTTGAAATGCCGATTGTAGAAGTCTATCGCTTAAATCGCTTAAATCTACACATCCTTCTTTCGGAGGATTTGTTACATATCTGGAATGATGACCACAGTAATGAATTAATTTTAGAGTTTTTTACTGAGATTGGTATTCCTGCTCAAAAAATCCATATTGAATATCATTTTTTTGGAGAGCAACTGGCTTACCAAGAGTTAATGCATTTATTAAAGGGTATTCATAAAAGAGAGCATGAGATGTTCTTTTTGGTCGTGGCCGATTCGGAAATTGATCAAGATCTAATTGATGAAAAATCTTGGATGATTAAAGATTATATTCCTGCTGAATTTGCAGCAAGCTGTTTACTCGCAGATCCTATAGTAAAAATTCAAGAATTAGAACCGACTAAAGCACTGAAAGTGGTAGTAGGTCAACAAGATACAGCGAAGCTTTTTAATAATTTTGAATTTAATGATTTACCTCAGCATGAAGGTGATGAGCCTTATGTACTGATTTTGTCAGATCAGACCGATATAAAAGTTTCGAAGAAATTGCAGCAACACTTTCTTCAAACGCCTGTAGAACCGCATCACTATATTTATGTGAAATCTTCATTAGGGCATACCCAAAATTTAGCTGATATTTATGGCTTTATGCTGAGCATGCATTTCCCTGAACATATCATTCCTTTTGTCTTTGGAGAAAATACGGTGTCAGCACATACGTTTGTGCAGAGTATCACTGAAAACTCAGAAGATGATGCGATGGTGTTGAATAACTAATTTAAACTTTGGACTTAGAACGAGAATAGAATGCATACAATTTTAGGCTACTTGTGGCAGTACATCACGAATCCTAAAGCAATTATCGCCTTGTCATTGTTCGTGGCATTGATGTCTTCATATACTTCAATTCCTCATCATATATTCTGGGCTTTAGCAACTGCCTATGCTTTGGGTCTTATTGTTTATGGTATCTATTGGCTTATTCAACGAAGAAAGCATGCTGCTCAGGGTGAAGAGTTAGCTGAGGCGATCGAAAAAGATAACCAAGCTGAATATGGCAAAAATAAAGATAAAGAAGAGCTTCAGCTAGTTAGCCAACAAATGAAAGAATCAATTCAACTGATTCGTAAATCTAAGTTGGGTGATAAAAAAGGCAATGCTGCATTATATGAGCTTCCTTGGTATATGGTTATTGGTAACCCAGCTGCAGGTAAAAGTTCAGCTATTTATAACTCTGGTTTAAAGTTTCCTTTTGAAGAAACGCATCAAAAAATGGTATCAGCTGGCTTAAGTGGTACTCGAAATTGTGACTGGTTTTTCTCTACAGAAGGTATTTTGCTCGATACAGCGGGCCGTTATTCTGTTTATAGCGAAGATCATTCTGAGTGGTTGGGTTTCTTAAATATTTTAAAAAAGAACCGTTCTAAAGCACCAGTTAATGGTTTGATTCTAATTGTTAGTATTGCTGAGTTAATTAGTCAAAGTCCTGAAAACTCATTAAAGCTTGCTAAAAATTTACGTGCTCGTATTCAAGATCTAACTGAACGTTTAGAAGTGGTAGTACCTGTTTATTTAGTCTTTTCAAAAATGGATTTGATTGCAGGTTTTACCGAGTTTTTTGAATTTTATGAAGCTCAAGAATATAACCAAGCTTGGGGAGCAACGCTTCCATATGAGCAAAACTCTTCTCATAACGCGGTAGATTTGTTCGAAAAACATTACACCATTCTTTACGATGGTCTAAAAGGGGTGAGTTCGACTCATTTAAGTCGCCGTCATTCACAAAATATCTCACCAAGTGTAATGACCTTCCCATTAGAATTTAAAACATTAAAACCAGCTTTAAAAAGCTTTATTGGTACACTTTTTGAAGATAACCCATATCAATTTCAACCTGTTTTCCGTGGGTTTTACTTCACCAGTGCTTTGCAGGAAGGTGTAATTGAAAGTCCAATGACTGAACAAATTGCACAAGAATTCCAGCTGACACAAATTGCTCAAAATGATTTAAAAGACCATTCAAAAATTACTCCTAACCATGGCTATTTCTTAAATGGTCTATTTTCAGATGTTATTTTAAAAGATAAAGATCTCGTTAAGCAGCATGTAAATACGGGTAGAAAACGTCAACGTTACATTGCATTTATTGGTGCTTTAGCGGGTGTTTCAATTATTTTAGGTGTATGGGTTTGGTCTTATCGTAATAACCAGCAATTAATTGGTGAAGTTCAAGCAGATTTAAATAAAGTAGTTCAATTAGAAAGAGCCTCTGGTCAGCAACTGTCTACCCAATTAGAAGCTTTGCTAATTCTTCAAAGACGTCTACAGCAGTTAGATGAGTTTGATGAAAATAGACCACTTAAGTTTAGTTTTGGTTTATATCAGGGCAATGAGCTCCGTGAAAAGCTAAAAGCTGAATATTTAAAAGGTGTTAAGCAGATTGTGTTAACACCAACACAGCAAAATATTGCTCAATATTTGCAACGTGTAAAAAATAATGAAGCAACATTAAAAGCAAACCATACGAATGTTGAGATCAAGCAAACTGCTCAATCTCAACAATATCTGGAACCTTCTGATACCAATCCTCAAGATGCTTATAATGCATTAAAAGCTTATTTAATGATGAGCAATCCGCAATATATGGATGCTAGTCATCTAAGCGATCAGGTTACGCGTTTCTGGCGTTCTTGGTTAGATGCAAATAAAGGCCAAATGCCGCGTGCAGATATGATTCAAGAAGCTGAACAGATCTTATCGTATGCAATGACCTTAGCAAATGATAAACAATTCCCAGTTTTAGAAGCAGATTCGCAAATTGTTGATCAAACTCGTCAAGTGCTGCTCTCTGTTGTTCGAGGGATGCCAGCGCGTGATCGTGTTTATAACGAAATAAAAATGCGTGCTGCGGTACGTTTCCCAGCACTGACTGTAAGTCAGATTGTGGGTGAGGCAAATAAAAATATTGTATTGGGTAGTTATGCATTACCTGGCGTATTTACCCAAAAGGCTTGGAATGACTATGTAGAAAAAGCAATTGAGGAAGCTGCAGATAAGCCGACAGACAGTAAAGACTGGGTATTAAATAGTCGTCAATCTGATGATTTAACTTTCTCAGGCAGTCCAGAGCAAATTAGAAAGCAGCTCACAGCGCTTTATAAGCAAGAGTACATTGCGGAATGGAGAAAATTCTTAAGTGGTATTCATTATGCTAAAGCTGGCCAATTTGCTCAGCAAGTAAAAAATATTGATGTTTTGGGTGAACCGCAAAACTCTCCAATTAGAACATTAATTGAAAGAGTTGCAGTCGAAACAAACTGGGATAATCCGGTTGTTCAAGCTGAGCTTGCAGCCCCACAAAAAGGATTTATTGCATGGTTTAAACGTAAAGTTCTAAATCATGATGACAAGCAAGTTGCTAATCAAGTGGCAAACAATGCCCAAGGTGCTATTTCTCAAGAATATCAAATGTTCTACCAATTGGTTCGCAAACGTGATGATCAACAAGGTAAGTCATTGCTTGATGAATATATGACAAATTTAGCACTCGTTCGTAGTAAGTTTAATGAGCTTAAGAATGCGGGCGAAATTGGACCTAATGCAATGACATTAGTCAAACAGACCCTAAATGAGCAAACGTCAGTATTTAACCAAACTCAAAAAATTGTAGATGAAAAAATGGCGGTTGGCTTCAATGAAATTGATCAGCGGTTACTGCAAAAATTAGTAGTTAGCCCACTTACGCAGGCTTTTGAGAGTTTAATTACACCGACACAAGACGAAATTAATAAATTATGGGTAATGCAAGCCTATCAACCATTTACCGCAAATCTTGCTAAGAAATATCCATTTAACTCATCAGCTTCTTTACAGGCAACAAGTAGTGAAATTGGTCAAATCTTGGGTGAGAACGGTAGTATTTCTCGCTTTGTAAAAGAAAGTCTTGATCCATTTGTGATTCGTCGTGGCTATACCTTAACTTCTAAAACTTGGAAAGATTTAGGCATTAGTTTAAATCCTCAATTCGTTATGAATTTCCAAAGATATGTGGCACCAGCCAATGGTATGGCAACTGGTGAGTTGAATGCTCAAGCGCAAGCTGCTCCAGCGACTAACCAATCTAACTTCCAGTTCTACCCAATTCCAAATCCACAATTGCTTTCATATACCGTTGATATTGATGGTCAGCGTATGACTTATGAAAACGGTGTTCAGCAGTGGGTTAACTTCATTTGGCCAAACCAAGGCAGTATTCCAGGTGCTCGTATTACCGCTGTAGATTTACAAGGCCAAACACATACAATTTTTGATGAGCCAGGTGAGTACGGTATTAACCGTTTAATTGATAGCGCTCAACGTAAGGAACAAAATGGCGGATTTGAAATGCTTTGGCGTAGTAAAACTGATCCATCATTATTTGTGAAAATGAATTTCCGTCTAATTAGCAGTAATTCAGGCAGTATCGGTTCAAGCCGTGGTTATGCAGGTATGCAACTGGTTGATAAAGTCACTGCCGACAAAGCAGCTCGTGTGGTCTCTGCTCAGCAAGCGCCAGCTCAAGCTGCTCCGGCAAGAACTGAAAATCCTGTTTCAGCACTTGCTCAGCCTTCTGCGGGAGTTAAACCATGACATGGAAAATAACCTCTATGCGAAAGGAGGAGCAATAATGCAAACATTAAAAACAACTCCTTTGTATTACGGCAAAAGTCCTGCACGAGGCGACTTTTTAAAAACAAAAGGACAGAATGCCTTAATACAGTTGCTTGATCAGTGGATTACTGAAGCATTGGAATACGCAATGCAATCAGGCAGCTTTAAAGAAGCTTATAACACGTTACCTTCACTGGATTTCTTTATTGCGAATCCGAAAGAAAATATGTTTTTAGCGGCAAATCTACTCGCAAGTGAAGATAGTTCAGGTCGATCTTTTCCAATGGTACTGAGCCATTTGTTAGAAATTGATTTACCGTATGATAATTTGTTGTATGCACCTTATAGCTATAAACATGTACTCGTTGATTTATTTCAAAACAATCGTGCTTTAAAAGGAATTAAAGATTCCGATCTGTTACTTGGAAAATTAAGTCACTTACAAAATCAAATTCAGGTTTTAACTGAACGTGAATGTGTAGGTTTCTATGAAAATCATACGATGCACTCATTTGCTCAGTTAATGAAGCTAAGTATTTATGAGTTAGCTCAAAGTATGATTGGGCTGGGATTATTGCTACAGCCAATTTTACAAAATGGAACGAGTCGATTAAATAAAGTTTTAATTTTGCCTATTAATAATCCCGCTTACAGTTATGAAATAGCAGCATTTTGGGTCAGTATTATTTGTCGCTTTTTAAAAGAACATAATACTGAAGTGCTGATAGGTTTGTTACATCGAGAGCAGCCTGTATTATTCTTCGGTTTTCAAGGGGCTGATATTTTAGCCTTGAGCGATATTTTTACTCAGAATATGGATAGTAAACACTGGGTTTCTTTAATAGAAGCACAATGGATTGATACTTATTTGGAGCAGAATGCTGGTTTAGCTACGCTAGAACAATCATTATGCCAACGCCAATTAAGTTTAAATCAAGGTTTAAAACTATTTAGACAGACTTTTTTGGGTGAATAACAATGAATCAACGATATCAAAATAAACTTTCGCAGCTCATAAAAGGCTGTTTTATCTATGCAATAGCTAATTATGCTTTAGCTCAGCCGATTGTCGTAGAAGGTGTGGTCCCTAACGAAGCAAGTAAACAAGCTATCTTATTAAAAATGCAGTCAGTTTATGGTGCCGATCAGGTTGTAGATAAAATACAAGTGAGACCCGTAGCTGCTCCAAACGGATGGAGTGATTCCGTGACTCGAGTGATTACCCCTGATCTTAAAAAAGTTTCGCAAGGTAAATTAAGTGTAAACGGTACTCGGTTTGAATTGAGTGGGAAAATGCTCAATCCAGCAGACATCCAACCCACAATTCAATCTTTTCAAGGATTGGTTCAGCCGCCGTATCAACTATATTCACAGTTATCAGTCAATAAAGCTGAGCAGAAAATCATTGATGATGCACTTAAGAATCGAATTATTGAGTTTAAATCTGGTAGTGCAGTTTTAACAGATGCGGGTCAGAAAATTCTAGATGAGATGGCTGTTGCTTTAAACAAAGTAGGTGGAAAAAAAGTCAAAATTATCGGTCATACTGATAGCTCTGGTGATGCAACAAAAAACTTAAAACTTAGTCAAGATCGGGCGCTGGCAGTTAAAAACTATCTGATTAGTAAAAATATTTCTGCCGAAAATTTATTTACAGAAGGTTTAGGTTCCTCTAAGCCAGTTGCGGATAATGCTTCTCCAGAAGGAAGACAGAAAAATCGTCGGATTGAATTTACTGTTCTATAAATATCAGGAGAAGAATATGGCTAGTCCTTACATTACGATTGGATGCCCAACAACTGGTGGTGGGCAAGTTATTTCAGGAAACAGTACATTTTTAATTGATGGAATTGCAATTGCCTGTGTAGGAGATAAGGCTACTTGCCCCGCTCATCTAACGGTATCGACGATTGTATCGGGGGATCCGAATATGCTTGTTATGGGAAAATCAGCAGCACGCGTAAATGATTCATTATCATGTGGCTGTAAATTATTGCCAAAACAGAGTTTAGTTAATCAAGGATAAGGGTCGAGATATTTATATAAATATCTACTAGAACATATTAACGCTTGAAATGATGAGTAGTTTGTCTGATAAAGCTGAATTTTGTTAATATACAGGCATTATGATTTTAAGCATTAAATTATTTAAAAATATTGAGAGTAATGATGAGTAATTTAAAAATTTTAATTACAAAACTTTCTACAGTTGCACGAACTGCTTTAGAAAAATCGGCTAATGCTTGTGTTATTCAACAAAATTACGAAATTGAAATTGAGCATTTATTTTTAGAATTACTTAATCAATCTTTAGAGAATGATTTAAAAATTTTATTAAAGAAATATAAAATTTCATCTGAAGCTTTAGCTGATGATTTAAAAGAAACAATTTCTCAATTACCAAAAGGTAATACCCGAACTCCTATTTTTGCTAAATCTATTGTTCGTTTGTTTGAACAAGCTTGGTTATTAGCTTCGGCTGAACAAAATCCCGTTATTCGTAGTGGTCATTTATTAGTTGCATTATTAACTGCGCCTGATTTATATCAAATTGCGACTCGAGCTTCGAGTTTATTTGACCTTTTACCAATTGACTCAATGAAACATAAGTTTCTTGAAATTTGTGAGAAGAGTGTTGAACAACAAGATGAAACAAAGACATCTTCTGATCAAGCTGAACCTACAGACACAACTGTAGCAAATACCAAAGTAGCTAAAACACCTGCACTTGATCAATATACGATTAATCTCACGGACAAAGCGAAAAAAGGCGGTATAGATCCAGTTATTGGTCGTGAATATGAAATTCGCTTAATGCTCGATATTTTAATGCGTAGACGCCAAAATAATCCGATCTTAACCGGAGAGCCAGGTGTTGGTAAAACAGCTGTAGTGGAAGGTTTGGCTTTAAAAATTGCTCAAGGTTTAGTACCAAACGCCCTAAAAAATGTCCATTTACATGTGCTGGATATAGGGTTGTTGCAGGCAGGTGCAAGTGTTAAAGGCGAGTTTGAAAATCGTTTAAAACAGGTTATCCAAGAAGTTCAAGCTTCTACTCATCCTATTATTTTATTTATTGATGAAGCGCATACTTTAATTGGTGCAGGTGGACAAGCAGGGCAAAATGATGCTGCAAATCTTTTAAAACCAGCACTTGCACGTGGTGAGTTGCGTACGATTGCTGCGACAACTTGGGCAGAATATAAACAATATTTTGAAAAAGATGCTGCATTGAGCCGACGTTTTCAGGTAGTAAAAGTAGAAGAGCCAACCGAAGAAGTTGCAGTAGATATGTTGCGGGCGATGATTCCAGTCATGCAGCAGCATTTTAAATTGCAAATTGATGATGAGGCGATCGTTACTGCGGTTCATTCTTCACATCGATATATTAGTGGTCGCCAACTTCCGGATAAAGCAATTAGTGTGCTTGATACGGCTGCAGCACGTGTTGCTTTGACTCAAAATGCACAACCTGTAAAGCTTGATCAGTTAAAGGCCCAAGAGCATAACTTAAAGCTTGAGCAGCAAATTTTAGAAAATGAGCATCGTCAAATTCCAATTCATCATGAACGATTGGAAACTTTAAAAGCTAATTTAGAATCTTTACAAGAAGAGACCCAAGAAACCGAAGAGCAGTGGCAAAAAGAATTAGAACTTGTTCATAAAATTCAAGAGTTAGAAGCACAGAATCATGCTAATGAGTCTGAAGCTTTCGATCAGATTAATCTACTGCGTAAAGATCTTGCCGATATTCAAGGCCAGCAACCATTAGTATTTGAAAGAGTAAACTCTCAAATCATTAATGAAATTATTTCTGATTGGACAGGTATTCCTGTTGGAAAAATGGTTAATGATGAAATTAAACAGATATTAACGCTTGAAGATAAATTGGGCGAGCGTGTAATGGGGCAAGATTATGCACTCACACAATTAGTTCAAGGCATTAAAACTTCAAAAGCAAAACTTGAAGATCCTAATAAGCCACAAGGTGTATTTCTTTTGGTCGGACCAAGTGGTGTAGGTAAAACTGAAACTGCATTAACTTTGGCAAATGAGTTATATGGTGGTGAGCAGCATTTAATCACAATTAATATGTCTGAATATCAAGAAGCTCATACTGTATCTTCGCTAAAAGGTGCACCTCCAGGATATGTCGGATATGGCCAAGGCGGAGTTTTAACAGAAGCTGTTCGACGTAACCCATATAGTGTTGTGTTACTTGATGAAATTGAAAAAGCTCATAGCGATGTTCAGGAACTGTTCTATCAAGTATTCGATAAAGGTACTTTAGAAGATGGTGAAGGTCGAGTAATTGACTTTAAAAACACGACTATTTTGTTGACTTCAAATGCTGGTTCAAGTGCCATTATGCAGGCTTGCTTAAATAGACCTGTAGAAGAATGGCCTACAGCTGAAGAGTTGATCGACCACTTAAAACCAAGTTTATATAAACAATTCAAGCCTGCATTTTTAGGCCGAATGAGAGTTGTACCTTATTTCCCACTGCATGATGATCTACTTGTGCGAATCATTAAGCATAAGTTAGGCAAAATAACAGCAAGAATTGAGAAACAATACGGAACACAAGTCCAGTATTCTGATGATTTGGTAGAGCTACTCTTAAGCCGATGCACAGAAGTCGATAGTGGTGCGCGTAACGTTGATAATATTTTAAATTCTACGGTGTTACCTGCATTAGCAACAGAAATTTTGGTGGCTTTAGCAGAGCAAAAACTACCTAAAATTATCATGATTGATGCTAAAGATGACGAAATTCAATATGTACTAGACCCAGTTGTAAAAGCTGCTAAAAAAAGGACTAGTAAAAAATTGAAGTCAGAAGTTTAAAATTGAATAGAGCTAAAATTAGATGAATATTGATATTTCTGAACTACTCGAACCCATTAGTGATAGTTTACCTTGTGGTGATGACTTTTCGTTTTCTAATGAATTTCATGAAATAAAAAAAGCCAAGACACAAGATGATCTATTACTAGATCAAGGTGATTGGGTTGCTGAGCGCAAACAAGCCGATTGGGACTTTGTAGCAAAGAACACAAGTGTTTTGCTAAAAGATAAAACAAAAGATATCCGTCTATTAACTTGGCTCTTAGAGGCTTGGACTCATCTTTATGGTTTTGAAGGTATGGCTAAAGGTTTAACTTTAAGCCATGCCATGCTGAATCAATATTGGCAAGAAATTCACCCTGTTATTGAAGATGATGACTTAGATCAACGGATTGGTTTATTACAAGGTTTAATTAATCAACTTCCGATGTTGTTAAAGAAAGTTTCTTTAACCAATACAGCTCCTTATTATAATTTGCTTGATTACGATAATTTTCTATATCACGAAAATATTCGCCGTAAACAAACTGAAGAGTATGACAGCCAGTCGGGACCATCTGAACTAGAACAATTCGACCAAGCCATTTTTAATACTTCTAAAACTTTTCAATATTCTAATTATCAAGATTTTAGTTCAGTGTTAACTGAGTGGGATGTTTTAAAACAGACTCTTGACCATTTAATGGGATTAGATTCACCGAGTTTTGCTGCTATTGATTCGGCATTTGAGACCATTCACAGCACATTACGTAAGATTTATAAAGCAGAAGCTTTTGGTACTGGGCTTGCGCCAATCCAAGAACAAGCTACTGTTATCACGAGTTCATCTATGGAAAATCAGGTGCCTGTACAAGTTGTTTCAGATCAGCCAGCTTTTCAGCCTCAAGCACAAACGCACTTGGCTAACCGTGAGCAAGCAATGAAAGTATTGCAAGAAATCGCAGATTACTTCCAAGCAAATGAACCTCATAGCCCTGTGAGCTATATGCTTCAAAAAACGATTAAATGGAGTCAAATGCCATTACATGAATGGTTAGCGCAAGTCATCAAAGATGAGCATCCATTACAAATGGTTCAGGAAATGTTAGGTGTGCAGCCTAAAAATGAATATGAATAAAGATTGGTAAAGACATATGTTTAAAGCTGAAAAAGTCCTGTGGGGCGAAGGTTTATTTTTAAGACCTCAACATTTCCAGATTCAAGATACGTATCATGAACAACGCCTAAATCATACGGTTCGCGCAGTTGTGCCTTTTTCGTATGGTGTTCAAAAGTTAAGTTTCGATGAAGCTCAATTGAGCACACATATTCTTGCTCTTGAGTCTGTAGAGATGATCTGGCAAGACGGTGAAATTTATCAGGCACCGGCATATGATCTATTGCCTGAACCAATTTTATTAGACGATCTTAATTTACGTGGTGAGATGCTAATCTATTTAGCATTGCCGCTTTTACAAGCAAATAAGCAAAATCTAATTGATCAAAATCAAGCGCAAAAGGGTAGATATCAATCTCACCTTGTTGAAACGCATGATTTATTTACTAATGCTACTGAAGCAGATATTAGTTTACTACGCCGACGTGCTGTTTTTAAATTATTAGATGTACATAGTAATCCAGACCATAATTTAGATGGTTTCTTATATCTGCCGATTGGAAAGATTAAGCGTCAAAGCTCTGGCGCTTTTGAAATTGATCGAAAGTTTATTCCGCCAATTTTGCACGTGGATGCCTCAGAATCACTCATTTCAAACTTAAAAAGAACACTGAATGTGATTAAGGCAAAAATTAAGACGATTCAAACCAATAACCGAGAAAATGAACAGAAGTTAATTGAATTCCGTTCAGGTGATATCGTTTCATTCTGGTTAGTAAATGCCTTAAACACAGCTCATGCTGGCCTGAATCATTTTGTGCAATATCCACAAATCCATCCAGAACGTTTGTTCTTCGAATTGTTACGTTTAGCAGGTTCTTTATTAACCTTCTCGACGGCGTATGATGTCGACCAGTTGCCTGCCTATAAACACCATAATTTACAAGAAAGTTTTTCGCAGTTAGACACGATTCTACGTGATTTACTCGATACGATTATTTCGAGTCGTTACATCAGTATTGCACTTAAAGAAATCCGCCCTTCATATTGGGTGGGAAGTCTTGAGACCGATAAGATTACTCGAGACACTAGACTTTATATTGCAGTATCAAGTAGCGCAATGCAGACACATGAGTTAATCCAGATTGTACCTTTACGATTCAAGATTGGTAGCACTTTAGATGTAGAGCAACGTGTAGTTGCAGCATTACCTGCAATTCCATTGCATCACTTGATTCAGGTTCCAACAGCGATCCCAGTACGTTCTGGTGTGAGCTATTTTGAAGTTGAACCGCATCATGAATTATACCAGCGCATGTTAGATTCAGAGACGATTTGTATTTATGTTCCGGCTGGCTTCCAAGATATCAGTATTGAACTGATTGCGGTTATGAACGCTTAAGGGTAAAGGAGAGAAAAATGTCACAATCCACTGGTGCTCCTTCTTTATTTGACGATGGGCAAATTGGAACGGGTGGGAACAATAATAGCCAGTCTCAGGCAAAGCTACAGGCAATTAATCTTATTGATTTACTACATGATGGCTTTTATTTGGTTTTTTTGATTCGAAATCAGTACGTGCCAGCAGATGCTCAGCAGTTTCGTGAAAAAATCTTAAATTTACTCAATCAATTTGAGCAACAAGCTAAAAAGTTGCAATTTTCAGCTGATGATATTCATGATGCGAAATATGCATTTTGTGCTTTGATTGATGAAACTATCGTAACGCAACAAGACCCAAGCTATTTTAATTTGCAAAATGCTTGGTTAATTAGCCCATTGCAATTGAGCTTGTTTGGTTCTCAGTTAGCTGGGTATCGTTTCTTTGAAATATTGGAGCAATTGCGAAGTCGTGGAAAAGAACGTCTAGCTGCTTTAGAAGTATTTCATTACTGCCTTTTGCTCGGTTTTCAGGGTAAGTACCGAATTGAATCTATTGAAAGTCTCAACCACCTAGTATCAAGAGTGGGTGATGAAATTGACTATTTAAAAGGGAAAAAAGTTGCGTTTTCGCCGTTCTCGGCAATTCCCGATCAAATACGAAATATTATTCATCGCGAAGTACCTTTCTTTTGGATTTTGATCTTTTTATTGATTTTTGCATTACTTACCTTTGCAGGCTTAAGATTTATGCTGAACAATCAAAATGATAAAGCATTATCTAACTATCAAAATGTGATTTCTGCTCCTCAAGAGCAAGCACATATTACAATTTATTTACCTTGATGATGGAACGAAATGGCTCAGGAAAAACCAACTTCTATTCGAGTTCTACAATCGAATAAAAAAAAGCCGAAATCACCAGTACTTTATATTGTGATTGGTGTGATTGCAGGGGTGTTTGTCAGCATCTCGCTATTCCTGTTCTTGTCTCAACCGAGTTCGCCAGAATCAGCAGCAATTGAGAGTAAATCAACGGAAGAGCAAATTTTAAATCAAGATGCTGTAGATTCTTCTGATGAACAAAATCAGGTCGCTGTAAGTCAAGACGACGAAACAGATTCAATGAGTCGTGATGGCTTTGAACAGCCAAAAGATAATGAGTTAAGTAATATTTTTAAACCTGTTCCGCATAAAGCTGTTGCTACCAATGAACAACGAGTTTCACCATTTGATGAGCAGCTCACAGGTGAAAAGAAAGTTCATGTTGCACCTAAACTTCAGACAGGTGCAGCTAAAACGGCTCAGCCCAAAACACAACCAGCTCAGCAAAAACCTATAAGTAAGCCGCAGCAGCAAGTGGTACCGGCTAAACCTATAGTTGAGAGTAAAGCTCCAGCTGAACCAGAACCTGAAGTTGAGCCACCTAAAGCATCGGTAGATATTAAAATTACACGAAGTCCTTTTGCCGTGAATTAATGAACTGATGATGACCTTTCTCATTTTCTTTTGCTTTACATGTTTGGCAATTGGTTTAGCGTTTTTAATGTCTTATGAACTCAGGAGTAGAAGCAAAGATTTTGTTTTGTCATTACTGCCCCAAGGGCGTAAACAGCTTAATCAGGTTAAACAATTTGCTCAAACCATGAATCAGGCAGCTGCTCCTGAAAAATTACAATCTCATTGGCATTTACAACAATGGTGGATTGTAATTGCAGGCTTTTTCTTGTTTGCCAGTATATTAGTTTTTGCTTTTACTCGTCCTATTAGTTCAACCCGAATTGAAGCTGAATATCTGAAAAAAACAGATCCTCAAATTTATGCACTTTTAAATGGTGAAATATTATCACCACCGCCAGAAGTAGATGAAAGCCTAATTGAAGCCGCAATTGTTGAGGCGACGCAGTTAGAACAGCAATATTCATCTCAAAATAGTGGAGCTATTAATTCTTCACCGATTGATAACGCCAGTTTCGATGGTCGAGCTATTCTGGACACAAATTTAGTTGATCGTAAATGGGACAAAATGAACCCACGCTATAAACAGCGTTTACTCATGGTCTTTAAAATCATGAAAGAACAGTATGGTTATGAGTTGGTTCTATTGGAAGGCTATCGTAGCCCAGCACGTCAGAACATGTTGGCGGGCAATCCTAACACGACTAGAGCGAGGGGTTATCAAAGCTATCACCAATTTGGTTTAGCTGCTGATGTAGCATTTAAGCGAAATGGAAAAGTGGTTATTTCTGAGCGAGATCCATGGGCAATGCAAGGCTATCGGTTATATGGGCAAGTCGCCGAATCGGTTGGTTTGACTTGGGGTGGACGTTGGAAATCTATCCAAGATTATGGGCATACCGAATTTCGTATGCCAGGCTTAAGAAAAACTCAAGAAATGGCAGAAAAACTTATTGCTGAAAGTTCGAATGATATAAGTTAAAAAAGAGAAAAATATGTTTACAGAACCTAAAATACTGGACATTAAAATCGATTCAGTGATTAGCCCGAAACAAATCGCAAAATTATATTTTAAACCTAAAGAGTTTTTCTGAATTTTATGAAACTGGATATGAAGTATATCCATTTTGCGACTTATTTAGTGGCAGTTTTCTTTGTAATGGACCGAATTGATATCCGGATTCTTACGGCTCTCGCATCAAATACACCAAATTATTCATCATATTCTTTTATTTTAGATAATTGGTTGAATTACTGGTTTGCAGTAACAGGAATTGGTGCAGTTGCTTCATTTGTCGTTTGGTTTTTTTATGGTTGGTGGTATGAACTACGTTTAAAATGGTGTGGGGTGCAGAAACCTGATTCTACCTTAGTTCGCCAAGTCAATGTCATGCAATGGTTTATCGTTGCTTTACCTGTAGTCTTGGTTACAATTACTCAGACTTTTATCTATGATAATTATTTAAATACTTTCTTTAGCGATGAGCTTGTATCTAGTTTTATTATATTATTTTTCAGTATCTACTCTTGTTGGAGTAGTTACGTAGCTACTAAAGTTTTATTTTCTTCAGACAAGCGTGCAATTTTATGGTTTTTAATTTTACCATTGGTGTCTTATGTTCTAGCAATTATTGCAATAGTAAAAGCATTTACTGGAAGCTGAAGCTTAATGAATTCTTCTTTGAAACAGCTCACTTTATTTAATCAAGGCTTAGGAAAAACCAGTCGATTTGCAAAAGGCATGGATGGAACTTTACAGGCTATTGAGCATTTAGGATATGTGCAGATTGATACCATATCGGTTGTAGAGCGAGCTCATCACCATATATTGTGGAGCCGAGTGCCTGATTATGAGCTAAGTCATCTCAATAGTTTGGTTGGCGCGCGGCAGATTTTTGAATATTGGTATCATGCCGCATCGTATCTTCCTATGAAAGATTATCGCTATGCATTGCCTGCCATGATGTCTGTCAGGAACGGAGAAAGCCGTTATTTCAATAGAGGTGATCAACACCTTATGAATGAAATTTTGGCCCGTGTTCGTGCTGAAGGAAAAATTCGTCTCCGTGATATTGATAAGAATAATAAAAAGAGTTTGGGAAACTGGTGGAATACCGGACCAGGCCGCCGTGCTTTTGAGCAGTTATATATGCAGGGTGACCTGATGATCTGTGAACGTAACGGAATGGAAAAGGTCTTTGATTTGACCGAGCGCTGCTTGCCTGAAAATATTGATTTAAGTATGCCTACGCTTTATGAATATGCGCAGTATTTATTTAATAATACGCTTCGAGCACATGGTGCATTTACATGGAAACAATTAGTTCATCTAAAGAAAAATGATTTAAAAGAAACTATGCGTGTCGTTCTGAAGGAGCAAATTGACGCAGGTGTTGTATCAGCAATTAAACTTGAGAATGGTCAAACTTTATATGTTGATGTTGCTGCAATAGAACAAAAGGTTAGTACTGATTTCGGTTTAAAAATACTGTCGCCTTTTGATAATTCTCTTATTCATCGTGACCGTCTTACTTCCTTATTTGAATTTGATTACCGCATTGAATGCTATGTGCCAGCGGCTAAACGAGTATATGGTTATTTTTGCTTGCCGATTCTATATCAAGATGAGTTAGTAGGCCGAGTAGATTGTAAAGCACATCGCTCTATAAAAGAGTTAGAAGTGATTAGCCTGCATCTAGAAAAAACAATAAAAAATATGGAGCTCTTCTTTTTTGAATTGGAGCAAGAGCTCAAGCGTTTTGCAGCGTTTAATCAATGCTCAACCATTAATGACAAAGTGATAAAGCTTATTCATACTAAAATTTAAACACCAAAAGCACTCCAGCTTTTGGTGTTTTCACTTTTTTAGTTCAAAGGCATACGATATTCAATAATTCCTGGTTTTTGTGCAATCCAGTCATAAAGCTTTTGGGCTGTTAGATTGGTTTCTTGAGTATGCCAATATAAACGGTCACAGTTGTGTTCGATAGCTTGCTTCTGCACATATTCAATGAGTTGCTTACCAATGTGTTGTCCACGAACTTCAGGTGAAACATAGAGGTCTTCTAGATAACAGTAATTATTTTTTGCCCATGTTGAACGATGAATAACATAGTGCACAATTCCTAAAACCTGCTCACCTTGTTTAGCAACGGCACAGTACATAGGTTCATTCTCATCGAAGAAACGTTCCCATGTTACTTTTGTGACATGAAGGGGTAAATTCACCTGATAAAAATTTTGGTAGGCAAGCCAATATTTTTCCCATTGTAAATAATCTTGCTGCTGAACAGGAACGATTTGAAGACCTTGATTTTGCATAATAATTACACTCTGTTTTAAAGTAATAAAAAATCGACAACTAGAGTGTAGTTTTGATAGTGGTATTTTTATAAGGTACACTTTTGATATTTTTCACAGTACCAGTTTTGATATGGCCGCTCCAATTTCTGCATCTTTTCCACATTTAATTTTGCCAAAAGGCCAGATTAAAGATGGATTATATACGGCTTTGCGTGATGCAATTTTAGATGGAAGGCTGACTGCCGGAACAAAATTACCCTCAAGTCGTGCTTTGGCAGAGATGATGTCAATTTCAAGAAATTCTGTATTGGCAGCTCTTGAACGATTACTCGATGAGGGATATTTATTTACTAAACCAAGTTCGGGTACGTATGTTGCTGAGGTTGTGCCAGATCAGTTAATACATGTTCAAAAAAATTCAAAAAAAGCGTCTAAAAATACTCATCGTTCCTTAAATATTAATCCGAATATTGAAGCTTTATTAGATTCATGGCGAAAGCAGTCATGGTTAAGTAAAAAGAAAAAGATGTTTCATGTAGGGGTAGGCTGTATTGATTTATTTCCTCATCAACTGTGGGGCAAGTTATTAACGCAAGCTTGGCGGCAGTCGTATTATCAGCTTGGTCAATTTTACGACCCACGTGGCTATCTACCTTTGCGTCAGGCAATTTCTGAATATGTTCGCTCCACTCGAGGCCTGAACTGCAACGAAGAGCAAATTATTATCGTAAACGGAACGCAGCAGGCTATTCATTTAACAGCCTATGCCTTGCTTCAAGCAAATGATGAAGTGTGTTTGGATGAGCCGGGATATGATGCAGCTTTTAAGATTTTTCGAAGTTTTGGTGCTCAGATAAATTTGATCGAAAGTGATGAGGAGGGAATGCAAATTTCTGAAATTACAGATCATTATTTCAAAAGCAAACTGGTCTATACAGCACCTTCACATCAGTTTCCTTTAGGGGGAACTTTAAGTTTAGCTCGCCGTTTTGCTTTATTAGATTGGGCAAACAAACAAGAAAAATGGATTTTTGAAGATGATTATAATAGCGAGTTTCGCTATGGCATTCACCCAATTCAAGCACTACAAGGTTTAGATCAGCAGCAGAGAGTCATTTATTCTGGCACTTTTACCAAGATGATGTTTCCTGAGTTTCGTTTAGGGTTCATGGTTGTACCTGAAGCATTAATTGAAACCTTTAGTGCAGCTAAATACTATACTGACGTGCGAAGTTCATATTTAGAGCAGGTTGCTTTGGCTCTATTCATTCAACAAGGTCACTATGCTCGACATGTACGTAAAGTTCGAAAGGCATGCTATGAGCGTCAACAAGTATTGATTAATGCTATTAATGAACACCTCTCAGATGTACTCGACGTTCAGCCAACAGATTCAGGCATTCATCTTATATGTTGGTTAAAAGCATCATGGACTGAGCAGGAGTTTATTTCTTATTGCTCGGCATTGAACTTAGAGATTCAACCTCTATCAAGATATTGTCAACTTGAGTCGAAAAAAGCAGCAGTTCTGTTGGGCTATGCTGCACATCAACCTGAGGAAATGGTGGAAAATATTAAGAGACTAGCCATCAGTATCAAAAAGTAAAATAGATAAACTTTTCAAAATTATATCTGGATTTTAGAGTGATTTTATTTTAAATGAGAAGGGCAAAATATTTATTCGATTTTAATATTTTGATGAAATTTTAAAAAATTTAAATTTAAAAGATTTATTAATCTTATTTTAAGCTAACTTCATTATTCTAATAATATCAAAGCTCAGTACAGTACACCTTTTGGCCACATTCTCCAGATGTGGCCTTTTTTTATTAGGAATAAATACAGCTTAGAATGAATTAATTTTTTAAGGAGAATAAGATTTAATCTTCTTCCATGGCATTACTATAAAATTTAACACCTAGTTTAATTCGGTCTCGACCATTACTCATACGCCAACGATTGGTATCACGTAAAGAATATACACAGCCACAATATTCCTGTTGGTAGAATTCCTCTCGCTTACTGATTTCAATCATTCGACTAGAGCCACCATTTTTTCGCCAGTTATAATCCCAATATTGAATATCTGGATAATTGGATGCTGCCCGAATTCCGCAATCATTAATTTGAGCCATATTTTTCCAACGAGAAATCCCTAACGAACTACTGATGAGACTAAAGCCGTGTTCATGTGCATAAAGGGCAGTTCGCTCGAAACGCATATCGAAACACATGGTACAACGAATGCCGCGTTCTGGTTCATTTTCCATACCTTTAGCTCGAGCAAACCAATTATCCGTGTCATAATCTGCATCGATAAAAGGAATATTATGCTTTTCTGCGAAACGAATATTTTCTTCCTTACGGATGAGATATTCTTTTATCGGATGAATATTAGGATTATAAAAAAATATTGAAAATTTAATTCCAGAATCAATTAATGCTTCCATAACTTCTCCTGAACAAGGAGCACAGCAAGAATGAAGTAATAATTGATCATGTCCAAATGGGAGTTCTAATTTTAAACGTTGAGTTGACATAATAAAAAATTAAATTGCAATTCTAATAATTATATATTTTTATTTTGTATAATGTGAACTGAATTATTTTCAATTAAACATGAAATTGATTTAATATCTAAAACTATTTATTACTTTATTTGATTTTAAGTTGAATATAATGAAATAATTTTATTATTAAATATTAAAAATAATTTACAGGGTCGAATTTAAATTTACTAACTAATATAATATTTAAAAATATAAAATATAGATAAATTTAATATTTTTTAAAATAATAAAATTGAAAATCAGTTAGGTAAGTGATTGATGTTTCTAGATATAATTTGAAATTTTTTATGTTTTTATTGTGATGTGTGTCACAAATAAACCTTATTTTTTCAATTAAAATATTTCTTTAGATTTGTAGTTTTAATAAATCTATACTATAAAATTCGGTGAGTTTTTAAATTTAAGTGTGTGATTATTTGAGATATGAAAGATTGGCAATGTAAGTATTGTAATGGTTACATTATGGTTAATCATTCAGAGATCAGCGTAGGAGAAAAAGTTTACTTTTTGGTATATAAATTTGATGCAAAGAATGAACGGAAAAAATTATATAAAAAGGGAATTGTAGTTGCTCGCTTTGACAATATACTTCACATTGAGTCACGTAAAAAAACTTATAAGATCGAACAAGCTAAGGTCTATCCATTAGGAGCACCAATGCCTTTCGTTTACAACATGTTTTGGGTTTGCGGGTGCCCATGTACCCTACAAAGTTAATTCCTTAACTTTAACTGTCGGCAAGGTATTTTATAGACTTAAATGAATTAATAATCACATTAAATTTATCTTTTAAGATTTAAAGAAAAGATTAGATAAGACTTATAAGCATTCGCAAATGCCTTATGAAGGTTTAAGTGTTCTGTTTATTTGTTTGACAAAACAAAGATGCTCTCTTATAAACCTCGAGTAAAGTTGAGGTTAATCATGATAAGTGAAAATAAAAAAGCTGACTCTAGTCGAGTTTTGACTGTGGGTGAAGTTGCAAAAAGGAGTGGAGTTCCTGTCTCGACCCTACATTTTTATGAGACGAAGGGGCTGATAAAAAGTATAAGAACTAATGGTAATCAGCGCCGTTTTCCCTTAATCGTTTTAAGATATATTGCGATTATTAAAGTTGCTCAAAGAGTAGGAATTCCTTTAAATGAGATTAAAGAGGCTCTTAGCGCATATCCTATGGGGAGCAAATTAACAGCTAAACAGTGGAAAGAGTTATCAAGCCATTGGCGAAAAGATCTGGATGATCGTATTCAAAAATTAACGAGGTTACGGGATGAAATGGACTGGTGTATAGGTTGCGGTTGCTTATCGTTAGAGCAATGTCCCTTAAGAAATCCAGAAGATGTTTTAGGGCAAGAGGGATCTGGAGCACGAATTTTGGAAAGGCCATGATCGTAATATTTTGATAATTATTTTTAGAAAGAAAAATCTTAAATTCCAATCAATTAAAGAAATGGCGAATAGAACTCCTAAGTGAGTTTTTTATTGTAATCAAGTGGCATGAAACATGATTTTTTTTGATATCTTTAGTTTTTTTATTAAGAAGCAAAAATTTATGAAAAAAATTATCTTTCTTGGTTTAGCGCTTGTTTCGTTAACGGCTTGTTCATCTGTACAACGTAAAGATTTAACTTCACCAAAAATTGGTTCACCAAACCCAGCTAGTCAATATTGTGTTGAACAAGGTGGGAAATTAGAAATTAGAAATGAAGCAAATGGTCAGGTTGGGTATTGTCACTTACCAAATGGCCAAGTCGTCGAAGAATGGAAATTATTCCGTGATAATCAAGCAAACTGTGTAGCAGAAGAAGCTCAAAAATTAGTGGGTCAGTCTGGCTTAACTGATGACCAAATCAAACAAAAAACCAAGTCAGAAATTGTACGTAGAGTCGCTCCAGGTCAGCCAATGACAATGGATTATCGTACAAACCGTGTCACTGTTACTATTGATCCATCGACTAAAAAAATTACCAACGCGAACTGTGGTTAATTTTTTAATTAAAAATTGATTTAAGACCGAACAAGAAAGCCTGTCAGAAGACGGGCTTTTATTATTTTATTTCACCTACTCAAAAAAAAGCCTCTAGCGGACTAGAGGCAGAAAAACATCAGATGCAAGAACAGGTGAATTATGCATCTGAGTTAAGTAGGTTGTATCAAACCATGTAGAGCACTTTACCAGCAAAAATGAATAAAAATAGGGAGGTGCGACTAATGGCTAATATTTGTAGTTTTTTATTTGTACAACTTCCTGTACTTGTTTTTAAGGAAGGGGGCGCTAATACATTTATATTTACTAATAAAAACTACAAAAGTTATGGCGGTGAACAAAGTTATTTATAGTAATTGCTCAACCGTTGTCTTTTTGTGCTACTGCTGAAGAGTTATTCGTGATTTGTACTTAGCTTAATGTTAATTTTAGAACTATCCGCAAGGACACAATAATGACGAACATATGAATAATAATGAATCTAAGGTAGGACCCAGTGTTTATCAGTGTATTTGATCTTTTTAAAATTGGCATCGGCCCATCTAGCTCCCATACAGTTGGACCCATGCGAGCGGCATACAGTTTTGTGGATGATTTATTGAAGCAAAGCGATTTACAAGCAACAGCTAGAGTTCAGGTGAAGTTATACGGTTCGCTGTCGGCAACCGGTGTCGGTCATGCGACAGACAAGGCTGTTCTGTTAGGTTTAATGGGCTTTGATCCTGAACATATTGATACCCAATTAAGTATCAGCTTGATTGAAGATGTTCTAGAAAATAAAGCCATCCAGCTTAATCAGCAAAAGACTATTTCTTTTGACTATAAGTATGATGTGCTTTTTTTAGATGAATCTTTGCCTTATCACCCCAATGCAATGGAGTTGATTGCGTACAACGAGGCTCAAGAAATTTTATATGCAGAAACTTACTATTCGGTTGGTGGCGGTTTTATTGTCAGTCAAAGGCAATTAGCAACAACTCAAACTGAAACAAACGACATTAAGGTTCCATATCCATTTCACAGTGCGGCTGAACTTTTAAGCTTATGTAAGAATCATCATTTATCAGTGAGCGAGTTAATGCTTGAAAATGAAAAAAGCTGGCGTAGTGAAGCTGAGATTCGCAGCAAGATTATGGAAATCTGGAAAGTGATGCAGCAATGTATTCACAACGGATTAATTAATGAAGGCATATTACCGGGCGGATTAAACGTAAAACGTCGGGCTAAAAAAATTCATGATAAGTTATTAAATAAGAAAAACTCAAACCTGATTGTGACGACTTTTCATGCGATGGAATGGGTCAATTTATTTGCCTTAGCGGTAAATGAAGAAAATGCCGCTGGCGGGCGAGTAGTGACGGCACCTACAAATGGGGCCGCAGGGATTATTCCGGCAGTTTTATATTACTACGTAACTTTTTCTAAAGACTTTTCCGAAGACAAAGTAGTTCGCTTTTTTCTAAGTGCGGCAGCCGTCGGCATTTTATGTAAACTCAATGCTTCTATTTCTGGTGCAGAAGTAGGGTGTCAGGGTGAAGTCGGCTCAGCATGTGCGATGGCTTCGGCAGGTTTAGCCGAGATTTTAGGAGCATCGCCTGAACAGGTGGAACATGCGGCTGAAATTGGGCTTGAACATAATTTGGGTTTAACGTGTGACCCGATTGGTGGTTTGGTTCAGGTGCCTTGTATTGAACGAAATGCAATTGCGGCTGTAAAAGCCATTAACGCAGCCCAAATGGCACTTCATGATGACGATGAACACTTTGTCACACTAGATAAAGTGATTCAGACTATGAAGGAGACGGGCAAAGATATGTCTGAGAAATATAAAGAGACCTCAAAAGGTGGCCTCGCTGTTAACGCCATTGAGTGTTAAAAAAATGAGATGGGGACGAGGTGACCCCATCTCATTTTAACCATTAAGTCTCGCGAGCAACTAAGGTTAAAATGTCGTAGGTTGCGACAAGTTCACCACGTTGGTTTTTGACTTTAATATCCCATACCACAACGCCATGCGCAGGTTGAGATGGGTCTTTTTGTGGTTTAGGTGTTTTTTGTTTACAGGTGAGTTCAACTTGGATTGAGTCACCAATTTTAACCGGTTCAACAAAACGTAAGTTGTCCATACCATAATTGGCAATCACAGGGCCTTGTGCTGCATCTACAAATAGACCTGCTGCAGCAGACACAATGAAGTAACCGTGTGCAACGCGTTCACCAAAGAAAGACTCGGCCGCGGCGATTTTGTCGGTATGCGCATAGAAGTAGTCACCACTTAAACACGCGAAATTGACAATATCTGCTTCTGTTACTGTACGGCGCGCTGTTAATAAACGTTCACCAATCACTAACTCATCAAAAGACTTTTTAAATGGATGTACACGGTCTTCGTTAACTTTTGAGCCAGCAGTCCACGAGTGGGTAATTTGCGTCAGGCTGTTTGGAGAGCCTTGAATTGCAGTGCGTTGCATGTAGTGTTTAACTGCACGAATACCCCCTAACTCTTCACCGCCACCGGCACGGCCAGGGCCGCCGTGTACTAAATGTGGAAGTGGTGAACCATGACCTGTACTTTCTTTTGCTGACTCTGCATCAAGTACATGCACACGGCCATGCCAAGGCGCAATTTTTTGAATAATTTGTTCAATATTCTCATCATTATTTTTAACGACAGAAGCCACTAGGCTACCTTCACCACGTGAAACAAGGTCAGCTAGTTCTTCAATGTTTTGATATGGCATGAGTGTACATACCGGACCGAAAGCTTCCGTGGTATGCACATGTGTCGCTTGTAAAGGCTGTTCGCACACCAATAAAGTTGGAGCGAAAAAAGCACCTTTTTCAGGATGATCTGCATTAAATGTAAAGCTATCGTTGCCACCAAAAACAATTTTTGCGTCTTTGCTGAGTTCGGCAACTTTTTCTGCAACGTCATGTTTTTGCTTAATGCTCGCTAAAGCACCCATGGTGGTTTCTTCTTTTTGAGGATCACCCACCACAACTTTAACAAGTTTGGCAGTTAGCTTCTCTTGCACAGTCGCTAACAAATTTTCAGGAACAAATGCACGACGAATCGCAGTACATTTTTGACCTGCTTTTGTGGTCATCTCGCGGAAGACTTCACGCACAAATAAATCGACAGTTTCTTCATTTGCCTCAGGGCTCAAAATTGCACTGTTTACCGAGTCGGCTTCCATATTAAATGGAATCGAATATTTATTGAGGTGAGGGTGATTACGCAGTTTTTGGCCTGTGTAAGCAGAACCTGTAAAGGTAACGCAGTCTTGTGGGCCTAGGTGCTCTAACAGGTCATACGTCTGACCGCAAATGAGTTGTAGTGCGCCTTTTGGTAATACATGCGCTTCTTCAATGGCTTTTACAACCGCTTGAGTTAATTGGGAGCCATCGGTTGCAGGCTTAACAATACATGGCACACCTGCAAGTAGAGTCGGTGCAATCTTTTCAAGCATTCCCCAAATTGGGAAGTTAAAAGCATTAATGTGAACGGCAACACCTGCTTTAGGGCTTAAAATATGTTTAGCGCCGAAAGTTCCATTTTTAGATAATTGAATCCAGCTGTCTTCGGTAATAATTTTTTCGTCATTGAGTTCACGGCGAACCAGACTTGAATAAGCAAATAATGTCTGGATACCGCCTTCAATATCAATCCATGCATCTTTACGAGTTGCACCTGTTGCATAAGCAAGTTTGTAAAACTCTTCCTTACGTTCAAGTAAATATTGGGCAATTTGTTTTAACGCATTTGCACGTTGGTGAAACGTCCAGTTAGCCAGTTCTGAACCATTTTGTTTGGCATATTGAACAACACGTTTCATATCAATGCCGTGACTACTTACGGCATAAATCGATTCACCTGTAATGGCGTGATAAACAGGACGTAGTTCTTCACTCGTCGAATGCCATGTTCCATAGACAGAAGAAGCAAGATGAGGCAGTTGATGCTCAGACTGCTGAAAATCTGTGTCAGTTGAGGTTCCTTCTAGGTGTGCTTGTTCAAGCATGACCAAACTCCTTTTTTATTTGATACATCAATTATAAAAATTGCAAAAATATGATTCATAATTTCAGATTAATTTGTCTAAAAGTCAACTTTATTTTGATTTGTAAACGTAAAAAGATTTTTTGTTTTTAATTAATATTTATTAATTTCAATTATTTAATCCTCATTTGTTATTGGGATTTAATTTGATACTAAAAAAGTGATTGACTTTGTTTTTAGTGTATCGAAAAATAGATTTAAGGGTGATGCCTACAGGGAATGAAAGAATGGAAAACAATTACCAGAAATTTGAACAAAATATTGCCAATGAAATTACGATTGAGGCTAAGGATCAAATGCCCGATGCCTATCGCAAAACATTGATTCGTCAAATCGGGCAACATGGCCATTCTGAAATTGTCGGTATGTTGCCTGAAGGAAACTGGATTACTCGTGCGCCAACTTTAAAACGTAAAGCAGTTTTGCTTGCGAAAGTACAAGATGAAGCGGGTCATGGTTTGTATTTGTATAGCGCAGCAGAAACCTTAGGTGCTGACCGTGATGACATGATGGAAAAATTAATTGATGGGAAAATGAAATACTCATCAATTTTTAACTATCCAACTTTGACTTGGGCAGATGTTGCTGCAATTGGCTGGCTTGTCGATGGGGCAGCTATTGTGAACCAAGTTGCGCTTTGCCGTACTTCATATGGGCCATATGCACGTGCAATGGTACGTATTTGTAAAGAAGAAAGTTTCCACCAACGCCAAGGTTTTGAAGCCATGATGGCTTTGGCAAACGGTACGCCAGAACAAAAACAGATGGCACAAGATGCGGTAAATCGCTATTGGTGGCCAGCACTGATGATGTTTGGTCCAAGTGACGAGCATTCTCCAAACAGCGCACAAAGCATGGCGTGGAAAATCAAACGCTTTAGTAACGATGAATTACGTCAAAAGTTTGTCGATAACACCGTACCACAAGTTTTGCAACTTGGCTTGGAAGTACCGGACCCAGATTTAAAGTTCAATGAAGAAACAGGCCACTATGAGTTTGGCGAGATTGACTGGCACGAATTTAATGAAGTGATTGCCGGACGTGGACCATGTAATCACGAGCGTATCGAAGCACGCCGTAAAGCATGGGAAAACGGCAAATGGGTTCGTGATGCAGCAGTGGTCTACGCGAAAAAACAGCAGTTTGAAGCGAACAAAGTGGCTTAACAAGATTTATGGAAAAATTTGAGGAAATCAAAATGGAAGATAAAAACAACTGGTCGCTCTACGAAGTATTTGTACGTAGTAAACAAGGTTTAAGCCACCGTCACGTAGGCAGCTTAAGAGCACCCGATGATGAAATTGCACTGCAACATGCTCGTGATGTTTATACGCGCCGTAACGAAGGAATTAGCATTTGGGTGGTTCGTTCTGAACTGATTAAATCTTCACAACCAGATGAAAAAGCTGAATTTTTCGATCCTTCTTTAGACAAGGTTTATCGTCATCCGACTTTTTACCATATCCCAGACGGCATTGAGCACATGTAAGGGGAATGGCAAATGAATCATTCAGTTTTATCTAAATTCTTATTACATATTGGCGACAGCCAATTGGTTTTATCGCAGCGTTTGGCTGAATGGTGTGGGCATGCACCTGAGCTAGAAATTGATATTACCTTAGCAAATATCGGTTTGGACTTGTTGGGTCAGGCAAGAAACTTTCTGACTTTGGCTGGTCAATATGATGAAGCTCAACGTGATGAAGACCAGCTTGCGTATTTCCGTACAGAACGTGAGTTTTTAAACCTCTTGTTGTGCGAACAACCCAATGGTGACTTTGCACAAACGATCGTACGCCAGTGGTTGATGGATCATTATCATCTTCATTTATTTACTGCTTTAACGCAGAGTTCACTTCCTGAATTAAGCGCGCTTGCCGTTAAATCTTTAAAAGAAGTGAAGTATCACATCCGCTTTTCGACAAGCTGGATGGAGCGTTTAAGTTTAAGCACAGATGAAGCGCATCAACGTGTGCAAGACGGTTTAAATAATTTATGGCGCTTTACCGCTGAATTATTTGAACTGAGTGCAGACGAAAAAGCACTAGTTGCACAAGGCGTGATTCCAGATTTTTCAAATGAAAAAGAACAATGGAACCAAACCATTGCAGATGAGCTTAAGCGTTTTGAATTAAATGTTGCTGTGAACGGTGCTTATCGCCGTGGTGCGAAACAAGGATTGCATACCGAGCATTTGGGTTATTTGTTGGCTGAAATGCAAAGTATTCAAAGAACTTATCCGGGAATGACCTGGTAAGACAAGGAGGTGAGCCATGCAAATGATTCGTCATTGCATCGACCAATGTTGGGATGTTCTACAAACGGTCAGTGATCCTGAAATTCCGGTTTTATCGGTTGTCGATTTAGGCATGATTCGCGGTGTAGAGATTAACGATCAACAAGAAATTATTGTTCGTCTAACTCCGACATATAGCGGTTGCCCAGCAACAGATATGTTGAAAGCACAAATTGTTGAGGCATTTACCGCAGAAGCTTTGACACCGGTCAAAGTGATGGTCGATTTGTCAGAAGCATGGACCACGGACTGGATGTCTGAAGCGGGTAAAAAGAAACTGCAAGTTTATGGCATTGCACCACCTGAAGGGTTGGCGCATCAATGTGGGACTCACGTTCATTTAAAAGATGGTGTCGAGTGCCCACGTTGTAAAAGCCGACATACCCGACTGTTAACCGAGTTTAGTTCTACCGCCTGTAAAGCACTTTATAAATGTCAGGACTGTCTTGAGCCTTTTGATTACTTCAAATGTATTTAAGTCTTTAGATAAGGAAATCAGCTATGAGCCAATTTGTACCATTAAAAGTAAAAAGTATTACGCCGCAAACCGATCAGGCAATTTGTATTGCATTTGACGTTGTACCTGAACAACAAGAACAATTTCAATTTCAACCGGGGCAACACTTAACTATTCGCCATTTAACAGAAGCTGGTGAAATCCGCCGTTGTTATTCAATTTGTAGCTATGCGGGTAAAGAAGATATCAGCATTGCGGTTAAAAAAATTGATCAGGGTCAATTTTCAAACTGGGCCAATGACCATTTAAAAGTGGGTGATGTGCTTGAAGTCATGCCACCACAAGGTGTGTTTTTTCAAAAAGCAGCCAAGGTCGGCGGACAAAACTATTTAGGCGTTGCTGCGGGCAGTGGTATTACTCCAATTTTATCAATTGTTAAGCAAGTGTTGTTTGAACAACCAGAAGCTAAATTTACCTTGCTCTATGGCAATCGTTCATGGAAACAAACCATGTTTGCCGAGCAAATTATGGATTTGAAAGATCAGTTTAAAGAACGTTTTCAACTCATCAATATTTTTTCTCGTGAGTTCAATGACAGCGAACTGATGAATGGCCGTATTGATGAAGAAAAGCTTAAACAGCTTTTTGATTTTGATGTACTTGAAACGAGTTTTGACCATGTGTTTGCCTGTGGTCCAGACGAAATGATGAATGCTGTAGAAAGCGCTTTGCCAAACTATGGTATTGCAAAAGAAAAAATCCACACCGAACGTTTCCATACGGGGCAGGCTCGTAAACGTAGTGCTGAAGCTGATGCAAATCGTAAAGAAGAAAAAGTAAACATCATTTTAGATGGCCGTGAGCTGATTGTTTCTGTGGCTCAGGACGATGAAAGTATTCTTGATGCGGCTTTACGTGCGGGTGCTGACTTACCGTATGCCTGTAAAGGTGGGGTATGTGCGACTTGTCGTTGTAAAGTTGTTTCTGGTGAAGTCGATATGTTCCTTAACTATAGTCTTGAAAAAGACGAAGTTGAAAAGGGCTATGTGCTGAGCTGTCAAACCTTACCAAAAGGCCCAAATGTTCGTTTGAGTTTTGATGAATAGAGGCTGTCATGCAAGAGTTGATCAAAGCCAGTACAGCTGCTGACGGTGTTTTGTTATTAACCCTAAACCGTCCGGAAAAAAGAAATGCTTTAAACAATGCAACCTTGCAGTGTTTATGCGAGTTGCTCGAAGAAGCTGAACATAATGCTCAAGTCAAAGCAGTGGTTTTAACGGGTAACGCTCAATGTTTTGCGGCTGGAGCAGATCTTAGTGAGTTGGCTGCAATGGATGCCGTGTCTTTGCAACTCGATATTCGCCCGAAGCTTTGGCAGAAAATTGATGCGTTTAGTAAGCCACTGATTAGTGCAGTCAATGGCTATGCCTTAGGCGCTGGGTTTGAGTTGGTTTTGCATTCAGATATGGTGATTTGCGGTGAAAATGCCCGTTTTGCACTACCTGAAATTGGCCTTGGGATGTTACCGGGTGCAGGCGGAACACAGCGTTTAGCACGCTTGGTTGGGCAACAACTCACTATGCGCTGGGCCATGACAGGTGAGATGATTTCGGCAAAACAGGCAGAGCAACATGGCATTTGCAGCCAAGAGGTGCCGACCGAATTAACCGTCGAATATGCGGTTCAACTTGCAGCCAAAATCGCCAAACAAGCGCCTTTAGCGATTCGCGTAATTAAACAATCAATTAAAAGTATTCATGAAACAACGTTAAGTCAGGGGCTCAAGTTTGAACGTCAAAACTTTGTCTGGCTGGCGGCTACAAAAGATCGAAACGAAGGGATTAATGCTTTCTTTGAGAAAAGAAAGCCAGTGTTTAGAGGTGAGTGATGGACTATCAAAATATTATTGCTGAAGAAAAAAATGGTGTTGGCTACCTGACATTTAACCGCCCAAAAGCACTGAATAGCTTTAACGTTGATATGCACCGTGAAGTGGCTGAGGTTTTAAACCTGTGGACTAAAAATCCAGATGTTCGCTGTGTGGTGATTAGTGGCGAAGGCCGCGGCTTCTGTGCAGGGCAAGATTTAGGTGACCGTGTAGTTGACCCAAATGCTGAAGCTCCAGATTTAGGATATTCCATTGAAACTTACTATAACCCGCTGATTAAAACGATTGTAAATATGCCAAAGCCTGTGATTTGCGCCGTAAATGGCGTGGCAGCAGGTGCAGGGGCAAATATTGCACTGGCGTGTGACTTGGTGATTGCAGCTAAATCCGCAAACTTCGTACAAGCATTTTGTCGCTTAGGTTTAGTTCCAGACTCGGCGGGTACATGGTTTTTACCACGTGCTGTAGGCCATGCGCGTGCGATGGGATTGGCTTTGTTAGGTGACAAGCTCCCAGCAGAAACCGCAAAAGAATGGGGCATGATTTGGGATGTGGTTGAAGATGCTGAGCTTAAAACAAAGGTCACTGAACTTGCAGAGCGTTTAGCGAAACAGCCTACTTTTGGTCTATCACTTATTAAAAAAGCCATTCATCAATCAAGCAATAACACCTTTGATGAGCAAGTGCTGTTAGAGCGTGACTTACAACGTATTGCGGGTCGTTCGGAAGATTATCGTGAAGGGGTACAAGCCTTTATGAATAAACGCGAACCAAATTTTAAAGGGCGCTAAGCATGACAGATTTAGACTTATCTCGTGCCCGAATTGCCGTCATTGGTTCTGGCACCATGGGCATCGGCATTGCCCAGTTAGCCATTGTTAATGGGCACTCGACTATTTTATATGATCTGGACGCTCAAAAAGCGCAACAAGCCGTTCAAGGTTTAGGGCAGACATTTAAAAAGTTGGTTGAAAAGAGCAAGCTTACCCAACAGCAAGCTGATGAAGCCTTAGCGCGCTTAACTGTAGTCAATCAAATTGAAGCACTACGTGATGCCGACTTGGTGATTGAAGCAGTCGTTGAGAAAAAAGAAGTTAAACAGTCTTTATTTAAACAACTCGCTGAAATTTGTAGTGTGCAAACCATTTTTGCAAGTAATACATCTTCAATTTCAGTGACTGCAATTTCGGCGGGCATTGCTCACCCTGAGCGCGTGGTAGGATTACACTTCTTCAACCCTGCACCAGTCATGAAACTGGTTGAAATTGTACAAGGCTTAAAAACCCCAAACAGCTTATGTTTGGCTTTAAAAAACTTGATGTTGAATTGGAAAAAAATTCCAGTACTCACTAAGTCGACTCCTGGTTTTATTGTTAACCGAATTGCTCGTCCGTTTTATGCAGAAGGCTTTAGAGCACTGCAAGAGCAAGTTACCAGCTATGACCAGCTAGACTATGCATTAAAGCAATGTGGCGGTTTTGCGATGGGGCCATGTGAACTTACCGACCTCATTGGACAAGATGTTAACTTTTCAGTGACTCAAAGCGTTTACCAAGAGTTTTTTTACGAGCCGCGCTACCGCCCAAGCTTAATTCAAAAAGAATTGGTCGATGCAGGTGCTTGGGGCCGTAAGTCAAAACTAGGCTTTTATAGTTATAACGAAAAAAATCAGTACGAGACATTCCAGCCTCAAGCTGTGACTGCCAAACCAGTCGATGCTCATATTCAGCTAAAAGGTGCTTGGTCTCAGCTACCTGCATTTTTAACGCGTTTGAGTTTAAAAAGCGGATCTGTGAGTGACGACAATATTCTTCAAATTGATGATATCGACTTACGTTTAAGCCAAGGTGAGTCGGCCAATATTCATTACTTAAGCCGTAAAGTGGTTTTAATGGATTGGCACCATGATTTTGAGCAAGCAGAGGCTTTAGTACTCAGTCATAACGAGCTTTGTGAAGCAAGTGATCTGGCTAAAGTTGAGGCTTATTTTGCGCAGTTTGGTATGAGCGTGATGTGGATTAAAGACCATCCTGCACTGTTAACCTTGCGCACCATCGCTTTACTCATTAATGAAGCCTGCGAAGTAAGTTTACATGGTGTTGCGAGTCTGGAAGATATTGATAATGCCATGAAATATGGAGTGAATTATCCTAAGGGTCCTTACCAGTGGTTGACACAATTGGGCGGCGCTTATGTGCTCCAAACTTTAAATAACTTATATGCACTGTATGGAGAGGAAAAATATCGCGCGAGTATCTACCTCAAACAATATGTAGCGAAAACTCAAAACATTGCTACTCAATATTCACGTGATATGACCGAATTTGCATAATCAGGAGTCAACATGGAAGACGTTTTAATTTGCGATTTTATTCGTACCCCAATTGGACGATATGCAGGTGCCTTAAGTGCAGTACGTGCAGATGATTTAGCTGCATTGCCCATCAAATATTTAAAAGATAAACACCCGAACTTGCCGTGGAGTACGGTAGACGAAGTGTTTTTAGGATGTGCTAACCAAGCAGGTGAAGACAACCGTAACGTTGCACGTATGGCAACACTCTTGGCAGGCTTACCTGATACTGTACCAGCGATGACGGTCAATCGCTTGTGTGCGTCAGGTTTAGATGCGGTGGGACTTGCTGCACGCTCAATTAAAGCAGGCGAAGCACAATTCGTTTTGGCAGGTGGTGTTGAGTCAATGAGCCGTGCGCCATTTGTACAAGCTAAACCGACTGAAGCGTTTAGCCGTACCCCTGAAATTTATGACACCACCATTGGCTGGCGCTTTGTCAATAAGCAACTTAAAGCACAATACGGCACCGACAGCATGCCTGAAACTGCCGAAAATGTAGCTGAAAAATATCAGATTAGTCGTGAAGACCAAGATGCGTTTGCATTGCGTAGCCAACAAAAAACGGCTGCTGCACAGCAAAACGGTTTCTTTAACGACGAGATTTTGCCAGTCGAGATTGTAGACCGTAAGAAAAATGTGAACGTTGTTAATCGCGATGAACATCCGCGTGAAACGACACTTGAAGCACTCGCAAAACTAAAAGCGCCATTTAAAAAAGAAGGCGGCTCGGTGACTGCCGGAAATGCCTCTGGTGTAAATGACGGTGCCGCGTGTGTGTTAATTACCAACCGTGAATTTGCAAATACACATGGTTTAAAACCTTTAGCACGCGTAATTGGCATTGCAAGTGCAGGTGTTGAACCCAAATATATGGGTATAGGTCCTGTTCCGGCTGTGCAGAAGATTTTAAAGCAAACAGGTTTAACGCTAGATCATATGGATGTGATTGAACTAAATGAAGCATTCGCAGCCCAATCATTGGCTTGTATGCGTGAACTTGGTTTAAAAGATGACGATGAGCGCGTTAACCCAAATGGCGGTGCGATTGCGCTCGGACATCCGCTCGGTATGAGTGGTACTCGCTTAGTAATTACAGTAACACGTGAGCTAAAAAAACGCGGTGGACGCTATGCACTTTGCACGATGTGTGTAGGTGTTGGACAAGGCGTTGCACTGATTTTGGAAAACTTAAATTAATTTAGACGGTTTTAAAAATTACATAATGAGGAGATAGGCGATGGACAGCCTTACAACGGATAATGTTGAGCAATTAACACTTGCAGAGCTTAGAGAGCTGCAAACTAAACGGTTAAAACAAACCCTGACTTTTGTATATGAAAATAGTCCGGTCTATAAGAAAAAGTTCGATGAAGCAGGTGTACATCCTGATGACTTCGTGACTTTAGACGATTTGGCAAAGTTTCCATTTACCACCAAACAGGATTTAAGAGATAACTATCCGTTTGGGATGTTTGCCGTACCGCAAGAGCAAATTGTGCGTTTACATGCATCATCAGGCACAACGGGGAAACCAACAGTCGTGGGTTATACCCAAAAAGATATTAATACTTGGTCGGATATAGTTGCGCGTTGCTTACGCATGGCAGGTTTAACCGCGAAAGATATGGTTCAGGTTGCTTATGGCTATGGACTATTTACAGGTGGTTTAGGTGCACATTATGGTGCCGAGCGTTTAGGTGCGACGGTTATTCCAATGTCTGGCGGGCAAACTGAAAAGCAAGTTCAGCTTATTCAAGACTTTAAGCCTACTGCAATTATGGTTACGCCATCGTATTGCGTGAGCATTATTGAAAAGCTCGAGCAACAATTTGGTACTGCACGTAATACGTCTTTAAAAGTCGGTATTTTTGGTGCCGAGCCGTGGACCAATGAACTGCGCCGTGAAATCGAAGAACGCCTTAATATTAAAGCACTCGATATTTATGGTTTGTCTGAGGTGATGGGGCCGGGCGTTGCCATGCAGTGCTTAGGTGAGGGCGAAGGATTAACCATTTGGGAAGATCATTTCTACCCAGAAATTATTAACCCTGAAACAGGTGAAGTCTGTAAAGATGGCGAACTTGGCGAGCTAGTCTTTACCACCATTACCAAAGAAGGCTTACCGATTATTCGTTACCGTACCCGTGATTTGACCCGCTTACTACCGGGTGAAAATCTGGCGATGCGTAAAATGCATAAAATTGTGGGCCGTAGCGACGACATGCTGATTATTCGCGGCGTGAACGTTTTCCCGACTCAGATTGAAGAGCAAATTTTGCAAGTTCCGCATTTAGTTCCAAATTATGAAATTTTGGTGACTAAAAAAGGCCATATGGATACTTTGCATATTCGTACAGAGATGTGTCATAACTGTACTATACAGGCCAATCAACTTGCTCAGGAGTTGATGAAACGCATTAAAACCATGATTGGGATTAGCGTTACTGTAGAAGTTGTTACAGAGGCGACCTTACCTCGTTCGGAAGGTAAGGCAAAGCGGGTAATCGATATGCGTCAGATTGCTTAACATCAAGATCATTCAGGGTATAGAATCTATACCCTGAAACTAAACGCCAAGACATGAGTATGAGTGCAAAAATACAGCAAATAATTGATTCTGTTGTAAAGAATGAAACCTTAAGTGGAACTTCGCTTATTTCGACAATTTTTGGAGATTCAGTACTTCATCGGGGTGGAAACATTAGTCTTGCAAGCCTGATTCAGTTATTAGAGCTGTTTGGTTTTAATGACCGCGCTGTAAGAACCTCTGTTTTTCGTTTAGTTAAAAATGATTGGTTATGTTCAGACAAAATCGGCAGAACCAGTTTTTATCGAATTACCGATTCGAGCCGTTCGACCTATTTGCAAGCCGAGCAACGCATTTATAACGATCAGATGAAAGAGTGGGACCATTATTGGGATCTTATTCTAATGTCTAGCCTCGACACTGAAAATAAAGCGTTGCTAAAGAAAGAACTCGAATGGTTAGGGTTTGCCAATATTTCGACAAACTTAATGGCTTATCCGGGTTGTAACCGTATTGAACTGCAACGCTTGTTGGTTGATTTAAATATGAGTGAGCAAGTGGTGGTGTTTAAAGCCGAAACTTTGCAGCTCTTTAATAATTCGGTCGATACCATTGGTCGTATGCTCAGAACCAACTGGCCAATCGATGAATTACGGCAAAGATACCTACAGTTTCTCGATATTTTTAGAGAAATTGGCGTGTTGCTGATGCAGGAAAACGAACAACTCGAACCTGTTCAGGCCTTTCAAATTCGAACTTTGCTGATTCATTATTATCGACGGATTTTATTGAAAGACCCAGCATTACCGCTTGAGTTGTTGCCAACTGACTGGCCTGCGATTAGTGCACGAACGTTATCAATGAACATTTATAAAAAAGTATTTGAACCTGCCGATGAATACTTCTTGTCTGTTGCCGCAACAGCAGAAGGACCAATGCCAAATGCCACAGCACATTATTGGCGTCGTTTCGGAGGTTTGGTGGCGACAAATGAGAGGTTAAATCATGCCTTGTTATAGTATTGACGGTGTTATTCCCGTCGTTAGCCCAGAAGCTTTTGTACATCCAACCGCTGTTTTAATTGGTGATGTGATTATTGAAGCGGGTGTATATGTTGGGCCATTTGCTTCATTGCGTGCCGATTTTGGTCGTATTCATATTAAGCAAAATGCCAATATACAAGATAGCTGCACCGTACATGGTTTTCCGCAAAGCGTGACTTTAGTTGAAGAAATGGGGCACATTGGGCATGGGGCAATTTTGCATGGTTGCCGCATTGGAAAAAATGTTTTGGTTGGCATGAACAGCGTAATTTTGGACTATGCCGAAATTGGTGAAAACACCATTATTGGCGCAAATAGTCTGGTCAAAACTAAAGATATTATTCCGGCAAATGTACTGGCAATGGGAAGTCCTGCCAAGGTTGCACGTGATTTGTCAGAACAAGAAAAAAAATGGAAAACCAGAGGCACGCAAGAATACATTGAACTTGCACAGCGCTGCTTAAACTCAATGCAGGAGGTTCAGCCTTTAAGCTCAGAGTCAGATGAACGCCTGACCTATAAGGACTTTAATTCTTCAAACTATCAGATTAAACAAGATAGCGTTTAAAGGCTATTCATAAGCCGATTTCAATACATATAGGTTTAATACTTAAGGAATACTCGCACGAGTAGGGAGACGTTTGTGCAAAAAATGGAAACTACTGCGGTTGATCAATTCGCAGAGCTGTTGGGTGTTCAAGTGCTGCATCGCAGTTTTGATGAAGCGCGTTGCAAGCTTAATGTAAAAGACGAACACATGAATGCGTTGGGCGGCGTGCATGGCGGTGTCATATTTTCTTTAGCCGATATTGCTTTTGCGATGGCTTGTAATGCAGGTGATGCGCCATATACTGGCTTACAGGCGGATATTCGCTATATGAGCGGCACGAAAGACAAGGTGTTATTTGCAACGGCAACCAAGGTTGGCAGTAGTAAAAAATTTGCGCATTATGAAGTCTTGATAACAGACGGCTTGAATAATAGAGTCGCTTTGTTTACATCTACGTGTTATAGGCTTGCGCCGTAAGATACCGCTAGTTAGAGTGGATGGGACTTTTACTCTGGATTAGCATTGCTTACCAAGCTAATCCATGCGTGCCCATTAAAAATAAATACTCGCTTATTTTCTATATAAAAGTCTTCGGACGTAAGTTTTTAAATAGTAGAACTTTTTCTGTATTAAAAAACTCTGCAAAAAGCAGAGTATATGTTTTATATAATTATTTTTTAGATTAAAAATAGATGAAGTAAAAATATAGAGTATATGAAAATTCCTTTAAAGTAAGATTTTATCTACTTTTCGTAAACTAAAGTATAAAATTACTAATGAAATTAAGTTAATTAAGCAATTAAATAAAAATACATATCTTGATCCAAAAAAATCTACTATTAATCCTCCTGATAATGCACCTAATGGCATTACTCCATAAATTAATGTTCTAGCAGCTCCTACTAACTTACCCATGACTTCGGGTGGTACTATTTTTTGGCGATAAGTCGCTGAATATATATTAAATAAACCAAGACAAAGTCCCCATAGAAAATATCCAATTGAAATTAATGTAGATGTTATCCAAATAGGGCCTCTTGCAAATAACATAATTGTAGACCCAATTATCATAAGTATAATTGAGAAAAGCATTAGAAACTTTACACTAAAAAAGTTATGAAGCCACCTAGCTGAAATATTTCCAACTAATGATCCAATGCCACTAAAAATTAATAAAGAGGAAGCAATTAAGGTATTAAATCCAAATAATTTTAGAGTTATTATGAAATAGACAGATTGTACAGCCATAAATGCAAAATTTGATATCGCACCAACGAGTATTATACCCATTAAAACAGGTCTTGATAAAAGTTCATGAAAGCCATCAAAAAAAGATTCTTTTTGGTTGGAAATATTACTTTTCCTATCTTTAGCTTCTATAGGTAACTTGGCTATAAATATAGCTGATAAGAAAAAAGTTGCTGCATTAATTAATAATGAGGATGTTGCACCTATAATATTAATAATAAAGCCTGCTACTCCTGGACCACTAATTTCACCTAAAGATGAAATGACCTGTAGATTTGCGTTGGCGGAAAGGCGTTTATCGGGAGGAATGACTATTGGAAATAATGAAGAAAGAGATAATTCAAAAAATATCCTAGCGATTCCAATTAAAAAAGCTATTAATATAAGAAATGGAATGTTTATGAAATAAAAGGTATATAAAATGGGTATTGATAAAACTAAAATGAATCTAGTTAATTCAGCATATATTGCTATAAATTTTCTATCTGAGCGGTCAACAAAAGATCCTATACTGATACTAAATAGCAAATTAGGTAAGTAGCGTGCAGTGGATATTAAACTGACCTCTATTGCAGACGCATGTAATAAGTGAATTGCTATGATAGGAAGTGCTATATTGTGAATAGCAATGCCTATCATAGCAATAGATTGAGAGGACCAAATAATTCTAAATGCCTTGAGGGTCCATGCAGAATTAGAACTGAATTTTTTAAACAAATTAAAAGTCCTTTTTTATTTTTGTTATATCTAGTTTGTTAAGCGTTAATTTTGTACTTTTTAATACAGGAAAAAACCATGCAATTTCTTCACCTTTTTCTATGGTAATTTTTGTATTAAGAGGTGGGAGCCTAACTATAATATTAAGATGTGCATAATTGTATAAATCATTGTCTATGTAAGTTTGTCGGGTTTGATTGCCGTGTTCAATACCTGCCATTACTTCAAACTGATTATTTGTAAGACATGCATTTGGAATTGGTCCTTGATAAAGATAATAGTCTAAAGGAAAAAAAACTATAATACCTGTTTGGATTTTTACGTATTCAGAACCGGATATCCAACTAGCTATAAGACCTGAATTACTATTTGGCCACTCATCTCCTTGAATACAAGCTTTTCCAAAAGAAGATTTTCTTTCATAAAATATTCTTTCTTTTAAAGGCGTTTCATTTCTCTCTAAAATAACATTTCCAGGGCAGCGGACACTAAAACCATAATTAGCTATGATTGCTATAGGAATACAATCATAAGGATGAACTTCTCTACCAAGGTCAACTGCACGTGGTAAATCATCTTCTTTTTTTTGTAATCTATTTGCATATGCAAGTTTAATTTTACTGGGTGGGTAGGCCCCCATTTCTTTTGATTCTAGGCAATCAAATGCCCATAAGATTTCAGGCATTTCATTTCCCCTTCATATTTTCTCTAAAGCTAGATGAGCGATAGTTAAATGCAAAGGCTTCCCGAGCTGGGAGAGTAGTCTTTTGTCCACTACGGTGAATAGCATAAGCATGATGTACTATGCAGTCTCCTTTTCTTAAAATTACTGGTTCAAAAGTATATTCTGAAGAATCTTTAAGCTCCATTCCAAAATCACGTGCATTAGATTCTATATGAGGTAATAACTCCATTAAGTTATCTGTTTTTGCATATTCTAGTGCGCCATCGCCTAAATTAATATCAGTTAATGGACACCAATATGTTATAGCCATTTCATCATCAAAATGGCTTTGATAAAAAATTTGATCTTGATGTGGAGGGGTAGGATATGCACCTAATTTAGGTTTACAGAAATATTCACAATGTATAGGAATTACAGATTTACTTAATAATCTCTCAGAGATATTCATTATTTCTTTATCTCTAGATAAATCAAAAAGAAACTCACTATTCGAAAATAGTGAATTAATCACTAAAAAATTACCTTCTTCATCTGTTATAGAGTTTGATTGAATACCCAATTCTAAGCCTTTTTTAATTAATCTAGCTTCTTCAATTAAATTGGCAACTAGATTGCTAGATAAGAAATTAGGCAAAATGACCCAACCTCTGGAAAAAAGTGTTTTGGAGTAAATTTTTAAATCATTATCACTATAAAAATTATTAAAAAGCATTTTATAACCCTTTATCTATTGGTGGAATATAGAGAGTAGGTCTATTGTTTAGTAAAATTTCTTTGCTAGTAATATCTTGAATCTTGATTTTCCTTATGTCTGATATTTCTAAAATTTGTGTTGCAGAATGTATGATATAAGCTTCATGTTCTTCAGGGTAAAATTTAATTAAATGTTCTTTCAAAGGAGTTAATGCAGAACCATTAATTTCTCCTAGCATGATTTCTTTATTGTTGGTGGTGCTTAATTGAAATATTAGAAGTGGTACTTCAGTATTCAAACTCCAATTGTGATTTATTAATGTCGTACTATCAAAAAACTGTAAAGCATAGCCATAATCAATTTTAAGATCACACATTAATGTGTCGAAGGAGCTTATACCTGGTAAAATTTTTACAGATAGATTGTTTTCTTCAGCTAAATCAATGGTATACTCAGATGCGCTAACTAAAAACAGAGGATGCCCATGTACTATAAATGATACAGGCCCATTATCTTTAGCAGTTGCTATAATAAGTTCAGAAATTTTTTTGTACACATCTTGGCGATATAATTCATCTTTATAAAGATAAGCCATATCATGTACTTGAGCAGAGGAGTATGTTTCTTTAAAGTCCTCAATTAAGGAAGTGTCAGGATTCAAAACAAATATATGTTTTGATATTTGAAGAGCCTGCTTTGTTTCTTCTGTAAGGTGGAGAGAACCTAAAATTCCTGATCCTAATAGATATATATTTGTAGCCAAATTATAACCCCTTATTTTAATTGTACTTTGAAAGAGTTTAGTGTTCTCTTTCAAAGTATAGTTTTAGGTTAATTATGATGTTATGCAATTTCTTCTAATTTCATAATTTCCGTTATTTTGAATCCGTTATCTCTTAGGAAACCGCGGAATGGACGTACATCAATACCCCATTCTTCTAGTGCTACACGTCGCATAGTTGAAATAACACTAATTTCCTCCTCGGTTAATCCTGAGTTTTTTAATGCCTCCTTCGGATTCTCAGTTAATAGTTCACGAAATTTAATATCTTTTGCTGCTTGCTGAAGAATATTTTCTACTCGAATTTTTCCTTCGCTTGTAAGTGGCTTAACATGTAGTGACATGGTTAGTCTCCTTTATATATTAATTTTATGTTGTACCGCCTTAATGAAAAAGCAAAAGTCATACCAGATAATATTAAAAATTATTAATTTCTTGAATTTTAAATTTAAAAATATTTTTTTATATAATAATAATTAAATGAGAATGTATAGATTATAATTAAACATGAACTATAGAGATGCATTCTAATGATTTAATCAAATCTGTGCCTCTAGTTAGTGCATATTGATGAAAGAGGAATAATCTGTCTATTGTTATAGATTGTAATTTTCTAACATTTTAATTGTTTATAAATCTTAGGATGCTGAAAGCTTATCGAAATAATTAGCTAAATTATTATTTTAAAAATAATATTTCTGTAAATAAACTTTATTAATTCTAGTCTGGATATTTTTTAATACTATTCTCATCCTCAATATATTTGTTAGAAAATATTTTCAATCCAATATTTCTTAAGTATATTGCTGTTTATAAAGAAGATCTTCTTTAATGAAATGTTCAAAAAATAAGACTTGGTTTTCCAGTGTATTCATTCTCTTTTTACCCATTCTTTAGCATTTTTTCGAATGATTTAATTGACCATTGAATACTTGTTGTACATCTAATAAAGATATTTTCATTTCATCGCTTTCCATTTTTTTTTATTCTATATTTATCCACCTAAACTAACATATCTATATAAAATCCGTTCTCTATACCCCCACTTAACAATAACTCCTTCATTATTTAGCCTTACTTTTCTAATGATTTAATTTAAAACAAATGGCATTTTGTGTGCTTGACTGCAATAGGACAGGGCACTATCCTTTGCCTGCTGGCCACATTGCCAGTCGGTCGTCGCGGACCGTCCCTTAGGAGCATTAAAGGTTTTATACTTTTAGTGTGTACACCCTCGTGCCCCCTCTATGGTGGAACGGAGGGGGACACCCTTGGGTGTGCTGGAGTCTTAAGGCCAGTCCGCGAACCCCCTTCGTTCTGCCACCATAATTTTAATGTCGGCAGAACTCCCAATAAAAAGGAGTTGGCTTTGCACATCCATTATTTCTTGGCTCTCAATGCCAAAAGCTATAACGACACAACTTAAAAATTAAAGCAGCTTGATTGCCCCAAGGTTTTCAGGCTTAAAGTCATTTTTACTTAAAACTTAGCAACAACAAACTTGAGATGTGCCAAGCACAGTCTTTACGGCTCTGCTGTGCCTTTTTTCTCCCAAAAAGGGCACAGGCTTTTTATCTCATTTAGAAACAACAAGAATTTATAACGGTAAAACTATGCCAAAGTTAGTGCTTTCTTCCCGTGCCATACAAGTCATCAACAAGTCGATTGATTTATTTCACCATCGTGGCTTTCATACCGTTGGGGTAGATAGAATTGTGAAAGAATGTGCAATTACTAAAGCGACTTTTTATAACTTCTTTCATTCAAAAGAACGGTTTATTGAAATCTGCTTGATCGTCCAGAAAGAACGATTAAAAGAAAAAGTGGTCTCAATTGTAGGGTACGATCAAGATACAAGCGCGGCCAATAAACTCAAACAGCTTTATTTCTTACACACCGATGTAGAGGGGATGTACTACCTATTATTTAAAGCCATGTTTGAGACAAAACTGACCTATTCAAAAGCCTATATCACCGCAGTGAGATATCGCACATGGCTGCTGCATGAAATCTATAGCCAGCTTATAAAACTAAAAACCGAAACGTCTTTTCAAGACGCCAAACTATTTTTATATATGATTGAAGGCGCAATTATTCAGCTTTTAAGCTCAGATGAGGCAATCGAGCGGGAAAGGATGTTGGATTATTTTTTATGCAGTTTAGGTAGGTGATGTAAAATGCTGGGCTGATAATAAAAAAATATTAGACCGGTCGTCTATCAAGCTATATAGTTAGGCCTTACTTTGTTGACCTTCTAGTTTAAAAGAGAAAATTAATGTCTATTATTCTTCATCATTTAAATGCTTCACGCTCATTTCGCATTCTGTGGTTACTTGAAGAAATTAATCAACCATATGAATTAAAAAGTTATTTCCGAGATAAAACTACAAATCTTGCACCTCAAGAATTAAAAAACATACATCCTTTAGGAAAATCACCTGTGATTGAGCTTAATGGAAAAGTAATTGCTGAATCAGGTGCCATTGTAGAAATTTTGATTGAAAAGTTTGCTCCTCAACTGATGCCCGCGAAAGATTCAGACAGTTATCTTGATTATTTACAATGGGTTCATTTTTCAGAAAGTTCTGCTATGGTTCCATATTTATTAAATATTTTTAATTCGATTGAGTTAAAAAATGGCACTCAATTAAAGTTCTTAGATCAATATGCGCAGACTGAGTTGGATAAAGTATTTTCATATTTAGATCAACAATTAGTAGGCAAAAAATTCTTAGTAGGCGATTGCTTAACGGGTGCAGATTTTATGATTGGTTTCGTAGTCTATGGTCTAATTAATTCTTTAAATATTCGTTCAAAATATCTCAATATTGAACAATATGTAAAAGGTTTAGAAAACCTAGAAAGCTGGAAAAAAGCCATGTCTATTGAACAAAATCTTCATCAACAGACCAATGCCTAAAAATTGCTGTAAGTCATTTTTCCAATATTGTTTAGCTGCTCAATTGGCTCGTATTCATTATTTCATGAGTTCTGCTAAACCAGCGAGTTAAAGACCCCGTTGTTTTAAAATTATGATTTGAAACTCTTGTACCTCTAATTGATAACAAGAGTTTCTAAGTCTATTTAAACTACATTTCTGAGTTCATTTGCCGTGTTACGCAGCAATGGCAAAATTTGCTGAACTAAATAATCTTCTTGTACACGGTTGGTTTGAGACATACAGTTAAGCGCTGCTATGGCTTGACCTTGTGCGTTAAAAACGGGCACTGCAATCGCAATCACGCCAAGTTCATGTTCTTCTTTAGAAAGACAATAATCCGATAACGAAATACCCTTAAGCACTTCAAAAAACTTTGACTCATCTACTATGGTAAAAGGCGTTAAGCGTTTTAAACCATAATTTTTTACCCAAGTATGCTGAGCTTCTTCAGGTAGTGCTGCCAGCAATACTTTACCTGTAGACGTGGCATGGGCAGGGAGACGGTTTCCTAAATGCATACCATAAGGGCTAACACGTAAATTATCTTGCTGCGGTAAATAACTACGGGCAATTGGCACCACTTCGTTATCGTCCAGAACCACAATCGAAAAAGTTAGAGATGTCTGCGCACACAAAAGATTTAGAAATGATTGAGCAACTTTAGGCAGGTGCGCAGAGCTTAAATAAGAACTCGAAAAGCGCAGCACGCGATGAGTGAGCCAAAAGTAATGTTCATCGGTTTCTAAATAACCTAAGTATTTTAAAGTTTTTAGATAACGCCTTGCCGCTGTACGACTAATGCCTGTTCGCTCGGCTACTTGAGTGACATTAAGCCGCTGGCGATCCGTTCCAAAAGCTTCGAGTAAAGCCAAGCCTTTTGCTAACCCTGCAATGTAGTCTTCTTGACGAATTTTCTCATGCGAGTTTGGGTGCTCTAAAAAAGCATCGAGAGAAGGCATCCTTTCATTCCTGTTATTTTGGTTGTTTCTGTCCGCTATTCGGACAAACTAAATGATAAACGGTTATTTTCGTCTTGGATACATAGTGCACAAAACTTAAAGCCAGTAATTTAAAAGTCAGGATGAAACAAGGATGAAGTTATGGATATTTTAAAGACACAGGTTGCAATTATTGGTTCTGGACCAGCAGGGTTATTGCTTGGGCAACTTCTATATAAAGCTGGCATCGACCATATTATTGTTGAGCAACGTAGTGCTGAATATGTGGCTTCACGGATTCGTGCAGGAATTTTAGAGCAGGTTTCGGTCGACTTACTGAAACAAGCGGGTGTTGACCAAAATTTAAAAGACAAAGGATTGCCGCATTCGGGCATTGAAATCTTAACCAACGGTGAATTGCATCGCGTTGATTTGGCTGCACTCACGGGTGGCAAACAAGTGACCGTATATGGTCAGACCGAAGTCACCAAAGATTTAATGACTGCGCGTGAAGCAGAGCAGCTCACTTCATTTTATGAAGCTCAAAATGTACAAGTGAAAGATTTTTACACTGCGCCAAAAGTTGAGTTTGAGTACCAAGGTAAAGCCTTTCAAATTCAGTGTGACTTTATTGCTGGTTGTGATGGCTACCATGGTGTCTGCCGTGCCAGCGTGCCAGAAGATAAAATTAAGACCTTTGAAAAAGTTTATCCGTTTGGCTGGTTAGGGGTGTTGGCAGACGTTCCACCTGTAGCGGATGAACTCATTTACGTACAGTCTGAACGTGGATTTGCTTTATGTAGTATGCGTTCAGAAACACGTAGCCGTTACTATTTACAAGTTCCTTTAACAGATCACGTCGAAGATTGGTCGGACGAAAAGTTCTGGGATGAGTTAAAAAATCGCTTAGATCCTGAAAGCCGTGAAAAGTTAGTAACCGGACCTTCTATTGAAAAAAGTATTGCGCCGTTACGTAGCTTTGTGACCGAGCCAATGCGTTTCGGAAAACTATTTTTAGCAGGTGATGCTGCGCATATTGTTCCACCGACAGGAGCAAAAGGCTTAAACCTCGCTGCTTCTGATATTGCTTATTTATCAAGTGCGCTAGTTGAATATTATGTTGAAGGTTCCGAGCAAGGTATAAATGAATACTCTGAAAAATGCCTACAACGTGTATGGAAAGCGGAGCGTTTTTCTTGGTGGATGACCCATTTATTGCATCGTTTTGAAACTGAAAGTGAGTTTGATCACAAGATTAAACAAGCTGAGTTAAGTTATGTGCTTGGCTCGATTGCAGGTAAAACCACATTGGCTGAAAACTATGTCGGTTTGCCTTATGAGATTAAGCAAATTGATAGTTTTAAGCACGCAAGCTAAAGGCTAGATAAGAAATAAAAAGGGCATGCAAATGTCCTTTTTTTATATAAAAAACTGGCTGGAATAAGATCGCTTAAAAGATGTGATTTGGCTAAAAGTAGCCCGATACTTTTCAAAATATAGGGCTACCTATCAATTCATCTAAAGTTTATTCAGCGGTTGCCGTAACTTTTTTATTGGTTAATATTACTTGTTGCTGAGATAGAAGGGGCTTAACCACTTGTTGATTAGAGTTACTCCACGGGATATAGGCTTCTGTCAAAATATGACCTGTAAGACTGGTTAAATCACTCGTTTTAACTTCTGCATTGCCTTGACGACCAAATAATACAACTTCATCACCTGCTTTGGCCTCTGGAATATCTGTTACATCAACCATAACAGTATTCATTGATACTCGACCCACCACTGGCGCTTTTTGTCCATTGATTAATACAAAAGCTTTATTACTAAAACTACGACGGTAGCCATCCGAATAACCTACAGGCAAATTTGCGAGTCTAGAGTCACGTTTTAAAGTATAAGTTTGGTCATAACCTACAGTTGAATCTTTCAGGTAATTATTCACTGCAGCAATTTGTGTTTTAAATGCCATCATACCTTTAAATTCAGGGTGATTAGGAAAATCTCCATATATAATTGCGCCTGCACGAACCATATCTAAATGTGATTCAGGAACGTTTACGGTAGCAAATGAATTAGCTGTATGTAATGTTAATTCTTTACGATTAAGTTTGGCTTTTTTAATCAACCATGCGGTTTGTTCATTAAATTGCGCCAGACGCTCACGAACAAATTTTTCATCTTCTACGGCATAGTGAGTCATAATGCCGTCAATTTTAAGATGGGGAAGTTTGGTGATCGCAACAGCTTGTTCTTTACCTAGAGCCGTAGACATTTCAAGACCATTACGATCCATACCGCCTGAATTTAAAGCCAAGCTGTAATGAACAGTTGTATTGTTCGCTTCTGCCCACTTAGACATACGGGCAGCTTGGTCATAATTACCTAAAAGCTCTTCAATATTTAAAGCCTGTGCATTGATAATTTCACTATCTGTGGCGGTACGTAAACGTGTAATTTTGCCTTTATAGCCATGCTTACGCACCATAGCCGCTTCAGCATTACTGGTAATCCCAATACAAGATACGTTTAACTTCATAACACTTGGCATCAGTAGATCAATACTATGGCCGTATGCGTTAGCTTTCATGACTATACAAAGTTGTGTTTTGCCATTAAGTAACTGATTTGTCTTTTTAATATTATCTTCAAAAGCTTGAGTATCAATTTCTATCCATGCATTGGCTGTAGGAGCAGGGCTTACTTCATTTGTAACATGGGGAGTAAGTAAGGGAGCTGCATGAGCAAATTGCACCGAACCGAATAATATTAATGCACAGCTATAAGCGAGATGAGTAAATTTTGTTTTAAGTTTCATGAGTTTTTAATCGTTCCTGATTGAATATATTTTACCTTTCGGTATATTTCTATGATTAATTACAGCAATACAATTAATTTGCTTTGCGAAATTACATATTTTTTCGTAATAATATTTCCTCCTTAAAATATTATGAGAAGTATTAAGCGAGCCTAAAGCCACCTTAATTTTATTAAAAAATATTGTCATGATTTAAATCATATTAATTAAATCTAAATATACATTCGTAAAAAAACAATAGAAAAATTTACTATATTTTCTAAGTGTTATTTTTTTAATCTAATTGTACCTATTGTTTTTTATTTAATTCTATAAAAATTATGATTTTTTAAAAAATATAGAGTTTTATTATGGTTGGAATTTAGTCTATTATACTTTGTAGATGATATTTATTATCATTTGATATTTGGTGGATTGTTGACTAAATATCTGTAAATTAATATTTTTTTTGATAAAATTTTTCTTGGTCTTTTGAATATGTAGATTTATAAAAATAAAATAATTTTAGAGTGCTATAACACAATTGCTCAATTTTTAAGTAAAATATTTATTTTTAAAAATTACTAATAAATTAATTTAATTTTTTTAAATAAAATATTTGTTAGCCAAAATAAATAATTACCTGACATTAGATATTAAAATTGAGATTTAATTTTTCATGAGACAATGCAACTAAAGGCTTTAGTTTCCTTGTTTGAGCTAATTTTTTATCCACTGTTATGGCTAAATTAAGATCAAAATATTAAGGTGTATTTAATGCGGTATTTAAGTGTTTTAGTTTTAATAAAGATAATAAGTATATAATAACTTTAATGAAAAAATAGTTTTTTTATAGTTGTGAATGTGGTTGTAAGTTTTTATTTATTATTATATTTTAATTCTGAAAGATAGTAGTGTAGATATCAGTTAATTGTAAACGATATCTAAAAATCAACTTTTAAGTGAATCCCTATATCTATTGGAAGATTAAATAATGAGCTTTTTGATAAGTCTGGTGGTTAGAATATAAAGCTTATCTATGAAAATATTAATAAATAATTATTAATGAGTAGATGGATGGATACCCCAAAATTCTCTTATTTAAAATTGTCAAATTAACTTCTTTAATGAAGGTGAACTCTAAGTAAGTTTCTCTAAATAATTATATTTTTAAGAAATACTTAATGGAAGAATAGGTGTGAATTATAATTTTTTAACCTTTATTATAACTGTGTTGATTATTAATCTATCACCAGGCCCCGCTATGATTTATGTAATGAATCAATCATCAAAATATGGAATAAAAGCAGGATTAAAGGCAGCAGCAGGGGTAGAGTTTGGTGTCTTCTTCTTGTACCTTCAGATTCTCACCCTGCTTGGCTGCATTTTCTCTTATATGGGCTAATTTTTAATTTTGGAGGTATTTGTGTGAATGTGACAGTTGGAGCAATGGCGCGAAAATTAAAAACTATTATACAAAGAGTATCATGGTTTGATTATGTTCCACCGCTTTTGTTCTTATCTATTGCTGTTTTAAGCATAGCGCAAGCGGGGTTGTGAGTTTGTATTGTTGGAATTTCTACTTTTCATCACGATCGTACTATTATCATGGTCTATTTTTTATGGAAAAGCTGAATTGAAAAAAGCGGGGAATAGGACGTATTTTGCTTAAAAGATCAGCATTAATAAAAGCTTTTGTCACATTTTTTCAGTATATTGCTATTAATTTCTTTATTTATAAATTCTAAGTTTGTATGGAACAGGACCAAGCTCGCATACCTAAATATATTCCTATCCGCGATGCAATTGCCCACGATATTGAATCTGGCGTATTAAAAGCCCACGCAAAACTCCCTTCGGAAAGGGTGCTTTCTGAACAATTCCAAACCACTCGTGTTGCTGCACGTGAAGCTTTGTTGGCTTTGGAAACTGATGGTTTGATTTATCGCTTAGATCGCCGTGGTTGGTATGTCCGTTCTCCTCGTATTATTTATCACCCGCAATCTACCAAAAACTTTAATCAGTTTGTGATTGAACAAGGCTATGAACCTTCGACAGAAGTGATTTCGAGTGAACTGACTCAGGCCACTTCTTGGGATGCCAAGCATTTAAAAGTTGAAAAAGGGCATCCGATTTATTCAGTTTGGCGACGTCGTTGTATTAATGGACGACCTGTTTTGGTTGAGCATTTACGTGTTAACGCCGAGTTTTTCCCTGAGTTCTTAACTCATGATCTTAAGCAATCGATTACTTTACTGATGGCAAATCAATATAACTGCCATATCACTAGAGCCGACATTAATCTGTATCCAACCGCTTTATCGGAACAGCAGGCCAAAGCACTGCATGTCAATGTAGGTGCACTGGGTTTATATATTCGTCGTAGTAACAGAAATGAAGAAGGCGTAATTACTGATGTCGACCAAGAATATTGGCTACATGATGTTTTAGATTTACATTTCGAAGCGCGAGCATAAAAATACAATCTGGTTTAAACCAGATTAATTAAACTGTCATATAAAGCTGTTGAAATACGATCATCAAATAATTGCATTCGATGGTTTGCAGATGAAACAGTATGTTCAACAGACAATCAAACTCGGCACTGCATCAGTTTTAGGTGTGGTGGTCGCTATTCAAATGGGATGTTCATCAGCAACATCAAAAAACTCAGAAGAAATTACAGTCTATACGGCAGTGGAAGCCGACCAGCTCAAACAGTACCAAGAGGAATTACACAAAGCCTATCCAGAGCTAAAAGTAAAATGGGTACGTGATTCAACAGGGGTGATCACCGCTAAACTTTTGGCAGAGCAGAAAAACCCACTAGCGGACGTGGTTTTTGGTGTGGCTTTAACCAGTTTGCTGGTCATGGAAAAAAAGGACATGCTTGAGCCTTTCCAACCTGAAGGTGTGCAAAATTTAAAACCAGAATTTGTAAGTCAAAAACCTGTACCGACTTGGACGGGTATGGATGCATGGGAATCTGCAATTTGTGTCAATAAAGTCGAATTAGAAAAACGTAAGCTACCTATTCCAAAAACTTGGAAAGATTTAACCAACCCCATTTATAAAAACCTGATTGTGATGCCAAATCCGGCTTCGAGTGGCACAGGCTATTTAGATGTCACGGCTTGGATGCAAATTTGGGGCGAAAAGCAGGCATGGGACTATATGCAGGCTTTAGATAAAAACATTTCACAATATCCTCACTCTGGTTCAAAACCTTGCAAGATGGCAGCGCAGGGCGAAATCCCAATTGGAATTTCCTTCGGTTATCCAGCCTTTAAATTAAAAGCAGAGGGTGCACCTTTAGAAGTAGTTTATCCAACTGAAGGTTTAGGCTGGGAAATGGAAGCCTTAGCAATTGTGAAAGGAACCAAGAAATTAAGTAGCGCACAAAAATTTATAAATTGGTCGGTAAGCAAAGCGGCAAATGAAGCCTATGCCCATAACTTTTCAATGGTGGCCTACAAAGGCATTGAAAATACCACCATGGACTTCCCGAAAAACCTTCCCCAAATGCTCGTAAAAAATGATTTTTATTGGGCGGCAGAGCAGCGTGAACGTATTTTGGCTGAATGGTCAAAGCGTTTTGAAAAGTGATCTTTTGGATAAGGGCCTTATTATGCAAATTCCTTCGTCATTGCAATCATCTCTGCTGGGTCAAAACCAAAAGGCCGAGTTAGCAGGGCATTTATTGTCGACATTAACGACCTATAAATATCCTGAACATGGCCCTTCGGTTTTAGAAGTGGTGGATATCCAAAAAAAGTTTCAACACTTTCAGGCCCTAACGCATATTAATTTAGACCTGAAAGCTGGCGAGTTCGTGAGCTTTTTGGGACCTTCTGGATGCGGTAAAACCACATTGCTACGCATAATTGCGGGTCTAGAAAAACCTGATTATGGAAAGGTTATAAAAAAGGGCGCAGACATTACTTTGTTGAGTGCTGAAAAGCGTCACTGTGGCATTGTGTTTCAGAACTATGCGTTATTTCCAAACTTAAATGTTGAAGAAAATATTGCGTTTGGCTTAGACAAAAAGAAATGGGATAAGGCACATCGTAGTCAACGAGTTCAGCAATTATTAGAACTGATTGAATTACCCGATATTGCTAAAAAATATCCAAATCAATTGTCGGGTGGGCAGCAGCAACGTGTTGCGCTTGCTCGGGCAATTGCACCGAAGCCTGATATTTTACTGTTGGATGAACCATTGTCTGCACTTGATGCTCAGGTACGCCTGAACCTTAGACAAAAGATCCGTTCGATTCAATCGCAGCTTAATTTGCCAACCATTATGGTCACACACGATCAAGAAGAAGCATTAAGCATTTCTGACCGTGTTGTAGTCATGAATCATGGTGTCATTGAGCAAATTGATACGCCGCACAATATTTATTACAAGCCACAAACCCAATTCGTTGCAAAGTTTATTGGCACCATGAACTTTTTAACTGCCACTTGTTTAGTCGCCAATCAGCTCGAGGTTTTAGGTTTTATTCTTCTAAATTTGGAACAGCAAAAACTTAAAGCAGGGCAAAACTACAACATTGGTTTTAGACCGGAAGCTGTCGAGTTGGTTGATGATTTTGGTAGTGATAAAGAGTCATTATATCTGCCAGTTAAAGTATTAAGCACTGAGTTTTTAGGCGCAAAACGCCGTTTGTTTTGCACTATTCATATTGATGGAATTGAGCAGGCAAAGCACCTTTTGCAAATTGAAGTTGAAAATACCAAGTTCAAATCTTTGCAAGAACTCATGTTTATAAAAGTACCTAATCAGCTCATTCATGTCTTTGACGAACAAGGGTACGCACTATGTTAAATGAAGCTGCTTCAGCGGTTTTAAAAACACAGCCGCGTCGAAAAACTGAATATTCATTAAGATCAAATATTGCTTTAGCAAGCGTTGCAATCGCTTTGACTTTAGCAATTATTGCTCCTTTAATGATGCTGTTTGAAACCGCATTTTTTGATGAAAATCAAAATCTTGTTGGCCTTGAAAATTTTTATAATTATTTTGCAAGTCCAGCTTTACTCAGCTCTGTATTTAACTCGATGTGGGTTGCTTGTGCTGCTACTGTCATTACAGTATTTCTTGCCAGTATTTATGCTTTTGCACTCACCAATGTAAATATAAAAGGCAAAGGCTTCTTTAAAGTGGTCGCTTTTTTACCTATTTTAGCGCCGTCACTTTTACCGTCTTTGGCATTGGTTTATTTGTTTGGTAAGCAAGGTGTGTTTAAACCTTTACTGGGCGATATACAAATTTATGGTCCAATCGGTATTTTAATCAGTTATTGCTTTTGGCTATTTCCAGCAATTTTGATGTTGATGATGGTATCTTTTCGCAGTGTCGATCAGCGTTTAATTGAGGCATCTTTGTCGCTCGGCAAAAATATCTGGAAGACGCATTATCATGTCACGTTACCTGCAATTCGTTATGGACTCATTAGCGCAAGTCTAGTGGCTTTTATTTATGTGCTGACCGATTTTGGTATTCCGAAAGTCATTGGCGGTTCATTTAATATGATGGCACTTGATGTCTATAAACAGATTATTGGTCAGCAAAATATGAGCATGGGTGCGGTAATTTCCATCTTATTGTTGTTACCAGCAGTTTTTGTATTCATTTTCGATCGTATTCAAAGCAAACGCCATGCACGTTTTCAAGCTTTTCAGGCTAAACCTTATGTTTCAGCATCGAATAAAAAACTGGAAGTCGTTCTGAGCTTATTTTGTGGGTTGGTTTCAGGTGCGATTTTACTAATTATCTTTACGGCAGTGCTGGCTTCATTCATTCAGTCTTGGCCTTATGATTTGTCTTTAACCTTAGCACATTACAGTTTTGAATATGTCGATGGCGGCGGTTGGGCAGCGTACTTTAACTCGGTTCGTATGGCACTCTTTAGTACGGTTTTTGGAACAGCACTGATTTTTATGGTGGCACTATTAACCGAACGTTTTAAGGCACACCCACTCATTAAAAACTATGTGCAAGCTTTGGTTTTATTACCCCTTGCTGTACCAGGGTTGGTGCTAGGTATTGCTTATATTTTGTTTTTTAACCAGCAAAGCAACCCTTTAAATGTGCTGTATGGAACCATGACCATTTTGGTGATTTCAACCATCGTGCATTATTACACCGTCCCACACCTGACTTTAACCAATGCCATTAAACAGATTCCGCTACAGCTCGATCAGGCAGCACAAACTCTAGGAACATCGAAGGGGAAAACCTTTTGGAAAGTGTATTTGCCAATGTGTTTTCCTGCGCTATGCGATGTATCGGTCTATGTTTTTGTGAATGCCATGACGACTGTGTCGGCTGCGATTTTCCTCTATTCACCAGACACCAGTTTAGCTGCGGTAGCTGTTTTAAATATGGATGATGCGGGAGACACGGTTCCCGCTGTTGCGATGAGCATTTTGATTTTAACCACCTCATGTGTTGTAAAACTCATTCACTGGTTATTTACCAGAAAAATTATGGCAAAAAGTCAGCAATGGCGTGAAAGTTCTCACTAAGTTTTAGCTAAATACAATTTTTATTTAACCGACTGAAACGAAATGCTTTGTTTAACAAGGCAAGGGTTTATTCATCCTAAATTTCGCAAATTGGAAGTCTTATGAATAACGCACAGTTTGATTTAATTGTTGTCGGAGCTGGTATTTTAGGTTTGTCCGCTGCAATACAGGCGCAAGAGCAAGGCTTAAGAGTCTGTATCTTTGAGAAAAATGCCAAGCCAGTGGGGGCTACTCGTCGTAATTTCGGCATGGTCGGAACTTCGACATTAACCCATCCAGAGCAACAGTGGCGAAAGTACGCACTTGAAACGCGTTCTTTTTATCAGCGTATTCATGCTGAAACCGATATTTCATTTGCTCAACGCCAAGGTGTCTATCTGGCGAACACTGCACTTGAATGGCAGGTTTTAAATGAGTTTGCCGAGCGTGCAAATAATTATCAAATACCTGTGCATTTACGAAGTCATGATGAGCTGGTCACCCAATTTTCCTATTTGAACCCCGAGCAGCAGTTTCAAGGCGGTTTGGTTTTTGAAGAAGACTATTCGGTCGAACCGCATGTGATTGGGCAGCGACTATTGGCATATGCCGAAAAAAACGGTGTGGAGATTTATACCAATGCCTGTGTTGTTCAAACCCAATATCAGCATGAAAGTTGTCAGGTTCGTTTGGCAAGTGGCGAGGCATATCGGGCAAATAAAGTTTTGATCTGTCACGGTGAAGTGATCGATATTTTATATCCAGATCTCTTACAAAGTTTAAATCTGAAACGTTGTGGCCTACAAATGGCTCTGACTCAACGGTTTCACCAAAAATTAAATGCTTCTCTTTATTCAGGCTTATCTATTTCACGTTATCCGGCTTTTGAAATTTGCCCAAGTCATGCGGAGTTGGTTAAAGCGTCACAACAAGGTTTCATTAAAGAATTCGGTATTCATATTCTGATTAAACAAAACGAATTTGGCGAACTCATCGTAGGTGATAGCCACGAATATCATTCGATTAATGAAGCGCCTCAGTTCGAGCAGCGTGAAGAGATTAATGAATTTATTCAAGCTTACTGCCATGAAAAATTAGGGCTGACTTTACCTCCAATTCAAAAACGTTGGAATGGTTATTACCTGACTCATGAACATGAGTTGGCCTGTGTCACTGAAGCTGAAAAAAATATCTTTCTGGTGAGTGCGATTGCTGGCAAAGGCATGACTACAGGGGCTGGCTTTATGAAAGAAATATTAGAACAAAATATTTACTAGTTTGTCATCTGGTTTAAACCAGATTGATGTATATTGAAATGAACGTGAAAGAAATGAGTACCATTATGAACATGCAACCCCAACTCGATATGGATTTAGAGAACAAGTATTTGCTTCTCACACCAGGACCATTAACAACATCGGCAACAGTACGCCGTGCTATGCAAAAAGACTGGTGTACTTGGGACCAAGAATATAATTCGCTTGTACAAGATATCCGCTCTCGATTGGTCAATTTGGCAACCAGTCAGCCTGAAAAATATACGGCTGTGTTAATGCAAGGCAGTGGTAGTTTTGCTGTGGAGTCTGTGCTTGGTTCAGCTATTCCACGTGATGGCAAAATCTTGATCATTAATAACGGCGCATACGGTGCACGTATGGTGCAAATGGCGCGTTGCCTAAATATTGAAGTGATCGAGCTGAACTATTTAGAAACCCAAACACCAGATTTACAAGAAGTTGAGCGTGTTTTAAAAGATAAAACTATTAGCCATGTTGCTTGTGTGCACTGTGAAACTACCACTGGTATTTTAAACCCGATCCAAGAGATAGGCCGTTTAGTTAAAGCGGCAGGAAAAATCTGGATTGTAGATGCCATGAGTTCATTTGGTGGAGTACCTATGGATATGGCTGAGCTTGAAATTGATTTTCTAATTTCAAGTGCAAATAAATGTATTCAAGGTGTTCCGGGCTTTGGGTTTATTTTGGCAAAGCGTGATTGCCTAGAAGCATGTAAAGGTTTAGCTCGTTCGGTCAGCCTCGATTTGTATGATCAGTGGAACACGATGGAACAGCATAACGGCAAATGGCGCTTTACCTCGCCAACCCATGTGGTGCGTGCTTTTTATCAAGCATTGCTTGAACTTGAGGCAGAAGGCGGTGTTGCTGCACGTTATCAACGTTATTTACAAAACCAGCAAACCTTATCGCAAGGTATGCAAAAACTGGGCTTTGAATTGGTACTCGGTGAAGAGTGCCCACAATCACCCATCATTACCACTTTTCTTTATCCAACAGCCAAGTCTTTTAGCTTTCAGTCTTTCTACGAAACCCTGAAAAAATCAGGCTATGTGATCTATCCAGGCAAAGTCACCGATCTCAACTGCTTCCGTATTGGCAATATTGGCGAAGTTTATATTCAAGACATTGAAGGGCTTCTTGCTGCAATTGTGAGCTACTGTGAAAGCCATCCCAATCAAGCTGTAACAGCATAACTTTTATTAAAACATTTGAATTAAAGGGAATACATCATGACAACCAACAATACACAAATTCAGGCTGTGGTTTTTGACTGGGCTGGTACAACTGTAGATTTTGGTTCACGCGCACCGATTTTGGCTTTTATGGCTTTATTTAAAGACAATAAAATTGAAATTACGGTTGAAGAAGCTCGAGCGCCAATGGGTTTAGAAAAACGTGACCATATTGCAGCAGTTTTAAAAATGCCGCGTGTAGCGACTGCATGGCAGGAAGTATATGGGAAGCCTGCAACTGAAGCAGATATTGATCGTTTATATAAAGACTTTATTCCTTATCAGTTAAACTCTATTCCGAAATGTTCTGCTTTAATTCCAGGCGCATTAGAAACGTTTGAGAATATTAAAAAGCGTGGTGCAAAAATCGGCAGTAACACGGGTTATGCATCCATGATGATTGGTCGTTTGGTCAAAGATGCTGCCGATCAGGGTTATCGACCGGACTGTATCGTTACGGCAAGTGACGTGAAATTTGGCCGACCATATCCTGAAATGTTATGGAAAAACTTAATTCAACTCGATGTATCTGATATCAAAACTGTTGTAAAAGTAGATGATACCGTGGTGGGTATTGATGAAGGTTTAAATGCAGGGTGCTGGACAGTAGGACTTGCGGTTAGTGGTAATGAAGTCGGTTTAAGCTATGAAGAGTGGAGTGCATTATCGGCTGATGAACAGATTGTTCTAAAAGATAAGGCATACCAAAAAATGAATGCGTCGGGTGCTCACTATGTGATTGATAGTGTCGCTGATTTGCCAAATGTACTCGATGATATTGAACGCCGTTTGGGGCAGGGTGAACGACCTTAAACAAATGTTTAGGTCAATATATTTTTAAGCTTAGCTCCCTTGGGAGCTAAGCTTACCTAAAAAATTAAAATGAAGAGTAATAAACTCTACATATGTGGAAATAAGGAATAACTTTGAGGAGTAAATTCCTTATTTCCGGCTAATGATTTAAAACTAATGTTTAGATCGTTAGCACCATCAATCAGATAGGCATATGACCTATCTGATAGATCTTTTTATGACTTTTGAGGGTCATATAATTTTTCTTTAATAAATAGGGCTGGTATCACACCACAAATTAGGTAGGCAGCACCCATCACGACAAAACCTAAACCAATAGACCCGCCAGAGGCTAAAAAACCAATCGTTGCAGGGGCTAATGCAGCGCCTAAACGTCCGACGTTATAAGCACCACCGATGGCTGTACCGCGAATAGCAGTCGCAAAACTTTCGGTCATGTAGGTTGCATTTACGCCATACGGGATGCCGTAGAGGAAACCAAAGGTCACCAGTAAATATAGAATGTTGCTTGGCGAGTTATAAAAAACAATCAGAGGTAGGAAAATAGCAGTACCGATTGCACCAAAAGCATAGGTAAAACGACGTCCTAATTTATCTGCCATCATGCCCGCAAGGACTTTACCTAAAATCATGGCGGTATAGGTACCTACCATATAAGCCGTCATTTCCTTAAATTTCATACCGAGTTCACTTTCAAGGTATGACGGCATCCAGTTATTTACACCATAGTAGCCAAACTGTAAAAAGCCTGCCGTTAATGCCCATAAGATAAACATATTACGGTTTCGTTTATCTTGGAAAATAAGCTTAAATGCCGAGGTTTTCGATGCGTTTTGAGTCACAACAGGTTGTTGTAGTCGAGACTTTTGCCATGCTTCTGGTTCTGGTACAAGCACATGCATGAGAACGGCAATAACAACAGGAATAATCGCAACATAAAACAGCATGCGCCAGCCATGATCAGGAATAATCCAGCCTGCAAGCAAAGTTGCAACAATGTAGCCAACCGTCCAACCTGCTTGTAAAGTGCCCAGTACTGTAGTGCGATAACGGGTTGGAACATATTCGGCCATGAGGGTATTACAGGCGATATAAAGTGAACCCAAACCCAGTGATGCAAAAAATCTTAAAATACCAAACTGAAGAAAGCTTTGGGTGAAACCTAAGCCACAGGTGAGGAGCGAGAAAGTTAAAATAGAAATAACCACAATGCGCACGCGACCAAATTTATCGCACGCCCATCCCCCAAAAATTCCACCAACAGCCATACCTGCTAATGTAAAACTGCCAAGCATACCTGCTTGTACTGAACTTAATCCAAAATCTGCCTTAATACTATTTAAGCTATAAGACAGCAGCATCAAATCTGCACCATCTACCAATAGTGCTAGAAATGCAAAAATAAATGCTATTTTCCACGTATGAGGCTGTATACGAGAAAGACCTTCTTTGTAATTTGTAGCCATAATCCATTACCTACATTTGATAAAAAGCACTTCAAGTCGTTTTAAAGTGCTTAAAATTTGATTAAGACGCAGCGCGAATCATATTTCGGGCAATAATCACTTGTTGAATTTGAGTGGTCCCTTCATAAAGACGGAAAAGACGAACATCTCGATAAAAACGTTCAATGGCATATTCACTGATATAGCCCGCACCGCCGTGAATTTGTACGCAGCGATCAGCAACGCGGCCACACATTTCGGTTGCAAACATTTTTGCGCAAGAGGCTTCCGTGCTAACGTTTTGCCCTGCATCGCGTAGGCGTGCAGCGTCTAAGACCATACATTTAGCGGCATAAATCTCGGCTTTGGAGTCAGCAAGCATGGCTTGAATGAGTTGGAATTCGGCAATCGGTTGTCCAAATTGCTTGCGTTCGATGGCGTAATTTAAAGAATCGTCTAGCATTCGTGTTGCTGCGCCGACACTCAAGGCAGCAATATGCAAACGGCCTTTATCGAGTACTTTCATGGCCGTTTTAAAACCAACACCTTCAACACCGCCAATGAGTGCCGAAGCAGGGATGCGGCAATTTTCAAAAATAACGTCACAGGTATGGGCACCTTTTTGTCCCATTTTTTTATCGCGTTTGCCAAGAGAAATGCCTGGAGTTTGGCTATCAACAATAAAGGCAGAAATGCCGCCAGCACCTTTAATGTCAAAGTTTGTGCGTGCCATGACTGTAAATACACCAGCATGAGGTGCATTGGTAATAAAGCGTTTAGTGCCGTTTAACACATAAAAATCGCCATCTTTTACTGCACTGGTTTTTAAAGATGCCGCATCAGAACCTGCGTCCGGTTCGGTTAAGCAAAAAGAGCTGATCACTTCACCACGTGCTAAACGTGGCAAGAAAAATGATTTTTGTGCTTCGGTCCCATCAATAATCAGGCCACTTGAGCCAATGCCATTATTGGTTCCAATCAGAGAGCGAAAAGCAGGAGAGGTACGACCTAATTCAAAAGCGACATAGACTTCTTCTTCCATTGTTAGTCCAAGACCTTCGTATTCTTCTGGAATGGTTAAACCAAATAAGCCCAGCGCTTTCATTTGCTCAACGATATCTTGAGGAATTTCATCCGTTTCGGCGACTTCATTCTCATGAGGAATTAATACACCTTCAACAAATTGTCGAATCATATCAACAAGTTGATTTAAGGTTTCCTGATCTCGAATCATAGTCTCGTCCTTTTACTACATGCAGAAAACATCAATGTGATGTTCGTAAAATCACCAATATTTGAAGCGATAGTAATCAAAGGATGAACGCAAAACAATATATTTTGAAAATTAATTTCGCAATGCGATACTTTGTTGTTGATTTATGTTTGGCTAATTTATTGATTTATTTGAGCTATATTTCCTTATAAAAAATCATTATTTTTAGTGGAAAATTATAGTTTGATTTTTCAAAAGAGCTGTGTATATTAAAAATATATATCGCTATGCGAAATTTTAAATGGATAAGTTTTCCTATAGGAAATAAGTCACAAAATATAGTGGGATGAAGATGGGTGCTTTAAATGGAATTCGGGTACTTGACTTAAGTCGAGTATTGGCTGGACCTTGGTGTGGACAGATTCTTGCCGATTTAGGCGCAGAAGTCATCAAGATTGAACGACCGAAAGTCGGTGACGATACCCGTTCTTGGGGGCCACCTTGGATGAAAGATGACTCAGGCCAAGACACCCAAGAAGCTGCTTATTATCAGTCTACCAACCGCAATAAACTATCGGTTGCCATCGACATTGCCAGTTCTGATGGTCAAGAATTGATTAAAGCCCTCATTCAAGACACCGATGTCGTGATTGAAAACTACAAAGCGGGGTCTCTAAAAAAGTACGGCTTGGATTATGAGTCTTTATCTGCGATTAACCCTAAACTGGTGTATTGCTCAATTACAGGCTTTGGTCAAACTGGCCCAAGAGCAGAAGAGCCTGGTTACGACTTTATTATTCAGGGCATGGGCGGACTCATGTCAGTTACAGGTGAGCGTGATGATTTGCCTGGTGGTGGACCACAAAAAGTAGGGGTCGCATTTTCCGATTTAGCCACGGGTCTTTATTCTACGATTGCCATACAGGCTGCTTTACTCAACCGCCATGTAACAGGTTTAGGCCAATACATTGATATGGCTTTGCTTGATGTTCAAATTGCCACAATGGCAAATCAGGGAATGAACTATCTTTCATCGGGTAATATCCCTAAGCGTTATGGCAACGCACATGCCAATATTGTGCCTTATCAGGTATTTAAAGCTTCTGATCGTGATTTTATTATTGCATGTGGAAATGACACTCAGTTTATTCAACTCTGTCGAAGTATTGGTTTACCCGATTTACCAAATGATGCGCGTTTTGCCCGAAATGCGGACCGAATCAAGCATCGTGATGAAATTATAGGAATTTTACAAACTCACTTTTTAACAAAAACAGCTGATGAATGGGTAGATGCAATCTATGCGGCTAAAGTTCCAGTAGGTGTGATTAATAACTTGGAACAAGCTTTTCAAGAGCCGCAAGTCATTGCCCGAGAAATGTTAGTCGAGATGAACCATCCTCAACGTGAAAAATTGAAGGTAATTGGCTCACCAATCAAACTTTCTAGAACACCCGTTGAATACAAAACAGCACCGCCGCTGCTGGGAGAACATACGCAGGCCATTTTGGGAAGAGTGGTTTCTTCAGAAAAACTGGCTGAGCTCAAAGAAAAAGGTGTAATTGGGTAGGTGGCTTAAAAGCGGAAGGTTAAAATTATATTTAAAATCAGAAAATAAAATATTTAATCTTTCGCTTTAATGAGTTAAATGAAGTTATCTTTTAGATGCAGACTCGGATGTTTGCTCTTTTGCTATTTATAGAAAAAATAGATTATAATTTTCGCAGTGCGAAACAAAATATGGATTGGTATGACAATGAACGATGCAGTTGATGCAGAACAGACAGAAAAATTATTAGCGCCTTTACGGCATGAATTATTACATCCGATTGAAGACATGCAGGATGAAAATGATCGCCAATTTATTACTGCATTAGCACGTGGTTTAGAGCTATTACGTTGTTTTAGACCGAAGCATCAGCATTTGGGCAACCAAGAGCTTGCTCAGATGACAGGTTTGCCAAAACCAACCATTACTCGCCTTACACATACCTTGTCGCGTTTGGGCTATATCAAACAAGTACCTAACTCAAGCAAATTTCAGCTTTCAGTAGGAGTTCTTGCTTTTGGTTATTCGATGCTGTCTAACGTATCGATTCGCTCTATTGCTCATCCATATATGAAAAATTTGGCAGACTATGCTGGTGCTGCTGTAGCCATGGCAACACGCGATCGTCTGAATATGATTTATCTTGACGTGGTGCAAGGCAAAGGCAATATGACCATGCGCCGTCAAGTCGGAACGTATTTACCGATTCATTTAAGTTCGATGGGACGTGCATGTTTAGCTGCCATGCCTGAAGATGAAAGAGAGTTCTTGCTTAATGCGATTCGTAACAAGCACAAAGAAGACTGGATCAAAATTAACCGTGATCTAGACAAAGCCTTTAAAGACTACCAAGATTTTGGTTATTGTTTTTCAATTGGCGAATGGCATAAAGATGTCAATTCGGTTGCGGTTCCACTCATTCATGAACAACATGGTTTATTGGTGTTTAACTGTGGCGGCCCAAGTTTCATTATGAATCGTGAAAAACTTGAAGAAGATATTGCACCACGTCTTTTACATATGGTGAATAATATTCGTACCGAGATTAGCTAAACCTATTTGATTCATTTATAAGAGCCAGCTGTGATCTTCAAAGCTGGCTTTTTAGTGGGTAAGCTTTAGGCTGTTTGGTTGTGAAAGTTCGGTTTCCGTTTTTCTTTGAAAGCACTTAATGCTTCTTTAAACTCGGAACCTTGTAAACAACGCGAGAAAATAGTCGACTCATGGTCAATACGATTGAGTAGATCATCAATTGGCATATCTCTTAGTAACTTTTTACTGAGCTGTAAGGCTTGGCTTGGTTTGTGAGCAAGTTTAATTGCCACATCTTCAACCACTTGATCCAGCTCAGTTGCCTCAAATATTTCATTTACTAGACCATAATTTTTTGCTTGTTCCGCCGAAAACTTTTCACCGAGTAAAATAATTTCTGAAGCTCGAGCAAAGCCCAATAATCTTGGCAAGATGTAACTTGAACCCGCTTCAGGTACAAGCCCCAAATTCACAAAGGGAAACTGAAAAATAGAATTTTGGCTTGCATACACAAGGTCGCAATGTAGAAGCATAGTGCTGCCAATGCCAATTGCCACACCATTTACTTTAGCAATAATCGGTTTTGGAAAAGTTGCCAAGCTTTTTAAGAAAACAATCGAAGCGGGTGGTTCTGAAGTGGTGGTATCTCGTTTTTCAAATGCGTTTACATCATTGCCGCTGGTAAATGCGGAGTCTTCACCAGTAAGCACAACCACATGAATGTCTTGATTGGTTGCAGCTTGATCTAATGCCTGACTTAAAGCTGCATACATTTCATAATTAATTGCATTCTTTTTAGTGGCATTACTCATGGTGAGCGTTAGTATATTTCTATCAAAATACTTATGAATTGTGCCTGTTTTAAGCTCGCTTTGGGTTTTGTTGTTCTGCTGCATCGTTCATTCCTTTAAATAATTTTCCATCTAAAATTTAAACTGATGCTATCGAAAAATAATTCCGTTATCAATTATTTTGTTTTATATTGTGGTATAAAATTTTGTATTGTGAAATTTTTAACTTAAATTACTTTAAATGTTGATAGGATTTATGCGTAAATAAGCATCTAGCCCTGCTAAGGAAATAAGAAGCTGGCTATAGAACAGTGAGTGGAAAGAATATGAAGACTAAAATTACAGAATTATTTGAAATTGAGCATCCAATTATTCAAGGCGGTATGCATTATGTTGGTTTTGCAGAGCTTGCTGCTGCGGTTTCGAACGCGGGCGGGTTAGGTATTATCACTGGCCTGACTCAGCGTACACCTGAAAATCTGGCAAAAGAAATTGCACGTTGCCGAGAAATGACCGATAAGCCTTTTGGCGTAAATTTAACCTTTTTGCCTACGGTAAATACTCCTGATTATCCGGGTTTTGTAGAGGCAATTATTAAAGGTGGCGTAAAGATTGTAGAAACAGCAGGGCGTAATCCTGAACAGGTGATGCCATATTTAAAGGCTGCTGGTATTAAAGTAATTCACAAATGTACTTCGGTTCGACATAGCTTAAAAGCTCAGCAAATTGGGTGCGATGCAGTTTCTGTAGATGGTTTTGAGTGTGGTGGGCATCCTGGTGAGGATGACGTGCCCAATATGATTTTATTACCTTTAGCAGCCGATGCATTAGAGATTCCGTTTGTTGCCTCGGGTGGTATGGCAGATGAGCGCTCACTCGCGGCTGCTTTAGCGATGGGAGCCGATGGAATTAATATGGGAACGCGCTTTATTGCGACTCAGGAAGCTCCCGTACATGCAAATGTGAAACAGGCGATTCTGAATGCAACCGAACGAGATACGCGTTTAATTATGCGTGCTTTGCGAAATACTGAACGTGTCATGAATAATGCGGCCGTAGAAAAAATCGTGGCAAAAGAAAAAGCACTTGGCGATAACATTAAGTTTGAAGATATTATTGAAGAAGTTGCTGGGGTTTATCCAAAAGTCATGATTGATGGCGATGTAAATGCAGGTGCATGGTCATGTGGGTTAGTGGCAAGCTTAATCCATGATATTCCGACATGCGATGAACTGGTTAGCCGGATTGTCAAAGAGGCAGAAGATATTATTCGTGGTCGGTTATTAGGGGTTCTATAACGAACTATTGCCTACTTTATATAAGATCAGCACAAGTTTTAATTGTGCTGATTTTTTGCATCACTCACACAATAATAAAGACATAAAACGGCAAAAATTAAGCCTAAAATACAGACGCCCGTCCATCCGAAGTGTTTCCAAGCATAACTTCCCGCCGTTGTGCCTAAAGCGCCTCCAGCAAAGTAACCTGTCATATAAATCGCGTTAAACCGCGAACGTAGTTCTTGATTAAGTTTAAATACAATACTTTGGTTGGTGACATGTACAGCAGAAAGAGAAGCGTAGAGAATGAGTAAGGCAATAATATAAAAAGCAAAATGGTAGGGTAAAAGTGAAAAAAGAATCCAACTTAATATAAGGCCAATGCCGCAATAAATTGAAATTTTATGGATATAGCCTTGGTCAATAAATTTGCCTGAAAAATTAGCAACGAACGTTCCTAACACGCCAACAAAACCGAAAAGGCCAATGGTAAAGTCACTAAAAAAATAGGGCGCCGGAGCCAGAAGCAACGACATGGTGGTAAAGGTTAAACTCACGCATGCAAATGTAAAACCACCAATATAAGTTCTAGTCCTTAAACGTCGATTTTGAATAAAAATCTGTGGTAAAGAACGAATGGTTTTCGCATAGTTTTCAGATTTAGTCGGTGGAAATAACCCGATATTACGATGCAAAATAAAGGCAATCACAAGTAACAGAAAACCACTAACCAGATAAATAATATTCCATGCAAAAAGTGTAGACATCAGTCCAGAAAGGGAGCGGGCGAGTAAAACCCCCATCATCAGTCCACTCAGTAAAAAGCCTACGACACGGCCACTTTGTTGAATTGGAACCAGACTTGCAGCAAGCGGTAACAACAGTTGGGCTGCGCTGGAAAATAAACCAGTAATGATAGTGCCAAGCAGTAAAAGATAAATATTGTGCGAAAAACCGCTAATAATTAATCCACTTGAAGCCAATAACATAAAGATAAATAGTAGCTTGCGCTTTTCTATTATGTCCCCTAATGGCATTAAAAAGAGTAAGCCACATGCGTAGGTGATTTGGGCTAGAGTTGGCACCCACGCTGTAGTTGTTTCAGTTAAATTTAGACTTACACTAATTGAGTGAATAAGTGGCTGACTAAAATAATTTCCACCTGTACAAATGCCTGCGGCAATTGCCATTAAAATAATGGTTGGGGTATAGAGTGCGTTTTTCATCATGCCTATAGTCATAATGAAAGTGGAACTTTAATCAACACAACCATGACTCTTTTAAGTACGGTTATTAGTGCGTTTCATTCAAGGCATCTTGAATATTGTGCACCATGTGGATTAAACGTGGTCCAATTTCACCTTCAAGTTTTTCGGGATTTAAATGAAAACTTGGCGCACCACAGTTAAAAACATAAAGGCCATGTTTGGAGCTGACCAAAGGTACAGCCACTGAGTTCACTTCTTTATGCCACTCACCTAAAGACAAACAATATCCATAATCTTGATAATCACGGAAAGCTCGTTCTAAAGAGCGTTTTATGGCTGGCCAGTTTTCTGGATTTTTTTGTTTCAACGCATCAAGCAGAAAATTGCGCTCACGTTCAGGGGTCGCAGCCAAGCATGCTCGTCCCATAGAACTGCTATGCAGTGGTAAAGTAGAACCAATTGGACGGCGCATATTCAATGCAGTTTCAATTTGCACAACATCGATATACACCATATTTAAGCGGTCACGCGTTGCCATCGCCACAGGCGCTTGAACATACTGGCTCATCTCTTCCATATATTGATGAGCAATATTACGAATCGAGATGTTAGATAATGCTGCATATCCTAAAGATAAGACACCAATATCTAGTGTGTATTTGGTCGAGTTAGGCAATTGTTTTAAATAACCTAATGAAACAAGGGTATTGGTAATACGTGCAATGGTCGGTTTAGGTAAACCTGTCATTTTTGCTAATTCTTGGTTGCCAAGCACCTGATTATTTGCAGAAAAGCATCTTAAAAGTTCTAAACCGCGTGCTAAAGAAGCAATAAATTGCGGGTTGTTTTCCCGATGTATATGCGAAATAGGATCTAAACGTATCTCATCAAAATTTATTGGTTTTTCAGTTTCCGTGTTTTGAGACATTCGATCCTCAAATATAATTAAAGCAATAGTTTTGCCATTATATTTCGCTCTGCAAAATAAATCCATTCATCACTGCGCTGTTGTGATGAATGGATATCGGGTTCAATGGTTATGAAACGTTTTCAATCACCATCGCAAGACCTTGACCTACACCAATACATAGGCTCACCACGGCATATTTCTTCTTACGGCGAATTAACTCGCGCGCTACTGTTAACGCAAGACGAGCGCCTGAAGCACCAAGTGGATGACCGACAGCAATTGCACCACCGTTCGGGTTTACACGTGGATCATTAAAATCAACATTTAAACCTTTTAAACAAGATAAAACTTGTGAAGCAAAGGCTTCATTAATTTCAATAATATCCATGTCATCTAAAGTAAGACCAGCACGCGCAACAGCTTTTTTAATGGCTTCGATCGGACCTGCACCCATAATGCGTGGTTCAATACCAGCCGCCGCAGCAGACAAGATTTTTGCCATTGGTTTTAGGCCATATTTTTGACCCGCTGCTTCTGAACCAATCAAGAGTGCTGCTGCACCATCATTAATACCTGAGGCATTACCCGCAGTGACCACGCCACCTTCAAAGAGCGGTTTTAACTTTGTAAGTGCTTCAACAGTTGAACTTGGGCGAGGGTGTTCATCTTCAGAAACGAGTTTAGGTGGCAATTTTTTGCCTTGGAAAACCTCAATTGGCGTAATTTCATTGGCAAAGAAACCTTCTTCTTTGGCTTTTTGATATTTGGCTTGTGATTGAGCTGCAAATAAATCAGCTTGCTCACGGCTAATCCCAAACTCGGCTGCAACGTTATCGCCCGTTTCAGGCATTGAATGACCGCCGTACTGCGCAATAATTTTTTTATTGGGAAAGCGAGAACCAATGGTGGTGTCATAAATTTTTGCATCACGGCTATAAGCACTTTCTGCTTTACCCATCACAAAGGGTGCACGTGACATACTTTCTACACCACCTGCAATATACAGTTCGCCTTCACCACAAGTAATGGCACGTGCTGAGTCAATCACGGCACCTAAACCACTCGCACATAGGCGGTTTACCGTCTGGCCCGGTACAGTGACAGGTAAACCTGCAAGTAATAATGCATTTCGTGCCACATTACGACTATCTTCACCCGCTTGATTAGTGTCGCCTAAAATCACATCTTCAATATCCGCGCCCGGTACACCAGTTTTTTCAAGTAGTTTTTGAATGACCGTTGCTGCTAAATCATCAGGACGAATTGAGGCAAGTTCACCCGCATGACGGCCAAATGGACTACGTAAACCATCATAGATATATGCATTTAACATTGAGAAATTCCTTTTCAAGACTCGTGAGTAAAAGTAAGAGGTAAATGAAGTGCGACACGACGCTGTAACCACGGGCTAGGGCGGTAACGTGGGTCATGCGTAAGTGCTGTTATACGGTTCAGAATGAGTAAGATTTTTTCGCTACCGACTTGATCGCCCCATTCAATTGGTCCAAATGGATAGCCTAAGCCAAGACGTACTGCAGCATTAATGTCATCTACCGTTGCAATATTTTGCTGGGCAATATCGCAACCTAAATTAATGACCATTGCTAAAACGCGCTGCGCAACAAAGCCAATACTTTCATTAATCATACTCACCAGATTTCCATCTAGATTGAAAATAGAGTGAGCGGCTTGTCGGTATTCAGGTTTGGTAACAAGTGAAGGCATTAAGGTACGGTGCTTTGCAATGCCATAAAGCATGTCTATAGCAACAGCATGTTCTGGATTAACCCCAAGGCGAGTAGCCGCTTGAGTGGTATCTTCACCGTAACAAGCAAGTAAACATAAGCTATCTGTTTGTGGTTCAGAATTGGTGTCTAGGGTAATATTTTGCTGAGTTAAATAATCTTCGAGCTGTTTCTTATCATCTAAAAAATCGGCAGCGATCCAAACTTTTGGATATTGCGCTAAACGCTCTACAAACTGAGCAGGTTGTTCACCTGTTTTTGAGCCAGTTTCATAATTATAAAAACCTTGATTAACCTTACGTCCAAGTTGCTTGGCATCAAGCATTTGCTTGGTCAGCGGGTTTGGTTTGTAGCGAGCTTCTTCATAGTATTGGTGATAAATCGACTCCATCACAGGATGCGAGACATCAAGGCCAGTTAAATCGAGTAACTCAAAAGGACCCATTCTAAAACCAACGCCGTCACGTAAAATTCGGTCAATTTCACTGATGCCACAGACATTCTCATTTAAAATTTTGAGCGCTTCGGTGCCATAAGCTCGGCCCGCGTGATTAATAATAAATCCAGGGGTGTCCTTCGCTACAACAGGGCGGTGACCAAATGCACGAGACAGATCGTTTAAAGCATCAATAATAAGTGGATCTGTTTTTAAACCACGAATGACTTCGACCACTTTCATAAGTGGAACTGGGTTAAAAAAGTGATAACCCACAACACGCTCAGGCTTTTTGCAATTTGCAGCAATGGCTGTAATAGAAAGAGAAGAAGTGTTTGAGGCTAAAATAGTATTATCCGAAACAATATCTTCAAGCTGCTGCATCAAGCTTTGTTTGATATCAAGACGTTCAACAATTGCTTCTACAATCAGGTCGCAATTTTTTAAATCTTCAATTTGATGAGCAACAATTAAATGGTTATTTGCCGCTGCTGCTTGCTCAGATGTAATTTTATTTTTGTCGACTAACTTTTGAAATGTAGCAGCCAGTTTTTCTTTAGCCTGTTCTGCTGCACCTGCTTTGGCATCATATAAATAAGTGGTATGACCTGACTGTGCAGCAATTTGAGCAATACCACTGCCCATAACACCTACACCAATCACAGCCATGCTTTTAATATCATAAGTCATGTCGATCATCCTGATTATTGATCTATATTTGAAATTAAACGGAAAAATAGGGTTGGGTGATTTAGCTTAAGCATTGTTTATCACCATCAATTGGTAAGATTTGCCCTGAAATTGAGCGGCCACTGTCTGACGCTAAAAATAGGCATAAATCTGCAATATGTTTTGGATTGACAAAATATTTGAGCGACTGATTTTTCAGTGCATTTTGAGTCACTTCTTCAAGTGAGGTATGCGCTACATCGGCACGGGCCTGTAATACGCGTTGAACCCGATCACCATCGACTGCACCCGGAAGAATAGCGTTCACTCGAATATTATCTGCACCGAGTTCCATAGAAAGCGTTTTGGTAAAACCAATCAGCCCCCATTTTGAAGTGGAATAGGCCAATCGATATGGATAGCCTAAGCGTCCTGCAATAGACGACATATTAATAATCACGCCTGCCTGTGCTTGCTTTAAATAGGGAATGGCTAACTGGGTAATTAAAAAAGTGCTATTCAGGTTTAAATTAATCACCGTGTTCCAATCTTCAAAACTTAGCTCATCTGCTGCAACGGTCGGGCCTGAGATGCCTGTGTTATTGACTAAAATATCAATACCGCCAAGTTTATGAATGGCTTGACTAAACATCAGTTTAATTTGTTCATGGTCGGCTAAATCACAGGTATATATGTGTAGCTTTGGATAAGCTTGTCGAAATTGTTCTAAGCTTTTAGCATTGATATCACAAATAAAAACTTCATCCTGATTGTTTAAAAATGCCTCGGCAATGCATCGTCCTATCCCTGAACCACCTGCGCTAATTAATACTTTTCTGGCCATTTTCATTCCTTTGTTATTATGGTTTTAAATTATTTACCTTGATACGACGGCTTACGCTTTTCAATAAAAGCTTGGACACCTTCATTTTTATCTTCGGTAGAAAATAATAACTGGAATGCTTTACGTTCTAATGTTAAGCCTGCATTTAATGGAACATCTTCGCTCATTAGTGCAACTTCTTTAATTTGTTGCAGGGCAATAGGAGGCATTTTGGCGAGGCTTTGTGCCATTTGAATCGCAGTTGGAATAGTTTGGTCATCTTCTGTAACTTGTGAAACAAGACCAATCAAATAAGCTTCTTCGGCTTTGACCATGGCGCCCGTCATAATCATGCGCATGGCATGGAATTTACCCACAGCACGGAATAAACGTTGTGTACCACCAGCACCCGGCATTAGACCGACTTTAATTTCCGGCTGGCCAAAGGTTGCGCCTTTACCTGCAATAATAATGTCAGCGTGCATTGCAAGTTCGCAGCCACCCCCTAATGCATAACCATTTACAGCAGCAATCACGGGTTTAGGGCATTGGGCAATTGCATTCCAATAACGTTCGGTATGACGCAATAACATTTCTGTGGAAGTTGCGGTTGCCATTTCTTTTAGATCTGCACCTGCGGCAAAGACTTCTTCACCACCTGTGAGTACAACTGCATTGATCTCATCGTTAAAACTTAACTCGGTAAAAGCTTGTGCTAGTTGTTTGCGAACCTCTGTATTCAGTGCATTTTTTGCTTCAGGTCGGTTAATTTTTACAATCGCTATTTTTTGAATAGAAAAGTCGACTTCTACGAAATTATTCCCTGTTAATACACTCATTTTTGAATTCCTTGTTTCGCATATCAAAATTATATTCCTTTTATGATGCTTATTTTGGAATTTATTTCAAGTCTTATTTAGTCTGTTCTAACGATTATGATCTATAAAATAAGATAAGTTATTGATATTGTGTAGTGGTATGATTTTAAATTTCGTTAAACGAAATTAATTTTCAAAAAAGCTTGAAATTTGTATTTTTGTTCTCGTACTATGAAACACATCCGCAGTAAACAAGATTTAAAACATGGTATCCAGACTAGCTGGAGATGGTTGATGGGTACGATGGAAATACATAAAAAGGGAGATCACAGATGATCCGTGATGAAGGGATGATGGAGCAGTTGCTTTCAACAATTCGAGATTTTGTAAAAAATGAATTGATCCCTCGTGAAAACGAAGTGGTAGAGAAAGACAAAATTCCAGATGACATTGTGCAGCAAATGCGTGAGCTAGGTTTGTTCGGACTCACAATTCCCGAAGAATATGGTGGCCTAGGCATCACCATGGAAGAAGAAGTCAGAGTTGCATTTGAACTTGGGCAAACTTCACCGGCTTTCCGTTCTTTAATTGGTACCAATAACGGCATTGGCTCAAGTGCGATTTTGATTGATGGCACAGAAGAGCAAAAGCAAAAATATTTACCGCGATATGCAAGTGGCGAAATTGTTGGTTCATTTTGTTTAACCGAGCCTGAGTCTGGTTCTGACGCTGCCTCTTTAAAAACCAGCGCAGTTAAAGACGGTGATTTTTATGTGTTAAACGGCACCAAACGTTTTATTACCAATGCACCTCATGCTGCAACTTTTACCGTAATGGCTCGAACCAATCCTGAAATTAAAGGGTCTGGTGGTATTTCAGCTTTTTTAGTTGAGGCAAATACGCCTGGCATTACGTTGGGCAAAATTGACCAAAAAATGGGGCAAAAGGGTTCGCACACTTGTGATGTGATTTTTGAAAATTGCCGTGTACCTGCTTCTGCATTGATTGGTGGGGTAGAAGGTGTCGGTTTTAAAACGGCCATGAAAGTGCTCGATAAAGGTCGTTTGCACATTGGTGCCTATAGCGTGGGTGTTGCCGAACGCATGTTAAACGACGCATTGCACTATGCGATTGAGCGTAAACAGTTTGGTCAACCTATTGCGAACTTCCAGTTGATTCAAGCCATGCTTGCCGACTCAAAAGCCGAGATTTATGCAGCTAAATGTATGGTTTTAGATGCAGCTCGCCGCCGTGACAATGGCGAAAACATTAGTACAGAAGCATCTTGCGCAAAAATGTTTGCGACTGAAATGTGCGGACGTGTTGCTGACCGCTGCGTACAGATTCACGGTGGTGCGGGTTATATCAGTGAATATGCCATCGAGCGTTTTTATCGTGATGTTCGTTTGTTCCGTCTCTATGAAGGAACCACGCAAGTTCAACAAATTATTATTGCTAAAAACATGATTAGGGAAGCTACAGCCTAATAAAAAACAAATGCCATGAGGCATTGGATGCCTCATGTTCCTTCTGAGGATATGGACATGACAACAGAAACAGTTACCCAAAATACGGCTAGCAGTGAAGCTATCCAAACACCAAAAAAGATTTGGATTACCGCATTTATATTCGCTTTTTTAACATTGTTGTGTGATGGGGCCGACTTAGGTTTTTTGGCATTGAGCCTGACCAGTCTTAAAACAGAATTTCATTTAACGGGTGTACAAGCTGGAACACTAGGCAGCTTAACGCTTTTCGGATCGGCTGTGGGTGGTCTGATTGGCGGCTGGGCGTGTGACCGTTTTGGGCGAGTTCGCATTATTGTGTTCTTTATTGCTTATTCTTCAGTTTTAACCAGTGCACTGGGTTTTACTGATTCTTATATGCAATTTGCAGTTTTAAGAACATTTGGAGCGATGGGCTTAGGCGCACTTTATATTGCCTGTAATATTTTAATGTCTGAAATGGTGCCAACCAAACATCGCTCGACCGTTTTGGCTACTCTCATGACTGGTTATACACTGGGTTCTTTACTCGCGACCTTATTAGCTGGACATATTATTCCTGAACATGGTTGGCGTTTCCTTTACTGGATTGCAATTGCGCCTGTGGTGTTGTCAGTTTTGATGCACTTTTGTGTACCTGAACCTGAGTCATGGAAAAAAGCCCGTCAACTAAAAGCGCTAGAAGTCGCTCAAAGTAACCAACCTAAAAAACGCCAAAATCCATATCTTGAGATTTTAAGAGATAAGAAACATGGCACCATATTTGTGCTTTGGATTATTAGTACGGGTGCATTGCAGTTTGGCTATTACGGCGTAAGTAACTGGTTACCCGCATATTTAGAGTCTGATCTTGGCATCAAATTTAAAGAAATGGCCATGTATATGGTCGGTACTTTCCTGATTATGATGTTTGCCAAAGTAATCGCAGGGATCGTTGCCGACAAATTAGGACGCCGCGCTGTATTCGCTTTTGGAACCATAGGCACAGCCTTATTTATTCCGGTCATTGTCTATTTAAATACACCAACGAATATTTTATGGATGATGCTGATCTTCGGTTTCCTTTACGGTATTCCATACGCAATTAATGCTACCTATATGACAGAAAGCTTCCCAACTTCTATTCGAGGCTCGGCAGTGGGTGGTGCTTATAACATTGGCAAAGTACTTTCTATTTTCTCTCCATTAACAATTGGTTATCTATCGCAAAATGGTTCTATTGGCTTAGGGCTTTTGGTGATGGCTGCAGCTTATTTTATCTGCGGGGTAATTCCATTGTTATTTATTAAAGACCGACTATTTAACCCGCAAAAGGCAGAGTGACAGATCAATCTGTCACCTTAAATTAAGGATGAAAAGGGACAAGTGAGATGATAAATAAAATCACCAGTGATATTGAACCGATTTTAAAAGCTATTCCTGATGGGGCAACTATCATGACAGGCGGGTTTGGTGTGACTGGGCAACCTGCTGAATTAATTGAAGCCTTAATCGATTTAGGAAAAAAAGAACTCACCGTTGTAAATAACAATGCGGCTTCTGGTGATCGTGGCCTAACCAAGCTCATTATTGCTGGCTGTGTTAAAAAAATGATTTGTTCATTTCCGAAATCTGCAGGATCCACGGTTTTTCAAGACTTATATAGAGCGGGAAAAATTGAGTTAGAACTGGTTCCACAAGGTAATTTGGCTTGTCGGATTCAGGCCGCAGGGGCCGGTTTAGGAGCTATTTTTACGCCGACTGGTTATGGCACCAAAGTTGCCGAGGGTAAAGAGACCCGAACCATTAACGGTAAAAACTATGTGCTTGAATATCCACTTGAAGCTGATTTTGCACTGATTTATGCCGATAAAGCCGACCGCTGGGGCAATTTAACTTACCGCAAAGCGGCCCGCAATTTTGGGCCAATTATGGCAAAAGCCGCCAAGACCACGATTGTTCAAGTGAATGACACCGTAGAGCTAGGAACGCTTGACCCAGAGTGCATTATTACACCGGGAATTTTTGTTCAGCACGTTGTAAAAGTAGGAGATATCTAATGTCAGTTCAAAAACGTTCTCGTGAAGATATTGCCAAACTCATTGCCAATGACATTCCAGAAGGTTCTTATGTCAATTTAGGCATTGGCTTACCGACCAACGTTGCTAAATTTTTGCCAAAAGACAAAGAAATCTTTTTACATTCGGAAAATGGTGTTTTAGCTTTTGGCCCACCGCCACAACCTGGTGAGGAAGATCAAGATTTGGTTAATGCCGGAAAAGAACTTGTCACTTTGTTAGATGGTGGATGCTTTATGCATCATGGCGACTCGTTTGACATTATGCGTGGTGGCCATCTGGACATTTGCGTAATTGGGGCATTTCAAGTTGCGGTAAATGGAGACTTAGCAAACTGGCATACCGGTAAAGCAGATGATGTACCCGCAGTTGGCGGTGCTATGGATTTGGCAGTCGGTGCAAAAACGATTTATGTCTATATGGAGCATGTCACTAAAAAAGGTGAGCCCAAAATTGTAAAGGAAATTACATATCCAATGACGGGTGAGCAGTGTGTAGATCGTATTTATACAGATTTATGCATTATTGAACTCAACGACCAAAAAGCTTATGTCACGGAAATAGTTGAAGGCTTAACTTTTGATGAATTACAGGCTGTCACAGACTGTGAATTGATAGATGCACGTGTAGCCTAAATTACACACGGAAAAAACGCTTCTTTAAGGATTAAAAGATGAAAAAATTAATTTTAGCCGCAGCTTGCGCCGCGGCTTCAGGGACTATTTTTGCAAATTCTTCAGATACTACAGAACAAAGAATTAATTTGCTAGAAACCGAGCTGCAAAAATTAAAAGTAGAACTTGCTGCTCAGAAACAAACTCAAAATAATTTACAGGTCAAACAGGTAAAGATTGAAGAGAACATAGAAAAAACTAAAGCAACGGTAACAGAAAAGCCTGTTGCTCCGTCGTGGGTCACTTGGACAGATAATGTTAAGGTTTACGGTATTGCCCGTGTTGATGCAGCAGTTGATTTTAAATCATCACCAGACTCGGGCGGTAGAACAACCAGCAGTCTATACCGAACACCTTTTGAAAGTGAAAAACGTTCAAATCATGCGCGTTCAGATGTAAGCGTAAATGCAAGCCGTTTAGGAGTTTATTTTAATAGTCCAAATAAAGCTGTGACGGGAAATATCGAAGCCGATTTCTTTGATAGCTCTAATATGGGCACAGGAGATGGTAAATTCCGTATTCGTCATGCATTTTTCACTTATAAAGACTGGACCTTTGGTCAAACATGGTCACTCATGTCTAACATGGAGACACGTACAGAATCTGTGGATTACACGCAATTTGTGGGAACTTCTTATACGCGGACTCCTCAAATTCGCTATGACTGGAAAATTGATGCCAATAATGATTTGAAAGTAGCCTTGGAATATACAGGTTCGAGAGTCTCGGCATTTCCAACTTTAACGGGTCGCTATACTTTTAAACAAGGTCCTTTAACGGCACTTGCTCAAGCCTTTATTAATGAAAAGTCTACTGATGTCGCAACTGCCACGGTGAAGAAAGTAAGCTGGGGTGCTGGAGGCGGCTTAAAATATCAACTCACGCCACAACAATCAGTACAAGCAAATTATCAATATATTGTTGGCGATCAAAAATTTATGCCGTACACCACCCAAAGTGGATTGGCAAATTCAGCAAGTTTAAATGCCGCGGGTGATTTTTCTTTAAACGAAGACAAAACAGATTTGGTTATGAATAAGTTGAATAGCATCAATATTGGTTATTCATATAAATTTAATGAGCAATGGCGTGCAAACTTATCGGCTTCAATGTTTGATTATGATGATGACACGGCTTATGCCAAACTTAATCCAGATGCCAACAAACGCCTAACTGACTATGCAGCTAACGTTTTCTATTCACCAATTGAGCAAATGGATATTGGTATGGAATATCATCAAGGCAAACGAGAAGTATTTGATGGCAGAACCGCTGATGTGTCACGCTTAAACTTTGTATCGATGTATAAATTCTAAAATGGGACGTAGTTAAAAATGGAAAAAATAGTTGAGCCCAATGCAGAAAATATACTGTCAAAAAGCTTTATTTTTATCATGGCAATGACATGTGGCATTTGTGCGGGTTCAAACTATTATAACCAGCCCTTAATCTATTCCATTGCAGAAGCATTAAAAGTCAATGCCGATCAAGTCGCCTTAACTATTGTGATTAGCCAACTGTCATATGCAGTTGGCCTTTTTATATTGGTTCCCTTAGGCGACTTTTTTGAAAAGCGCAGTTATATTTGCTTGCTGATGTGTTGTACGGGGCTTGCCCAAGTAGGGCTATCTTTAAGTCAAACCTTGCCAGTTTTATATGGCTTTACCTTTTTAGCTACATTCTTTTCGATTGCGACTCAAGTTTTGGTTCCTTTCGCCGCAGGTTTAGCCAGCCCGAAAAAAAGCCCTCAAGTTGTAGGTACTCTCATGAGTGGTTTGTTCTTAGGAATATTATTAGCACGTTCCATTGCAGGCTTACTTTCTACAGTTTGGTCTTGGCATGCGGTTTATTTAATTAGCGGAATCGTCATTTTGGTGTTTGCTTGGGTGATGTGGGTGAAGTTGCCAGTTGCACGTAAGTCTCACCAACTCAATATTCTACAGATTTATGGTTCACTATTTTCATTAGCTGTTCACCAGCCTCATTTACTGCGCCGTGGTTTGGCAGGGGGAATTGGCTTTGGAATTTTGGCTCTGATTTTTACTACTATGACTTTTATTTTGGCGAATGAGCCTTATCACTTTAACGATTTCCAGATTGGTTTATTTGGGATTGTTGGATTGGCAGGTGTATTTGCGACTCCTTGGGCAGGTAAGAAAATTGCAGCGGGTCTTGAAAATAAAATTGCAGTGATTTGCATGGGGTTATTAATAAGTGCATGGATACCACTATTTTTTGCCCAGCAGTCTCTGCTTGCCTATGCTGTTGGTGTAATTATGGCGTACTTTGGTTTGTCGGCATTTCATGTACTCAACCAAAATTTGGTCTATCGAATTTCGGCTGAGGCGCGTTCCCGTATTAATTCAATTTATATGACTTTATATTTTGGTGGAGCCGCCTTAGGTTCTTTTATTGCGGTGTATGCTTGGAAACACTGGGGATGGGAAGCATGTGCTGCCTTAGGTTTAGTGATGGCATTGGTGAGTTTTACGATTGATCGTTTAGATTTTTATGAAATGAATAAGATTGCAAAGCCAGAAAAAGCTCCATAAACAGGAGCTTTAAAATTTTATTATTTGCGAATAATCATTAAGGTTGCCGAGGCAAAAGCATACACTTTGCCGTTTTCATCTACGATTTTACCTTCGGTACTAATAATATTGCGACCCGCATTAATTAACTCGGCTGTCGCATAGTAAGACGTATCAACCTGCATAGGGCGAATCATTTTTACATTTAAATCAATGGTTCCATAACCAACGCCATGTTCAAGTAGGGTATGAGCTGCGCTGCCTGTCGCAGTATCTAAAGCTGTGGCGCAAAAGCCGCCGTGTACACCGCCTTGTATATTTCTATGTTCTTTGCGAGGGGTAACTTTATAAGTTACTTTACCTTCGGAAACTTCAACGAGTTCCATTGGTATGGTGTGAGCCATAGGTGATGGAGAAACTTCACCATTTTTTAAAGCGGTTAAAAACTCAAGACCTGTGTATTTCGGGCTTTCCATAAATCGTCCTTGGATGATTAAGCAGTCTAATCACGATACTATAAATTGATTTTTTACGGAATAAAATTTTGCAATACAAAATAAAAAAATTATTCTACTTAAAACGAGACTAAATATTTTTTATCTTATATTTATTTTAAAAACATATATTTATATTTTTTATCTATGGCTAAGCTAGGATAATTTTATTAAATTAGTGAAAATATATTTTGCTATAAGAAATTTTTTGATATTTTGGTGTGATTGAAACAATAAAAGTCCATTTTAAGGAAAAACGATATCTGCCATGAGACAGGCAGTGAAGTGAAAGGAAAAAACTATGCCTTTATACAAAGCTCCATTACGCGATATGCAATTTGTACTGCATGAAATGCTTCAAACAGAACAGAACTATCAAGGTTTAAGCAACTATCAGGAAAGCGTAAATCGAGAATTAATTGATCAATATTTAGAGGCGGCCGCAGATTTTTGTGAAAATGAGTTGGCACCGATTAACCAAAATGGTGATCAGGAAGGGTGCCATTTAAATCAAGGTGTAGTTACAACGCCGAAAGGTTTTAAAGAAGCCTACCAAAAATATGCTGAGCTAGGTTTTACCTCGTTAACGGCCGATCCGGAATATGGTGGACAAGGCTTGCCGACATTGCTGCGGATCGCTATTTCTGAAATGTTATGTGGCTCTAATTGGGCTTGGGCGATGTATCCCGGCTTGTCTCATGGCGCAATGAGAACAATTGAGCATCATGGTACCGAACAACAAAAACAAAAGTTTTTGACTAAACTCATTAGTGGTGTTTGGACCGGAACGATGTGTTTAACCGAATCACATGCGGGCTCGGACCTTGGGTTAATTAGAACTAAAGCAGAACCAAATCCTGACGGTAGCTACTCAATTACAGGCGAAAAGATTTTTATCTCGGCAGGTGAGCATGATCTTTCAGAAAATATTATTCATATTGTTTTAGCCCGTTTACCTCAGGCACCTGCGGGGACTAAAGGAATTTCTTTATTTATTGTGCCTAAATTTAATGTGAGTGATGACGGTCAGGTGTTGGACCGTAATAAAGTTGTTTGTAATGCGATTGAACATAAAATGGGGATTCACGGCAATGCGACCTGTGTACTAAATTTTGATGGAGCTAAAGGTTATTTGATTGGTCCTGAAAATCGCGGGCTCAATTGTATGTTTACCTTCATGAATACTGCACGCATTGGAACGGCAGTACAAGGGCTTGCTGCTTCTGAAATTTCATTTCAAGGCGCATTAAGTTATGCCAAAGAGCGTCTTGCTATGCGATCGCTATCTGGTCCTCAATATCCTGACAAAAATGCCGATCCAATTATTGTACATCCCGCTGTACGCTCGATGTTAATGACCCAAAAAGCGTTTTCTGAAGGTGGTCGTGCACTGGCTTACTTTTTAGCTCAGCATGTCGATATTGTCGAAAGCTCAAATGATCAGGAACAGCAAAAACACTCCGATGAATTACTGGCTTTTTTAACGCCAATTGCCAAAGCTTTTTTAACCGAGTCAGGTAATGAGTCTGCCAAGCATGGCGTTCAAGTATTTGGCGGGCATGGCTTTATCGTTGAGCATGGTATGGAGCAAATTGTACGTGATGCGCGTATCTCGACATTGTATGAGGGAACGACCGAAATTCAGTCTTTAGATCTACTGGCACGTAAAGTCCTTAAGTCGGAAGGCAAACTCTTAAAGAACATGACGGATTTAATTGATCAATTTATTAATCAACAGCAATCTAGTGAAACCCTGAAACCTTATCTAGAAAAATTAGCTGAGCTTAAGCAACAATGGCTGTTACTGACTAAAACGATTGCAGAGAAAGCCAAGCACAACCCCGAAGAAATAGGGGCAGCTTCGGTGGATTATCTTTATTTTTCCAGTTACGTCGTGTTCGCTTATTTATGGGCTCGAATGGCACAAGTTGCCCATGAAAAATTAGAATCGGGTACACAAGAAGAAGCTTTTTATAAAGCAAAATTAACGACTGCTAAGTTTTTCTATCAAAAACTTTTACATCGTACACAGAGCCATGCTGCTTCTATTGAGTCTGGAGCTGATGCTGTGATGGAGCTCGATCAAGATGCTTTTGCATTTTAGCAACTAGTAATTTTTAGAATCACTGGGTGAAATTGACATGCGAAATTTTACCTAGTGATTAAATTTGTAAATTTAGACTCATCAGTTTTTGGTAGGAAAAACCAGTTGAGACAAAGAAATAGAGGGTTAACATAAGCATTAAAACGTGAATTTTCATCAAATATTGATGTTGGACAAGGACTAAGGAAAGAAAATCATGAATGCTTATTATCAATTACTGAATAGAACAATTGGTCCTCAAGGTGAAGTGATTGCTCATTATTGCTCAACTGTTCATGCACAAGGGGCATGGAACCCTCATGAACAGCATATGGCGCCTGCAAGTGGCGTGATCGCAGTAGAGTTAGAACAGTTTTCACCACGACAAGATATGCGAATTGGTCGAATTAGTTTTGATATTTTTGGATTGATTGCATTTGGTGAATTTACGATTAAAACACATGTCATTCGTGCCGGTAAAACGATTGAATTGATTGAAGCGGAACTACAAGCACAAGGTAAAACTTGTATTGTGGCTAGAGCATGGTGCATGTGCACTCAAGACAGTTCCGATATTGCTGGGCTTGAAGATCAACCAATTCATCATCCCGATACTTTTGCCGAATGGACAGGCATGAAAAGATGGCCGGGTGGTTTTATCCAGACATTAGTCACTAAAACTGATGATCAGCATCGTGCGGGCAAAGGCATTGTTTGGCTAAACAATCATAAAGAAATAGTTGAAGGGCAGCCGACCACAGATTTTGCGCATTTAATTGGCATGGTAGATACCGCAAACGGCATTGTCCCAAGACAAGAAGGAGAATTTACTTGGGGCTTTCCAAATCTTGATTTACAAATCCACATGCACCGTTATCCGCAAGGTAAATGGTTAGGTCTGGAAACCGTTCAGCAATATGGTTCGGATGGCATTGGTTTAACCAGTGCAGTTTTACATGATGTGTATGGTCCATTTGGACGAAGCGAGCAGATTTTGACTTTACGTAAAATGACTAAATAAATTTTTGAGCCAATAAAAAAGTCATCCCCAAGGATGACTTTTTTATTGAGATTTAATTGTTAGTTACGGACTTTTAGCAATGTTGGGGTAAGCTCATCCCAACGCTGTTTTGCAGCATCCATTGCTTTCATTTTGATGTGCCCATAACCACGAACTTCTGCCGGTAATTTTGCAATTTGTTCAGCAACTGCCAAGTTATGATTGTCTGGTGCTTCAACAAGTGCTTCAACAAATGCGATGTAACGGTCACGCCAAGCTTGTTCGTGTTGACGTTCTTCTTGACGTGCAAATGGGTCAAGGAAAGTTTCACGAAGCCATTGTAAGCGAGCAAGCATCATCATTGGGAAGCGCATCCAGTAACCAAACGCACGTTTACGGACATTTTTCAGACCACCAAGTAACGCTGGCGGAGCAAGGTGATACGTTAAACGTAAGCCTTTACCGAATTGGGTTTCAATCGATTCTTTGAAGCTTTTCCCTGTTAGTAGACGTGCAACTTCATATTCATCTTTATAAGCCATGACTCTATAAAGCTGAGTTGCAATCGTACCTGTTAATTCTTCTGGTAACTTTTTAGCTGCTAGCTCTACAAGTGTACGGTATTTAGCTGCATAAGCTTCATTCCAGTAGTCTGTTAAACGAGCAGAACGGTCTTCAACAAGTTCAGCTAAAGTTTGTGGAGTCTTGGTTTTTGGCATTGCTGCAAGTAAACGAGCAGCTAAAGTTGGGTCACTTGCAAGATGACAACCCACGCGGAAAGCTTCGATATTCTTTTCAACAGCCGTACCATTTAGGCGAATTGCTTTTTCAATGCTTTCACGTAATAACGGAATGCGACCAGATTGCCATGCCATACCAAGTAATAACTGGTTGGTATAAATTGAATCACCTAACAGTTGTGTTGCAATTCGAGCTGCTGGTAGAGAAACCAGTTGACCTTGACGAACACGACCACGAAGACGATCAATTAAATCGGTAATTGGTGCATACCAGTCACGAGATTTAATAAACTCAGAAGTAGGGGTACTGTCTTCATTTACAATAACCAAAGCATCATCTTTTAAGCGAGATAGAGCAGCGCTACCACCAGCGACTACAGCATCTGCACCGATGAGTAATTCACATTGGCCCGCTGGAATTTTGGTAGAAGAAATTTGCTCATCAGTTGCTGCAAGTTGTACATATGAATAAACCGTACCGCCTTTTTGCGCAAGTCCAGCCATGTCCATAACACGTGTGGCTTTACCTTCTAGGTGAGCCGCCATACCAAGCAGTGCACCAATAGTCACAACACCCGTACCACCAATACCACCGACCATAATACGACTTGGAACATCATATAACTGAGGAATAACTGGTGATGTTGGCCAGCCTGCACCAATACCTTCAAATTTAGCAGGACGTTTCATATCACGTGTATGAACAGTCACAAAACTTGGGCAGAAGCCTTCGGCACAAGTGAAGTCTTTGTTACAGCTACTTTGGTTAATTTGACGTTTAGTACCTAAAGCTGTTTCTACCGGTTCAATAGATAAGCAGTTTGATTTTTTCGAGCAGTCGCCACAGCCCTCGCAAATATCACTGTTAATGTATAAACGCTCAGCCGGATCAGGATAGGCATCACGTTTACGACGTCGGCGTTTTTCACTGGCACAGGTTTGTACATAGATTAAAGCGGTGACACCTGTAATTTCACGAAGCTCACGTTGAACTGCATCGAGTTCATTACGGTGGCGAATTTCTACACCCGGTGCAATGCCGTCTTCTTCGTTTAATAGTTTAACTTCATCAGTGACAATAACTTGTTTTTTAATACCTTCGGCAGCAAGCTGACGAGTTAACTGCGCAACGCTCAAATGACCATCTACATGCTGACCACCTGTCATAGCGACCGCATCGTTGTAGAGGATTTTGTAGGTAATATTGGTTTTTGCAGCGATAGACTGACGAATTGCTAAGTAACCTGAGTGGAAGTAAGTTCCATCACCAAGGTTGGCAAAAATATGTTTTTCATTTGTAAAAGGCGATGCACCTACCCAACTTACACCTTCACCGCCCATTTGAGAGAACGTTTCAGTACCGCGGTCAAGTGAAACGGCAATATAGTGACAACCGATACCGCCTAACGCACGACTACCTTCAGGAACTACGGTTGAAGAGTTATGTGGGCAACCACTACAGAAATATGGTTTACGTTCAGCAAGATCAATAACACGCTTTGATTCTTGCTCTGCTTTTAGCAGTAAGTCGATTCTGCTTTGGATTTGTGCTTTTAAGTTTTCTGGAATATCAAGTTTTAAGAAGCGAGCAGCCAGCATTTTTGCAATTGGTTCTGGTTGGTACTCATAGTGACCAATGAGCGGTGCTTCTTCAATAGAGGTACTCCATTCACCTTTGCCGTCAGTTGCTTTACCAATCACACGAGGACGTTTGTCATCAGGCAGTGAGTACAGCTCATCTTTAATTTGTGTTTCGATAATTGGACGTTTTTCTTCAATAACGATCAGTTCTTGTAAACCTTCGGCAAACTCACGAACACCTTGGGGTTCTAAAGGCCAAATCATCCCAACCTGATAAACACGTAACCCAAGCTGTTGGGCAGTTTCATCTTCAATACCTAAAATGCGTAAAGCTTCAATGGTATCTAAATAACCTTTACCACTTGCGGCAATACCAATACGGGCATTTTCACAAGGCCATGTAACAGTATTGATTTTGTTGGCACGGGCATAGGCCAAAACAGCAGGTAAGCGATATTTATAAAGGCGTTCTTCTTGTTGGATACCATGATCGGGCCAACGAATGTTAACGCCACCCTCTGGGAAATTGACATCTTCAGGTATAACCGGAGTAACACGGTCTAGGTCGACATGAACTGACGCAGAAGTCTCTACAATTTCACTGACCAACTTCATTGAAGACCAAACGCCAGAAAAACGTGAAATGGCAATGGCATGAACACCAAAGTCTAAAATTTGTTGAACGGATGTTGGATAGAAAATTGGAATACCACAACCAATCATGACATGTTCAGACTGATGAGGAATTGTAGAAGATTTACATGAGTGGTCATCACCAAATAAAGCAACAACACCACCACGTTCAGAGGTACCAGCTAAATTAGCATGGCGGAGTACATCGCCTGAACGGTCAACACCCGGGCCTTTACCATACCACCATGAAGACACTCCATCATATTTGCCTTGGCCTGAAAGATTAACTTGTTGGGTACCCCAAATAGCGGTAGCAGCCAAGTCTTCATTTACGCCAGGTTGAAATACAACATTATGGGATTTAAGTAATCCTTGAACTTGCCAAAGGAAACTATCATAGTTACCAACAGGAGAACCGCGATAACCAGAAATAAAACCAGCAGTATGATAACCATTCATCGCGTCACGGCGAGTTTGGGCAAGAGGCAACCGAACAAGTGCCTGAATGCCGGTCATATATGCTGTACCGTTATCACTTACATATTTATCTTCAAGTGACACATCCTTTGTTGCAATAATATTTGGAGTGACTTTTGTAGCTATATTCATTTATATCTCCTTAGAATTTTTAGTAGCTCGGACTACTTTCTTTTTTCAACATCCAGTTGAATATTTGGAGCAAGTGACATACGAAATAAAAAAAGATCGGTTCCTCTTCTTAAAAAGAATTAGTGCCAATGTATGTACATTTAGTCATTGTGGTTGATCTAAACTGGTGCAACAATCTGTAATTTAGGAAAACATATTTACGTTATGCGCAAAAATCTCGATGGTGGACTATTGCATGCAATGCATGCATTCCTGAAAGTGATTGATAGCGGGAGTTTCACAGCAGCAGCTGAGCAGATGGATCTGACCACAGCACAGGTTTCACGTCTTATCAGCGAGCTAGAAACACGCTTAGGTACAAAATTAATACAACGCTCGACCCGCCAGCAGGCACTGACCGATATTGGTGCGACTTATGCAGAGCGCTGTCGCCAAGTCATTTCAATGGTGGATGAAGCGGAGTCAGAAGTAACAGGAACAGCTTCTAAACCGAAAGGGCGTTTACGAGTATTAAGCATGGGAAGCTTTGGGCATCATTATGTGTTTCCAGTGATGGCCGAGTTTTGTAAGCATTACCCTGAACTAACTGTGGAATATACGACATCACAGTACGTTCCAGACTTGTTGGCAAAAGGGGTCGATGTCAGTCTTTATCTCACTGAATCATTAACAGACTCTCGTTTTGTCGCACGCAGAATTGGCACTATTTTTTCTGTTTTATGTGCTTCACCTGCTTACCTCGAAAAACATGGTATGCCAAAGTCCCCAGAAGACTTAAAAAATCATGCCTGTTTACGCTTGGTAAACCCGTCTATTACACCAGATTGGCACTTATTAAATACAAGTGGTGAGTCTTACCAAATCGACATTGGTGGACAACTCATTGCAGATAACCCTGAGTTATTATTAGATGTGGTGCAACAGGATATGGGCATCGCGTTATTGCCGATGTTTTCAGCTTTAGATGCGGTTCAAAATGGAAGATTATGTCATATCTTGCCAGAGTGGCGTTCGCCCGATATCGGGGTTTATACCTTGTTGCCTTCACGCCATTTTATTGATGCCAAAACACGTGCATGGTTAGATTGGGTGGAAGAATATATTTCCCCAAGAATTGAAATGGATGCATCTTATTTTTATAAATAATGAGATAAATTTTTTAAGGACTAAGCTAGAAAAGGATGAAGAATAATACAGATTAGAATAAAAATAGGGTAGAGAATGCTTCTTTTGAAAGAGGCATTTAATACAGAGATAAATAATAGATTTTAAAAAAATTGCATGAGGGATTTAGTCCCAATTCCCGAATGAAATGGGATAAAGATTAGATAGGATGATCTGGTACTTAGCCTTATATTAAGCCTTATATCAGATGCTGACCTACTTTAATTTATGACTAGGCACACTTGGTTTGCCAATAAACATTTGCATAATTCGACAAGCTTTTTCGGTTTAATACATTGCTAATATTTTGGCTGGCTTGCATCAGTTTCTCTAAGTCAATGCCAGTTTCAAAGCCCATGTGTGACAGCAAATAAAACAAATCTTCGGTCGATACATTACCCGATGCACCTTTGGCATAAGGGCAACCACCAAGTCCTGCAAGGGACGAGTCAAAAACACGAATACCTTGCTGTAAAGACTGATAAATATTGGCAATTGCCATGCCATAGGTGTTGTGGAAATGCCCAGCCAAAACCTTGCTGTCGAGTTCAGCGAGGCATGCTTGCCAAACTTTTTGAACGCGATCTGGTGTTGCGGTACCAATAGTTTCACCTAAAGACACCTCATAGCAGCCCATGTCATAGAGCCGTTTCACAACTTTTACGACTTGTTCAGGAGCAATTGCACCTTCATAAGGACAGTCGACAACACAAGAGACATAACCGCGCACACGGATGTTATGTGCTTTTGCCGCGCTCATGACATCGCTAAATTTCTCAAAGCTCTCGTCGATTGAGCAGTTAATATTTTTACGAGTAAAACTCTCAGAAGCTGCGGTAAAAACCGCAACCTCTTTGCATCCTACTGCTTGAGCTGTCTCAAAACCTTTGATATTGGGCGTGAGCAGGCTAAATTGTACATCGGTTGTTTGAGGTAACAACTTAAATAGCTCGTCACTTTGAGCCATTTGCGGCACCCATTTTGCCGAAACGCATGAACCCACTTCAATCGATTTTAGACCTGCGTTAATCAGGTCATTAATAAAGTTTAAGCGTTGTTCGACGGTTAAGGCCTGCTTTTCGTTTTGGAGGCCGTCTCTGGGACCGACCTCCACGATTTTGACAAACTCACTCATGCAACTTCCTCCTGCGCAGGCTGAAATTCCACAAGCTCGTCGCCAGCTTTGACTTGATCGCCCACTTGGAAATAGGAATCTACAATCACGCCGTCTTTAGGAGCGCGGATGGTGTATTCCATTTTCATGGCTTCAAGCGTCATTAAAATATCGTCTTTCTTCACGCTATGATTTGCGCTCACAAGTACTTGAGTGACCACACCTGGCATTGGTGCTTTTAGGTGGCCTTCATCGGCTTGGCTATCTGCCTGATTAAAGTCTTGGCGAATATAAGCAAACTTATAGCTTTGTCCATTTTTGAACAAGGTAATGCTTTGCTGACTTTGGTTAAAAGGTAGCTTTTGCTTAGATCCACCAATTTGAACAGACGCCGTATGCGCATCAAGTAATTGACCAGAAATCGGGTAGCTTTGGCCATTATATTCTGCGGTGAAGCCATGTTCATTTGAGGCAAATTTGATTTGGATATTTTGGTTTAAATAATTCAGTTTAATACTGTGCTGATAAGCAATATTTAAACGCCATAGAGGCTGAGCTTGCCAAAGTTGTTTTTGACTTGAGCTGTTGTTATTAAGTTTACTTAGAAACTCAATAAATGCCGCTGCTACCACAAGTTCAGGTTTGATCTCTTCAGGGCTAAACAAGAAGTTTTGTTCACGCTGAATCAGGTTGGTATCGAGCTTGGCTTGTTTAAAAGACTCACTACGAACAATCTTTTCCAGAAAGGCAATATTGTTGCCTAAACCATCCACATGGAATTGGCTTAAAGCGTGTTGCATTTGAATGAGCGCAGCTTCACGGTTTTTACCCCATACAATCAATTTGGCAATCATAGGGTCGTAATAGGTCGTGATTTCATCGCCTTCAACGATACCGCTGTCTACACGCACATATTGGTTTTGAGTTGGGTAGTGTAGATAGTCAATTTTACCGATTGCAGGTAAAAAGCCTTTTTCAGGTTCTTCGGCATAGATCCGTGCTTCGAGTGCATGTCCGTGAATCTGCAATTCGTTTTGTAGTTTAGGCAAAGCTTCGCCATAAGCCACACGAAGTTGCCATTCAACCAAGTCTTCACCTGTAATCATTTCAGTCACTGGGTGCTCGACTTGTAGACGGGTATTCATTTCCATGAAATACGCCGTACCGTCTTGTTCCACAATAAACTCAACCGTACCGGCACCGACATAATTTACCGCACGTGCAGCATCAATTGCCGCTTGGCGCATTGCATCGAGCTTCTCACTTGGCATTTGTGGAGCAGGGGCTTCTTCTAACACTTTTTGATGGCGACGCTGTACAGAGCAGTCACGTTCAAACAAATGCACATAGTTGCCATGTGTATCGCCAAACACTTGAACTTCAATATGGCGCGGTTGAATCACATAACGCTCAATCAAGACATCATCATTACCAAAGCTCGATTTAGCTTCACGTTTACACGAAGCTAAGGCATGCAGAAAGTCTTCACTGCGTTCAACCAGACTCATGCCTTTACCACCGCCGCCAGCACTGGCTTTAATTAAAACAGGATAGCCAATTCGGTCTGCCTGCTGTTTTAAAAAGTCGGCATCTTGGTTAGTTCCGTGATAACCCGGTGTTAAAGGAACACCTGCTTTTTCCATTAAAGCTTTAGAAGTCGCTTTTAAGCCCATTGCTAAAATGGCATCCACTGGCGGGCCAATAAAGCAAATGTTGTGTTGTTGGCAAGCGAGTGCGAACTGGTCGTTTTCAGAAAGGAAGCCATAGCCCGGATGAACCGCTTGGCTGCCTGTATCAATCGCTGCTTGAATAATGCGGTCGGCTTGTAAATAACTTTGTGTTGCAGGGGACTGACCAATATAAACCGCTTCATCTGCAAGTTTAACATGTTGTGCATTTGCGTCTGCATCTGAGTAAACAGCAACCGTTGCAATACCTAATTTTTTAGCTGTACGAATCACACGGCAGGCAATCTCGCCACGGTTCGCAATTAAAATCTTTTCAAACATGATGATCGTCCTTAATTGTTGTTATTCGAGTTAGAAACCCAAGCAGGCTGCTGTTTATTTAAAAAGGCACTCAGACCTTCTTTTGCCTCGCTGCCTTGACGAACTTGAGCAATATGATGTGCTGTCTGTTGCAGTAAATCATTGCTCATGGTCTGGTTGCTCACCATTTGAATGAGTTGTTTTGATGCCGCTTGAGCATGCGGGCCACCGAGTAATAGCGCATCAACAATTTCTTGAACTTTTTTATCTAAGTCTTCGGCATCTGCAACCTCGTGTGCTAAACCAATATGCTTAGCATCACGTGCTGAAATCCGCTCGGCAGTTAAGAAATAGCGAGAGGCTTGTCTTGCGCCAATTGCACGAATTACATAGGGACTAATGGTGGATGGAGCAAGTCCTAAACGAACTTCGGAGGTTGCAAACTTGGCATCAGTGCTGGCAATACAAATATCACATGCCGATGCTAAGCCCATACCGCCGCCAAAAGCAATGCCATGCACTCGAGCAATGGTCGGTTGTTTAAGTGTTGCAAGTGCATCTAACATTTGGGCAAGTTTTAATGCATCTGCTTCATTTTCAGTTGAAGATGCCTGACCTGCGTGTTTCATCCAGTTGAGGTCGGCACCTGCTGAAAAGCTTTTGCCGCGACCAGCTAAAACCACAACACGAATGTCATCACGGGTATTAATTTGCTTAAAGCAGGCATGTAGTTCTTCAATGACTTTGGTATTAAAGGCATTGTGCAATTCAGGGCGGTTCAGCCAAACATAGGCAACCTGACCTTGTTGTTCGAGTTGTAAAAATTGATAGCTCATATACACCTCTTACATGCGGAACACGCCAAATTTGGTTGGCTGGATTGGAGCATTCATAGCGGCAGCAAGGCTTAAACCAAGTACCTGACGAGTTTGAGCTGGGTCGATTACACCGTCATCCCAAAGTCGGGCAGAAGCATAGTACGGATGGCCTTGACGTTCGTATTGTTCACGAATCGGTTGTTTGAATTCATCTTCTTCTTGTGCTGACCACTGGGCACCTTTTTGCTCAATCTGATCACGTTTTAAAGTTGACAGTACACTCGCGGCTTGTTCGCCGCCCATCACTGAAATACGAGAGTTCGGCCAAGTCCATAAAAAGCGTGGTGAATAAGCACGTCCACACATCCCATAGTTACCCGCACCAAACGAACCACCAATAATCAAAGTGAGTTTTGGTACATTTGCGGTGGCAACTGCCATAACCAATTTAGCGCCGTTTTTTGCAATCCCTTCATTTTCATACTGGCGACCAACCATAAACCCAGTAATGTTTTGTAGGAATAACAATGGAATATTGCGCTGTGTGCATAGCTCAATAAAGTGCGCGCCTTTCTGTGCAGACTCTGAAAATAAAATTCCGTTATTGGCAATAATGCCGACTGGCATACCATAGAGTGAAGCAAAACCGGTAATGAGTGTTGAACCAAAACGTGCTTTAAACTCATCAAAACGAGAGCCGTCTACAATACGTGCAATGACTTCACGCACATCGAAAGGTTTACGCGCATCGCTTGGCACTACACCATACAGTTCCGAGGCATCAAATAGCGGTTCATCAATTTGCTTGTTTAACTCATTTGGCTTTTTATTTAAGTTCGCAACAATGTTTCGCGCAATCGCAATTGCATGTTCATCATTTTCAGCTAAATGGTCAGCTACACCCGAAAGCCGTGTATGCACATCACCACCGCCTAAGTCTTCACTACTCACCACTTCGCCAGTCGCAGCTTTTACCAGAGGAGGGCCGCCTAGGAAAATCGTACCTTGATTACGGACAATAATGGTTTCATCCGACATGGCAGGTACATAAGCACCACCTGCGGTACAGCTACCCATCACCACAGCAATTTGGGCAATCCCTAGGCTCGACATGCGTGCCTGATTATAGAAAATACGCCCGAAGTGATCACGGTCTGGGAAGACTTCATCTTGCATTGGTAAATAGGCACCGCCTGAGTCCACCAAATAAATACAAGGCAAGTGATTTTGTTCAGCAATTTCTTGTGCACGTAGATGCTTTTTAACCGTAAGTGGGTAATACGTTCCGCCTTTAACCGTTGCATCGTTGGCAACGATCATGCAAGTGATGCCGTTGACTTGACCAACACCTGCAATCACACCTGCGGCAGGAACATCATCTTCATAAACGTTGTACGCTGCCAATTGACCAATTTCTAAAAATGCCGTGCCGACATCAATCAGTTGATCAATACGTTCCCGGGGTAAAAGTTTACCTCGAGCCAGATGTTTTTGGCGGGCATTTTCACCGCCGCCTAAAGCAATACGCTGGGCAACTTGTTTGAGATCTGTGACCAATGTTTGCATGGCTTGCTGGTTTGTTTTGAAGTCTTCGCTTCGAACATTAATCTTGCTTTGTAATTGGTTCATAAGATGCGTCCTTATTTATAATTATTATTTGGTTTCATTGAAAAGTTCGCGGCCAATCAGCATGCGGCGAATTTCAGAAGTTCCGGCACCAATTTCATAAAGTTTTGCATCGCGCCATAAGCGGCCAGCAGGGAATTCATTGATATAACCGTTGCCGCCTAGACTCTGGATTGCTTCACCCGCCATCCATGTTGCTTTTTCGGCAGCATATAAAATGGCACTTGCGGCATCTTTACGTAGACTGCGGTCATGGTCAGCTTTGTCACACGCAGCACCAACAGCGTAGACGAGGGCTTTACATGCCAACCATGTTGAATACATATCGGCAAGTTTGCCTTGCATAAGCTGGAATTCACCTAAAGCTTGGCCAAACTGTTCACGTTGATGTAAATAAGGAATCACGACATCTAAACAGGCATCCATAATACCTAAAGGGCCAGCACTTAAAACTGCACGTTCATAGTCCAAACCACTCATGAGTACTTTTGTACCATTACCCACGCCGCCGAGTACGTTTTCAGCAGGTACTTCTACATTGTCAAAGAACAGCGGGTAAGTGTTAGAGCCACGCATACCGAGTTTGTCTAAGTGGTTGCCGTGACTAAAGCCTTTCATACCTTTTTCAATTAAAAAAGCAGTCATACCTTTCGCACCAGCTTGCGGATCAGTTTTGGCATATACCACTAATACGTCTGCATCCCCGCCGTTGGTAATCCACATTTTTGAACCATTTAAAACGAAGTGATCACCTTTTTGTTCGGCACGTAATTTCATGCTAACGACATCTGAACCTGCATTTGGTTCAGACATTGCAAGGGCACCAACATATTCACCAGAAATGAGTTTAGGTAAATATTTCTGCTTTTGTTGCTCGTTACCGTTACGGTTAATTTGGTTTACACATAAATTAGAATGAGCGCCGTATGACAGGCCAATAGATGCCGAAGCACGCGAAATTTCTTGCATAGCAATAATATGAGCTAAATAACCCATATTGGCACCGCCATATTCTTCAGAAACCGTCATGCCTAAAAGGCCCATATCTCCAAATTTTTTCCAGAGATGTGCAGGGAATTTGTTGTCTTGATCAACTTGTTGGGCGATTGGTGCAATTTCCTTTGCACAAAATGCTGCCACTGAATCTTGAAGCGCAATTAAAGTTTCATCTAGACCGAAATTCAAGCTGCGTAGGTTCATGATATCTTCATCCTATTGGTTATATTTGTTGTCCATAAAATATTTTGTGGGTATTTGATAATTACCATACAATGATTTTTTAAAAAAGTGAATACTGATTCATAAAATGATTTACAATTCATTTTATTTGTTAGAGAATAAATTATGAGCTATAAACGATCATCTTTAATGCAAGAGCGGATGGAGCAAAATCGTAAGTCGATTTTGAGTTCAGCCAGAAAGTTAATTTCAGAGGGAGGGTTTAAAGACGCGCAAATACAAACAATTGCAGAGCAAGCGGGCGTATCAAGTGGTCTGGTTTATCGTTACTTTGACAATAAAAGCCAAGTGCTGATTGAAGTTTTGTCCGAAGCCATTAATACAGAACTATTGGTGATTGACTCAATTACCGAAAGTGACTTATCGGCAAAGCAGAAATTACATAAGGCTGTGGCAACCTTTGTAAAACGGGCACTGAATAGTCCTCAGCTTGCATATTCACTCATGTTTGAACCTGTCGATTCAACAGTTGAACATGAGCGTTTTCGTGTGAAGCAATTGATTAAACAAAGTATTAAAAAAATACTTGCGGATGGAAATGCAAGTGGTGAGTTTGTCTTGGATGATTTAAATACAGCAGCACTTTGTGTTGTCGGTGCCATGACCTATGTGGTAGTTGAACCCCTAGACCCAGCTCAAAATACAAAGTTTGATCATGCGCATAAAGACTATTTTTCAAAACAGATTGCTGATTTTTGTGTAGATGCTGTGCAGAGGAAATAGGGCATATAAAGGAAAAAAACACAAAGAAGGCGGTTTAGAAAAATAGTTGCAGTAACAACAATTAGATCAGGTAAGAAGAGAATTAGAAGAATCAAGGAGAATGATTCAATGCAACAAGAACGGTTAAGCTACGCCTCGGGACCAAGCACGCAGCCCTTATTGGGTATGACCATTGGTGAACAATTTGATCAGGCTTGTCGGCAATATGCTGAAAAGGAAGCAATCGTTAGTTTTCATCAAAACAGACGATTAACCTATAAAGCTTTACAAGATGAAGTAAATGCTTTTGCTTGTAGCCTTTTAAAATTGGGATTAAAAAAAGGCGATCGATTAGCCATTTGGTCGCCTAACTGTGTGGAATGGACAGTTACCCAATTTGCAGCTTTTAAAGCAGGGATTATTTTAGTCAATCTAAATACAGCTTATAAAAGCCATGAACTTGAATATGTGTTGAATAAAGTCTCATGCAAAGGATTGATTATTGCTTCTCAATTCAAAACGACTGATTACCAAGAACTACTCACAAAAATTGCCCCTGAGTTAACGAGCAGTCCAGATAAAGTACTTAGTTCAGCGCGACTGCCACATTTAAAATTTGTCATTAAAATTGATGATCAGCACCATACGGGTATTCATCGCTTTAGTGATTTAGTCACTACACCAACTTCTGAACAGCTAGAACAATTAAAACTATTAACCAAGCAACTTCAGTTTGATGAAACCATTAATATTCAATTTACATCAGGTACAACAGGTAACCCTAAAGGGACCATGTTGACCCACCATAATATTTTAAATAATGGCTATTTTGTCGGTGAAGGCATTCGTTTAACCCCTCAAGATAAAGTCTGTATTTCTGTGCCGTTGTTTCATTGTTTTGGCATGGTCATGGGGAATTTAGCCTGCGTTACGCATGGGGCAACCATGATCTATCCATCGGCTGTATTTAATTCTTTAGAAACTTTAAAAGCGATTCATCAAGAGCGTTGCACGGCAGCGTATGGCGTGCCAACCATGTTTATTGCGACCTTAGAACATGAGCGGTTTAATGAGTTTGATCTGTCGAGTTTAAGAACAGGCATTATGGCAGGTAGTCCTTGTCCACGTGAAATTATGCAACGTGTTATAGACCGAATGCATATGTCTGAAATCACCATTTGTTATGGCATGACCGAAACCTCGCCAGTGAGTGTACAAAGCTCGGTAAACGATTCGATTGATAAACGGGTAAGCACAGTTGGGCATGTTCATCCGCATGTTGAAATTAAAATTGTCGATTTAGAAGGGCAGATTGTTCCGCAAGGAACTTTGGGTGAGCTATGCGTTCGCGGTTATTCAGTGATGGCTGGCTATTGGGGTGAAAAAGAAAAGACCAAAGAGGTCATTGATGCTGCTGGCTGGATGCATACAGGTGATATTGCCGAAATGGATCAAGACGGTTTTATTAAAATTAAAGGCCGTATTAAAGATGTGGTGATTCGCGGTGGGGAAAATCTCTTTCCAAAAGAAATTGAAGACTTTTTATACACTCATCCAGATGTAAGCGATGTCCAAGTCATTGGCTTGCCAGATGCCAGATATGGCGAAGAACTCTGTGCTTGTATTATTTTGCATGAGTATCATCAAATTGATGAAGACAGCATTCGCCAATTCTGCAAAGAGCATATTTCTCATAATAAAGTGCCGCGCTATGTCCGATTCTTTAATGAGTTTCCAATGACAGCTTCAGGCAAAGCGCAGAAGTTTAAATTGCAGGAAATTATGCGAGCTGAACTTAACTTAACTGGAAATGTCTTTGATTAAAGAAGTCGAAAGTCAGGTCAAAGTGCAGCAAACTATAAGTTGAAAGGCAGCTTAAATAGAGGATAAACAAAATGGCAAAAGACTTTAATAGCCCAAAGGTAGTCGAAGGATATGACGAACATATTCGTAAATTAATTCCGGGTTATGAAGTGATCCATCAACAGGTGGATGCCATTTTGCAATCAGTGTTGCCGCCAAATGCTCATATTTTAATTGTGGGTTGTGGCACGGGGTATGAACTCGAATATTTACTTAAACGTCATCCAAACTGGAAATTTACAGCAGTTGATCCATCTTTGACTATGCTGCAAAAAGCTCAGGAACAGGTTGAACTTTTAGATAAATCTTCTCAAGTCACCTTTGTTCACGGTGAAACGTCAGCTTTACCTCTTGAGAATTGCTTTGATGCTGCACTTTCTATTCTCGTGGCTCATTTTATTGCAGATGACATAAAACCTGTTTTTTTTAAGGGTATTTATGATCGCTTAAAAGAAAAAGCGATTTTACTGACCTACGATTTAATGACGTGTGTAAATCCACAGCATCTTCAAGCTTTACGTTATTTATGTTTGGCACAAGGCTTAACAGAAGAACAATGTCAAAAAATGTTAGAGCGTATGGCGCAAGACTTTTTTAGCCTAACCACTGAAGGATATATAAAACTTTTAGAAAAAACTGGTTTTGAAAGTGTGCATCCTTATACGCAGATTTTGACGTATCAAGGGTTTATTGCAAAAAAATAATGGATTTGGGAAAGCGTTAATACGGATATAAAACCTGCATATTCTCAATGAGGAAGAGAATATAAAAACTGAAAAGAATTAGAAGATTTAGCTTTACTTAAAACAAATTAAAAGTGGTTTTCAGGCCGCTTTAGGGAGGTTTTGTCTAAAAAATATGATCGAAGGTTTTTCTTGTGAAAGAAAGACAAATTTTAAGCACCTATTTTAGATGGGTACATAACAAAAAGGATGTCGAGATCTTTAAGTCGAATTAAAGATCAAAAGGAAAATTTCATGATGAAAGTTTTAAATACAACGGTTCAAAAAAGCCTGTTGGCTGTTTCTGTGACCCTGTTTATGTCTTCCGCTTTGGCAGGTCAAACAGATCCTGAAATAGCACAACTTCGCCAAGAAGTGAAAGAACTTCGGGCTATGTTACAAGCCAATATGCAGGCGCAAAAATCTTTATCGCAAGGACGAGTGGAGTTAGCAACTACTGCAACGCCCCAAGCTATTCAGCCTACAAAACAAGGTTTAACCAAGTCTGGTGCAGAATTTAACTTATATGGTTATATACGGGCAGATGCTTCTTATCAAATGAAGGGGGCATCTACGATGTATAACAATATTAGCGGTGTTCCACTTGAAAACACGCCAGAAGAATCTGCACAAAAAGACCAGTTGCACAGTACGGTTAATGTGACACGTTTCGGGTTGAATTTTAAAACCCCAACTGCTGCGGGTGATGTGGGCGGGAAACTTGAAATGGACTTCTTTGGGGCTGCTACTCGGGATCAGTTTCGGATACGCCATGCTTATTTAACGTTTGATAAATGGCTCATTGGTCAAACGTGGTCAACATTTATCGCACCTGAATATTATCCGGAAACGATTGATGCAGGCACATTTGTAGGCAGTGCATTATTAAGATCACCACTAGTTCGCTATAGCGATAACTTAACGGCAAATACAAGCTTTGCAATATCGGTTGAAGATCCGAAATATACTGCGACCTCAGATCCTGACAATAAAATGCGTTTACCAGCCTTGGTAGGGCGCTTAAATCATAAATTTACTAATGGATCGATGTTGTCGGGACGTAGTTTTGTTGCCGAAAAGAGAACTAATCATGATGAGGAGGTCGCTTGGGGCGTAGGCTTGGGCGGTAAATATCAAATTACGCCCGATACATTACTCAAAGCCGATTATTACCATGTCAAAGGAGATGGGCGTTTTCTACTATGGAGTAACAGCGGCTATGCAATAGACGATCAAAATAATATGCATAGCAATGAATTTGATACCGTTTCTTTAGGTATTACTCATCAATTTACACCACAAATTCGTTCAACCTTGGGTTATGGCTATATGAAAGCCAAAGATGATAACCGTTTTGCTGAATTACAACGTAATAGTACCACCCAAAATAAAGAGCTTTGGCAGGGCTGGGTGAATGCACTTTATAACCCATACAAACCAATTACCTTGGGCGTCGAATATGTGTATGGCGAACGAGAAACTTTCAATGGACGTAACGGAATTGATAACCGCTTCAATATGATGGCGAGTTATGACTTTTAATTTATTCAACAAAACCTTGAATAATCTGTTTTTTCTTTAGGGTGCAATATGTCGTTTTAAAAAATTGAATATGAATTTATCTCACAAAGGAGGTGAGTAAATGACAACATCTAAATTAAATGTAAATGAAGTTATTGATCAGGCCAGATTTACCCCTTTTCACTGGAGTATTTTACTTTGGTGTTTATTAATTATTATTTTTGATGGTTACGATCTGGTGATTTATGGCGTGGTACTGCCTTTGCTAATGCAAGAGTGGTCGTTAACAGCTGTACAGGCGGGGATGTTAGCAAGTACGGCACTATGCGGAATGATGTTTGGGGCAATGTTCTTTGGAACACTGGCAGACAAAATAGGCCGTAAAAAGGTAATTTTAATCTGTGTGACTTTTTTTAGTGGTTTTACCTTTTTAGGTGCTTTTGCATCAAGCCCACTTGAGTTTGGGGTACTTCGGTTCTTGGCGGGATTAGGCATTGGTGGGGTTATGCCTAATTTAGTTGCACTTACATCAGAATATGCGCCTAAACGTATAAGAAGTACTTTGGTGGGGAGTATGTTTAGTGGTTATGCAATTGGGGGAATTCTTTCAGCATTGATTGGTAGTTATTTGGTTGAAAGTCAGGGATGGCAAATTATGTTTTTAATTGCCGGTATTCCATTATTTTTATTACCTGTCATTTGGAAGTTTTTACCTGAGTCTTTAACTTTTTTAGTTAAGACGGGTAAGACTGAGCAAGCACAGCGCATTATTCAAAAAATTTCCCCTGAACAAAACCTAACGATCAATACTCACTTAGTGCTTAATGAAGATAATGTTCCAACAGGTAGTTCTGTAAAGGGATTATTTAAACAAGGCCGTGCTTTCAATACACTCATGTTTTGGCTTGTATTCTTTATGTGCTTACTCATGGTGTATGCCTTAAGTAGCTGGTTACCAAAACTCATGCTGGCAGCAGGGTATTCATTGGGCAAAAGTATTTTATTCTTGCTTGCCCTAAATGTTGGCGCAATGATCGGTTCAATTGGCGGTGGTATTTTGTCTGATAAATTCCATTTAAAACCGGTAATTATGGGAATGCTACTGGCGGGTGTTTTAGCATTAATCGGTTTAGGCTTTAAGTCTCCAGCCTATGTTTTATATGGTTTGGTGACTGTTGCAGGTGCTGCAACGATTGGGACCTCAATTCTGCTTTATAGCTACGTTGCACAATATTATCCATTGAGTGTGCGCTCTACTGGGATTGGCTGTGCTTCTGGTGTTGGTCGTATTGGGGCAATTGTTGGTCCAATCTTAACGGGCATGTTATTAGTATTAGAATTGCCACATAAGATGAATTTCGTGATGATCGCAATTCCTGCAATTCTTGCTTTTTTAGCAGTCATGATGCTTCGACGACCTGCAGTTGAAAAACAGCCGATTGCACCGAAACTTACCGCTGAATTAGAAGGTAACTAATCGATATTGATACAGGTAGGAGAAAAATTCCTACCTGTATCTACATTTTATTTCTTCAGTAACTGGTTTAAATGAACCAGATTTGCCATTTGTTGATTCCCACGATCATTTGGATGTAAATGATCACCCGAATCATAAATTGGATTTAATCGATCAGGATGTTTAGGGTCTTTTAAGCCTTGCTCAAGATCAAGTACACCGTCAAATGTATGGCTGGTTCTGATCCAATGATTAATGCGCTGGCGTAATTCATCTTTATTGGGTTGATAGTAGTTATCTAACGGTGTATTGGGTAAAGCTCCCGAAAATGGTAATAGGGTTGCTCCAATCACTTGAACACCTTGGCGATGTGCTTCATCTACAACACCTTTATAACCTTGAGTGAGTGCTTCAAAAGTCGGTATTTGTTGTTTAGGTGCAAATGCGGTACCGGGCCATGAAATATCATTAATACCCACCAGAACAATTAATGTTTTCACACCTGAATATTGAAATATTTCTTTTTTCAAACGATCTAAAGCACTGTCACCCATACCGTCTGTGAGTAGTCGATTTCCTGAAATTCCACTATTAATTACCGCAACTTGATGTGGCGATAAGCGCTTAGCTAAAAAGTCGGTCCATCGAGTATTTGCATCTAAAGTTGCACTTGCTCCATCGGTAATTGAGTCTCCAATGACTGCAACTACATGGGCTTTACGCTTCGGTTTTACTTCCACAGCCGATAATAATAATCGTGCAGTTGTGGTTTTGGCACTGCTAGGCGTATTTAAATTCGCAGTCTGGTTGCCCGTAATGAGCCAACTGGTTTGTTTCGCATCCCAATGAAAAGTTTTAAATGTAGTGGGCTTTTGAATAAAGGTATTTACCATTAACTGTGCATGATCGGAAACAGGTAGCTGGATTGGATCACTAATCAGTTGTTTGCCAGGTAAAATTTGTGCTTTAATTTTCCCAGAAAAATAAACAGGATAAGCACTCTTTGATTTAAGACTTTGTCCTTTGACTAACCCCACAGTAGTTTTATCAATATAAAGCGGTTGATCCCCATATTGATTTGTAAAAACGAGCCGAACCGCTTCACCACCTAAACTAATTTGACTGATTTGCTTAATGGTCTGATTCGATATTTGATCTGGAATATTGGTCGGGAAAAAGAAATCTTTATTCCAGACTTTTTGTGGACTAGCTGCCCAAGTGGTAACCCACTGGCTCTTTTGTACTTCTGCTTGTGCAAAGCTCGTAAATAAAACAAGAGAGAATAGGGCGGGTTGATAAAGTTTCATCTCGTGAACTCTTTAAAATAAATTAAAGTTATCTTGAAACAAATTACTGGCTTGTTATAGCAACATAAGCGGAATAAGATTTGTGAATGAAATTCATAAATAGATTTTGTTATGTCATATTTTGATATTAATCGGTCTGGGGAGTTGGCAATTTTTATTCGAGTGGTCGAGTTAGGAAGCTTTTCAGCAGTCGCAAGAGCTTGTGACATGACGCCGTCTGCTGTGAGTAAGTTAATTTCACGCTTAGAAAAAAGACTTGGCGTCAGACTACTGAACCGTTCAACACGCCAGTTTCAGCTTACCAGTGAAGGATGCCAATTTTATGAGCAAGGCATTCAAATCCTGAACGATCTAGACGAGCTTGAACAATCTGTTACTGCAAACCATATACCGCAAGGGCGAATTAGAATTCATACCAGTCTTTCATATTGGACGCATTTTTTATTGCCTTGTATTTCTCTATTTAACGAGCGCTACCCACAAATAGAATTAGAAGCTCATTTGAGTGATGAAGTCATTAATTTAGTTGAACAAAGAATTGATGTTGCAATTCGCACGGGACCGTTGAAAAGCTCAAATTTGGTTGCTCGCTCACTCGGAAGCACTCAGAAACATTATGTATGTTCACCTACCTATATTGAAAAGAATGGTTATCCGCAGCATCCAGAAGAGTTATACGAACATCAGCTTTTAGACGTAAGTTACCAACGTCAAAATAAAACTTGGCTTTTTAAAAAAGACGATCAAGAAATCACACTTGCTCCCACTAAGGTTTTAAGAATAAATCATGGAGAAGCCATCTTGCAGTTAGCGCTTGCAGGTGCTGGTATTGCACAGCTTAACCAATTCCAAGTCAAAAAAGCTTTAGAACAAAAACAGTTGGTCAAAATCCTTGAAGACTGGAATATCAAGGCTTCAGAAGAATTTCATGCTGTTTGGATAGGACATGATAAATATGTCCCTAAGCGCGTAAGGGCTTTTTTAGATTTCTTGGTAGAGCATACAAAAGTTAGTTAATGGAGTCTTTTCTTGCGCTTAACTGACATTGGTGCATAGTTTCATTCATAGTTTCCACAAAGTGCATATTCGCATTAATATTTTGTAAGCTTACTTTGGGTAAGTTCTCTACAAACTGCGGCGAATAATGTTTTTCTAAAGAGTTATAAATACAGTTGCATTGTGAAAGTGCACGACCTGCCCAAACACAATGTGTATTAAATTCATTTTTACTGATAGACCTGCAACCTAATAAACTTATAGAACTTATTAATAGGGTGCAGATTAAAACAATACGATATAAAAAAAACATCATTATTGCTCTTCATTGGTTGTTGTTATCGTTAAGTCATGTTTATAGAAATTTTCTAGTCTTTATCGAGCGTTAAATATGGAAATATTTACTCTGAAAAGATAGGAAAGCAGAAACATAAAACTGTAGGATATTTTCTTGAAAATATTTTCAGTTAAGTCGATAACGTGATGAAGAGTAGAAGAAAAAATACGATATAAAATAATAGTCATTAGAGACTCCTTGGTGAAAGAAGTTGCGCCCAATCACTGCTATTAATTATGGTGGTGAAACGAAAGAGGGTTAGCAGACTGATACCTAAGAAACCAGCACACCCGAAGGTGTCCCACTCCCGTTCCTCCGTCAAAGGCACGAGGGGCTACACACCAAAAAACTTGTTTTTAGTGCGCTTAGGTAGACGGTCTGCTAAAACCGACTGACAAAATAGGTCAGCCGGAGCATCATAAGCTGAGCCTTAAAGCGGGTCAATTGCAAAAATAAAAGATTGGTTTATATAAACAAATATTAATATTTTTAAATTTTCATTAATAAAATAATGAGTTATTTAGAATTGAAAATATTGAATAATGGTTCAATAGAGGTTGAAAAATAATTTTTAATGTTTATATATCAAATATTTATTAATTGTTTATTTATATAGTGTTTGCAAGTAATGACTTATTTCAACATAAGTCAAAAAAGAGCGGGAAATTTTGATTTTATGAATATGCTGTAATCAAATAAATAGCTATTGCCAAATTTTAATTAAAATATCAATTGCAAGAAAAGTAATTTTTTAACATTTATATTATTTAGATTTTTACAAAAGCTTGCACAACCTACAAAACTTAAGAGAACCACAGCGGTAGGCCAACATAAGATAATGTTATTCATAAGCCTACATCTTAAGATTTATAAGGGTGACCTCAATGTTAAGAATTTTTTGTGCAGTGAGTATGGTAGTTGCAATCGCAATGGGTATGAGTGCATGCCAAGATCGAAATTCAACAGATGATGATGGAACACATGGTTCGAATGACCCAGCAACTACTCAACAAATGGAAAAAAACTCATAATTATTTCGCTTAAGGAAACTCACATTTATGTGGGTTTTCTTATCGTTATTTTCTATAAAATATGTAACATAATAAAAAAAGCAATTATATAAAAATATAAAATTAATCAATAAATTAGTGTGTTATAGCCTTTATATTAATTTGTTGTTATTGAATTGTTTCCTCAGTAAATTATAGTTTCAAAAAATTAATAAAATAAACACAATAAATTACTTATATTCATCCAAAATTCATTTTAGTGAAAACAATTTTTAAAGGTAAGGATATGCCCCAGTACTTAAAAATAGCTGAGAAAATCTATCAAAATGTTAAGGAAAAAAAAGGGTTTGTAGATGATCCTATGGAAGATCTTAACAATTTAATGATTGAGCTTAGACATGAGATTAAGGGGACAAAACTTAAACTTTTATACAATTATATTGATTTTGCTGAATTGCTGATAAAACCTCTTCAGGAATCTAAAATTAAATTGGATTTAAGTATTATTCCAAAGAGTAAAAATACACAAGAATTTGTGCTATGGCTTGCAGGTTTTATTGAGCGTATTACTACAGGTGGCCAAGAAAAGTTACCTCCAATTCGCGATAAAGTTGCATTACCAGCGTATGCTTATGAAGAAACATATCCTGCTAAAGAAACCCCCGTAAATAACGGGGAAGAAATTATTGAATATTTTAAGAAAAACCAAAATTGATAGTTCGTTTGAGTCCGACCCAACTTGATTGTCAGACTTTTGCATTAAGTTAATGGGAAAAAATGAACTTCAGTTAAGAAATAAGGTGGCGGTATGTTTGTATATTTTACTGATGGAACTTGCATTAATGATTCTGAAATTTATGGTGTGAAAGCTAAGCAAGAACAAAACAGATATGTAGTAGAAGTTACGATCAAGCCAACACATACACTATCTACGACACCGGATGTACAATTTAAAAAAGAAATTTTTGATGATCCGCACCAAGCCAATCAATATCTTAGTAATAATTTTAATATGCCGCCGTTTTTCTAATTTATAAATATTTCAAATAATAAAAAAGCTTATTTCCCAGGGCCAATAGGAAATAAGCTAGATGCTTTGGACCAATTAAGGATGTTACATGTCATCCCATGCATCTTTAATGGCTTGTTTTGCATGTTCCCATTTTAATCGGGATTCAGCTTTGAGTTCTTCCCACTTTTGTTGCAAGCTACCTTCCATATCTTCAAACTGAGTTCCTTCTTTAGATTCTGAACGGGCACGGTGACCTAGTTCATAAGCTGCAGAAAAATCACGATCATAATCCAGATCTGGCGTAGTTAATTGAGCTTCTTGATAATAAGGTCGAGTAAGATAACTTTCTCGCCAGCGAGAGTCAGAATAATTATGGTCGCCAGCTACTAGTTGAGCATGGTCTGTATTTTGATCTGTCATCAGTTTTTCCTCTTCTCTTATTTAATTTTATGCTTATGTTAAATTTAGGAAGGTGAGGGCACCTTCCTAAATAAAATGAATGACCGCATCAAATGACATTTAATTCAACAACGGATTAGCGTTGCTGATTGTTATTTGAATTTTGTTGGCCTGAATCTTTTTGATTAGAGCCTTGTTGTTGGCGGCGGTTGTCATTTTGCTGTTGTTGCTGATTGTTTTGTTGCTGTTGATCGTTTTGCTGTTGGTTGCCTTGTTGCTGCTGGTTGTTACGGTTGTCGTTTTGCTGTTGTTGTTGCTGTTGATTATCGCGTTGATTGCTTTGATTATTAGTAGTGCTCATCTTTAATTACCTCATATCATTTATGATGTGTGTTTTATCTGAGAGCTTCAGATAGGTTCATTAAAACATGAAAATATTTAATGTGTAGCCTTGGGGTGTTACCCTATATTTAACTGTAACTTTAAATATTAAATAAAGCCTTGATTTATATAAAATGTAATTTTAATGAATAAACATAATTAATATGAATATAGTTAAAATTACATTTGGGTACATAGAGCTTAAATAAAAGCTATGATCATTTCTAAATATGTATTTGTTATCTTTTATGAAGGAAAGCTATTTTTTATTATCCAATATTACATATTTTATATCTTGCGTAATGTAATAGAGCAGTTGTCTAAGTTTAAGATAGGGTAGTCCTTTAAATAGTCGTCTAAAATTATAAAAATTATCTTTATAATAAATACAATAAAAAAAGGTCCCTACAGGTTTTTCTTTAGTTTCAGTACCTCCTTTTTTTAATAATCCAGTACAAGCGATATAAAGGTCGGCATTTATTAGTTCTTTCCCTTTTTTAATCATCTCTACAGTGACTTGCATAGACTCAGGCGTATATTTTTCAATGAGTTCAGGTGAAATATGAAGAGTGTTTTCTTTAACACGTAAGTCGTAGCTGACCAAGCTACCAATCAGAATATCACCTGAATAGGGACTTAAAGAGAAGCGATAAGCTAAATAACCCGCCGAAGCACTTTCAAAAAATGCGATTTTAATTTTTTCTTGTGCTAGTAATTTGCAACATGAGTTAAACATTTGTTTTCTCCCTGAAACTGTTTTTAATTTAGTTATAAGATTATTTTTAATTTATTTTTGTTAAGTTTTTAGACTTTATGATTTTAAAGGTAGCTTAAGTGTAATTAAAGTTTGTTGTTTATATATTTTTTATAAAAACATACAGTTAAATAATTCTAAAGGTGAGAATGTAATTTTGTGTTAATTTATATCTATTTGAAATTTAATAATTTTAAAATTATATGTTATTTTTTAATAACGCAATATAACAAAGATAGGCTGGGATTATAGTTTAGCTGAAGTATGGTAGTTTATAGCTCACTAAAGGAGAATAGAAATGCCTGTTGTAGTGAAAGAAAGATTATTAGACTTATTACAAGATAATCAACAAAACTATTACGAATTATTTGTTTTTTTCCTTGATCCTGATATTTCTAGTTTTGAAAAAGAAAATAAAGCAAAAGATTTACTTAATAAAGAAATAGATAGAATAGATGAAAAGGGAATTGATTTTCCTGCAACTATAAATACGGTTAAAGAATGGTGTCAAAATGACAATAAACAAAATTGTGAGTTATTTCAGGCTTATCTAAATCGTAGACAAAGTGGTGGTGAGAGAGAGTACTTCCAGAACGTGGGTCAGGCATTTGAATTTTTAATTAAGGTCTCTCCAACTAAAAAAGTAGACGGGGCATGGTTATATAGTTTAGTTCACTACTGGAATGATCCGATTTTCCATGACCTTATTATTACCTATCTAGAAGAGCTGGGACTGGGTGAGCCGAAAGCAAATCATGTCTGTATTTATGATGACTTATTACGTAGTCTCGGACTCGATAGTTTTGATCTACTTTTAGAGGATGAATACTATCATAATGCCGTGATTCAGCTAGCGCTTGGTTACGCTCCACCTGAGTTCATTCCTGAAATTGTCGGCTTCAATTTAGGTTATGAGCAACTGCCATTGCATCTCCTCATTAGTAATTATGAGCTTGCAGAACTGGGTATCGATTCTAAATACTTTAATTTGCATATTACTATCGATAACATTGATAACGGACATGCAGATAAAGCAATTAAAGTTATAGAAAATATTTACGATAAATATAGAGATAAAGAACTTTTCTTTAATAAATTGAAGCGCGGTTTTGCTCTTAATAATCATGGTGTTTCTTCTTCAAAAATTATTAAAAATTTAAATCTTGATGATTTAGTTCTTAAAATTTTAAAAAGAAAAGCGCTCGTGGGGCAGCTTATTCATAACGAAACTAGACAGTTTGGATGTAAAACCATTAACCAATGGTTATCAAACCCAGAAGACGTTAAAGGCTTGGTTACACATCTCATTGATCACAAGTGGATTAAATTAAATACCGACCCTGAACAGAGCGTGTTTTGGCGGATGATTAATGAAGAAAATGGAAAAATGTTTGGGGTATTTAACCCTGTAGAACGTCAAATTATTCATGACTGGATTGCTGGTACTGATCATTCTTCTAACTACTTGGCCTACAGCAGAGAGCTAAAGAATAGCCAGCGTATTCAAGATTATCTGTTTAGCTATATTTCTGATGGCGAACTCGATGCACTCCAAGAGCGTATACGTCAAACACCTGACCTTGCCATAAAAATATGCAAGCTGACTCCATTTTTGGCTCCAGATTCACACCATAAAAGCATTGGGCTTTGGAGCACGCGTAAATATGTCGAGCTCCTTTTTCCATATTTAAGTTCCTTTAGCAAAACGAACTCTTGAAGTTTTTAATTCACCCCACGTTTAACTTTAAAACATAGGTAATGAACATGACTGATAATGTTAAATCAACAAATAAAACAAGTGAAATGGCTGGTGCTGACGCTGCAAATAAAGCCAATACTACCCAAAAAACTGAACAATTAGACTCAGTCAGAGATGATGCAACCAATGAAGCATTAACCACAAATCAAGGGGTTAAAATTGCTGATAATCAGAATAGTTTAAGAGCAGGTATTCGCGGTTCGACACTATTAGAAGATTTTATTTTACGAGAAAAGATTACTCATTTTGACCATGAACGTATTCCTGAGCGTATTGTTCATGCACGCGGTGTAGGTGCACATGGTTACTTTCAAGCTTATGAAGGAAATGAGCGCTTAACAAAAGCTGGTTTTTTGACTGACCCAACCATTCAAACTCCAATTTTTGTACGCTTCTCAACAGTGCAGGGACCACGTGGCTCTGCCGACACGGTCCGTGATATTCGTGGTTTTGCTATTAAGTTCTATACCCAAGAGGGTAATTTTGATTTAGTCGGTAACAATGCGCCTGTGTTTTTTGTGCAAGATGGGATTAAGTTTCCAGACTTCGTTCATGCTGTAAAACCTGAACCAGATACAGAAATGCCAACAGGAGCAACTGCACATGATACTTTTTGGGATTTTGTGTCACTTGTACCAGAGTCAGCCCATGCAGTAATTTGGGCAATGTCAGATCGTGCAATTCCGCGTAATTTACGCTCGATTCAGGGCTTTGGCATTCATACATTCCGTCTTATTAATGCCGAAGGAAAATCACATTTTGTAAAATTCCATTGGACCCCTAAACAAGGTTTAAGTGCGCTAGTATGGGATGAAGCTCAAAAGCTGGCAGGTAAAGATCCAGATTTCCATCGTCGTGATCTTTATGAAGCTATTGAAAATGGGGTTTATCCTGAATGGGAACTCGGTGTACAAATTGTTGAAGAAGAAGACGAGATGAACTTTGACTTCGACTTATTGGACCCGACAAAAATTATTCCTGAAGAGTTAGTTCCAGTGACACCAATTGGCCGATTTGTTTTGAATAGAAATGTAGATAATTTCTTTGCAGAAACAGAGCAGGTGGCTTTCTGTCCGGGACATATTGTGCCGGGGATTGATTTTACAAATGATCCGCTTTTACAAGCACGTCTATTTTCATACACCGATACACAGTTAAGCCGTTTAGGTGGACCAAACTTCCATCAAATTCCGATCAATAAACCTGTGTGCCCATTCCACAATAATCAACGTGATGCTATTCACCAGCATACGATTCATAAAGGACAGGCTTCATATCAACCAAACTCAATTGATAATGATTGGCCAGTGGAAACGCCACCTGCTGCTTCAAATGGCGGTTTTGAAAGCTATCCTGAACAGATTAGCGGACATAAACTGCGTCAAAGAAGCGAGACTTTTTCTGATCATTTTTCACAACCGCGCCTTTACTACAAAAGCCTTGCCCCTCATGAGCAAAAGCATGTGGTCGATGCCTATACTTTTGAATTAAGTAAAGTGCAGCGAAAACACATTCGTGAACGTCAAGTTCAACAAATTTTGGCAAATATTGATCTCGACTTAGCACGACAAGTAGGTGCTAATTTAGGGATTGAAGTGCCTGATTTGACGCTAGATTATAAAAAAACCACAGTTGAAAAATCGGCTAAATTATCTTTCTTAGCTTTCCCGCCTGAAGATATTCAAGGTCGAAAAGTTGCAGTACTCATCCATAATTTAGTCAAATCTGATGCATTAGAAGCTATGAAAGACTGGGCAATTAAAGAAGGTGTGACTCTTCATTTATTAGCGCCAAGCTTAGCTCCTGTAAAAGATCATCAAGACAGTATTATTACGGCTGATGGCATGCAAATGGCTGAACCGTCAATTGCATATGATGCAGTGATTATTCCTGATGGCGATAACTTAAACGCCGTCATGCAAGATGGAGTAACTCGCCATTATCTATTAGAGGCTTACAAGCATTTAAAACCAATTGCGTTTTTAGGTAATAAATCTGATTTACTTGAACCGCTAGGTTTAGTTCCCGATGAAGGCACTCTAGTTGGAGATGAATTCCAGCAGATTGCTGAAAAGTTCAAAAATCTGATTATGGCTCATCGTGTTTGGTCACGAGAACAAATAGCTGCCCATATACCTGCTTAACAAACAAAAAAGCCCTGAAAGCTTTAACTTTCAGGGCTTTTTTATATCTTAGGGATTAGCCATTTACGATTTGACCGCCATTTACATGAATAACCTGACCTGTAATGTAACTTGCATCATCTGAGGCAAGGAAAAGATAGGCTGGAGCAACTTCACTTGGTTGTCCCATTCTTCCCATTGGGGTATCTTTACCAAACTCCTTAACGGTTTCTGCATCGAAACTGCTTGGAATTAATGGTGTCCAGATTGGTCCTGGCGCAACACCATTCACGCGAATTCCTTTTTTCTGCTTCATTAAATTGTTCGATAAGCTACGCGTAAAAGTCGTAATCGCACCTTTGGTACTTGCATAATCAATGAGCTCATCATGGCCTTGATAGCTAGTAATACTGGTCGTATTAATGATACTGTCGCCTTCTTCCATATAAGGAATGGCTTCTTTAGTAAGATAAAACATTGGGAAAATATTAGTTTTAAATGTCTTTTCTAATTGCTCATTACTAATGCTTTCAATTTCTTTTTGTTGATATTGCACACCAGCGTTATTCACTAAAATATTGAGTTTCCCATAATGTTGTAGAACTTTATCAATATCGAGTTTTGCAACATCTGGGTCAGAAATATCACCTTTTAATAAAAGGCAATGTTGTCCTTCTCGTTCAACGAGTTGTTTAGTGATTTCAGCATCTTGATCTTCTTCGAGGTAAAGTATCGCAATATCGGCACCTTCACGAGCAAACAATACTGCGACAGAACGACCTATACCGCTATCGCCACCACTAATAACGGCAACTTTACCTTTTAGCTTATCGCTCCCTTTATGAGAGCTTTTTATAATCTCTGGCTCAGGATGCATTTTTTCCTGATCGCCTGGTTGATGAGATTGAACTTGTGCGGGGGCAGATGTTGGATACTGGTTTGTTGAGTTTTCCATTTTTAAATACCTCGGTTGTAATATCTAATTTTCATATAGTGAGCTGTTACCGCGTAAATGTGAGTAAAATGAATTTTTTAATAAGTTGTCTTTGTTATTTTATTTATAAGGATGTAAAAAAATATTTTTATATTTAAGGGTTAAATAATATCGATCAACTTGATTTTATTTTTATCGATCATACTTTCAATAATAGATCTATTTCCTGTGTCTTCTAACCAGTTTTCTATAGGTATATTATTAGATAAGTCTAATATTTTTTTAATAATTTCTTTTGCTCCATCTATATTTTCTGAACTTTTATTATTTTTAACAGCTATATTATCTAGCAAAAGTTTTATATCTTCATTTTCTATATTTTTTGACTTAATAATATATAAGTCTCTTTGGAAAGGATGACTTGCATGAGGTGGGTCTAATCTATAGCTCCATTCTTTGTCATAGTCCTGCCATGAGTTTTTAGACTTAATATGTCCTAGTAAAATTTCAGGGATAGAAATATGAATATATTGTAGAGCTGACTGTTGATTTTTTAATTGCATAGTTAAGTTACTCAAACCATCTTATTAAAATTAGTTTTAAATATCCATATTAATCTCTCAAGTAAATTAATTCTAAAAATGTAATTATATATGTTATTGTTTTTTAATTAAAATAATTGTTTTATTGTTATTTTCTCAATAGATCTGATGTTGTGTTAGTTTACTGTTTTGTACATTTTGAAATTTTTTGTTATCAGTTAAAATATTTTAACTGTGTTTGTAAAAATATATTGTAGTGTGCCCTTAGGTAATAATGAGTATATCCAATATTTAAAGAGTAAAATTATTAATAATTAAAATTTTTAAAATATTTTAAAAATAATATGTTTATAAGAAATTTCATTTTTTGATTGATATACATTTAAAAGGATTGATACATCACTTGGGTGGGAAAATATTATAGATATTCTATTGTTATTAAATCCGTTAACTAAAAGCGGTAGTGACTATAATTAAATATAGGAAGATATAACTATGGCTAATACTAGATATGAAGATGATGATAACAATAGAACAGGTACTTCAAATCGTGGATTTGCAAGTATGGATCCTGAAAGAGTACGAGAAATAGCCAGCAAAGGTGGGCGAGCTGCTCACGCAAGTGGTAATGCACATGAGTTTACTTCTGAAGAAGCTCGTGAAGCTGGCCGAGCAGCCCATGCAAGTGGTAATGCGCATGAATTTACGTCTGAAGAAGCGCGTGAAGCGGGTGCATTAAGCCATAAAAATGATGGCCGTAATGGTCGTGGCCGCGGTCGTGATGATGACAATGATGATGACGATCGCGGCCGTTCAAGCAGTCGAGGTCGTGGCCGCAGTCGTTATGATGATGACGACGAAGATGATGATCGCGGTCGTTCAAGCGGTCGAGGCCGTGGCCGCAGTCGTTATGATGATGACGACGAAGATGATGATCGCGGTCGTTCAGGTGGCCGAGGTCGTGGCCGCAGCCGCCGTGATGATGACGATGATGATGACGATCGCGGTAGCCGCTCAGGTGGTCGAGGCCGCAGCCGCCGTGATGATGACGATGATGATGACGATGATCGCGGTGGTCGCTCAGGTGGCCGAGGTCGTGGTCGCAGCCGTGATGACGACGATGATGACGATCGCGGAGGCCGTTCAGGTGGACGAGGTCGTGGCCGCAGTCGTGATGACGACGATGATGATGATCGCGGAGGCCGTTCAGGCGGACGAGGCCGTGGTCGCAGCCGTTATGATGACGACGATGATGACGATCGCGGAGGCCGTTCAGGCGGACGAGGCCGTGGCCGCAGTCGTGATGACGACGATGATGATGATCGCGGAGGCCGTTCAGGCGGACGAGGCCGTGGTCGCAGCCGTTATGATGACGACGATGATGACGATCGCGGAGGCCGTTCAGGCGGACGAGGCCGTGGCCGCAGCCGTTATGACGACGACGAAGATGATGACCGTGGCCGTTCAGGTGGCCGAGGCCGTGGTCGCAGCCGTGATGACGATGATGATGACGATCGTGGAGGCCGTTCAGGCGGACGAGGTCGCAGCCGTGATGACGACGATGATGACGATCGCGGTGGCCGCTCAAGTGGTCGAGGCCGAGGTCGCAGTCGTGATGACGATGATGATGATGACGATCGCGGTGGCCGCTCAAGTGGACGAGGTCGTGGCCGTAGCCGTGATGACGACGATGATTATGATGGCCGTGGTCAAAACTCTCGTAATCAAAAACGTGATGCCTACGGACGTTTTACGTCTTAAGCAGAATGTTTTAAAAACAAAGGAGGCTTTTGCCTCCTTTGTTTTTTAGCTTACTTACTGTATTTATTGAGGGAGAGGTTGTAGGCCTTTTACAATATCAAGGTATTCAGAACCGTTTAACCAAAAAGATTTTTTCAAAAAAAGTGTCGTCATAATACTTTCGGCTGCTTCGCTATCTGGATTTTCACAAAATAATCCGTAGCTTTCACCTAAAACCGCATCATTTTCAATTAGGCGGATATAGTAAGCATGTTGTTCATTTGCATAACCTAAAACCGCATCACGTTGATTTTTCATTTCGCATGTCTCCATACCAAAAAACTGAATCTAACCAGAATGTTAAGTGTTCAGAATCTCATTTGATAAAAATCAAAAAACCGTCAGCGATAACGACTATTTTGAAATAGGTTTTGATTTTCTTCAAACTGCCATTTTGGTTAAAACATCCCTGTTAAAAGCAAAATGGATTAAAATCTGATCATGAGATTTATTGTTATGCAAAAAAAATATTTCGTCAACTTGAAAATGTAACTTTTTCAAGTTACATTGTTTGTGTAGGATTTGAACAGTGGAATGGAGGCAATATGCCAAAGAAAAAAGAGTTCGAGCATGGCGGTGCACGAGAAAATGCCGGACGTAAAGCACAGTTCAATGAACCCACCAAAGTTATTCGTGTTCCCGAGTCTCAAGTTAACTTTATCAAAAATTGGTTACTGAATAATGTCAAAACCAATAACTTGACCGACTTTGACTCAAAACTTAATGTCCAACAGGTCCACCCGAATAACGATAAAATTTACCACATTCCTTTGGCAACAGAACGTGTTGCGGCAGGTTTTCCTTCGCCTGCACAAGATGATATTGAGCAAGCACTCGATTTAAATGAATATTTGATTAGAAATGAAAATGCCACGTTTATTGTCAAAGCCAACTCTTTGTCCATGTTAGATGCTGGAATTGATATTAATGATCCGCTTATTGTAGATCGTAGCATTCCCGCTAAATCGGGTGATATTGTGATTGCACTCATCGACAATGATTTCACTGTGAAGCGCTTAATGATTGATAGTCAATTTCATCCACCTAAAGTTTGGCTAAAAGCAGAAAATCCTGATTATCAGAATATTTATATTGAAGAGGGGCAAGAACTGATGATTTGGGGAGTTGTGACGTATAACCTCAAACGAATGAGATAATTTTTTCTTATATTTATTATTTAAGTTACTGACCTGAAATCGAGGCCAGTAACTTTTTCCTAAGTGACTTTTAAATTTGCCCAATCAATAAGCACGTTGCGATAACGACCATTAAACCACCTGAAAAACGGCCGACTAACTGTGCTGCTTGTGGTCTGGTTTTCAAAATAGTCTCTGAACCATAACCCACCATTAAGTAAATAATTGCGCAGCTAATCATGTGGACAACACCAAAGGCAAGAATTTGTGTCGTCACTGACCATGAAGCAGTGGTGTCAATAAATTGAGGAAGCAGGGCTAAAAAGAGCAAAAAAACTTTCGGGTTTAAGCCACTTACATAAACACCTTTGGTTGCCCAGCTCAACCATGACTGAGCTTTTTCAGAACCAGATTCGTTCGGAGTAGGAGGGGTAAGTAATAAGTTTATTCCCATCCATAACAAATAAGCAGAACCTGCAATTGTTAGGATCATCAGAGCAGTTGGATTATTTGCTACAAGTAGACCAACACCAGCCGCTACTAATAAAATCGTAATAAAGTGCCCAAACAGCATACCTGCAACAGCGGGTACGACGACTTTGCCTTTAATCCCTGCCGAAATGGCATAGGCCCAGTCTGCCCCTGGCGTAATAATAAAAAGAATGGAGACGCTCCAAAATGCAATAAAAATGTTAAAAGCCATATGCTTATCTCGGCAAACTATTTTCCAAAGGTTTCACTCGTGGTTTAGAAAAAATCCCTATTTATTCGAGCTTGTTGAAAATAATATGCTCATGTATTTAGAATGTGCTTTTAAATGTTTGCTCATATCACACTCATTTGGGGTAAATTTTTCTAAATGGATCGCACAGATAAAAAGATTCTTGCTGAATTGCAATTAAATGGCCGATTATCTATTACTGAATTGGCAGAAAAAGTCGGTTTGAGCATTTCACCTTGTCATAGACGAGTGAAGGCTTTAGAAGAGTCAGGAGCTATCAAAGGTTATCGGGCAGAACTCGACCCGAATTTAGTCGGTTTTGAATTTTCAGCGATTGTTTTTATTACGCTTAAAGAAGGCGATAAACAGGCAGTCGAGAAGTTTGAAAATGCCGTAATTGATATTCCACAAATTATTCAGGCCCAGCGCTTGTTTGGTGAGCCAGATTACTTGTTGCATGTGGTCGCTAAAGATTTACCGGCTTTTCAGCGTCTGTATGATGAAAAATTATCTGCTATTCCAAGTGTGCAACGACTCATCTCAACCATTGTGATGAAAGATGTAGTGCCTGAACGTTTATTCCCGATTGGCTAAAAATCATCAGGCGTAAAAAAAAGAAGCTTTAAAGCTTCTTTTTTAGTTTTAAGAATATTTAAGCATCGAGTGTTTTACACAAAGAACAGATCGTACCGTTATGTTTGTGAGAGAACATAATATCTGGACGCTCATAACCTTGCTCACATACACGGCAGTGATAGACGGTAGCAACAGGAGTCCCTTCAGCATCGTAACGTGGTTCTTTAATACCGTCGTCGTGTGACTTGATGTAGTATTTTCCTTTGGTTAATAAGCCCATGATTGGTGTTAATACAAAGGCAAGTACAAGGGCGATAAGCGGTGAGTAAGGCGCCAAGAAACTACCGAGTAAGCCGAAGAATGCTGCAATTGATAAGCCTGCTGATACAAGGAACGCAACCATACCGACAGGGTTTACGTTGTATAGCATGTCACGACGATATTCTGGTTCTTTCGGTGAAAGTTTTAACACATATTTATTAATTGAAATATCTGTTGCAACAACCACAACCCAAGCAATCGCAAAGTTTGAATAGAACCCTAAGATTTTACCCAGTACCGCAAACATGTTGCCTTCCATTAAAGCAAGCGCAATTGCCAAGTTCACCATCACAAACACAATACGACCCGGATAATGTTTGCTAATACGAGTGTAGGCACTTGTCCATGCAAGGGAACCAGAGTAAGCATTGGTCACATTAATTTTAATTTGAGAAATAACCACTAAAATCACTGCGAGTGTTAAAGCTGCCCAACCCGGAAGCATGTCATGAAAAGCTGCATTAAACTGTTGAACAGGTTCCGTGCTGTTTACGCCCGGTATTTTAGTAAGTAAATAGAACCCTAAAAATGCCCCAATAATTTGTTTAATCGCCCCTAAAATCACCCAACCCGGACCCGCTGAAATAACGGCTGCCCACCATGCTTTGCTATTTTCTTTTGTTTTAGCAGGCATGAAGCGTAGGTAGTCAATTTGCTCACCAATTTGCATGATTAACGATAAACATATACCAGCACCCAGCATGATTGCAGCCATGTCTACAGTTGCAAAACCTTCGTTACCTGTGAAAGTTGCAAACTGGCTGACTAAGGTAGGTTCTTGATAAATCAGATAGGCCACAGGACCAATCATCAGCACGAGCCAAAGCGGGGTAGTCCAGACTTGTAATTTACTTAAGGCTTTCATGCCGTAAATCACCAGCGGTATGACCATCACAGTTGAGATGAGATAACCTGCCCAAAGCGGAATACCTAAACCGAGCAATAATCCTTGCGCCATGATTGAACCTTCAAGGGCAAAGAAAATAAAGGTAAAACTGGCAAAAATGATACTGGTCAGGACTGAGCCGATATAACCGAAACCTGCGCCGCGAGTAATCAAGTCAAGGTCGATGTTATAGCGCGCTGCGTAGTAGGCTAAAGGAATGCCGGTTAAGAAGATAATAATCGCTGCAAATAAAATGGAGAAAACAGCATTGGTTGTTCCGTAAGACATACCAATACTGGCACCAATAGAAAAGTCAGCAAGATAGGCAATACCACCAAGTGCAGTAATAGCAACAACTTTGGGACTCCAGCGCCGAAAGCTGTGTGGAGCATAACGTAAAGTATAATCTTCTAAGGTTTCATTCACTGCTTTTTGTGAATCTGTACCTTGCACAGTGTCCAGATTTGGATGTTCAGATACACTCATAACATCAATCTCCCAATCATTTTCGGTCAATCAACACAAATATTGATCATTGTTTTTTGATGGTTTTGAGTGTGTGATTTTTGGGAAAAATTGAAAATACGTTATTTTGCGTATATGTGCGTATTCGAGAAAATCGCCATGATAAATGACTTTTGGCATAAGGATTGCTGAGTTTAATGCAGCCACATCCGAAACATGAGTGTTATGCCAGATTCTTCCCGCCCCCAACAAGCGCCACAACGTGTGATCAAAACACGCCGTGAATATAATATTTGGGTGGCAGATGAAAGTATCGAAGATTATGCACTCCGCTATGCACCTACCTCAGTACGTAAATGGTCGCCTTGGACGGTGACCAACACCGCAATTTCGACCGTTAGCTTTTTGGCTATGGAAGCCATTGGGGCGACCATGCTTTGGCAGTATGGCTTTAGCAATGCACTCTGGGCAGCAATTGTCGTATGTACCATCATATTTTTAACCAGTTGGCCGATTAGTTACTACGCCGCAAAATATAATGTAGACGTCGATTTGCTTACTCGTGGTGCAGGTTTTGGCTACATTGGCTCGACCATTACGTCTCTAATTTATGCCAGCTTTACCTTTATTTTGCTTGCGTTTGAAGCCGCAATTATGGCGATGGCACTTGAGCTGGCTTTAGGTATTCCGCAAGTTATTGGTTACTTAATTTCTGCCTTAGTGATTTTGCCTTTAGTGGTCAAAGGCATTGGTTTTATTAACAAAGTTCAGGCGATCACACAACCAATCTGGCTTTTATTGCTGTTATTACCGTGGTTTTTTGTACTTTGGAAACAACCACAAATTTTAAGTAATAGCCTGCATTTTGTTGGTGCGGTCTCAAACTCAACCGACTTTAACTTGTATTACTTTGGTGCGGCGTGCACTCTTATTTTTTCATTTGTGATCCAAATTGGTGAGCAAGCTGACTATTTACGCTTCTTACCGCAAAAAGAAAAGAATAGAACTGCATGGCGTTTTGCCGTTTTTTTAGGTGGTCCATCTTGGATTATTTTTGGATTTCTAAAAGTTTTGATGGGCATGCTGCTGATGGTGTTGGCTTTTCAGTTGTTTATTCCTGTCTCTGAACTAGATAATCCGACTTATTTATATTGGGTTGCCTATCAACAATTTATTCCAAACCCTCAGCTAGCGTTAATATTGACTTTAGCACTGGTTTGCTTGGCGCAAATTAAAATTAATATGACCAATGCTTACGCTGGCTCATTGGCATGGTCAAACTTTTTTGCCCGTTTAACTCACAGTCATCCGGGGCGAATTGTCTGGCTTCTTTTTAACGTTTTTATTGCCATTGTTTTGATGGAAATGGGCATTAGCCATGCGGTTGAACGCATTTTGGGACTATATAGCAATATCGCTTTGGCATGGATTGGCGCCGTTGTTGCCGATTTAATTATCTGTAAGCCTTTAGGTCTAAGCCCGAAAGGAATTGAATTTCGCCGTGCTTATTTATATGACATTAACCCCGTAGGTGTGGGTGCCTTACTGATTGCTTCAGTGTTATCGATGCTTAGTTATTTGGGCTTTTTTGGACTCATGGCAAAAGGTTTGGCGAGTTTTATTGCTCTGGGGAGTGCTGTGTTATGCGTTCCTGTTATTGCTTACCTAACCAAAGGCAAATATTACATTGCACGTCAGCCTGAAAAAATTCAGGCGACTTCGGTTGCTACCTGTGTGGTATGTGAAAGGGACTATGAACTCGCTGATATGGCGGGTTGCCCAGCCTATAACGGTACGATTTGCTCTCTATGCTGTTCACTTGAAGCACGCTGCCACGATTTATGTAAACCCGATGCACGTTGGTCAGTACAACTTAAAAAAGCCATCTGGCACTATTTACCAGAACGTTGGGCGAGCCGTTTAAATAGCAGGGTCAGTTTATATTTATTACTGACTTTAGGGCTGTCTATTGTTCTGGCAGTGAGTTTAAGTCTGGTTTATATCCAGGAAAAAACCTATTTAGAAACAATCAATGCGGCAGCCGTTCCGCAGTTATTCACGCTGTTTGTCAAAATTTACACTATTCTATTTTTATTGATGAGTGTTGCTGCTTGGTGGTTAGTGTTAAACGATGAAAGCCGTCGTAATGCCGAAATCGAGACACATCAGCAAACAGCATTATTGATTGATGAAATTGCTGCCCATGAAGTCACTTCAAAAGACTTACAAGATGCCAGAATTTCAGCAGAACGGGCAAATGATGCAAAAAGCCGTTATGTCATTGGCATTAGTCACGAACTAAGAACGCCTCTAAATAGTATTTTAGGCTATAGCCAATTACTTCAAAAACAAGAGCAGCTTTCAGAACAAGGCAAAATGGCGCTCGGGGTGATCAGCCGTAGTGGGCAGCATTTGACTTCACTCATTGACGGTTTACTAGATTTAGCACGCATTGAAACAGGCAAAATTTCTTTAAATGTAGTGGATGTTCATTTCCCCAATTTTATTGAACAGATTATTCAAATGTTTCAGCCTCAGTTTGAACAGAAGAATTTACAGTTTGTTTATGAAATTGGAGAGAACTTACCGCATTATGTGCGTACCGACAAAAAACGCTTAGAGCAAGTGCTCATCAATTTGCTGGGCAATGCTTTAAAGTTTACGACGAGCGGCACAATTACTTTGAAAGTCGAGTACCGTTTTCAAACGGCTTATTTTGAAATTAGAGATACGGGCTGTGGTATTGCCGAGGCTGATTTAGAGCGAATCTTTAATCCGTTTGAACGGGGTAGCAATGTAGTGCAAGGCGGATTTACTGGAACAGGACTCGGGCTACCCATTGTAAAATTATTAGTCGATTTACTCGGTGGACAGTTATCTGTAACTAGTCAGCTCAATCAGGGTTCACAATTTAAGATTAAGTTTTATTTACCTTCAAAAGAAGTGGTTCATCCAATTTCTAATGTTTACTCCAACCAAATTACAGGTTATCAAGGTGAACGAAAACGAATTTTGGTTGTCGATAATGAAGCTGTGGACCGAGGTTTAGTTGCTAATTTTCTCAAACCTTTAGGATTTATGATTGAAGAAGCCGAGTCGGGCATTGATTGTTTAAGACGTGTACCTATTTTTCAGCCGAACCTGATTTTGATGGATTTAAATATGCCTTTGATGGGCGGGTGGGAAACAGCACGATTGTTACGTCAGAATAATATTACCAATGTACCGATCTTAATTATTTCGGCCAATGCAGGCGAGCGCGAAGTCAATCCACAAGATGCCGTCTTAAGTGAAGACTTTATGTTAAAACCAATCGACCTGAATTTGTTGCTGAGTAAAATTGGAGACAAGTTAGGCTTGGTATGGATTGATTCCAAATCAGATGCACACCTTGAAAATAATGAAGTTCAAGCACTTGATGTAAAGGTGTTTAAACAAGAGCAAGCCACTGTCCATACATCAATTACACAACCTGAAAATAATGATCTGCTCGATTTACCGCAAAGCTTGCAGCATTTAAATGATTTAATTGGACAGGGTTATATTCGAGGAATTCAACAGACTTTAATGCAATGCCGTCAAAATTTTCCGGAGCATGATGAGTTATGGGAACAGCTCGAACACTCTATTCAAAAGTTTGATTTAAAACACGCGCAACGATTAATTCAGGATAAGCAATGAGTACGCAACATGTTTCTTTTCAGCAAGCTTCGCCAAACGAGCAGGCTGTTATTCTGATTGTGGATGATGTGCCGGAAAATTTAGGCTTGCTACATGAAAGTCTGGATCAGGCAGGTTATCGCGTACTTGTCACAACCGATGGGTTAAGTGCCATTGAAATTGCACACCGATGCTTACCAGATATGATTTTACTCGATGGTAATATGCCACATATGGACGGTTTTGAAAGTTGTATACAGCTTAAAGCGAGTCCGATTACGCAGTTTATTCCCGTCATTTTTATGACAGGTTTGTCTGAGACAGAGCATATTGTGCGTGGCTTTCAGGTCGGTGGGGTAGACTATGTAACCAAACCTCTGAATATTGAAGAAGTATTAGCAAGAGTAAAAACACATTTGGCACATGCCAAACTATTGCAACAACAAAAACAGGTGATTGATGCAACGGAAACAGCAATTCTTGCACTAGATGTTCACGGTAAAATTGTTTGGAAAACTCAAAAAGCCAGTGATTTACTGAATCAATATTTACCTGAATTAGAAGGTTTTGAAGCAGGCTTAAAAGCTTGGTTTTCAGATTTAGAGCATGAAAAAGACCCCAAAAAATTAACCAGCTGTTCTTATTCAACACCATCTCAGCAATTACAGCTTTTATTGCTTACGCCGTGGCAATCTGAAACAAGCGTAGCAAAAAATTATCTGATACAGATTAAGACTTCTACGCCAGCTTTGGAAATGGCTGATATTTTGAAATATTGCCCACAGTTGACTCAACGTGAGGCAGAAGTCATGCATTGGTTGTTGTTAGGGAAAACCAATAAAGATATTGCAGAAATTTTGGAGCTTAGTCCACGGACGGTAAACAAGCATTTAGAGCATGTTTTTGAAAAACTTTGTGTTGAAAACCGAACTGCTGCCGTGGCACACATTAATAGTCTGGTCCAAGAGTTTCACTAATTTAATTGACGATTGTATTTAAAAAGCATACAGACTCACTGTTAAAAACAGGCTATTTTTTTACAGTTAAATTTGTTCTTATAGATAAAGATTATACAAAGTCATTTCTAAATAAATATGAGTCGTAATACGAGGAATTCATTGTGAATATTCAACAAAAAGATGATACAAAACATGGTAGCTTTAGCTTGGTTGATGGTGAAACCGTTGCGGGTGAAATGACTTATACATGGGCGGGCGAAGGCATGCTGATTATTGATGCTACAGATGTAAATGAAAATTATCGGGGACAAGGTGTAGGTCGCCAATTACTGGATGCTTTGGTGGCTTTTGTTCGTGAAAAAGACATAAAGGTGATTCCGCTTTGCCCATATGCTAAATCGGTTTTTGATAAAGATCCAAGCATTGGTGATGTACTTAGAAAGTAAGCAATAAATTAAAAATCATTTAATAAAAATCGGGCCTTGGTGTCCGATTTTTTATTGGTTTTATTGTTCATCTTTGTTTTAGTGAATATGTTTTGAGCGATTGTATTCAACTGATTTAGGAGTTGTAGATTGTCAGATCGAATTTATCAAACTTAAGTAGCTGCTTGTTTTAGAGATTTAAAGATAGAATTTCATCGTGCTAATTCCTTGGCTTTATATTACTTTAATTTAAATAAAGTCGGCTCTGCTGCTAATTTATCTGCCAAATATTGAATCAACACACTCAATTTAGGCGGGACATGCCGAGTCGGTGGGTAAAGTAACCACAGCCCACCGCTATAATAGGTCTTAAAATACCAATCTGGTAAAACCTGAACTAAGGTACCTTGTTGTAGAGCATGGCGTGCAACGAAGTAAGGTAAGCTCGCAATACCTAAATGCTGTAATGCGGCACTCAAACGCACACCCGTATGATTTGCAGCATAACGTCCACGCACAGTCACACTTATCGATTTATTTCCTTGCTGAAATTTCCATTTTGAGTCACTGGCTTGTTCGCCCAAGTAAATACATTCATGCTGCTTTAAATCATGAGGGTGGTTCGGTGTACCATGCTTTGCTAAATATTCAGGTGTGGCACAAACCAAGTGATCAATATCAATCAGCTTTCGACCCATCAGCCCACCAGGTGGTTGCTCTGTAATTCGAAGTGCTAGATCAACACCGTCATCAATCAGGTCGACATAGCGATCTTCTAAAAGCATTTGAATATCAATTTTCGGGTAGCGCTTTAAAAACTCGGGTAAATGCGGGTGAATCATAAAATGCCCCACAGCTTTCGGGACACTCATACGAATAATACCTTCTGGTTCAACATGAAATTGGCCTGAACTTTCCATGACTGCTTGTGCCGCATTCACCATATCTAAACAACGTTGATAAACCTGTTGTCCACTTTCACTTAAACGAAGTTTTCGTGTGGTCCGATAGAGTAAGCGTGTACCTAAAGCACGTTCTAATCGAGCAATCGCGCGGCTGACAGCAGAAGGCGTTGTACCAAGCTGCCTTGCAGTTTCAGAAAAACTTTCCGACTCGACAACTTTAACGAAAGTCGCCATTTCATTTAACAGAACCAGACTTTGATTTGTGCTCATGAGGCAAAAGTTATTTGGATTTTAATTGGATTATCGCGTCTAAAAAATCGCAATACAATCTTTTAGGTGATTTTCAGGAAACTAAATTGTTATGTGGCAGTTGTATGGGCATGAGTTTTTAACACTAGCTCTCATTCACTTTATGGCGGTGATTTTACCGGGACCAGATTTTGTGATTACGGTAAGACAAAGTGTACGTTATGGCTATTTGATTGGATGCCTAACTGCAATTGGTATTGGCTTCGGGATTTCAGTCCATGTGTTTTATACACTGGTTGGTATTGGCTTCTTGATTCAACAAAGCGAATGGCTCATGTCACTGATCAGAACAGCAGGGGCAGCTTACTTAGTGTATTTAGGATGGCAGTGTTTACGCAGTCAGCCGAATACCAACAATATTGAGATTAATGGTCAAGCAGACAGTGACACGCCGAGTTTATTTAAAGCTTTTACGATGGGTTTTCTGACCAATGCGTTAAACCCCAAAGCCACTATCTTTTTTCTGGCAATTTTTACGACGATTGTGAGTACGTCCACACCGATGAAAGTTCAGGTTTTTTATGGAGTATGGATGTGTATGGTCAATGCCATTTGGTTTATGGTGGTGAGTGTGCTGTTTGCACAGCCTATTGTACGTAAACGATTTTTAGAGTTCGGAGTTTATTTTGAGCGGGTGATGGGAGTTTTATTAATTGGGATTGCATTGAGATTGATATGGGATTTATTTAATTAATTAGACTTGATACTTTCTCATCACATTCACTTGATAAGTTTGAAATATATTTTATATATTCCAAACTTAGACTTTCTAAAATACAGAAATTAAGCAAACCCACCATTTACTCGAATGACTTGTGAATTTACCCAACGTCCATCTGGGCCAGCTAGCATGGCAACTACACTGGCAATTTCTTCAGGTGTTCCGATTCGTTCCAATGGAGCAAGTTTTGCAATAGCCGCTACTTGCTCTTCAGTTTTTCCATTATAAAAAAGGTCAGTACCTGTCGGGCCGGGCGCAACGGCATTCACGGTAATATTTCGGCCGCGTAACTCATTTGCCAACACATGTACCAAACCTTCTACACCCGCTTTTGAAGCAATGTAGGGACCATATGCCGGAAAAGATTTGGCAATTACACTGGTTGAAAGCGCAATAATCCGGCCACCATCTGGAACTATTTCGGCCGCATGCGCCAATATTAAAAACGAGCCACGTAAATTGGTATGAATCACTTTGTCGAAATCTGGCAGGCTTTCAGGCGTAATTTTTGCCATAGGCATAATGCCTGCGCTATGAACCACAACATCTAATTGCCCGTTAATCGCTTTAGCTTCTTGAAACAAACGGCTCACCTCATGTTCATTTGTGACGTCCGCTTGAATAGCTGAAGCTTGACCACCTTGCTCAATAATGTGTTCTACAGTGGCTTGGGCATGCACTTTATTGCCAGCATAGTTAATAATGACATAAAAGCCATCTTGGGCTAAACGTTCTGCAATAGCACGACCAATACCACGTGATGCGCCAGTAACCAGAGCTGTCTTTTTTGAAATATTCATTTTTAGATTGCCTGTTTGAGTAGGTATGGCTTATTTTAATAATATAGAAATATGGGATAAATCTTGATAACTGGATAAGATAATTCCATATTTATTAATAATAGACAAGGTTAAAAGCGAGCACCATGGATAAATTTGATACCTTGCAACTTTTTACCCGCATCGTAGAGCTGGGTAGTTTTAGTCAGGCAGCCGATCAGCTAAATATCCCACGCGCTACAGCAAGTAATGCCATCAAAGAGTTAGAGAATAATTTGCAGTGTCGTTTGCTAGAACGGACGACTCGGCATGTAAGACCATCACTAGATGGACAAGCATTTTATGAGCGTTGTACACAAATATTATCGGAACTCGATGATGCCGAATCATCTTTACGTAATGTAATTGCACAGCCCCGAGGTTTACTACGTGTCGATTTATCAGGCGCACATGCGACTAAAATTGTTTTACCCAATATCGATCAATTTCACGAGTTGTATCCCGACATTGAACTGGTAATTAGTACAGGCGATCGTTTAGTTGATCTGATTCGGGAAGGGATAGATTGTGTGGTGAGAGCGGGGCGTTTGGATGATTCCACTTTAATTGCTAGACATTTGGTTGATATGCCACAAGTCATTTGTGCAAGTCCTGACTATCTAAATAAACATGGAACGCCAGAGCAACCAGAAGATTTGTTATCACATTATTGTGTCAATTTTTTCTCGACATCAGGTGGGCGGAATTATCCATTTGAATTGATGGTGAATGGTAAAAAACAAGATTATTTTTTGAAAAGCTGGATCGCGGTAAATGATGCTGAAAACTATGTATTATCTGCTTTACGTGGGGCAGGTTTAATTCAGGTCCCGCGCTATCATGTGGCGAATGAGTTAAAAGACGGACAACTGGTTGAGATTTTATCTGAATGGCAAATCCCGAAGATGTCAGTTTCTGCTTTATATCCGCAGCATCGGCAGCTCTCGCCACGCGTACGAGTTTTTGTCGCTTGGCTGAGTGAGTTATATACGAGTTATTTTGCCAACTTTGAATACCCGCAAAAATGAAATATCTTGCGGGTGAGTCAAAAACTGAATGATATTTTTAAGACTGATTCTGCAATTTATCTTGAGTCTTGGTCTCAAAATCACTTGCATCATGGCGTTCATGCAACTGCGTAGCTAAATCACCAAAAGTACGGTTGACCATACGCCCGCGTTGAACCGCAGGACGCGCTAAAATCGCATCTGCCCAACGTTGAACATTTTTATATTGATCGACACCTAAAAACTCCGCGCCATTATACACCCAGTTTTTAACAAGACCGCCATACCAAGGGAACGCTGCAATATCAGCAATCGAATATTCAGAACCAGCCAAATATTCATGCGTTGCCAGATGCTGATCTAACACATCAAGTAAACGTTTTGTTTCCATGGCAAAGCGGTTAATCGCATATTCAATTTTAACGGGTGCGTAGGCATAAAAATGCCCAAAACCACCACCTAGGTAAGGTGCGCTGCCCATTTGCCAGAATAACCAATTGAGGCATTCGGTACGTGCAGCAATATCAGTCGGAATGAATGCTTTAAACTTTTCAGCCAAGTAAAGCAAAATTGAGCCAGACTCAAACACTCTTAATGGCGGGTTTTGGCTATGGTCAACTAAGGCTGGAATTTTAGAGTTTGGATTAACTTCTACAAAACCACTGCCAAATTGCTGTCCTTCACCAATTTTAATCAGCCATGCATCATATTCAGCATCTTTATGTCCTAATGCTAAAAGCTCTTCTAACAAAATAGTGACTTTTTGGCCATTAGGCGTTGCTAAAGAGTAGAGCTGAAGCGGATGTTTTCCTACAGGAAGTGTATGTTCGTAGCGAGGGCCTGAAGTAGGTTGGTTTAAATCGGTTTTTTCTCCAGTCCATTGCCAAACTTGTGGAGGAATATAGTTTGAATCACTCATTTTTTATCTCGTGTTTGGTGTAAATATAAGGATTTATTTATGTCGTAAGGCAAGCCATTTTTGTACGGTCGGTCTTTGCCATTGCTGTAATGCATAGTTTTTTAAACGTTCTGGTACAGCATCACCATTTTGAATAAGGCGTTGCAACATAAGGGCAAGTTCAGCATCGACAATGCTCCATGAACCAAAAAGAAATTCGGCATCAGACGCAAGAAGTTTTTCTGCAACAAAGAAAAGTTTCTCTGCTGCTTTTTGGCCTTGTTCAGAAAGTGGATTAGAGGTGGGCTGAATAAAAATAACATCGGTTGGACGCTCAGTTCTTAGGGTAACTAAGTCTGATCTGAGCCATGCCTGAATTTGTCTTGCTCTTGCCCGTGCTTGAATATCTTTCGGATAAATAGCTGTGTTTGGATAAAGCTCTTCTAAATATTCCAAAATGGCAGAAGATTCTGATAAGGCAAAATCGTTATGTTCAAGTACAGGAACTTTGGCAGTTAATGACTTTGCTACATAAGATTTTTCAAACTGGCCTTGCTGGCCTAAGTTGATGGTCGCTATTTCAAATGGAATTTGTTTTTCATGTAGCCCTACAAAAACTGTAAACGCATAGGGGCTTAGAAATTGTGAATCTGTGTACAGCTTAAAATGTTCATTATTCATTGTTATTGTCCATGTCGTAAAACAATCCGATCTAGTCTAAGTGAGCTGATCCAAGATTGGGTAGCTTTTTTGTGGAAAAGCTTTATCGGTTTTTGAATTAAGCCATTTCAGTGTTCAACGTTAGGGTTTAATGTGCTGAAAATGTTGACGAACAATGCTAAGCCAAGCTTGTACTGCTGGTGAGACAGGAAGATTCTTTTTCCAAGCCATCACTAAGTGCCATTGAATATTTGGTTTCTCAAGTGGCACTGCTGTAAATAAAGTCGGGTCAAGCATGTCTGTATAATATTGAGGAAGAAGCGCGATTCCCATACGTTGTAGCACCATGTCTGCTAAGAGGTGCCATTGGCTGGTACGGCAAGCAATGGTTGGGTAAAAACCATGCTGCTTACAGGCATCGAGAATAATACTGTTCAAAGAAAAATTTTCAGGAAACATTAAAAATGATTGGTGTTGTAGCTCTTCTAGATTTATTTTTTTGCGGGTTGCCCAAGTGGCATCCCGACGTAAAAGAACCATTAAAGGGTAGTTACATAGCTCAATACTATTGAAAATTTGCGTATCAAAAGGCTGCAATAAAACACCAACGTCCAACTCATTGTTAAGCAAAGCTTGCTCAATACCGCGTGAACCAACCTCCATAAAAGCCAATTCAATATCTGGTAATTGCTGATGATAATCAAACAGGGCAGTCGTCAGAAGCTGCGAACCTAAAGGCGGAACGCCAAGTTTTAAAGTTCCTGTTTTTAATTGTTGGTAGTTTTCAATTTCAAGAAAGATGTTCTGTTCTGCCTGAAGAAGCTCGATTGCATGTTGATAAATGCGCTCTCCAATTTCAGTTAACTCGATTTGTCTTTTACGGCCATGATCGGGTTTAACCAAAAGCTGTACCTGAAGTTGCTCTTCAAGCTGCTGTAATATTTTACTAATAGTGGGTTGAGTCAGATACAACTCTTCAGCAGTACGGGTAAAACTTTTAGTTTTAACCAGAGTAACAAAGCACTGTAATGATTTTAGAGAAAGCATAATAAAGAATAGATTATTCGATTTTGGAATAATATTAACATAAATAATTCATATTTAGCAGGTCTAACCAAGCTAGCATAATAGTGTAGTTAACCATCTAATTTCGCAAAATGAGTACTGAATCTGCTTCTGGAACACCCAAAAAACCTTCACTTTTAGTTTTAGTTAAACAAATTTTGATTTTGGCTGGATTTTGGTGGATCGGGTATCTTTTACATCAAAAGCTCGGTGTACCTGTCTCGGCAGGTATTTTAGGTATGTTTTTATTACTTTTATGCCTGTTCTTTAAAATTATCAAAATGGATCAGGTGGCAATGGGAGCAACTGTGGTTTTAGGTGAGCTATTACTTTTTTTTGTGCCTGTAGTCGTTGCCGTAGTTCAGTATAAAACCTTGTTTATGACCGAAGGGTGGCAAATTGTCTTGAGCATTGCGGTTGGGACCATTTCAGTCATGCTCAGTACCTGCCTCACGATTCACTATTACAATCGTTTGAAAGCTTATTTACAGGCTAGAAAACGTCTTCAACATAAGCATATCTAAAGAGCAAACGACATGAATATCTGGTCAATTCTTTGTCTGATCTGGACTTTGGCAGCCTATATTGTGGCAAAGCGGATCTATCAGAAAAATCCAAAACTTTGGTTGTCACCTGCGATTAGTGTGCCTGTACTCACCATCATTTTGATGACGATTTTTGGAATTTCATACCAAACTTATTCAGAAGATACCCAGTGGATTGTTAATTTATTAGGGCCTGCAACGGTTGCTTTTGCTGTGCCGATTTATCGTTATCGGGAAACGATTCGTAAAAACCTTGGAGTCCTTTCGATTGCGATTATTGTAGGCATGAGTGTAGGTGTGATGTCAGCCTATGAGATGGCACAGTGGTTCCACTTTAGCCCAGAAGTGACCAACAGTTTAATGGCACGTTCTATTTCAACACCTTTTGCCATGATTTTAGCGGAAGATATTCACGGTTCGGCAGCATTGGTTTCACTATTTACCGTTATTACTGGTTTGGTCGGTATGATTTGTGGTGATACAATTTTGGCGATTACTAAAATCCGTTCTAACGTGGCAAATGGGGCGGCCTTTGGTAATGCAGCCCACGGTTTTGGTACAGTTAGAGCACAGCAGCGCAATAGTGAAGAAGGGGTAATTGCCAGTTTAACCATGGTTATTGCCGGTATTTTAATGGTACTGATTGGACCATTTGCGATTCATCTATGGTTGCTGTTGTAGGCTATATCTAAGTCGGCTTGTCATGTTGTTGAATAATCTTTGATAGTTTTTTGATGGCTTGTCTCATCAGTTCGGGTTCAAAATCGCCTAAGCCAACAATTAAACCCGGACGTTTTTGCTCTTTTGAAAATGTCGGTGAAATTGCTTTAATGGCAATGCCTACATCGACTGCCGAGCTTGCAACATCAATATCATTAATATGTTGAGCAAGCCATAACACCATATGCATGCCTTGATCGCCCGGCTGTAACCAAGCCAGTACTTGAGGTATGTATTTTTCAATCAAACCAATAATGTATTCTCGAACTTCTGCATAGACATTTCGAGTACGTCGAATATGTCGTTCCAAATAACCCTCTTGAATAAAAGCAGCCAAAACGTGCTGGTCAGCTGCAGGTGGATGTCGATCAATTAAGACTCTAAGCCCACAAAAAGGTGCTACCAATTCTTTAGGTAATACTGCATAGCCAAGTCTAAGGGAAGGAAATAGTACTTTGCTGAAAGTACCCAGATAAATGACTTGGTCGGGTGCCATGCCTTGTAAAGATGGGAAGGGCTGACCGTTATAACGGAGTTCGCTGTCATAGTCATCTTCAATGATCCATGCATTTTGCTGTTTTGCCCAAGCCAATAAAGCAGTGCGTCTTGCTAGACTCATCGGCATGCCAAGTGGATATTGGTGAGAGGGTGTCACGAAGGCGGCACGTGCATGTTTAGAAAGTCTAATTCCGGTTTCAACTTGAATACCTTCTTCATCGACAGGAACACGCACCATTCGAATATTTTGTACAGCATGCTCAAAAATAGCCGTTGTACCCCGATAAGCTGGATCTTCAACCCAAACTTCATCTTTCGCCTCAAATAAAATTTGGCTGCAAATATAAAGTGATTGCTGGATGCCAGGTGTAATCACAATTTGGTCAGGTTCGCAGTGGACAGAGCGTGACCGTCGTACATAGTCTGCTATAGCAACTCTGAGTGATAACACCCCTTGAGGTTCGCCATAACCCGAAGGGGCACCTGTACCTCGTGATCTATATTTATTACCAAATTTACGCCAGATATCACTTGGTTGAGTACGACCGACGGGGACAGATACCGCAAAAGGAACATGAGGAAGTGGCTTAAATTCATCAAGCACTTTGGCATAAGAACGTGCCGATTTGGTCAAAGATATCGAGTTAGGTTTATTTTCTTTTGATGAGTGTTGTATTACAGATGTTTTAACCAAAGAATGAGACACATAAGTGCCAGTTCGTGGTTGAGAGTCAAACACACCTTCAGCTAAAAGCTGATCGTAAGCTTCAATAATGGTTCCACGAGCGACCCCAAGTGTTTGAGCCAGTTCACGTGAAGAAGGCAACGGATCGCCTGGCTGTAAATCACCACTTTGAACAGCTTCGCGTAAAGCTTGAGTCAGTTGAGCACTAATCTTCCCTTGGCTTTTATCAATCTTTGCAATTGACGGAAGTTCTACAACTTTTGCCATTCTTGCCATAATTCTGGTCTACTTAAAAAAATACAAAGTGGTTCTTTTTAATAAACCACATAAACCAGAAAATTTACAACACAAAATATAAATAGCCCTGATATTTACAGCGAGGTTTTTAGCCATGTATATCCCTGATGATTTTGCAGAAAACCGTTTGGATGTATTGCATTCTCTTATTGTAGAACATCCATTTGGAGTGCTTTTTACTCATGGAAGTAATGGCTTAGATGCAAATCATCTTCCATTCGAGTTACAAGCAAATGAAGGGGAATTGGGTGTACTACGTGCGCATGTGTCACGAAATAATTCTGTTTGGCAGGACATTAAAAATGGAGATGAGGTAATTGTCGTGTTCCAAGCAGGTGATGCTTATATTTCACCAAACTGGTATCCATCTAAACATGAACAGCACAGACAAGTACCCACATGGAACTATAGGGTTGTGCATGCTTATGGCAAAGTGACGATTCGAGATGATGAGCGATTTGTCCGTGGCGTGGTGGCTCGTTTAACCCGTACCCATGAAGCATCTCAACCTGAACCATGGAAAATGTCCGATGCACCAAAGGATTATCTTGAACCGATGTTAAAAGCCATTGTAGGTATTGAGATTGAAATTACCAAGCTGCAAGGAAAATCAAAACTTGGGCAAAACAAAGAACGCCGAGACATTTTAGGCGCGGCAGATGGCCTATCGAAATCTGGTCATCAAACCATAGCAGATGCCATGTACAGTGTGGCTGAGTTAAATAAATAATTTTGAAAATATAAAAGCTTAATATCCATTGAGGAGATAAAGATGTCTTTGACTACACCTGTTGAGTTATTGGGTGAACACGTTATTTTAAAGCCACTAGATGTAACTCAAGCTGAAGCGCTCAAAGAGGCCGTTTGCGATGGGGAACTCTATAATCTTTGGTATACCCGTGTGCCAAGACCTGAACAGATGACTGCTGAAATTGAAAGACGTCTTGATTTGCAAAAATCCGGCTCTATGTTGCCATTTTATATTGAAGACCGAAAAACGGGGCGAGCGCTGGGCATGACAACTCTCATGCATATTGAAGAAGCCCATCGCCGTGTAGAAATTGGCTCAACATGGTATCGAAAGTCTGCACAGCGTACGCCTGTAAATACTGAATGTAAAAAGCTATTGTTGGCTCATGCATTTGAGACTTTAAACTGTATTGCTGTTGAGTTACGCACATCTTCTTTAAATGTTCAAAGTCAAGCCGCGATCGTACGTTTGGGTGCAAAGCTTGATGGCGTGCTGAGAAGCCATCAAATTGTGAAAGACGATATTTTGAGGGATACCCATGTTTATAGCATTTTAAAACATGAGTGGCCTGCGGTTCGCCAAAATCTGGAATGGATGTTGAATAAACCGCGTTAAAATAATTTTAAGCAAGCTGTTTTTCTCTTTTTTGGCTCAGCCAGAAGAGAGAAGCTGTGACAATCATTAACCTGAAGTTAATAACTGCTGATTTAGGTTGATTGATCAAAAGTCCATAAAGCGTTTTTATAGATTCAGAACAAAACTGCGATCTATAGGTAAACACATGGAAGGCTCAGTTCAGAATAAAGAGCGATTATGGACAAAGCGGCGTCATGCCAAACAACTAAAACTAGAGATGGCAAACCAATATACCGATGGTGTGGTGATTCCAACTCAAGACATTATTAAAGTTTTAGAAACCCTGATTACACCGGGTGACAAAGTTGTACTCGAAGGAAATAACCAAAAGCAGGCAGATTTCTTATCGCGCTCTTTGGCTCAAACCAATCCAGATGTTTTGCACGATTTGCATATGATTATGCCAAGCGTGGGACGTTCGGAACACCTCGATCTGTTTGAAAAAGGCATTGCGCGTAAGCTCGATTTTTCTTTTGCTGGCCCACAAAGCTTACGTATTAGCCAGTTAATTGAAGATGGGCTGTTAGAAATTGGGGCTATCCACACTTATATTGAATTGTATTCACGTTTGGTGGTTGACCTCATTCCAAATGTAGTGCTCTCGGCGGGTTTTATGGCAGACCGCCAAGGCAATATTTATACAGGTCCAAGTACCGAAGATTCTCCAGCACTTATTGAACCTGCGGCTTTTAGTGACGGTATTGTGATTGTTCAGGTCAATGAATTGGTCGATGACGTCTCAGAGTTACCACGTGTCGATATTCCTGCTTCTTGGGTGGATTATGTGGTGGTTGCAGATCAGCCATTTTATATCGAACCGTTGTTTACCCGTGACCCGAAACACATTAAGCCTGTGCATATACTCATGGCGATGATGGCAATTCGCGGAATTTATGAAAAGCATAATGTTCAATCGTTAAACCATGGTATTGGTTTTAACACTGCGGCAATTGAACTGATTTTACCGACCTATGGTGAATCCTTAGGGTTAAAAGGAAAAATTTGCCGAAATTGGACACTGAATCCGCATCCAACCTTAATTCCAGCGATTGAAACAGGTTGGGTTGAAAGCGTGCATTGTTTTGGTACCGAACTCGGTATGGAAAAATATGTTGCAGCTCGTCCTGATGTGTTCTTTACAGGTCGTGATGGTGCGTTACGTTCCAACCGTATGATGTGTCAGCTCGCAGGTCAGTACGCCGTTGACCTATTTATCGGTGCAACTTTGCAAGTTGATGGCATGGGCCATTCTTCGACTGTTACCAAAGGTCGTTTAGCTGGTTTCGGTGGTGCACCAAACATGGGGCATGATCCGCGTGGCCGTCGTCACGATACGCCAGCATGGCTAGATATGCGTTTGCAAGGCGCCAATGAAACTGAAACCTATTTGGCACGTGGTAAAAAACTCGTTGTGCAAATGGTGGAAACTTTCCAAGAGGGCGGTAAGCCGACTTTTGTAGAGCGTCTTGATGCGATTGATGTTGCTAAAACGGCTGGTTTACCTTTAGCCCCGATCATGATTTATGGTGATGATGTGACCCATTTACTCACCGAAGAAGGCATTGCTTATCTATATAAAGCAAGCAGCCAAGAAGAACGTCAAGCCATGATTGCTGCGGTGGCAGGTGTGACCAATATTGGTTTAACTCAAGACCCTAAAACAACAGCACGTTTAAGAAGCGAAGGCTTGGTGGTATTCCCTGAAGATTTAGGTATTCGCCGCACCGATGCAACACGTGAGCTTTTAGCTGCAAAAAATATTGCCGACTTGGTGACATGGTCAGATGGTTTATACCAACCACCTGCAAAATTCAGGAGTTGGTAATGATGGCACAAGTTCAATATCAAACACTTAGCGATAGTCAGATTTTGGCAAGTTTAGCAGTCGAAGCGTTAATTGATGAAGTTAATCTGACGCCTAAACCAGCTTTGGTCGATCGCCGTGGCAGTGGTGCACACAATGACCTGACTTTGGAGTTAATGGAGCGCTCTGCAAAAAGTTTAGGACCCATGTTTCAAGAAATGGCTCAAGCAGCCATACATCATGGTGAGGTTTGTTTAGCTTTACGTGAAGACATTGGAGAAATTGGCCGCCAAGGTGAAAAGACCATGATGTTGGCGACAGATGGTGTCAACACACACCGCGGTGCAATTTGGGCCTTGGGTTTAATGGTTACGGCAGCAGCATTGGCGCGCACCAATCAACAATATTTATCGGCTGTTGAACTATGCCAGTTAGCAGGGCAGATTGCTCAGCTTGAAGATCGTTTTATTCCAGAGCAGACCTTGAGTCATGGTCAGCAAGTCCAAAAGAAATTAGGCATCTTAGGTGCCAAAGAACAGGCTCAACAAGGTTTTCCAACTATTGTGAAATTTGGTTTAAAACAACTTTATCAAAGTCGCAATAAACCTATGAAAGAAGAGTTTGCTCGCTTAGATGCCTTACTTGCCATAATGACCGATCTGAACGATACCTGTGTGCTTTATCGATCTGGAACATCTGGTTTAAAGCGTATGCAACAAGGTGCTCAGCAAGTATTGGATTTGGGTGGCAGTTCAAGCTTAGAAGGTCGACGTGCTTTGCATCTTTTAGAGATTGATCTGCTTCGGATGAAAGCTTCCGCAGGTGGTGCCGCAGATTTGTTGGCAGCAACATTGTTTATAGATCGTGCTGAGCAGTCATCTGTGAAAAATAAAAAGGGATTTTAATTATGGAAACACTTCATTTTGAATTTGTGGCCACAGAGCCACCTGTAAAAAAAGCACTAGTAGGATGTGTAGGCTCTGGCGATTTAGAAATTTTGATGGAACCTGGCGAAACAGGAAAAGCTTCTATTCACGTGGTGACTTCGGTAGATGGCAGTGCAGCACGTTGGCACAATCTTTTTGAACGAATTTTTACTGCGCAAATACCGCCAGCGGTCAATATTGATATTCATGATTTTGGCGCAACTCCCGGTGTCGTTCGCTTACGTCTGGAACAAGCATTAGAGGAGATTGCTCATGACTGATACTGATATCGAGAGCTTGTTAAATAAACAAGATTTTATTGAGCTGAGTGCAAGAGAGCGTGCTAAAGCATTATTAGATGAAGGGACTTTTCGAGAGTTACTCGACCCATTTGCACGTGTTATGTCGCCTTGGCTGGTTAAGCAAAATATCGTGCCGCAAGCCGATGATGGCGTGGTGGTTGCAAAAGGATCTATTCAAGAACGCCCAGTGGTTTTAATTTCTATTGAAGGCTTATTTCAAGGCGGAAGTTTAGGCGAGGTGGGTGGCGCCAAAATTGCGGGTGCCTTAGAACTTGCAGTTGAAGACAATCTGAAAGGTATTCCAACAGCGGCAATTTTACTATTAGAGACGGGCGGCGTTCGCTTACAAGAAGCAAATCTGGGTTTGGCTGCAATTGCTGAAATTCAGGCTGCAATTGTGAACTTACGTCAGTATCAACCCGCCATTGCTGTAGTTGCTGGCAGTGTAGGGTGTTTCGGCGGTATGTCAATTGCAGCTGGTCTATGTAGCTATATTGTAATGACACAAGAAGGACGTTTAGGCTTAAATGGCCCGCAAGTAATTGAACAAGAAGCTGGTGTACAAGAATATAACGCCAAAGATCGTCCATTTATATGGAGTATTACGGGTGGTAATCAGCGCTTCGCGAGTGGTTTGGTAGATGCTTTTGTTGACGATGATCGTCAAAAAATTCGTCAGCAAGTCATCGATTATTTAACTCAAGGCGTGCCACAGCAGCACCGTAGTTCAAAGTACTCATTCTATTTAGCCAAGCTGCAACAAGTAGATACTGCTGAGCAGATTACCCCAGCACAAGTTCAAGCTTTGTATCAAGGAGAGCAAGCATGAATATCGCCGTTGATACATTAAAAGCATCTACTCGTAGTGCACATTGGTTTAAAGCACTTACGCAGGGTTTTAAGACAGTTGAAGGTTTTCCAGCTTCGATTTGGGTGGCTGATGGTCATATCGATCAGCAAGAGGTGCGTGTGATTGCAGTTGTGCAAGATACCAATAATCTGTTCCCACGGGCAAAACAAGGTGAAGTTGGACTGCTAGAAGGCTGGAGTTTGGCAAAAGCAGTTGATGACGTGATTCAAGCCGATGCACAGACTGAAAATAAACGCGGTATTTTATGCTTGGTTGATGTTCCAAGTCAGGCCTATGGTCGCCGTGAAGAATTATTAGGGATTCATCAAGCTTTAGCGGGTGCAGTAGATAGTTATGCCAGAGCCAGATTGGCAGGCCATCCTATTGTCAGTTTATTGGTTGGTAAGTCGATGTCTGGTGCTTTCTTGGCGCATGGATACCAAGCCAATCGTATTATTGCCTTAAACGATTCAGGTGTTATGGTGCATGCAATGGGTAAGGAATCTGCTGCACGCGTTACCTTACGATCGGTTGATGAGTTAGAGCAATTGGCATCAAGCATTCCGCCAATGGCCTATGACATTGAAAGTTATGCAACGCTGGGTTTGTTATCTGAACTGTTATCTATTGAAAACCCTGAACAACCGACAACCGATGATCTTTTGTCAGCGAAGCAGGTGATCGCTCAAGCGTTTAAAGAAATTAATGCTGAGCAATCGAGAGGACTGGAACAAAGACTTCACGGCCAAAACCGTCAGATGTCTAAAAAAGTCCGTGAATTATTGCGTGAGCAATGGTCATGAAACTTGTGCTTGAAGCCCATGATTTACTGTGGGGCATGACGGTCGATTACATAGCCGATGATGCTCCGCATTGGGTGAGAGAGGTATTGCGACGAGGTGATCCTGTTGTGGTTCGACGGGCAATTACTCCTGAAAATCAGGTGGCTGTGGGTGTAAGGGGGCAATTTCGTTATCAACGATATGCAGCGCAAATGCCAAGATCTGCTATTAGCAGACAGCTTAAACCCGAAGCGCTGACTCGCGTAGATATGCAGAAGTTTGAACACTTGGCAGAACGTTTACAGACCATTTCCAGCATCATGAAAAACTTTTCAGGATGTTGGGGATATATAGGAAGTTTCGGGTTTGAATTGGCAACGGGCATTAAAACAGTAACTCAGCAAAGTGACATTGATTTGCTGATTCGAGCTGAACAACCTTTTGCCAAAAAGCAGGCGGTTGAGCTACTCGAAACTTTTCAGCAAGCAGGGCTGAATGTGGATGTACAGCTACAACTTTCACAAGGTGGGGTGGCTTTAAAAGAATGGGCTAGGAATAGCGGAAAAGTTCTATTAAAACGTTCTGATGGTGCTGTTTTAGTAGAAAACCCATGGAATTAGGGAAATAGATATCATGGCTTCAATTTGGGTATATCCGGGACAAGGTGTGCAACGAAGCAATATGTTGCACGACTTACCTCAAACCGCACTGGTCAAAGAATACCTTGAGCGTGCATCGGATGCACTCAAAGAAGATGTTTTGATGTTAGATAGTCCGGCTGAATTGCAGTCGACACGTGCAGTACAGCTTTGTTTGCTGATTTCAGGTGTGGTGAGTTCAGCCTTATTAACAGCGGAAAACTTAACACCTGATTATGTAGCGGGTCTATCAATTGGTGCATGGTCAGCGGCGGTTATAGCAGGAGTTTTAGCCTTTGAGGATGCCGTTCGTTTGGTTGCCTATCGAGGTGAACTTATGCAAAAAGCTTACCCCGCTGGATATGGCATGACAGCTCTGATTGGTACAGATCGTTCAGCTGTCGATGCATGGGTCAAACAGATTTATGAAATAACGCCAGAGGTATTTGTCGCAAATATTAATACACATAACCAGATCGTTATTTCAGGAAGCTTTGAAGCCATGAATCAAGTTGCTATTTTGGCAAAGCAACAAGGCGTGGTGACAAAAAAATTAGATGTATCGGTGCCATCGCACTGTGAATTATTAAGTCAGCAAGCAAAGCAACTTGCAGCGTCTATGGAGGGAGTGACTTTAAAGCAGCCTAAAATACGTTATTTAAGTGGTACAACGGCTCGTATGCTTAGCAGACCAGAACAGATTGGTGATGACTTGGCTTTTAATATGAGTCGAACTGTAGATTGGGAAAGTACCATCCAAGCTGCATGGGAGCGAGGTGTGAGGTTACAGATCGAAGCTTTGCCGGGAACGGTACTTACTACACTTGCACGTCGAACGTTTAAAGAAGGAACTGTATTGTCATTTCAGGGAACACGTTTAGACAGCATTCAATTGGCAATGCAAAACGAAAATAACGCTTCTTTGTAATTACAATATAAATTAAAAATTCAGTAATAACCCAAGGATATGAGGGATTTACAATGATTATATATGGAACAGCAATATTAGCGATCTGCCATTTATTAGGCGACTATCTTGGCAACACATTAGGCATGGTATTAGGTGTTAAAGCGAATGTCGGTGGCGTTGCTATTTCAATGATTCTGTTGATCTTATCTAAAGAACTATTGGCAAAAAAAGGTTATTTACCTCAAGTCACACAATTTGGCGTCTTGTATTGGTCAGGTATGTATATTCCGATCGTTGTTGCGATGTCAGCAGGTCAAAATGTCGTTGCAGCTTTATCGGGTGGCATGTTAGGGCTGATTGTCTCTATTGCATCGTTAATTGGCACGGTTTTAGTCATCCGTTATTTAAATAGAATGAGTGGTGACTACGAAACATATGAATGGACGATAGAACCCAAGGAAAAAATAGCCTAAGCAAACATAAACTACAAAAAAAGTTCAATCAAAAAGGATTTAAATGATGGACGCTATAATTGCTGTGTTATCAAAAAATGCATTAGTTACTGCTCTTGCTGTAACGGGTTTAATGATGTTTGTTTCCCATTTACTCTCAAAATATTTGACGAAGGGAAAACTACAAAGCTCTGCAATCGCGATTACTTTAGGCTTGGTCGTGGCTTACTTTGCAGGGGTTTATACGCAAGGAACCAAAGGTGTCTCTGACATCGCTATTTTTTCAGGTTTTGCGCTGTTGGGCGGAGCCATGATTCGTGATTTAGCAATTGCTTCAACTGCATTTGAAGTTGATGTGAAAGAAGTGAAGAAAGCAGGCAAAATTGGTCTAATTGCATTAATGCTTGGTTGTGTTGTGCCTTTTGCAATTGGAGTTATGGTTGCATGGGTTATGGGCTATCGAGATCCAATTTCGATGACAACGATCGGTGCAGGCGCAATGACTTATATTGTAGGTCCAATTACTGGCACTGCAATTGGCGCAAGCTCTGATGTGATCGCACTTTCTATTGCAATTGGGTTAATCAAGTCAGTTTTCTTTATGGTCGGTACGCCGCTGCTTGCTAAATTTATGTACCTAAAAAGTCCACGCTCAGCGATGGTATTTGGTGGTTTGGCAGGAACAACCAGTGGTACGGCTGCTGGATTGGCAGGTACAGATGTACGATTGGTACCTTATGGCGCTTTAGTTGCGACCTTCTATACAGGACTAGGGTGCTTACTTGGACCTTCTGTCTTCTTCTTAACGGTTAATGCGATTTTTGGATAATTTCTTGAAAATCTTATAACGGCAACTGATTATTCTTTAATAAGTTGCCGATATTTATCTTTTAAAATTAGTGGTGAACATACGACATTCAGCAATCAGAGCAAGTAAGTTTGGGTCGCGTTCTTTACTTTTTAAAAAGACAAGACCAATTTCTTGCTGCATATGATATTGCTGTTTTAGTGGAATAAGTTTTACTGAACTTTCATAAACTGCAGAAATACGGCCGGGTAGTAGAGCAAAACCGACACCTGAGCTGACCATACTAATGAGGGTAAAAATATCATTGACCTGTAAAGCAACTTTAGGTGAAAAACCAGCTTTTTTAAAAATGATGTCGCTGTCGTTATGAGTTGCAAAACCTTTAGTTAAAGTTAAAAAAGTTTCTTCTTTTAAAAGGCTTAAATCAATATCTTTAAAATCGGCATATTTTGAATCTTTATTAACTGCCAAAAAAATGTCGTCTGAAAACATCGGCAAAATTTCAAAGTCATCATCTTGAGTGGTTTCATTTAAAGCCACGATAATCGCATCAAGCTCCGTGGCTTTCAGCTTTTTTACCAAATCCTGATTTGAACTCAGCAACAGCTGAATATCAAGCTCACTACGTCTGAGCTTAAGACCGCTAATCACATTTGGAATTGTGTTTACTGTCAAAGAATAAAGAGAACCTAAATGTAAAACCTTAGCCGCAAAACCAGCAGCTTCCCTAGTTTTATTTACGGTGATAAAGATGTCTTGTACGATTTTTTGTGCGCGTTCTTCAAAGACATAAGCACTTTTTAAAGGAATGAGGTTACGGCCTTCATTTTTAAAAAGAGGACAACGTAAAGCGCTTTCTAAAGAGTGTAGTGCTTTGTGAATGCTGACATTACTCAACTGCATTTCTGTGGCTGTTTTAGACAAATTACCACAGCGCATAAAAGCTAAAAAAATCTGTATCTTTTTAAGGGTGAGTTCTTCATCAATTTCCATATTAATTCCTTGAACCTGTTTCCCTTAAAACTATAGATTTGAGCTATAAAGTTACCACAAAATAAAGTCTATAAAATTGTGCTTAGGTCGAAGCATATCTTTATAAACTTGCTTCAACTCTTTGTTGAATGGTTTTGATAACCTGATCTAATGCGTCTTGAATTTTAGTGTTCCATTCAAAAGAGCAATTGATTCTCAAATAATGCTGCTGTGAGGGTAAAACACTAAACAGAGGACTTGGGGCAACGCCAATGTCTTGCTGAATCAATTCTTCATAAACTTGCATACTGTCTAACGTACTAGGAAGTTTGACCCATAGAAAATAACCACTTGGGTAGTAATACACTTCACAAGAGTTAGGTAAATGTTGTTTTAAATAATGATAAAATTGCTTTTTATAACGCTCAAGTGAAAGCCTAAGCGTGCGTAAGTGTTTTTCATAATGATGATGAGACAAAAACTCGACTAATGCATTTTGAATAAGTGCATTTACTGAAATGGTGCTCATGAGTTGCAAGTGTTGAATATGGTCTGAAAATTTACCCGCATAGACCCAACCAACCCGAAAACCTGCACCTAATGTTTTAGAAAAAGAAGAGCAGTGAAGCACCAGATTTTGTTGGTCAAAATACTTCATTGAAAGTGGTTTTTGGCCACCATAAAAAAGCTCTTCATACACATCATCTTCAATCAAATAAATTTGGTGTTCATGAAGTAACTTGGCAATTTTATATTTAATGTCATCACTGACGGTAAAACCAATCGGGTTATGGGCATTCAGCATGAGCCAACATACCTTGATTGGATATGTTTGAATGACTTGTTCAAAAGCTTCTAGGTCAAAACCATGTTGAGGATGTTCAGGAATGGTAATTACTTTAAGTCCTAAACGCTCGGCAGCTTGCCAAGCCCCATAAAACACAGTTTGCTGTAATAAAATATAATCGCCGGGTTGAGCAACCGCTTGTAGCGAAAGGTTCAGTGCATCTAAACCTCCCGATGTAATGACAATGTCATCTGGATCGGTCTGTATGCCTTGCATACAGTAGCGCTGAGCAATCAGTTTTCTTAAGGCTAAATTGCCTGGAGGTAGGCTTGTGGTCTGGTCATAACTTTGTCTTTGGCGTGCAAGCTGTCCCATAATTTGAATAAGTTTGGGTGCTGTTAAAAGCTGACTGTCTGGAAAAGCTGAACCAAAAGGTACGACAGATTCATGTTGAATTGACTTAAGATATTTAAAAACTAATGAATTAATTTCAATTTTAGAGTTTAGTGAAACAACTGAATATTGCTCTAAAGGTTTAAGTGCAATTTGCTCGGCAACGAAGTAGCCAGATTTTTCTTTTGAATAGATCAGACCTTGTGATTCAAGCTCCTGATAAGCATTCATGACGGTCATTAAACTAAAACCAGAACGTTGTACCTGATCTCTCAATGACGGTAATTTTTCATGTGCATTTAAAGTGCCGCTTTCAATGAGTTGGCGAATGCTATGAGCGAGTTGTTCTGATTTATACATGTATGAGCTGCACGAAATAACAAAATGAAAGAAGCACTTAATCAATAATAAATGCCGTTTGCAGAATCTACAAACGGCATTTATTTAGAACAATAGATTTACTTTAAGTAAGGGGCTGCATAAATCAAGATAACTTTAAACAATCCCGCAATCACAGCTAAGGCTAAAAAACCACCGATCCATAGCAGAATAAACCATTGGGTTTGATTGAGTTTAACGGATGACTTTTTCATAAAACCCTCTATACTTAATGATAGCCTTCGTCACCTACACGGACTTTGTCTCTAAATACCCAATAAGACACAATGGTGTAAGCAATAATGATCGGGATTAAAATAAGTGCGCCGACCAAAGCAAACATCTGGCTTGAATGCGGTGCTGCAGCCTGCCAAATGGTGACTGATGGCGGAATAATATATGGCCATAAACTAATCACAAAACCAGTAAATGCAAGGAAAACGAGCGCCAATGTATATGCAAATGGTTTGAGGTCATGATCCTGCTTTTTACATGCCGATAAAATCAGGCCAACAAATAACAAGACCAAAATTGGTACAGGACTAAAATAGAACAGGTTTGGTAACGAGAACCAGCGATCTGCAATTTCAGGATGCGTCAACGGCGTATATAAACTCACGCCACCAAAAATAATGAGCAGTGCAATAATCAGCTTTGGCATAAGCTCATACATACGTTGCTGCAAACCTTTTTCGGTTTTTAAAATCAGCCATCCACAGCCTAAAGTGGCATACATGGCAACTACGCCAATACCTGTAAAGATCGTAAACGGGGAAAGCCAATCAAAAGACCCACCAGCAAAAATACCATTTTCGGTTTTGATTCCTTGAATATAAGCACCCAAAATAATCCCTTGAAGGAAGCTGGTTAAAACTGAACCCCAAATAAAAGCCAAGTCCCAAAGGTGCTTGGTTCGATGAGCTTTAAAACGGAATTCAAAAGCAACTCCACGGAAAATCAAGGCAATGACCATGAAAATGATAGGCAGGTAGAGTGCTGATAAAACTGTTGAATAAACCAGCGGGAAGGCTGCATACAGACCAGCACCACCGAGAACCATCCAAGTTTCGTTACCATCCCAGACAGGAGCGACGGTATTCATCATGACGTCACGTTCTTGGCTGTTCTTAATGAACGGGAACATAATCCCGATTCCTAAGTCAAAACCATCCATGACCACATAAATTAAAACACCTAAACCAATAATACCGACCCATATTAAAGAAAGATCAATCATGATGTTTCTCCCCAGATTTTTGATTATCGTCAATGTTTTCATCGACAGCACTGAGTGGACGCATTGGTGTTTTAAAGTGTCCAACACCACCAGATTCAATAGTTGGAGTATCGATAAATACAGGGCCTTTATTAATCAGTTTTAAGGTGTAGTAAATACCGCTACCAAAAACGATGGTATAGACCACCACAAAAATAAAGAGACTCAGACCCACCTGATCTGCGGAAACCGTATGTGAAAGCCCGTCTTTAGTGCGCATAATGCCGTATACAACCCACGGTTGACGGCCTACTTCGGTAGTAATCCAGCCAGCCAGCATTGCCACATAACCCGCAGGCCCCATCACTACAGCAAATTTATGAAACCATGATGTTTCATAGAGTTTTCCACGCTTACGTAACCAAAGCGCAATTAAAGACAAAGTGACCATGAGTACACCAAGACCCACCATCACACGGAAGCTCCAGAAAACGATGGTTGAATTTGGACGATCTTCTGGTGCGAAATCTTTTAAACCTGTCACTTGGCCATCTAAGCTATGCGTTAAAATTAAGCTACCCAAATAAGGAACACCTACTTCGAAGTGGTTACGTTCTTCTTTCATATCGGGAATTGCAAATAGCAATAATGGCATTGGTTCATTGTGATTGGTTTCCCAATGTCCTTCCATTGCTGCAAGTTTGGCAGGTTGATGTTCACGGGTGTTTAACCCATGGTTATCGCCAATTACCACTTGTAAACATGAAGTCACAAGCACCATCCAGAGACCCATCGAGAACGATTTTTTCACCAATTCATCGCGACGGCCTTTTACTAAATGCCATGCAGATGTTCCGACCACCAATAATGATGAAACTAAGAAAGCTGCTGCACCCATGTGGGCAAAGCGGTAAGGGAAGGATGGGTTAAAGACAATTGCAAACCAGTCTTTTGGCACAATAATGCCATTTTCGATGGCAAAGCCTTGAGGGGTCTGCATCCAACTATTCGAAGATAAAATCCAGAACATGGAAATACATGTTCCGATGGCAACCATAAGTGTTGCAAAGAAATGGGCTCGAGGACCAACACGTCCCCAACCAAACAGCATAATGCCTAAGAAACCTGCTTCTAAGAAGAAGGCACTCAAGACTTCATAGGTAAGTAAAGGACCAGTAATACTTCCGGCAACGCGTGAAAATTCACTCCAGTTCGTACCGAACTGGTAACTCATGACCACGCCCGAGACCACACCCATACCAAAGGCAACGGCAAAGATCTTAATCCAGTATTTAAATAGATCTTTATAAATCGCGTTTTGGGTTCTTAACCATTTCCACTCTAACACTGCCAAAAAGCAGGCAAGACCGATGGAAGTGGCCGGAAAAATAATATGGAAGGATACTGTAAAAGCAAATTGTATTCGCGCTAATTCTAGAGCGGTTAGACCGAGGCTCATAAACTTTCCCCCTGTGAACTAGCTGATGATGATTGAATGAGTTAAATACTTATTTTCAGGCAACAAAGTATTTTGGCGATTAAACTTACTTCTGTGATAAATGTTCTTAGCAAGTAAAATGCCAACAGGGTTAAGCAATATAATTGCTTGATATTTCAATAGAATAAGGCGATTGATTGTTTTCAATCTGTTAGCAAAGTTTATGCTTGATGTTGCATTTGTAAAAATGCATGTTGCATTGAAACATTGATGAAATATCTGGCGATATGCAATAGATCGTCTCATGAAAACTACCTACCTTAAGAAGTTTCCTTAATCATGCACTTACTATTTTTGTATATGTAGATACAGAAATTTTTTATAAAACTATAACAGTCTGAAGCACTCATGGGGTGTGCTATAGTTTTTTTTCAAATATCTGTAGCTATGTATCCATTCTTCAAAAGTCCAAAATAAATGAACAAGATTTACGAATGGCCAAAATCACTCTCCAGCATACAGCGAATGCGATTTTGGGTAATAAGCGCAGAATAGTTTCTTCTTTTTTATTCCTTTGTTGTTTTGCGTGAGGTCTGGTTGTTACGTAGGTTATTAAAGACCTGATTTAAGTGTAGCTCTTCTAAAATAGCTTGGATGTTAAAAAATGTTTATTACTTCTCAACTCAATGTCCTGCATAAAATTATTAAAAATCAGCCTATTCCTGTATCTATATTGGCTCAGTTAGAGCAGACCTATGTTAATTTTGAAGCTACCTTATTAAGAGCGAAAGTACTCAGAGACTTTTCTAAATCTGAAACAGTATATTTAATTCAATCTCATATTGAGGCACAGCAAAGTAGTGTGGCTTATCTATTTTCACCATTTATTTTTGCCAACTTAAACAAGGCTGCTATTTATACAACGCCTGCGACAACGCCTGTGCTTTCTATTCTTAATAAATATTACCAAGCTGAGAAAAAAGCACTATTCAAAGTAGATGATGTTTTAGACAGCTTAAAAATTTATATAGATTTGGAACTTACAGAGCTTAATGAAGTTGAATTTATCTATTTAAGCCTAATCAAGGCACTATGCCGAAGTGATCTCTCTACAGTGTTTTTAATTACGAGTTTAGACATAGATGTCGAGCATTTAAAAGCACTGGAGCAATTTTTAAAGGTCAAAATTTATTGGGTTAAAACCACAAAAGATGATGACTTAAAAAACCTCAATAGCTTAGAAATGCGGAAATTATTATTCAAAAATAAAGATGAAACTTATGTCAAATTATGTGCGAAATTTGCTCAAATGAATGCAGCGCTGGTTGGTTTATGCGATACCTTTACCGCTGGTCAAATGACGCATTTAATTGATGACATGTTCTATTCAGAGCATATTTTTGAAAAATTATCTGTCTATTCAGAATATATACAAACCTTATTGCAAAGCCAGCAGAGCATTCGGCAAAAAGAGGCATCTTAGACTTTGAGATGGGAGGTTTTTATCTTTGTGTTTGGGTTCTTATATAAAGAATGAATACAGTTATAAAAAAATAATCGTTTTCATGTGAAATAAATATTTTATGGTAAAAGCAAAGCAATATTGGTTTTACTTACATGACAAATTTAAATTTTGAGCATCATCTCGGTTCATTAACTCACGCTGCACTGAGTCAGGCTTCAATCATTTCGCGGGTATGGGGTGAAGGGCCTTCAGAACGTTATGATGAATTGGCAAAAAATTTCAGACCAACTTTTGCCCGTATTAAAGAAGGGGCTTTAATCCGTGAGCAACAGCATATTTTGCCTTATGAACAACTTCAGTGGCTCAAAGATATTGGTTTTACACGGTTAAGACTTCCCAAAGCTCATGGTGGCTTTGATGCAACCATTCCTGAACTATTTGCATTGCTCATTGAACTTGCAGAGGCCGATTCAAACTTACCGCAAGCTTTACGTGTGCACTTTGGTTTCACTGAAGATGTCTTGGTAAGTAAAGACAAAGCTTTTCAACAGCGTTGGCTTAGCCGAATTGCTAATGGGGAAACAGTCGGTAGTGCATGGTCTGAAGGCGGGAAAGAGTCAATTGATCAGTTCGAAACTCATTTGTATCGAGACAGTGAAGGAAAAATTCGTGTTAAAGGTAAAAAATATTACTCCACAGGAAGTTTATATGCTGATTGGGTTGACGTTGGTGTAACAGATTTAAAGGGGGAATCTGGCTCGGTCGTTGTTCGCCGTGAAGATGAAGGTGTCGAAATTGTTGATGACTGGAATGGCTTTGGTCAGCAACTCACTGCAAGTGGTACAGCATATTTCCATGACGTATTGGTCGACGAAACTGAAATTTTACCTGATGATGATCGTTTTAAATATTCAGCGGCTTACTATCAACTGGTTCAATTGGCAATTATTACAGGCCTAGGGCGTGCTGCAACCTATGATGTTTCTCAAGCTGTTGCTAAACGTACCCGAAACTACACGCATGCGAATGCTCAATTTGTAAAACAAGATCCGCAAATTTTACAAGTCGTAGGACAAATCCGTGGTGCGGCTTACAGTGCAGGGGCGATTATTGAAAAAGTTGCACAAAGCTTACAACGTGCTTACTTAGCTGCATTTCAAAATAATGAGCAGCTTGAAGAGGAGCAAAATGCGCTTGCCGAACTTGAAAGTGCGCAGTCTCAAACGGTCATTACCGATCTAATTTTAAATGCTTCTACGATTTTATTTGACGCTTTAGGTGCTTCTGCAACAGACAAAGATTTAGGCCTAGATCGATACTGGCGTAATGTACGAACTTTATCTTCACATAACCCGAGAGTATTTAAAAATCGAATTGTCGGTGATTTTAGTGTAAACGGCACATTACCTCCGTATCAATGGCGAATTGGGAATGTTGCTAAACAATAAATTATAGTTTTAGATATTAAGCTGCTATTTTGGTGGCTTAATATTATTTTGTTTGTTTAAATTAAATTATGAAAATCTATTAGAATAAAATCATATTTTGTTTGGGGTTTATATTATAAAGAGAACATAAAAATTGCTTTAGTATAAAAATTAAATAAAATGCTGGTTGATACTTTATGACTAAGAAAATTAGTTTTAATGCTTTTGAAATGAATTGTATTGCCCACCAATCTCCTGGATTATGGCGACATCCTCAAGACCGATCTATTGAATATAAAGATTTAGAATATTGGATAGATTTAGCACAAATTCTTGAGCGTGGTTTTTTTGACGGTATTTTTATCGCAGATGTGCTTGGTATTTATGACGTTTATCATCAAAGTGCTGAACATGCTTTAACAGGTGCAGTACAAGTTCCAGTCAATGATCCGCTACAGATTGTGCCAGCGATGGCAGCAGTCACAAAGCACTTGGGTTTTGGTGTCACGACTTCGATTTCTTTTGAACATCCTTATCCTTTTGCTAGACGTATTAGCACGCTAGACCATTTAACCAAAGGGCGAGTTGGATGGAATATCGTGACGTCTTATTTGGAAAGTGGTTCGAAAAACTTAGGCCTAAAAACTCAGGTTAATCATGACAATCGTTATGATATTGCCGATGAATATTTAGAAGTCCTGTACAAACTTTGGGAAGGTTCTTGGGAAGAGGGTTCGGTACTTCGTGACCGTGAAAACGGTATCTTTGCTGACCATAAAAAAGTGCATCCAATTCAGCACGAAGGTAAATACTTTACTGTACCCGGCATCCACATTTGTGAACCATCACCACAACGAACACCTGTACTTTATCAAGCGGGGGCATCTTCACGTGGCCAGAAGTTTGCGAGTCAAAATGCCGAGTGCGTATTCATTGCAGCGCCGTCTAAAATTGCCACTAAAAAAGTGGTACAGGGCATTCGCCAAAAACTGGCTCAAGAAGGCCGCGACCCGTACTCAGTTAAAATTTATGCGCTTTTGTCGATTGTCACTGATGAAACTGATGCAAAAGCTCAGGCTAAGTTTAAAGAATATCAAGGCTATGGAAGCTACGATGGCGCTTTAACATTGCTATCTGGCTGGTCGGGTGTTGATTTTTCACAATACCAACCGACCGATAAAGTTGAATATATTCAAACCAATGCCATTCAATCTTTATTAGATTCTTATGTGAATGCGGACCCAGAACGAGTCTGGACCATTGAAGAAATTGCAAACTGGAACAGTTTAGGTGGTAATGGACCTGTTCTTGTAGGTTCGGCAGAAACCGTTTCGGATGCTCTACAGCAATGGGTTGAAGATACCGATGTCGATGGCTTTAACTTAGCCTACATTTTGGCGCATCAAACCTTTGCTGATGTGGTTGAGTTTATTGTTCCAGAGTTGCAAAAACGAGGGATATATCAAACTTCATATACACAAGGAACATTAAGAGAAAAATTATTTGGTGCTGGGCCATATTTACCTGAAAATCACCGCGGTGCAAAATATCGTAATCTAAAAGAATTAAAACTTGCTGAGGCGAGTTAAATATTTTGGAAAGTCTTTAAATAAATAGCTGGTTAAATGCCAGCTTTTATTTTGTCTTTTTATATCGATTTTATTGCTGAGTTAATAATAAAAAGATAATTCTATAATTTAGATTAAAACATCAGATTAATTTGTTTTTGTATGGTGTGAATAATCATTATTTTGTTTCTGTGATTAAAATACAGGAATTATTAAGTGAGCACACAAGAACTCGATCATAACCACCATTATGAAATTAAATCTCCCGATGATGTTTCACAATTAATTTCCAAATTTGCAGGGAAGGGTAAATCGAATAAAGTTATTTGGTTGGCACTGATTGGAGTATTTATTGATGCCTATGATCTAACAACGCTCTCTTTCGGTATTGAGCAAGTCATCTCAGAGTTTTCTTTAAGCCCTGTGATGACTGGTGTGGTGGCTTCAGCAATTGTCTGCGGAACCATTGTAGGTAACCTGATTGGTGGTTGGCTGACAGATAAAATCGGCCGTTATCGAGTCTTCATGGCGGACATGGTGCTCTTTGTCATTGCGGCAATTGTTGCTGGTTTTGCACCGAATGTATGGGTTTTGATTTTAGCCCGATTTATTATGGGAATTAGTGTTGGTATTGATTTACCCGTTGCAATGTCATACTTATCTGAGTTTTCCAAATTTAATGGTAGTAGCAATAAGGCAGCGCGTCTAGCCGCATGGTGCCCAATGTGGTATGCCGCTTCCTCGGTGTGTTTTGGCCTAGTTTTGGCGCTTTATTTTCTTTTACCACCAGAGCATAGCAACTGGTTATGGCGAGCATCTTTAATTTTCGGAGCAGTGCCAGCCTTACTCATTATTTTTATTCGCGGTAAATATTTAACTGAGTCACCAATCTGGCTTGCAAACCAAGGCGATTTAAAAGGAGCCGCTCAAGTTCTACAAGAATCCTATGCAATTCATGCAGTCGCTACAGTTGAAAAAGTAAAAAGAACTGCTGAAAAGAAAAAGCGCGAGGGTTTTGCAGTTCTATTTAATAAAACCTATTTGCCAAGAACTATTGTGGCCATTGTGATTCACATTTCGGTGGCATTTCAGTACACGACCATTGCCTTCTTTTTACCTTCTATTTTAACGCGTTTTTTTCATACCGATGTCTTAACGACCATTACTACCACACTCGGACTCAATTTACTGTTTGCATTTACGGGCGGACTGTTAGGCGTATTTGTTGCTAGCAGATTTAAATCTCGTCATGTGTTGCTTACAGGCTTTTTACTCCAATTTATAGCCCTCATTGCCTTGGCATTCATTGGTGAACCGGGTAATAGCTTTTTACTCTACACCGCAATTGGCATGCTCGGTTTGTGGCTTTTTGCCGAAGGCTTTGGGCCAGGGGCACAAATGATGGTTTATCCAACTATGGCTTATCCAGCTTCGATTCGTGGCGTTGGTGTTGGCTTTAACCGTGCAGTAACGGGTGTTGCTCAAGCAATTGCTTTGTTTGTTTTACCGATCTGGATGGTGGGTTATAAAACCGATGTTTACCTGATTATTTCTATCTTTGCGTTTATTCCTTTGATTGTAATTGGACTACTCATCAAGTTTGAGCCTACCGCTCAAGATGTCGATGTCATCGATGAATCTGGTCCAGAACTTCCTCTCAATAATTCACCTGTAATCGACTAGAGTAAAAATAAATCTCTAAATAAAATAAAGGCCAACATCTGCTGGCCTTTATTTTTAGAATTAGAAGTAATAAGCAAAAATCACAAACGCTTTTTTGTTCCATTTATCATTGCTTCCACCAGCCGCAAGGCCTTCACTGTCTCCTAGATATGGATCATGTTTACCCATTAGTAACTCGGCTTGTACTGTCAATTTTTGATAGTTAAAGGCAATGCCGGGAATAAAACGGGTGGAGTCTTTAAACCCGTCTTGTTCTTTTCGATAAGAACTATAGTTTAGGTAAGGACGAACAGAGGTAATGGGGCCAAACTGCTGAGGAAATAAATAGCTCAGCTCGGCTGAATAAATCTGACCTTTGGTTGCAGAGTTAAATGAATAATCGAAACCGCCTAAAGTCAGATGGTCTTTATATTGAGTGTCGGCATTATCAATGTCTTGATAACCAGCCAAAAGCTGTAAATTCCATTGGTTATAATTGGTGTTGCTAAAAACCGAATAGACTTGGCGATCGCCATCTTGCCCTGAGCGTTTGTTTTCAATGGTGGAATACCATGCAGAGGCGCCAAGTTGGGTAGAGAAATTTTCTTGGCCTAAGACGTTTTTAAAGGTATGAGCACCGCGAACAACAATGGCGTTCTTTTCTTTGGTATTGGTGCCTTCTGGTACAGAGTCATCTGCATTGACAGGGTTAATACTGAATCGACTTGAGTCTTTGCTTTTACCTCTATAAGTTCCACCATCGGTAGGATAAAAAGCGAGTTGTGCTTCATTGATTCCATCATTGAAATCATATTTCACCCCAAGGTTGTGTACATCTTCCCAGCCAGCACTATTGGCAATGCCTAAATAATAAGTATTTCCCCAAAAGCGCCCCAAGCCAAAAGGAACGGGGTTTAAGCCAGCAATAATTTTACTGTTGTCATTAATTTTATAACCCATCCATGCATCGGTGAGCCAATTGGCATCGCCTAAACGCCCGTAATATTCATAAACCCGATAATCTAAACGACCAATCCATTTCGGGGAGTTGTAGTCCAGCCATAATACGGCATCATTAAAAGAAAATTTACTGGTAGAGGGTTCAGAGTCAAAATCATAAACATATTTAGCCCGAACAGTACCACTTACTTTAAGTTCACCTTCTTCAGCATTGCCAAAGGTAAGCGCCGCATGACTTGAGAGGCTGAATGTAATTAAAGACGTTGTAATTAATGTTTTTTTCAAAATTTGAGAATGTTTAAACAAAAGAATTTTTCTCCTCTTAAAAATAAAAATTAAATTTGCGTCATGTATAAACCAGAAAAAGATTTATCCAAATCTCAATATTTGCAGAAGATTTAAGATAAAAAGATAATAAAATCTGAACTTTATATAAAAGAATGAAAATTAAATAAATGCAAAACTCTGGATGCGATAAGCAAAAATAAAAATGATGAAATGAGTAGGATAAAATACTTAGAGGGCATCTGTCAGGTTTTTCTCATCATATGATTTGTGAATATCCTTTTTTATTATTGATATATAAGTATTTTAATTTTGTATCTATTCTATAAGTTTACTTAAAATTTTCTTTTTACCAAAAGATAAAAACTTATAAGTAAAAGTTATTTATAAAAATTAGATAAGCAACTCATATTTTTTTATTTTTCATTATAAAGCCAGCTGCATACCATGAGCTTATATTATTGAAAGATCATGAAATTATGAGCACAAAGACCAAACCGCTGATTATCACGGCAATTGTGATCGTCGCAATTGTTGCATTTATCGTATGGCAAAATAAAAAAGACAATAATACAAGTGCTTCAGTTCGTGACAACAAACCTGTCGTGATTGCCTATCAAACCGGAGTGGACCCAAGCAAAGTTGCACAGTCGAATGGAGATTATGAAAAACATAGTCAACGCAACATTCAATGGAAAAAATTTGATGCAGGCTCAGACGTTGTCAATGCACTTGCTTCAGGTGATGTGGTACTTGGTAATATTGGTTCAAGCCCACTTGCTGCTGCGGCAAGCCGTGATTTACCAATTGAAGTATTCTTAATTACATCAAAACTTGGTGCGTCTGAAGCGCTAGTAGTAAGTAATAAATCAGGCATTAAAACGCCTCAAGATTTAATTGGCAAAACCATTGCTGTACCTTTTGTTTCAACAACCCATTACAGCCTTTTGTCTGCACTTAAACATTGGAATATTCCAGAAGACAAAGTAAAAATTATTAACTTGCGTCCACCTGAAATTTCAGCGGCGTGGGAACGTGGTGATATTGATGCTGCCTATGTTTGGGAACCTGCATTAAGTAAAGCTAAAGCATCTGGTACGGTTTTAACCGACTCAAAACAAGTCGGTGAATGGGGCGCTCCAACTTATGACTTATGGGTTGTGCGTAAAGATTTTGCAGAGAAAAATCCTGATTTCTTAAAAGCTTTTGTTAAAACCACGCTTGAGCAACTTGAAAAATATAATCAAGATCCAGCCGCTTACGTTAGAGATGCCGATAACGTGCAAAAAATTGCGCAGCTCACAGGTTCTGATCCAAAAGATATCCCGCTTTTATTAAGTGGAAATATTTACCTAGACCACGCTCAGCAAAAACAAACCTTAGATGGTGAATTTGCGCAAAATATTTTTGATACAGCGAAGTTCTTAAAAGGTCAGGGCAAGGTCGATCAACTTAAAGCCGATTATAAAGGCAATGTGAATTCTTCATTTTTGCAGCCTTAAGGAGTTGTCATGAGTGTACTTGAAGCCAAACATATTCATCTGACTTTTCCTAAACAGCAAAAGCCAGTTTTACAAGACATTAACTTAACGATTGAAGAAGGTTCTTTAACCGTGATTTTGGGCGAGTCAGGTTGTGGCAAAACAACTTTGCTTAATATCTTGGCAGGGTTTCAAAAGCCGAGTTCAGGTGATGTGCTTGTAAATCATGAAGTAGTAAATGGACCAGATGTAACCCGCGCTGTCGTGTTTCAGGATCATGCACTCCTTCCTTGGTTGAATGTTGCAGATAATGTTGGCTTCGCTTTGCAGTTAAAAGGTTTAAAACGTGCAGAGATTGAGAAACAAGTGAGTGCAATTTTAAAAATTGTAGGCTTAAGTCACGTTGAAAAAGCCAATATTTGGGAACTTTCCGGTGGTATGAAACAACGTGTTGGTATTGCCAGAGCTTTGATTAGTCATGCGCCGTTTATTTTATTAGATGAACCTTTTGCGGCATTAGATGCTTTTACGCGTGAAAACATGCAGCAGTTAGTGCTCGATTTATGGATTCAACAAAATAAAAGCTTCTTTTTAATTACTCATGACATTGAAGAAGCATTATTGCTCAGCAATCAGTTAGTTCTGATGACAGCGCATCCAGGCAAAATTGTAGAAGCTCTACATCTCGATTTTGCTAATCGATATCGTCAGGGCGAGTCTATTCGTTCAATTAAATCGGACTCTCAATTTATTCAGCTCAGAGAGCAGTTATTTGAAAGTTTAAGGGCACAAAAGCAAAGCGGTAAGGAGGCGTTAACCACATGAGTACTAAAGATAACGTCTATGAATATGACAAAGCAGGGCTAAAACTTAAGCCAGATGTGCAAACAGAAAATACTTCATTTCTATCGTCATTTTTTGAGAAGCATCGCACTTTGGCAGTTAGCATAATTAGTGTGGGAAGTGTGCTTGCACTCTGGTTCCTCATTACTGCTTTGCATGTCGTACCTGAACTGTTTTTACCGAGCCCACAGGTAGTCTGGCAAAAATTTATATCGGTCAGCCAAGAAGGCTTTATGAAGGCTACTTTGTGGCAACACTTGGCCGCTAGTATCTCTCGTGTGTTTTTGGCTTTGATTGCTGCCGTGGTGATTGGTGTACCACTGGGCTTATGGATGGGCCTGAACAAATGGGTTCGCGCTGTTCTAGATCCTTTAGTTGAATTATTACGTCCAATTCCGCCGTTAGCTTATTTACCCTTACTCGTAATTTGGTTCGGTATTGGCGAAACCACAAAAGTACTTTTGATCTTCTTCTCGATTTTGGCGCCTGTCATCATTAGTAGTGCGCATGGTGTGTTAAGCCATCAACTTAATCGTGAGCGTGCAGCATTGTCGTTAGGGGCAAATCAGACACAAGTATTTTGGCATGTCATTTTACCAACAGCTTTACCTCATATTATTACCGGTATTCGTATTGGTCTTGGGGTGGGTTGGTCAACATTAGTTGCAGCAGAGTTGGTTGCAGCGGATCGTGGTATTGGTTTTATGGTGCAATCGGCAGCACAGTTCTTAATTACCGATACAGTGATTCTGGGCATTATTGTGATTGCAATTGTCGCAGTTAGTTTTGAGCTGTTTTTACGTTGGTTACAAAAACAGTTTTCTCCTTGGTATGGTCAGCAGTTGTAGTAAAGAAGATGAATACAGTAGTAGCAAACTTAAATATTGAAGTGATCAAGCCTAGCATTGGCGCAATTATTCACGATATTGATTTGAATGCGTTAAATGAACAGACAACGCAACAAATCCAGCAGGCTTTGCTTGATCATCAGGTCATTTTTTTTCGAAAGCAGCAATTGGCACCGCAAGCACAAGCAGACTTGGCACGCAGTTTTGGCAGCTTACATGTGCACCCGATTTATCCTTCAATTGAAGATGTACCTGAAGTGATGGTGCTCGACAGTTGGAAACAAGACTTGCGTGACAATGAACTTTGGCACACAGATGTGACTTTTAGTAAAAATCCACCTTTAGGTTGTGTGTTGCAAGCTATTAAAATTCCACCTGTAGGCGGTGACACGTTGTGGTCGAGCAACACAGCAGCTTTTAAAGGGCTTCCGCTTGAGTTACAGCAAAAATTACGTGGTTTAACTGCAACACACGATATTCGGAAGTCTTTTCCACTTGAACGTTTTGCTCATAACGAAGAAGAACGTGAAAAGCTTTTGCAAACATTTAAGCGTAACCCACCAGTGGTTCACCCAGTGGTGCGTACCCATCCAGTTACAGGTGAGCCTTCGCTGTTTGTAAGTGAGGGCTTTACCACTCGCATTAATGAGTTATCTGAACAAGAAAGTGAGCAATTACTTGATTTCTTGTTTGAACATGCGACCCAAGAGCAATTTCATTTGCGTTGGAAGTGGCAAGATGGTGATATCGCGATTTGGGATAACCGTTGCACACAACATAAAGCATTATTTGATTATGGCGACGCCCATCGAATTATGCACCGTGCAACTATTAATGGCGATGTGCCATTTTATAAAGAAGAACAACAGCCAGAGTTAGTAGAGGCTTAATTCCTTTAATTATTCTTTGTTTCAATTCCAACGTAGCGTTTTGAGTTGGAATTGAAACAGTAAGTTGTCTCTATTGTGCTCCAAAACCCGACAATATGCCTGTGTAGTTCTTTACAGGAGGTGAGGCCCAATCACCAACTTTGCTGGTTTTTAAATTTAATTGAACTAGCATTTCAGCTTGTTTAACGGCTGCAGCAACGCCGTCAATAACGATTACGCCTAACTCGTTTTGTAGCTTTAGACACAAATCACTCATACCTGCACAGCCCAAAACAATCGCATCGCTTTTATCTTCAGCGAGTGCTTTTTTGCACTCATCTTGTATGGTTCGATAAGCATCTGAGTCAGGAAGCTCCAACTCTTCAACTGCAATGTCACAAGCTCGAACATTTTTGCAAAATGGCGTAGCACCATAACGATGAGCCAGATGCCAGCTCATATTCACTGTGCGTTGTAAGGTTGTGACCACACTAAACCCAGTACTTACATAACTTGCAGTTCGCATAGCTGCTTCGGCAATCCCAATCACAGGAGCTGAAGTCATTTCACGGGCGGCATAAAGGGCAGGATCACCAAAGCAGGCAATGATATATGCATCTACATTTAGCTGTTCATCTTGGCGTATTTCGTCTAAGACACCTACTGCACTTAGGGCTTCATCATAATAACTTTCAATCGTTGCAGGCCCCATTTGAGGATTCACAGCAATAATTTCAGTATCAGAATTTGCGACTATCTTTGCTGATGCAGCAATTTTGTCTGTCATCCTTTGAGTAGTATTGGGATTAATAATTTTAATTTTCATTGTACTTTTACCTTAGTCATTGCCGATTTAGCATGGGCAAGCGGTTGGTTAAGAAATCGGTAAATCACAAAACCAAATCCCATGCCAATAAACCATGTGAAATTAGCCAGCCCAGACAGTTGTGGTAAAAGTACGCAGAGAATAGGAATTAATGAAGCTGGAATTAAGGCATAAAAGGCAGAGTGGTTATAACCATTTTTATACCAATACAAACCTTGAGTGTCTAAGGTGTATAAATCATCTACTTCGATTTTTTGTTTTTTAACGAGATAAAAATCGGCGAGCAATACACCAAAAAGCGGACCGATAAATGCACCTAAAATATCAATGGTGTAATGGATCACTTGAGGGTTATTAAACAAATTCCATGGGGTAATGAAAATTGAACCTACTGCTGCAATCATTCCGCCCATGCGCCAGCTAATTTTGCTCGGTGAAACGTTGGAAAAATCGAAAGCAGGTGAAACAAAGTTAGCGACAATATTAATCCCGATGGTGGCAATCATTAAGGTCAAACTACCTAAAATAACCACAAAAGTATTATCAAGTTTACCGACCATCTCAACAGGGTCTGTAATGAGTTTTCCGTAGACTGGAAGTGTTGCTGCAATACACACCACAGTAAGTAAAGAAAAGCCTAAGAAGTTAATCGGTAAGCCAAGAAAGTTTCCCATTTTAATGGCATTGAAGCTTTTGCCATAACGAGAAAAGTCACCAAAGTTCAGCATAGGCCCTGAAAAATATGAAACAACAAGCGCAATAGCACCAATCATGACTGGTACAACCGCAAAACCGTCGTATTGAACACCGCTCAAGTTTAAATCAATATTTTGCCAGCCAGCTTTCCAGATGAGCCATACTGCCATCGCAAACATCACAACGTAGACAGCCGGGCCCGCCCAGTCAATAAACTTACGAATGCTGTCCATGCCAGACCAAAAAACAATTGCTTGAAGTAGCCAAAGCAGCATGAAGCCAACCCAACCTAGATAGGAAAGCCCAAGAAAGCCATAAGTTGAAACATCGGCATACACCGACCATTCTGGAAAGAACTTTAAAATGACCAATAAGAATGCACTTGAGGCCAAATAGGTTTGAATGCCATACCACGCGACAGCGATAAGACCCCGAATAACTGCAGGAATATTTGCACCAAGCACACCGAAAGTGGCACGGCAAATAACAGGATAGGGCGTGCCAGTTTGTTGGCTAGACTTGGCAATCAGGTTTGTAAAAAACTGAACTATGGCAATGCCGATGAGTAAAGATAAAAGTACCTGCCAGCTATTGAGCCCAAGTGCAAAAAGGCTTCCAGCCATAACATAACCGCCGACACTATGAACGTCAGACATCCAGAAGGCAAAAATATTATAAGCACCCCATGTTTGCTTTTTTAAAGGGGCTAAGTCTTGATTTGTCAATTTTGCATCATAAGAAGGTTTAATTATTGCTTCGCTATTATTCATCTTGAACGCTCACTTCCCTAAGATGGTAGGTACTTTCAGCAGCTTTGGACTTCTGTCTAAAAGAATAAAATTAAGATTGTGCGCAATTTGATATTTAAATTGTGCACAATCTTAATTGAGCAAAAGTTATGCCAAATTCAGAAATCAAAGCTTGTGAATTTTTCCGTTCAACTAATAGTTTGGGTATTTAGGGATAAATTAATGAAAGTTGGTCTGCTTAATCTGTTATAAAAAATGAGTAAATTTAAAGGAATGAAAGAATCTTATAATGTTAAATCTTGAATAGGTCTTCCAGCATAGATATTGTTCTTATGAGAGAAATATTTCCAACTGGTTAAGTTGGACATACACTGCTCAAATTAAATGATGTTTTAAAAAGAGGGGCATCAATAAAAATGGAGAAATCAATGCCATCGAATGCACCAAAAAAAGCCGTAGAAATGAGCAATGATGAAATTGATGACCATATATATAACGCTATTGTAGATGCTATTTTAAATCGACAACTTGCCCCTGGCGCACGTTTAGTTGAAGCACCTTTGTGTGAAGCATTCGGTGTAACGCGAGGAGTGTTAAGACGTGTTTTTGTCAAACTTGCCCATGATAAGGTCATCGAAATTCAGCCCAATCGTGGGGCACTTATCGCAAAACATAGTGTTGATGAAACAAAAGAGGTCTTTGAAGCGCGCAGCATGCTTGAAATCGCCACTGTAAAAAAGCTGGCTCAAAAGTCACATAGCCTAGATTTTAGTGAGCTTCGAAGTTTAGTCGACCAAGAGTCACATGAGCGTTTATCTGGAAATTGGGCCGAGTGGATTAAACTATCAGGACAATTTCATTTAAAGCTGATTGAAGCAAATCAAAATACGATTATGACCAGTTATTTGCAGACGCTTATTGCAAGGACTTCGTTATTAATTGGGTTATATGAAATTCCAAAACATAATAATTGTTCGGCAGATGAACATCGTGCAATTTTAAATGCCATTGAGCAAGGCGATGAAAAGCGAGCAACTCAATTGATGGAAGAGCATTTAGAACACTACGCGACGACATTTATTGAACAAGACAGCACAGTGTCAGCAGAACAAAATTTATTAAATTTATTTAAAAATAAAAAAATTGAAACTATTTAAAATAACTAAAAAATAACGGGCCAATTCCTATGGAAAAGGCCCAGATTGGTTATTTTATAGGAACGATTTGACGTGTTAGAAAATCAATAAATATTTTTACTTTCTTCGATAAAATCTTACGGTTTGGCCATGTGACATATAAGTGAAGCGGCTGACTAGTGTAATCCTCCAAACACTTCTGTAATTTACCTTCTTTGTAGTAAGGCTCTGCAATAAACTCTGGAAGAAAAACAATACCGTGATTCTTTAGACACATATCTAATAATAATTCGCCATTATTACAGGTCATGACTGGGAAGCAATTAAAGGACACTTCTTTTTGATCTTTTTGAAAGATCAATTTCTTATGTCGGCTATCCTGATAATAAATCAGAAACTTATGTTCTTTAAGTTCTTCTAAAGAAGCTGGAAGGCCATGCTGATTAAAATACTCCGGTGTTGCATATAAATAACGCTGATAGGTATTTAATATTTTACTATTTGCCAAATTTGGCGGTGAACCATCTACACGGATTGTTAAATCAAATTTATTATTATTCATGTCTAATAGCTGATCAGTCATGAATAAATCAATTTTGATGCTGGGATATTTCTCTATAAAGTCCGAAATGATATGTTGAAGAAAAATGTTGCTAAAAGACATTGGTGTATTGAGCTTGAGTTCGCCTTCTGGGTACTGCTGATTGTAGCTAATTTCGTATGCAGCCCATTCGAACTCACTTAAAATGACTTTGCTATGTTGATAAAACTTTTCCCCACAAGAGGTGAGGTTCATTTGTCTTGTTGTTCGAGTTAAAAGTGTGGTTCTGAGGTCATTTTCGAGGTAGCAAACACGTTTGGCAACTAAGTCACGAGAAATATCGAGTGCTCTGGCTGCGCTACTAAAATTCCCATGTTCTACAACACTTACAAAAGTGGAAATACAGTCTAATCGATCCATGGATAAGCAAAAGTTAAAAAAATATATATCAATGATTAAACTATAAAAATTAAAAAGCAATCATTGTTTTGATTGTATTCGTACAGAATACAGATTCGTGCTGATTTGCTGTCTATGCTTTTACATTTTTATCTGTTTTCATAATAACCAGTAAGCAATTCTAATGCATTACTCATAAGGAATAATGGAGTTTACCCATGAATAAATCACTTTTAGAACAACTATCACCAACCAATTGTCAGGTTATTTTTATTGATCATCAGCCACAAATGGCTTTTGGGGTACAGTCAATAGATCGCCAAGTATTAAAGAATAATACTGTAGGGTTAGCAAAAGCAGCTAAAACATTCAATATTCCTGTCACCATTACCACGGTTGAAACGGAAAGCTTCTCTGGTCATACCTATCCAGAGCTTTTAGACGTATTTCCAGATGCTCCATTACTAGAACGTACTTCAATGAATTCATGGGATGATCAAAAAGTACGTGATTCGCTTGCAAAAAATAATCGTAAAAAAGTGATTGTTTCAGGTTTGTGGACTGAAGTGTGCAACAACACCTTTGCTTTTGGTGCGATGCTTGAAGGGGATTATGAGATTTATATGGTCGCGGATGCTTCAGGTGGTACATCGAAAGAGGCTCATGACTATGCCATGCAACGCATGATTCAAGCTGGTGTTGTTCCGGTAACTTGGCAACAAGTATTACTTGAATGGCAGCGTGATTGGGCACACCGTGATACGTATGATGCAGTTATGGCAATTGTCCGTGAACACTCTGGTGCTTACGGTATGGGTGTGGATTATGCTTATACGATGGTACATAAGGCACCTGAGCGTACAACATCAAAACATGAAGTACTTGCACCAGTTCCTACAAAATAAGAAATAGTTGAGTTAAGGGTATTTCGATATTTAAGTTGATTTATTCGATTTTTGACTATATTTGATAAGTGGAAAAGCCATCTGCAACTGTTCGAGGCAGGACAAAATCTGAAAAGATTGTAAGTGAACGAGTTTTGCAGATCTTGCGCTGCCTTAATGGCAGCTCAGGTTTTGTTACTTTTCCCGAAAGAAAAGTAACAGAATTAGCTCCTCTTATTGGATGTAAAACGGTCAGACTCCGTCGTGGAAAATCAAAAAGAATAATGAAATATGTATATGTTGCTATACCTTTATTTTTTAGAACGATAATTCACAAGAATGGAGTTCAGAATGACCGAAATAAACCTCATACTCAAAAACGGTAAAATCACAACACTAGATCCTCAGAACCCCGAAGTACAGGCAATTGCGATTGCAGACGGTAAAGTCATACGCACGGGTACAAATGATGAGATCATGAAGCTGGCATCAGCGACGAGCAAAGTTGTAGATTTAAATGGTCGTCGCGTTATACCAGGTCTAAATGACAGTCATCTGCATATTATTCGTGGTGGCTTAAATTACAATATGGAGCTGCGCTGGGAAGGTGTGCCATCCGTTGCCGATGCGTTACGCTTACTCAAAGAGCAAGCCGATAATACGCCAGCTCCACAATGGGTTCGTGTCGTAGGCGGTTGGACGGAATTCCAGTTTGCCGAAAAGCGTTTACCGACTTTAGAAGAAATTAATAAAGCTGCACCAGATACTCCTGTATTCGTTTTACATCTATACGCTAGTGCCTTATTGAACCGAGCTGCACTTGATGTATTAGGCTTTAACAAAGATACACCGGACCCACCAGGTGGCAAGATTGTACGAAATGAAAAAGGTGAGCCAACAGGTCTGTTGCTCGCAACTCCATCCGCTATGATTTTGTATTCGACTTTAGGTAAAGCGCCGAAATTGCCAGTTGAAGATCAAGTCAATTCAACTCGTCATTTCATGCGTGAGTTGAACCGATTAGGCATTACTTCAGCAATTGATGCAGGCGGTGGTGGTCAAAACTACCCTGAAGATTATGATGTGATTAAGCAATTACACGATCAAAATCAAATGACGGTTCGAATTGCTTATAACCTATTTGCTCAAAAGGCAGGCCAAGAGCTTGATGATTATCATCGCTGGACAGAAATGACATTCCCGGGCGATGGTGATGAGCTATTTAGAATGAATGGAGCAGGTGAGAACCTGACGTGGTCAGCGGGTGACTTTGAAGATTTCTATGAGCCACGTCCAGATTTACCAGAAAAAATGGAAGGCGAACTCGAAGCCATTGTAGAACACTTGGCTGAAAAGAAATGGCCATTCCGTATTCATGCAACTTATGATGAAAGTATTAATCGCTTACTGAATGTATTTGAAAAAGTAAATTCAAAACAGCCATTTGCGACACGATTTATTATTGACCATGCCGAAACTGTATCTGAGCGCAATATTGAACGTATTGGCGCGTTGGGTGGTGGTATTGCCATTCAACACCGTATGGCATATCAAGGTGAGATTTTCGTAAAACGCTACGGTGCTGAGGCTGCTCAGGCAACGCCACCCGTTAAGAAAATGTTAGAACTCGGTGTTCCTGTGGGTGCGGGAACAGATGCGACTCGTGTTGCCTCTTATAACCCTTGGGTGTGTTTGTATTGGCTAAGTACTGGTAAAACAGTCGGTGGTTTACCACTCTATGATGAAAAAAATCTATTAGACCGTCAAACAGCACTTAAACTCTGGACTAAAGGTTCAGCTTGGTTCTCAGGTGAAAAAGATGTCAAAGGTTCACTAACAGCAGGGGAACTTGCCGACTTAGTTGTGTTGTCAGATGACTACTTTAAAGTAGAAGCTGAGGATATCCAGTGGATTGAGTCTGTACTCACTGTTTTAGGCGGCAAAGTGGTGTACGCAGGGGCAGAGTTTAAGCAAGACGATCCGCCGTTACCGCCAGCATCTCCAACATGGTCGCCTGTAAAACGCTTCGGTGGTCAGTGGCGGTTATCTGAAAATCGTAATGCACCTTCTAATCAATCATTACAGTCACAAAGTGCTTTGTGTGCATGTGCTAGCAGCTGTGGTATGCATGGGCATAGCCATGCTTGGATGCTTGATGTTCCTGTAAATGATAAGGACAAAAAATCTTTCTGGGGCGCACTTGGGTGCTCGTGTTTTGCATTTTAAATAAAACAGTATGGGAACCTGCTGATTAAATGGCTTGATTCTCTAAGGTATGTACGATGAAAATGTACTTGTTATCTTTGGCTGTAGGGTTGCTTGTTGGTGTCTTATATTATGTTTTAAATGTTAAGTCACCAGCTCCACCTCTTGTTGCATTAGTCGGTTTATTAGGCATGGTAATAGGAGAGCAACTGCTTCCTTTTATCAAATCCTATTTTTAATCCGTTTTATTCAAAAAAAGCTAAATAGTGTCACGCCATTTAGCTTTTTATAGTAATAAATATCTTCAATTACTTTATACGGTGGCCTTGTTCATCAATGATTACTTCGCCATCTTCTTTTGCAAAATAGCCTAAATTTTTTGAATCTAAAATATCAAGGACAATCTCAGAAGGGCGGCAAAGTCGCGTGCCTTTTGGTGTAACCACGAATGGGCGATTAATTAAAATTGGGTACTGAACCATAAAATCAATTAACTGTTCATCGGTCCAATGGTCTTGTTCTAACTCTAAATCTTTGTAGGGATCAACATTTTTACGAATTGCTTCACGTACAGTTAGGTTTGAATCCTTAATGAGCTGAATCAATTCATCTTTACTTGGTGGTGTTTGTAAATATTCAATAACGATAGGTTCAATTCCTGCATGACGAATAAGCGCCAATGTATTGCGCGAGGTTCCGCAAGCAGGGTTATGGTAAATCTTCACTAGCTCAGTCATGACAAATTTATCGATACATTAAGATATTGCATTTATATATGGATATCCGTATATTTGCAATAACGAATATTTTCTGTTGAAGATATGATCAATCAAGTCGATTTCTTTAAATGTCTATCTGACCAAACTCGGTTAAACATTCTTAAGCTAGTTCTTCGCAAACAAAATATTTGTGTCTGTGAGTTAACTGAACAGCTTGAGTTGAGCCAACCGAAAATCTCTAGACACTTAGCCTTATTAAGAACTCATGGCATTTTACTTGATGCACGACAGGGACAATGGGTGTATTACAGCGTCAATCCAGATTTACCCAATTGGGCTGTTGAAGTTTTGAAAACTATAGCAAACCAAGATGAAAATTTAGTGAATCAATCATCTTCACAGTTTTCTTCTATTTCTACCTATTGTGAGTAACACCATGAAATTCTTATTTTTATGTACTGGAAACAGTTGCCGTAGCATTTTGTCAGAAGTTTTATTTAACAGTTGTGCACCAGAAGGCTGGAAAGCGTATAGCGCTGGGAGTAAACCATCAGGACAGGTACATCCATTAACGATTGAAACTCTTGAAAACTTAGGTCTTTCCACAGATGGACTATGGAGTAAAACGATTGATGACTGTAAACAATATCAACCAGATGTTGTTATTACAGTCTGTGACTCCGCTGCGCAAGAAGCATGCCCACTATATTTAGGTGGTGCAATCAAAGCACATTGGGGTTTAAGTGACCCATCTCACTTAGACTTGCCGAAAGAAGAAAAGCTTAAAGCATTCCAAGAGACTGTAGCTCATATTAATCGTCGTTTAGATGCATTGTTTGCACTTGATGTTGCGAACTTAAACCGTTCACATTTGATTGCTGAGATTAATAAAATCTCTCATATTGAGTAAGAGAGCCGAGATGACTAAGCAAAAGCTTTCTTTTTTAGACCGTAACCTGACGCTATGGATTTTTATTGCCATGGCTTTAGGCTTAGCGATTGGAGTTTTCTTTCCTCAGGCATCTGTGTCTTTAAATGAATTAAGTGTAGATAACGTTAATATTCCGATCGCAATCGGCTTAATTTTGATGATGTATCCACCTTTAGCAAAGGTTGATTATGCTACGTTACCAGAAGTATTTAAAGATAAGAAAACTTTAACTTTGTCATTGGTTCAAAACTGGTTGATTGCACCGGTTTTAATGTTCGTACTTGCGATAGTTTTCTTGCATAGTTATCCGGAATACATGACAGGCCTGATTTTGATTGGTTTGGCACGTTGTATTGCAATGGTTTTGGTGTGGAATGGGCTGGCTTGTGGTGATAACCAATATGTTGCAGCGTTGGTTGCATTTAACAGTATTTTCCAAATCTTATTTTTCAGTACCTATGCATGGTTGTTCTTAACCTTTTTGCCGCCTTATTTTGGTGTGGCAGGGCAAGTCATTGATGTGAATTTCTGGACTATTACACATGCGGTTTTGGTGTACTTGGGTATTCCATTTTTGATGGGGTTCTTGACGCGTTTGATTTTAGTCAAGTCGAAAGGTTTGGAATGGTATCAAACTAAATTTTTACCAAAAATTAGTCCAATTAGTTTAATTGCTTTACTTTTTACCATCGTGGCGATGTTTAGCCTAAAAGGTGGTGATGTAGTGAGCTTACCTTTAGATGTATTACGTATTGCAATTCCACTCACGATTTACTTTGTGGTGATGTTCTTCATTAGCTTCTTTATGAGTAAACGTATGGGGAATAACTATCCACGTACCACTGCTATTTCGTTTACTGCGGCTGGTAACAATTTTGAGTTAGCTTTAGCTGTTGCCATTGCAACATTTGGTTTGGCATCACCTGTGGCATTTACCACAGTGATTGGACCATTGGTTGAAGTTCCCGTTTTAATTTCACTCGTTTCAGTTTCTCTTTGGTTCAAGAAAAAGTATTTCTCAGATGAACAGTCTTAATAATGATTTATCAAATGTAGCATTAGATCTTCTTGATAAGCCTACATTTGAGCAAGTGCAAGCACAGCAGCTTGAGCATCCACCTCGCATTTTATTGCTATATGGTTCTAATCGTGAACGTTCTTATAGTCGTTTTGCTGTGCTGACTGCTGGTCGAATTCTTGAATACTTAGGTGCTGAAGTCAAAATCTTTCATCCTAAAGGTTTACCTTTACCTGAGGATGCAGAAACAGATCATCCAAAAGTCCAAGAATTACACGCGCTTTTGGCTTGGGCAGAAGGTATGGTGTGGTGTTCACCCGAACGTCATGGCGCGATGAGTTCAATTTTAAAAGCCCAGATTGACTGGATTCCTTTGGCAGCCGGAGCAATTCGTGCAACTCAAGGTAAAACTTTAGCCGTTATGCAGGTGAGTGGTGGTTCGCAGTCGTTTAATGCGGTCAATCAAATGCGTATTTTAGGCCGTTGGATGCGCATGATTACCATCCCAAATCAGTCTTCGGTTGCTAAAGCTTTTTTAGAGTTTGAAGAAGATGGCAGTATGAAACCATCCTCTTACTATGACCGAATCGTTGATGTTATGGAAGAATTGTATAAGTTCACTTTATTAACACGTGGGCAAAAACAGTATTTGACAGATCGCTATTCTGAGCGCAAAGAATCGGCAGAAGAGCTGTCAAAACGAGTAAATCAAAAATAAACAGTTTCATAAAAAAGTGCTCCACTTGGGGCATTTTTTATTGCTTAGCTTTTACACTCAGGCCATTGTAGGCAAAAGTTTTTGTAATAGTTTAATAAAATTTGAAACTTTGGCAGAGCTCTCATTTTCTCGTGTAATCAAGTAAATAGGCGCATTCATTTTTATTGAATCATCAAAATCGCGATACACAATTTCATGTTCCCAAAAGTTATGCATTGAGGCTGGCACAATCGTTATACCAATTCCAGCAGCAACTAAATTTAATGTTGCAGTTGGCCGAGGTGCTTCCTGAATAATGCGTGGACTAAAACCTGCTTGGTAGCAACTATATAAAATATTGTCATATAAACCTTGTCCTGAAGAACGACGGTATAAAACAAAATTTTCATTTGATAAGTCATTTGAACTAATTTTTTCTTTTTGTGTAAGTGGATGGCCTATAGGCAATGCCACCATCATTGGTTCATCTAATATATGGTGATGTTTTAACCCAATATCACGGCTGATCGGTGCTCTTAAAAAAGCAATATCAAGTTTCTCGGAGATTAATCGATCTAATTGTTTTTGGCTGCCTGCTTCTTCAAGTTTGGTTTGTACGTTTGGATATATTTCTCGATATGAGCGCAATACTAGTGAAATAAGCGGATGCAAACCTGCGGAACTTGTAAAACCAATATTGAGTTGTCCAGTTTTACCTTGGCTAACATCTTGGACTAATTTTGGAATATGGCGCGCATGTTCTAATAAAAGTTGTGCTTCTTTAAATAAGGCTAAACCAGCCTCAGTTGGTTCAATTCCTCGAGGCTGGCGAATAAGTAATTGTGTACCAAGTTCTTCTTCGAGTTTTTTAAGTAAACGCGTTAGAGGCGGCTGTTGAATAAACAATCGGTTTGCGGCATGCGTAATATTCCTTTCTTCAATTACCACAACAAAGGCATGGAGCTTATGTAAATCGAGCATAGAAATACCTTTATGGTATGGTTAATAAAAATAAAAGCATTTGTAGATATATCATAAAAGTATCATTCTATCTTGGTCAGATAAAGTGAAAAGTAACGAAAATGAACCATGTTGAGATTGCCGTGCAGAAGGAGAGTGTCCCGACCTGCACAGAGTTATTTTTAGGTTTTTTAACATTAGGTTTAATTGGATTCGGTGGCGTGCTGCCTTTAGCACGCAAAGTTATTGTAGAGCAGAGACAATGGTTAAGCCCTGAAAAATTCACTGAGTTGCTTGGTCTGTGTCAATTTTTACCAGGCGGCAATATTATTAATTTATCGGTTGCGATTGGCATGGAGTTTCGCGGTGTTCGTGGGGCAGTGAGCTCACTCATTGGTCTGATCCTTGCACCTACGATAATTGTTGTACTTTTACATTATATCTATGAGCAGTTCCAAGATAATTTAATGGTGAAGCATCTTTTCGAAGGGTTAGCGGCAGCAGCAGCTGGACTTCTGGTTGCAACAGGTTTGAAAATGCTTAAGCCATTATTACGTAATCCATTAGCGATTTGCGTAGTTATTGCTGCAATTATCAGTATTGCTTTTCTAAAAATCTCTTTACTAGTGACTATGCTGATTTTGTTGGCATTTTACTCAGCAATCATTTGGAGACGTGTGTAATGGGTGCAGTTCTACTTACTTTAGCGATCATTTTTACTCAATTGTCTCTTATTGCATTTGGTGGTGGAAATACGATTTTGCCTGAGATGCAACGCCAAGTAGTTGATATTCATCACTGGATGACGGCACAAGAATTCAGTGCATTGTTCGCCATGGTCCAAGCTGCACCCGGTCCGAACATGATGATTGTACCGTTGGTGGGATGGCATGTAGCAGGGTTGTCAGGTCTACTTGTAACGTCTACCGCTAAATTTTTACCTTCATCTCTTATTACTGTATTTGTGATGAGAGGCTGGTCAAAATTTAAAGATAAAAAATGGAGACGTGTTTTACAGCTTGCTTTACAACCTGTCACTGTAGGAACTGTGCTTGCTAGTGCTTGGATTATTTCTGAGGCAGCTGCCATAAATACTTTACTTATCATTATGGTAGTCATTGCGACTTTATTATCTTTAATTAAAAAGGTTCATCCTTTACATGTCTTGATTGCTGGGGCTGTATTTGGCGTGGTCTTACTCTAGTTTAACCAGTTTGCCGACCTGCGCTGGATGAGTTCAGGTTGGCTTTTTTTAATTTGAAGTAAATAAGAATAAAATCTAAAAAACCGATTAAATATATAAAAACATACTGTTTTACCTATTCTGTGTTTTCACGTACTATGCATCTATTGAAAGAATTTGGATGCATGGGAGTAAAAACAGATGTTAGATCAAAACATTAAAACTCAATTAAAAGCTTACTTAGAACGTTTAGAAAGTCCAATCGAATTAGTTGCTGCCTTAGATGAATCAGACAAAGCTGCTCAAATTAAAGAGTTGGTGAGTGAAATCGCTGAGCTTTCTGACAAGGTGACTGCCCGTTTTGACGGTAACAATACACGTCGTCCAAGCTTTGGTGTGGCTAAAGCAGGTGAACAACCTCGTGTGTTCTTTGCTGGCTTACCAATGGGCCATGAGTTTACGTCTTTGATCTTGGCGCTGTTACAAGTGTCTGGTTATGCACCTAAAGTGTCAAATGAAGTGCTCAACCAGATTAAAGGCTTAAACCTCAAAGCAAACTTCGATGTGTTTGTATCCTTAAGCTGTCATAACTGTCCGGATGTTGTACAGGCGCTTAACCTGATCGCCATTTATAACCCGAACACTACAGCAACCATGATTGATGGTTCATTCTTCCAAGACGAAGTTGAGCAACGCAAAATCATGGCAGTACCGATGGTATTCCAAGACAACGAACACATTGGTCAAGGTCGTATGACCCTTGAAGAGATTGTGGCAAAACTTGACACCAGCTCAGCTGAAAAAGATGCGGCAGCACTCAATGCCAAAGATGCTTTTGATGTGTTGGTGATTGGTGGTGGTCCTGCGGGCGCAACAGCTGCAATCTATGCTGCACGTAAAGGTATTAACACAGGTATCGTGGCTGAACGCTTCGGTGGTCAAGTGATGGACACCATGGACATTGAAAACTTCACGTCTGTGCAAAAGACGCAAGGTCCTAAGTTTGCTGCCGAGATGGAAGCACATGTTCGTGAATATGATGTCGATATCATGAACCTGCAACGTGTCAGCAAAATCACGGGTGCCAACCAAACTGAAAATGGCTTGGTTGAAGTTGAACTTGAAAACGGTGCAAAACTTGAATCGAAAACTGTGATCCTTTCTACAGGTGCACGTTGGAGAGAAATGAATGTACCAGGTGAGCAAGAATACCGTACCCGTGGTGTT
>NZ_JAKUKO010000006.1:0-265684 GCF_022449185.1 Acinetobacter pittii
CGAACTCAGAAGTGAAACCTCTTAGCGCTGATGGTAGTGTGGGGTTACCCATGTGAGAGTAAGTCATCGCCAGCTCATTATTCCAAACACCCCCATTCTAATGAGTGGGGGTGTTTCTTTATGTGTGATAAAAAAATCTAAATCCCCCATTAACTTTAGAATGAATTATGATATAAATCACATTATTTAAAATGATAACAAAAGTATTAATCATGAAATTTTCAGAATTTAAAATATTTTCCTTCATATTGTCTACAGTACTCAGTTGTAGTTCTATATATGCTAATGAAACTGTGAAAAGTTTGTATAGTACAAAAGCCTTTTTAAATATTTGTGTAAGTTCTAGAGGAAATCCTGAATTAATAAATAAACAAGCAAAAAATATGGGGTTTATCCAAATGCCTAATGAATATGCTGCACATTTTTTAAAAGATTATAATGGTCATGCATGATAAGTTCTTCTGAAGGAAAATTTGTTATTACTCAACTCGATAATGGCGTATGTTCATTATTTATAAATAAAGGAAATTCAACTGAAATTCAGCAGAATTTAGAAAACTGGCTACCTCCAGAATCTACGGGCCTAACTTATAAAAAAGAAATATTTAAAGATAGGAATTTGACCACAACAAATTATATTATTTCTAAAAATGGGAAGCCTTTAGAGACATGGATATATACTAGTTCATCTGAAAAGAATGCTTCATTAGTAGCGGTTATTTCTCATCAAATGAATTAATGAAAGCAAGTGGAAGTAGAGAAGAGCCAATTTAATTAATAAAGGGCTCTTCTAAAATTGATTATTTCAGTTGTCTACGCGCATGCTTTAGAGCAGTTCTAAGACCTTCTTCTAAGGTCGGATGATAAAAGGGTTTCTCTAGAATATCATTTAGCGTTAATTCTTCACCGATTATCCAACTTAATAAATGGGCCATATGTTCAGTTGCTTCTGTAAATAGCTCAGCACCGAGAAGTTTTTGGCTTTCCCGTTCAATATAAACTTCAATAGCACCTTTATTTTTTCCAAGAACTATAGCTCTTCCTTGTCGTTCATAAGAGGCTTCGCCTGTAATAAAATCTACACCTTTATCTTTTAATTGCTTATAACTTTGACCTACGATCGCCATTTCAGGATGACTAAAGACAATTCCTAATGGAGTAAGTGTCTTAACTGCGTTTACCTGTGGATAATTTAAACAGTTATAAACAACTTTTTTACCTTCATTAGCTGCTTCATGCTGTAGTGGTGTTGAGGTATAAGCATCCCCAACAATAAAAATTGGATATGTATCTAACTGCTTAGTTTTAGCATTTATGGGTAATAATTTAGTATCTTTGAATGAATTATCAATATTTTCTAGTTTTAAAGTATCAATTAAACTTGTACGGCCTGTTGCTGCTAAAACATATTCAACTTTGAGAGTTTGCTCTGTTTCATCAAGTTGGTAAGTTAATACAGCGTTTTCTTCAATGCATTTAACTTCACTCGGTAAAGTCTCGAATAGAATTGTTAATTCTTTTCCTAGCTCTTTTTGAGCAAGCTGTTGAAGTCTAGAACTAGTTAGGATTCCAATTCGTTTACTGCGAGCAAAGATTGTTGTTTCTACACCTAGGCGATGCATAGCTTGTGCAATCTCAAGAGCGATCACACCACTACCAATTACAGCAATAGATTTAGGAAGTGTTTTTAACTCAAATATTTGGTCTGTTGTTATAAGCCGGTTTCCTAATTCTTGCTTCCAAATTTGATCATAATTAGGAGTTGAACCGACCGCCAGAATAAAACTTTTTGATTTGTACTGTTTTCCGTTAACTTTTACAGTTTGTGCATCAATAAAATGTGCCTTGCCAGAAATTTTATGCTCAGTCGGCCATTGATCTACATCTTTTAAAGTTGCTTGTGTAAATCTGTCACGTAAAGTTTGTACATGCTGCATCACTTGATCAGTATTAATATTTGCAGATACGTCTAAAGCAACCTCTTGAGCATTTTGAATGTCAAACATACGGTTTGCTGTAGAGATGAGAACTTTACTTGGCATACAGCCTACACGGGCACAAGTGGTATCCCATGGTCCATCATTTATAATTAAAATATTGTTGGTATGTTTAATGGCTTCTTTGTATGCGCTAATACCAGCAGTACCTGCGCCAATGATAATAATATCGAACATTGTCATTAAGCTATTTTAATAGATATTTAGAATATATAGAAAAACCCTCTTGAACAGAGGGTTTCATCCTAATTATTTAGCTTTAAAATGTAAATTTTTGCATAAAAGGTGTTTTTAGGGTTGTTGAAACAGTCCCATTTTGATTAATAGACTGACCTTCAATGCTTACCCCATTAATAACATGCTTAAAGTCTAATGTAGTTCCATTCGAGCTTTGTTTGAAAGTAAAAATATTTTGTCCTTCTAAATAAATACTGCCATTAAATTTCTGTGCATTCGTTGTTGGTGATTCATTTTCAACTCGGCTTCCTTCAAGGCTAGTAATACTTGGTAGGCTCAATATTTGGTGATTATTAGCCATTACTTTATATGTTGCATTGTTTGTATTGCCAGGAGTAGAGTTCACAACAAATGAAATGGGCTCTGCAAAAGGGACATTAGGATTGTCATTAATGAGTACGTTGAAACCAGAACCACCTTGAACTACATACAGATCACCATCAATTGATGTATTATCTTTATAGACACTCATTGCACCTGTGGTTACTTCTTTTTCAGTTGGTTGACCTGTTTCTGGATCTGGAACAATAGTAGTTGTAGTTATTTTATAATCACTTGTAGCAGAGTTAATTAATACGAATCTTTTCTGCTTGGTTTGTTCTAGACCCCATGACTGTTGAAATGGGTAGGCGAAGGCTCCAGTAATTGTTACATCTTGGAAGTTTTTATCATTATTTTCATTTTGAAAAATATAAATTCTAGTATTTGATTGATAGTCTTCTAAATTTGGAGATGTATTGTCGTTTGCTAGTTTAATATTTTTTAAATCATCTGTTGTAATATCAAAGTCCCAATCATTATAACCAGTGAGTAAAGTTTTAATTTCTTCCCCTTTAAAGACATAGCAGGCGCGGTAGTCTGTAGTACTCTTGATAAAACATTTATCTCGATAGTGGTCGGAGTACTTAGTAAGATCTACTTTTCGAATGTCTAAGGTTAACTTAAGTGGTCCTTGAGCGAAGGTATCTAGTGCGTGATCAATATAACCTTTTGATTGCTTTTCATCATTAAGATCATAAACGCCAAACAAATATTTACCTTCTTGTTTTACACTATTTAAAACTGAGATCGCTAAATCCTGATCTGTTGATGGAGTGGTTGGTGTTGTTGTAGAACCAGAATTTGAATTTTGGTTGTAGTAACCATCACTACCTCCACCACCACAAGCTGTCAAAAAAGCAGCCAAAGTAATCCCACATACCCCATGAGTAAGTTTCATCATTATTCCCCATTAAATGATAAGTTATTTAAAATAATTTTTTAGATTTATAAAATAACATATATTTCATGAGGTTGCTCATTATATTTATAGTTAAACTAACTGATTAAATGCCTGTACCTATCGTTACTCCGACAGTAGGTTTTACTTGCATTGAGGAGCATGCGCTAATGATTAAACAGCTTAAAAGAGCGAAAATAAATTTATTCATAGAAAATTAATAAATGAATCAAAAGATATAAATACTCTAAATTAATATTATTTTTAGTTCTGTTGAGTTCGTGCAGAGATATGCAAAATAATTTATCAAAAAACCCTACTTTAAAGAAGAAATAGGGTTTTATGGAATATTAATTTCTTAAAATTAGTCGTCTAACAAATCCATTTGTTTGGCTAATTGATATAGATTATTTGAACGGTTTCCTGTACGGCAGAACATGAGTACAGGTTTTGGCAAATCATTATAATGATTTGCAAAAGTACGTACATCTAGCTCAGTAATTTGTCCAGCTACAACAGGTTGATAAACATAGTCTAAGCCTACTTGACGTGCTGCTTCTTCAATCTGAGCGCTTGTAGGTTGTTCTGGGCCGCCTTCCATATCTGGTCGGTTATTAATAATAGATTTAAATCCTTTTTCTACAACTTGGCCAACGTGTTCTGGACCAATTTGACCTGCGAAACCAACATTATCTGACATTTCGTCACTCCAAAATTTAACAAAACCTCTTATGCTGTATCATAGCATTAAGCTTAACCTGAGATACAAGACACTAAAACGTTGTTCCTACATAGATAAAACTTATGTCATAGAACAGCTCTAGATTTTTAAAAGGCGATCAGGATGTTTTTTGTAAATTCATTACTTCGACCATAATGCCACGGAGCACATATGCACGCTTATACGGTTGAGCCTTTATATGTTCCATGTGATCAGGAAATGATCGCAGCTGACTTTTATATTCCAAAAACAAATAATAAATCTGCGGTAATTATCATGGCGCATGGTTTTGCCGGATTGCGTCAATTTAAACTTATTCAGTATGCCCAGCGATTTGCTCAAGCAGGTTACGCTGTTATTTTGTTTGATTACAGATATTGGGGCGGAAGTACTGGCAAGCCTAGAGAAATGGTCTCCATCAATTCACAATTAGAAGATTGGAAGACGGTGATTCAGTATGCTTCGACTTCTAAACTCGTAGATAACCGAAGGATTGTGCTTTGGGGAACTTCTTTAAGTGGGGGATATGCACTAAGCCTAGCTTCTGAGTTAAAGAATATTCAAGCAGTTTTAGTACAAATTCCTTATGTAGATGGCGCTGAAACTGCCAAACTCTATCCTTTGCAGCGCTATCCGCAAGCATTGAAGCTATCAAGTCAGGATTATATGGGATCAAAGATGGGGCTTAATCCAAAGCGATTACCTGTTGTTGATCAACATAACCTATGCTTTATGCCTACAGCAGATAGTTATTATGGCTATTTATCGATTGTAAATCCTGATTATTATTGGAGTGGGGAAGTTCCTGCTCGTGTCTTTTTTAATTTGATGCGATACCGTCCAATCCAAGTTGTGCGCCAGATTAATATTCCGGTTTTATTTATTGCTGCTCAAAAAGATTCGCTTATTCCTATTGAGTCAAGCCGTGAAGCTGCGACAAATATTGCGCCTTTTGTGAGTTATCATGAATGGGATATGAAACATTTTGATATCTATCATGGTTCATGGTTTGAAAAAGCAGTGACAACCCAATTAGAATTTTTACATCAGCATATAGGAGTGATGTAAATGATTATTGTATGTGCATCTTGTGGTGCTAAAAACCGAGTTCCTGAAGAAAAACTTCCGGAGCAACCAAGCTGTGGGCAATGTCATCAGCCATTACTACCGCTTGTACCTATTGAGCTAAATGAGCAAAATTTTAGTAACTACATCACGAATAGTGATCTACCTATTCTTATAGACTTATGGGCAGAATGGTGTGGACCTTGTAAAATGATGGCTCCACATTTTGCGCAGGTCGCAAAACAGAATCCAGGCGTTATCTTTGCCAAGATTGATACCGAAGAATCTCCTCGCTTGAGCCAAGCTTTTCATGTGAGAAGTATTCCGACACTTGTCTTAATGAATAAAACGACAGAGGTCGCGCGTATTAGCGGTGCGTTACGTGCGCCTGAATTGCAGCAGTGGCTCGATCAACAACTTCAAACGAATTTCGGGAGCTAAGGTGTCAGAAGCTTATACCAAACCAGAAGGAATTTTATCCTTACAAACGATTGCCATGCCAGCAGATACAAACTGGAGTGGTGATGTATTTGGTGGATGGATTGTGTCACAAATGGACTTGGCTGGAGCAATTCACGCAGAACGTTTCAGTCGTGGTCGCTGTGCTACGATTTCTATTAATCAAATGACCTTTTTGGTTCCGGTAAAAGTTGGCTTTGTCATTAGCTGCTATACCAAGATCTTAAAAGTTGGAAATACTTCTATTCAGATGCAAATTGAAGTTTGGGATAGTCATGATGACTCTCGTGAACCAATACGCATTACTGAAGGAGTCTTTACCTTTGTAGCAGTAGATGTAAAAGGTAATAAGCGTCAAATACCTGAAGAAGCGAAACAGAAGTTTTTGGAAACTCAATAAGAATCAGAAAGCCTGAATATTAGTATTCAGGCTTTAATTTTTATTCAAAAGAAAAACTAGTTTTTAGAAATTAAAACATCGTATTTGTATTTTTGCTTTGCTCAGGAATATTTTGTATCACATCCCAATGCTCTACGATTTTCCCATTTTCAACACGGAATATATCAACAATCGCTCTTCCTCGATCTTTTTCATTTTCAGTCGAATGAACATGTAAAACGACAAGATTACCTTCAGCAATTGCACGTTTAATCTCATTTTTAGCTTGCGGATTCTTTTGGAATTTTTCAGTGAAGAAATTAACAAAAGGCGCTTTCCCATCTGGAACATTAGGATTGTGCTGAATGTATTGTTGACCAATATAGCGGTCTGCATATTCTTTGACTTTATGTTTTAAAAAGACACCTTCATAAAAGTCGGTCACTATTCTTTTGTTTTGAGCACTTACTTTATCAATAGCTTCTGATTTAGCCGAAGTTACTTTACTGGTTTTAATGCTGGGTTCAGTCGCGTGAGAACTTATAGTTGTAAATATTAAACTGGTAAATAAAGAGGAAAGAATCAGTATTTTTTTCATTTTGACCTCAAGATACAAAAATAATTTTTATATCTTGAGGTAAATAACCGTCTAAAAATACTTTAGATTAGTTATTATTTCTTACGTTTAGGTAACCATGCCCAGAGCATTTGGCATTGAATTGGTTCATTGCCTGCATCATCAATCACAGTAACAGGAATCACAAGTTCACCTTTCTCATTATCTGCAATAAACTTTTGTTGTTCAGCAGACAATGTTGCTGTAGCAGTCAAACCGCCTTCAACCACTTTTAAATAATCTACATGCAATGATTTGATTAATAAAATGCGGTTATCAGGAATATGTAAACCCGTTAGAAAACCTGTTGCAGTTTCTGCTAAAAGAGCCATCGCCGCAGCATGGACTCCTTTAATATGATTTTGCATGTTTTTCTGGTTTTCTAAACGGACAGTAACGTGGTTTGAGTCTACTTCCTGATAGCGGATATTTGCTGTACCCACCATTGGCACGATACGACCAAACGCCTTGCTCCAAAGCGTGCTCCGAATACCTTTAGGGAATTTTGAAGTCGCTTTTACCAGTTTTGATAGACGATTGGATTGAGACATGGAATTACCTTAGCTTTAAATGGCCGACAAGATATTAATCTTTAAAGTTATTAAACTGTAATGGCACACCGAATTGTTGTTCACGTAAAAAAGTCATGACTTGTTGTAAGGTGTCACGCTTTTTATCAGTCACACGAATTTTGTCGCCTTGAATAGAAGATTGCACTTTAACGCCACTTTCTTTAATGGCTTTATTAATTTTTTTTGCAGTATCAGAGTCAAGACCATCTTTAAGTTTAATGACTTGTACAAAGTTTTTGCCTGAAGCCGAAGCTTTTTGTGGATCAAGTGCTTGAACATCAATTTTACGTTTATAAAAATGATTTTCTAACATGTTATAAACTTGTTCACACTGGAAATCACTTTCGGTACTGATTTTGATTTCTTTATTTTTTTCATTTAATTCGATAGAAACATCATGACCACGGAAGTCAAAGCGTGTTGCAATCTCTTTTTGTGTGTTTTGTACAGCATGATTAACTTCAAATAACTCTAATTCAGAGACAATATCGAAAGAAGGCATAGTTTAGACCTTTACAAAGTGAAAGAATATTTGAGATGCTAAGAGGGTTTTCTTCATTTGCCAAGTGTTGTTTACATCAAAGGAGTGCACAATGATCCGTAAACAAGAAATTACAACATTTGAATTCCCAGAAAATGCTGTTATCTGGGATGTCCGTGATACTAATGCTTATGCAGAAGGGCATGTTAAAGGTGCGGTGAATCGCCCAATTAATGATTTGAATGCTGATATTTTGAAACAGGTCTCTGCGGGTCAGCCGATTTATATTTTATGTGGTGGTGGTAGCAAAGCTCCTCGTGCAGCTGAGAAACTAGAAGGATTGGATGCCTCGCGTGAATATGTCGTGCTGATGGGCGGGACACGTGCAGCTCGTGATGCTGGCTTGCCTCTAGAGCAGGGCGCATAAAAAAAGCACCTTCGGGTGCTTTTTTATTGAAATGAATTATTGCGGTTTAAAATAAAGCTTTTTAGGTTTCACTTTCTTTTGGAACCGTTGAGGACTCAATTTTTGTAATAGGCGGTCTGGCACTGGACAAGCTTCTCCTAATATTTGAGCAACTAAGATTTCACTGCATAGCGGTGCAAAAAGAAAGCCTTTAGAGCCAAGCCCGGCAAAAGTAGCAATTCGGCTATTCTCCTGCATTTTTCCAACCAGAGGAAAATAATCTAAGCTCTGTGCCCGTATGGATGCACGCCCTTGCCATGTCGAAGGTGACGGTAACTTTTCAGCATATTCAGGGAATACACTGTGGATTAATTCAAAGTTATGCACATGGTCTTCGGGAAGTACATCTTGATCTTCACGATTTGGGTAGAAAGACGCGCCTAAAATCATCTGTGCAGCGTCAAGTTGCATGCAATAGCCACCATAGCTATAAGCTTCATTTAAAGGCAGGGGGGCAAACGTATTATCAACCCAGCTCACTTGTCCACGTATTGGTTTTAACTGCGGATAGTTGTCAAATAAAGCAGCACTTTCTCGAGCGCAGCACACAACGACATGGTCTGCTTCTGCAATAATTTCATTGTCGGTTTGCAATTGAACTTTATTTTCAGAAGAAACAAGTGCTGTGACATGAGCAATTTTGAGATTGATACATGGATGCTGCAAAATTTCATCACGTAATTGATGTGGTGAAACGGAACCAGCCTCAGTTAGTAATATGCTTGAGTAATCAGTTTCAAGTGAGTTCGCTGAGTTGGTAACAACTTGAGCTGGATACTGATTTACCAAATCGAGAAGTTCATCTGCATTTTTCAATGCAATTTGTTGAATTTGAAGTGGACGGAATGCATTAAAATTTTTATAAAAATTTAAAGCATGTTGCCAACTTAAAGTCATGAGATGTTCATGACTTTGTTCAATTGGGCATAGTTTCGGATTAAGTAATGCCAAAGGGTTTCCAGAGGCACCCGATAATGCATTGTTTTGCTCGTATAAGGTCACTTGGTGGCCACGTGCTGCAAATGCCCACGCTGTGCTTAAACCTGCTACACCAGCCCCTATAATCGCAATATGCTGTTGCTCTGTAGCCAATGCATGAGTTTGATCTAATTCTGTGAAACCTTCATTAGATTCAGGCAGATTCCAGACTGCTTTGAGCATTTCTCGTTTATGGCCAAAACCACGTGGACGAGAAATATCGATACCATGTGCTTTTAGTCCACGTTTTAGAATGCCAGCAACACTAAAAGAGGCGAATGTAGTTCCATAACCTGAAAGACGGACAATATTGTTTAAAACATTTTGTTCCCACATGTCTGGGTTGCAAGACGGTGCAAAACCATCTAAAAACCAGGCATTCACAGCTTTAGTTTTAGCCATGCTTGGGAAAATTTCTTGCGCATCTCCAAGCCATAGATCGATGCTAAAACGTTCTTTAGGAAAAGTTAAACGATGACATCCAGCAATAGGCAGGGGATATTGTTCAATTAACTGCTCTGCAAGCGGTTTAAGTTCATCCCAGACATTTAAAGTGCGAATAAGGTCAGCTTTACTTAACGGAAATTTTTCCACGCTAATTGCGTGTAAATGGCTTTGATTATTAGGACGAATTTGCTGCCAAAGTTGCCAGAGTGCAAGAATATTTAAACCTGTACCAAAACCAGTTTCTCCTACACTGAAATATTCAAAATCTTTTAGATTGGCTAATCGTTCTGATAAGTCGTTACCATTTAGAAAAACATGTCGTGTTTCAAGTAGGCCATTATCTTTAGAGAAGTAGACATCACCAAATTGTTTAGAAATGGGAATCTCGATACCATCGACAAATTCCCAGTCCAGCTCTGCTGTTTGGATACGGTTTGATACGTTCATTGAATTTAATAGATCGCTTGGGATTACCACTGGCGTCGACGTTTTGTATGAATATAACTAGCAATAAAGAAACCTAGCAATACACCACCCGCTAAGGTAACAGCGCCATATAAAAACATTTGCGCACTTCGTTCGCTTTGTAAGACTTGAACCTGAACAGAGAGATTATCATTTTTTAGCTGTAACTCTTGGTTCTGGGCTAGCGCTTCAAGGTTGGCATGTTCTAGCTGTTTTAAGCGAGATGCTTGATCTTGAACTAAGGCTTTGATTTTTGCGTCTTGCTGTTGCTTGTTCTTTGCGAGCTGTTCTGCTGTAAGTGGTTGTGCTGCAGTTGGTGCTGTTTTGACTCCAGTTGCCGATGTTGGAGCTGGTTTAGCGGCTTGAGTTGAAGGCGCACTTGGAGAAGGAGTTGCTGGTGTCGCAGCAGGTTCAACTGCTCCAGCAGTTGAACATATCAAACACAAGCCAATAAAGCTTTTGATTGCAAGCTGCATGCGATTACCCTTTTGGAAATGCTTTATTAAACGGTTTTACATCAATGTGAGCATAAATGCCTTCTTTAAGGAATGGCTCTTCTTTTAACCATTCATCTAATGCTCCGCGACTGTCGAATTCAACAATCATGGTGCTACCAAAGAAGCCTGCTTGCGGATCATTAGGATCTTTTGGCATAGCACCCGCTGTAACAAGGCGGCCTTCATCATCGAGTTTTTGTAAGCGTTCGATATGCTGAGGGCGTACTGCCAAGCGTTTTTCTAAAGTTCCTTCGTTATCGGTACAGCTTAGAACAAAAAAAGGCATGTAATCGTATCTCTATAATCAATCTGGAAGCACTTTAAGCGTCTGGTGACTTAAAATGTTTACGTAAAATAATGAACTGAATAATGATAAATGAAAACATGACGATCATGTCACCAAATGCGGTAAATTCACCCCAATATTTTCCACCGTGAAACAAAAATGCGAAGAATACATGCAGACAAGACATCACAACAAACATCGCAGCCCAAGCAAAATTGAGGTTTTTCCAACCTTTTTCACTCAAATCTAAAATCGGGTCAAATAAGCGTTGAATGAGCGGTTTACGGTCTTTACCAAACCAAGGTGAAACCAAGAATGCGCCTGCGAAAACTAAATTTAAAATCGCAGCTTTGAGACGAATATAGAAATCGTCACTTAACATGAGGGTGATACCACCAAAAATGACAGTCATAAACAATACAAACCACTGTTGTTTATCAAGACGGAATTTTTGGAAAACGAATAGGGCACCATATACCACAAGCATTGAAATAATTAAGCCAGTCGTCGCTACAAGAATATTATTATTATCGGCACCACCAGCAGACCCGATCAGTTTCAGTAAAGGATGCTGTGTGTCAGTTGGATCAACTGTTTTATATAAATAGAAGAAAATAATTAATGGAACAAAGTCCAGAAGTGCTTTCATGTTAGAGTATCTGATCAGGTTTGGCGAATGGCATAGTATAAAAGATGCAAGGCATAGATTTACATACACATAGCAATATTTCTGATGGAACTTTGTCTCCAGAATTGCTGGTGCAAGCTGCTATAGATGTGAACTTGCATACGTTGGCTTTGACTGACCACGATACAATGGATGGGTTGCAGCGTGCAAAAAATGCTGCACAAGGCCATGATTTAAATATTATTTCTGGCACAGAGATTTCTAGTCAGTGGTCGCGCCCAACCACTAAGAAGAGTTATGGTGTACATATTGTTGCTTTAAATATGCAAGATGAAGCACCAATTTTAGAAGCATTAGAACAACAAAAAAGAATTAGAGCGCAAAGAGCTAAAGTGATTTGTGAGCTATTAGAAAAATGTATTGGTTTTCAGATTTATGATGATGTTCTTGCCAAAGTAGAAAATCAGGCGGATAGGGTAACAAGAACTCACATTGCTAAAACATTGGTCGAGAAAAATGTCGTGACTCGTCCTCAACAAGCATTTGATCGTTTCTTAAAAGAAGGAAAACGGGCTTTTGTAAAGTTTGAAGGACTAGGCTTAAAAGAAGCCATTGATGTGATTCATCAAAGTAAAGGCTTCGCAGTATTAGCACACCCGACCCGCTATGATTTATCTGCAACTAACGTTCGTTATTTAATCGAGTTGTTCGCAACTTCAGGTGGGGACGCAATTGAGTTACCTCCACCAATGGAACCTCTATCTACCCGCCAAATGATTGATCGAATGATTGAACAATATCAGTTGGCAGTTTCAATTGGCAGTGATTTTCATGGTGAAAATATGCCATGGATTAAACTCGGAAATACACCTAAACTCACTGATAAGCAACAAGGGATTTGGGAGCGTTTTCTTTAATCGAGGTTTAGAGTAAGTTGTTATCTTGAGCCTGAATTGGCGGTGGGGTAGGCTTACCGAGCGTCCCTAACAGTTCAATCTCGATATTACGCACCATAGCATCTAGCGGTAAATCATTACTTTGAGTACCGAAAGGCTCTTCAATTTCAGAGCTTAGCGCATCTAGACCTAAAAATGTGTATGCCAAAATTCCGACGAGTAAAGGTGTTGCTAATCCAAGCATTGACCCTAGACTAAACGGCAACATAAAACAGAAAAAATAAACTGTGCGGTTGAGCAAAACTGAATAGGCAAATGGAATTGGTGTATTGGCAATTCGGTCACAGCCCGTTTGTACGACGCTTAAGTCGGCAACATTCCTATTCATTTGTGCATAAATGATGTCAGAAATTTCACCTTCTTTAAGTGCCTGTAACAACTCCCATTGAATGAGACTGAGCGTGTACTGAGGTGCATTATTTTGTTGGTAGAGCTGAGTAAGTGCTTGCTGGCTCATACCACTGGTTTGTATTAACTCAGTTGGGTTCGCTGTCTGACGGCGCAATCGGTCACGTAATACATTAGCAAACACAATGACATGCTGAATAACACGTTCACGGCGAGCTTGGGTTAAAATACGGCAGTCACGGTCAAAATGGCGTGAAGTTGCAATCAAAACGCCCCATAATTTTCGCGCTTCCCACCAACGGTCATAACATGCGCTATTTTTAAAACCTAAAAAAATAGAAATTACAACGCCAATAAGAGTAAAGCCAACCAAAGGAATTTCTGGAAAACGATAAAGGTTGATATATTCCACGCCACCAATGATTGACGAGATCAACATGAGTACCCCTAAAGAGGGTAAGATTTTAGGTAATATCGTCCCTCGCCAAGAGAATAAAACTTTAAAAATACCAGGCTGTTCACGAACAATCATTTTATTTTAAACATCACTATTTTTATTTTGATATTCTAGGCTTAGTTGTACTTTGTCAATATCATTGAACTGATATTGTTGCTGGGTTGAGCAGTTGTTGTTCAGCAAAGGAAAAGCTCCCTTCTGGTGAAATAATAAAGTGGTCAAGCAGACGAATTTCAACAAGCTGACAAGCCTGTTCAAGTTGCTGAGTTAATGCAATATCTTCGGAAGACGGTTTTGGAGAACCAAAGGGATGATTGTGTGCAATAACGAGTTGACAAGCATGTTGCTGTAAGGCGTAGCGTAAGGTTTGATTGACCGAAACTGCGCAATGCTGAACTGAACCAAAGAATAGTTTTTTAAAATGAAGTTTTCTTAATTCGGGATCTAGACACAAAACAGCAAAGACTTCTTGTTTTTCGCCTTTTAATTCATAGCGTAGATAATCCAAAACTAAATCTGAGGAATGAAGGCTGAGATTATGTGCCTGGAAGTGATGATCGAGATAACGCCGTCCAAGTTCTTTGACTGCCAATAATTGTGAATATTTCGTTGCCCCAATGCCATTAAATTGAGTTAACTCACTTAATGGCGCATCAAACACAGCATTTAAGCTACCAAAGTGTTGAATGAGTAAACGCGACAGCTCGACAGCTGAATGTTGCCTTGAACCTGAGCGAAGAAAAATCGCGAGTAGCTCAGCATCTGAGAGACTTTGTGGACCTTGTTGTAATAACCGTTCTCTTGGCCGTTCTTGTTCAGGCCAATTTTTAATAGAAGTATTCATATTCCCCAGCATAATTCGCTTAAAATTTTATTTTGTTTGCCCAATCAATCTTGGGTCTGCGCGTATTTAATGCTATTGTGAGCGCCACTGCAACAGAAAGGTATCCTGTTCGTGAGCTTTGATCTAAGCGTTATTCCTCATAAAAACATTGTTTTAGCTGTTACTGGCGGAATTGCTGCCTATAAAAGTGCCATCTTAGTCCGCCGCCTCAAAGATTATGGCTTTGACGTGCGAGTGGTGATGACACATGGTGCTCAGGCATTTATTACACCACTAACTTTTCAGGCTCTTTCTGGTAATCCTGTTCATACTGAACTTCTAGACCCTGCGGCTGAAGCGGGTATGGGACATATTGAATTAGCGCGTTGGGCTGATTTATTACTGGTCGCACCTGCAAGCTGTGACACATTGGCTAAATTTGCGAATGGTTTGGCAGATGATTTACTCAGTACAGTTTTTTTGGCAACAAAATCTCCTGTGTGGGTAGCTCCGGCGATGAACCAGCAAATGTGGGCGGCTAAAGCAACTCAACGTAATTTGCAAACCTTAGTCGAAGATGGTGTACATGTAATCATGCCGGATGCGGGTGAGCAGGCTTGTGGTGATGTCGGCTTAGGCCGTATGCCTGAGCCAGAAGAAATTGCTCGTCAAGTCGCTGGCTATTTTCATCAAGCTCAACGTGCCATCGCTGAGAAATTTGGACTGTTGGCAGGTAAGCGAGTGGTTATTACTGCTGGGCCAACACGTGAAGCGATTGACCCTGTTCGTTATATCTCAAACCATAGTACTGGAAAAATGGGCTTTGCTTTAGCCGCTGCTTGTTATGCTGCTGGCGCGCAAGTGACTCTGATTGCTGGACCTGTAAGTTTAGATACGCCAAATGGTGTTCAACGTGTAAATGTTGCCTCAGCACGACAAATGCTTGACGTCAGTATGAGCTCTCTGGAAACAGGCTGCGATATTTTTATTGCGACTGCGGCAGTTGCAGACTATCGCGTAGCAGAAGTTGCTGAGCATAAGATTAAGAAAGCAGGGGATGAGTTGAATGTTTCCCTTGTAAAAAATCCAGATATTGTGGCAACAATCGCAGGTCAGGAAAAACGTCCATTTATGGTGGGCTTTGCAGCCGAAACGCAAAATGTTGAAGAATATGCGGCAGGGAAACTTGTTGCTAAAAAACTAGACATGATTGCCTGCAATGATGTATCACGTGCAGATATTGGGTTTGCTTCTGATGAGAATGCGATGACAGTTTTCTTTGCTGAAAGCTATCACATGAAAAAGCGTGAGTTAGAAAAAGCATCTAAACAGGAAATTTCTCAACAGCTGGTTGAAGCTATTTCGGATGCATTACGCCGTAAATAATTTTTGAATCAAATAAAAAACCGCGAATGAATCGCGGTTTTTTTTACAGTCGTATTTAGACAATCAAGGAATTTCATCTTCAAATTCAGGTTTAACCTGAACGATGAAGTCTTGGCGGTTAAGACCACGCCACAATGCAAATGCAGTACCGATATAAATCGAAGAATAAGTACCAACAAATACACCAACAAACATTGCCACAGAGAACCAGTGTAGACCATCACCACCTAAGAACATCATTGCTAGAACAACCAGCAATAACGTCATTGATGTATGAATGGTACGACGTAAAGTCTCTGTTAACGCAATATCGACGATTTCACGAGGAGTCGCACCGCGAATTTTACGGAAATTTTCACGGATACGGTCTGACACTACGATGTTATCGTTAAGCGAGAAACCAATAACAGCAAGTACCGCAGCTAACACTGTAAGGTCAAATGGCCATTGGAATAATGCAAAAGCACCAATAATAATGATGATGTCGTGGAATAAAGACATTACGGCACCCATCGCGAGTTTAAACTCAAAGCGGATGGTCACGTAGATCAACATTAAGATAAGTGCTAGTGCAACGGCACCAGCAGAACGAACATAGAGCTCGTTACCAACCTGACCACCGACAGAGTCCACTTTATGAACTTCGGCAGCATTATTTGGTAACTGCACTGCTTTAGTAATCGCATTACTAAGGTCTTCAACCTTAACTTCTTGTACTGGCATACGCACAAGTAAGTCTTTATTACTACCTAAGGTTTGTACTACAGCATCTTTAAAACCAGCTTTATCGAGTGCCTGAATAACTTCAGACTGATTGGCTGGTTGAGCATAGTTAAGCTCAGCTGAAACACCACCTGTAAAGTCCAAACCGAGGTTAAGACCTTTAGTCGCAATAAAGAAAATACTTGCCAAAGTAATAAGGATCGAGAAGATTGCCGCAGGTTTAGCAATCTTCATGAACGGGATGATTTTTGCATCATCCGGACGACCATATTGTTTTGAATCTTGTTGAGTCACTTTAGTCATCATCGATCTCCTTAAATGCTCAACTTTTTCAAATTACGACGTTTGCCATAAATGATTTGTACGATTGCACGAGTTACTGTAATTGCAGTAAACATCGAACAAATAATACCGATCATTAATGTCACGGCGAAACCTTTGATTGGGCCTGTACCAATTGCAAACAGAATAAATGCAACGAGGAACGTGGTTAAGTTCGAGTCAAAAATGGTGTTATAGGCTCGATCATAACCGGCCACAATGGCCTGTTTGGGGGAGGCTCCCCAGACCATTTCTTCTCGGATACGTTCACATATCAATACGTTCGCATCGACCGCCATACCAATGGTAATAACGATACCGGCAATACCCGGTAAGGTGAGGGAAGCTCCAATCCATGACATCACGGTTAAAATCATTGCCAAGTTAAACACAAGCGCAAAGTTCGCGATTAAACCGAATACACGGAAGAAAACGACCATCCAGATTGCAACGAGCAAGAAGCCTATTTGAGTAGACAATACACCTTTATCAATGTTTTCTTGACCAAGGCTTGGACCCACAACACGTTCTTCAACAAAGTACATTGGCGCAGCTAAAGCACCAGCACGAAGCATTAATGCAAGTTCAGATGCTTCTTGAGGAGAACTTAAACCAGTAATACGGAAAGTCGAACCTAAAACAGCTTGAACTGTTGCAGCATTAATGACTACAGACTCAGTGTATGGCGTACGAACTTCTGTTTGTGCACCAGTTTTTGGATCGGTGACATAGTTAATTTTTTGCTTGTTCTCGATGAACAATACCGCCATGCGTTTACCAACCGCATTACGGGTTGCATCGGACATCAGCTTACCGCCAGCACTGTCGAGCGTAATATTTACTTCGGCACCGCCAGAGTCCTGACTAAAGCCAGAGCTTGCATTTTGAACACGCTCACCAGTCAAGATTCGGTTACGTTGCAACAAGAGTTGACGACCGCTGTCTAAAGACTCATAAGCAAAAACTTCTGTGCCTGGAGGTAAAGGTTGACCATTATATTTACCCGTATATGGATCGATATATTGATCATTTAAGTCAGAAACTAAACGGAATTCGAGATTCGCAGTACGGCCTAAAACACGTTTAGCTTCAGCTGTATCTTGTACACCCGGTAATTCAACAACAATACGGTTGCTACCCTGACTTTGTACCAATGCTTCTGCAACACCAAGTTCGTTAATACGATTACGTAATGTTGTTAAGTTCTGATTTACCGCATATGACTGAATTTCTTGGCGACGCACATCAGTATAAGTAAGCTTTAAAGTAGAACCTGTAGAGCTTGCTAATGCCTGTTGGGTATATTCATTCCCATTACGACGTAAAAAATCCATTGCTGCATCACGGTCAGCATTGTCAGCAAATTGAACAGTGATCACATTATTTGTTAATGCAAGACTGTTAAATTTGATCTTGTTTTCACGGAACTGACGACGCAAATCGGTGGCAGAGGTTTCCATACGTTGGGCAACGGCTTTGTCCATATCTACTTCAAGTAAGAAGTGGACACCACCACGTAAATCCAAACCAAGTTTCATTGGTTTTGCCCCAATCTTTTGCAGCCATTCCGGTGTGGTTGGTGCAAGGTTTAGGGCAACAACATATTGATCACCTAAGTCACGACGTAATACTTCTTTTGCCTTTAACTGCGCTTCAGATGAACTGACACGCAATAGGGCAGCATTATTTGTAAAAGTATTGTCATGGCTCGCAATATTTGCTGTTTTTAAAATTTGCTCTGCTTTTTTCACCACACTTTGATCAATTTGGGTACCTGCTTTGGCACCGGAAATTTGAACAGCGGGCTCATCCGGATATAGACTTGGCAGTGCGTATAATGTACTGATTACCAGAACAACCAGAATCAGTAAATATTTCCATGCAGGGTAACGCATTCGCTTTCTTCTTAAATGAAAAAGCCGTGCTAAAGCACGACTGTTTTATGATTAAAGGTTATTTAGAGTGCCTTCAGGTAATACTGAAATTACGCTGGCACGCTGAATTTTTACTTCTACACCACGGCTAAGTTCAACAACTGCATAGTCACCTTCAATTTTGGTTACTTTGCCCATTAAACCGCCAGCAAAAACAACTTCACTACCAACACCTAAGCTCTCGATCAAAGAACGGTGTTCTTTAGCACGCTTTGCTTGAGGGCGCCAAATTAAGAAATAAAAGATTGCAACGAATACGACAATCATCAAGATGTTTGGCAAAATACCATTAGTTGGGCCAGCTGCCGGTGCTGCATGAGCAGCAGAAATTAAAAAGCTCATTTTGATTTCCTAAAGTTAAAAATATGAGTCAGATAACTGACATAATCCTAGTTCGTTTTGCAATTTACCTTGTCTTGAGGTTGAGCGCAAATCTGGCTTATTCATCAACAGGACATAGTGGAACTTCTAAACCACGACGGGCATAAAAGTCCTGAACAAATTCATCAAATGTGCCATTGTCTAATGCATCACGCATACCTTCAGTCAAACGTTGGTAATAACGTAAGTTATGAATAGTACCGAGCATAGATGCCAACATTTCTCCACATTTTTCAAGATGGAATAGATAGGCACGGGTAAAGTTCTTACAAGTGTAGCAATCGCAATGTGGATCGAGCGGGCTCTGGTCATGGCGATATTTGCTATTACGAATACGTACCAGACCATCAGTGACAAAATAATGACCGTTTCGCGCATTACGAGTCGGCATTACACAGTCAAACATATCGACACCGCGGCGTACCGCTTCAACGATATCTTCTGGTTTACCAACGCCCATCAAATAACGCGGTTTGTCATGTGGCATTTTATTTGGCAGATAATCTAAAACTTTGATCATCTCTTCTTTAGGTTCACCTACAGATAAACCGCCAATTGCATAACCGTCAAAGCCGATTTCTAAAAGGCCATTTAAAGACTCATCGCGTAAGTCTTCATACATGCCACCTTGAATAATGCCAAATAACGCATTGTGATTTTTGAGCTCATCATGATGATGAGTTTTACAACGTTTTGCCCAGCGTAAAGAAAGCTGCAATGATTTTTGAGCTTCTTCATGTGTTGCAGGGTAAGGCGTACACTCATCAAAAATCATAACGATGTCAGAGTTCAAGACCTGTTGAATTTCCATAGAAATTTCAGGTGATAAAAATACTTTTGAACCATCAATCGGTGAGCGGAAAGTAACACCTTCCTCTTTGATTTTGCGCATTGCGCCAAGACTAAAAACTTGGAAACCGCCAGAGTCAGTCAAAATTGGCTTATTCCATTTAATAAAGTCATGCAAACCACCGTGTTCTTTAATCACTTCAAGACCCGGGCGCAAATATAGATGGAACGTATTTCCTAAAATAATTTGTGCCTGAATGTCTTCGATGTCACGAGGTAACATGCCTTTGACTGTGCCGTAAGTCCCCACTGGCATAAAAACAGGTGTTTCAACAACACCATGTTCTAAAGTTAAACGACCACGACGGGCGCGCCCCGACTGACCTAATTTTTCAAACTTCATCTAAAAATCCTGAACACGAGCAGAGGCGAAGAAACAGTTCGCTGCTAAAAAGAGGGCTATTTTCCTTGATTCTGCGACGTAGTTCTACTACTAAATGTAGCTGGTTATAAAATAGATAAATTTCCGATAGTTTAGAGAGTATTTTCTTCCTATTAAAAATTAGGTTTATAGTCAAAATTTTCATTAACAAGATTATCTCTAAAAGGGCGAATCGCTTTCTTGGATAAAGTTAACGTGTTAATGAGATTATTAGGGAATACTTCAATCTGGTTGTTGAACAGCTCGACATTGCGGTTAAAAATGCTAATTGCTGCACCAACATTTTCATTCTGTTCCTGAATGTCATCCATCATTTTGCTATAGAGTGAATCAGCTTTAAGCTCTGGATAATTTTCAACAACAACGTTTAAGCTTCGAATAAGTTCTTGGCTCATTTTCTCGATCTGTTGTAGCTGAGAAATATCAGTGTTATTCACATTTAAATTAAGAATTTGCTGACGTAATTCAGTGACTTTTTCCAATGTCGATTTTTCAAACTGAGTATATTGATTGAGCGTTGATTCGAGAGATTCCAAGGTCTTTACTTTTTGACGCTCGAAATTGGCAACTTCAGCCCAAGCTCTTTTAGTCGCATTAAAGTAACGTACGATGGTGTTACGGATGTGAACGCCCCAGACAATCAGTACGACGAATATCCCCAAGAAAATAAATAAACCTGTCATTTTCACTCCTCTTATTTTTATTCTCTCATTGAGCCTTTTAACTTCTTATTTTTTGATAAGTTGCCAGTTCAGCGCTACGAGAGATTTATTTAATTAAATTAATCATTAATTGCTGAAATTTTTCATATTGCGGCATAGTCATGGTACGCAAGTGTCCACGTAATGTTGAAACATCATGAATTTCACTTTGCTTGCTGGTGGTCTGAAAAAGATCTTGTTCACCGAGATAACACAAAATTTGCTCTTCATGATGATAAATTAAATCACCTTTAAAGTGTTGAAAAAAATCATGAAGTTTTAAAGTTATGCTTGGGCTAACTTCTTTAGCTAATTGGTGTTGGGCAGTACCAAAAATATTGAGCTTTTGGTTAATCAGGACGTCAGTGCTTTCCCATTCAGTTAAGTAAGGTGCAAAAAAGCGAGAACGTTGGTTACTTACAGCAATACCCAATGCAGGCATTTCAAATATAAAAGCGCCCCATAGATCTCTATGGATCTCTTTAACTATTTTTTTGTCACTATCCTGATTTTGAAGAATGGGGAAATTATTTACATAGTGATATTTGAACAGCAGAACTTGATGTTCCGTAATACCATCATCCCACGTAGTCGAAGCAAACTGAGTAATTTCGTTAGATTCATTACCCCGATTAAACAGTGGAAAGTGTTGCTTTAATTTGCTTAAGACTAAAATTGGTTGAGATTGAATAGGAAGATAGGCCGGTAACTGTTGAAACCTTAATCCATAACGTAAAGCGGTCATACGTTGTTCTAAATAGTGAATGACTTCGCTTATAGGTTTTTGCGGTTCATAGAGCAAATAGGCCAGAAAACCAGTTAAAAATGCCCATAAGAGACTCAAAATATATTGAATATGAGGATGAAAAAAGTATCCAAATAATAAAGTCGTAATACTGCAAATACTTAACAAATACGGCAATACATTAACAAAGCGAAGGTTCTGATCTTCACGCCATGGATGTAACGCATTTAAGAGCTCTTGATCTGTTTGTGACTTTTGTCCAGCATCCCAAAGTCGAGCAATATTGCGAAAAACCTGTGTGTTTTTCTTACGTCTTATATGCAGAGCTTCTTGTAAGGTATCAATTGGCATCGAAGTAATGAGTTCATTATCATAAAGTGCTATTTTTAGATTATCTTTTAAATTGAAAGAGATAAATAGAAATAAGTTATAAATAATTACTTTTATGATTTCGGCATTTGAGTTTCATTAATGAAATGCTGCAATGTGTTTGCAAATTGCTCAAACTCTGGCATTGAAAGTGTTGTAAGAAATTCGGCAAGCTCGCGTACACTAGCGCCATATAAACTTTGCTGGCGTAAAAGATTTACATTACAGAGCCAACATAATGCAGATGTTTCAGGGTGTACATAGAAATCCCCAGGAAAATCTTCCAACATTTTTTCTAATAATAACAAACGGTCAGGGCTTAGAAACTTTACTAAATCCAACTCATTAATTCCGCTCTGTTGATATTTTTGATTAAAACGGATATCACTTGATTCCCAAGCTACACCTAAGCGACAAGCCTTTTTCTGTTGACTTGAAATACTGACTCCGCGAACTGGAAAATTCTCTAAAATGACGCCGTATAAATTATAGCTAACATCTTTTAGTTCCCATTTACCTTTTGAATTATAGGCCATCTCTCGATTGATATAATGGTATCTAAAGATTTTATAGGGATGAATTGTTTCTCTTACTTGCCACTTGCCGTGTATTGCAGTTAAAACTGAATTTTGTTGATTGCCTAACTTAAACAAAGGAAAGTCTGAAGCGGATGTTCCTTCTTTTGTTAGGTTATCTTCAGTTGCAAATTTGAAATTATATTTATGTTCATAATAATAAATTTGGATATCTTGAAGTAGGCAAATCAGTTTGGCCGTCGATGCTCTATGGTAAAAACCATAAAAAATCGCAAGAATGGCAAAAGGGAAGAAGTAAATCGAAATCAAAAAGCCTAAGGCCATACAAACTAAGGCGAAAATTGTAGCATTCCAAAAAATATAATTTCGAATATCAAGTTGTTGGGTGCCTGTCCAATTTTTTAATGAATGAATAAGTATTTCGGGAGGTAATTGCTGATTAAGTAAATTTCTTAATGCCTCAATATTTTTTAAAGTAGTTTTGTTATGTGTATTTTGATTGTCAAAAGCACTTTGAATTTTTTGAAAAAGCAGTTTCATAAATTTTATTATTAGTCGAAATTGTAGTTGGGTCAGCTGGATTAAAATTTAAATGAGCTTATAAAATTTAACCCAGCTTTAATTTTTAAACTTCTAACTTATCAATTAGCATTGCATCGCCATAGCTAAAGAAACGATAGCGGCTTTTAACTGCATGTTCATAGGCAGCCAAAATGTTGTCTCGATTTGAAAGTGCTGATACCAGCATGAGCAGGGTAGACTCTGGTAAATGGAAGTTAGTAATTAAACGGTCCACGATGCAGAACTCATAACCTGGATAGATAAAGATTTGCGTGTCGCCAGTCCAAGCTGCAATTTTACCGCCATGAGCTTGAGCTGCACTTTCTAAAGCACGTGTCGCGGTTGTACCAATGGCAATCACTTTATTGCCGCGTGCTTTAGTCGCCAAAATTAAATCAATAGTTTCTTGAGGAACATCACACCATTCACTGTGCATGACATGATTGGTAATGTCATCAGTACGAACAGGCATAAATGTGCCAGCACCGACGTGTAAAGTCACAAAAGATTTTTGAATATTTTTTTGCTCTAACTTTGCTAGTAACTCTTCGTCAAAGTGCAAGCTCGCAGTAGGAGCGGCAACACTGGCAATTTTTTCAGGATTATGAAAAACCGTTTGATAGCGTTCAGTGTCAATTTCTTCTGCTTCACGGTTAAAGTAAGGCGGAATAGGCAACTGACCATATTGCTCAAGAACAGGCAAGATCAGCTGTGAAAACTCAACCACAAATAAATTTTCGTGACGGCCACGTACAATTACAGGAATATTATCTGCACCAACAAAAAGTTCAGCACCTGCTTTAGGTGAGTTACTAGATTTGATATGGCAATATGCTGTTGTATGGTTCAGCATACGCTCAACCAAAATCTCAATAGCACCGCCTGTAGAGCGTTTTCCTTTAAGTCGAGCTTTCATGACCTTGGTGTCATTAAGCACCAACAAATCACCTTCTTCGAACAGATCGATAATGTCTGTGAACATGTGATCATGATATTGACCCTTTGAGTCTAGGTGCAACAACCGCGAAGCACTACGTGATTCGAGAGGGTAACGGGCAATGAGTTCATCAGGTAATTCAAAGGAAAAGTCAGACAGTTGCATATTTGAGAAAAAACACCACAAAAATTGGGCCTAGTATAAACTTTTTCGCTTTTTTATGGCTGTGCTTCTGACCTAAATCATGAAAAATGTTTAAATGATCTAAAAGTGAACGATAATATTCACTTAGGGTTTGACAAGTTTTACAAACGCGCTAATATACGCAACACAAACATACTTCCTCTCCCGAGGTGGTGAAATTGGTAGACGCGGCGGACTCAAAATCCGCTGTCAGAGATGACGTGTCGGTTCGAGTCCGACCCTCGGGACCAGATTCAGAATCGCAAGATTCTACGAAAACCCCTAAGCTAACGGCTTAGGGGTTTTTTGTTGGGTAATTTTTATTGTAGAAAGTTTGGAAAAGCTTAGATACTATTGCGCGTCAAGACTTTATAATAATTTTAGGGGTGGGAAATGAGGGATATAGAAACCATAGATTTAGAGGAAGATAAAAACAAAATCACAGCTATTACTTCATCTGAAGATGGAGCTAATAGAACTTTAAGTGGTATTAAGCGACTAAAATCAAGAATAATAAACAATTTCAAGAATAATAAATAAAAAAGATGAGTTTTCAATTCCTACAGATAGTATTGATGATTTTAATAAATTATTTAAAGATATGCGGTTAGGTTTTTCTACACTTGAAGCTTCAATAAAAAGCTTAAAAAGTGAAAGTAAATTGGTAAGAAGCGAATGTGTCAGACTAGTATTTCAGAATATAAAATTAGTTAATAATATTGATAGTTGGCGGGATTATCTAAATTTTCTTAGAGATATTGTTTATCAATTAAATGTAGTTCAGGTTGTTGTAAGTGGTGATATACAGCGAGAAGAATTTTTAGCTTATAAGGAAGATATGAGCCGTACGGTTGCCGCTCTAAAAAATAGGGAGGTTGAACTGATAAATAGAATTGAAGAAGTTAAAGTCATTGTTGAGCAAACTAAGAATATTAAAATTCATGATTATTATGCATTAGCTGCTGAAGAAAATGAAAATAAATCAGAACTCAATAAAGCACTTTTTATTGTTATCATTTTCTTATCACTAGCATCAATTTGGTTTTGTCTTGTTACAAAAGCTTATTTTGGATTAAGTGGTTATGACTATTATTTTTTTAAGGGTAGTTTAGTCTTAACTTCAATTACCTTAATCACTTACTTTTTAAAACAGTCTGTTAAATATCAAAAAATAGCTGACCAATGTAAGCAGACTAAACTAGAGTTAGAAGCATTTCCAAGTTATGTAGCGAATTTATCGAATGAAGATCCTTTAGTAGCAGATCTCAGAAAGGAACTAGCTACGAAATATTTTGGGCGTGAGATTGATAATAAAAGTAATGATGAAACAAGTAATATTTTGCAAGATCAAATGAAAAACACTACTGAAATGGTGAAAGCCGCTATGGAAGTACTTAAAAAGACGGGAAGTAATTAGACTAAAGTTGTCGCTATAAGGTCTTAAGAATTAAGAAAAAAATAGATTATTAATAGTATCTTGGATACTATGTAAGCAATTTGAATTTGATAAGAAATTTTTAAATAAGGGTAGGTGAAAATGCTTTATATTCCATATGTTTTAATGGGTATTTTGTGCGTTTTATGCTGGACAATACTCTGGTATATCATCAGACCTACTAGCTATTTTCTAGTGAAAGAAAAAACACCTTTTCCAAGATTTCAAATATTTCTGCATCATATTTTAGCAATTTTTATTTTATTTGTATTACTAGCTATTTTTATTCCTGGCGATGGAACTACTCAACCATCTAATATAGATATTATTCTATTTCTACTTAGTATCGTTGGTACTATTATCTTTTTGATTTATTTTGGAAAAAATAAAATAGATTTGGTTAGAAAAAAAGAAGAGGTGATAAACAATCAACCTGTTCAACCTGTTCAACCTGTTCAACCTGTTCAACCTGTTCAACCTGTTCAACCTGTTCAACCTGTTCAACTACAAAAGCCTATTATCAATAATGTAGAGCCATTTCGGATACAGCATTCAAATATAAAACTTAATAATATTATTCTAGGCTTTTTTGAAGGTATTTTTATTGATGACCAAATTAATGAAATTGAGATTAATGCCTTAATCGAGTGGATAGAGTGTTATCCAGAAGTCTGCAATTTAACTAATTTTGATGTTTTGTATCAATTATTGATCAAGGCAAATGCTGATCCAAAATTCTTAATAGAAAATCGAGATGAATTGAATCAAGTATTAACAGGATTCAAGAGATCTACTTATTTTACTGCTGGGACTGCTGATACTCAAAGATTACATGGTGTTCTTGCTGGATTGTTATGTGATGGGACAATCAATGACCGCGAGGTTGTTGCATTACGAATTTGGCTAGATGGCCATAAACATCTGGAACAAGACCATTTATTTAAGGAAGTTTATCAATTACTTGTTTCTGTAAGACAATTAAATCAAGTTAACCCTGCCGTAATACAGACATTAATTCAAACAATTAGTAAATACGTAGACCGTGAGAATTATTGTTTGCCTAAGCAAGCGGTAACCTCAACTTCAGAAAATATCAATCCTGATTTTTACCACGGTGATTTTGTTATTAGTGGTTTTACTTTTTGCTTAACCGGCGCATCTGAACGATATACCAAGGCTGAATGGAAGGAAGTTATTGAGGCTAAGGGCGGTACTTTTACAGATAGTCTCACTAAGAAGGTTGATTATTTAGTGATTTGTAATAAAGGTAATCCTCATTGGGCACACATGAGCTATGGGCGTAAGTTTGAACAGGCTCTGAAGTGGCAGAATGAAGGTGGAAAAGTGAAAATATTGACTGAAGATGATTTTGTGAAGGTATTGGAGAGCAACCATGACTGAGTTAATCATTAAGATATTAAGTTTAGGAGGGGTTGCTGCGGTATTTGCATTTGGATGCAAATATGTATTTTTTTTCAATTTTCGCTATGGTTATAAAAAGAAAAAATTTGGTTTAATTAAAACTGGACTAGAAAATTTAAAAAAATTGTTCGATGAGCAATATGAAAATCCTAATTTACCACCTTATTTATTGCAAGCAGCTGTTAATGAACATCTGATAAGTACCAGATATAAATATAAAATTATTTTCTTTTTCATGAAGTATGAAGCTTTAAATATTGAGGAGAGTGCCAAGGCGGTTGATAGTGCATGGCCATTTTTAAAAGTTGTAGAAGTAGAAAATAATAAAGTTGAACTTAGAACAAAGTATACACTTGAACAGATAAAAAAAAGGAATAAATGGTGTTTAATGGTTTATGTAATTCTTGGTTTACTCCTTATTCTTGCTCAATGGCTTGAAAGTTATGTAATAAGTTGGATAACGATTGATAGGTTATTAATTATTGTACCGATTATGCTACTTATTATGTTTGTTGCTGCTTGGTTTGGAATAAAGTTTACTTCAATTACTGCACTTAAAAAGATGGTTAAATTTGGTGACCAAGATTTAAATCCATAGCTTATTAATAAAGCCCCATTGAAGGGGCTTGGCGTTATGCGACAAGATATAAGAACATAGAGCTACTTAAAATAATGCCCATGATCATGCCGATTAAGATCGGGTATAGCTGCATTTATTACTCCCGTATGGATTTGCTGATTTAACTTGAGTTGACTTTTGTTTTGGAGATATTCTTCCTTATAAAAAGCCTTCATTTCACGGATGTATCGAGTGAATTGATAATTCAGGATCATCCAAAAAATAATGAGGGCTAAAACAAGAATAACGATGAAAAAGATTAGGAAATTTGTCATTTAAAAGTACCTTTTTGAAAGTTTTCTTGTGTATTTTTACATTCCACACAAAGGGTTACAGAGCCATAGCGCTGACGCTCAACGGGAATATCATTTCCACATTCTTCACATTCGGTAAGGGAAAGGCAGCTAAAGTGTTTAATGTGTAATTATTAGAAAATTTAAAGATGGGTTTTCTCTTTTTTGTTATGATTTTGAACTCGCATTTCTAACATCTTACAACTCTTTACCTTCAAACATTTGTTGTATTTTCCTCAAGCATACCCACTTTATGTATCTGAAAACCTTTAATTGAAACTTCACATTTCTATTTTGAAAAGAACGTTGCTCTTTTAATGTACTGTGTTAAAGTTTGTAGTAGATCATAATGATTATAAGTACATTTCTTGAGAGCGGTTCCGACCAAAAACGACATAATCTGTGAGGCGGGCAATGACATTCCAACGTTTAGAACTAAATCAGGTTGAGCAGTTAAGTGCTTGTAGGATATCTCTGTTGCTTGGATTAAATGCCGAGCAGAACTACATCGAGCAATTTTTCCGGTTTAGTCTTCGTCTTTTGAATTGTAAAAAAGCCTTATTGACTTTTAATCAGGAACCTTACTTTTGGCATCGTTGCCCTGAGGGTATGACGGCAATCTCGTTTAAGCCTTCGAAACATTTAAAACAGTGCTTTGCTAAACAACAGATCATTAATCACTCACATCCCTCTTATCAAAACTTAACCAACTATTTAAAAGAACTAAACATCGAGTGCAGCAGGGCATTAGCCGTGCATCTTTTACACCCTGATAAAACCTCGATGGGCTTTGCTGTCTTTTTTGATGACGATGCGGCAACATTTGAAGATGACGATATTCAATTACTGCTCGATTATTGTTCTACTTTTATGCAGCAAGTCGAGTTGAAGTTTAACTATGAAGAGTTAAACGAACTCTATGAACAACAAGTTGCGATTAATTCGAGTAAGACGAAATTCTTCTCGATTATTTCGCATGATTTACGAGCGCCGTTTCATGGCTTGCTCGGGTTTTCTGAAGTACTCGCCAAAGAGCGTGAAACTTTAGATGAGTCTAGTATTCAAAACATTGCAGATTATTTATACGACACCTCGCAATCGACCTATAACTTACTTGAAAGCTTACTGACATGGGCGATGGCAGAGGGTGGGCGTTTTGTTTATCACCCGATTAACTTTAAACTTAGACAAGTCAGCAATATCGTTTGCGATGTACTACACACTTTAGCTTTAAAGAAAAATATTGAACTAGTTAATGGTGTTCCAGATGATTTAAACATCTACGCCGATATCAATATGATGACTTCCGTGATTCAAAACTTGGTGTCAAATGCGCTGAAATTTACCGACGTTGATGGATCAGGCAAAGTCTTTATTGAAGCTCAACAAGCGGATGCAAATGTAGAAATTACTGTTCGAGATACAGGTTTGGGTATGACCGAGCAACAAATGGCAAATTTATTCCATCCACGTATTACTGCTAGCTTTAAAGGCACTGCAGGGGAAAAAGGTGCTGGTTTAGGTTTGAGTCTTTGCAAGCGTTTTGTCGAGATTAATCAGGGGCAAATTACTGTTGATTCTAAAGAAGGGGTAGGAACGACATTTAAAGTTCTATTACCTTCAGCTCAAGAAAGTCATGAAGTACATACCGAACATCATTCTTCATCAGAAGCAAAATTAGTCTAATCCCTTTTCCTTCCACTACTCGAACTGCTATAACTAAAACAGAGTACGAGGAAAAGAGCTTTTTATATGAATGCGGAGCAGTTACAAAAAACATTGCGTGCCAGTCAATACGCAGAACAAGTTTTAGGTTTGCATCAAGCTGTTTTAGAACAAGATTATCAAATAGATCAATTTACTGCACCGCTCTCGACCGAACAGATTTACCAGTTTGTACAGACCACCCTAGATGGGATTGGTGATGAAACGCTTTGGATGCGCGGAATGCGCATTTTACGTAGCCGTTTAATGTTCCGCTGGATTTGGCAGGATGCCAATCAACTGACCGATGTTGTCACACTCACTCGTGAACTTTCTGATTTTGCCGATGCCAGCATTTGTGCAGCAAAAGATTTTGCGCGTGTAGCACTTGTAGCGAAACATGGTGAACCTGTGAGTTACTCTGGCAAAGTTCAAGATTTGATTGTTGTTGCCATGGGTAAGCTTGGTGCTCAAGAGCTTAACTTATCAAGTGATATCGACTTAATTTTTGCCTTTGATGAGCAAGGTGAAACCAACGGTCGCAAATGTATTGATGTACAGCAGTTCTGTATTTTGTGGGGACAAAAACTCATTTATTTGCTTGAACACATTACTGCCGATGGTTTTGTATTTCGAGTTGATATGCGCTTACGTCCTTGGGGGGATGGCTCGGCATTAGCGATTAGTCATGCAGCTTTAGAAAAATATTTAAGTCAACATGGCCGTGAGTGGGAACGTTATGCATGGATTAAAGCGCGCGTTGTCACTGGGGGAAAAGAAGGACAAGACTTATTGGAAATGACACGTCCTTTTGTATTCCGACGCTATGTCGATTATACCGCTTTTGCTGCCATGCGTGACATGAAAGCGATGATTGAGCGTGAAGTGTTACGTCGTCATATTGAGGATGATATTAAACTCGGGGCGGGTGGTATTCGCGAAATTGAATTTATTGTTCAGGTCTTCCAGCTGATTTACGGCGGTTCTAAACGTGAGTTACAAGACCGTCAATGTTTAGTTAGTCTTGAGCACATTGGTGAAGCTGGCTTATTAGAAAAACAAGCTGTATTAGAACTTGAAGATGCTTACCTATTTTTACGCCGTGTTGAACACGCGATTCAAGCCCTCAATGACCAACAAACCCAATTATTACCAGAAGAATTGGATTTAAGACAACGCATTATAGATACCTTAGGTTTTACGAGCTGGAATGAGTTTCTTGATGTTCTTAATGAGAAACGTCAAAAGGTAAAAGTTCAATTTAAGCAGCTTATTGAAGATACCAGTTCTAATGCAGCAACTGAAAATTTTGGGCAGCTAGAGCAGCAGTTAGATGAAGTACTGGACGACAATGCGAAAAATCTGATTCATGAGTTTTGGCATGGTCATGCACTTAAAAAACTTCCTTCAAATGCTGTGCAGCGTTTAAAAACGTTTTGGCCTCATTTAATTGAAGCGATCTTGCAGTCTGAACAACCACAAACTGCACTGTTGCGCTTAATGCCACTGATTGAATCAGTCATGCGTCGAACCGTGTATTTAGTGATGTTGATTGAAAGTAAGGGGGCATTGCAACGCTTAGTGAAAATGGCGACGGTGAGCCCGTGGATTTGTGAAGAACTGACTCAGTATCCAGTATTACTAGATGAGTTCTTATCGATGGATTTTGAGTTACCAAAACGTAAGGACTTAGAAGACTCATTACGTCAGCAGTTGCTTCGTATTGAGATTGATCAGGTCGAAGACCAAATGCGAGCACTTCGCCTGTTTAAAAAGAGCAATGTACTCACTGTTGCGGCCAGTGATGTGTTAGCTGAAAGTCCTCTTATGAAGGTGTCGGATGCATTAACCGATATTGCTGAAGTGAGTGTTAATGCAACACTTCATTTAGCTTATCAGACTGTAGCAAAGCGTCATGGTTACCCAAAAGATGTTGATGGGAAACGCTGCTCACTCGACTACAAAGCTTTTGCTGTCATTGGTTATGGCAAAGTGGGTGGTATTGAGCTGGGCTATGGTTCTGACTTAGACCTTGTCTTTATTCACTACCTAGATGAACAAGCTGATACGGATGGAACTAAATCAATTAGTGGTTTTGAATTTGCTATGCGTGTTGCTCAAAAGTTTATGTCACTCATGACTACGCAAACGCTAGATGGTCGTGTCTATGAAATTGATACACGCTTAAGACCTTCAGGCGAAGCAGGTTTATTGGTAACAAGTCTGAAAGCCTATGAACACTATCAGTTGAAAAGTGCATGGCTTTGGGAACATCAGGCATTAGTACGTGCCCGCTCTATTGCTGGTGATGAGGTGCTTTGCCAGAAATTTGAAATATTTCGACGCGAGATATTGACTCAATCTAGAGATGAGGCTTATGTTCGTGAAGAAGTGTTGAAAATGCGTCAGAAAATGAAAGACCACCTAGGTTCGTCTTCTGAACAAAAAAAACATGGTATTTTTCATTTAAAACAGGACGCAGGTGGTATCGTCGATATCGAATTTATGGCACAGTATGCTGTACTTGCATGGAGCGGGACGAAACCCGATCTCGCCCATTATTCTGATAATGTAAGAATATTAGAAGATGCTGCTAAAGCAGACTGCTTATCCAGTGAAGATGCCACAGCATTAATTCGAGCCTATCTTAGTGAACGTGCCGAAAGCCACCGCTTAGCCCTTGCAAATCAATCCATGCAAGTCAGCGCAGCGGACTGGCGTAGTACCCGTGCGGTCGTTTGCAATTTATGGCAAAGATTAATAGACCCAACCGCCTCGGTTGAGTTGGATAGTGAATGATTTTATAACAATTTGGAGTGTTCCATGAATTTGGCTGATCGTGATGGTTTTATTTGGCAAGATGGAAAATTAATTGATTGGCGTGATGCAAAGATTCACGTTTTAACCCATACTTTACACTACAGTATGGGCGTATTTGAGGGTGTTCGTGCTTATGAAACTCCTAAAGGTACAGCGATTTTCCGTCTTCAAGACCACACAAAACGTTTGTTAAATTCAGCAAAAATTTATCAAATGAAAGTGCCGTATGATCAAGCAACGCTTGAACAAGCACAAATCGATGTTGTTCGTGAAAATAAATTAGCTTCTTGCTATTTACGTCCATTAATCTGGATCGGTTCAGAGAAACTAGGTATTGCAGCAACAAATAACACAATTCATGCCGCTGTTGCTGCGTGGGCGTGGGGTGCATATCTTGGTGATGAAGCGATGGCGAATGGTATTCGCGTTAAAACTTCATCATTTACTCACCATCATCCAAACGTGACGATGTGTAAAGCAAAAGCATCTGGTAACTACACGTTGTCAATTCTTGCTCATCAAGAAGTTGCACATTCTGGTTACGATGAAGCAATGCTCATGGATCCACAAGGTTATGTATGCCAAGGTTCAGGTGAAAACGTATTCTTGATTAAAGATGGCGTTTTACACACTCCAGATATCGCTGGTGGTGCACTTGATGGTATTACACGCCAAACTGTGATGACAATCGCAAGAGATCTTGGTTACCAAGTTGTTGAGCGCCGTATTACACGTGACGAGTTCTATATTGCAGACGAAGCATTCTTCACAGGTACTGCTGCTGAAGTAACACCAATTCGTGAATACGATGACCGTCCAATCGGTTCGGGTACTCGTGGCCCAATTACCACTGAAATCCAAAAAACTTACTTTGATGCGGTTCAAGGTAGAAATCCGAAATATGAACACTGGTTAACTTACGTAAAATAAGTTAATCCGTTAACATAAAAAGGCGAACTTCGGTTTCGCCTTTTTTATTTTTTGGCTTAGGGAGCTTCTATGCATATTGTCTATGTGTCTGATGGTAAGGCAGGACACCGCTCACAAGCATTAGGCTTGTTTCAGGCAATGCAAAGACAACAGCCAGAAACAACTTTTGAAGAGGTCCTAATTTCTGATTTACCTATTATTTCTTTAATTCAGGCACTTTTCTCTTCAAAAAAATCCTTATTTAAACAAGTGCCTGACTTTGTATTTGGAGTGGGAAGCCACACACATTTTCGTGTTTGGTTGCTCGGTAGAGTTTTCAAAAAGGCCAAAACTATTATTTTAATGAAGCCGAGTTTACCTATTGGTTGCTTTGATTATACTGTTATTCCAGAACATGATGGTATTCATGCCGATAACCATGTGATTGTCACGCGTGGTGCATTAAATCCTATCCGTAATGAAAATCGCCATCAAATCGCGAGAGTTTTAGTCGCTTTAGGTGGTTCATCTAAACGACATCAATGGAACCAAAATAAAGTATTAAGCAGTGTTCAAAAAATTGTTGAGAATAATCCAGACGCTGAAATTATTCTGACGACTTCACGTCGAACGCCTGCAGAGTTTGTCGATATCTTAAGGCAACAAAGTTTTGCCCAGCATTTACACATATTTCCAGTTGAGCAAACACCTCAAGGCTGGATTTTTGAAGAGATGCAAAAAGCAGAAGCTGTATGGGTAACAGAAGATAGCGTTTCTATGGTTTTTGAAGCGCTTACCGCGGGTTGTCGAGTCGGGGTGATGGCAATGGACCGTTTGAAAGACGACCGGATTACGCACTCAGTTGATCAAATGTTAGAATCACAATTGATTTCACAGCAGACTTGTATTGTACAGTTACCACAACCTTATGCTTTTAAAGAAGCAGACCGTGTGGCAACATATCTTTTATCAAAAAACTAAATTTTTTATTTTGAGTAAATGAATGAAAATATTGCATATTGCAAATTTTGGCTTTAATAAACAAGGCGCCCATTTTTACTGCACAGACCGTAAAATTTCTGCCGGATTAATTGAAAATGGCCATTTCGTTTATGATTTTAGTTTTCGTGATATGGCTCGAATGGGCACCATTTTTAAAACAAAAAAGCTGGGTGCCAATTGGGCTAATAAAGAAGTCCTAAAAGTCGTTAATAATATTGAGCCGGACTTAGTACTGATTGGACATAGTGACTTAATGAGTCCAGATGTTCTAAGACAAATTAAAGAATCTTATCCAAATACTAAAATTGCATTTTGGTATGTTGACCCGCTTTATCTTGAAAATAAACTCGACTTTGTCAAAGCATTCTCGCCATATTTAGATGCTATTTTCTGTACAACAGGCGGGGAATATCTACAAAAGTTAAAACAACCCCATTTAAGTGTGGCTTATTTGCCAAATGTCGGCCACCGCAATGTAGAAACACTACAGCAATTTTCAAACGCTAACACAGACAAGACTTTTATTTTCTGTGGCGTGGTTTATAAAGAACCTGAGCGTGAGAATTTCTTAAAGGACTTGGCAGATGCTTTACAACAAGGCCATGTGAACTATCAATATTATGGTTGTTTTGAACAACCTGGTGTTTATGGTAAGGCTTATTATAAAGTTCTGTCTGAAACAAAAATGGGACTTAATTACTCACGTCGTAATGATGTAACCTTGTATAGTTCTGACCGTATTGTACAGCTGACTGGTAATGGTTTACTCACTTTTAGCCCAAGAATTCCGGGTTTTGAGAAGCTCTATACTGAGCAAGAAGTTGTTTACTTTGATGATCAGTTTGACTTGGCCAAGAAGATCCAATTCTTTGATCAAAACCCAGATCAGGCTGAAAAAATAGCGAAAGAGGGTTGGGAGAAAACACGTAGGTCTTTCAATGCTAAACGCATCACCCAGTTTATGGTTGAGGTGACATTTAAGCAGCCCCTTTCAGAAGATTATGAATGGTCACATGAGGTTTATGCATGATGTGGTTTTTGTACGTTGCGGTGGGCCTATTAGTACTTGCTGCACTGTTATATGTGCTGGGTAATTATACATTCTGGCTTCCGTTTCGTTCGAGCAAACTACCTCGCATTGTGATGCTACATCAGGTCACTCCTAAAGATACGGCCTCTGGCATGAATATGCCTCCTGAAAAGTTTGAACAACTCTTAACGTTGTTGACGCGTAAGGGGACTACTTTTTGCTTTGTTTCAGAGCTTGAGCAATATCGTAATCAAAAGAATGTGGTTGCTTTAAGTTTTGATGATGGATTTATGGATAATTATCTTTATGCCTATGCATTACTTAAAAAATATAATGCAAAGGCAACCATTTATTTGGCAACGCAAATTGAAGGAATTGAAAAGCTAACTCATGAGCAAATCCATGAAATGGCGAATTCTGGTTTGATTGAATTTGGTGCGCACACGCAACATCATGTGAACTTACTTAAGCTTGATGATCAAACTGCTTACAATGAGATGCTTCAGTCTAAACGCGACGTTGAAGCATTAGTTGGCAAATGTCCGAGTTTTGCTTATCCATTTGGTCGATTTAATGAAAAGCACCAGAAAATGGCTCAAGAGATTGGCTTTAAAAACGCAGTATCGACTCGTAAAAAAATCGAAGCGTATGAAGCAGATAACCGATTTAATATTCCACGTGTTAGCACGCATGGCGCCATGAATGCTTTACAGATGCGTATCGCCCTTGCTAAAGGACGTTATAAGTTATGAATAAAATTCCATGTAGTGTCTATATTGTCACTTTAAATTGTGGTGCTTGGTTAGAGCGAACTTTGCAAAGTGTTAGTGAATTTGATGAAATTATTATCTTAGACTCTGGCAGTACTGATAATACTTATGAAATTGCTCAGCGTTTTGAAAATACGCAAATTTCTCATCAAGACTGGCAAGGTTACGCTGGGCAAAAAAGTTTAGCTTTAGCAAAATGCCGAAATGATTGGGTGCTCAACCTAGATGGTGATGAAGTCTTATCTAACGAGTTAAAACAAGAAATTGTTGAGACCATTCAGCAAAACAAGCTTGATGCTTTAATTACACCGATTAATGATGTGTTTTTAGGTGTTCCCAACAGCAAACATACTAAAAAGCATGCGAAGGTACGTTTTTTTCGCAAGTCTAAAGGGCATTATGATCTTGCTAATAAAGTTCATGAAAATGTGATTGTAGACGGTGAATCTCAGCGTGCCCAACACGACATTTATCATTATGGTGAGTCGAGTATTTTCGTTAAAGTCGAAAAAAATAACCAATATTCCAATTTAAAAGCATTAGAGAAATACCAAAAAGGAAAGTCTCCAAGTATTGCTAAATTGGTTTTGGTGATGCCGATGACTTTTATAAAGTCTTATTTTATTCGCCGTAGTTTCTTAAATGGTTGGCGTGGTTTCGTAAATAGTATGATTAACGCGTTTTATGCTTTTTTAAAAGAAGCCAAACTATTTGAACAGACAATGAATAAAGATAAAAAATAAGTAGGCAAGCTATGAAAATTGTTCAGGTATTGGCAACGAGTGGTGGAATTGGTGGTTTAGAGCAGCACACTTTTAACCTTGTTAATGAGCTTGCTTTAAATCATGAAGTACATGTGATTGCACATCCTTGCTATCTAGACAAATTTAGCCAACAAGTAAATTTTCATGCGGTTGATTTTGCACGTAGCCGTTGGAATATTTTTTTACTCTGGCAACTTAAAAATCTCATTCAGCAAATCCAACCCGCTATTGTTCATGCACAAGCAGGAAAAGCGGCTGAATTGATTGCCCGTATTAAGCCATTTTTATCTGGCCCGAAATTTGTAACGACGGTACATGGTACTAAAAAGAATAAATCCGCTTATTTGGCAGGTGATGCGGTTATTGCTGTGAGCCAAGCACTCACGCAAGGTATTCCTGAGTCTAAAGCACACGTGGTTTATAACGGTGTATATCCTCAACCCGCACTTACTGCGGAAAATAAAGAAAAGTTACTTCAATCGATTCAAAAAGATTTTGCTGAGCTAGACCCTAACAAAAAAGTTGTTATGTGTATTGGGCGTTTAGAACCAGTAAAAAATATCAGTTTATTGATTGAGTCGATGCAACAGATTGATGCCAATTTATGGATTATTGGTGATGGTTCACTTCGAGCAAGTTTGGAAAAACAAGTCAGTGAATTAAACATGCAAGATCGGGTCGCTTTTCTTGGGTTTAGAAGAGATGCTCGAGATCTGATACAACTGGCTGATATCGTGGTTTTATCATCAGATCGTGAAGGTTTCCCACTTGTTATGGTCGAAGCTTTACAGGCTGATAAAGCAATGGCTTCAACCAAAGTGAACGGTGTGATTGAGTGGTTGCCGGAACAATATCTGGCACAAATTGGAGATGCACAAGGTCTAGCAAAAGCAATTCAACATGCACTGCAACCCGAGGCTCAAAACGACTTTGGCCCTTTATATGCAAAAGCCAAGGCTGAACTGACTGTACCAGCCATGGCTGAGCAGACGCTTAATATTTATAAAGGTTTGCTGAAGACTTAATTATTTTTTGGCGTAAGGCGGATGGCATCAAGTACTACGAAGTTATCTTCAACATTAATGGTATGGCAACCGTCATCTGCTTGATTCCAGTCTGGTAAAACTACTTCTAGTAATTTTTCTTCATAAGCTGTCGGGCTAAGCTGAGTAATTGCCTTTAATTCGATATTGCCGCCATAACGTTTTAAAGAATCTTGGCTTGGCCGAACCAGTTGCCCTTTATAAATAAAAGGTTTACCCGCCATACGGAACTGCTGATTGCCTCGGCACACTGGATTCATTGGGTGCTCTTGCCAGTTAGAATTTAAAATATCTTCGGTAAAGAACAGGTCTAAACGATCACCAAACTTCTTACAATCACGACGCGTTGAAGTGAAAAGATACCATAAGCCCTCATGATAAAAAGGGGTGCTGTCGACTGCTTCAATATTTTCAATAAGGTTAGAATGCTTTTCCCATTTCAGCGGAAACTCAGTACATTTCCAAAGTTCGATGGTCTTGTGGGCAGAAGTTTCTGGGACCATATACCAAGTATTATCTATTTTAAATACGCAAGGATATGAGAGGTGGTAATCGAGTTTTAAAATGGTTTCAGGTGGTGTGTAAGTGCCGTCTTTAAAGACCTCTAAAACCGAAAGAAAGCCTACTGGATGCTGGTCATCGACTTCTTCAAAAAAAATGAAATGACGCCCATTTTCATGAGCATAAAAGCTATCTGCAAATGTAAACTTTCTAGGAGAATGGATCTCAAAGAGTGAATCTAATTGCTCAAGTGTAGTAAAAGGTTGCTCTAACCAGCCAAAACGCATATACCAATGGGAATCAAAAGTTTTTGCTTTTTTTGCTTGTTGGTACTTGTACCATTTTTTTTGGATTGAACGAATCATGATAATACAGGAAAATGAAAAAGATATATTAACTCTATTTTATATTAGATATGATACTAGCTGTTTAAAAGGGGAAGAGCTTAATGAAGATTTATGTTGTAACTATCGAAGATGAAAAATCAACTCGTTTAAGTAATTTCCTCGGCCAAAAATTTTTTAAGACTAGTAAAGTTGACTATACAAAAGTAGGCATTAAAGGCGTAGATTTATCCGTAAAACAATATTTTGAAATGGCCGTTAAAGGCCGCTCCCAACCTTTAACGCCGAGTGAGTTAGGATGTAGTTTATCTCATTTAAAGGTTTTAGAGCTTTTTCTTGAATCAGAAGATAAATATGCATTGATTTTTGAAGATGATGCAATATTGCCTGATGATTTAACTGTCGATAAGTTAAATCAAGAATTAGAAAAAGTAACTTTGCCATCGAATTTACTATTTAGTTTGGGTGGCATTCAAATGAAGGAATGCTTAAAAACAAGAGGTAAATTTAAACACTATAATTTTTTGAATAAAAAAGTATTAGAAGTGGTTCCAGATTTCTTTCATCGTGCTTGTTATGCTTATGCGTACATTGTTGACAGAAAAATGGCAGAAACTTTACTTAAATATCATCATAAAATAAGAAAAGCAGATGATTGGAGCTATTTATTTGATTTTGATTCAACAGTTCATATTTTAATGTCATTCATTGTTGATCATCCCGTGATTGAAGTTGGAGAAAAAGATCCAATATTAAGCCGATTAGAAAGTGAAAGAGCTAGAACTGTAGACCTAGCAAAAAGTAAATATGGTCATGGTTTGAGAAAGAATATGGCTAAAGTATTAAATAATACATACTTCAAGGAATAATATGTTTTTTAGAAAGCCATTGGTTCAAGACTATCAATATTATGATTTTGACTCAGAAAAAAATTTAATCAGGAAAGATCCTATATTTACGTATTGGTGGGATGATATTCCAAATTTCGGTGATTGGATTGGCCCATTTTTATTAGGGCAAATATCAAATAGGCCCATAATCAATGTCAAAGGCAACTTGCATCCTAATACGTTATTTTCTGTAGGTTCAGTGATAGAACATATTGGGAGCGATTTTCCGGAAGCAAAAATCTGGGGAAGTGGTTTAATACAGCCATTACATAGAAAAAGAGCAAGAAAATTAAATAAGTATTTGAAGGAAATCTATGCTGTTCGAGGAGAAAAAACGGAATATGAACTCTCGACGAAAACTGATTTAAAAGTTCCTAAAATATATGGCGATCCCGCATTATTGATGCCTAGATTCTATTCTCCTCAAATGGCTAGTCTAGTGACGAGGAAGGTAGCTGTCTGTCCTCACTTTTCCCATTTTGATGATTTTAAGCATTTAGAGGATTCTGAATGTTTAAACATTATTGATGTAAGAAAACCATTGCTGAGAGTGATTGATGATATTGTTAATGCAAGTATTTGTATCTCTACTTCCTTGCATGGCTTAATTATTGCCGAGGCTTATGGGGTGCCTTGGGTATGGCTTAAAATTTCTAACAAATGTTTGGATGGAGATAATTTCAAATTTGAAGATTTCTTTACCACTTTAGAAGGTGGTGACAAAATTGAGAGCACAATCATTAAAGAAGAAGATATTTCTGAGCAAATTCTCTTGGATATTGCTCGAAGTGGACGATTATATCTTAGGAAATATAGCGACGAAATGTTACTGAATGCTCTAGTGCTATAGTTATAAGTATAATTATTTATGGGAAAAGCGGATTATTTATCCGCATTGCCTTTAAGTACCATATAAATCAATGCAACAAAAATGAGCAATGCACCAACCAAGCTACTTACACAGAAAAATAAAATACGTTGATTTGTAGTCATGTTAAATAATTCATTTGCAAGAATATAGCGCATGAAAAACCATTGTGCGAGGGAGAATACAATCACGACTAAAGCATGTCGACGTACATCAGGGCGCATAGCCATATAGCTGACCTCTTAATTGAAAGCAGCTTATTATGCCACTGACCTGCTTTTTCGCAAAGCATAGCTTATGAAAACTGAATGTTTGTTTGATATTGTTTAATAAAAAACCCTGCATAAGCAGGGTTTTTAATTTGAAAAATCTAAAAAATTATTTAGATTCTTCAGCTTTTGGCTTTTCACGTAAGCGGATGCCCAAGTCACGAAGCTGGTTTGCTTCAACAGGAGCAGGTGCTTGAGTAAGTGGACATTCAGCAGTCTTAGTTTTCGGGAACGCAATAACGTCACGAATTGAAGTCGCGCCAGTCATAAGCATAACTAAACGGTCAAGACCAAATGCCAAACCACCGTGAGGAGGAGCACCATAACGAAGCGCGTTAAGTAAGAAGCTGAATTTCTCTTCTGCTTCTTCATCAGAAATACCAAGCGCTTCAAAAATCGCTTTTTGCATTTCTAATGTGTAAATACGAAGTGAACCACCGCCAACTTCAGTACCATTCAATACCATGTCGTAAGCAACAGAAAGTGCTTCACCTGGATTGCTCTTCACGTCTTCTACGCTAGATTTAGGTAGCGTGAATGGGTGGTGAACAGAAGTCCATTTACCATCGTCAGTTTCTTCAAACATTGGGAAGTCAACAACCCAAAGTGGAGCCCACTCACAAGTTGAAAGGTTCAAGTCGTGACCAATCTTGACACGAAGCGCACCCATTGCGTCATTTACAACTTTAGCTTTATCAGCACCGAAGAATACGATATCGCCATCTTGCGCGCCAACACGTTCCAGCAGCTCAAGTACAATCGGTTCAATGAATTTCACGATTGGAGATTGAAGACCTTCAATTCCTTTAGCGAGTTCATTAACTTTAATGTACGCTAAACCTTTAGCACCATAGATGCCAACGAATTTGGTGTATTCATCGATTGCACTACGTGGCAATGATGCTGCACCTGGAACACGTAAAGCAACAATACGACCTTTAGGATCTTTTGCAGGGCCAGCGAATACTTTGAACTCTACTTCTTGCATTAAGTCTGCAACATCAACGAGTTTCAACGGAATACGCAAATCTGGTTTGTCAGATGCATAGTCACGCATTGCTTCGCTATATGGCATACGGCGGAATTTTTCAAATTTTACGCCAAGCAAGTCGTTAAATAATTTAACAGTCATGCCTTCCATCAAATCCATGATTTCATCGTCGTTTAAGAACGATGTTTCAATGTCGATTTGAGTGAATTCTGGCTGACGGTCAGCACGTAAGTCTTCATCACGGAAACATTTCGCGATTTGGTAGTAACGATCAATACCACCCACCATCAATAATTGTTTAAACAATTGCGGTGATTGGGGAAGTGCGTAGAAGCTACCATTTTGTACACGACTTGGTACTAAATAGTCACGCGCGCCTTCAGGAGTTGCACGAGTTAAAATCGGAGTTTCAACGTCTAGAAAACCGTGATCGTCTAAATAATTACGGATCAAGTTAGTTACTTTAGAACGGAAACGTAAGCGATCTAACATTTCTGGACGACGGATGTCCAAGAAACGATATTTTAAACGGTGTTCTTCTGACACGTTAATTGTGTCATCATTTAACGGGAATGGCGGAGTTTCAGAAGCAGCAAGAACTTCGATTTCTTTGCCTAAAACTTCGATTTGACCACTCACCATATTTTGGTTTTCAGTACCTTCATAACGGCGACGAACACGACCTGTAATTTTTAATACATATTCAGAACGTGCTTTATCTGCTGTTGCAAATGCTTCTGGAGTATCTGGGTCAATAACCACTTGAACGAGACCATCACGGTCACGCATATCAAGGAAAATAACACCGCCATGGTCACGGCGACGATGTACCCAACCGCATAGTGTAACGGTCTGGTCGATTTGGGCTTCAGTTAAAGAGCCACAGTAATGAGTTCGCATCATGATGAAGATTATCCAAACTATATTGGCTGAAAGGACGGATGCGTAAACCGCGCACCGTCAAAAAAGTAAGTTTTCGATTATGCCTTGTTGGATGGTTTGCCACAAGAACTAGATCAAAAAACCGCAGAAATTAAGCTGAAAATGAGCAATTTGGCAGCAACTTTAAGTATTCACCCCATTCTTTTTTGCCGATCTAAAACCAAGAATAGTAAGCATCCTAAGCTAAAGCTACTTAGCCAGCCTTGCATAAATTCATTAATAGAACGACCAGTGAAATAATAGGTATCGACATGCCAAACTTCATGAGGAATGTAGCGGGCATAATCCCAAAAAGAGAATAAACCTAACATTGTAGATAGAATTAACAGACACCATGCGAAAATTTTAATTTTATAGTTTACTTTCCAGTGTTGTTTATAGCGCTGATAATAATGAACACACATCCAAGCAATAAAAGGTAGCGCAAGAGCAGAGGAGCCTAGCTGTAAAAGACGATGTAAGGGATAAGGGTGTCCCAAAAGATGAACTGTGGTCGCTAATACATCTTTAAATATAAAAGTCCGAAAGTCTGAGTGTGTTAGACCATCCCAGATTAAATGTGTTGCAATTCCTAAAATAAGTGCGAGTAATGTTCCAACCAAAAATAAAAAAATACGTTTTAAAGAGTTGAGGCCAAGATCATGCTGAATACCGAAAAAACGGTAAATTACAGGTCGATATAGAAAGTACCAAATAGCACAAAAAATGAGGCCTAAAGTAAGGTTGGGATAAATCAGGCCTTTCCATTGATGTGTCAATATGCTGGCGTGAACTGTAAATAAGCGGTAAAGATCGGGTGTCATACTTCCAATTGCTAGAGCTGCAACTGGTAAAGTGTTTCGGCTAAGCTTTGAAAGAGGAGGCGCTATAACGGCATGAGAGATTGTAAAAGGCATTAGAAATCAAAAATTACTCACATCATCCAAGCAAACAGTCTAGCTAATCATCCGATTAAAAATGTTTTTTATTGCAATACAATTGAAATGTTATAATATAACAAAATAAAACATATCGTGATCCGGGACACATCCAATGCAGTTTTATAAAAATATTTTGACCTTATCCATTTTGGCTGCAATATCGGTACCTGTATTTGCAGCAGAAAGTGAAAATGTTGAAAAGTTAGAAATCATTCGAATTAAGGCTCATCCACTTGAGCAAACTTCACAAGATTTTGCTGTGGCAGATACTGTTGTTGATCAAAAGCATCTGTCGCAAGGCGCTGCTACCATTGGGGATGCACTCAGTAGTGAAGTCGGAATTTACGCGAATCAGTTTGGGGCTGGTTCGAGTCGTCCGGTCATCCGTGGACAAGATGGGCCACGCGTTAAAGTACTTCAAAATTCATCAGAAAATATTGATGTCTCGACGTTGTCTCCTGACCACGCTGTCACTGTAGATCCTGTGCTTGCGAAACAAGTCGAAGTAATTCGCGGCCCTTCAACTTTACTGTTTGGTGCGGGGACCGTCGGTGGTTTAGTCAACGTCATTGATAACAAGATCCCTACGCAAATGCCTGAAAATGGTTATGAAGGACAAGTTGGCTTACGTTACAACACTGGAAGTGATGAAAAACTGGCGAGCGCTGGCGTAACTGTTGGCTTGGGCAGCCAAGTTGCTTTACGTGTTGAGGGGTTAACTCGTGATGCGAATAATTATATTGCGCCCAATTATATTCATGAAGGTGAAAAAGAGCGCCGTGTAGACAACACTTTTGCTCAGGGTGACTCGGTTAATGTTGGTTTGTCTTGGATTTATGACCGTGGTTATACGGGGATTTCTTATAGCAACCGCAGAGACCAGTATGGCTTACCGGGGCATAGCCATGAATATGAAACTTGCCATATTCATGGTTTAAGTTTGCATTGTGGAGACCATGAAGAGGGTGAAGAAGGTCACGATCATGAGCATGAAGAACATGAACATGGTGGCCCATGGATTGATTTAAAATCTGAGCGTTACGATTTTAAAACCGAGTTAAATGATCCATTTGCAGGCTTCCAAAAGTTACGTGCGCAAGCGAGCTATACTGACTATCAGCATGATGAAATTGAAGAGGGCGCAATTGCAACCCGATTCCAAAACAAAGGTTATGATGGACGTATTGAGTTAGTACATAACCCGATTGCAAGTTGGGAAGGCGTAATTGGCGCACAGTTAGGTCAACAGAAATTAGATTTAACTGGCGAAGAAGCATTTATGGCCCCGACCACTACCAAAAAGTGGAGTTTATTTGCTTTAGAACATAAACAATGGAAAGACGTACATTTTGAGCTTTCTGCCCGTGCAGATCAGCAAGAAATTGATGTAGACGACAACTCTAAACAGGATTTTGATGGTTCGGCATTCTCTTACGCAGGTGCTGCGAATTGGGAGTTTGCACCGAACTATAAACTTTCTTTTGTCGCTTCACATCAAGAGCGTTTGCCTTTAGCTCAAGAGTTATATGCAAATGGTGGACATTTTGCGACGAATACTTATGAGTTAGGCAATGATCAACTCAGTAAGGAAAAATCGAATAATGTTGAATTAGGTTTTCATTTTGATAATGACAAACTCGATTATCATCTTCATGTTTACCATAACTGGTTTGATGATTACATCTATGCACAAACCCTTGACCGTTATAAAGACTTCCGTTTAGTCCAATATACTCAAGATAAAGCTCGTTTCTATGGTGCCGAGGGTGAAATTGGTTATCAAATTACTCCAATGTACAAGATCAGTGCTTTTGGTGACTATGTACGCGGTAAAATTGATGCCGAGGGTAACGCTCCACGTATTCCAGCGGGACGTTTAGGTACTAAAGTTGATGCAGACTTTGGCGATGGCTTTAGTGGTTCTGCCGAGTACTATCATGTCTTTAACCAAGATAAGATTGCAGCATACGAGACCGAAACTGAAGGCTACAACATGCTTAATCTTGGCGTAGCATACTCTGGACAATATGGTGCAAAAACTGATTACCGTGTTTATATGAAAGCAAATAACTTGTTAGATGACACGGTTTATCAACATGCTTCATTCTTATCAAATATTCCACAAGTTGGACGTAATTTTACTGTAGGTGTTGATTTTAGTTTCTAAGGCTTTAACACGAAACTAAACTTGAAAAATCAATCCAAAAGACCTAATTTGAAACCATCAAGTTAGGTCTTTTTTATGCGTATTTTTCAACGAATTCATCAAAAAATAAATTGGTCAGGGCGTCGTTATATGGCGGTATTACTTTGCGTTGTTGCTATTGCATATGTTGCATCGGCGATTTACCACACAGTAAAACCATTACCACAAGGGATTAACTTTAGTGGCAAGCTCAGACATGCCGATGTTAAATTTTTAGCAGACAAAACTTATCTTGATGCAAAAGGGCAACAGCAGGTTGATCAGCACATCTTTGATGAAATCTTGAAAATGATTGATGAGGCAAAAACCACGATTGTGGTGGATATGTTCTTGTTTAATTCTGAAGTAGGTGACTCAAAACTCAAGCAAAGACCATTAATGCAAGAGCTAACCGATGCATTAGTAAGTAAGAAAAGACAGAACCGCCAAATTCAGATCGTTATGATTACCGACCCGATTAACTCGGTATACGGTGGTATCAGCCCTGAACACTACCGTCAGTTACGTCAGGCAGGTGTTGATGTGATTGAAACGAATTTAGCCCCTTTACGAGCTTCTAACCCGTTTTGGTCTGGGTTCTGGTACATCTGCTGTCAAAATATTGGCAATAACCCTGAAAAGGGCTGGTTACCGAATCCATTCGGTGATGAAAAAATTACACTGCGCAGCTATCTAAACTTATTTAATTTTAAGGCCAATCACCGTAAAACCGTTGTCGTTGATACCGATGCGGGTTGGAAATCATTGGTAACCTCAGCAAATCCACACGATGGCAGTTCTAGACACTCTAATGTCGCGTTGGTTGTAACAGGGGCAACAGCTGCTGATGTGCTCCAAACTGAAGCTGCTGTTGCGCAAATGTCAGGTAGTAGCTCTCCATCGCTCATTTTAGGTGACTTTGAAAAAGATGTAAGGAAACCGCAAGTACAGGTTTTAACTGAAGGGGCGATCTATGAAGCTGTATTAAAATTAATTAATACGGCTAAACCTAAAGAACATCTTGATTTAAGTATGTTCTATTTGTCTGAACGTAAGATTATTAAAGCGCTAAAAAGTGCCCAAGAACGTGGTGTTATTGTTCGTGTTTTACTCGATCCAAATAAAGATGCGTTTGGTCGACAAAAGAATGGTATTCCAAACCGTCAGGTGGCTTCAGAGCTACACGCTGCGGGCATTCCAATCCGTTGGTGTGATACCCATGGCGAGCAGAACCATAGCAAAATGATCTTGAAATATAACGCCCAACACGCTGAGTTGATCGTAGGATCTGCCAACTTTACGGCCCGTAATTTAAAAAATTACAACCTTGAAACGGATATGTTGGTCATTGGCAAAGTTCAAGATCAAGTTTTTAAAGATGCGCAAGATTACTTCAATACCTCGTGGTCAAACCTACAAGGTAGACAGATGAGCGTAGACTATGCGAAGTATGCAGATGAGTCTAAAGTGAAGTATTGGATTTATCGTTTTATGGAATGGTCAGGATTATCGACTTTCTAATTCTATTTTTTTATATAAACGTTGAGGCTATATGTTCACGACGGAGTCTTACTTAGTCTCACCCTAAAACTAGAGCTCATTCGTTACTTTGGTTTTGCCCAAAGTAACCAAAGGCATTTGTCATCCACAAAACCTGTTCAATATCTTCATTTAACCGATTTTATTGCAAAAGCAATATATTCATAAATTTCGGGCAGGTTGTGGATGACATTTAGCACAAGCGAATATTGGAAAATATTAATTGCTATATCACTTAGCCTACCCATCATTGAAATAATTTAAGGCGCTGGCGGAATCAATTGATCCAACGCTTTATCATCTAACTTTTCGATTTCACTCAAATCCGTTTTAATTTTCCACTGTGACTCGTCGTCAACAGGATTTGGCAAACGCGCTTCAAGCCAATCACAAACCCCATCAGGAGAAAATTCAGGATGGTTACATTGAATAATCCATGATAAAAAATCTTTGGCTTCGCCATTCATGTAAGGTGGTGGTGAAACAGGGAAGAATAATGTGGGTAGGCGTTCATTCGTCGATAGATAATTTAAAACATGACCTAGTTCTTGAACTGTTTGCCATGCTAGCGGATGTTCTACATCAATACTGAACTTAAACCACCAAGCATGTTCGCCATCTGCTCCATGAGCCATAATACGGGCTTCTTGTACACTTGGAACTTTGCAAAAAAATTGATGAAGACGCTCAAAACTGATTTCAGACACAGCAATTGACCTAGTTTGAAAAATGCTAATGGTAGCACAGATACAGATTCTTCATATTTTCTTTATAGTCATTACAAAGTTTAGCAGTCAAAGCGGTTTTATTCATGGTTTCTCCTTGAGTCTCTTCTAATCTAGCTTCATATCAAGATTAAAAGGAAATAGGCCATGAAAAAGCCAATCGTTCTTGTACTTTCGACATTAATGTTAGGTATATCAGCTACCGCGATGGCTGATTCAGGTCATCGTTGGGACAATAAACATGGTAAAAACTATGATCGATATGAGCATCGTGATGACCGTCGTCATGATTATCGTAATGATCACCGAGCGCCAGTTTGGTCAAATGCTGATCGTGGTAAGCATTATGGTAACTATGTTGCTTTTAAACGTGGTGAACGTATTCCTACTCAATATCGCCATAGCCGCTATTATGTTTCAGACTGGAGAGCGCATCGTTTATATGCGCCACCACGTGGATACCATTGGGTTAAAACCCCTAACCAATACTTATTAGTAGACTCAAGACACAACATTTACCGAGTTCGGTAAATGTAAAAATAAAAAGGCCTCAATATTGAGGCCTTTTTTTATGCTAACTCGTCATCTTGCGGTTGAGGGGTTTTCAAATTATTTGAGGTTTTTGCGTGTTTCTCTTTCATCACTGATGGGTAGTGCCATGAAGCAAATCGAACGACTAAAATAGATAAAGCTAAAATCAAAATTGAGCCCGTAATAATGACTTGATCGATATCCGCTTTATGATCATGTTGAATATCTGAAATGAGTAGACGGGTTAAGGCCGTAATCGCGACATAAATAAGAAAACGTACAGGCATATGGTTGGTTTTAAAGTAAATTCCAACCATTGCTCCAAGCTCTAAGTAAATAAATAATAATAAAATATCATCAATTGAAGCGTACTTTTTGACAGTCAGAATTTCAAAAACGGTATTGGCTGCCGACCATGCCACCATACACCCGATAATAAACAAGGCTAAATAATGGAAGGCTTCTACGGCGTAATGTCCGAAACGGTCAAGTATCCGTTCATATTTTTTAGGATCAGGCATAGTAAGATCTTTTGTTCACTTCGTAATGTTTAGAAATTAAACAAATTTTGTGCCAATGGAAATAGTAAATACAAAATAAAAAACGCCTGATTATTCAGGCGTTTTTAGAAAAATTTAATTAAGCTTGATTAGTAAAGTAATCTTCACTAAAGCCCATAATTAAGTCAGAACCAGCTTTGATTTTAGCAATACGCGCATCAATATCCGGCAAGATACGTTCAACAAAGTACTGAGCTAAAGCAAGTTTGTTCTGATAGAAATCACCAGACTTATCTTTAGCAGCGGCAGCAATTTTCGCAAACATGTATGAGAAGCTGAGTAAACCAACCGCATGTAAATAATCAACCGCAGCTGAGTTCGGGAACTCTACATTTTCAGCAGCTTGCTCAATAATAAACTGAGTGATTGCTTCGATTTCAGTTGCAGCATCTAAAGTTGCATCTTTAATGAAGTTCAAGTCAGTGTCTAGGTCATTTGCAAAGTCACGGATTTCGGTGATGTATTCAGCAATGAATGCACCGCCACATTTAATGGTTTTACGACCAATTAAATCTTGAGACTGAACGCCGTTGGTTCCTTCGTAGATTTGAGCAATACGAAGGTCACGAATGCATTGTTCCATACCCCATTCACGGATATAGCCGTGACCACCAAATACCATTTGAGCATCTAAAGTTGCTTGGAATGCTGTATCTGTGAGGTAAGCTTTTGCAATTGGAGTTAAAAGCGCAACGCGGTCATTGGCTTTTTTCACTGCTGCTGCATCAGTTGAGAATTTAGTGATATCGAGTTGTTGACCTACATATACAGCAAATGCACGAGAAGCTTCATTATTGGCACGTACATTTAACAACATGCGACGTACATCACCATGCACTAAAATGCTGTCAGCAGGTTTATTTGGTGATTGAACACCAGCTGCACTACGACCTTGTAAACGGTCAGTCGCGTATTGAGCAGCATTTTGATATGCAAATTCAGATGCGCCTAAACCTTGAATACCCATGGATAAACGTTCGTAGTTCATCATAACGAACATTGCTGCAAGACCTTCGTTTTCTTTACCAACGAGGTAACCTTTAGCTCCATCAAAGTTCATTACACAAGTTGCAGATGCTTTGATACCCATTTTATGTTCAATTGAACCTGGGCCAACATGGTTACGGTCGCCTAAAGAACCATCTTCATTTACAAGGTATTTCGGTACGATAAATAACGAGATACCACGTGAACCAGCAGGGGCATCTGGAGTTTTAGCAAGTACTAAGTGAATAATGTTTTCTGCTAAATCGTTGTCACCACCAGTGATGAAGATTTTAGTACCTGTAATGTTATAAGTATCGTCTTCATTACGTTCAGCTTTGGTTTTGATAATACCTAAGTCAGTACCTGCATGTGGCTCAGTTAAGCACATGGTACCTGACCATTCACCTGAATAAATCTTAGGTAAATAAGTTTCTTTTTGTTCTTGAGATGCGTAGCTGCTTAAAGCCATACCAGCACCTACTGAAAGAAGCGGATAAAGCATGAAAGATGGGTTAGTCGCAAATAACATTTCATCAGAAAGAACGGTGAGCATTTTTGGCATGCCTTGACCGCCCCATTCTTCATCGGCACCTAAGCCAATCCAACCACCTTCTGCATATTGACGAAATGCATCTTTAAAACCAGCTGGTGTGAATACTTCGCCGTTTTCATAGCGAGCGCCTTCTTCGTCACCGGTACGGTTTAATGGATGAGTCACGTTCTGAGCAAATTTAGCCATTTCTTCTAAAATTGCTTCAGCTGTTGCAGCATCTACATGAGCGAGTTTCTCATTAGACTGCCAAAATTGTTCTGCTTTAAATACATCATTTAAGATGAATTTCATATCAGCTAAAGGAGCATTGTAAATTGGCATAATCGTTCACCTTTTTTGTGCACATTGGCCTGTGCTAGATATCCTGTAAAACGAAATGGATATTGAATTTAAAGTCTAAATTTATCACTGATTTTATAAAAAAAGGACCGTCAAAACTGAGCAGTCCTTTTTTGTTTTTTAACATTGCATATCGCAACTAACTATGGTTAGAAAGCGAAATGTTCAGCGTCTAATGACATTAATGGATCTAGACCACCAGCGATCACATCTACGTGAGAACGTACACGTGGCAAGATTTTCTTGAAGTAGAAACGAGCAGTGGTTACTTTCGCATTGTAGAAGTCAACATCGGTTGTACCTTCTGCCAACTTCTCTTGTGCTACAAGCGCCATACGAGCCCATAGGTAAGCTAAAGTGATATAACCTGCGAAGTATAGGTAATCTACAGCAGCAGCACCGACTTCATCTGGGTTTTGCATCGCACGCATACCGATTTGCATAGTAAGATCGCCCCATTCTTTGTTAAGCGCCGCAAGCGGTTCAACAAATTCTTTCATAGCAGCGTTGTCTTTGTTTGCTTCTACGAATTTATGGATGATCTTAGTGAAGTCACGTAGCATTGCACCTTGAGTTTGCAATACTTTACGACCTAACAAATCAAGTGCTTGAATTTCAGTTGTACCTTCGTATAAGCAAGCAATACGTGTATCACGTACGATTTGCTCCATGCCATGCTCAGAAATAAAGCCATGACCACCGAATACTTGTACACCGTGCTTAGCAGATTCAGAACCTGTTTCAGTTAAGAATGCTTTTGCAATTGGAGTCAATAAAGACAAGATGTTGTCAGCAAACTTACGTTCTTCTTCAGTTTCGCCTTTTTCAACGATATCTGCGTATTGAGCAAGTAAGTAAACAAGAGCACGACCACCTTCAGCAAACGCTTTTTGAGTTAAAAGCATGTTACGAACAGCAGGGTGAACGATAATAGGATCTGCTTCTTTTTCTGGAGCTTTAGGACCAGAAAGTGAACGCATTGCTAAACGTTCTTTCGCGTAAGTTAACGCACCTTGGAAAGATGATTCAGACGCTGCTAAACCTTGAACAGCAGTACCAATACGTGCTGTGTTCATGAAGGTGAACATACAGTTCAAACCACGGTTTTCAGGTCCAATCAAGTAACCTTTAGCTTGGTCAAAGTTAATGACACAAGTCGCGTTACCATGAATACCCATTTTGTGTTCAATAGAACCACAACGTACCGCATTACGTTCACCAATAGTTCCATCTGCATTTACATTGAATTTAGGAACGATGAATAATGAGATACCTTTAGTACCTTTTGGTGCGCCAGGTAGGCGAGCAAGAACGATATGGATGATGTTCTCAGCCATGTCATGTTCACCAGCAGAGATAAAGATTTTCTCGCCAGAGATTGCATAGCTACCATCAGCATTTGGTTCTGCTTTAGTACGGATAATACCTAAATCTGAACCTGCGTGAGACTCAGTTAAGCACATCGTACCCGTCCAAACACCTGAAACAAGGTTTGGTAAGTAAGTATTTTTTTGTTCATCAGAACCGTGATGCTCTAATGTACGTACAGCTCCGTGAGACAAGCCTGGGTACATGCCCCATGCCCAGTTAGAGCTACCTACCATTTCAGAAATTGCGATACCTAAAGAGTTAGGTAAGGCCTGACCACCGTATTGTTCTTCTGCTGATAAAGACGGAAAGCCAAGTTCAATATATTTTTGATAAGCTTCTTTAAAACCTGTTGGAGTAGTGACTACGCCATCATTCCAAGTACAGCCTTCACGGTCGCCAACTTGGTTTAAAGGAGAAAGTTCATTTTCACAGAAGTCAGCAGCAGCTTCTAAATATTGATCAACCAATTCACGGCTTACGTTACCTTGGAAATCAGGTAATTTTGCATAGTGTTCTTCAGCATTTAATAATTCATGCAAAACAAATTGCATATCACGTAAGGGCGCTTTGTATTGTGGCATATCGGGTTCCTCAATACTGGTGAAACCAGAGTTATAATCTTAATCTATGAGAATGTGCCATAAGGCACCTTGGACTATTACATCGTGCAACAACTTGCATAACTGCACAAGCACCTCAGGACCTTTACTTTGTGACTGCAAAGTCAAGAAAAAAATGCTTAAACTAGCTAAGTGCTTTGAGTGTAAATACTTTTAGTGAAGTTTAGATGATACAAATAGTCAAAATCGTAAACAGTTATGTATAAACAAAAAGGCGCCTATAGGCGCCTTTTTGTTTCATAATTTTAGAATTATTTTGCTTGAACTGGTGCAGGAGCAGGAGCGTTAACTGCTGGTTGAGGGCGCTTTGGTTCAAAACGAAGGTTACAAGTACCTTCAAGTGTCTTATCTCCAACTTGAACATTTACTGTTTGTCCATTGGCTTTACCATCACATGCTTTTTGGATTTGTTCAAAACGTGCTTTGCGTTCTGCGCGGTGCTGTTCCCATGCAGCTTTTTGTTCCGGAGTGAACTCACGGTGCTTCATATGGTGGTGACCCTCACGAGGGCCATCTTGCATCATTCCACGCTCTGGTTTAGGTGGTTGAGTTGTCGATTGACACGCAGCCAAACTTCCCATTGTTACAATTGCCGCACTGAATAATGCAATTTTTGCCGTCATTTTCATATCTAAAGCCCTTTAATGTTGTGTTTACTGATGGGTTAAAGATTAGATAATAAAGATGTAGAAACAATGGAGAGTTTTTCTTTTCGTTGTTGGTTACAATGCAAAATATAGGGTAAAAATGAGAGAGTGCTTTTGAACGTTCTACGTGTTCCCATTGCATTACGGTTATTTTTGACAGTCTTGCTCACTACATTACTTATTGCGACTGCAAGCTTGAGCGTTTTGCACTGGACAATGCAAAAGAACTTTGCCAAATATGTAGCCGACGTTGAAATGCAGAAGCTCGACCGCCTTATAACCAATCTAGGTGATGTTTATACGGTATACCATGATTGGGGAAATGCGATTCAGGCACAGATTTTACAAATCGAAGGAACCGCGGCTCCCGATGACTACGATCGTCTCTCGCAGTGGTGGCTTCGTCGCCAATATGACATTGCCATACAGCAGCATTCTTTTGATGAACACGCGCTCATCAATATTTCACCGCAAGTTGCACCGACAAATAAAAATACTATTTTTAGTGATGAGGAATTAAGAGCACTCGAGCAAAATTTACCTTCACAGTATCAACCGTTTGAAGGGCTAAGATTTCCTTTGAGTGCAAACCAATTTCGCCCAAGTGATGATAAAAATAAATCAAAAAAGGGAAGCTTAAAAGATATTGAAACCCAAAATGGGAAGAAACGTTTTATCGCTTTACCAGACCGTTTAGGATTGAGTTCCCGTTTATCTCTATATGATGCACAGCACCAGTTTGTGGTAGGTGAACCGCCTTCTTCAGATCAAATGTCATTTCGCCCGATTATTTTAAATAATAAAGTTGTGGGATATTTAGGCTTAAAACCTGTTTTAGATAAAGAAGATGCTTTGAGTATTAATTTCTTTAGTAATCAAAAGCGTTATTTACTCTTAATCTATGCTTTGACCTTACTATCAAGTTTAGTTGCAGCGCTGTTAATGGCAACTTATTTTAAAAAACCAATTCAGCGTTTATTAAATGCAACCAATGAATTAACCAAAGGAAATTATCAACACCAAGTGGTCATTAAGCGAAATGATGAGCTAGGTGATTTATCAACCCAGTTGAACCATTTGGCAGAGATTTTACATCAGCATGAAGAGTCACGACGTCAATGGGTGGCTGATACTTCTCATGAATTAAAAACGCCGCTGGCTGTATTACAAGCACAAATTGAAGCGATGCAAGACGGGATTCGAAAAGCCACACCTGAACATTTAGATGCAATGATGCGTCAGGTTTCAAGCTTGAAAAAATTGACCCAAGACCTTGCAGACTTAGCGCAGGCAGATGCTCAGCAGCTTAAGTGTTATTTGAGTTCTGTAAATCCATGGGAAGTGGTATTACAAGAAGTTGAAAACTTTAAACCCAAACTTGAGCAGGCTGGTCTCGAAATTCAAGTTGAAGGAACAAGTTCTCCGCTATTATTAGACCGTGATCGGTTTAAACAGATTATTGTTAATTTAATTAGTAATAGTATTCGTTACACAGAAACAGGTGGCAAAATTCATATTCATACAAGTCAGACTCCTCAAGAGTGGACGTTATATGTCGATGATAGTCCTTATGGTTTAAGTGATGAGCAGTTATCCCGTTTGGGTGAACGTTTCTATCGCGTAGATGATTCGCGTACGCGTAGTACAGGTGGAACAGGGCTGGGCTTAGCTTTGTCTTGTAAGATTGCGCAGGCGCTTGGTGGTACACTCAGTTTTGAACATTCACCATTAGGTGGTTTACGTTGTGTACTTACTTTTAAAAAGCAGAGTTAAATATAAAAGGAAAAATATCTCATGAAACATGTGATGTTGGTTGAAGATGAAGTCGAATTGGCGCATTTGGTGCGTGATTATCTTGAAGCTGCCGGTTTTGAAGTAAGTATGTTTCATGATGGTCAAGATGCCTATGCGAGTTTCCAGCAACGTAAACCTAATTTAATGATTCTGGACTTAATGGTTCCACGAATGGATGGTTTAACGATTTGCCGTAAAGTTCGTGAACAGTCAGATTTACCGATTATTATGGTCACTGCCCGTACCGAAGAAATTGACCGAGTATTAGGTCTTAACATGGGCGCTGATGATTACGTATGTAAACCATTTAGCCCAAAAGAGTTGGTGGCTCGTGTACAAGCTGTTTTACGTCGTTTAGAGCGTAAGGCAGAGCCTGAGCAAAATGATTCTTTCCGAATTGATAAAGCACAACAAAGAATTTGGTATCAACAAAAATCGTTGAGCTTAACGCCAACCGAATTTCGCTTACTTGAGCTATTTTTAGAGCATGTGGGGCAAGTTTACTCACGTGCACAATTATTGGATCATATTAATCCAGACAGCTTTGATGTTGCCGATCGTGTGATTGACAGCCATATTAAAAACTTGCGCCGAAAAATTAGTGAAGCGGCTGAAACTGGTAACCGCCATGAGTGGATTCAAGCCGTTTATGGTGTAGGTTATCGCTTCGAATATCCTGAAGAGTAAGTCTTTATAAAAGTTATTCTGTGGATAACCACAATGTTATCCACAGAAAATGTGGATAGTTTTAAAGATTTTATGGATAAATTATAATCTTGGTATGATTGGGGACTAATTGCCAAATTTCATCTATATCTACATTTCTAACCGCGATACACCCTAACGTCCAATCCTTATGGGGCATATAAGTCGAGCTAAAAGGCATCGAGAGTAATGATTTCGGAACAGATCCATGAATCATGATATCTCCTCCCGTTGGTTGATTATGTTGCTTGGCATAAGCAATATCTTTCGCATCGGGATACGAAATATGCAAAGATTTATAGTAAGCACTTTGTGAGTTTCGCCAATCTATAGAATAAATCCCTTCAGGTGTTTTACCGTCATTTTCAAAATGTTTATGTCCTTTAGGATTAAAGCCGAGGCGAATCGGATATTGCCGAATCACGTCCTGATTACTCTTGAGCAGAAGTAGGCGTTGGTTTTTAAACACTTCAATTGAGGTAACAGGCTTGGTCTTGATTATTTCTTGGATCTCTTCATTTGAGAGGGCTTGATGGCTTGACGTAAAAGTCGGTAAATATTTTTCATAATTATAAAAAGCGATTCCCAGTGGAATGATAAGAAGTGTGCAAATAATTAAGGGGCTAATTTTCATATATTATTTTTTATACTCAATGAACTCTCTTAAGTGTCTCAAATTAACTTAAGAGAGTTTTAGTTTTTTAATATTAAGATGAACAGCTCACTGCTACATCTGGAACATCATTTGGTAATGGCCCTAAGTCTTGTGGTTGCTCAAGCTCTGGTTGTCTTGTATATGGCTGATCAAGCAGCTTAAATAAACGATCTACTTCGCTAAAATCATCTCTTTCCGCTGCTTCAATAGCACGCTGAGCCATGTGATTCCGTAAAATATAAATCGGATTTGCTTTTTGCATATTCGCATCCAGCTCATCAATATCTTGACGTTCACGAATGCTTTCATATTGGCTAAGAAACTCATCAAACTGTCGAATATCAAGACAATCATCTCGTAAAGCTTTGTATTCTTTATTTTGAAGACGAATAAAACTTTGAGTGTAATCGAGTTGTTCAGTTTGTAAGATTCTTAAAAATGCAAAACTACAATCAAGGCTGTCTTTGTGGAAATGGGGAAGTCCCATTTTTTGACATAAACCTTGTCCATAGTGTTCTAAAAAGATTGGTTCAAATTGTTCTAAGCAACGTGCTAACTCTTCTTTAAACTCATCTTTTTGTTCAGGTTCAGCGAGAGGAATTAAGTTGTTTAGCCACGTCCATAAGTTCCAATGGCCTATACTTGGTTGATTTTGGTAAGTATAACGACCTTGATAATCGGAATGGTTGTTGATCCAGTTCGGGCGAAAACGCTCCATAAAGCCATATGGACCAAAATCGAGTGTTGAACCTGTAATATTTAAGTTATCGGTATTCATCACGCCGTGAGCAAACCCAACCAATTGCCATTTCGCAATCATAATTGCAGTACGTTCAACTACCTTTTTTGCAAAGGATAAAATTGGATTTTCAGTTTCTAAGCATTCTGGATAATGCCATTCAATACATTTTTGAGTGAATTCTGATAGCAATTCAGGCGCATATTGATTAATCCATTCGAAGTGTCCTAAACGAATATGACATTCAGATGTTCTAAGTAGCATTGCGCCTAACTCTAGTTTTTCACGCTGTACACCTTGGGTCGAGGTTGTAAAACCGACTGCATGACTAGATGCGACGCCTAAAGCATTTAGAGCATGTCCTGCTAAATATTCACGGACCACAGAACGTAATACTGCTCGCCCATCTCCCATTCTTGAATAAGGCGTAGGACCTGCACCTTTGAGATGAAGGTCGATGGTTTGGCCCTTTGTACTGAGTATTTGCGCAATCAGTAAGCCACGTCCATCGCCGAGTTGTCCTGCCCATTGTCCGAATTGGTGGCCCGCATAGACCATCGCAAGAGACGGAAATTCAGGGAATGTACGCTGTCCACTACAGATATCAACCCATGCATTTTTATCGTCTTCTGACCATTGCAGTTCATCAGCCAAAGCACTGTTAAAATGTCCTGCTTTTGCACCACGTAAAGGTGATGGCTGCTGAACATGAAATAATTTAGACGGAAGTGAAGGGTAGAGCGGATTAAACTGCATAGGCTTAGCAAAATAGAGAGAGCGGATTTCACTATAACACAGTTAAAAAGCAGGCATAAAAATAGCTCCCGAAAGAGCTATTTTAGATCAGAATTTATTTTAGTCTGACACCACATTGGTATTCTTTTTAACACTACGCATAAGTGTTTCTAAGCATTCGCGGTGATGACTTAAACGGTGTTCAAGCAATTGAAAATCAACTTTAAGCTTATGATCCATTCTATGAATCTTTTCAGCCATTGCTGCTTTTTTAGCTTGTAACTCTTGTTCTTTAAGTTTTGCCCAATCATTTAAGGTGTGTGTAAATGCTTCGTACTCTTGTGCAATACGTTGCTTCATTTGAGTAATGTCTGCATTTACATCATGACCATAAATAGCGAGGTCTTGTTCAGCGTATTTAAATTTCATCGCCAGTTCTGCTTTTTTAATATTAAAGCTTGGAATACGACGTAAATTTTTAGCTAAACCAATTTTAGAACATGACCAGATCAACCATTTTGTTGGATCATATTGCCACCATTTCACACCATTACGATAGTCGTATTGGAAGATATGGTGATAGTTGTGGTAACCCTCGCCCCAAGTGGCAATGGCTAACCAGAAATTATCACGTGCTGAGTTTTCGTCTGTATAAGGACGTTTACCAAACATATGGCAAAGCGAGTTAATAAAGAATGTAACTTGATGGCTAATGATTAAACGTAAGAGACCACCTAGGAGGACTACACCCCATAGATCACCTGTTGCCCAACCAATTAAACCTAAAATACCAACATGAACTGCGACTACAAGTAGTGCGTAATATTTATGCTGGAACATGACCAATTTATCATTGAGTAGGTCTGGTGCATTTTTAAAGTCTGGCTCAGATGGTGAATGATCGCGGATCATCCAACCCATATGGGCATACCAAAAACCACGCTCAATCGAATACGGATCTTCATCAACATCATCAACATGTCGATGGTGAGTACGGTGACCAGATGCCCAGAACAAAATACTATTTTGCACGGCAAATGTTCCACCGATCATTAAAAGAATTTTAAGCGGTAACGACGCTTCATAAGCTCGGTGAGCCCAAAGGCGATGGTAACCAGCAGTAATCCCCATACTACTTAGAGCTAAAAGAAAAAATAAGCTTACCCATGCGCTTACACTAAAATCATAATAATACGCATAAATCGGGATTATGATTGCGGCAAGAATTGGTAAACCAATTAAGGTAATGCTAGCGGTCCAGTTAATTGGGGCTTTGAGTGGGGCGGAAGTCATATCCGGCAGCGCTCCTAGAATCCTTGTGAAACAAGGTACAAAGACAAAACGACATAGCAAAACCAATCATCAAGATATATTGCTATTCTATCCTTCATATTAGCACGTGCTTAGTGAGAATCACTAGCATTATTGTACAGATGTATTGAAAGAACCGTAACAGAATTAAACTATGTCAAAGAGTTTTTCAAGCAGGAGAAGTTGTTTAATGAACGTACAACGATTGAAAAAAAAGAACAGCATTGATATTTCAAGAAAATTATCATTGAAGTGTGTCTTGGTCACAATCAGTCTTGTATTAGCCGCATGTCAAAGTGCACCCGAACAAACTACGAAAAAAGTTCAAACAAAAAGAACAGTTCATCAGACTCAAGCACCTGTTGTAAAAAAGAGAGTGAGTCCGGATGGCATTCAAGATATTGATTGGCAGATCACTCAGATCAGTGGTCATAAGGCAAAATTCTTTAACCAATGGCCAACTCTTTCACTGAACTCAGCAGTCAAAACAGTATCGGGCCATACTGGCTGTAATGCTGTTTTTGGCCGTTATACATTTAATTTCAGCCAGCAAAAACTTGATATGCAAGTAAATGCAGGTCATTCAAGCTGTGATGGTGCTTTGGCTCAAGAAGCAGAGCTGGTAGATGCTTTGCAACGTATCCAACGCTTCCAACTCGTAGGTAATACGCTATATCTACTTGACCAAAGTGGTCAGCGCCTCATTCAGGCACAAAAGAAATAAAAGGTGGTTTTTACCACCTTTTTTATATTTACAGGGCTTGTAACATCGTAGTTGGAATATCTGTAATTAAGCCCTGAATTTCTAAATCACGTAGTCTTTTTGCTCTTTCTACATCATTGACTGTCCAGACACTAATGTTCAAACCAGCTTGATGTGATAGTTGGATCATTTCATCTGTTGCCAACTGATCATGCCAACCAATATGACCGCAACCATATTGATGCGCGAGTTCAATCGCTGTTGCGCCAACCGGAAGTTCAACTAACAATCCGCGTTTAAATTGAGAGTTTATATCGCGTAAAGCAGTTAGAATTTGAAGATCAAAACTTGTGATGGTTACGACTTTCTCAAAGCCCTGTAATTCCGTCTCAAGCTTTTGAATGAGTTGTTCGGCTAACGCCATATCTCTTACGGCTTTAACTTCAACTTCAATATGATCGAAATTATCAAGTAAGTTTAAAACAGTTGTAAGGGTCGGTGTTGGTTCAGAAGTTGGCCAATTGGGCCAGCTTTGACGATGATCAAATGACAACGCTTGAGCCAAAGTCGACTGCTCTACAACTTGATCGACTCCAGCTGTACGTAAAAAATTGTCATCATGAATAACAACTAACTCTTGGTCTTGAAGCTGACGAATATCAAATTCGACACCACGAATACCTAAGTCTTTTATGTGCTGAAACCCACCTAACGTGTTTTCAGGAGCTTCTCGGCGTGCACCACGGTGACCAATAATGCGCATAATTTTCTTCTATGAAATCTTTTGATTATGGTCTCTTTAAAAAGAGCAGAGACCATGTTTAATCTAATCTATTTTTAAATAATCTCATTAATATTTTTTTGCCAAAGTACTTCTTGTCCGCCTTCGGCACGCTGTAAAGCACGCGATGCGACAAATAGCCAATCAGATAGACGGTTTAAAAGTTGGAGCGCTGTAGCTTGAATATTTTGATCACGAGTTTGCACCGACATGAGTGATCGCTCTGCACGACGACAAACGGCACGAGCTTGATGAGCATAGCTACAAGATAAAGAACCAGACGGTAGAATAAACTCCTTAAGCATCGGTAAGTCTTCATTCATACGGTCAATTTCTTTTTCAAGAAATTCAATACAAACGGGCTGGAGTAGGTTGTAGTTTGGAATACAAACCTCTCCACCTAAATCAAAAAGCCAATGTTGAATCAGACTTAAGCTTTTATCCCAATCAGCCTTATCATTTACTTGGCTATCTGTGATTTGAGCACGAAGTACCCCAATAATGGCGTTGAGTTCATCAACATCACCAAGTGCTGTAATTCGTAAATCATCCTTGGCAACACGAGAACCATCGCCTAAACCTGTTGTACCTGAGTCGCCTGTGCGTGTATAGATTTTGCTTAAACGGTGTCCCATGATGGATATCCTGAACATAAAAAAGGGATAATGTCGGTCAGAACATTACCCCGAAACTGGAGTTAAGAAAATATTTTTATAATAAAGTTTTACTTAGTAGCTTAAGGTCACACCAGCTGACGCAAGGCGGCCACTGGCAATATAGTATGAACCAACTTCTTTATTCCATGCAGTCTTATAGTCTGTATCATATAAATTTTGGATATTAGTAAAGATTTTGACATTTGGGTTCATTTGCCAATAAGCATTAAAGTCAAGAGTAGTATAGCCTGGAACATCTTGTATATCTTTTGCTTTGCCTTTTGCAACAAAAGCAGTGTTGAAGCCATATACACCATTATCCCAGCCAATATTCATATTGAAGTTTTGACGTGGGCGATTTGGCGCATCTTGATCAGTTTCATCATTCTTAGGTTGAATGTAAGCATATTCAGCATTGATAAACCAGTTATCTAGTGACCATTTTAAACCTAACTCAGCCCCAGTTAAGGTTGCTTTATCAATATTATAAAATACGAAATTTGTTGCAGCAGAAGATACCATCAAGTTATCAACCTTAGTTTGATAAACCGAACCATATACACTTAAGCCGTGATTTAGTTTTTGATCAAATCCAAGTTCGTATGACACACTTTCTTCTGGTTTTAAATCTGGATTTCCTCCCCACCAAGCTGGTTCCGTAATAATTTGTCCTACAACTGGTGCACGGAAAGCTGTACCAATATTTGCATATACACTTGTGGTTGGTGTTACAAGGAGACGCCCCGCAAGTTGTCCAACTGTATGTGTACCAAATTGGTCATTATCTTCTACACGAATACCTGCTTGGGTATTAATGCCATCATGTTGATATTGATGTTGTAAATAGTAGCCAGTCGTCTTATTAGAATTATCAAATCCTGTATCGCCACTATAAGCAACTACTTTCTCTGCAGTTGTTTTATTATGTTCTACACCAAATAATATATTTTGGCTTGGTGTAAATTGCCATTTAATATTTGAATCTACCTCTTGTTGCTTTGTATTTACAATTGACGGATACGCTGCTTTTATTAAATTATATTGGTCTTCAAATTGAGAAAGACGAGTATTCCAAATAATATTGTTAGTTAAATTAAGGCGGGCGTTAATATTATATAAGCGGTTAGTAAAATCATAGGCTTGCGCTGCACCATAAGAAAAAAAGTCTCCAGTACCTTTATTTTCTTTGATTTCAGCTGATAAAGCATATTGCTCTTTTTCAACGCCGACTTTAGCTGAATACCCTTTTTGATCAAAACCAGCTTTGCGATTGTCATTGCTAATGATTTGATCACCATCTGTTTCAAAACGTTGACCACGAATTTGAGCATAATAACCATCTTGGGCTAAATCTATACCTAAAATAGATTTATAGGTATTCTTCTCACCAGCTTCGATCGTCGTAAAGATTTTATTTTGTGTAGGAGTTTTTGAAATTAATTGAATTACACCGCCAATAGCATCAGTACCATATTGAACTGAAGCAGGCCCTCGTAATATTTCAATTTGCTTAATATCGGTTGTATCAAATAAGTGAATATTTTGACCAGCTACAGTCGCAGTATTTGAGCGCATACCGTCTTGTAAAAATAGAGTGTGTCCAGCACTAGCTCCTCGAATAAACACAGAGGCTGTTTGGCCATAACCACCTGTTTGATGAATAGTTAAGCCAGCTTCTTTTCTTAATAGCGAGGGCAAATCTGCAATTGGATTCTGTTCTATTGTTCTTTCATCAATCACTGAAATACGTGCCGGAACTTCACTTGCTTTTTCAGCACTTTTTGAGGCAGTCACTACAATTGGATCAAGCTGAGTTGCATTCGTTGTATCTTCAGCAAAAATAACAGGTGAAAACCCCATCGCAATAGCGATAGCCCCTACCAGACGAGTAGGTTGAAAAGACTTAGACATAACATGCTCCATACATTCACCCCACGTGAATGATCGGGTAGATAGATGAAACAAGTAGGTCTCCGGACTTCAGCGCCATATTTAATTTATGGACATATTCACCTTCCCACATTACTGCAGTGGCGTAAGTCGAGAACGACTTAAAAAATATGCTTTACATTGTTACCGTTGCGGGGGCAGTGCCGGACTTTCACCAGCTTCCCTAAAGCATGAATTGCTTACACTTGCTTCCAATTTTACGCAGTATAAAGTGGCGATTTACTTCATACAATGTCATTTGGAGCAATTCCCAGAGAACTTTTACGCAAGGGACAAAAATTGCATTACAATGGCGCTTATTTTAAGAAATGGTTGTAGTTTAGGCAGATCATGAGCCAATCAAACCAAAAACGTACACGAGCAAAAATCTGTGGAATTACTCGCACTCAAGATGTTCAGGCAGTTGTTGCTGCTGGAGCAGATGCGATTGGTTTTGTTTTTTTTCCGCCAAGCCCAAGACATGTAACAGTTGAACAGGCCCAAGAATTAGCAAAAGTAATTCCACCTTATGTACAAATGGTAGGTTTGTTTGTAAATGCGAGTGCTACTGAAATTCAGGATGTACTTGATTGTGTTCCCCTAGATGTATTACAACTACATGGCGATGAAACTCCAGAACAATGTCAGGAAATTGCTCGTCATTGTAAACGTCGCTGGTATAAAGCGATTCAGGTGAAACCTGATCTGGATGTAGTTACTGAAATTCAAAAATATCAGGCAGCTGGTGCCAGTGCTGTATTGCTCGATGCGTGGCATCCTGAGCTCAAAGGGGGCACAGGACATCAGTTTAACTGGTCTAAATTCCCAAAACTTGATATTCCTTTAATCTTGGCAGGTGGTTTAACCCCTGACAATGTCATAGACGCTATTCATACTACCGGTGCTTTTGCAGTAGATGTGAGCGGAGGCGTAGAGTCCGCAAAAGGTATAAAAGACCAACAACTCATTGAACGATTTATGCAAGGAGTCCAACGTGGATCAGCAAAACAATGTGATTGACTATACACAGTACCCAGATGCTGCAGGGCATTTCGGTATCCATGGCGGACGTTTTGTGTCAGAAACTCTAATGGCGGCATTAGAAGATTTAGAAAATCTCTATTCCCGCATGAAAAATGATGAACAGTTTTTGGCAGAATTCGACCGTGACCTCGCCTACTATGTAGGTCGTCCTAGTCCACTTTATTATGCTGAGCGATGGTCAAAAGAGTTAGGTGGTGCGCAAATTTACCTTAAACGTGAAGACTTGAACCATACAGGCTCACACAAGGTAAACAATACGATTGGTCAGGCGTTATTGGCAAAGCTTTCTGGTAAAAAACGTATTATTGCCGAAACTGGTGCTGGGCAGCATGGTGTAGCAACAGCAACAATTGCAGCACGTTTAGGTCTTGAATGTGTTGTTTATATGGGTGCTGAAGACGTTAAGCGTCAAGCGATGAACGTTTACCGTATGCGTTTGTTGGGCGCTACAGTTGTTCCTGTACAAAGTGGTTCTAAAACGCTGAAAGATGCCATGAATGAAGCGATGCGTGACTGGGTAACTAATGTTGATACGACCTACTATGTGATTGGTACAGTTGCAGGCCCGCATCCATATCCTCAATTGGTTCGTGACTTCCAGTCAATTATTGGTCGTGAAGCGCGTAAACAGATTTTGGAACAAGCAGGTCGCTTACCAGATGCATTAGTTGCCTGTGTAGGTGGTGGTTCAAATGCAATGGGCTTGTTCTATCCGTTTTTAAACGATGCCAACGTAAAAATGTATGGTGTTGAAGCAGCTGGTTTTGGGATTGAAACTGGTAAACACTCTGCGCCGTTAAATGCAGGTCATGTGGGTGTATTACATGGTAATCGTACTTACTTGATGAGTGATGAACAAGGCCAGATTATTGAGACACATAGTATCTCGGCGGGCCTTGATTATCCGGGTGTTGGCCCTGAACATAGCTTCTTGAAAGATATGAAGCGTGTAGAGTACGTGCCGATTAATGATACAGAAGCTCTACAAGGTTTCCGCGACTTAACTAAAATCGAAGGGATTATTCCTGCACTTGAAAGCTCGCATGCGATGGCCTATGTCTCTAAGCTTGCACCAACGATGTCTAAAGATCAGATTATTATTGCGACTGTTTCAGGTCGTGGTGATAAAGATTTAATGACAGTTGCACGTATTGATGGCGTAGAAATGGTCGAGATGTAAGAGGATACAATGCCAAGTTTGTTTATGGTGATGTTAGGCGGGCGTCATGCACGCGCTAATACAGAAGTTCATGATGTAGTCATGGCTGTAGGAGATACTTTGGAAGAAGTTTATCCTCAACTTAAACAGGCTTGGTTTGGTGAGGCTCAAGGATTGCATATTGATGCTTGGGCCAAGCTCTCAGGAGTTAGCTCTCAAGGGCAAAATTATCAAATTCATTTTACAGATGCTGCTCCACAACCAGATGATTTAAAATTATATTTAATTAATCTGGGCGGATATAATGCAAGTGAATTCGGTGAACTTCACCGTTATGAGTTTGTGGTTGCACCGAATGCGGTAGCTGCCAAACAATTAGGTAAACAATTTATAGATCGGCAGTGGCAAAAAGCACATACAGATCGAGTCATTGATATTGATGACTGCTTAGCAATAGATTGTGTAGCAGGGCGCTATATTCATTTAATAAAAGGCGATTTTGCTGAAACAATTTGGGAAAATACGTATTTGACCGTGGTATAGGTCATTTGAAATCTAATATTCATATGGAAGTGGGTAAATGGATTTAATTCAAGAAAATGGACAGCCTCGCTACGGGCGTTTTGAATCTGTACCGTCAACCATTCACGTACAACATTATATTTATAAAACCCCTTACGGTAAGGTCCTTAAAGGCTGGCGTAAACAATTAAAATATAAAAAATTTAAATTCTGCGGCATTCAACATAAACACTATAGTATTGGTCTGGCAATTGCAGATATCGGCTGGGTCGGGCATGGCTTTTTCTATATTTATGACCATGAAACAGAGCAAGTCATCGAGTGGAATGCGATTCAGCCTTTAGGGCATAAAACCTATCTCGATGAACAGCCATTGTTTAATCAAAGCTATTTTTCTAAATCGCCTTATCAGTTTGATATCCAGCATGCTAATGGTGTGCGATACATTCGAGTGACCAAATATGGTGAGATTCAACTTAGCGCTCGTATTTTTTGTGCTGGGACCGATATATTAAGTTTGTGTACACCAACTGGCATCAATGGTTGGACTTATACCCAAAAGCAGACCACGCTGGGTGTAGAAGGGATGTTTATTAATAAGCAAAACCAAGTCGTACAATTTGATGAAAAGACATTTGCCTCTTTAGATGATACCTGCGGTTTTTTGCGACCTGAAACAGCTTGGTTCTGGCTTTCATGTAATTTCTGGGATGAGCAAGGGCGTCGTATAGGACTAAATCTGGCTTCTGGTGTTAATGAAAGTTTTGGTAATGAAAACTGCTTATGGATTAACGGCGTTTTATTTCCACTAACTGATGTTTTATTTGAAAAAGTAAATGATGAGCTTTGGCAAATTAGCTCTTTAGATCACAAGCTTAATCTACAAGTACATATTGGTTGGTGCCGATATGAAAATATAAACTTAAGAATGATTGGTAGCCAGTTCAACCAGTGGCAAGCTAAAATTAGCGGCACGATTGAGCATGAGGCAACCGATATCATCAATTGCAATGAGCAATACGGTTTACTAGAACAGCATTATGCAAAATGGTAACAAGCAGGTTATAAGCCTGCTTGCCAGAATGCCTCACCAGCTGCAATAGGATCATTTGTCTTTTCGAGTGTTTCAATCCAAACAGGATATTGACGAATGACTGGATGCTGACTTGGATGAAAATCTTTTTTAAACCAATCTAAATATTGGTTTTTCATAGCGGTTAATGTGCCATTTTTGCCAAAGAACCAAGGTAAACCTTTAAGGTTCATCAAGAGCCTTTCTCTTGGACTAAAGCCATCGCATTTCAACATAATGTTGGTTCTATAGAGTGTAAAACCAAACATGAGTACTGTCGTCAGAACCAATACAAAACGACGAGTCGACTCTGGAACTTCGCCCACCTGTCTCATAACATCAAATGCCACATCTCGATGTTCCATTTCTTCAATGGCATGCCATGCAAATAATGCACGAACATAAGGATGTGCATTTTCCAAAGTTTTTTTATTGCTATAAAACGTTTCTGCCATTAGTGCTGTTAAATGTTCAGCTGCCGCCGTCATCGCAATATTGTATTGAGGTGAGCGTTTAGTGAGTTCAAAACGAAAAATTCTTTTAAGTGTGGCTGTGAACTGGTCAACAGGCATGCCTTGCTCTTTCATGAGCTGATTCATTTTGTCATGAGCAATACCGTGTTGAGCTTCTTGTTTAATAAAGTCCGCAACCCGTTTTTGTAGCTCGGGATCATCAATTTTGTCTCGGAACATACGGACACATTCAATAAAATAACGCTCTCCATCCGGAAAGGTTAAGCTGAGTGCATCAAACATGCGAGTCAGAAAAGGATCGTTATTAAACCAAAAGCGAGGCGCTTCGTTTAAATGAAAATCTAGATCTTTACGAACTACTGGCTCGACCTGATAAGAAACATGTGCGTTCATATTTTTATTTCTCGCATCTAACATGTTTATCAGTATGTCGCTAATAGTCGGCTTTGTTTTGACAGTTATTGCCAATTTTTATACAGTTTACGACAAGATGGCATTAAAAAAAGGATGAGCCATGCAGGATTTTACGATTTCAAATGGCTACTTTTATCTGTGGAATACTTATTTAAAAGAAAAAGGAATCGATTGGCAGGCATTAAACCTTACAGATGTTCAGGCCCGTCAAGTTCAAAATATTTTAGCTTCATCTATTGATGCTCAATCTTCTTTAAACTTTTTTCTTGAACTTTTAGAACTGACAGAGTCTCGTCTACAAGTTTCTAATTTAGCCCTAGAAATGGCAACTTGTATTACACCTGCCAATTTTGGTGTACTGGGATATATGGCTTCTCGAAGTGGAAGCTTCGCAGAGGTTCTTGAATATGTCATGAAATTTCATCGTCTCGTGATTGACGGTGAGCAAGTCGTACCTATGCAAGTTGAACAAGATGCTTCTAATATTCGTTTGTATTGGCCGCTAGTTGATGCCAGTAATATCATACTTTGTGAACTGACTTTAGCTGCTATGGTGCAGCTTGCTAAACAAATTGCCCCTTTCCATGATTTTCTCTTGCAGCATGTGGAGTTTGTGCACCGCTCACGTGGTCCCTTAGTTCACTATCAGCGTTTCTTTCAATGCAAATTGTCATTTGAACAACCTTACTATGCATTAACTTTTGCAAGTGAGGGATTGAATGTTCGCCCTCGGCACGCAGACCCCAGCTTAATGCAACTTTTAGTGAAACAAGCAGAAGAGGCATTGGCTCAACGGAAAATACATACAGATTTAGCCCAGCAAATACATTGGATTGTTCATGAATATTTCAAACACAAGCAACAAGCCCCTAAAATAGAGGATATTGCTATTGAGTTGAATATTTCAGTACGAAGCTTGCAGCGTCAATTACAGTCATTAAATACTTCATTTAAATTAATTTTAGATACTGAACGCATGAAACGCTGTGAAATATTACTTCACCAAAATGAAAGCCTCACCACAATTGCTGAACAGTTGGGATATTCGGATCAGTCGGCACTTGCACGGGCTCATAAAAATTTGACAGGACAAACTTTACTCACGCGGAAAAAGGAATTACAACTCGCCAATAAAAATATTGAGAAATAAGTTTTGCGTGATTGTTTTTTGATCGGGAAGCAATCTAATAATGGCTCGAAAATAGGAAGCTTTGATCATTGAGAAAAGTTTCAAAATATTGATAAATGTACACCATGGGTTGTATGAATCATACAATCGAATATCGCCATAACGTTAGACCTGTTCAATGGACAAAAAATAGCGTTAAAATGCGATGTTCTTGTATTTCTACAAACAACTCCTCAATTTTAAATAATTCAAGGAAAGCACAACCCTATGTCACGTCTTGCCACCCGTTTTGAAAAGCTTAAGTCCCAACAACGTAAAGCGCTTGTATCTTATGTTATGGCGGGTGATCCACAGCCACAAGTAACGGTTCCGTTACTGCATAAAATGGTTGAGGCAGGAGTAGATGTCATTGAGCTTGGTTTACCATTTTCAGATCCAATGGCTGATGGTCCGGTAATTGCGCTTGCAGCTGAACGTGCGCTTGCAGCAGGGACTAACACGTTGGATGCACTCAACATGGTAAAAGAGTTCCGTGAGCAGGATCAGGAAACACCTGTTGTTTTAATGGGTTATCTGAATCCGGTTGAAGTGATTGGTTACGAGAAGTTTGTTTCTCATGCGAAACAATGTGGTGTAGATGGCTTATTACTTGTGGATTTACCACCAGAAGAGTCAAAAGAATTTGGTGCTGTGTTGAAACAACATGATATGGACCAAATTTTCTTACTTGCACCAACTTCTACAGATCAACGCATTCAACATGTGACAAATCAGGCAAGTGGTTTTATTTACTACGTTTCACTTAAGGGTGTAACTGGAGCAGCAACACTTGATACGGCAGAAGCTGCTGCGCGTATTCAAAAAATCAAAAATGCCACTAATATTCCAGTGGGTGTTGGTTTTGGTATTAGTGATGCCGCTTCAGCAAAAGCAATGGGTAATGTTGCTGATGCCGTGATTGTAGGTAGTGCTTTCGTTAAAAATTTTGCAACGTTGGCAGCGGATGACGCTGTTGAACAGACGGTGAGTAAAGTCAAGGAGCTTCGAGCAGCGCTCGATGAGTTAGTATGAATCAAGAAGTGAAACCAGGGAAAGTTCTTAGCCCTTCGACACCATGGACAAAACGTCCGGTTCCAGGTATTGAAGTCGCAGATGAGCAACAAATTCTCAAAGCAACATTTACTGAGCCAACGATTGAATGTCCTGAATGTCATGCACTAGTGACACGTACAGCAATTTCTTTCAATGCATATGTTTGTCCGCAATGTGACGAACACTTACGAATGAAAGCTCGTGACCGCTTGAACTGGTTCTTCGATAATGTTGTAACTGAATTGGGTCAAGAATTTACTGCAAAAGATCCATTAAAGTTTGTTGACTCTAAACCGTATCCAGATCGTATGCGTGAAGCGCAAAGCAAAACTGGTGAAACGGAAGCGTTAATTGCCATGCAAGGTAACTTAAATGGCGTAGATATGATTGCATGTGCTTTTGAGTTCGACTTTATGGGCGGCTCAATGGGTACAGTTGTAGGTGATCGTTTTGTAAAGGCTGCCGAGCTTGCAATTGAAAAACGTCAGCCATTAATCTGTTTCGCAGCTTCTGGCGGCGCGCGTATGCAAGAAGGTATGTTGTCGCTTATGCAAATGGCGCGTACTTCTGCTGCGATTCAAAAATTAAAAGATGCTGGCTTACCATATATCGTCGTGTTAACACATCCTGTGTATGGTGGTGTAACAGCTTCTTTAGCAATGTTGGGTGATATTCATATTGCTGAACCTAAAGCAATGATTGGCTTTGCTGGTAAGCGTGTAATTGAGCAGACTGTACGTGAAACTCTTGAAGAACCGTTCCAACGTGCTGAATATTTGCTTGATCATGGTGTAATCGATCAGATTGTTCATCGTCATGCTTTACGTGATACTGTATCTCGACTTGTATCGAAATTGATGAACTTACCTTGAACCAACAAGCTCCACTTTCAATAGACTCTTTAGATACATGGCTCAATTATTGGAGCCATGTTCACGTTACAGGGATAGATCTTGGTCTGGAACGTGTAATTCCTGTTGCAGAAAAGCTGGGTGTAACTCAGCCTAATGCTAAAGTTTTTACAGTAGCCGGAACGAATGGTAAAGGCTCAACCACAACCACACTGGCTGCGATATTAAACGCACAGGGTTATAAAGTTGGGTTATATCAGTCACCGCATATCTATCGCTTTAATGAGCGAGTTAAACTAGGTGGAGTTGAAGTCGATGATCAAAGTCTGATTGATGCTTTTGTTCAAGTCGATCAGGCTCGTCGCGATTGTGATTTAAGCTTATCTTTTTTTGAAGCAACCACTTTGGCTGCTTTTGTTATTTTTAAACAACAACAATGTGATGTATGGGTGCTCGAAGTCGGTTTGGGCGGGCGTTTAGATGTCGTCAATGTGATTGATCCCGATGTTGCAGTGATTACTAATATTGGCCTAGATCACACAGACTGGTTAGGCGATACTATCGAAAAAATTGCTTTTGAAAAAGCAGGCATTATTCGTCCACATATTCCGGTTATCTTTGCGGGTGAGCAACAATTACCGCAAGCAATTCAAGATAAAGCACAAAGTTCACAAACAGAGTTATATACTGTTAATCGTGATTATTTCTATAAGCTCGCAGAAGATGGACAAAACTGGTACTTTGCTTCGGAAGGAACCACTTTAAAACTTCCTTTAGGTACATTAGCGATTGAGAATATTGCAGGGGCGGTTGCTGCCATTTTAAATAGCGGACTTGAAATTTCTCAGTCAGCATTAGAAAAAGGTATTCGATCTGCTCGCTTAGCTGGACGTTTTGAACAACGTCAAGTGGATGGGAAGACAGTTATTTTTGATGCTGGGCACAATCCACATGGTGTTGAATTTTTGTTAAAGCAATTGCGAAATTTCTTAGAATACAATAAACAGTACACAGAAGTTGTCGCAGTATTTTCAATGCTGGCAGATAAAGATATAAAATCAGTAGTCGATTTATTGAAACCTACTGTTTTACATTGGAAAATTGCTGAATTGAATGTGCCGCGTGCTGCACCGATTCAGCAACTCAATGATGCCTTGCAAGGCCAGACAGTACAACAATATGGCAATATCAAAGAGGCTTTTAAATCAGCGCTTGAGCAAACAAATAACAATCAGCTGATTTTGGCCTGTGGTTCGTTTCATACTTTAGAAGCGATTTGGGAGTATTTGGAAGAATGTCAATGAATAACAAACAACGCTGGATGGGTGGCGTTGTTTTACTAGGAGGTGGTGTTTTATTGGCAGCATTACTTCTAAAAGGAAATGAGGAAATAAAACAGGTTGAAGCTCAACCATCCGCATCCACATCGCCAAAAACTCAAACTAAACCAAAACAGACAACTGAAGGGCAAATGGTACAACTACAACCTCTTGCGGTTGATGTTGAAACTGAAAAACGTTTGCTAGAAGAACAGCGTCGTGCGCGTGAAAAGGCAGTTGCTGAACAAGAAGCACGTGCAGCTGAGTTCTTAGCAATGCAGCAGCAAGCTGAAGCTGACGCTGCTCGTAAAGCTGCAGCAGAGTACGCTGCGATTAATGCGCGCCGTACAGCAGCTCAAGAAAGTTCAGATAATATTCCACCGGAGTTAGTGGGTGAGGCGAAAGCTAAAAACCAGCAAACCAATACGGTGAATAAAACAACTGATACTTCAAAAATAGATGCAGACAAAAAAGCTTCTGAAGCAAAACGCCAAGCGGAAGCAGACAAGAAAGCGGCTGATGCTAAGCGTCAAGCAGAAGCAGACAAAAAAGCAACTGAAGCAAAACGCCAAGCAGAAGCAGACAGAAAAGCAGCAGAAGCTAAACGACAGGCAGAAGCAGATAAAAAGGCTGCAGAAGTGAAACGCCAAGCAGAAGCAGACAAGAAAGCTGCTGAAGCCAAACGACAAGCAGAAGCTGATAAAAAAGCCTCTGATGCTAAACGAAAAGCAGAAGCTGAGAAAAAAGCTGAAGCAGAAAAAGCACGTGAACTGCTTGAAAATGGCGATAAAAAGTGGATGGTTCAAGTCGCTTTGGCTGCTAACCAAGCCAATGCAGATGCAGTTGTTTCCAAATTACGAGCTAAAGGCTATAAGGTCACTACAAGTCCAACCAGTAAGGGTATTCGTATTATGGTTGGACCTGCAAAAGACCGAGATACAGCAGATGCTGCTCGTAAGAAAATTTCTTCTGATTCAAGTTTAAATATGAAATCGGCGTGGGTGATTGACTGGGTACCGTTAGACCAACGTTAACCAGATTAAAAATTCCACTCAAAATGTACTAAGATGGATTCGACAGTTGCTGTTGAATCCATTTTACATTTTCAGGTGTAAATAAACGGTCAATGTTCTTCCAAATAATATGATAACCGTAACCACCTTGTTTCATTTCCTTAACCGCATCATCAATTGCCCAATTTTCAAAAATAATACGATACATGGCAACGCTGGCACCAGTACGGTCTGAACCATGGTAGCAGTGCAATAAAACGCGTTGATCATTCTGCTTGGCAATTTTGATTTGTTGCATGACTTCTAGGAGGTCTTGTCGGTCAATTGCCCAAGTGTTGATAGGAATATGCACAAGATTAAAATTTTCATTTTTAAAAACTAAAGTATCTGCGTCTTTGGCTCTTAAATTAATGATCGTTCCAATTTGATGATTCTTTAATTCAGAAATCATTGCAGCATCAGGCTGTTCACTGCGATAAACATCATTACTAATTTGATAAAAGTTATGAGTCTGAGAAACTAAGCTTCCCCAATCTTGTGGTCGATGCTCATGGGCGATACTTTCGTGCTGCATACACCCTTGTAAACTTATACAGATGACAAGTGTAAGGAGCGATAATTTTTTCATGTTTGATACCGTTTCAGCTCATGAGGGTCGTGAGCACAAATTATTTCAATCGTTGGTTCATGTTGAGCTAAATGCTGTAAACGCTTGAGATTAAAAAGACGCTTTTCATTATCTTCTGCAAATGTTTTTTCCAACAGCCCGAGTGATCTTAATTTATTTTTAGGGTTTAACTCTAGGTGTGAGTAGTAGGCATCTCCACAAAATAATAACCATTGATTTTGCTGCTTTATTGCAATACCGCAATGTCCAGCTGAATGCCCCAACAGTGGTACCATTAAAATTTCATCTTGAAACAGTGGAAATCCTTTTACTTTTTCGAGGTTAAACCATGCTTCACCTTTTTGATATTCAACAAAGTTCCAGTAGCGATGATCTTTATATTGATTGGTTCTATAACGAAGTTTGCCCTTAAAATTTGGAAGTTGGGCTGCGTTATATTCTGCAGCTAAAACATGCACAGTGGCATGTGGAAAATCTGAAATTCCACCAGCATGATCAAAATCAAGATGAGTGATAAAGATGTGCTGTACATCTTTCGCATTAAATCCTAGCTTTTGAATTTGTTGGATCGCACTAAACTCAAGGTTAGGCTCAATTTTGCCTAAACGTTTAACTAATGAGCCTAGGCGTTGCTTCATATGTAAGTAATCTTGCAAGCCAAAGCCTGTATCGATAAGCACTAAGCCTCGATCAGTTTCAACCAGAAGGCAATGACAGATGACTTCAGCTCGGAAGCCTTTTTGTCCAAATAATGGGGCGCAAACTGGGCACATGCTGCCACACTTTAAATGATGAATTTTATAGATCATGATTTTTATTTTTTACCGAATCGTTTCGAGTTATAACTGATCTAAACAATAAAAACCATGAGTATTCAATACATAAATAAAAAAGCCATCACTCTAGATGACTTTTTCGGGTGTGATATTTAATCTAAGTGTGCCTACGCGCTTTGCTTGTCTTGTAGCCAACTTTTCGAATGCTTGCCTACGCACTTCGCTTGTCTTGTATCTAACTTTTCAAATGTTTGCCTACGCACTGCGTTTGTCTTGCAAGCAATAAAACCTTTAGTCGGTTTTATTGCTTTCAGGCTGTGGTGTGAGTCGTAAATAAGGTTTAACAGCCGTATAACCTTTAGGGAAACGCTGTTTAATTTCTTCTTCATCTTTAAGTGATGGCACAATAACGACATCTTCACCTTGCTGCCAGTTCGCAGGTGTAGCGACTTTATGCTTATCTGTTAATTGTAATGAATCCACAACACGTAAGACTTCATTGAAATTTCGGCCCGTCGAAGCAGGGTAAGTAATGATTAACCGAACTTTTTTGTTAGGATCAATAATCACTAATGAGCGCACTGTCAGAGTTTCGCTGGCATTAGGGTGAATGAAACCATAGAGCTCAGATACTTTACGGTCTTTATCTGCAATGATTGGAAAATTTACCGTTGTATTTTGTGTTTCATTAATGTCATTAATCCAGCCTTTATGAGACTCTACATCGTCTACTGACAAAGCAATCGCTTTAACATTACGCTTCGTAAATTCATCTTTTAATTTTGCTGTATAACCTAACTCAGTTGTACATACGGGAGTATAGTCGGCTGGATGTGAAAATAAGATTCCCCAACTATCACCTAAAAAATCATAAAAATTAATCGTGCCTTCACTCGATTCTTGTTGAAAATTGGGAGCAGTATCTCCTAATCGTAGTGTCATGATCTTTCCTCAATTGCTCATAATTTGTTATTCGATTGAATGAATATGCAGCATTTACTTTATGATTAAAATTATTGTTTTTGTATTTTATTATGAACTTTTTATATAAGTGTAAATATATATGACTAAAACTCATTATTTTAAGTGCTTAATCAATGTAACTTTAAGGTAAATTTGCTAAATTAGATTTCTCGGAAGTTATGCTTAATCGATGAGCGTTAATGGTGTGTTTTTGGTGCTCGGCACATTAAGGGGAGATTAGATGAATGAAAAACCATTCGTCTAACTATCAGATTTTTTTTAGGGGTTTTGTGCAAACCCCTTGTACTTCAAATTTCTGACACCATAATAAACGACTGAGAAAAAGTTTATTCATTTGACCAAGCAAGATTTAGAGAGTTTATCCATGTTGGCAAGTCTGATCGGAGGTATCTTCGGTACAAAAAATGAGCGTGAACTCAAACGCATGCGCAAAATTGTTGAGCAAATCAATGCGCTCGAGCCGACGATATCAGCTTTAAGCGATGCAGACTTATCTGCAAAAACTCCAGAATTCAAACAACGTTATAATAATGGCGAAAGTTTAGATAAATTACTTCCAGAAGCGTTTGCAGTTTGTCGTGAAGCTGCTAAACGTGTAATGGGTATGCGTCATTATGACGTTCAGTTAATTGGTGGTATTACCTTACATGAAGGTAAGATTGCCGAGATGCGTACTGGTGAAGGTAAAACCCTTATGGGTACTCTGGCGTGTTATTTAAACGCTTTGAGTGGTCAGGGTGTACATGTCATTACTGTGAACGATTATTTGGCACAACGTGATGCCGAGTTGAATCGCCCATTATTTGAATTTTTGGGCCTATCAATTGGTACGATTTATTCAATGCAAGGTCCATCAGAAAAAGCGGAAGCTTATCTTGCAGATATTACTTACGGTACCAATAACGAATTCGGTTTTGACTACTTACGTGACAACATGGTGTTTTCTTTAGCAGAAAAGAAACAACGTGGTTTGCACTATGCCATTATCGATGAAGTTGACTCCATCTTAATTGATGAGGCACGTACACCATTAATTATTTCTGGTCAAAGTGAAGACTCTTCACACCTCTACAGTGCAATCAATACAATTCCACCTAAATTACATCCGCAAAAAGAAGAAAAAGTAGCAGATGGTGGTCATTTCTGGATTGATGAAAAGCAGCGTTCAGTTGAAATGACCGAAGTTGGTTATGAAACTGTTGAACAAGAACTTATTCAAATGGGCTTGTTGGCTGAAGGCGAAAGCTTGTATTCAGCAACAAACCTAAACCTTGTTCACCATGTATCTGCTGCTATTCGTGCGCATTTCCTATTCCAACGTGATGTTCACTATATTATTCATGATGGTGAAGTGGTTATTGTTGATGAACATACAGGTCGTACGATGCCGGGTCGTCGTTGGTCAGAAGGTTTGCATCAAGCTGTTGAAGCAAAAGAAGGCTTGGAAATTCAGCCTGAAAACCAAACTTTAGCGACAACAACATTCCAGAACTATTTCCGTCTCTATAAAAAGCTTTCAGGTATGACAGGTACTGCTGATACTGAAGCTGCGGAAATGAAAGAAATTTACGGTCTTGATGTCGTGATTATTCCAACTCACCGTCCAATGATTCGTAACGACCAAAACGATTTAATTTATTTAAACCGTAATGGCAAATATAACGCGATTATTCAAGAAATTATGAATATTCGTCAGCAGGGTGTTGCTCCAATTTTGATTGGTACAGCAACCATTGAAGCCAGCGAAATTTTATCTTCTAAGTTAATGCAAGCTGGTATTCATCATGAAGTTTTGAACGCAAAACAACATGAGCGTGAAGCTGACATTATTGCTCAAGCGGGTAGCCCGAATGCAGTAACGATTGCAACTAACATGGCTGGTCGTGGTACGGATATTATCTTGGGTGGTAACTGGAAAGCTAAGCTTGCCAAACTTGAAAACCCAACTGCAGAAGATGAAGCGCGTCTAAAAGCACAATGGGAACAAGACCACGAAGATGTATTGCAAGCCGGTGGTTTGCACATTATTGGTTCTGAACGTCATGAATCACGTCGTATTGACAACCAGTTGCGTGGTCGTGCCGGTCGTCAGGGTGACCCTGGTGTTTCTCGTTTCTATTTATCTCTTGAAGATGACCTGATGCGTATTTTCGCAGGCGACCGTGTCGTTGGTATGATGCGCGCGATGGGTTTAAAAGAAGACGAAGCGATTGAACATAAAATGGTGAGCCGTTCGATTGAGAATGCTCAGCGTAAAGTTGAAGCGCGTAACTTCGATATTCGTAAGAACTTATTAAAATACGATGACGTGAATAATGAACAGCGTAAGATCATTTACTCACAACGTGATGAAGTATTAGCTGAAAACACCTTAAAAGAATACGTTGAAGAAATGCATCGTGAAGTGATGCAAGGCATGATTGCCAACTTTATTCCACCAGAGTCAATTCATGACCAGTGGGATGTGGAAGGTTTAGAAAATGCTTTACGTATTGATTTAGGTATTGAGCTGCCAATTCAACAATGGTTAGACCAAGATCGTCGTTTAGATGAAGAAGGTTTGGTTGAGCGTATTAGTGATGAAGTGATTGAGCGTTATCGTCAGCGCCGTGCTCAAATGGGTGATGAATCAGCAGCAATGCTTGAACGTCATTTCATTTTAAACTCTCTTGATCGCCATTGGAAAGATCACTTGGCTGCAATGGATTATTTGCGCCAAGGTATTCACTTACGTGGCTATGCGCAAAAGAACCCTGAGCAGGAATATAAGAAAGAAGCTTTCAACCTGTTCGTAAACATGTTGGGTATTATTAAAACTGATGTTGTGACTGATTTGTCTCGTGTACATATCCCAACACCAGAAGAACTTGCAGAAATGGAAGCTCAACAGCAGCAGCAAGCTGAATCAATGAAGCTTTCTTTTGAACATGATGATGTAGATGGTTTAACTGGTGAAGTTACACTTTCTCAAGAAACCATGAACGAGTCTGTCGATCAGCAAGCTTTCCCTGTTCCAGAAAGCCGTAATGCACCATGCCCATGTGGTTCGGGACTAAAATATAAGCAATGTCACGGTAAGATCTAATCTGCCTCCACAAAAAAAGCAGAACAATTGTTCTGCTTTTTTTATGTTTGTAGTAAGCCTGTGAATAATGTTTGCAGTTTTAAGCATTAAATGCTATTTACTTCTCATCCAGAGTGTATGTTGGAAAGACAATGAAAAAAGTATTACAACCTTTATTTTTAACTGTTCTTGCTGTACCAAGTTTTGTTTTTGCAGCAGAAGCAGCTTCAGCCCCTCAAACGACAACGGTTGACAAAGTGCTTGCAGCGAAAGGCCCAACTTCGGCTCAAGCTGTAGTGAAGCAAGAAAATACTACAGTGATTAGTCCACGTACAGGTATTCGCTATACGTTGGGTAACACAGGTAATCGCCCAATTATTTTACAAACTACAGCGATTGCTCCAGCAAACTCAGCAAACATTAATCGAATTGTGGCAAGTAACCCAGCTCTCTCTGCAAAAAGCCAAGAAAAAGCAAAAGTTGCTTTAATCGGTGAAGCAGCAGTAGCAGGACCAGCAGCAGTTGCAGCAAGCAATGTAACAGCGCCAGTTGCAACAAATAGTGTTGCTCCAGCAAATCCTGCATCAATGAATTAATTCATTTACGTATAAAAAAGCCAGTTCAATTTGAACTGGCTTTTTTATAGGGGGGTGTTTAAAACTTTAAATCTGATTATTTACATCATCATTTTTTGTTTCACGAATGAGTAAGAATGCGATAAGTGATAAAAGTGATGCAGCAGTCAGATAATAACCAACCGCATATAAACCATAAGTTTCAGCAAGTTTAGTCGCAATCAGTGGGGCAAACGATGCACCAAAAATACCAGCCAAGTTAAAAGTTAATGCTGAACCTGTATATCGAACTGAAGTTGGGAAAAGTTCAGAAAGAACTGTACCAATTGGACCATATGTTAAGCCCATAATTGCCAAGCCAGTACATAAGAAAAGGAAAACGATTAAAGTATTTCCAGACTCTAACATACTAGAGAAGAACAAGCCGAAAATCGCAGCAGCGATACAGACACCAATAGAAGTTGTTTTTCGACCAAATTTTTCTGCAAAAATAGCCGATAAAGGAATGAATGCGGCGAAGCAAAGTGTGGCAAAGAGTTGAAGTTCTAAAAACTCTCCACGCGCATAACCCAGTTTAGTGGTTCCCCAGTTTAAGGCAAATACGGTAGTAAGATAGAACACAACAAAGGTACAGATTGCTGCAACTGTACCAAGAATAAGCTTACCTGTATGTTTGGTTAAAACTTCTTTAAATGGAATATTAACTTCTTTTTGCTTATCTAACACTTTCTGGAAAGCTGGAGTTTCATGAAGTTTTAAACGGATATATAAGCCAACAATAACCAATACAGCACTGGCAATGAATGGAATACGCCAACCCCATTGCATGAATGCTTGCTCAGGAATAACTGCACTTAATAATAAGAAAGAACCTGTTGCTAAAATAAAGCCAATTGGAGCACCTAGCTGCGGAAACATGCCGTACCATGCTCTTTTACCTTCTGGGGCATTTTCAGTCGCTAATAATACTGCGCCGCTCCATTCACCGCCTAAACCTAAGCCTTGTCCTAAACGACAAACAGCTAATAGTAATGGTGCGACAATCCCGATTTGAGCATAAGTTGGAAGTAAACCAATACATACGGTTGAAATACCCATGGTCAGTAAAGCTGCAACTAAAGTTGCTTTACGGCCAATACGGTCTCCTAGATGGCCAAATAATGCGGCACCGATAGGACGGGCAATAAAGGCAATTGCAAAGGTTGCCAGAGATTGTAAGACTGCGGCACTGCCACTACTAGCAGGGAAAAATAGGTGAGGAAAGATAATCACGGCAGCTGTTGCATAGATATAAAAGTCGAAGAACTCAATGGTTGTACCGACTAAGCTTGCAAACAAAACTCGTGTTTTTGAATTAGTGGCTACTACAGGAGCAGCAGTCGCAGAGGTTGAATCCATATAAGTCCTTATATCCGTTAAAATTTATTTTTAATTACTATTCTTTTTAAAGACGTATTTTTCTCAAAGAATAGTGTGAAAGAACATCATCCATGACTCTTTCAGGATCACTGAATATGAGTGAAAAATGGACTAAACTACGTACCAATAGATTGCAAGAAAATGTGCCCCTGCACCTAAAAGCACAAAAATATGCCAGATCGCATGGGTATATCTTACCTTTTTTAACGCGTAAAACAATGCTCCAACCGTATAAGCTAATCCGCCAATAATTAACAAAATCAACGCGTCTTTACTCAGATAGGTGCGCATATCATCCATAACAAAAACAGCAAGCCAACCCATAAGAACATAAGCAAGTAGCGAAATTTTCTGAAAACGATGAATAAAAACTAACTTGAAAAGTGTACCAATTGCAGCAATGCTCCAGAGAGCAATAAGTAAAATATGAGCTTTTTGTGTAGGTATAGCAATGCTTAAGAATGGGGTATATGTTCCCGCAATTAAATAATAAATGGCAGTGTGATCGAGTTTTTTATACCAGTAGCGTAGGTTTTGTGTTTGAGCAAAATGATAGAGCGTAGAACTGGTAAAAACTAAAATCAGGCTAAATGAATATACCCATAAGCCCACCCACTGAGCGGTTGAAAGATAAGATCCCTTTATAATTAAAAAGATAGAAGCTACAACAGCCATAACAACGCCAGCACCATGACTATAGGCATTAAATAGTTCTTCTTTTGGATCGTAAGTTTCCAACACAGATTTACTCATAACTTTAATTTTTTTGATTAAAAATACAAATGTATAGAAATACAAAACAGTCGTAAAGTTATTTTATTTTTAATCCTAGACCCTTTAAACTTCTATTTTATATGAGTCTTCATTTTTCAGGTATATCCGTGTCGGTTTTCTCCTTTGAGCAAGAACAGCAATTCTTTCATGAAATCAAGCAAATGCTTGACCAACAAGCTTTTGAGCGTTTGATCTTGAGCCAATATAAGGGAGAGTTGGCGCAGCTGGAAAAAATCACTTTCCGCGTTGTAGAGCTACATGGTCAAAAACAGCTTTCAGCTCTATATCATCACACGACCCAAGATGTGACTAAAAACTATTCATTTCAAGAAGGTTTGCAACAGATTGAGCAATTAATCACTCAGTGTAAGCAAGCAAACTTATTTTCGACTACTCAAGAAATTCAACTTAAAAAAAATAAGAAAAAAGCCATATTAAATATGGGCAAAAAGCAGGCGGTAAATACGACACAAACGGTTCAGGCGCATGACCGTGAAAAGCAGCGCTATGTACAGCAAGGCAATGCTTTTTTAAAAGAGCTGGGTATTACTGATGAGAAAGCCCAAGTTATTCCAAGCATGGCTCGTAAATGGAAACAGATTAATAAATTTATCGAAATTTTTGCGAGTGCCTATGAACAGATTGATGCATCTCAACAAGAGTTACGCATTGTCGATTTTGGCTCGGGGAAAGGTTATTTAACTTTTGCATTGTATGATTATCTGCAACAACAACAGAAAACACCATTAATTACTGGTGTAGAGCTGCGCCGTAATTTGGTGGAGTTTTGCCAGAACGTTGCAGACAAAGTTCATTTCAATCATTTAGACTTTTTTGAAGGTGATGTTCGTAGTTATCAACCGGAAAAGCTGGATGTAATGATTGCCTTACACGCGTGTGATATTGCGACTGACTTTGCTATTCATACAGGAATTCGTTTAAACGCTTCGATGATTATGTGCGCACCATGTTGCCACAAAGAGTTACGTCCACAATTACATAGTCCGGAAGTTTTACAACCAATGCTACAGTTTGGTATTCATGCTGGACAACAAGCCGAGATGCTGACCGATACTTTACGTGCGTTACTTTTAAAAGCTTATGGTTATGAAACCAAAGTATTTGAGTTTGTATCGCTTGAACATACCAGCAAAAATAAAATGATTTTGGCGACAAAACGCAAAAACGTTTCACAACCTGACGCCAAGATTATGGCTCAAATCCAAGCATTGAAAGAAATGTACGGAATTAAAAAACAAACGTTGGAATTGTTATTGCAAGATCAGTTGCCGATCGAAAATATCGGCTGTAAGTGCTAGGAAGGTGAATGGATGTATAAAATTGTAGAGGGTGGTTGGGAACAGCTTGAGAAAGATACCAAATACATCCGTGAACAAGTCTTTATCCAAGAACAGGGAATTGCACCTGAAGATGAATGGGACGACTTGGATGCCACAGTTCTACATTTTATTGTCTATGACAAAGAGCAGCCTATCGCTACAGCACGTTTGTTGCCGCAGCATAGTGTAGGGCGTGTTGCTGTTTTAATGTCTTATCGAAAGCAAGGTATAGGTAAAATTTTAATGCAGCATATTATTGAATATGCGCGTCATTATAAATTGCCTTACTTAAAGCTTTCAGCACAAACCTATGTAACAGCCTTTTATGAAGCTTTAGGTTTTCACGTGCAAGGTGAAGTTTACGAAGACTGTGGCATTCCACATATTGATATGGTTTTGAAGTTAAATTGAGACTTCTTTTTAGAAATCTCAATTTTAATTTATTTCATTGCATTCCAACTTTCGATGGCCTGTAAGCCAGTTTCTAAACCGACTTCATAACTGTAGCGAAGCTTTTTTGGATTGGTAGTTAAACGGCCAGCCATATTTTTAAGAGGCGGTGGACACACTTCTAAAATTTGCTGGTCTGGATTTTCACCACGAACAAAATCGACCGAAGCGTTATAACGAGCACAGCGGCTACGCAAGCTACAAGCGAAACCATAATGATGTTTAAACGCATATTTTGCGAGGAATTGATCACCTCGACTACTTGCTTTGAAATAGTTTTTCGGACGAGTACGTAAAACTAACAGTTTTTTTACGCCACTTTGCTGAGCCGTCCAGCGAACGGGTAGGGCATCTGCAACACCACCATCAAAATAAGGTTCACCCATAATATCGACGGGATGACGCGTTAAAACTGGAATTGAGCTAGAAGCACGAAGCGCATTGAGTAAATTGTCTTTACCCGCACGAAGATATTCTGCATGACCTGTTTTGGCATGCGTCAACACCATATAAAAATCAGGATTTTTGGCAAAAAGACTCTGTTGATCAAGAGGATGCTCTTGCTCACCAATTTCCCACATCCATTTTAAATCAAGTAAATCGCCGCCCTTAAAAAAGCGCTTGTAATCGATAAATTCAGGACGCAGTGAATGATCAATATAAAATGTTAAAGTGCGACCTTGTTGGCCTGCCAGGTAGTTAGCTACATTGGTCGAACCAGAAGATACACCAACGTATAAGTCAAAAGGATTGAACTGCTGTTGTAGAAAAGCATCAAGTACACCACTGGTAAAGGCACCACGCATGCCTCCACCTTCTACAACCAGTGCATTGCGAGAAAAATCTGTCATTTGAAAAATATCTGATTACTGATGTGAATGCTGATGTTCTTGCATGTCCATTTCAGACATATTGTCATGCTGAGTTTGCTGATCTGTTGATTTCTCAGCTTTTTGCTGCATTTCATGCTGTTGAGCTTTGCGCTGTGCTCCTGGCATATAGTCAGGCTCATTACTCATTGCTAAATAGAAAAAGCCAAGGAAGATCGCACTTAAAACACCGACGATTAGAACAAATTTCCAGCCTAAAATTGCTGATTCGGAAGAATTTTTATCGGACATAAGGATATCTCGAATGTGCTGTAGAAGCACAGAAATGAAGTCTATTTATAGCATATTTAGGTATAAGGCTGAAATCTTAAAGGTCATAAAGAAAAACCCATATAAATAAAATATATTTATATGGGTAAGGTTTATGCAATTTTTAAATATTCAAGAGCTCTAACTTATTGAATATTTTGCTTCTGCTCAGCTTTAGTTTTTAGTAACTTTGGGGGCGTGAAGCGCTCACCATATTTGGCAGCCAACTCTTCGGCACGTTTTTGTGCTTTATCAATACCATATTGATTTAAGAATTGAATCGCTCCTCCCGTCCACGGGGCATAACCAATTCCAAAAATAGAACCGACATTGGCATCAATCACTGACTCTAATACCCCTTCTTCGTAACAACGTAGGGTATCTAAGGCTTGTACAAACAAAATACGGTCAATCATATCTTGCTCGGAGATATCATGATCTTTTTGCCAACGGTTTAAGCCTTCCCATAGGTGCTTTTTACCATTTTCAGGATAATCATAAAAACCTGCGCCAGCAGCTTTACCTTTACGGTTTAATTCATGAATCATGGTATGAATCACTTCATCTACCGGTGTTTTCGGTAACTCTTTGCCTTCAGCTTGTAGTGCCTTACGCGTTTCACTTGCAACATGCTCCGTTAAAGTTAAAGACACTTCATCTTGAATCGCAAGTGGTCCTACCGGCATGCCAGCTTTCAGTGCTGCCATTTCAATACGCGCTGGATGAACGCCTTCTGCAAGTAAGCGCATACCTTCTTGAATAAAAGTACCAAACACACGACTGGTAAAGAAGCCACGGCTATCATTGACAACAATTGGCGTTTTTCCAATTTGCTGTACAAAGTCGTAGGCTTTAGCAAGTGTCTCTGCGGAGGTATTTTTACCTTTAATAATCTCAACCAACTGCATTTTGTCGACAGGGCTAAAGAAATGCAGGCCAATAAATGCTTTATCATCCTTACTTGCTTGCGCTAAACCTGTAATCGGTAGGGTGGATGTATTTGATGCCATTACACCATTAGGCGCTAAGTATTGTTCAGCTTCTTGAGTGACTTTCGCTTTGAGCTCTTGGTTTTCAAATACGGCTTCAATAATCAGGTCACAACCTTGTAAATCTTCAGCAGAAGCTGTGGCCGTAATGAGCGATAAAATCTGATCACGTTTTTCTGCCGTCATGCGGCCTTGTGAAACACGTTTATCTAGCAATTTCTGAGAATAAGCTTTGCCTTTTTCAGCATTTTCAACAGATACATCTTTAAGGATAACAGGAATGCCTTTAATTGCAGTGGCGTAGGCAATACCAGCACCCATCATGCCCGCACCCAACACACCCACTTTAGTGGCTTGCCATTTTGCAATATCGGCAGGACGGCTAGCACCCGACTTAATTGCATTTAGGCCGTGCCAGAAAGTGCCAATCATATTTTTAGAAATTTGGCCTGTTGCTAGTTGAGTAAAGTAGCGAGACTCGATGCGCAAGGCGGTATCGACATCAACTTGAGCACCTTCAACTGCGGCAGCCATAATCGCTTCAGGAGCAGGATAGCAGCCCTTGGTTTTGTCTTTTAACATGGCTGGTGCAATGGCAAGAACTTGTGCAACTGCCGGAGTTTTTGGATCGCCACCCGGAATTTTATAACCCTTCACATCAAAAGGCTGTTGAGATTTTGGATTGGCTTTGATCCAAACAATCGCTTTATCTAAAAGTTCTTGTTCATTTTCAGCTGTGTCATGAATTAGGCCTAAAGATTTGGCTTTATCGACACCGAACTGCTTACCTTCCATTAAAAATGGGAATGCATTTTGAAGACCAAGCAGACGGACCATACGTACAATACCACCGCCGCCCGGTAGTAAACCTAAGGTAACTTCTGGTAGGCCAAATTTGCTTTTCGGGTCATTGATTGCAATACGGTGATGGCAACTTAATGCGATTTCCCATCCTCCGCCCAGTGCCGTGCCATTCAATGCTGCAACCACGGGAATCCCTAGTGTTTCAATCGTTCTTAGATGACCTTTTAACTTCTCAACCATATTGAAAAAGTCAGTTGCATGCTCAGGTTGAACTTGAATCAGTTCATCTAAATCACCACCAGCAAAGAAAGTTTTTTTTGCTGAGCGAAAAATAACACCTGAAAGCTCTGTTTCTGCTTTAAGTTTCTGGGTGACCTCATCAAGCGAGTCACGAAATTCTGCATTCATGGTATTTGCAGATTGACCAGTTGAATCAAGCGTTAAAATGACAATATTGTCGGCATTTTTTTCGTATTGAATTGCACTCATCTTTATATATTCCTAAATTTTTATACACGTTCAATAATGGTGGCAATACCCATACCACCGCCGACACAGAGCGTTGCTAAACCGCGTTTTTTATTTTGACGTTCAAGCTCATCAAGTAATGTACCCAAAATCATGGCACCGGTTGCTCCTAAGGGATGGCCTAAAGCAATCGCGCCGCCATTTACGTTGACTTTTTCAGCAGGCACATTGAGCTCATTAATAAAACGCATCACGACAGCTGCAAATGCTTCGTTGACTTCAAATAGGTCAATATCATCAATAGTTAAACCAGCTTTTTCCAAAGCTTTGCGTGCGGCAGGGGCAGGGCCAGTCAGCATAATAGTTGGATCAGTACCGACTAATGCAGTCGCCAAAACTTTAGCGCGTGGTTTTAAGTTTTGTTCTTTCACTACTTTTTCTGAAGCCAGTAAAACAAGAGCTGCTCCATCGACAATACCTGATGAGTTACCAGCATGATGAACATGATTTACTTTTTGTGCTTCTGGATATTTTTGCAGGGCAACAGCATCAAAGCCCATTTGCCCCATCATTTCAAAACTTGGGTTGAGCTTTGCTAACCCTTCAAGTGTGGTATTGCCTTTAATAAATTCATCTTTTTCTAAAATCACAACACCTGCGTGATCTTTGACTGGCACAACTGATTGATCGAAATAACCATTTGCTTGAGCTGCCGCTGCTTTTTGTTGTGACTTTACGGCAAAATTATCAACATCTTCTCGGCTATAGCCATCTAAGGTTGCAATGAGGTCAGCGCCGACACCTTGTGGAACAAAAGATGATTTAAGGTTGGTTTCCGGATCTAAGGCCCACGGTCCGCCATCAGAACCCATTGGGATACGTGACATTGATTCAACGCCACCAGCAACCACTAAATCTTCCCAACCAGAACGAACTTTCATGGCTGCCATGTTGACCGCTTCTAAACCTGAAGCACAAAAGCGGTTAATTTGCACACCTGCAACATCATCATTCCAGCCCGCTGCAATCGCTGCTGTTTTGGCAATATCACCGCCCTGATCACCAATTGGTGTCACGCAGCCCAGAACAATATCATCTACTTTAGATGTATCGAGTTGATGGCGTTGCTGTAATTCGTTTAATAGAGTGGTGAGTAATGTGATTGGTTTTACTTCGTAAAGAGAGCCGTCTTTTTTTCCTTTTCCGCGTGGTGTGCGAATGGCGTCAATAATATAAGCCTCGCTCATAACAGTTCCTTTTTTTATTACTTAAACTTTGTCGTGTTTTTGAGTGTACTGTTTTTAAGAGGGAGTGCAATGACGATAAGCGCACCAGTCAGGTGATGATTTTTGCCAATGGCGATACAAAAAAGCCCAAGTTGAACTTGGGCTAAATGTGAAACTAAAGAGATTTAAGAATTAATGGTAACCATGGAGCTGGCGATATAGACCGGGAGTAACACCAGTCCACTTTTTAAATGCACGGTGGAACGTACTGGTTTCACTAAAGCCAACTTGCTGAGCAACATCTTCAAGTGTTAATTCAGGATTGAGTAATAAATGAATCGCAGCATCTCGGCGTAAAGCGTCTTTCACGCCCTGATAGCTTTTACCTTCGGCAGCTAGGCGGCGGCGTAAAGTTTGTGGAGATAAATACAACATTGATGCAACGTCATTGAGCGTTGGCATTTCTTCACCAATTTGGCTTTTGAGTACTTCACGAATACGTGAAGTCAACGAATTGGTATTTTTGAATTTTACTAAAAGCTGAGCAGGGGCTGCTTTTAAGAATTCTTCTAATGTTTTTTCATCTTGACGAATTGGCAAATCAAGATAATCAGCCGCAAAGGTTATTTCGGTACGCGGTGCGTCAAATTGCATAACCGGCGCAAAGAATAAAGCGTCATATTCATCTGCATGTGCTGGACGTGGATAGCTAAAATGAACACGTTCTAATGGTAAGCGACGTTCAATCAGCCATGATGCCAATCCATGCCAGATCATGAGCATACTTTCAGTAATGAAATGATCCGGATCTAATGTTTTTGGAATGAGAGGTACTAAACGTGCTTCGTGTTTGTCACGCTCCAGCGTTACTGACCATTCATCACCAAATAATTTGTAAAATTGAGATGAAAGTTCAAGGGCTTGGCCCAAGGTTTTTGCATGAATAATCAACTGACACATAATGGCAAAAGTGCCCAAACGACGCGGTTGTACATCGAAACCAACGTGTTCGTCTTGTGTGACCATCCATAACATTTTTATAAAACGGGTATATTGTTCTGGTGAGATTCGAGCTTTAGGTTGACGTAATAGTTCCGCTTCGATACCCACATGTGAAAGTAACGTCTCGACATCCATGCCAAGGCGCTTTACGCCTGTCAAAGCCGCATTCACGAAGTGGATGCTAATCGTATCGCGACTCATATTGAATCCTTCAGTCTCTTTGATGTTCACTTTAAATTGACCTAAATGACCGTCTAAAAAAATAAATTGGCGATTTACAACAGTGTAAAAGCACTTTTTACATGTTAAATTGCCGAAATGATCAAGGTAAATGGCTGAACATGACATTGTTTTAGAATATTTGCTTAACTAATATAAAAGAAAATTCGAATAATAGTGGTTAAAAAAACGATGACGACAGCATTAAATGGACTTAAAGTTCTCGATTTCTCGACGCTCTTACCTGGACCTTTCGCCACAATGTATTTAGCCGATATGGGGGCAGAAGTCATCCATATTGAATCTCCATCACGTCCAGATCTCATTCGGATTATGCCGCCCTATGCAAATGGGCAGGCGACTGCACATAGTTATCTAAATCGAAATAAGCAGTCGATTGTTCTCGACTTAAAAGATGCTGCAAGTATTGATCTGATTAAAGCCAAGATTTCTGAGTTTGATATTGTGATTGAGCAGTTTCGGCCAGATGTCATGCGCCGTTTAGGGCTGGACTATGCCACCCTTGCAGAAATTAACCCGCGTTTAATTTATTGTTCAATTACAGGTTATGGCCAAACTGGAAGTTATAAAGATCGGGCTGGGCACGACATTAATTATTTAGCTTTAGCAGGTATTGCTGGATATAGCGGCCGACAAGACAGTGGTCCGCCACCACTCGGTATTCAAGTTGCAGACATTGCAGGTGGTTCACTTCATGCGGTCATTGCAATTTTAGCGGCGGTTGTCGAACGTGGACGTAGTGGAATGGGACAATATATTGATATTTCTATGACTGATTGTGTTGCTAGCCTAAATAGTATGGCGGCATCCGCCACACTTGCTGCACAGGTTGAACAGGCACCTGAGCATGGCATGCTCAATGGTGGCATTTTCTATGACTATTATATGACTCAAGATGGTCGTTATCTTTCAATAGGTAGTCTTGAGCCACAATTTATGTCTGGTTTATCAGTGGCGCTTGATTTGCCTTTATTATTACAAAAAGGCGCTTCCTTAGATGTCGAAGACCGACAGGAAGTTAAACACGCGATTCAAGAGAAAATTAAAACGAAATCATTTAAAGAATGGCATGAAATTTTTGCAAATCTTGATGTGTGTGTAGAACCTGTTTTAAGCCTAACTGAGTCCTTAAACTCGCCTTTAGCACAAGAACGTGGATGGATTGTGGATGTACCTTTGCAAAATAATACAGCGGATACAGAACCACAATTGGCTTGTCCAATTAAGTTTTCAAGATCGAAAATGAGATATTCCTTTATAGGTCAAAAACTTGGTGAAGGGCAGTGGTAAAGAGCTGGGGCCATTTTTCATACAATGTGTATTAAGATTATTATTAGATTAATCAATCGATTAACATTTTGAATAATTTCTTTACATAAAATTAGCGTACCCTTTATAAACAAAGACATAAAAGGTATGTAAACATGAAAACACATAAATCCTTGATGGCTTCCTGTTTATCCGTTTTATCAATTACTCTTTTCATACAGCACGCACAAGCTGCTGCTGCATTCGACCCAAATAGTCCGTGGATGTTGGGTGATTGGAACGGTCAACGCACCGCGTTACAAGCACAAGGTTATGATTTTTCTTTCGGATATACCGGCGAATACGCCGGTATTTTAGATTCAAAAAATACATCAACGCATGGTAGTGCTTATACGGGGCAACTTGCTTTAGGAACTCATTTTGATTTAAACAAAATTTTAGGGTGGCAAGATACAGAAGCTCAAATCACATTAACTTATCGTGATGGGCAATCGCTTTCTGAACATTCACCAGCTTTAGCGGGGCACTTAAGCTCTGTACAAGAAGTTTGGGGGCGTGAGCAAACTTGGCGTTTAACCGATTTGTGGATCAAGAAAAAATTTCTTGACCAGAAGTTAGACGTGAAAGTCGGTCGTTTTGGTGAAGGTGAAGACTTTAATAGTTTTGACTGTGATTTCCAGAACTTGGCGCTTTGTGGTTCGCAAGTGGGTAACTGGGTTGGCGATCAGTGGTATAACTGGCCTGTCAGCCAATGGGCAATGCGTGTTAAATATAACTTGCAACCCGATCTATATACCCAAGTTGGTGTATATGAATATAACCCGGAAAATTTGGACCGAGGCAAAGGTTTTAACCTAAGCACTGATGGTTCACATGGGGCAATTATTCCTGCTGAAGTAGTTTGGTCACCTAAATTAGGCGCTCAAAGTATGGCTGGTGAATACCGTTTAGGGTATTACTACAGTACTGCTGATGCCGAAGAAATTACAAATAAGGCTCAAACATCTCATAAACAGGGGGTGTGGGTAACTGCAAAACAAAAATTATTCCAGCCTGCTGATCAAACAGACCGTGGTTTGACTGGATTTGTGAACCTGACGTTCCACGACTCTGATACCAACAAAATTGATAACATGCAAAATGTGGGCTTAGTCTATAAAGGTTTGCTCAATCAACGTCCTCAAGATGAATTGGCATTAGGTGTTGCGCGTATCCATATCAATGATGATTGGAACGATGTTCAAACTAAAGAATATGACACTGAATACAATACCGAGCTTTACTACGGTATTCATGCCACTAACTGGTTAACTATTCGTCCAAATGTGCAATATGTTCGTCATGTTGGTGCATTAAAAAATGGTGATAACACTTGGGTTGGCGGTATTAAATTCTCAACTGCATTCTAAGCGTAATTACTCCGAAAAACGGATTGTCGAGGGCTAAATCATTGATTGAATTATCCTGACCTTCCGTTTTTTCTTGATGCCTGAATTTGTTTTAGATGTATTGGTGATGCCATTTTTCTATAAGGTTCTTGGCACATCTTTCCTATAAAAATGATGATTGATAAGAGGTGGTTTATGAATCAACCTACTTCAAGATCAGGTTTAACGACTTTTACCGTAATTATTATTGGGTTACTGGCGTTATTCCTGTTAATTGGAGGTATTTGGCTCGCTACACTAGGCGGTTCAATTTACTACATTATAGCTGGAGTATTACTCCTCATTGTTGCATGGCAACTCTACAAGCGTGCTTCTACTGCTTTGTGGGTTTATGCTGCATTAATGCTAGGAACTATTATCTGGAGTGTCTGGGAAGTTGGAACAGACTTTTGGGCGCTTGCACCCCGTTTAGATATTTTAGGTATTCTTGGTTTATGGTTATTGGTTCCGGCTGTAACTCGTGGAATCAACAACCTTGGATCAAGTAAAGTTGCCTTATCTTCAACTTTAGCAATTGCAATCGTGTTGATGGTTTATTCTATCTTCAATGATCCGCAAGAAATTAATGGTGAAATCAAAACACCTCAACCAGAAACAGCTCAAGCCGTGCCTGGTGTTGCTGAAAGTGATTGGCCAGCTTATGGTCGTACTCAAGCAGGTGTGCGTTATTCTCCATTGAAACAGATCAATGATCAAAACGTAAAAGACTTGAAAGTTGCTTGGACTTTACGTACTGGCGATCTTAAGACAGATAACGACTCTGGCGAAACGACTAATCAGGTTACACCGATTAAAATCGGTAATAACATGTTTATCTGTACAGCTCACCAGCAGTTAATTGCGATTGATCCTGCTACAGGTAAAGAAAAATGGCGTTTTGATCCGAAACTTAAAACGGATAAATCGTTCCAGCATTTAACTTGTCGTGGTGTGATGTACTACGATGCAAACAATACAACTGAGTTTGCAACGAGTCTTCAAAGCAAGAAATCTAGCTCTACACAATGTCCACGTAAGGTATTTGTACCAGTCAACGATGGCCGTTTAGTGGCTGTAAATGCTGACACTGGTAAAGCATGTACTGACTTTGGTCAAAATGGTCAAGTGAACTTACAAGAGTTCATGCCATATGCTTATCCAGGCGGTTACAACCCAACATCTCCTGGTATCGTGACTGGTTCAACTGTTGTGATTGCTGGTTCTGTAACAGATAACTACTCCAATAAAGAGCCATCTGGTGTCATTCGTGGATACGACGTTAACACTGGTAAACTTCTTTGGGTATTTGATACTGGCGCAGCAGATCCAAATGCAATGCCGGGCGAAGGTACTACTTTTGTTCACAACTCACCAAATGCGTGGGCACCTTTAGCATATGATGCCAAACTTGATATCGTTTATGTTCCAACAGGTGTAGGTACACCAGATATCTGGGGTGGTGACCGTACCGAGCTGAAAGAGCGTTATGCAAACTCAATGTTAGCGATTAATGCTTCTACTGGTAAATTAGTATGGAACTTCCAGACAACCCATCACGATTTATGGGATATGGATGTACCATCACAACCATCTTTAGCTGATATCAAAAACAAAGCTGGCCAAACTGTTCCTGCAATCTATGTATTGACGAAAACAGGTAATGCCTTTGTGCTTGATCGCCGTAATGGTCAACCGATTGTCCCTGTAACTGAGAAACCAGTTCCACAAACAGTTAAACGTGGACCACAAACTAAAGGTGAGTTCTATTCAAAAACTCAGCCATTCTCTGACTTGAACTTGGCACCACAAGATAAATTGACTGATAAAGACATGTGGGGTGCCACGATGCTTGATCAGCTCATGTGTCGTGTATCTTTCAAACGTCTAAATTACGATGGTATTTATACGCCACCATCTGAAAACGGTACTTTAGTTTTCCCTGGTAACTTAGGTGTATTTGAATGGGGCGGTATGTCAGTTAACCCTGATCGTCAGGTTGCTGTAATGAACCCGATTGGTCTGCCATTCGTAAGTCGTTTAATTCCTGCTGATCCAAACCGTGCACAAACTGCAAAAGGTGCAGGAACTGAGCAGGGCGTACAACCGATGTACGGCGTACCGTATGGTGTTGAAATTAGCGCATTCTTATCTCCGCTTGGTTTACCTTGTAAACAACCGGCTTGGGGCTATGTAGCTGGCGTTGATTTGAAAACTCATGAAGTGGTATGGAAAAAACGTATTGGTACAATTCGTGACAGCTTGCCGAACTTGTTCCAGTTACCAGCTGTGAAAATTGGTGTGCCTGGTTTAGGTGGTTCAATTTCTACTGCCGGTAATGTCATGTTTGTTGGTGCAACTCAAGATAACTACTTACGTGCGTTTAACGTTACTAACGGTAAGAAACTTTGGGAAGCGCGTTTACCAGCAGGTGGACAAGCAACACCAATGACTTATGAAATCAATGGTAAGCAATATGTTGTAATCATGGCTGGTGGTCATGGTTCATTTGGTACGAAAATGGGCGACTATTTAGTGGCTTATGCCTTACCAGATAACAAATAAAAAGCTTTTATAGAAAGGGCCTGGATTTATCCGGGCTTTTTTTATGTCGATTTATATTAAAGCTTATCAATAAAACCGTTATTAAATATGCAAAAAAAGCATTTTATTGATGAATAAAAGCTCGCTATGCTATCCGCCTTAATAATGAATCTACTAGCCATACGCCATGTATTTATATACCGATTTCGACCAGCAGCTGGTTAATGAACGAGTTGCTCAGTTCCGTGATCAAACAGAACGCTATTTAGCTGGCAAACTTTCTGAAGACGAATATCGTCCATTACGTTTGCAAAATGGTTTATATGTGCAACGTTATGCGCCTATGCTGCGTATAGCTGTGCCGTATGGCTTAATGAATTCTAAACAATTACGTAAAGTTGCTGAAGTTTCAACTGCTTATGACCGTGGTTATGCACATGTATCTACACGTCAGAACATCCAGTTGAACTGGCCTGCGCTTGAAGATGTGCCAGATATTTTGGCTGAACTTGCAACTGTACAAATGCATGCCATTCAAACCAGTGGTAACTGTATTCGTAACACCACAACTGACCAATATGCAGGTGTGGTTGCTGGTGAAATTGCAGATCCACGTCCAACATGTGAGTTGATTCGTCAGTGGAGTACATTCCACCCTGAATTTGCATTCTTACCACGTAAGTTCAAAATTGCTGTTTCTGCACTTGAAGAAAAAGATCGTGCGGCAACTGCATTCCACGATATTGGTGTTTATATCGTGCGTAATGAAGCAGGTGAAATCGGCTATAAAATTATGGCTGGTGGTGGTTTAGGCCGTACCCCAATCATTGGTAGCGTTATCCGTGAGTTTTTACCACGTGAAGATTTAATTGCTTATTTAGAAGCGGTTTTACGTGTTTATAACTTGCATGGTCGTCGTGATAACAAATATAAAGCGCGTATCAAAATTTTAGTTAAGGCATTAACTCCTGAAGTGTTTGCACAAAAAGTTGAAGCTGAATTTGAACATACACGTGAAGCATTAAAGATTCAGCCAGAAATCTTGAAAAAACTGGATGAAGAATTCACTCCATTTGCTTACCAAGATTTAGCAGATGAAGACTTCACAGCTTTATTTGCTGAGCATCCAAAATTCAAACAGTGGTTCAACATCAATACGCATGCGCATAAAGTGAAGGGCTATCGTATTGTTACGATTTCTCTAAAACGTGCAGGTATTGCACCGGGTGATATGACCACCGAAGAAATGAATTTTATTGCAGATCTTGCTGATAAATACACTTTCGGTGAACTTCGCACGACTCACGAACAAAACATTGCTTTGGCGGATGTACCTCAAAAAGATTTGTTCGATGTATGGCAAGCGCTTGAACAACAAAATATGGCGCGTGCACATATCGGCTTTATTACCGATATCATTAGTTGCCCAGGCGGTGATTTCTGTTCACTTGCAAATGCGAAATCAATTCCAATTGCTGAAGCAATTACACGTCGTTTTGATGACTTAGACAAAGTTTATGATCTTGGTCATTTAGATCTAAATATTTCTGGTTGTATGAATGCTTGTGGTCACCACCACGTAGGTAACATCGGTATTTTAGGTGTAGATAAGAAAGGTGCTGAATTCTATCAAATTACATTAGGTGGTAATTCAGATCATGATGCATCGATCGGTGACATCTTAGGTCCTTCATTTGCAGCAGATGCTGTGCCAGATGTCATTGAAGAAGTATTGAATACTTATCTTGATTTACGTACGGAAGGTGAGCGTTTTGTTGATACATATCGCCGTGTAGGAATTCAACCATTTAAGGAGCGTGCATATGCTTAATACAGCTCTACTAGTGCTTTATAAAGATGGCACGATTGCAGATAATACTTATCAAATCATTGCTGAAGATGGTGTTGTTCCACAAGGTGATGTTGTTGTAACAACAGCTCAACTCGATCAATTAGCTAACGTTCAAGGCAAAAAAGCTTTGTATGTGACTGTAAATGATTCACCTGAAGAGCACACATTTCCATTACATGAACTTGATGCAATCTTCATTGAGTTTGCAGGTTTTGGTGATGGTCGTGGTTATTCATTCGCTGCACTACTACGTCGTCAAGGTTTCCAAGGTGAATTACGTGCAACTGGCGATGTATTTAAGGATGTTCTAAATTACTTAAAACGTTCAGGTTTTGATAGTTTTGTGATTAAACAAGGTAAAGATGTGCAAGAAGCGGCAGCTGGTTTGCAAGACTTTACTAACCCTTACCAAGCTTCAACAGCCGTACCGCAAGCAAGTTATCAAACTGGCGCTTAAATAGTTTTTCAATATAAAGGCTGAACTCAGGTTCAGCTTTTTTTATGAATAATTTTTAAATGACTCAACTGAAGAACAACAATGTTAGGTTTAATTTCAAAAATAAATCCTGGTGCTTGGTGGCTACTTTTTGCTATTGCGACAGATGTACTCTCAACATTTTATTCTGCTAAGGGGAATGGCTTAGTCAATAAAACAGCTCAGGGCATTGCTCTGGTTTTGTATATTATTTCTTTTGCATGCGCTGCTATTGCTTTGAAATATATGCAAGCTGGAATCTTATATGTGCTTTGGTCTGGGATAGGTGTATTAGCAACAGCTTTTTTGGCAAAGATTTTTCTTGGTCAGAATATTGATGTGGCAGGATGGGTGGGAATTGGTTTTATTACTGTAGGTTTAATGATTATTGCGCAATATTCCAATATCGATGTTTAAAGCCCTTATAGAAATATTAAGTATCTCTATAAGGGCTAAACTAAATATTGAAAATATTAGGTGTCAAGCTGGCAGTTAACCATCCACTTTATACCGAACTGATCGGTAAAAGCGCCGTACAATGCGCCCCAGAACGTTTTTTCTAAAGGCATTTCAATTTGACCATTAACAGATAAAGCATCAAAAAGTTGTTTTGCTTTTTCTTGCTCATCTTTTTCAAGGTTGATCGAGATATAGTGATTATTTCCTTGGGTAAAAACGCTGTTAGGCGCACAGAACTGATCATTTGTATCTGAGGCCATTAGTACAGTGTACTCATTAATCGGTAAAGAAACATGGAGAACCAGATTTTTATCTGCTTCCGATAATGTCACACCTTCAGGCGCTGGCATATCACCATAACGGCTTAACATACCAAATTCACCACCAAATACTGATTTATAAAAGTTAAAGGCTTGTTCTGCTTGGCCTTGGAAATTGAGATAGTGATTGAGTTGCATTGTTATTGTCCATTGTTGTTTTCGTTTAAAGGAATAAGTTAAAACTTAAAAGTGATTTTGTGGGTCATTTTTTGTAGTTTTTTCATAAAAAATCCCACCGAAGTGGGATTTTAAAATAATGAATTTGGATTAAATGAGTTCAATTGCAACTGCTGTTGCCTCACCACCACCAATACAGAGTGCAGCAATACCTTTCTTACCGCCAGTACGTTTCAGTGCATGAATAAGTGTAAGAATAATACGAGAGCCCGTAGAACCTACAGGGTGACCTAGTGCACAAGCACCACCATTGATATTTACTTTCTCTGCATCAAGTTTGAAATCATCAATTGGGCACATAGTAACCATAGCAAAAGCTTCGTTAATTTCCCAAAGATCGACGTCTTGAGCATTCCATCCCGCTTTTTTAAGAACTTTTTCAATAGCACCAACTGGAGCGATCGTAAATTCTGAAGGATGCTGAGAGTTTGACGCTGTCGCGATAATTTTTGCAAGCGGTTGCAAACCACGCTGTGCTGCAACTTCACTTGAAGTTAATACTAATGCAGATGCACCATCCGAAATAGAACTTGCATTCGCTGCGGTAATTGTACCGTCTTTTGCAAAAGCTGGTTTGAGTGAAGGAATCTTGTCAATCTTGGCATTTAAAGGTTGTTCATCCTGATCAACAACGACATCACCTTTACGACTAGGTACGGTAACTGGAACGATTTCGTCTTTGAAATAACCCTCAGTAATTGCTGTTTGAGCACGTTTTAAAGAGCGAATCGCAAAGTCATCCATTTGCTCACGTGTGTAGCCACGAGTATTTGCCATATCTTGAGCAAACGAACCCATTAAACGCCCAGTTTCAGCATCTTCAAGCCCGTCAAAGAACATATGATCTTTAATTTCACCATGGCCCATGCGGTAGCCAGCTCGTGCTTTTGGTAAAACATAAGGTGCATTTGTCATAGACTCCATACCGCCAGCAACTACCACTTCAGCACTACCTGCTTTAATCATATCAGCGGCTTGCATAACAGCTTTCATGCCAGAACCACAAAGCTTGTTAATCGTTACTGCACCTGTAGAGTCTGGTAAGCCAGCTTTACGCATCGCTTGACGTGCTGGACCTTGTTTTAGGCCTGCAGGTAGTACACAACCCATAATGACTTCTTCGACATCAGTAGGTTGTAAACCTGCTCGTGCGATTGCTTCTTTAATCGTTACAGCACCTAATTCAGGCGCTGTAAGTCCTGATAGTGATCCTTGAAAACCACCCATGGCAGTACGAGCACCATTTACAATTACGATGTCAGTCATTGTTGTAATCTCCGATTGTTCTTAATCTCAAAATAAGAAATGTTTAAAACCTAGGCAGTATATTGCAAAAATCAAAGAGAGATATCTTCTGCATTAGACTGTAGAGTTCTAACAATTTTTAAGGTCTTCTAAACGGGTGTGTCCCATTTTGCTGAGAATTAATTTAAAGTTTTTAAGCTGGTTATAAGAACAGTAGGTAAAAGTGCCGTTAGATTCGCGTGGAAGTCCTGTGTCGCCCTGAAATACAATACTATTTAGTTTTTTTCCAAACTTTTGAAATTTTAAAGAACCGTAGCGATGAGCAAGTTCAACATTGGTTAATACTTCTTCATTGTTTTCTCTTTGTAGATTCTGATTTGTGTCTACAAAGCTTATAAGACTTGTATCCCAGTTACTATTACATGTAGACAAATCAACACTTGGGCAAAGTACGACACTCTTATGTCGTAGAATTGCGTCGTATTTGGCTTTTTGTATATGAATTGTGAGTAGTCGAGACGAATTTTTTAATTCTACAGAAGCCATAAATTGATGATATAAAGGAAGCGCTATAGTGACCATAATCATAAGAATTGCGAGCGTTATAGTGAGTTCCAACAACGTGAAACCGGGAGATTTAAACATTAAAATTCCTTAATATATAAAGAAATATTTTGATTTTATGCTTTCTATCAATGATTTATAATGATTTTTATAGTGAGGAAACACAAAATTAAATAAAGGTTATCAGGATGCTAGAATACTGGTAAAATCACCGTAAGCGAAAGAAAGAAGTTGTTCATATTTGCTAGTTGAGTGAAAAATTACCGAATTACAACGGAAATTGTAAGTAATTTTGTCAATAATTTACTTGATTAAAATTATCAAGCACTTGGAAAGTCTATCAAGTGTTTGTATGATTCAAATGTGAATAGCTTAAAAATAATACTGGGGTGAAAATATCTCAGGGGCCAATAAATTTAGGCTGAGCTTGAACAACAATTGTTATCTCTGGAGGATATCCATGAAATTGAGTCGTATTGCACTTGCTACTATGCTTGTTGCTGCTCCATTAGCTGCTGCTAATGCTGGCGTAACAGTTACTCCATTATTGCTTGGTTACACTTTCCAAGACAGCCAACACAACAATGGCGGTAAAGATGGTAACTTAACTAATGCACCTGAGTTACAAGACGATTTATTCGTTGGCGCAGCTCTTGGTATTGAGTTAACACCATGGTTAGGTTTCGAAGCTGAATATAACCAAGTTAAAGGCGACGTAGACGGCGCTGCTGCTGGTGCTGAATATAAACAAAAACAAATCAACGGTAACTTCTATGTTACTTCTGATTTAATCACTAAAAACTACGACAGCAAAATCAAGCCGTACGTATTATTAGGTGCTGGTCACTATAAATACGACTTTGATGGTGTAAACCGTGGTACACGTGGTAACTCAGAAGAAGGTACTTTGGGTAATGCAGGTGTTGGTGCTTTCTGGCGCTTAAACGACGCTTTATCTCTTCGTACCGAAGCTCGTGCTACCTATAATGCTGATGAAGAGTTCTGGAACTATACAGCTCTTGCTGGTTTAAACGTAGTTCTTGGTGGTCACTTGAAGCCTGCTGCTCCTGTAGTAGAAGTTGCTCCAGTTGAACCAACTCCAGTTGCTCCACAACCACAAGAGTTAACTGAAGACCTTAACATGGAACTTCGTGTGTTCTTTGATACTAATAAATCAAACATCAAAGACCAATACAAACCAGAAATCGCTAAAGTTGCTGAGAAGTTAACTGAATACCCTAACGCTACTGCACGTATCGAAGGTCACACAGATAACACTGGTCCACGTAAGTTGAACGAACGTTTATCTTTAGCTCGTGCTAACTCTGTTAAATCAGCTCTTGTAAACGAATACAACGTTGATGCATCTCGTTTGTCTACTCAAGGTTTCGCTTGGGATCAACCGATTGCTGACAACAAAACTAAAGAAGGTCGTGCTATGAACCGTCGTGTATTCGCGACAATCACTGGTAGCCGTACTGTAGTAGTTCAACCTGGTCAACAAGCTCAATAATTTGAGTTCTTGAACAGTAAAAAAGCGACTCGTTAGAGTCGCTTTTTTTATGGCGATTTTTAAAATATTTAGTCATTTCTATGTCTCCTTAATAATTACTTTCGATCTTGGTTTAAATTATTTACCAATCACCTTTTCTCAATTGCTGTTTAGTATCTTGTCTATCTCTACGATGTTGGGCACGAGGTTTTTCCGTTTCGTGCATCCCACCTTTGTGTAGTAAAGGGGATAGAGCTACTTGATTACGGACTTTTATTTTTGGCATTTCTTTAATTTTCATGCTTTAACCTTTAATACATAAAACTTGTTTTAGGGTATGGACGACTTCAATGAGATCTGACTGATTCGCAATGACTTCATCAATGTCTTTATAAGCGCTTGGAATTTCATCGACAACGCCACTGTCTTTACGGCATTCAATACCTTGGGTTTGTTCAATAAGATCTTGCTGATTAAAAAGAACTTTTGCTTTGCTTCTGCTCATCTTGCGACCAGCGCCATGAGAACAAGAACAAAATGATTCAGGATTTGCTTTGCCTTTAACGATATAAGATCGTGCTCCCATTGAACCTGGAATAATACCTAGCTCATCTAAGCCTGCTCTAATTGCACCTTTTCTGGTAATCAATAGATTTTCGCCAAAATGTGTTTCACGGCTTACATAATTATGATGACAATTAATCGCTTCTTTTGTCATTTGAAAAGAAGGTAGAAGAGGGCGGATCGCTTCTAAAATTAATCGCATCATCTCTTTGCGATTTTCAAAAGCATATTCTTGTGCCCACTCTACAGCCTCTACATAATCATCAAAACTTTTTGAGCCTTCAGCAAAATAACTTAAGTCTTTATCAGGTACATGGCCAAAGCGATGCTGCGCTTCTTTTTTGGCTAACTCAATAAAGTAAGTACCAATAACATTACCAAGCCCTCTGCTACCTGAATGTAGCATTACCCATATATCTTGATTCTCATCAATACATAACTCTATAAAGTGATTGCCACCACCCAAGGTCCCAAGTTGTTTTTGCCATGTTGCATCAAATTGCCGAAGCATTCGGACAAGACCAGGATGCTTTTTGATAATTGGTTCTAAGCGTTTTTCAAGTGGAATAATGCTAGAAGCTTTCGCTTTGACTTGTTTATGCAAAGCAAAGCCAACCGGTACTTTACGTTCAATCGCATCACGCAAACGACTTAAGTTATCAGGTAGTTGTGAAGCCTTTAAACTCAAGCGAATTGCATTCATTCCACATCCAATGTCAACTCCTACAGCAGCAGGAATAATGGCGTGTTTAGTAGGAATAACACTACCTACAGTAGCACCTTTACCCACATGCACATCAGGCATAACTGCAATGTGAGAATAGATGAATTGCAGCTGAGCCATTTTTTGGAGTTGTTCTATACTTTCACTATCTATGTCTTGAGTGAAAATTTTAACAGGGACACCATAGAGTGCCTCCTTGTTTAATATTTTTTGTATGCCCATAATTTTTCTCTTATTTTTGTCCGAGCAGGCATAAAAAAACCTAGCGAATGCTAGGTTCTAAATTTAAGCATTCGGACAAGTGGTGTGAATTTGTACACTTGTCCGTGAGCTGACATCGTGCCAAATAATTTAATCTGTTTTACCTTGTACTAATGGCATGATGTCCTCCTTATTTAAAAGTGCCGTTGAAAATCTGAACGGCATTTTACGCTTTTTAAATCAAAGATCAAGCTTTTGATCTTTGATTTATTTTAATGACCAGTTTTTAATCTTGCTCAGGTTTGACGTTCATTTGGTCGTAAGAGATCAATTTGGTTTTATTTTTCCACTTATAACCTAACCAAATGATCAAGAACAGTGGCAAGCTAATATAAGTTGAAAGTAAGCCTAACCAATCAATTTTTCCACCTAAAATGGCTTGATAGTTCTGCCCTAAAATAATGATTGAACAGAGAATAAAGGCAAACCAAGGTGCAAATGGGAAAAATTTGGCACGATATGCTAAATCTTCTAATTTATAGCCTTGAGCAATATATCCTTTACGGAAACGATAGTGTGAAATCGCGATTCCTAACCAAACAATAAAACCGCACATACCCGACATATTGAGTAGCCAGTTAAATACTTGTTTTTCACCAATAAATGTCGTTAAGAAACAAAATGCAGCAATAAATGTGGTGGCATATAGAGCGTTCATTGGAACACCACGACCATCAAGTTTTGCAAACCACTTTGGTGCGCGGCCTTCTTGAGCCATTTTAAATAACATGCGAGTTGAGGAATACATGCCTGAATTACCTGCTGACAAAATAGCAGTAAGAATGACGGCATTCATTAAACCCGCAGCAAAAGCGAAGCCTACTCTTTCATAAAGCAATGTAAATGGAGATAGTGCGACATCTTCAGTGGCAGCTGCTTGCAGTAAATTCGGGTCATCATAGGCAATCAAAGTGCCGATAATGAAAATACATAGGATATAAAATAATAAGATTCGCCAGAAAATCTGTTTGATTGCAAGTGGAATTGTCTTCTTTGGATCTTTTGATTCGCCAGCAGCAACCCCAACCATTTCCGTGCCTTGGAAAGAGAATCCGGCAATCATTGCTACACCAATCATGGCTTGTAAACCGCCTACAAAAGGTGCCTCTTTGTAGGTCCAGTTTCCGAAAGTTGCAACACCTGGAGTTAGCATAATCTTGATAATCATGGCTAAGCCAATAATAATAAAGGCAACAATCGCAATTACTTTGACCATTGAGAACCAGAATTCGCTTTCGCCAAATCCCTTTACTGTCATTGAGTTAATTATAAAAATAACGGCAAGGAACAGGGCACTCCAATAGAACCCTGGAATATCAGGGAACCAGAACTTCATAATAAACTGAACCGCAACAAGTTCGAATGCAACCGTAATTGCCCAGTTGTACCAATAGTTCCAGCCTAGAGCGAAACCAAAGCCTTCTTCGACATAACGACTGCCGTAAGTAAAAAAGGCGCCGGATGTTGGTGTATGAGTTGCAAGCTCACCTAAGCTGGTCATTAAGAAGTAAATCATAATGCCAATGAGTGAGTAGGCGAGTAGCGCTCCACCAGGACCAGCGTTTGCAATGGTTGATCCAGAAGCAAGGAAGAGGCCTGTACCAATGGAACCACCAATGGCGATCATATTCAGATGACGAGCCCCAAGCTTACGCTGGAGTTTTTCAGGAGCATGTGTTTCGCTCATGGAGATTCCTTACATAGTTTGTTATGCACAGGCATATAACACCTTAAAGCCTTGATGATCAGTTTTAATCTGGCACTGACCAAAGTGCTTCTCAATTAAGATCGAATAGTTTAAAAAACGGTTTGCTACAATCCATAGCTCACCTGATGCCTTTAAATGTTTTTTAGCGTTTTGGCAGAGTCCTTCACTTGCATCATAGTTGGTATGAATACCTTGATGGAAAGGGGGATTACTGACAATGGCATCGAGTTCTGTTGGAGCGTCTGCAATACCTGTAACAGGCTGCAATCTCAACTGGTCTGAACCTATTCCATTTCGACTAAAAGTCATTTCCGTTGACCGTAAAGCGAAAGCATCAATATCTAGGGCATGAATAATATTACTTGAATTTATTTTTGCCAAATAGCAACTGATAATTCCAGCACCACACCCGAAGTCGGCAATTCTACCTGATTTCACCTGATTAAGATAAGGGAGTAAAACAGCAGTTCCGACATCTAGATGATTTTGGCTAAACACACCGGGAAGGGCACAAATCGTAAGTTCTTGTTCATTAACATGAACAGTGTAAGTTTTAAGCCAACTTTCGAGAGGTTTAATTTGTTCTGTTTTTTCAATCTTTAAGTGCCATAGCTGACAGTGACGTGCACTATCAAGTTTAAGTACTTTGCCGAAGCTTTGTAATTGTTTGGCAGCGCGTTCAACACCACCTTTTTTTTCACCTACTAAAAAAACAGACTGAGCAGTTTTAAGATTGCTCATTACGACATGCAATATGTAATTTAACAGTTCTTTAGATTTGGGAACAAAAATGACAGCTTGATCGAATTCTTGTAATGGAAACTCAACTGAGAAATGCGCATTTGTTCCACTATTTATAAAGCTCTGGTAGTCAGCATGGTTCCATGTCCAGACTGAAGCATCAATATCAGCTGGTAGTTGACTAACTAAGGCATCATTCGGTGCATTAATGAACAAGATTCTACCTTTTAAATAGTCTTGCTGTCTTAATATCACTTCACTTCTAGGATCCATGTACATCTCTCATGAAGAAGAATGCCCAGTGGAAACTGGGCAGTAATCAAAATTAAAAAAATAGTTATTTATGTGTTTCAGGAAGTACAACATTTAAAATTAATGCTGCTATACCACCTGTCGCTACGCCAGAGCTAAAAATATTTTTAAATAATTCTGGTAGGTGCTCCAAAATTTGAGGAACTTGAGCAACTCCCAAGCCTAATGCAAGTGAAATTGCGATAATTAAAAGTGCTCGGCGATCTAAATGAATAGATGAGAGGATATTAATGCCTGATGCAGCAACCGCACCAAACATCACCATAACTGCTCCGCCTAATACCGCCTGTGGTACAGCTTGTATTACACCCGCTACAGCAGGGAATAGACCTAATAGAATGAGTAAAGCAGCAATCCAGATCCCTACGTAACGACTCGCCACACCAGTGAGTTGAATAACACCATTATTTTGGGCAAAAACAGAACTAGGGAAAGTATTAAATAATCCTGCCAGTAAGGAGTTTGCGCCATTCACTAACACGCCACCTTTAATGCGTTTCATCCATTCCGGACCATTAACGGGTTGGTTTGAAAGTTTACTGGTTGCAGTCACGTCACCAATCGCTTCTAAAGATGTGACTAAATAAATAAAAGCCATTGGAATGAATAAGCCCCAAGAAAAGCTTAAACCAAAATGCATCGGCGTTGGAATCTGTACAAGAGGCGCATCTTTAATACCTGAGAAATCTAGGTAACCCATAAATCCTGCAAGAATGTAACCAATCACTAAAGCAATTAAAATGGCTGAGCTTTTAATCCACACCACCCGAATGCGGTTTAGCACAATAATGATAGCAAGTACGGTACATGACATTATAAGGTTATCAGCACTGGCAAAAGTATGGTCTTGCATGGCTTGGTAGCCACCACCCATACTAATCAAGCCTTCCTTAATAAGCGTTAAGCCAATTAATAGAACAACAATACCAGTCACCAAGGGGGTAATTAATCTTTTTACCCATGGAAGAATTTGCGAAACACCCATTTCAATAAAGGAGCCAGCAATTACTACACCAAAAATTGCAGCCATAACTTGGTTTACAGGCGTTCCTGCGGCAACCATTGCACTACCAATACCAATAATTGGACCAATAAAGTTAAAGCTTGTGCCTTGTACAATCAGAAGACCTGCACCAAACGGACCAACTTTTTTACATTGTAGAAATGTAGCAATACCCGAAATTACCAAAGACATCGATAAAATCATGTTGGTTTCGGTGCGTGATACGCCTAAAGCTAAACAAATTAAAAGCCCTGGTGTAACAATTGGTACAATAATCGCAAGCAAATGCTGGAAAGCTGCTAAAAAAGCGATCAAAGGTTTTGGTCGATCATCTAAGCCATAAACAAGGTCAAGATGGTCTTGAGAGTGTTGATTGGACATGGGTGTAGGTCCGCCGCAATTTTGCAAATTGGCGCTATTCTAATCGAGATACCTATCTTTACAAAACGAAATACAGGCTATTGGAAATTTTTTTTGTCAATGTCAATAAACTGTCACTACTCAAGAGTAGTGTTTTTCTGTATAATTTGCCCTCAAATTTCAGGCGTTTCGAATTTTCATGTCAGATATCAAAAATCTCCGTAATATCGCAATTATTGCGCACGTCGACCACGGGAAAACCACACTTGTCGATAAACTACTTCAGCAATCTGGTGCTCTCGGTGAACGAGCAGGCGAGATTGAGCGTGTCATGGACTCAAATGCGCTTGAAAGTGAACGTGGTATTACCATTCTTGCAAAGAACACTTCTATTACTTGGTTAGATAAACGTACTGATACAACTTACCGTATCAACATCGTGGATACCCCGGGACACGCCGACTTCGGTGGTGAAGTAGAACGTGTAATGTCGATGGTTGACTGCGTATTACTTTTAGTTGACTCTCAAGAAGGCCCAATGCCACAAACTCGCTTTGTGACACAAAAAGCCTTTGCTCGTGGTTTAAAACCAATTGTTATTATCAACAAAGTTGACAAACCAAGTGCGCGTCCAGACTGGGTAATCGATCAAGTATTTGATTTATTTGATAACCTTGGCGCAACTGATGAGCAATTAGATTTCCCAATCGTTTATGCATCAGGTTTACGTGGTGTAGCGGGTCCTGCTCCAGAAGAACTGGCAGAAGACATGACTCCGTTGTTCGAAACGATTGTAGACATCGTTGAACCACCAGCAGTTGACGTTGATGGTCCATTCCAAATGCAGATTTCATCACTTGACTATAACAGCTTCGTAGGTGTTATCGGTGTTGGTCGTATTCAACGTGGTTCAGTAAAATTAAATACTCCTGTTACTGTAATTGACAAAGAAGGCAATACACGTAACGGTCGTATCTTAAAAATCATGGGTTACCATGGTTTAGAGCGTATTGATGTTGAATCAGCATCTGCTGGTGATATTGTATGTATTACTGGTATCGACGCACTTAATATTTCTGACACAATTTGTGATCCGAAAAATGTTGAAGCATTACCAGCTTTATCTGTAGATGAACCTACAGTATCTATGACTTTCCAAGTAAACAACTCTCCGTTTGCTGGTAAAGAAGGTAAGTTCGTAACTTCACGTAATATCCGTGAACGTCTTGATCGCGAATTAATTCATAACGTAGCTTTACGTGTTGAAGACACTGACAGCCCAGACCGTTTCAAAGTATCTGGTCGTGGTGAACTTCATCTTTCAGTTTTAATTGAAAACATGCGTCGTGAAGGTTTCGAAATGGGCGTATCTCGTCCACAAGTAATCATCAAAGAAATTGATGGTGAAAGACAAGAGCCTTACGAAAATGTAACTTTTGACGTTGAAGAACAGCATCAAGGTGCTGTAATGGAACAAATGGGTCACCGTAAAGGCGAGATGACCAATATGGAAGTTGACGGTAAAGGCCGTATCCGTATTGAAGCAACTGTACCTTCACGTGGTTTGATTGGTTTCCGTTCTGAATTCTTGACCATGACTTCTGGTACAGGGATCATGACTTCAAGCTTCTCGCATTATGGTCCTGTTAAACAAGGTACTGTTGCGAAACGTCAAAACGGTGTATTGATTTCTATGGTTCAAGGTACTTGCTTGGGCTATGCATTGTTCAGTTTACAAGACCGTGGTCGTTTGTTTGCTAAACCACAGTTAGAAGTTTACGAAGGTATGATCGTGGGTATTAACTCTCGTTCAGACGATATGGTTGTAAACCCGACTAAAGCGAAACAATTAACTAACGTTCGTGCATCTGGTACAGATGATGCTTTAACTTTAGTACCTGCAATTGAATATACGCTTGAACAAGCGCTTGAATTCATTGAAGATGACGAGTTAGTAGAAGTAACACCTAAATCAATCCGTATCCGTAAGCGTTACTTGACTGAAAACGAACGTAAACGTAATCGTGATAAATAATTTTCTTAAATGAAAAAGAAAAAACCGCTAAATTAATTTAGCGGTTTTTTTTAATCGTAATATTTAAAGTTAAGCTAAGCTTAATTTCATATTTTTCTTGTAAGAGAATATGTTGTTAAAGTGTGAAATAACTTTCTTTTTTTGATAAAAATATTAAATTATCAATATCATGGCGAGTACTATCTAATCCGATAAGATGCCAATGAAAAAGAAAAATATGATGTGTTTCAGCCCCCGACATCTGGAGATGTTTAGATGAGTATTATTCAAGAATTTAAAGAATTTGCCGTTAAAGGCAATATGATGGATTTAGCCATTGGTGTGATTATTGGTGGTGCTTTTGGCAAAATCGTGGACTCTTTAGTAAAAGATATTATTATGCCACTGATCACTGTGATTACTGGTGGTGGTGTTGATTTTTCACAAAAATTCATTGTATTAGGTGCAAATCCTAACAATTTACAATCTTTGGATGCTTTGCAAAAAGCAGGTGTGAATGTTTTAACTTATGGTAATTTCCTTACCATTTTAATTAACTTCCTAATTTTGGCTTGGGTTGTGTTCTTAATGGTGAAATTATTAAATAGACTTCGCCGTGATAAAAATGAACCAGAAGCTCCAGCTGCAACTCCTGAAGATATTCAATTATTGCGCGAAATTCGTGATGAGTTGAAAAAACAAGTCTAATAAGATTTGAAATAAAAACGGTACCTTGAGTGCCGTTTTTTATTACTTCATATTTTATATTGGACTCAAGATATTGATAAAATTGCAAGATCGCAGATCAGACCAAAGATGAATATTGAAAAAGGGATAGATGAATGAATCAGCTTTTTGTGTATGGGACATTATGTCCAAATAAAGCAAATGCTCATATTCTCGAACAGATTGGGGGGACGTGGACCAAGGCTTCAGTAAGAGGAATCATACATATTTTAGATTGGGGACCAGATCAAGGCTTAAAGGCAATTGTGTTAGATCCTCAGGCGGAGTGGGTAGAAGGCTATCTATTTAGCACAGAAAAACTTGCTGAAAACTGGCAGATGCTTGATGATTTTGAAGGTTTTCAATATGAGCGAGTTATAGTAGATGTAATGCTTGAATCAGGGGAGTCTGTTAAAGCTTGGACATATCAAATGAATGCCCATGCTAAAAATATTTAAATATAAAAGCTGACTTCACGAACTCAATTTTTCTCTTTTAGATCTAATTTTAAAAATAATATATAGAGGCTCTTGTTTGAGCCTTTTCAAATCAATCAAATAGTCTTCGTTTTCTTTCTAATAACCATTAGTCCTTTTATCCAACCTTGCTTGGAATATAAGTGAGTGTGGAAAACTCACACTTAAAAAGGAATTTTAAATGAAGAAGTCTCCTTGGATTATTGGAACTACGTTTTATGCCATATCTCAAATTACTTTCGCTACTGAAATTGGAGGATATGTACGTACAGGCATAGGAGTTACAGATAGCGGGGAATTACAAGAATGTTTTCAGCTCACTGGCGCACCTTCAAAATACCGTCTTGGAAATGAATGTGAACAATATGCAGAGCTATTTGCTAAACAAAGTCTTCTAAAGCTGAATGATAATTCTGAGATTAGTATTAATGGAATGCTTCAATTTTATAACCAGTATGGTCAAAGTTTAAGTTTTAGTGGTGACGATGGCTATACGCGGCTAAATCAAATCTATCTAGATTGGAAAAATATTTCTTATTTAAATGGAGCAAATTTTTGGTTAGGCAGAAGATTTTATAATCGAAATGATATTCATATGTCTGATTTATTCTATTGGAACCAAAGCGGTACAGGGTTCGGGATCGATAATTATAAAATTAATGATCTGTCATTAAGTTATGTTTTCTCTAGAAAAGATAATGTATTTCAGAAAAAATATATTAATAGACATGATTTTACCGTAAAAGACATTCAGCTAAATGGTACAAATAAACTGAATACAGGCTTATCTATTATTGATGCAGATCATACAGGTTGGGCCTTAACATTGCAGAATATAACTTCCGATGTCTTAAATGGTAAGAATACAGTTGCTTTGCAATATGGCGAAGGAGCAGGTATAGGGCTAAGTTATACTGGCAACCCTGAGTTGGACCGAGATAATTCTTCTTTAAGATTCATTGAAGTTTTAGATTGGGAATCTGAAAATAAAGTTTTCAATGGACAGGCTCAATTTATATATCAAAAAGATAAATTTAAGAATCAGAATGATAGCGAATGGTTTTCGATAGGCTCCCGAATGGCTTATGTTGTACAAGACCATTTTAAAATATCGACCGAAATTGGCTATGACCAGATAGATAGCAATGATCAAAATCGAAGCCTAACAAAATTGACTATTGCACCAACTTGGTCACTAAAAGGAACGGGATATTACGACAGACCTGAACTTCGCTTGTATTACACCTATGCTTTTTGGAACAAGGATGAACAAAATTTGAGAGACAATTTATATCCTGATAGTGATTTTTATAACACAGGACATGGGTCAAATTTTGGCATGCAACTAGAATATTGGTGGTAAATTTAAAAAATAAAAGAGGTTGGTAATGGCCTCTTTTATTGAGTAACTGGGCTATTGTTTATGAATTTAAATTAACTTGAGAGGGGCCTTATCTTAAGCTGCCCATTCTGAATTTAACTTCTAAAAGATGATAGCCAAACTGACTTTTGATCGGACCTTGTAACACACGTTCAGCAGCTGTAAAAACAACTTTGTCGATGACGGGTACCAATTGCCCTTTTTTGACTTCACCAAGTTCACCGCCACGTTTTGCTGAATTACAGGTAGAGTATTGCTTGGCAAGTTTGGCAAAGTCAGCGCCACTTTGTAGCTTCTTTTTTAGCTGCTCAGCTAAGTCTTTATCTTTGACTAAAATATGTCGGACAATTGCTGTTTGCATGTTGTCTTCCTCCAAAAAATTAAGGCTTTCTCAGCTTTTTAAGCGGTTGGCACTGTGGGCAAAATACGCTGGCACGCTGACCAAGTTTTAAGTTTTCTAATGTGGTTTCACAGTTAACACACATTTCTCCAGCACGGCCATAAGCGAGTAATGTTTGTTGGAAATAACCATTTTCACCCATGGCATTGCTGTAGTCTCGTAATGTCGAGCCACCTAAATCAATGGCCGACTTCAAAATGCGCTTAATCTCGACAACCAATTTCTCAATTTGTTCCATGCTTAAGTCACCAGCGGGCTGTGCTGGGTGAATACCAACATTAAATAAGCTTTCAGTTGCATAGATATTGCCTACACCAACAACTACATGATTATCCATGAGTGCAATTTTTATGCCGACAGACTTATTCTTGAGTTTTGAAGCTAAATATTCCGCATGAAAGTCGGGACTTAAAGGCTCAGGCCCTAAAGTATCTATGAGTTTGCCTTGAGTCTCGTGGTTAAGCCAAAGAATACAACCAAAACGGCGAGGGTCATGGTAACGTAATTGCTGATCTTCAAATTGAATAATCAGATGATCATGCTTTCTCAGTTCATCATTTGGCTCGGTCAGACGAAAGCTTCCTGACATACCTAAATGCCAAAGCATTTGATCTTGTTCAAACTCTGCCAAAATATATTTTGAACGTCGATTTAACCCGATGAGACGTTGTCCGACAAGTTTCTGAACATCAGCTGGTATAGGCCAGCGTAAGCTAGGATTACGTACTTCAACACTAAGAACTTTTTGATTCAATAAGGGAAATAAACTGGTTTTGGTGGTTTCGACTTCGGGTAACTCAGGCATGCCAACTCGCAGAATTAACAGATATACTGGATTAATCAAGTATAACGTGTGGTATGTAATATTTCAGAGATTACTATGTCAGATATTTTACCATTAAGCTGGTTTCAACGTGAAACCTCAGAAGTGGCTTATGATTTAATCGGTTGCGTATTGTGTAAACGACAACCTGACGGCCAAGTGATCCGCTGTACAATTAGTGAAACTGAAGCTTATTTGGGTGTTCGTGATAAAGCCTGCCATAGTTACAATGATAAACGTACAGCTCGAACAGCGGTAATGTATGGCCATGGTGGTACGATTTACGTCTACTTAATTTATGGCATGTATGAAATGCTTAATATTATTACTCAAACAGAGGGTGTACCTGAAGGAGTGATGATTCGTTCTGCGTTTTTAAATAATGCTTCAACCAAAAAAGACTATAAGCTTTTAGCTGGGCCCGGCAAATTGACACGCTATTTAGGTATTGATCGATCTTTAAAAGGACAAACCTTGGGAGAAGGATCTGGACTATGGGTTGAAGCGGCATCAACGCAACCAGAAGTAGTGCTAACGCCACGTATTGGAATTGATTATGCCGAAGAAGCAAAACATTGGCCTGAACGATATTGCTGGAAAGATCATCCATCTTTGAGTCGATAATTTTAATCTGGAAATCAGTTTTTAGATATCGATGAAGAATGTTCCAGATTTACAACAATGCAGATCGAATTCAATATCCAGACAAGACACTGCTTTTTGTTATCATAACTACAATATAAATAAAGGAAATAAGCATGTCCTTATTACGCTTAGACCGACTTCATTACTGTATTTTGATGAGTATGGGCTGTATTTCTAGCCCACTTGTTTGGGCAGAAGATTTAACACAAGACGTAACTGTATTGCCAACATTACATGTGGAAGCAACCCGTACCGATACAACCTATTTGCAGACACCGGCTTCGGTTTTTCGAATAGATGCACCTCAAGTTGATACTTCTTCACAAGTAAATTTAACTGAAGTTGTGAAGGGTGTACCGAGTTTACAGATTCGTAATCGTGAAAATTATGCACAAGATTTACAGCTCTCTATGCGTGGTTTTGGTGCACGTTCTACTTTTGGTGTCCGTGGTATTCGCCTTTATGTAGACGGTATTCCTGCAACAATGCCGGATGGACAAGGTCAAACGTCTAATATCGATTTAAGTAGTCTGGACCATGTTGAAGTTCTCACAGGACCTTTTTCTTCACTGTACGGAAACTCATCGGGCGGGACAATTTTAACTTCTACCAAAGAGGGGCAAGGGAAAGATTCAATTGAGTTGAGCTATTCGGGAGGCAGTCACGATAAAAGCCGAGCAGGACTCGTGTTACAAGGTGGAGCAAAGGGGGAGAATGAACCAAGCTATGTTATTAGTTCATCGTATTTCGATACTGATGGTTATCGAGAACATAGCGGTGCAGAAAAAGTACTAAATAATGCAAAGCTCAGTTGGAATCTTGATGATGGTAGCAAAATCAACTGGGTAACCAACTATGTAAAAATTCATGCAGACGATCCGCAGGGTTTAACCCGTGACCAGTGGAATGCAAATCCAAAGCAACAAGTTCCGTTTTTAAAGCAATTTAATGTTCGTAAAGATATTGAACAAACGCAAACGGGTGTGACGTGGTCTAAACCGATTAATGATAAAAATGAACTCTATGCCATGGCATATTTAGGTAATCGCCAAGTTACTCAATATCAATCTATTCCTAAGTCGACACAAGATGCCAGCATCAATCATGCAGGTGGGGTGATCGATTTTGAGCGTGATTATTATGGCGCTGACTTCCGTTGGACGGGCAAAGAATTACTTCCAAATACTACTCTAAGTGTTGGTGTTGCACTCGATGCAATGGATGAAGATCGTAAAGGTTTTGAAAACTTTAATTTAGTAAACGGACAACCTTCTTATGGCGTCAAAGGTAATTTACGCCGTGATGAAGATAATACTTTGTGGAATATCGATCCATATTTACAAGCTTCATGGCAGTTCCTACCCACATGGCGTTTAGACACGGGAGTACGCTATAGCAACGTCCATTACAAATCTAAAGATAACTATTTAAGTAATGGCAACGATAGTGGTAAGACTGATTATGATAAAGTTTTGCCTTCTGCTGCTTTAAGCTGGCAAATTTTACCTGAACTCATGGCTTATGTGAGTTATGCCAAAGGATTTGAAACCCCAACTTTTACTGAAATGGCATATCGCCCAGATGGAGAAAGTGGTTTTAATTTTGATTTGACCGCATCCACAAGTGATACCTATGAAACAGGCTTAAAATCACAAAATCATTTAGGTGATTTCACTTTGGCGGTTTTCCAAACTAAAACCAAAGATGACATCGTTTCTGCCGGCAACTCAAATGGCCGATCAACGTTTCGTAATGCAGATAAAACCTTACGTGAAGGGGTAGAGTTTGCATGGAATAAAAAGTTGTGGCGAGATTTAACTGCGACTGCTAGCTATACATATTTAGATGCAACTTTTGATGCTGATATTCCAGCTTTAGGAAGTATTGCTCAAATTCCAGCGGGCAATGCTATCCCTGGAATTGCTAAAAACCAAGCTTATGCCTCTTTAGCTTGGCAGCCATCACACGGGCTATATGGCGGTGTAGATGTACAGTATATGGATAAAGTATACGTGAATGATACCAACAGTGACGCAGCGCCAAGCTACAGTGTAACCTCAGCTAATGTGGGTTATGCATGGGTAATGGGCGACTGGAAAGTAAATAGCTTTGCCCGTGTAGATAACCTATTTGATAAAAACTATGCAGGTTCAGTGATCGTAAATGATGGTAATGGACGTTACTTTGAACCAGCAGATGGACGTAACTGGAGTGCAGGTTTACGTGTAATTAAGCAATTCTAGGAATTAAAAATGGCAAAATTATTTGAAACGGTTAACTTTGGTTCACTACAACTGGTCAATAGAATTGTAATTGCTCCGATGTGCCAATATTCGGCAACAGATGATGGTGAAATTACCTATTGGCATGAACAGCAATGGGCGAATTATGCATTATCTGGCGCTGGGCTTTGTATTGTAGAAGCGACTGCTGTACAACCTGAAGGTCGGATTAGCTATGCTGACCTTGGGCTTTGGAATGATCAACAACGTGACAAAATTAAAACGTTGTTAGCTAAGGTTCATACACTTTCACCGATGCCATTTGGAATTCAGTTAGCACATGCAGGGCGTAAAGCATCTACTGAAAAGCCGTGGTTAGGTAAAGGTCAGATTGCAAAAGATCAGCCTCATGGTTGGCAAACAGTTGCACCAAGTGAAAGTACCTTTTCGGTCCATGATGCAGCGCCTCATGCTTTGACTATTGCTGAGATTAAACAAGTTCAACAAGACTTTGCAGCAGCGGCAAAACGTGCTGTAGAAGCTGGATTTGAGTTGATTGAAGTTCATGCCGCGCATGGTTATTTACTACATCAATTCTTATCGCCAATTGCCAATCAGCGTACTGATGAATATGGTGGTTCTTTAGAAAACCGTATGCGTATGACCCTTGAAGTTCTTCAGGCAATTAAACTCGCTGTACCAGAAGGTTATCCTGTTGGTGTTAGGCTGTCTGCGACCGATTGGTTGGAGAGTATTGAGCATTGGGATGTTGAATCTACAGTGGGCTTATCAAAAGCTTTAGAGCAATTGGGCGCAGCCTATGTGCATGTGTCTAGTGGTGGTTTGCATGAGCATCAATCTATTACGATTGGGGCTGGTTACCAAGTTCCATTTGCTGAACAAGTCAAAAAGCATGTGTCTATTCCCGTTATTGCTGTAGGGTTAATTACTGAGCCAGAACATGCTGAACAAATTTTGGAAAACCAGCAAGCTGATGCTATTGGTCTTGCTCGTGCAATGCTATATGACCCAAGATGGCCTTGGCATGCAGCAGCAGCTTTAGGTGCAGAAGTTAAAATTGCACCTCAGTATTTACGTTGCCAACCTCATGGATTAAAACAGCTTTTTAACTCTTTTTAATTGTATTGGGCAAAGTCATCTTTGCCCATTTTTCTTTCGCTAAGTGAGGACGGTCAGTGGTTTTTCAGGTTATTTTACCTATCTTGATATTGCTATTGATGGGTTATGTTTGTGTCCTCATCAAATTGGTAACGCCTGAACAAATCAGGGCACTTAGCGCATTTGTAATTAAAATTTCCTTACCAGTTTTTTTAATTCACTCATTGGCAAATAAAAACTTACAAGACATTTGGCACCCAGCTTATTTTCTTGCTTATGGCGGTGGGTCCTTAATTTTATTTTTCTTAGCTTTTATTCTCTATCGAAAATATTTTAAAAATAGCTTAACTCATAGCGCCGTCATCTCGATGGGCGCATCTATGTCCAATACTGGATTTATGGGAACAGCTATTCTAACCATGTTGATAGGTAATCATGCTGCGATCTATATTTCTTTAACACTTATTATTGAAAATTTATTGATTGTGGCGCTGATGCTCATTTTGGCCGAAGCTGGTTTACATCAACAACAAAGTCTTTTGCCACTTTTAAAACAGACCTTTTTAAACTTACTCAAGAATCCTGTCATTATCGCGATTTTGGTTGGAATGGGATGCATTCTTTTAGATGTTAATCTTCCTGCGACGCTCGATCAGTCTCTAGAGTTACTTGGACGTACAGCTTCGCCTTTGGCTTTGTTTGCAATTGGCGGAAGTTTAGTAGGTATTGGAATCACAACGGTAAATATAGAAAGTATTTTGTTAGCGACCTTTAAAGTTGTGCTAATGCCATCTGTTATTTTTGCACTTTTTTTAATAACTCCAAATGTAAGCCGTGAAATGCTTTACGCAGGAACATTAATCGCTGCTTTACCAATGCCGATTGCTTTCGGAATTTTTGGACAGGCTTATGGCTTAAATGAAAAAGCCTTAACCCCGCTTATGATTAGTACAATTGTTGGTTTTATTGGGGTGAGCTGGCTGATTGCTTTGTGGTGGTAAAAGAAAAGCCCCATAAGGGGCTAATCATTGATTATTTTTTCGGTGCTGGCTGTGCGGGAGCATTTGCAGCCTGTTTGCTCTTTTCTGCAATAATCTTATCAACCGAGGCTAAAGACTCTTTAGCGTTAGGCACATTTTGATTGGCGAGTTCAGTAAAGATCTTTTTAGCTTGCGGTAGATTTTGCGGAATGATATTGCCATTCGCCATCATGGTGGCTAAAGCCATAGACGCAGGCGCATAGCCTTTTTGAGCAATTGACTGTAAAGCTTCGATACCTTGGCGTTTCATTAAAGGATTTTTATTTTCAACACCTTGGCTAATGTCATAGAGTGCTTTGACCTGAATAGCAGGGTAGTTTCCTTTTCGAATTAAAGGCGCTAATTTTTGAAGGGCAATTTGATGTGACTGTGGTTTTTTTTGAGCAAATAAAATGGTCGCAATTTTCACAGTTGCATCATCAGAACCTTGCGCCGATGCCTTTTGAATATATTGACTGAATTTGTTGCTATCTTTGGCAACGCCCAATTCACCAGTCTCATAAATTTGTGCAAGGGTGTAACTCGCTTGGGCGTAACCTTTATTTGAAGCATCCTCATAATATTTTAGGGCTTTAGAAGAGTCTTTTGCTGTACCTTGGCCCATTTGAGTCATATAGCCTAAGTTATAAATAGCTTGGGCGTTACCTGATTGGGCAAGGCGTTGCATTTCTTGAAATGCGGCAGAGTAATTTTTTGCTGCGTAGAGTTGTTCAGCTTGTTTAAAAACATCGGTTTTAGCAGCAGTCGCTGTGTTATCAGCTGCAAAAATTGATGCACTTGCAAGAGTGATTAGGCTTGCGATTAGTAATTTCTTCATTTCTTTTTAACCTTTTACTTCGTAGCTACATCAATCCATTGATGCATGAAAGAGTTTCAATTTCTCATCATAAATATTGATTGCTGAAAGTAAACAGCCGATTTGTATATAAAGCACTGCACTTTGGGCAAATTGTGGAGAAAAAATACCCACTCACATTCATATAATGGAGTGGGTAATATTATTATTTTGCTGACTGGAGTAATGCTTCAATTTGCTTGGCATCAGTTGGTACGCCAGAGAGTCTTTGGCCATCTTGCAAGAACAGGGTAGGTGTTCCATCGATATTTAATTTTTGACCTAAAGCAATATTTTTCTGAATTGGGCTTGAGCAACTTTTGCTATTAGTCGGCAATTTGCGATTAAGCATATAGTTTGTCCAAGCTTCTGCCGGATTTTTTGAACACCAGATTTGATTTGAAACTTTTTCAGCATTTGGATGCAAACTAGTAAGAGGATAAAGGAACACATATACGGTTACGTTATCAACCCCAACCATATTTTGTTCTAGACGCTGGCAATATGGGCAATCTGGGTCACTAAAGACATAGAGCGTACGTTCGCCTTTACCTTTTACATATTTAATCGCTTGATTTAATGGCAAACTTTTAACGTCAATTTTGCCCAGTTCGGCAATACGTTCTTCAGTCATATTTTTTTGTTGTTTAATGTCGACTAAATTACCAACAAAAAAGTACTTCGCATCTTGATTAGTATAAACAATGCGGCCGCTTGTATACACTTCATAAATACCTTGCACAGGCGATTGATAAACACCTTTTACAGGCAAATCGGGATAATTCGTCTTAAGATTTTGTTCAAGTGTTTTAACATCAGCATGAGCAGAACCGAAAATAGCCAGACTCAAGATGAGTGTAGCAAGTTTAGTTTTCATCTTTTTTCTCTTTAATTTCAACAGGGCTAATGATGGCATATAAAGCTTAAAAAATTGACGTTCTAATCTAATGAAATCATTAGTGTTTTGTATCTATAAAAAAGCCCACTAACTTAGCAGTGGGCAGTTCGAGCTAATAAAAATTATTATTGTGGTCTTGCAACGTCGCCACTTAAAGCTTCTGGCAACTCAAGAACTTGAAGCCCCAACTCTTGTAGAGCAGCAGGTTTCGCAACAACTAAAGCAAGATAGCCTTCATCATTTGCAATACTATTAACGACTTCAACATCATTATTTAATTGAGTTGCTGAAGCAGGCGCTTCACCTGTACCCTGAACCAGATGTAACCAGTGTTTTGGTTTTGCTTTAAACCAAAGACGCGCCACAATTTCCTGACCTAAGTAACAACCTTTATCGTAATTGACACCTTCACGTTGATGTAAACGTAATTCTTGTGGCTGGAATTCATGTTCAGTTGCCTGTGTAATCCAAGCTTGACCAGTCATAATAGCTTGTTTTTGCCATTCTGAAATATCAGTTTCAACAGTAGTGAATTCAGTTTGATGATTCACAACTTTTGGGAACACAATGCCTTGTTCACTTAAGGTCATTTTTGAAAAGGCACCATACTTTTTAATATGTTTGGCAAACTCTTCAGCTTGATCTTGAGTAACTACAATTTCAAAACTTTCAGGATTAATCTTCTTTAGCCATAAGCCAAAGTGAATACGACCTTTAAGATCACAAATCGCTGTATAGCGAGTTGTATTTTCAGCTAAACGTTCAGTATCTACAGTAACTTGGCCTTGTAAAAACTTTTGTGCATCTACACCGTTTAAAGCATATGAGGAGAAAGCGAGCAGACTCATGATTAATCTCAAATTCAATATGTTTCTTTATGATTGCTGACTATTTTGCTCCATTTTTACTAAAAAATCAGCCATAGTTTTCGTAATTTGAGTTTGTCCTGAAGTTGGCTTTTTTGTTTAAAAAACACCAAAAATATACGTTCGGATAAATCGGAAGGTTTAAGCTAATAGCCATAATTTCAATAATTTTAAGGAAATTAAAATAAGGAGAATATGATGGCAACAGGTACAGTGAAATTTCATCGCGTGTTTAAGGCTCCAGCCGAGCGAGTTTACCGTGCATTTTTAGATCCAGATGCTTTAGTCAAGTGGTTACCGCCCCACGGTTTTACTGCTAAGGTTCATAGTTTTGATGCAAATGTTGGTGGTTCATACAAAATGAGTTTTACCAATTTTTCAACAGGTTCAACACATGCTTTTGGTGGAACATATGTTGAATTAGTTCCAAATGAACTAATTCGCTACAACGATCAATTCGATGACCCAAATTTACCCGGAACTATGCAAGTTACTATTACATTCAAAAGCGTATTGGTAGGTACAGAAGTGCATATTACGCAAGAAGGAATACCGGAAGTTATTCCTGTAGAAGCCTGCTACTTAGGTTGGCAAGAGTCCCTATCTTTGCTTACTTTATTGATTGAAGCTGAAATTCCAGATCAATAAAAAGTTATTTTTTAGAGTCACATAGAAAAGTGAGCAGATTTATTTCTGCTCACTTTTTCTTTTTGAGTTTTATTCAAAATAAAATATAGAATAATTCTAAAATATAAATTATATGCAGAGAAAAACGATGAATATCCAAATTAAAAGAATTTATGAAAATGCTGAGCCTAGTGATGGAAAGCGAATATTGGTTGACCGTTTATGGAGTAGGGGAATTAGTAAGGAGAATGCCCACTTAGATTTGTGGCTAAAAGAAATAGCACCATCGACCGAGCTTAGAAAATGGTTTCATGCTGCAACACCAGATCATTGGCACGAGTTTAAACAGCGCTATTTAAAAGAGCTTGAGACAAATTCCGCAGTTCAAGAGCTACAACAAATCGCATTGAAGAATACGATCACACTTTTATATTCAGCCAAAGATGTTGAAAACAATCACGCAATTATTTTGAAGGAATATTTATTAAATAAAAACTCAAAATGAATATATAAATTTTTTTTTGGTAAAAGTCTATTATTTAAAACTTTAAAAAATGAGTCATTTCTCGCATAATATACTTTTTGAGATTTTTTTCATGTCTTTGCCAAACTGCCCAAAATGCCAATCAGAATATACTTACCAAGATGGCGACTTATTGATTTGTCCTGAATGTTCACATGAGTGGAAAGAAGGAGAAGCATCAGCAACTGAAGAACAAGAAATTATTAAAGATGCAAACGGAAACGTCTTGGCAGATGGTGATAGCGTCACTGTAATCAAAGACTTAAAAATTAAAGGTTCTTCTTCAGTCGTTAAAGTAGGGACAAAGGTAAAAACGATTCGCCTAGTGCCAGACGCAAGTGATGGTCACAATATTGATTGTAAAATTGATGGTATTGGTCAGATGAAACTAAAATCTGAATTTGTAAAAAAAGCTTAAACTGTTAATTATTATTACATTTCAGCAGAGATATATGTCTATATCTCTGCTTTTTAAATTCCTAACATCATTATAATTTTATTACGAAAAAGTATAAAAAATGGGCTGTTCAACGGATATTTACGCCTTTATATTGTCATTAATAACAAATAACTTTCGTCCAGAATAATAACGAAAGTCATACCCACACCAACAAAAAAATGAGGTTTTTATGGCAGGATGGTACGAAATTTCACAAGCAAGTGATGGACAATACCGCTTTATCTTAAAGGCAGGAAATGGTGAACCTATTTTAAATAGTGAGCTATATAAGGCAAAAGCTTCTGTTGTAAATGGTATTGAGTCAATTCAGAAAAACAGTGGTGATGATGCCCGATATGAGCGTTTAACTGCAAAGAATGGGAAACCTTATTTCAATTTAAAAGCTGCAAATCATCAGATTATTGGCACGAGCCAGTTCTATGCGAGCGAAGCTTCACGTGATAAAGGAATTGAGTCGGTTAAAAATAATGGTTCATCCACGACTATCAAGGATTTAACTGTTCAAGCATAAAAATTGAAATAAAAAAGCAGCTTCTAAAAGCTGCTTTTTTATTTATGTATTTATTAACGCACTAATTTAGCTAAAAGCTCTTCTTTAGTTAAATTACTCGCTTCAGCATCGCGGCGGCCTTTGTATTCAAAAGTACCAGCATCCAAACCTTTTTCACCAATTACAATACGGTGTGGAATACCCATCAATTCAAGGTCAGAGAATTTAACACCTGGACGTTCGTTACGATCATCAAGTAACACATCAAAACCTTGAGCTTGAAGTTCTGCATAAAGAGACTCTGCTGCTTCAAGAGTACGTGGTGATTTGTGCGCATTCATTGGAACAATTGCAATTTCAAAAGGTGCAATAGCTTGAGGCCAGATAATACCTTTGTCATCGTAGTTTTGTTCAATTGCAGCTGCAACAACACGTGTTACACCAATACCGTAGCATCCCATGGTTACTGTAAATGGTTTGCCATCTTCACCTAGAACTTTACAGCCCAAAGCTTCAGAGTATTTAGTACCAAGCTGGAAAATATGACCTACTTCAATACCGCGTTTAATTTGTAGTGTGCCTTTGCCATCTGGAGATGGATCGCCTTCAACCACATTACGTAGGTCAAAAACTTCGCTAATTTGTGCATCACGTTCCCAGTTTACGCCAACCGCATGTTTATCCGCTTCATTTGCACCAGCAACGAAGTCAGAAAGAACAGATGCAGCACGGTCAACAATTACAGTTAAGCCTTTTTCGACTAAACCTTGTGGACCTGTAAAGCCAGCAGTTAAACCAAATGCTTGAAGTTGTTCTTCAGTTGCAAAAGTAAGAGGCGCAGCAACTAAAGGATGCTTCTCAGCTTTAATCTCATTAAGTTCGTGGTCGCCACGTACAAATAGAGCAACGACAGGAACATTACCTTTTTCATCAGCAACGCCTTGAACCAATAATGCTTTAACAGATTGCTTTGGATCAGCATTTAAGAATTGGCAAACATCATCAATCGTTTTTTGGTTTGGTGTTTCAACCAATTTAAATTCTTGTGTCGGTGTTGCACGTTCACCCACTAAAACAGCCTCAGCCATTTCAACGTTTGCCGCATAATCAGATTCAGTTGAAAATGCGATGTCATCTTCACCACTTGCAGCCAATACGTGGAATTCGTGTGAAGCTGAACCACCAATAGAACCTGTATCTGCTTGTACTGGGCGGAAATCTAAACCTAAACGAGTGAAAATACGACTATAAGTGTCGTACATCACATCATAAGTTTCTTGTAATGACTCTTGAGTTGCATGGAAAGAATAAGCATCTTTCATGATGAACTCACGTGAACGCATTACACCAAAACGTGGTCGAATTTCATCACGGAATTTGGTTTGAATTTGATAGAAGTTTACAGGGAGCTGCTTATAACTTTTTAATTCGTTACGCGCCATATCTGTAATAACTTCTTCATGCGTTGGCCCAAGTACGAATGGGTTCGTATGACGATCTTTAAAGCGTAATAACTCAGGACCATATTGTTCATATCGACCTGATTCTTCCCAAAGACTTGCGGGTTGAGTCACGGGCATGAATACTTCCATCGCGCCTGAACGGTTCATTTCTTCACGAACAATCGCATCTACTTTTTTAAGCACACGTGTTCCCATCGGCAGCCATGTATATAAACCAGATGCCAATTTACGAATCATCCCCGCACGTAACATGAGCTGGTGTGAAATCACTTCAGCATCATTTGGGGTTTCTCTCAACGTTGCAAATAAAAAGCGGCTTGCGCGCATGGAAAAAGTCCTAAAAGTTAAGCGTTATAAAAACGCAGATTATACGATAATCGCTGCATTATGACATGAATCGTCTAGTTTGACGCAGCATAAAGTTTTTCAAGTCATCCAGATAAGTGAAAATGACGGGTACAACGACAAGAGTTAATAGTGTAGAGGTTATCACACCACCAATAACAGCATGAGCCATTGGTGCGCTTTGTTCACCGCCTTCGCCGAGACCTAAAGCTAATGGAACCATCCCCATCACCATAGCGCTTGTTGTCATCAAAATTGGACGTAAACGGGTTTTACCAGCTTGTAAAATAGCATCATAACGGCTCACCCCCTGATCCATCGCTTTCTTAATAAAATCGATCAGCAAAATCGCATTTTTAGTGACAAGCCCCATCAGCATGATAATACCAATAATCGAAAACAGATTTAGCGTGCTTTGGAACAAGAATAGGGCAAGAAAAACACCAATCAATGACAAAGGTAAAGAGGCCATAATTGCTGCGGGATGAATAAAGCTATTAAACTGAGAACCTAGCACGATATAAATAAATACAATTGATAGGGTAATGGCTGTTAATGCGTATCCAGCAGATTCAGCCATGTCTGCATTTGCCCCTTGCGTATCAAATGTATAGCCCGCAGGCAGCTTAAACGCCTTTTGCATTTTGTCGATGTCTTGACCAATATCTCCACTCGGGCGACCTGAGGTATTTGCCTCAATAAGAACCTCACGTTCAAGATCACGTCTGTTAATTTGCGAAGCCCCCAGTTTTTCTTCGGTCGTTGCGACGGCACTCAATGGAACTAATATATTTTGTCCAGCTGCATTGGTTTTATTAGAGTTGATATATAAATTTTGTACATCTTGCGGAAGCATACGTTTATTTTCATTTAAACGTAAATTCACATCATAAGTTTCACCATCACGGTCTTCCCAAGTAGTGACATTATCGCCCGCAATTAATGGTCGAATGGCATTCGCAATTTGGGAAACAGATAAGCCCAAATCACTTGCTAGCACGCGATTAATATGAACACCTAAAGTCGGTTTAGGTTCTTTCAATGAACTTTCTAAATCAACTACGCCTTTAATTTTTTCCATCTCAGCGATAAAACGATCTGAAATTTTTTGTAGTTCATTTAGGTCAGATCCTTTAATAGAAATCATGATTGGCTTTTGTCCGCCAGAGACAGAGTCTTGTGCTGCGGCAACAGAAGTTACCCGGATACCCGCTACAGTTTGCAAACGATCACGAAACTCATTATTGAGTGTATTCAGATCTGAGCTACGTTCTTGTTTTGGCTTTAAGGTCACCCCTAAACCAGCATGGTTTTTACCAGAGTCTACTTCACTGTTAACCACGCCATAAGTAGAAACCACATCAGGGAATTGTCTAATAATTTGATCGACCTGATGTAATTTGGCTTGGGTATATTCTAAAGAAGAATCTACAGGGGTTTCGAACTGGATACGGACTTCACCTTTATCTGGTGTAGGTACAAATTCGGTTCCAATCAGTTTCGATAGCCCTAATGCAGCAAATAATGAAGCGATTGCAACAATGACTGTAATGAAACGGAAGCGTAGAGCAAGCTTTAATAGCTTTTCATAAACATGAGTAAGCCGATCTAGCAAATTAGAAATATGGTTAAAAAAACGTTGTAGCCAATTATCTTTTTTCTTTACAGGATCTTTCCAGTGAGCTGAAAGCATTGGATCGAGTGTAAAGCTAATAAACATTGAAATTAAAACAGCCGTACTGACCGTTACACCAAATTGATAAAAGAAACGTCCAATCAGACCACCCATGAAGGCTACGGGTAAAAAGACTGCCACAATAGTAAGCGTGGTTGCGAGTACAGCTAAACCAATTTCTTTTGTCCCTTCAAGAGCAGCGGTCACATGGTCTTTGCCCAGTTCAGTATGTCGGACGATATTTTCCCGAACTACAATTGCATCATCAATGAGTAAACCAATACTGAGTGATAAAGCTAACAGCGTCATCATGTTAATGCTAAACCCAAATGCCCAGATAAAAGTTAAGGTTCCGAGCAAGGTAATCGGTAAGGTTAAACCGGTAATAACTGTAGAGCGGAAAGAGCCTAAAAAGAGTAAAACAATGAGAACTGCTAAAGCAGCACCTTCAATAATGGTTCGAACAACATCTTTGATTGAAGCGCGAATACCTTTAGAACTATCAGCTACGATTTTGTAATCTAAACCTGCAGGTATTTGATCTTTTAATTTCTCTAACGTTTGATAAGTCTGATCGACGACTTTAATTACATTGGCATCGGAGCTTTTTAAGATATCGACTGAGACCGCTGTTCTTCCATTATAAAAAGCACTTGATTGCAGTTCTGCTTGAGTATCTTCAACGGTTGCTACTTGTTTTAAAAAAATAGGGGAACCATTTTTATTGGCAATCACCAAATCACCAAATCCAAGAGGATGAATAACTTTTGATTGAATCTGTACAACCAGTTCAGAATTTTTTTGCTGTAAGGTCCCTGCAGGCACTTCAATATTTTCATTTTTTAAGGTGTTAATGACCTGATCAATACCAATGCCGTAGCTTTGCAATTGTGCAGGAATAACCTTTATTCGTATTTGCCGTTTAGCGTCGCCCAATAAATTCACATTACCGACACCCGAAACCGTTTTAAGCTGAGGTACAATTTTTTTATCTACATACGAACTTAATTGCGCCAGACTCATACTGTTTGATTCAAATACGACTGACATGATCGGGCTAGAGGAGGGGTCATAGCGTTGCACAATCGGTGTATCAATTTCATCACGGAACTGCGCTGTGACGGGTGCAATTTTGTCACGAACATCTTGTGCCGCAATCGCTGAAGAAGTATCAAGATTAAACTCGGCAATCACCATTGAAAGGCCTTCACTTGAGCGTGAAGTAATTTGTTTAATTCCTGAAATTGTATTGATTTGATCTTCAAGTTTTTTTGTTATATCTGACTCAACAGCCTCAGGCGACGCACCCGTATATTGCGTCGTGACCACTACGAATGGGAAATCTATATTCGGAAACTCTTCAACCGTCATGCGTTTCCAAGAGGCTAACCCGAGTACCATTAAGCTGAGCATCATCATAATGGTAAAAACGGGGTATTTCACACTGATTCGAGTAAACCACATACGCTATTTGCTACCTTATTTATTTTTGTCGGTTGTAACCGTCACTTTTTTATTAATGTCGGAATCTTCAAATTGAATACGGCTGACCAGATCTGCGCTTTGTATACCTTCGACTAAAGCAATATTGTCGTTATAACGCTGTTCAATCACACGAATTTTCACTTTTTGAATCGTGTGATTGCGTATCACCCACACAAAAGGGTCATGTTGCATATTTTGAATACTATCTAAAGGAATGGTTTGGCCTTGATGAGTGTCTTTGCGCAGAATATTTCCATTAATGAAAGCCCCAATACTTAACGAATCAATTTTTTCTTTAGGAGCAGCAAAAAACTCAATTTGTCGACTGTCTTGATCGGCAACAGGTGAAATGCGGGTAAGCGTTGCATTTAATTGTTTTGAATTGCCCTGAATTTGATATTGAATGTTACTACCGACCTTAAGTGCAGCTTGCTGTTCAATTGGCAACTTGGCCTGTATTTCAAGTTGATCTGGATTTACGATTTCAAATAGTGTTTGTCCAACTGAAACAGTTTGGCCGGGTTCAACTTGGCGTTTAGTAATCACACCTGAAATTGGACTAGTAATAATTCCGTCTTGATCCGCTTTTTTAGCAATATCAACATTGGCCTGTTGTGCTTTTACACTTTCAAGCTGGCCTTTATAGTCAACCTGACTTTGTTCAAACTCGACACGAGCAATAAAACCTTGATTAAATAATCTTTGTTTTCGGTTCATCAAATTACGGGCAAGTTCAGCTTGTGACTGAGCTGATGCAAGGTTGGCGCGTGCTTGTGCTAATCGTGCAACATTGTCCTGATTATTCAATCTGACCAGAACTTGGCCTTTTTGTACCTGTTGACCCACATTTGCAGTGACATTCGTCGCTGTTGCGCTTACTTGCGCCTGAATGGAACTTTGTTGAACCGCACGGATAGTTCCTGTAAATGCAGTTTGAGAGTCAAGTGCTCCTTGTTTAATTGCAATAAGGTCTTGAGGAATAAGCTCAATTTTTACAGGCGCTGAGGCTGAGGTTTGAGGTGTTTCTTGCTGATTACATGCAGCTAAAATTAAACATAAACTAATAATACTCAGTTTAAAAAAAGTAGAAGGGGTGAGATGCATTATGTGCATACAGCATCATCCTATAATTCAAATTTTATTTTGCCCCTATTCTTGATAAACCTTTACCGTTATTCAAGCTTTTTTAAACGTTCGATAATATTTTCATACTCATTATTGGTTCGATTATAGGTCTTGGAAAGTCTTTCAATTGTCTGTTTAACTTGATTAATATTATTTAGATTGTTTTCAATCAATGTCTTATGATGCGCAGGAATCTTTTCTCCCTTTCTGAAATATTCCATTTCCTGACGCTTAAATAAAATTTTGTCTTGTTGTAATTGGTTAAGTTGTTCTTGTTGATAATTAATTTGCTTTTTTATAGACACTAAGGCTTGATCTCTTTTAAGTAAAGCTGTCTTACTATTGCTATAAGCTTTTTTTAATTTGATATCTTGTTCTTTATGTCGTGCTAATAATGCGCGTTGAGTTGATTGATTTAAATCAGCTTCAGCATTATACGAATGGTTTCTTTTTATCACTTGCATATTACGATCTAGAGCTTCATAACCATAACGAATATGGGCTGGTGTAACCGATGTACTAATATTGGCAATACCATGTTGATCATAATAACGATACCAAACCGCTTTAGGCGTATCGGCAATAGCAACACTAGAGGATAAGAAAAAAAGTGATCCGAAGGAAATAATGCTTATAGATACAGACAAGCAGTTCCTGTAAAAGGCATATTTCATCCTAGCATTCATTGAAATCCCCAAAAAAGATAGCTAAGTCGCTTATTTTTAAATATTTAATCTTCATTATATTAATTATTATTTAGCTAAATAAAAATATAGTCATTATAAAAAAAATGATAATTTTAATTAAAGTGTGATGAGGTTAAAAGTTATTGTTTATAAATGAGAAAGTAGACAAAAATGCCTCATTGAAAATAGAAGGTGAGATATGTTAAAAATGCGTATAAATGTGTAAAAACAAATTTAAGTTAAATTGCATTTATATTTTATATTTATGGGGATGGAAGATTAAATGGAAGATGCATTCCAAAATCTGAAAGTAATGGTGATTGATGACTCAAAAACCATTCGCCGTACAGCAGAAACACTATTGCAGCGAGAAGGTTGTGAAGTCATTACTGCTGTGGATGGATTTGAAGCTTTGTCCAAAATTGCAGAAGCAAATCCGGACATTGTTTTTGTCGATATCATGATGCCTCGTTTAGACGGTTATCAAACCTGTGCTCTGATTAAGAACTCTCAAAATTATCAGAACATTCCCGTTATTATGCTCTCTAGTAAAGATGGTCTGTTTGATCAGGCAAAAGGGCGTGTGGTCGGTTCAGATGAATACTTGACGAAACCTTTTAGCAAAGATGAATTGCTAAATGCGATTCGTAATCATGTAAGTTCATAATTAAGTAATTTAAGGGCAAAGAAATGGCACGTATTCTTATTGTAGATGATTCACCAACAGAAACTTTTCGTTTTAAAGAAATTTTAACTAAGCATGGTTATGACGTACTTGAAGCATCTAATGGTGCAGATGGTGTAACTTTGGCAAAAGCAGAACAGCCTGATTTAGTATTAATGGATGTAGTCATGCCGGGTGTAAATGGTTTTCAGGCAACACGCCAGATTACTCGTGATGAAGACACTAAACATATTCCGGTTGTTATTGTAAGTACTAAAGATCAAGCAACCGACCGAGTATGGGGCAAGCGTCAAGGCGCACTTGACTACTTGATTAAGCCAATCGAAGAAAAGCAATTGATCGATGTAATTAAACAATATCTAAATTAACTCATCCAACCATAAAAGCATAAATGGCGGGGTATGCCCGTCTTATAGGATCGAGTATGGCCGCGAACGGATTTATCGAGTTACTTCGTTTGTCTAAACGAGGTAACAAGAATTACGCTTCAGTCCAAAATGAAGCTGAACGGTGGTCAGGAATTGCTTTTGAAATGAGAGGGCAATACTTCGTCGCACCACTTGGGGAAATCTCTGAAGTTATCTATCCACCAAAATATACATCTGTTCCAAATACCCAAAGTTGGGTAAAGGGATTGGCAAATATTCGGGGAAGATTACTTTCAGTGTCTGATTTAGCACATTTTATTTCAGGGCAACGAAGTTCATTTTCGTCTGCCCAAAAAGTATTATGTATTAGCCATCACGACCAGTATGTGGGATTGGTTGTTGATCAGGTCTTGGGGATTCAACACTTTAATAAAAAAAGCTTTTTTTCTCAAAGTTTAAACTTGGAGGAAAACCTAAAAGAATATTGCCAAGGGTATTTTCACCAGCACAATCAGCATTGGCATGTCTTTTTATTTAGTCGATTATTGCAAAACCCTCATTATATGAATGCATCGACAAAGTTTATAAACTAATTTTTATGCTGTTAATAAACAGTGTATTTTTTTCTGGGGAGAAGCTGTATGGGCTTTAAACTTAAAAAGAAAAGTGGCAGTCGTAGTGTGAACGAAAAAACGAATGCCAATTTTATTGCGAAAATCCAGTTAGAAATTGAGCAATATGCCAGTTTATTTGGGGAAAGTAAAAAGTCCAAGCCTATCCTTTATGTAGCGTTGTTATGTTTAGTATTTGCTTCAGCTTCGCTCACTTATGTGTTTTATAGTGTACCTCGGCATAACCAATTAACACGTAGTATGGGTGAGTTACGTTTGTTATCACAAACGATTTCTAGACAGGCTACGGAAGCAACAGCTTCTGGATCACCCCAAGCCATGAAAGACTTGGTTGAATCGCGTCAACTTTTTGCCAAAAATATAAAAAATGTCGAAAATATTTATGGTACATCTTCAAAAGAATACAAAAAAGTTGCGGTTCTTTGGAAAGCTCTGTCTTATGACATTGATTTGATCTCGTCACAGCAGGGCGTAATTAATCAGTTATATAATATGAATATCTCAATTAGTGACTCGATTCCTGAGATTCAAGCTGAATATAACTTGATGGTTGATAAGATGGTCCGTGAAAAAGTATCAAGTAATCAGGTAGTGATTGCTAAAAACCAGGTATTTATTGCGGAACGTATTTTACGATCTATTAACTCCGTTTTCATTGGTACAGAGAACTCTGAGAACTCAGTGCATGACTTTAGTGTCGATATTGAGACTTTTGGTGTGTACTTAGATGCGCAGCTAAATGGAAATGCTGAATTGGGGGTTGCTAGAGTTGAGTCCCCAGAAGTGCGCGAATCTTTGGAAGGTATTAAAACTGAGTATGAGAAAGTTTTAAAATCTGCTGCGACATCAGTCCTTAAGCATACAAACCAGATTGTAAATGTACGTCAATCATCTAGTGAGATCTTCTCACAGTCTGATGCAATGTTAACTGCATTAGGTGATCTGTCTGAGCAAACACAATATGGTTGGAAGGCTTATGCATTAGTTGCTTTACTCACATTATCACTTCTTGGTTTGATTAGTTCTGTCTTAAAGCTTTTATCTCTTCGTAGTAAAGCAGATAAACAACGTGTAGCTACATTACAAGAAGAGTATGATCGTAACCAGAATGCGATTTTACGTTTACTTGACGAAATTGCCGATCTTGCAGATGGTGACTTGCGCTCATATGCAACGGTATCTGAAGACTTTACTGGTGCGATTGCCGACTCGATTAACTTTGCAATTGACCAATTACGAGACCTTGTATCTCGAATTCATGAAACTTCACAAGAAGTTGCTCGTTATACATATAATACTCAGAACATTACTAACCAGTTGGCAGAGGCATCTGAACACCAAGCACAAGAAATTGCAGGTGCATCAACAGCAATGAACGAAATGGCATTGTCTATTGACCAAGTATCGTCTAATGCATCTGAATCCGCTAACGTAGCACAACGTTCAGTATATATTGCATCTAATGGAGCACAAGTCGTAAACCGTTCTATTGAGGGTATGGATACGATTCGTGAACAGATTCAGGAAACATCTAAGCGTATTAAACGTTTGGGTGAATCTTCACAAGAAATTGGTAATATCGTATCGCTTATTAACGATATTGCAGACCAAACAAACATTCTTGCATTAAATGCAGCAATCCAAGCATCTATGGCCGGTGAAGCGGGTCGTGGTTTCGCCGTGGTTGCCGATGAAGTCCAACGTCTTGCAGAACGTTCTGCTTCAGCGACTAAGCAGATTGAAACGCTTGTTAAAACGATTCAAACGGATACCAACGAAGCCGTGATCTCGATGGAACAAACGACAACTGAGGTTGTACGTGGTGCTAACTTGGCGAAAGATGCGGGTATTGCACTTGATGAAATTCAAAAAGTATCGGGTGACTTGGCAAACTTAATTGCGAGCATTTCCGATGCTGCAAAACTTCAATCAGCATCTGCGAGTCATATTGCTGCAACCATGACAGTCGTACAAGAAATTACTTCACAAACAACAACGGCAACCTTCGATACTGCTCGTTCCGTGTCGGAATTGGCGAATATGTCGGAATCATTGCGTGAGTCAGTAACGGACTTTAAATTACCTGACTAAATTGGGGGATGAGAATAGCTATTCTTATAATAGCTATTCTTTTAAAAGTATGAGCAGCGCCAGACAAATATTGGGGAAAACAGCTATTTTCTGGTGTTGACTCTGTAGTTTTCCCCACTCAGGGGGTAAGCAAAAGAAGCCTTTGCTATGAAAGAAATATTAAAAACTTTAACTGAAGCAATGATGCTACCTGAAGATAGCTATTCTGAACAAGATGCTGAGTTTCTTGAGATTTTCGTCGAAGAAATTGAAGAAATTTTTGTTGATTTGCAACCATTACTAAATGAATGGATGCAGTCCGAGAATATTGCTACGCTCACTGAAATTCGCCGCCATTTCCATACCTTAAAAGGTTCGGGAAGAATGATTGGCGCTAAATCTTCAGCTGAGCTTGCTTGGACAGTTGAAGATACGCTCAATCGAGTAATCAATCAAAGCCTTAAGTTGACTCCAGCTATCCAGAGTTATGTTCAGTTGGTGTTTAAGTTCTATTTCCTTAAATTAGTAGATAACTTTAAGCAAAAAAGAGCACATGCTGTAGATTTTAGACCGCTTATTTTATTGGGACAACAATTACAACAACAGCAAAGTTTAGAACCTGCTTTAGAAGAGCTTTTACAGCTTTCAAATATGCTTACTGCCGAAACAATGACTGGGCTTGAGCTAGACTATATTGAGCAAGATTCATTGGCTGGGCCAACTGTTGAAGATGTACATACTGAAATTGAAATAAATCTAAATGAAACTTTAGCCTTGTTTATGGAAGAGGCAGAAGAGCATTTATCGACAATTAATCAGTTCTTAAATCAAGAACTACATCAGTATGATAGCTACAATGCTTTAATACGTGCGCTACATACTTTGCGTGGCAGTTCTGCAATGGCACAGGTCGAAACAATTTTTGAAGCCAGTACTAAAGTTGAGCACTTATTTAAAATCTTATTGCAAGAAGAACTCTCTTCTAACTCAGATGAAATTTTATTACTACAAGAATATCGTGATTTTATTAGAGAGAGCTTAGAACTGCTATCTAGCAATAGTTCAGGTGAACAGCTTGAAGCGAGATTAGCGCAGTTTAATCAGTCATGGGATGCTTACGTTGAGCAACATGGTGATCGAACAGATCCATTAACGCCTTCACATGGTTTAGTATCGCAATTATTATTGTTAGATGTTTCTGAGCTACTCGATGCAGAATTAGATTTTGAGAAAGGGATTCGTAACGAGTTTCCTGGTTATCTTGAACGTCTAAGTGAACAGGCTAATTTGTTGCTACAGCATACCCACTCTCAAGCAATGCTTGGTTTGCATGAATATACGAGCCAATTGAAAGACAGCTATAATGTATTGCTTGATAAACCTGTGCTATTGCAATCGGACTATATTTTTGAAATTTATCAAAAAGCGCATCAACAACTTATTCAATTGTTCGATGCTTTAGCTGCTGGTCAGCGAGTCGGTATTGTTAAGCAACATCAAAGTATTCTAGAAGAATTAAAACTTTATACGCTACATACACCTAGTATTCAAAGTGATTTATCTCAGCAGAATTTTACTTTTGATGAGTCACTATTCAATATTGAACTAGAGTCTGAAGTTCCAGAAGTTATTACGGCAGAGAATTTATCAGACTGTGCTGACTGGACCCTATTAAGTCAAAGTGTACAGCAAGATCGTCAATATATTTCCTCTACACAGGTAAATCAAAACTTTGATCCAGATCTATTAGACATTTTCCTCGAAGAAGCTGATGAGTTGCTTGAAGGAATGGATACAGATCTTAACATTTGGATTAATGATCAAGAGAACTTTGCGGCTCTCAATAATTTGATGCGTTATTTGCACACCTTAAAAGGTGGAGCAAATATGATCCAAGCAACTTATATTGGCTTAATTGCACATGAATTGGAAAGTATTTATGAGCGCTTAATTCAAAGACAGCTAATTGCTTCATCTGCTCTCATTGATTTTATACGTCTGGTTCAAGATGACTTGGCTGACCGTCTACAAATCATGCGTGAAAAACAGCTAGATTATGAAGCTTATTACACAATTAATGCATTGAAAAGAGCAGGTCAAAATTCTAACTTCCAATCTGCACCTGAGATTGAAGCATCTGATATTGAACGTGTGATATTCTCTGAACAAGAGGTGATATCTGAAGTATTAATAGATGAAGTACCGGCAGAAATTGAAGCTGTTATTGAAGAATTAGAAGCTCATCACGATCAAGTATTTGATACAGTTGTTACTGAATTGGCTACGCCAGTTGAAGCAATAACTTCAGTTGTATCGTCGCAAGAGAATGATGCTCTGGTTGATGCAGAGGACATTACCGTTGTTGTTGAGCAGACGTTCCTTGAAGAAGCGGCAGAATTGTTAGAAATGGCTGATATGCTATTGAAACAATGGTTTGACCAGCGTACGAATCGTAGTATCTTGCTTCAATTACAAAGGGCCGTGCACAGCTTGAAGGGTGGTGCACGAATGGTTGGTTTAGAAGCCGTGTATGCAATTGCCTATCAACTGGAAAATACTTTTGAACAATTTGCACTACATCACTTCAACTCGAATATTTATGACCATTTGCTCGAAAGTGCAATTGCATGGCTAAAAGACGCAATTTTCAAGCACAACTACCAGCATTTCGATGGACTACAACAAAGTTTAGAAAATATTCAATTCTTTGAAACGAATATCCAAATTCCGGCTAAGTTAAGTAAAGCTGATTTGTTTAGCTCAGAACCCGTGATGACCTTTATACAAGGTGATGGTACAGAACCACCGCCAATGATGGGGGCATGGGAACAAACTCAACGGCTCGATCAAAATAATGAGATGATCCGAGTTTCGGCAGATTTAATTGAAAAAATGATTGACCTGTCGGGTGAAAATTCGATTAACCGTTCGCGAATTGAAATGGATTTAAGCCAATTTGGACATACGCTAGCGGAAATGGAGTTGGCCATTCAGCGACTTGCAGATCAGTTGCGTCGAATGGAAGGTGAATTGGAAACCCAAATTATTGCAAAACACGGTATTGAGCACTCTCGCTATACAGAGTTTGATCCGTTAGAGATGGATCGATATTCGTCTTTAAATCAATTATCAAAATCTCTTGCTGAATCTGCATCGGATTTGGTCGACTTTAAAAATACATTATCTGACAAAATCAGAGATACAGAAAGCTTACTTTTACAACAGTCACGGATTCAAGCAGAAATTCAAGAAGGTTTGATGCGAACGCGATTAGTACCTTTCTCTCGATTACTGCCGCGTTTACAGCGAATTGTCCGTCAGACATCTACAGCTTTGAACAGACCTGCCGAGCTTTTTGTAAATAATACCGAAGGTGAGTTAGACCGCAATATTTTAGAACGGTTAGTGACCCCGCTTGAGCATATGCTCAGAAATGCAATTGACCATGGTCTAGAAGATCGCGTGCAACGTCAACAAGCACAAAAACCAGAAACTGGACGTATTGAACTTAATATCCATCGTCAAGGTACAGATGTTGTTGTTACATTTAAGGATGATGGAAGAGGTATTGATATCGAAAAGGTTCGTCAAAAGGCATTGATGTTTGGTTTAATTAATCCTGAACAAGTATTGGAACATCAAGATATTTTACAGTTGATTTTCCATCCGGGTTTAAGTACAGCTGATCAAGTTACTCAAATTTCAGGTCGTGGTGTAGGACTGGATGTAGTACAAAGTGATATTAAGGCTCTAGGTGGCCATGTGAGCGTAGAGTCTGTGTACGGGCAGGGAACGGTCTTCACAATACGTGTTCCAACTACAGTAGCGGTTAGTGATGCCTTAATGGTTAAAGTTGCTGATCAGCAATTTGCAATCCCTCTGGCCCAAATTGATCGAATTGTACGAGTTTCACCTGCATCATTAGAACAATATTTTGGAAGCGCACAAGAATTCTTTGAATTTGAAAATAAACGCTATCCATTGCGCTATTTATCTGAATTTGTTGGTAGTCAACCAATTCCGCGTTTAAGTGGAATGATGTATTCATTACCAGTATTAATGATTAAGGCAAATAATGGCCAAACTGTCGCATTATTAGTTGACCAACTGATTGGATCGCGTGCACAGATTGTAGTCAAACCAATTGGGCAGCAGTTCTCTAGTATCGGTGCGATTGCAGGAGCAACTATTTTAGGTGATGGTCAAGTTTGCTTAATTTTAGATGGTCAAAATATTGCTCGCCAAATTCAGTCTACTCGTCGACTTAAGCTGGTTAATGAAGCGATTTATAGACAACGAGAGTCTGATGAGCGACGTCTCATCATGATTGTGGATGACTCAGTAACTGTACGTAAAGTAACCTCTCGTTTACTTGAGCGCCAAGGCTATGATGTTGTGACCGCTAAAGATGGTGTGGATGCTATAGAGCAGCTAGAAAACATTAAGCCAGATCTGATGCTGCTTGATATTGAAATGCCACGCATGGATGGTTTTGAAGTTCTTAATCTTGTACGACATCATGATATGCATCAATACATGCCAATTATTATGATTACATCCAGAACAGGTGAAAAACATCGTGAACGAGCATTCTCATTGGGTGTAAGTCAATATATGGGCAAACCTTTCCAAGAGGAAGAGTTATTAGAGAATATCGATGCTTTACTTGTGGCGTTTGAAAGTGAGGTCAAATCATGAAAGATAGTGTAAATACATCTTTGATCGGTAATATGGACCAACAAGAGCTACAGCATCTTATTACGGTTTCAACTGGTTTTATTGACGCCTATATCATTGAATGTAATGATGAGGTACCTATGCTGTTACCGCAAAACATTGTGTTATCCGCCATGGATGTAAAAAATGGCGTAAAATATATTGAGTGGCATGATGTAAAGTTACCTGTTTATTCGGTTCACAATGAAATGGATTCGCGAGCAGTAGCATTAGTGATTGAAAGTGAAGACATTAGCCAACGTTTTGCACTCATGTGTAAATCGATGCCAGTTTCAGTCCGTCTGCGTATTTCTGAAGTCGTAGATGAAAATGAAGATATACAAGAGTCTTTACAGCATCCAACTGTATTTAGATATGTGCGAATGCAAGATCAACGCTACCATGTTCCTAATTTGCAATATATTCAAGATTCTCTTCATCTATAAAATATCTAAAAAAGGAACTCATTTTGAGTTCCTTTTTTTATCAAAAATAGGTGAAATTCTTTTAGAGAATATCAATTTATTTTAAAAATCATTGAAGGGCTTGCTTTATTTATATCGTGAATTTATATTTTATATGTATTTTAAAATACTAAGATATAAGAAATTAATAGTATTCACTTTTAATAAAGCCTTGTACTTAATTATTAAAAGGAGATAAATTAAAAATATAGTTAAAGGAGGAACTTACTTTATCAAATCATAGCAAAATAACCTGAAATAAAATCCTCTATAGCAGAAAATAAATGTCAATTCATAAAGAGCTACATATTTTAAAAACAGATGATCATGGTGAATTTGCTTTATGGGAAATTTCTAAAAGAAATAATTCTCTAATAAAAAAAGAAGCAATTTTCTTATCTCATGGTGCATTTTCGGATAAAACTGTTTGTATAGGCATTGCAGATTATTTGGCAAATCATGGTTATATTTGTTTTATTTTAGAGTGGCGAGGGCATGGTACTAGCCCAAAAACAGATATACCATTTAATTTTGAAACTGTTGCATTATATGAATATAAAACTGCATTTCAGTATATTCACCATCATTTTAATATAATCTCCTTGCACTGTGTAACACACAGTGGTGGAGGGCTATGCTTAACCATGTTCTTAATTAATTATCCTGAATATTTAAAAAATATTCAAAGTATTACTTTTATTGCTTGCCAAGCATTTGGAGCAGTAAATAATTCCTTTGATTTTATTAAATTGTTTTCTGCAAAATTAGTTGTAAAAGGTCTAGGTCAGATTCCTGCTAATAAATTTAAGTTGGGGCGAATAAATGAAACCTATTACACGATGCGTCCATGGTTTAATTGGAACTTAAAGGGAAATTTTATAAGTGAATTTAAAGATATAGATTATAAAAAATTTATGAGCTCTATTAGAGTTCCAATATATTCTATTTGCGGGACTGGCGATAAATTTATTTCCCCTGCTAAAGGATGCTATAAATATCTGCAAGCTTTTGAAAATGAAAATAATATATTTCGAGAATTTGGTTATTCCAATAGTAACTTAGAAAATTATTCCCATAGTCGAATTGTACTTAGCCAAAATGCTGCTAAAGAAGTCTGGCCAACTATATTACAATGGATAGATAAGAGTTCAAAAGCAGCTTTTTAAGCCATTTATATTAAAACTAATTTTCTAATTTATTGAATTGAAAAAACGCCCTAAAAAGGGCGCTTTTTCAATTCATTAGATTTTAACTTTTACTTAGCTAACAAATTTTCCAAAATTTGCTCATAAATATCAGTTAGTGGATCAAGGTCGTGTACATCAACATGTTCGTTAATTTGATGAATTGTTGCGTTCAGAACACCTAACTCTAATACCTGTGCGCCTGTTGGAGCAATAAAACGGCCATCAGAAGTACCACCACTCGTTGAAAGCTCAGTTTCAGTACCGGTTACGTTCAAAATAGCAGTTTGCGCTGCATTAACGAGTTCACCCACAGGGGTTAGGAATGGTAAACCAGAAAGATTCCAAACGATTTCGTACTGTAAACCGTGTTTATCTAAAATCTCATGCACACGTTGTTTAAGTTGTTCTGCTGTTACTTCTGTTGAATAACGGAAGTTAAAAGTAACTTCTAGTGCGCCAGGAATGACATTTGTTGCGCCAGTGCCAGCATGAATATTTGAAATCTGAAATGATGTTGCTGGGAAATATTCATTTCCATTATCCCAAACAGTTTGGCACAGTTCTGCTAAAGCTGGTGATGCTTCATGAATCGGATTACGCGCCAAGTGTGGATAAGCCACATGACCTTGCTTACCTTGAACTTTTAATACGGCATTAAGTGAACCACGACGACCATTTTTAACAATATCACCCAATTTATGAGTACTAGAAGGTTCGCCTACCAAACACCATGTCATCTTTTCGTTACGTTTTTCAAGAGTCTCAATCACTTTAACCGTACCGTTAATAGCAGGTCCTTCTTCATCAGAAGTAATTAGAAAAGCAATCGAACCCTTGTGATCAGGATGTTTTGCGACAAAACGTTCAGATGCAACGACCATAGCTGCAAGTGCTGTTTTCATATCGGCCGAACCACGACCATATAATTTTCCATCGCGAATTTCAGGTGCAAACGGATCTGAATTCCATGCTTCTAACTTGCCTGTCGGAACTACGTCAGTATGACCGGCAAAACAAAATACAGGTTCTTCAGTTCCGCGACGCGCCCAAAGATTGTCAACTTCACCAAAACGCATCGGTTCAATATGAAAACCAATTTTGGCTAAACGGTCTGCCATGATGGTTTGGCATGTATGATCAATAGGAGTAACAGAAGGTTGTTGTAACAGTTCTAAGCTAAGCGAGAGAGTGTCTGAATGGTTCATACCGAAAATTGCGTGCTGATCAGGTGAAATATAGTCCGATATAATAGGCGAATCTCTAGGGGATGGGTACGTAAAAATAAAAAAACCTTATCGGAATGATAAGGTTTTTGAAGTAACAACTCTAACTTACATTTTATCTTGTGTTTTTTCAGCAGTATTTGTTACAGCATCACCTGCTTTAGAAACATCTTGCCCAAAACCTTTAAACGTATTACACCCTGTTAAAATAACAGCAACCATTACAGACGCAGCTAAAACTTTTTTCATCATTTTCTCCGTTTAAATTTAATAATGAAGTAAATTTAGATTAAAAAACAAACGGAAAAAGAAACATGACTGTTTAATAGTAAAAACGTTATAAAATGTTTCTAGAAGCTTAAACTTATTGTTAATTAGCTTAATTTTTGCAGTGGAGGCTTGATGTTTAAGTACGAAGGATGTCTAAACATATAAAAAAAAACTTCTTCACTATTTTTACAATATAGACCGTCTGTCCACCAATGTGCTGGATTTGAAGTCTGCTCTTTATTTGGACACAACCATTCGTGTCTTTCTAATCGATAAAAAGAAGAATGTGGAATGGTAGTCCCCCAATATCCCAAACGACGCTTTAAATTTATCCAGTCTGGTAACGACTTTTGAAAATTTAGTTGAAGTGGTAGGTAGAGTTGTCCTTTTAAAACCGCAAAACGTTGTTGAATCTTAAAATTTAATGCTTCAGAAAATTGAAATTGCTTATTCGTAAAATGATAAAGTTTCTTGCTTAAAGTATCTTGACGGTTTAATCCAATCCATTGTTCTAAATGTAAGTCTGCCTCGCCCAAATAATATTTTAACGCGACCTCCCAATGTTCAATTTGTTGAGTTTTTTTATTTAAAATTAAAAAATCCAGTTCACCTAAAGTTTTTGCTCCATCAATTTTTTGAATACTATGGCCTAACAGCTGGTAAGGATGATAATTATCCTCTTGTAGCCAGAACCAAAGTAAATTCTCAAAGCGTAAACCTAAGCGTGTACTTTTAAGTTGAGATAAAAACTGGATTAAAGGCTCTGGTGACTGATCGAGCTCTTTTAATCGTGGTAAATAATTTTGGAAATGCTCTTCCCATACTTCGGTTGGGTGCAGCTTAAAGTCATGTTGTATAGAAAAACTTTTTGGTAATTGGCAAAGTAAATTTGGACTAGCGATACAAAAAGCCAGCTGTCGCACGATAGGATGTTGGAATTGAAGCCATGGTTCGAAATAGGAAGTTTTCACTGAGGCAATATTCATATATTTAATACTCGAAGTAATTCATCCTAATTTCATAAGGGATCAACAAACAATATTAGAAAAACACTTTATACTAACGCTAACAGCAGGTTAAGGTTTATATATGCGAACATTGTTCTGGCGCTCTTTGGTCGTGATTTTTATCACGCTAGGCATTATTGGAGCAATTTTACCAGGTATGCCCACAACAGTGTTTTTGATTCTGGCTGCATGGGCAGCTTCAAAAGGATGGCCACAAATGGATGATTGGTTGTTAAACCATCCCAAATACGGCCCAACATTACGTGATTGGCGAGCCAATGGTACAGTACCACATAAAGCCAAATGGATTGCAAGCATAATGATGGCAATCAGTGGCCTTATAATGCTATTTACTTCAGCACCGCTTTGGGTCAAAGTTTTTACTGATACTACCATGTTCATCGTTGCAGTTTGGTTATGGCTACGCCCTGAGCCAAAATTAAAAGATTGATAATCTTTTAATTTTGGCTCAAGACAAGCAGTGAAACTGCGCGTAGATAAGAGAAGATTGATAATCTTTTAATTTTGGCGCAAGACAAGCAGTGAAACTGCGCGTAGATAAGAGAAGATTGATAATCTTTTAATTTTGGCGCAAGACAAGTTCTTCATATAAATTTTTACTTAAACTCAAAGTATTTGAGTTGATATAAGAGAATAAGTTCAATGTCTCAATTTAAGCTCGAAGATGCAGATGTCCTCATCGATTTAGCAAATCAAACATTAACTTTGCCTAAACATAATAAGTTTTATGTCATTTCTACCGGAAAGAACGGAATCGGTGAACAAGAGAATACTGGTAGGACTCCACGTGGATGGCATAGGGTTGCAAAAAAAATTGGTGCCCAATCTCCTCAAAATGCGGTTTTTATTGCACGTAAGCCAACAGGGGAGGTCTATAGTAGTGAACTAGCAGCACAATTCCCTGAAAGAGATTGGATATTGTCACGCATTCTTTGGTTAGATGGCTTAGAAGAAGGCTTTAATAAAGGCGATGGCCACGACACCATGCAGCGTTATATCTATATTCATGGCACTCCTGATAAAGAACCGATGGGCGTTCCCATGTCACATGGATGCATTCGAATGCGTAATGAAGAAATCATTGAACTGTTTGATTTAGTCGCTGAAGATGCATTGGTTTATTTGTCTGAGCAATCTTTAACCTAAAATAAGATTTTAAAAATTCTTATTTAATTAGCTTAATGATCAAAATATTAAAATAAGTGCTTAAATAAAATACAAAAAATTGTTTTTTACTTAATAATGACTTATTTTTAATCATTCATTCGCATTTTTTTGAAAAGTTGTCGAAAAGCGTTTGACACCTGTTAAAGATTCTCTATAATGCACCTCACAAACGATGAAGACGTTAAGGGCGCTTAGCTCAGTTGGTAGAGCGTCTGCCTTACAAGCAGAATGTCGGCGGTTCGATCCCGTCAGCGCCCACCAAGCCTTTACGTTAAGCTCTCAAGTGCAGCGGTAGTTCAGTTGGTTAGAATACCGGCCTGTCACGCCGGGGGTCGCGGGTTCGAGCCCCGTCCGCTGCGCCACTTAAGACTTAACATCGTTTACCCCACAATTGCGATATTGTGAAAGTGCAGCGGTAGTTCAGTTGGTTAGAATACCGGCCTGTCACGCCGGGGGTCGCGGGTTCGAGCCCCGTCCGCTGCGCCACTTTTCAGTTCGGGTTGTGTTTGGAAGATGATTTAAGATGTAAAAATTTTAAATCGAAAAATTAATAATTTATTAGTTTTTTCTTCTTGGGGCGCTTAGCTCAGTTGGTAGAGCGTCTGCCTTACAAGCAGAATGTCGGCGGTTCGATCCCGTCAGCGCCCACCATATATGTGACCATACTTTATTTTAAAGTATTGTAGTGCAGCGGTAGTTCAGTTGGTTAGAATACCGGCCTGTCACGCCGGGGGTCGCGGGTTCGAGCCCCGTCCGCTGCGCCATTCTCTTGATTCCCTTGTCTAGAGAATGTAGAGTATGAAGATACATTCGTTATCTTTTCTCATTAAGGGCGCTTAGCTCAGTTGGTAGAGCGTCTGCCTTACAAGCAGAATGTCGGCGGTTCGATCCCGTCAGCGCCCACCATAATTTCTATCAGAAATTTAAAATTCCCTAAATTCATATTAATCTATAAATATCTTATACTTACATGTAAATTTATTTACTATGTGACTCAGTGTAGATACAACTTTTCTATTCTAAAATTAAAGTCCTTATATCTTTAAGTTATTCTTTTTATTGATCGCTAGTTTTTTAATTTTTTAGCATTGGTGTTTCTTCATGCTTTTGATGAGATTCCTCATTCTCGTTAAATTTAGTTATTAGTGGCTAAAGATATGAATCTAACCTGCAATTTATGATCTTCAGCTTAGATCAACTTTGTATTTGTACCGATCACTAATATTTTCACAAATAAAAAACTGCTATTTTTTAAATAGCAGTTTTTTTATTAAATTATTTTTAATATTCGTTTAAAAGCCATCCACTTGCATATGCGAAATATTCACGTAACCATGCATTGTAGCGAGTAGCTAATGGTGTCTCGGCCGCTACCCCATAAACTTGGGTATAGCCCTGATTCTTTGCAATTGCTATTGCTCTAGGAATATGAAAATCACTTGTCACAATAGCGATTGGCTGCTCTAAGGTAATATGGTGTTGTTCTAATAAGGGTTTACTATTTTTTAAGTTAAGCTCTGTGCTAGTGCTTTTATCTTCAAGGATCATTTGATCTCTTGCGATATGATACTTTTGTTCAAGATAACGAGACATAACCAATGCTTCGCTTTCTTTTTCTGAAAAATCAAGACCACCTGTTAGAACAATCTGTGCTTGCTGCTGTTTTAGGGCTAACGGGACGGCTGTATCTAAACGTTTTGCAAGAATTGTGGATGGCTGACCATTCTCAACACCGCTTCCTAAGACAATAATTGCTTTTACTGGAGGGATGCTATTTGGAGTATCTTTATTTTCTTTAATAAAGCTAAAAAAATAGCCTAAGCCAATTAACCATATCCAGAAGCATAACCATCCAAAACGCCAAAGTGTGTGTAAGCGATAGTGATAGAAGAAAAAGCGTTCTAAATGATAATAAAATAAGGAATATAGACAGAGGAAAGCACCTAAAATTAAAGGAATAACGGTGCCTACATTAATTTTATTGAGACAAATTAGAACTAATCCATCTAGAAATAAAATCGAACCAATGATTGCTAGGAAAATACGGATCCACTTACTGACTTGCATTGTGCTTAGAGTTGCAATTTAAATTGCAGACAGTGTATGCAAAATCATTCTGAATGCAATAAAAAACCGAGTAAAGCATTTAAGCTATTACTCGGTTTTTGTTTTTATTGACCTTTAATAAACATCACGGCGGTAACGACCTTGTTGTCTTAAATCATCTACCTGTTCTTCACCTAGAATTTCGATAAGTGCTTGATCAACTCCGCTTGCCATACCATCAATACTACCGCATACATACAGAACAGCACCGCGTTCTACCCAGCTTACTAATTCTGCTGCATTCTGACGGATTACATCTTGAACATACATGCGTTGTTCTTGATCTCTCGAAAATGCTAAATCAAGGCGTTTTAACATTCCTGTTGTTTGCCATGCCTCAATAGTTGATGCATAGAAGAAATCACATGCTCTTTGACGTTCACCAAAGATTAACCAGTTTTCAGTGTAATCATGACGTGTGCGGGTGTGTAATAGGCTCATTAAGCCAGCAATACCTGTTCCGTTACCAATACAAATAATAGGGCGGTTATCATCAATAAGATGGAATGATTCATTGGTACGAATACGCAAAGCAATTTCATTATTAACTTGCGTATGCTGAGTAAGCCAACCCGAACCTAAACCTAAATTACCAGACGCATCATATTGTTGGCGTACAACCAAACGAAGGACTTGTTGAGAAGGAATACTCGCAATCGAATACTCTCGTGTTGGTAAGTTAGGAAGCTGTTCTAATAAATGGTCCAGATTGGCAAATGGTTCAATTTCACCAGTTAAATCTTTATTCCAAAGCGCTTTTTCGATTGAAATCTGCAATGAATCAACTTTTGAATTTTTAAGAATATGATGCTTTTGCAAAAAAGCATGAATACGTTCAGGACTATTACCAGGCTGGATTTCAGCAATATCACCCGCTTGCCATATCGCTTCATGATTTGCTTTAAGTTCAATATTATAAGCAGGCTGACCTAAGCTATTTGGGTTGAGTAAATCACGTTGATGTAATGTCCAACTATCAAATACTTTTTCCAGATTTACCGCATGCAAATCTAATTTAGTTGCCTTCGCGAGAGATTGATTCCAATTTTGAATATCTGATGGGTTTGCATTATCAACTTCAATTGTATTGAAGAGAGCATGAGCACCATTTGCTTTAAGCCAAGCATCTACTGCATGGCCAAAACTACAGTAAGTGTCTGGATATTCTTTAGAGCCTAGTGCTAGAACAGCATAGTTGATGTGCTTAAGATCCACATTCAATTTTAAAAGTTTCTTAGCAAAGCTTGTCGCGAGATCTGGAGCATCACCAGTACCATAAGTACTGATCACGAATAAAACCTGTTGATGTTGCTCTAAATCGGTTTGTGTTAACTGCTGTACAGGTTTTACCTGAACGGGTTGATGAGCCTCTTGTAAACTTGTTGCCGTACTCCAAGCGAGTTGTTCAGCTACGCCGGTTTGAGTTGCATAAGTAATAAGCCAAGGCTTTGCATTTGGATCAATGTATTGTCCTGCTAAAGACTGACGAGCCGCCTGTGTTAATTTTTTCTGTTTACGGCGTTTAAGATACAGCATCCACCCAGTAACCAAGAACAAAGGCATTGCTAGAGAAGCAAGCATTGCAACGAATTGATAAATTGGTCCAAAGAAGCTACCGCGGTGTACGGGTAACATGCTGCTCATAATCTTTTGATTAAGCTTTTTGTCTTCGTAAAGCTCCATCTTTTCGATGTTGCCAGTTTGATAATTATAGATAGCTTGGTTACGTGCCCGTTCGTGTTGTGGGGTAGCATCGACAAAGCTTAACTCAATTTTTCCATCATCTTTTTTCGGTAAGCTTAATGTTAGAGTCGAATAATCACGTCCAACCTGACTATTGAAGCCACTCCATGTTTGATTAAGTGCTGTAATGAGCTGAGTATTATCTAATTGAGGCTCTGATTTTTTATCATTATTACGGTCAGATTGTTTACCTTGCTGCATTCCACGATTTTGATTTTGAGGAGCAACGCCATGATCTTGTCGTTTAGGCTGTTCAACTCCCATCACTTTGAACATGCCACTACGCCACCAATCATAAGACCAATATAGTCCCGTACATGCGAAAAGAAGATAAAAAACAATGACCCATGTGCCGACAACAGCATGTAGATCCCAAATAAAATTCCGGCCTTTGAGTTTCGGTTTAATAGCCAACCATTGACGAGCAGAGTGCTTTTTAGGCCAACGTAAATATAAACCACTGAGTACGAAGTAAATTAGCATGAGTGCACAGGCGCCAGTAATTTGTTTACCAACTTCACCTGCTGTTAAATTACGATGAATTTGTTGTATGAGTAACAACAACTTTCGGCCTTTAACATCTGGAAGAACCTCAGCATTATAGGGGTTCACCATCATATTGTAGCCACGGCGTTCACCTTCTTTTTCAATGTTTACAATAGAAGAAGAGGTGGGGTCCTTGGCGATCGTAATGCTATTAATTTTGATTTCAGGTTGGGTTGTATTGAAATGCTGGTAAAGCTGAGCAGGAGTTAATTTTGGAGTGTTTTCAGCTTGTACAACATAACTATCAGAATTCACCCATTTTAAAATTTGTTGGTCATAAGAATAAATTGCACCTGTAACACCCATAATGGATAAGATTAGGCCAGCAGTAATACCGAGAAACCAATGAATTTGAAATAAAATTTTTTTAAACATGGTCGAAAATGTAAATATGATGGAGATCTTGTAACGAAGTATAGCCGAAGATTGGGGAGATAATATGGATTTTGGAGATAATATTAATTTTCATTATCATTTATTTTTAGCTTAATAAAAAACCTCCATGAGGAGGCTTTTTATAAAATCTAGAATTACAAGGTTTTTGGTTCGCCTACAGATTCTTTTAAGTGCGTGCGAATTGTATTGAACGAGAAGTTTTTCGAATCCATGCGCTTAGGTAGAATATAAGCACCTTGTTGTTCTTGGCCTTTAGGATCTTTTACTTTGAAATTGACCAAAATAAAATCAGGTGTATTGTACCATTCGTAGATATTTTTCCATCCAATAGTACCTACGCCTTCTTGTAAGCCCATTTGTTGACGCATCACAATACCATGAGGCTGCACGCCTAAACGAATACCTTTGATTTCCTGTACCGGAAATTCATTCATTTTGCGTTTAACGTACCACTCTAATCCGTATTTACGACCTAGGTAGTAAAGTACTACAGCAACAATAGCAACCCAGCAAAAAACAGTAGAGTAGTTCTTAATAAAAATAAGACCTAATATAGCTAGGGCTAAAACCACACCCATAATTGCCCAAATTTTTGTGCTGATTTTATTGGTGCTGCGCCAGATAAGAAGCTGTGCATTACGTTGTTCAGCTTCTGACACGTCATAGGGAACAGGCTGAAGCGTATAAGCGTATAAAGTTTTCGCGGTCATAGTGCAAATAACAAATTGTAAACTGTTTTAAGTTTAGCATTAATTGGCATAAGTCAGGAAAGGATATTATGCCAATTTCATACTAAATTCCGAGTCAATTTTATAATGAAGCAAGTTCGCTGGCATCATTATCTTGATCATGACTTAGTCGTTGTTTCAACATACTAAATCGATTTAAAACACTAAGCATCAGTGATAACTGCTGTAAAATAATAAGTGACTTTTGGTCTTCCTCATCATTTTGGCTTAAACGTTGACGTATTGTTTTAAGCATATTCTGTGCTGTCAAATCAGGCATTTCATCTCTTAATAACGCACCTTGTATATCGTCTAACGCTTGATCTAAGAGTTTAAGAACAGCTTGATCTTGAATGCTTTCCCGATGTGCTCCAAGTGCTGCGATATAACTTAAAAATGTATGGTTTAAACATAAAAATTCAAAGATATCCGACTTACGAGTAGGGTCAAAGTCTGGCTCTGTCGCTAAAGTTGAAATAAGTGAAGCAACCTCGGCATCAGTATTATGAGCAGCCCGTCTTACAATACGGTAATTCAGCGCATGATTGCGACCTTCATGATATTGTTTAACAACTTCAGCTAAATAATTGCATTGAGCTTGTAATGAACGTCTGATGTTGCGAGGTAAGCGTCGGAATTTCCAGTCAGGCCAAATAAATGTCACCCCAAACCAAGCTAGAGCACATCCAATTAAAGTATCTACAAATCGCGGAATAGCAGCGGCCATTGCCGAACCATCTAGATTAAAGTTAATTAATGCCAAAATTGTAATAAAAGCGGTTGCTTGAGCATATTGCTTACTGCGTAACTCAAAAAACAAGACTCCGCTCAGGATTAACATTAATAGTTGTCCTTCGACGGAAGGCACGAGAAATACAATAGTAAGACCAACAATAATTCCGACTAATGTTCCGACAATTCGTAAACGTAAGCGACGTTTGGTTGCGTTGAAGTTAGGCTGGCTTACAAATAGCGCTGTAAGCATAATCCAATAGCCGTACTCAATATTGGTCATTTGAATCAGCACATACCCAATAAAAAGAACAATTGAGACGCGAATTGCATGGCGGAAAAGTACAGATTCAGGAGTTAGATTTTGCTTTATTCGGATGACAATATCGTTCCATCCTTGTAAATCGTCATCTTTAAGCTGGTTCTCTGCTTGTTTAACTTTATCAGACTGAATGTGTTGTTCCGTTTCTAAGTTAAGTAACTGAGAGTCGATAGATTTTAAGTTTTGATATAAAGCGAAGAGAGCATTTACCCATAAAAGATCATAATGCTGATCACGTCTTAGTTTCTCTAAAGATAGTCTTAAGTTCTCAAAACTCTGCTTGAAACGTTTGTTATGGTTATAAGGTTTACGTTGTAAAATACATTCGTTTAACTCTTGGCAAGCTTTGCCCTGAACCGCCAAAATTCGTTGAAATCTAAATAAAATATCGCTGTGTTGAAAAATTTTGGCTAACTTTTGATAGTCAATATGGGCTGAGTCAGCACGCTCATGAATGTCTTGAGCGACAAAATAATAATGTAAGCTTCGGCGTGTATCTTTTTGTCCACGGTCACCTTTTAAACGAGTCAATAAAGCTGTTTTTAAGTCATTAAAAATTGTAATTAATTTGCCATTTTCTAAGGACAGCTCAATCATACTTTGCTGATAGCTGGCAGGAGTCATATCTACATCAAATAAATTTGATTTTGCAAATAGAAAATCACCTAGAGAGGCATAAGACGCTGCGAGTTTGTCTTGAAGTTGGCGAACCGGAAATAATAAAAAACTAATCGTTGCAATGAGGCCATACCACGCAGCACCTGCAACTAAAAGAGCCGGTTGAATATACCAGTGATCGAAAAGGTGAACACCCAACATGGTATAGACCGAAACAACCAAACAGCCATAAGAAATGGTGGCGTAACGACGTCCTAATGAACCTAATAAAATCCAGCCAATACATGAAGCAATCAACCCTAAGGCAAAAGCCATTGGGTAGGGGAAAAGTAGTTGTACAGAAGCTGCGGTAACGAAGAACCCAATATAAGTATAAATTAGGTTCATGATTCGCACGGAAAAGCGATCATCAATATCACTCAAACCTGCTGCGACTACACCTAAAGTGAGTGGAATAGTTGCTAATTGATAGCCTAAAAAATAAGGCACGAAAGCAGTTCCTGAAAAGGCTATCAGCATTCGCACGTTATACATAAATGTTGTGTTATAAGTCGCTCTTTTTAGGCGTTTAAACCAAGATTTCAAATGAAGTCCTTGCTGATCAACCTGAGTGATAAAGGATTTGTGTATTTCTACACCAATGTTGCACAAATCATACGATAGACAGTGTAAGCTTGTCTGTATGCAAATGAGTGAAAAATGAAATATCGTTATGTCTGAACAAACAGCCCAGCGTCAATACTCTATTGGCTGGATTATGTTGCTCGCTTTACTTACGGCATTAGGGCCGTTATCCATTGATATGTACTTACCTGCGCTACCACAAATGGCCCATGATTTTGGGGTAAGTACGCAAATGGTGGCAAATACACTACCAGCTTATTTTTTTGGTTTAGCCATTGGGCAGTTGGTTTATGGTCCTTTAAGCGATCGTATTGGTAGAAAGAAGCCACTTTACTTTGGCCTCGCGCTTTATGCAGTCGCAAGCTTATTTTGTGTAATGGCTACTAATGAATGGAGCTTGATTGCGGCCCGTATTTTACAAGCTTTAGGTGGTTGTGTTGGCGTAGTCATGGCTCGTGCAGCAATACGCGATAAATTGGACGTTCAAGGCTCGGCACAAGCTTTCTCTAGCATGATGATTGTCATGGGGCTTGCACCAATTTTGGCTCCAATGATCGGAGCATGGATTTTAATTTGGTTTCCGTGGCAGGCTATTTTTATTGCGCTTTCAATTGTGGGTGCGCTGTGTTGGCTGTGCGTACATTTCTTTTTTAAGGAAACTTTGGCAAATGATAAAAGGCTTAAGCTATCGCTCTATCAAGTGGTGACTTTATATGGAGCTATTTTCAAAGATGCGAGTTTCCGCTTACCTATGTTTGCAGGCTGTTTAACAGGTGCGGCACTATTTTGCTATATCAGCTCAGCACCTGCCGTGTTTATGGATCAGTACGGACTTAATCAGCAAGAGTTTGCTTACGTATTTGGACTAAATGCTTTTGGCATTATGTTGATGTCTTCTTTAAACAAGCATTTAACAACACGTGTTGAAATTACCAAACGCTTAAAATTGGGTTCACTTGTGCAAGTGACTGGAGCCATGATTGTATTTATTGCGGGTTTAATCCCTGCAGCACCTTTATGGCTGGTTATGGTAGGGTTATTTTTAGCTATTTCGGGTATCGGTTTAACAGGCCCAAATGCTATGGCGTTAGCAATGTCCAAACAAGGTGCTCGCGCTGGAACAGCAAGTGCAATTATGGGAAGTATGCAATTCGCTTGTGGCCTTTTAGGGGGCGTGCTTCTTAACTTCCTGATCTGGTCTGCATCGCTCAATATGGGCGTGATGATGGTGTTATTTACACTGAGTGGTTTTATTGTTGTATTGAAAGCGACACAACAGGTCAAAACCAAGCCATTCTCATAACTTGACGAGAATGGCCACTTATAGCTTATTCGTCTAGAAAAATTGTGAAATTTTCTACAGGTTCTCTAGGCGTAATAAAGGTATTTACAATGTGGTTAGGATCGGCATGACCTAATGCAATTGCACATACCAGTTCTTCGTCATCTGATGCACCTACTATATCTAAAACAATAGGGTGAAAATGATTCCAAGCTGCTTGTGGGCATGTATCTAAACCACGTGCCTTGGCAGCGACCATCACGTTTTGGATCATCATTGCGATATCCATTTTAGAGCCGATTCCCATCGTTTTATTTACGGTAAAGAAAAGGCCGACTGGTGCATCGAACAATTTAAAATTACGTAGCTGCTGTTCAGCCATTTTTTCTTTTTCGCCCTTTTTGATTTCGAGTAAACCGTAGAGTCCCCAACCATTCTCGCGGCGGCGGTCAATAAAAGGGGATATCCATTTTTCAGGGTAATAAGCAAAAGTTTCTTTATATTGTTCTGCTAGTTCAGGATTTTTTGAAACCTCAATTTGTGCAGCACAGACACGCTCAACTATTTCATCACGCTTTTTACCTGTGACCACATAGACTTTCCATGGTTGAGTGTTCGTTCCAGAAGGTGCTCGACTTGCGACTCGTAATATATCTTTAATGACTTCTGGCTCAATTGGAGTATTTAAAAAAGCGCGGACAGAATGTCGAGAAGTGATAGCTTCATCAACGAGACGAACTTGTTCCAGATTCATGCGTACTCCTATATATTTTCTTAAATACTTAATACTTTTTTGAAGCTTAATTTCATGTTTTGAAAGTACTTCATTTATAAGCAAAAAATATTAGAAAAGGGATATCCTTAAAGATATGATGATGTGTTTAGTTTGGATATAATGTCTAATTAAATCTAATGTGAATATGCCACTTTAGATCTAAATAGACAAAAAAGTATGATGTTTTTGACTATAAAAATAAATCTATAGCATCAGTTGGATTAAAAATTACTCAATTGAAAAAAAGGTATAATATGTTTAAAAACAGTACAAAACAGATGATTTTGGATAAAAAACAATCGGAAATAACATAAAATTTTAATGAAAAACATACACAAAATTTTAAATTTCTGCATAATACCGACTTTTTTACGCAGGTATGATTTCTCCATACTCATGTTAGGAAAGAAATGGCTGCATACAAAATCCCTTTACAAAAAGGATTTGGATGTAGAAATGGAGAAATACACGAGAAATAAGGAGCTTTACATGAGTCTACCGCTCATCAACAAGCAGTTCATGAAACAAGGATTGGCGATTACCATTGCAACCATGAAAATGAACGTAACTCACGCAACTACTGAGCCACAAGAAATACAACAGCTTGGTACAGATCTAAACGCACTCTTTTCCAATCAGAGGGAAAAGGGCGCAGATAGCCGCGTTATGGCGATGGCTCGTTACAGTCTTTGAAATTCATATCCATTTTAGACATTCGCTCTCAAGTATATGTAAATATGCTTATTGGCTTAAATCCAGATTTTTATAACTCGATTAATTGATGGGAATCATTAAGCGAGCTGATTTAGCGGTGGTCATTTGTTAGTTTCCAAGTTTGTAGCCGAGTCGATGCATTCTGTTCACCCAAATGGGAATATGTTCAGTGGTGCGATGAATTCATTTTATCTGAAGGGTACTTTCTCTCATGTTACCTTCAAAGGCTTAGTGCTGGGCATTATGTTGCTTAAACTTGTGACGGTAATTGCTATTCAAGTGACATTAAAAGTTTTTCCTTAAATGTACTGAAGAAGTCCCTATTTTGAGGGGCTTTTTTGTTTATTGCAGTATTTTGGCTTGTGCTATTAGCACATTAGCAAGAACGTAAGCGGACCGAGTATGAATGAACAACTCAATGCCACACTGATGTCGTGGGTACAATTTTTTAATGACCCTTTATGGGACTTTTTGGTTATCTTCTTGCTGGCTGTCGGTATTTTTTATACGGTCTTAACAGGAGCCGTGCAAATTCGCATGTTCTTGCAAAGTATCCGAGTCATGAAAAGTAGTCGTACAGCAGGTGAGGATGAGCATGGCCTTACACCTTTTCAGGCATTTGTAACAGGTCTTGCGAGCCGTGTTGGGGTAGGTAATATTGCTGGCGTGGCAATTGCGATCGCAATTGGTGGCCCTGGCGCTGTGTTCTGGATGTGGGTGACCGCACTTCTTGGTATGAGCTCTGCTTTTATTGAGTCTACGCTTGCTCAGCTATTTAAAGTTAGAGATAGTAAGACTAAACAGTTCCGTGGTGGTCCAGCTTACTATATTACTCAAGGTCTACGCAGTAAAACGTTTGGTGCGGTTTTCGCACTAGCACTCATCTTTACCTATGGTTTCGTATTTAACTCAGTTCAAATCAATGCGATTGCTAAGGCATCTTCACATGCTTGGGGGTGGGATAAAGCTAATCTCATTGCACATTTAGGTGGTGTTGATCTAGAAATTTCATGGGTTGGCCTTGCGCTTGTAGTGTTGGTGGCATTGGCAATTTTTGGCGGTATTAAACGTATTGCTAAATTTGCAGAGATGTTTGTACCTTTAAAAGCAGGTCTTTACTTATCTGTTGCTCTCTATATCGCATTAAGCAACTATGCAATTTTGCCTGATATTTTAAAGCTGATTGTGACTGAAGCTTTCCACTTCAATGCTGCGGCAGGTGGTTTCTTCGGTACGGCAGTGTCAATGGCAATGATGCAAGGTATTAAGCGTGGTTTGTTCTCGAACGAAGCTGGTATGGGTTCTGCGCCAAACGCTGCTGCTGCATCTGATGTAAAACACCCTGTAAACCAAGGTTTAGTACAAATGCTTGGTGTATTCGTAGATACGTTCATTGTATGTACGAGTACTGCAATCATTATCTTAGTTTCTGGCGTTTACCAAGATGCAGGTTTTGTTGGTGTTGAATTAACACAACGTGCCTTAGAAACTCAAGTTGGGCATTGGGGATCTGATTTCCTAGCTGTTCTATTATTCTTATTCTGTTATTCAGCTGTATTAGGTAACTATGCTTATGCAGAAGGTAATGTACAGTTTATTAATAACAATCCGAAAGTCATGTTCATCTTCCGTATTTTTGTATTGGTGATGGTGTACTTCGGTGCAATCGGTAGTGTTCCACTCGTTTGGTCAATGGCTGACTTGTTTATGGGTATCATGGCAACCATTAACTTGATTGCAATTTTACTATTAACGCCAATGGCACGCACTTTGTTAAAAGATTACCGCGAGCAATTGAAACGAGGCATTAAAGAGCCTGAGTTTAAAATTGACAAGTATCCGGAATTGAAGAAAAAAGTTGATTCAGATATCTGGTAAGTTTCAAAAGGCCTCTTATACATAAGGGGCCTTTTTTATATAGGGGACAAATAAAATACTTGAGTCTAAATTTTAAACATGACAAATTAAATAAATTCACTACAGCTTTTCACGAAAGTAGCAACTAAAATTGCAATCCGAACTTAAACCTCATAGTGCGAAGATGGGCCATGAAACAGCTTAAATTGTGGGTTCTCGGACTCTCTATGGTGTTGGTGGGATGCCAGACCACCACACACTTGTCTGCTGCTCTAAAACCGCAAACGACAGAAGCTTATGCTCGTGCTGTCGATCAACCTTTTGCAAGAATTAAAAAAATGCAAAAACGTCCTGTTGTTGCGCTTGTATTGGGTAGCGGTGGAGCACGAGGTTATGCTCATATAGGGGTAATTGAAGTTTTAGAACAACATGGTATTCGCCCAGATTTTATTGTAGGTACGAGTGCGGGTAGTATTGTTGGGGCAATTTATGCGAGTGGTAAAACACCTGCTGAACTGCGTGATACTGCTTTAAAAATGAAAGCTGGCGATGTCCGTGATATTAGTATCGGTTTAAAAGGCTTTTTTGATGGCAAAAAAGTAGAGAACTACGTTAACCAGCAAGTAAATAACATGCCACTCGAAAAAATGAAGATTCCAATGTATGTGGTGGCAACTGAACTAAAGCATGGTACAAAGACCGTATTTAACTACGGCAATACTGGTCAAGCCGTAAGAGCCTCTGCTTCGATTCCGAGTATGTTTGTGCCGACTAAAATTGGTAAATCTGAATATGTTGATGGTGGGTTGGTGAGTCCTGTGCCAGTTGAAGTAGCTCGTGATTTAGGGGCTGATGTCATTATTGCAGTTGATATTTTAGCTCAGCCTATTTACACAGAAACATCGAATGTCTGGGGACTGTTTAATCAGAATATTAATATCATGCAAGGGCGTTTGGCAGCAGAAGAGTTACAATATGCGGACGTAGTTATTCAGCCAGATTTAAGAGAAAAAGCACATATTTTTGATGTTAAAGGCCGTGAAGCTACTATGAAATCTGGTATAGATGCAGCTAATGCCAAGCTTTCTGATATTCAGTTTGCTATTGATGAAAAAATAGCTGAACAAAATATGTCTACGGAAGGCTTGAGTGCTCAAAGCCAATAAATAAACGTTAATATTCTGAAAATTATATAAAAAGCCCACATAGGGCTTTTTTTATGGAAGTCTAAATCTTCAATTTTTGGAATAAAATTTTTTGTATATTAGAGACATGTTGGATATGCTGAAAACTCTAATGGTCAATATGAAATATTGTTGCCGTTTTTTTTAAATAATTGATTTGTAGTGTATTGAGGCTGACTGGATAAATGATACAGCAACAGGTTAAAAATGGCTTTCCAACATTAGACGATGTTCATGCTGCCGCAGAGCGTTTGGAAGGTTTAGTTGTAAAAACTCCCTTTGTTTTCTCAGAAACCATTTCTAAAACCTTAGGGGCTGAGATGTGGTTGAAATTTGAAAACTTACAATTTACAGCTTCATTTAAAGAGCGGGGCGCTCTGAATAAACTGTTGTGTTTATCTGAGCAAGAAAAGCAACATGGTGTTATTGCAGCTTCGGCAGGTAATCACGCACAAGGTGTAGCCTACCATGCTCAGCGTACAGGTGTGACCGCGACCATTGTGATGCCGAAATCGACACCAAACGTTAAGGTACAACGAGTACGTGAGTATGGTGCACGCGTTATTTTGCATGGACAGGACTTTTCAGAAGCTGCTGCTGAAATGCACCGTGTTGCACAAGAAGAATCTTTAACGATTATCCACCCATTTGATGATGCTGAAATTATTGCAGGTCAGGGAACCATTGCACTTGAAATGCTTGCAGCTGTGCCTGATCTGGATATTTTGGTTGTGCCAATTGGTGGTGGTGGTTTAATTTCTGGTATTGCAATTGCTGCTAAAGCGATCAATCCAAAAATCAAAATTATTGGGGTGCAATCAGTTGTATACCCAAGTATGGCAAAACTACTTTGTAATTATCAACATGCGGTTTCAATGGGCTCTACTGTTGCTGAGGGTATTGCGGTAAAAACTCCAGGTGAGCTTACGACCCAAGTTGCTAAAGAATATGTTGATGACATTGTTGTTGTCACTGAAGACATGATTGAAGAGGCTATTGCACTATTACTCAATATTGAAAAAACAGTATGTGAGGGGGCTGGCGCGACTGGAATTGCTGCAATTATGTCTCGACCAGATCTATTTTTAGGTCATAAAGTTGGCGTGGTGTTATCTGGTGGAAATATTGATACACGTGTAATGGTTTCAGTATTGCAGCGTCACTTGACCCGTACTGGCCGTATGGTTCGTATTCGAGTTGAATTACCAGATAATCCGGGTGCCTTAGCGCGTCTAACAGCAATTATTGCTGAGCAGGGCGGTAATATTTATGAACTGCGGCATGAACGATTTGCAGCAACAAGCCGTGCGAAAGAAAGCGCAGTAAGCGTTGATGTTGAGCTAAAAAGTGCTCCAGATCTGGAACCATTAATTCAAGCTATGCAACTTGAAGGCTATATTGTCCGTAAAGAAGAGATTTAAACGTACATATTGCTATGATATAAAAACTGTATATGGCTCTTAAGGGAGTCATATACAAAGCAATTTAAACGGATTAAATTGCATAAAAGGGATGAATTTACAAAAAAACGATCAAATCCTTCAATGAAATGGGAAAAATTGACAATTCTCTAAACTTTAGCCTTCACAATTTTAAGGTTTAGGTTTTAGTATTCCCTTCATTGCAAATTTGAAGAAATATAGGGATATCCACGCTCAATGTTCAAATCATTTTTTCCATCACCAAGGTATTTCTTTATATCTGCGGTCATTTGGATCGCGCTCAATATGGTGCTCTGGTATACAGGTGGAGATCACTGGGGAGAGTATTTAGGCTTTCCGCAGGGTTATGCAGAGGCTGAATTGCCTATTGGTGTAAGCCGTTTTTGGTCGCCTGCTTTTTTATGGTTCTATCTTTGGTTTTTAATCTCTACTGCGCTTTTTGCTGGCTTTTGGAAAATTATTTCTAATAATCCATGGCAGCGTTGGTCAGTCTGGGGCTCTGCATTTATTTTGTTCAATATTTGGTTTGCTGTTCAGGCTAGCGTTGCGATTAATGCATGGTATGTACCATTTTGGGATTTAATCCAAAAAATGCTTTCGAGTGGAGGAGGAGATCTTTCAGCACTATATAGTGAGACAATGGTCTTTCTTTATATTGCTATGGTTGCGGTGACTCTTGCTGTGATTAATGCCTTTTTTACAAGCCATTATGTATTCCGCTGGCGTACAGCAATGAATGAATACTACACAGAGCATTGGGAAAAACTACGTCATGTTGAAGGTGCTTCGCAACGTGTGCAAGAAGACACTATGCGCTTTGCAACAATTTTGGAAGATTTAGGGGTAGAGTTAGTAAAAGCGGTTATTACATTGATTGCCTTTTTACCTATTCTATTTCAACTGTCTAAACATGTTCCCGTTTTACCAATTGTTGGTGAGTTAAATCACTCTTTAGTATGGGCCGCAATAGTGTGGTCAATTTTCGGTACAGTTCTATTAATGGTAGTAGGGATTAAGTTGCCAGGTTTGCAATTTAACAATCAGAAAGTAGAAGCGGCTTATCGTAAAGAATTAGTTTATGGTGAAGACCATGCTGATCGTGCAAAACCTGCTACCTTGCGTGAGTTATTTAGTAATGTACGTAAAAATTATTTCAGACTTTACTTCCATTATGCCTATTTTAATATGACAGCTATTTGGTATGGCCAACTTGATGTTTTATATAACTTGGTTGTTCTTTTCCCATCAATTGCTGCTGGTAAACTCACATTAGGTTTGATTCAACAAATTGCAAATGTATTTGGGCGTGTACGGGAATCCTTCCAATACTTAATTAGTTCATGGAAAACGATTATTGAACTGCTTTCAATTTATAAGCGTTTAAAAGCTTTTGAGTCGATACTACACAAATAAAATAAAAACCCGCGAAAGCGGGTTTTCTTATTAAGTATTGGATTAGTGCGTTGCATTATAAAAATTAAGGATAGTGCCAACTAAAGACTGCTGCGATTTATCTAAGATGACTTGAATCTCTTTATAGTTAAAAGTGTCTTCATCATAATATTTGGCAATACCATGGGTTTTATTGTTCACTTGTGGAATTTGATAACTAAAAAAAGCAACTCTTTTAGAGGGATGAACAATATTGATGAGTTTTTTAGAGTCTTTAAATCCGCCAAATTCATTTTCAAGACTTTCTTTTAACAGCTCAGGAAAATAAAGAGTTGCATTGGGTAAGCCACACCCAACGCAAAATGAAGAATCATAGAGTTCTATTGCTTGTTTGTGGTCTGGACTCATGACTAGAGCAAAACCAGTTCCATTTGCACCTGCATTTGCTTCTACATCTTGCCAGTTACGTGGAACCAGTACTAATCCTGTTTCAGGTAATGCAAGAAGCTTGAGTTGCTTGGCATGTTGAGTATCGAGTTTAAAATTAAAATTGCAGCTTTTAGGTGTGCATTTTTCAAAATCTTTAAGTAAACCATCCTCCATTGGGTTTTGTGCAGTAATGCCATAAAACGGGACTGTAACGCCATTTAAAAACTTTGCCTCTCCTAGAGAATAGAACTGATTATCTGCTTTGTGGGTCGCAGCAGAGCTATAAAATTTGGGGAAATGGGGTGTAAAGCTTTTTACTTCTGCATAAGCAGGTGAAGTTAGACTGGTAAATGCAGTAAATAATAAAAAATTCAGTTTTTTCATTTTTAGAAAGTAATCAATTTAAATTTTATATAAATCTAGCATATTCTTTTAAACTAGAAGGTAACTCAAAAATTTAAACTGTTTTAACTTAATAAGAAAAACAGACCTATCGAGACATGAAATAATGAAAAATATGCTTTCAATCTGCTGTTTAGCGGTAATGAGTTCTTATAGTTTTGCTCAAGAAACCAAAGGTATTTCATTTTCACACCAAGAGTGGGAGGTTTCTTGCAGCAATACCGGTACATGTAAAGCCGCAGGCTATCAAAACGAGGAAAATGGTGACAATCCTGCTTCAATTTTATTAACACGTAAAGCTGGCCCAAAACAACCTGTGCAGATTGAATTTGCTTTGTCAGACTATGAACAAAGCATGCCAGCAAACCAGCTTAAAAATATTCATTTTTATATAAATGGCAAAGATTTAGGCGCTGTGAGTGTAGATGGTACTGAGTTACCACTTATGGGTAAACTGAACAGCTCGCAAGTCAATGCTGTACTACAGCAATCCAAACAGAAGACCGAAATTGTATTTAAAAATTCACAGCATAAATGGAAAATTTCTGATGCTGGAATGACTGCTGTTTTATTAAAAATGGATGATTTTCAGAAGCGTATCGGAACTGTTGGTGTTTTGGTTAAAAAAGGCAGCGCCAATGAAACCAAAGTGCTTATGCCTGAGCCAAAACTACTTGTGAAGCATATTAAGACTTCAAACAAACCTTATTTAACTTTACTGCCTAAAAATAAACAGTACCAAGCAATACACCGTAGTTTGATGGCTGCTAAACCGAATCCGAGAGAAGATGGCTTTTGTGAAGGTGTTTATGGCGGTAATAGCGATGGAGCTGAACCACAGAAAATTGAGCTATATAAACTAATCAATAAGAAAGTTCTGGTGACTACGTTGTGCTGGAGAGGCGCCTATAACGAAGGGTATGGGGCATGGGTATTCGATGAGTCTTTAAATGGTAAGGTAATATTTGTGACAGAGTCTGCTTCAGATTTTGATAGCGGTATGATCAGCAGTGCTCAAAAGGGACGAGGCATTGGGGATTGCTGGGCAAGTGAAGAATGGGTATGGGACGGCAAGAGTTTTGTGCACACTAAGGATATGTGGACAGGTATGTGTAAAGGTTTGGCAGCAGGTGGGGTGTGGGAACTTGATCGAATAGAGTCTGTGGTGAAATAAGTATTTTGCGGTTACAGAGTCATAACAGGTAACTTTGGTGACTCTGTGATAAAAAGAACAGATTGTTTATTGGAGCCAGACCTATGTCACGTCATCTTTACACTATTGCTCGCCGTAAGTTTTCACACCTGAGCCGTTCAATATGTGTGGCTGCTGCTGTGTTGGGAACTACCCAAATTGCGATGGCTGGGCCAACGGTTGATCAGCTCAGTGACTGTCTGGTTAAAGCAACAACTGCCTCTGACAAAACTACAGTGCTTCAGTGGACATTTACGGCTTTAGCAGCTCATCCAGATTTAAAAGCATTTAGTAATGTAACGCCTGAGCAAAAAGATCAGTTAGACCAAAAACTGGCTCAGGTTTTACAACGTGTGATTGTGGAGCAATGTTCTACTCAGACCAAAGCTGTAATTCAGGCTGAAGGTGTGAAGGCAGTTGGGGAGGCTTTCCAGCAGTTAGGCCAAAGTGCGGGTGAAGATATCGTTAAAGACCCGGCCGTTAAACAGCAGTTGCAGGGCACATTACGCTATATTGACTTAAATAAATTGGTGACGACGTTTTTAACACCAGAAATTTGGAATAAGTTGGGAATGCTGAGAGGACAGTGATAAGAGATTTAAAGAGGCTTTTATCAAAATATGCCGATTGATAAAAAATAGCGATTTAGATGCCTTGTATAAGTCATCCTGTTTGCTAGAATTTACTTTATTTTTTTAATCTATTTTATAACCTATGAAAAAAATATTAATTATTCTTGTAATTATATCTCTTGCTGGTTGTACGGCTAATATTGTTAATCAATCAAAAAAATTAATAGGTCATAGACTATATCAAGATTCTACAGAGAATTTAGTAAGTAATATTCGTGTAGAACAAGGTCAAAACTTTAGTGTTAGATTATATCCGAACGGATGTATCACATCGATGCAACCTAAATTCTTAATGTCACCTGAAGTCGAAAGTATCAATATATTAGGTGGTGAAGCTCATTATAAACCTAAGTTGTTGAATATGCCTTCTCCCCCTAAAAATATACAATTTGCAGAATTTAAAATACCAGCAGAACGTTTTATTGCTTTAAGTGCTTATAAAAGTTATCACACAGGTACAGAGTTACGTGGTTGTAGCGTAGATGCAGTTTATAAGTTTGCTCCACATAAGAATTATGAGCTTCTTGATGGTAAAGGAGGGGCTCAATGTTCTTTGGATGTTCAAGAAATTTTGTCTAATGGTGAAAGAGTTGAGCTTAAACCATTAAAGTATTTACGGAATATAAATGAATGGGCTGGATGTGATACACAACTTGAAGGGCTTAAATAAGAATATACTCACTGAATAATAGAATAAAATGAATATCTACAAGATCAAGCTAACTTATAGATATTCATTTGATGCTTTACTTCTCTCTAAATACTAATCTTAGCCCCTAAAACTTTCACAAATTGAGCTAACCAAGCTGGATGTGCAGGCCAAGCAGGTGCAGTCACCAAATGCCCATCAGTAACGGCTTCAGTCACAGCAATATCTGCATATTGCCCACCTGCGAGTTTTACTTCGGCTGCACATGCTGGATAAGCTGAGCAGAGGCGGTCTTTTAACACATCTGCCGCAGCGAGTAACTGAGCACCATGGCATACAGCTGCAATTGGTTTTTTCACTCTATCGAACTCACGTACAATTTCGATAACACGCTCATTCATGCGTAAATACTCCGGTGCACGACCACCCGGAATAACTAGACCTACATAGTCTTCGGTATTAACGGCATCGAAATCATAGTTAATCGCGAAGTTGTGGCCACGTTTTTCACTATAAGTTTGTTCACCTTCAAAATCATGAATAGCCGTTGCAATATGGTCGCCGTTCTTTTTATTTGGGCAAACAGCATGCACGGTATAACCTAAAGCAGTTAAGAACTGAAAGGGAACCATAGTTTCATAGTCTTCGGCATAGTCACCGACCAACATTAAAATCTTTTTAGACATGATTTATTCCTCTTTTTTAAAATATAAGTGATTTCAATTCTTAATTTAAATTAGCACAGTCACTGTGTAGTTTTTTAGAAAAAAAGCGCATTCTTTAGTCGAAGGATGTTTCATAAGGATGTAAAAAAGCCACGATAAATCGAGGCTTTTAAATTTATGGGGTCTGCTTTTTATAACTCACAAGCTTTGCCTTCATATTCATGACGGTTAAGGGTGTATTCCTTACCATTCCATCGATAAATAGGAAAACAGAAGCCTGTCCCGCCATTTTCAATATCAGGCCAGCCATCTTTGCCTTTAGTTTTCAAAAAGGTGGGGATGCCAGAGTCGCTAAATAGTTTTTTCCATTGACCATCTTTTTGCTGTGAAACTATATAGTAGCCAACACCCGTATTGCCATAACACATAGTGCTACTATCTTTAATAACTGCATCTTTATGGCCATCGCCATTTAAATCTTTATAAATGATAATTTCACCAGTATCACAGTTACCTTTCCAGCCATGTTTTGTTTTTTTGAAATTTGCAGCTTTAAAAATAGATGCTACCTCACTCTTTGGGACTTGAACCGTTTGAGCAAAAAGTGTCGAGTTTATTAATAATAAAGAGGTCGTAATAAGTAATTTATTTATCATGAGTAACCTGTTCAGCATAGTTTTAGCTTAAAAATTATTGTGGATTCATTGCATTTTAAAATAGATAAAAAACCCGCTCTAAAGCGGGTTTTTCTAAAAAATAGATTAGTTTAACCAATCAATTTTTTCATTAATTCATTTACTTGAGCAGGGTTGGCTTTACCCTTCGAAGCTTTCATAACTTGACCAACAAGACCGTTAAAGGCTTTTTCTTTACCAGACTTGTATTCTTCAACCATTTTTTCATTGGCTGCAAGTACTTCTTTAATGATTGCTTCAATTGCACCTGTGTCGGTTTCTTGCTTTAAGCCTTTTTCTGCAATAATGTCATCGGCAGATTTACCTTCCGATTCCCACATAAAGCCAAAGACTTGTTTAGCAATCTTACCGCTAATGGTGTTGTCAACAATACGAGCAATCATGCCGCCAAGTTGTTCAGCAGAAACAGGAGAGTCTGCTAAGTCTAGGCCCGCCTTGTTTAAGGCACCTGAGAATTCACCCATTACCCAGTTTGCAGATACTTTACCTTGCTTCGCACCGCCAGCAGCAGCCACAACAGCTTCATAGAAGTCCGCCATTTCGCGTGAGAGCGTAAGTACATGTGCATCGTACTCAGTTACACCAAAGTCTGCGATAAAGCGCGCACGGCGTGCAGCTGGCAACTCAGGCATAGTTGCTTTGATGGCCTCAATTTGCTCATCTGGAATAATCACTGGTAACAAGTCTGGATCAGGGAAATAGCGGTAGTCATTCGCTTCTTCTTTAGAACGCATTGAGCGCGTTTCCATTTTGTTTGGATCGAACAAACGAGTTTCTTGGTCGATACTTCCGCCGTATTCCAAAATTTCCATTTGGCGTTCAATTTCAACATTGATCGCTTGCTCAATGAAACGGAATGAGTTGAGGTTTTTAAGCTCACAGCGCGTACCAAAAGGTTGGCCCGGACGGCGTAAAGACACGTTACAGTCCGCACGGAATGAGCCTTCTGCCATGTTACCGTCAGAAATACCTAACCAGCGTACTAATGTGTGAATTGCTTTGATATAAGCAACCGCTTCTTCAACAGAACGCATGTCTGGTTCAGAAACGATTTCAAGCAAAGGAGTACCAGCACGGTTTAAGTCAATGCCAGACATGCCTTCAAATTGGTCATGTACAGATTTACCTGCATCTTCTTCAAGGTGAGCACGAGTTACGCCAATACGTTTAGTCGTACCATCTTCAAGTTGAATGTCGATATGACCCAAGCCCACAATTGGATTGTCCATCTGGCTAATTTGATAGCCTTTTGGAGAGTCAGGATAGAAGTAGTTTTTACGCGCAAACACAGATGCTTGGTCGATGTATGCATCGATACCCAAACCAAAGCGGATAGCAAGATCAACTACTTTTTCATTCAAAACAGGGAGTACACCCGGCATTGCCAAGTCTACAAGGCTCGCTTGTGTATTTGCGTCTTGACCAAATTCAGTCGATGAACCTGAGAAAATTTTAGAATTGGTTGCAAGCTGAGTGTGAATCTCGATACCAATAACGACTTCCCAACCGTCAATCAATTTCAACTTTTGAGCTTCAGCCATTATGCATTCTCCTCAGCAATTGCCGCACGTTGAGTATGGAAATCGGTGTTTTGTTGGTATTGATGGACAATCGACAATAATTGTGATTCTGACCAGTAGTTACCAATTAACTGTAAACCTACAGGTAAGCTGTCTTTATCAAAACCAACAGGAGCATTAATCGCTGGTAAGCCTGCCAAGTTCACTGCAAGTGTATAGATATCGCCTAAATACATTTCAGTTGGACTTAAGTTCGCACCAATTTTATATGCAGTTGTTGGAGCAGCAGGGGCTGCAATCACGTCGACATTTTCAAATGCTTTTAAGAAGTCTTGTTGAATTAAACGACGTACTTTTTGTGCTTTCACATAGTAAGCATCGTAATAACCCGCAGAAAGCGCGTAAGTACCAATGAGAATACGACGTTGAACTTCTGGACCAAAACCTTCTGAACGAGAGCGCTTATAAAGATCCATCAAATCAGCTGGGTTTTCACAGCGGTAGCCGTAACGAACACCATCATAACGTGACAAGTTAGAAGATGCTTCTGCTGGCGCAATGAGGTAATACGTTGGTACATAGGCTTCAGTCATGTTGAGGTCGATCTCAACAAGCGTTGCGCCCATCTCTTCAAGCTTTTTCAATGACTCTTCAACACGTGCTTTTACGTCAGCATCTAAACCTGCAACGTTAAAGTACTGTTTAGGAATACCAATGCGTAAACCTTTTACAGGTGTGCCATTTAAATTTGCAACGTAGTCATCAACTTCTTTTTTAACCGAAGTCGAATCTTTTGCATCGTGACCTGCAATTACATTCATGAGGTAAGCACAGTCTTCGGCAGAACGAGCCATCGGACCTGCTTGGTCTAAAGATGATGCATAAGCAATGATCCCGAAACGAGATACACGACCATAGGTTGGTTTTAAGCCCGTTAAGCCACAGAATGACGCAGGTTGACGGATTGAGCCACCAGTATCAGTACCTGTAGCGAAAGGTGCTAAATCAGCCGCTACAGCCGCAGCAGAACCACCTGATGAGCCACCAGGAACGTGGTCGAGTGCCCATGGGTTACTTGTTGCACCAACATACGAGCTTTCTGAAGTTGAACCCATTGCAAACTCGTCCATGTTCACTTTACCTAAAGTGACCAGACCAGCTGCTTTAGTTTTTTCAACAACAGTTGCATCGTATGGAGAGATGAAGTTGTCTAGTATTTTTGAACCGGCAGTTGTTTTAATGCCTTTGGTACAAAAGATATCTTTATGCGCAAGAGGAATACCCGTTAAAGCTGTTGCATTACCTGCTTTTAATGCAGCATCGGCAGCGTCGGCTTCAGCAAGAGCTTGTTCAGGCGTAACTGTCACATAGCTTTTTACCAGTGGGTCAATTTTAGCAATACGTTTTAAATAGTGTTCAGTCAGTTCGCGAGATGAAAACTTCGCTTGGCTTAAGCCCTCAGCAAGTTCACGAATTGATAAGCGATGTAAATCAGTCATGAGTAAAATTTCTTTACATTCAAAATAGGGAAGATGGGTTAATTGAGTAAAAGTTATTCAATCACGCGAGGAACAAGATACAAACCATCTTGAGTTGCAGGTGCAACTGCTTGGTATTCATCTCGATGATTGCTTTCAGTTACCACATCAGCACGTAAAGGTTGAGGATTGTCAAAAGGACTTTTCAAAGGTTCTACGCCTTCCGTATCAATGCCTTTTAAGGTTTCCATCATGCCTAAAATTTTATTTAGACTTTGAGCATATTCAGCAGATTGCGTATCATTGAGCGACAATCGAGCAAGATTGGCGATTGCTGAAACTGTTTGTGCATTTAAATCTGCTGAATGCTGTGCATCCGATGTAGACATAACATCACCTAATCAGTATTAAAAATTTTCAAAATATCGTGCGTTATAATAAGCGATTGACTTGTTCAAATCATCACATTTAGTTTAAAGTTGCCACCTTGCATCCACATGAAAGTTTAACTGAGAACGAACCGTGATTCTAAAACGACTAATTGGCTTGTTTTCGCCGGATCTAGCCATTGATTTAGGTACAGCAAATACACTTATTTATGCACCAGGCCGCGGCATTATATTAAATGAACCAACAGTTGTGGCAATTCGTCACAGTGGTTCACAAAAAATTGTTGCTGCTGTAGGTCTAGATGCTAAGCAAATGCTGGGCCGTACGCCTGCGAATATTTCTGCAATTCGTCCAATGAAAGACGGTGTAATTGCGGATTTTGAAGTGACTGAAACCATGTTGAATCAGTTTATTGGTAAAGTTCACGAAAAACGTTTGTTCCCACCTGCACCTCGTGTAGTTGTATGTGTACCATGTAAATCAACTTTGGTCGAGCGTCGTGCGATTCGCGAAGCAGTATTTAATGCTGGTGCCCGTGATGTTCGTTTGATTGAAGAGCCTATGGCGGCAGCAATTGGCGCAGGTATGCCAGTTGAACAAGCATGTGGTTCTATGGTTGTGGATGTTGGTGGCGGTACGACAGAAATTGCAATTATTTCATTGCAAGGTTGTGTCTATGCTGACTCTTTACGCATCGGCGGCGATGTTTTTGATGAGCAAATCATCAATTATGTTCGTAAAGCTCACGGTTGTGTGATTGGTGAAACCACTGCTGAAATTATTAAAAAAGAAGTAGGTATGGCTGTTTCTGATGGTACAACATTAGAAATCGAAGTACGTGGCCGTAACCTTGCAGAAGGTGTGCCTCGTGCAATTACCGTAACTTCTGACGAAATTACTCAAGCCATTTCTGATCCGTTACAAAGCATTGTAAGCGCTGTAAAATCTGCTCTTGAGCAAACTCCTCCTGAACTTTCTTCTGATATTGCTGAGCGCGGTATTGTGTTGACAGGTGGTGGTGCGCTACTTCGTAACCTTGACAAGTTATTGGCTCAAGAAACTGGTTTACCAGTTGTTGTGGCTGAAGATCCTCTTACTTGCGTAACCCGTGGTGGTGGTAAAGTATTAGAATTCTTCGACAACCCGAACCATGACATGCTTTTCGTCGGTTAAGTTTAAGGATTAGGCGGTGCAACCGAATATTTTTTCAAGACAGCCGCCATCTTTCCGCTCGTTCATTATTGCGGTCATTACATGTTTGGTTGTGCTGTTCTTTGATTGGCGCATGCCTTATGTAATTCAGCCAGCAAGGGATGTCTTGTACGCTGCATATAACCCAATTTATGCATTGGCTAGTTATCCGGTACTGTCGAGAGAATGGCTGAATCAACAAACAAAATCTGAAACACAACTGCGTCGTGAAAATACCGCGATGCAGGCTGAGCTTTTACAAGCTCAAGTCCGCTTACAGAAGCTTTCTGAACTGTCAGCTGAAAATACCCGTTTACGAGGTCTTCTTGATACCCCATTAATTATTGATGGTCGTATGGAAATTGCCGAAGTGATTGGGACAGATGCAGACCCATTACGCCATATCATCATTATTAACCGAGGCTCTACGGACCATCTAAAGGTCGGTCAAACGGTTCTGGATGATAAGGGGATTATGGGGCAGATTATTAATGTATACCCTCATAGCTCACGTGTGATGTTGTTATCAGATAAAGAACATTCACTGTCGGTACGTCTTGAGCGTACTGGAATGCGGGCGATTGTTTCTGGTACAGGTGATTTGGGCCGTTTAAAAATGGAATATGTCCCGACCAGTGCGAATATTCAGGTGGGTGATAAAGTGTTTAGCTCAGGCTTGGGTGAACATTTCCCAGCAGGTTACGCAGTGGGTACAGTGGCCAAAATAAAACGCCATAATTCAGGTGAGTTTGCTGAAATTGATGTAACACCATCAGCACAATTAGCAACAGGCCATCATGTAGTTGTACTTTTCTCTGAATCATTAGCGAAGGAGCAGCCGTATGCCGATCGCTAAACTTAAACGAGAAAAGCGTAAAGACCCATTATGGGGAATTATTCTCTCCGTTATTGTGGGTTCTGTACTCATGGTTTATCCGCTATCTTATGATATTTCAGGATGGCGGCCACTGTTCATGTTAATGATCATGCTATTTTGGGTAGTATGTCAGCCAACATGGTGTGGGGTCTGGTTTGCATTTGGGATGGGGATTTTTACAGACTTACTGCTTGATGCGCCTTTAGGGCTCAATGCCTTAAGTTTTGTAATTGTGACTTTTCTTACCCGTTTTTTAATTCGGGAACGCCGTATTTTAACTTTTGTTAATTTATGGACGATAGCAACGCTGGTCATTATTGCCCATTTAGCATTTATGTGGGTAACACAGACGATGGGTGGAATTCATTTTTCGATTGCTAGACATTGGCAACCTTTGATGACAAGTATCATCACGTGGCCAGTCGTCTATTATTGTTTGGCAAAATGGCGCATATAGTTTTAGCATCTAGCTCTCCTCGTCGGAAAGAGCTGTTACAACAGCTAGGCTTAGATTTTGAAATCTATAGTCCTGACATTGATGAATCTGTTCATGAAAATGAGCTGGTTCATCATTATGTTGAACGGTTGGCTAGAGAAAAAGCTCAAACTGTATTGAAGCTTTTTCCAGAAGCAATTGTTATTGCTGCCGATACAAGTCTGGGACTTGATGGCCAAATTATTGGTAAGCCTGAATCGAAAAATCATGCCTTTGAAATCTGGAAACAATTATCTGGACGTTGGCATGATGTGTTTTCTGGACTGTGCGTTGCGACTCAACAACAGATGTTAAGTCAGGTAGTGCAAACACAAGTTGAGTTTCAGCGCCTGACTACACAAGATATGGAAGATTATTGGACCACGGGTGAGCCTGTTGGAAAAGCGGGTGGATATGCAATTCAAGGAATTGCCTCGCAATATATTCCCCAAATTCAAGGAAGTTATAGTAATGTGGTAGGACTTCCTTTATACGAATTTGCACAGTTATTCAAAAGAGTAAAGACATAAGGGGTTGTTATCATTCTTCATTGAATAGCATTGTCGATGAACATTAGACAACGTTAAAGTTAACAGCTTCTCTGACTCTTTAATAAAAATTTTATAATGCTTTGAGTTTATGTATGTCAGAAGAACTACTTATTAATGTCACGCCTATGGAGTGTCGGGTGGCATTAATCGAAAATGGAACTGTTAATGAACTGTATGTCGAGCGTACAGTTAAACGCGGTCTAGTCGGCAATATCTACAAGGGTAAAGTTGTACGAGTGCTTCCGGGCATGCAAGCTGCCTTTGTTGATATTGGTTTGTCTCGAACAGCCTTTTTACATATCAATGATATGGTTTGGCCTCGTTCGCAGCCTACCCCAAATGTCTTTGAGCTATTACATCCTGGGCAAACCCTTACTGTCCAAGTAATGAAAGATATGTTGGGCACAAAAGGTGCACGTCTAAGTACAGATCTTTCAATCCCTTCTCGCTATTTGGTTTTAATGCCATATGGCAACCATATTGGTGTTTCGCAGCGTATAGAGTCTGAAGAAGAGCGAGATCGTCTGCGTAATATTATTGAAGGTATTCAATCTGAGCATAATTTACCCGGTAGTGTGATTGTCCGTACGGCTGCAGAAGGTGTGGACGAGGCAGAAATTGCACAGGACATGTGTTATCTGAGCAAATTGTGGGAGTACATCCAGCGCAAGCAGACGGATGTTGCTGTTCCTTCTTTAATTTTTGAAGAACTTCCATTACCTCAACGTATTATTCGCGACTTAGCAAGCGAAGAAACCGCAAAGATTTATGTAGATTCGCGAGAGATTCATGCAAAACTGCTTGAGTTTGTAGATGAGTTTGTCCCGAATATGAAGAGTCGTCTCATCCATTATCCGGGGGAGAGACCACTATTTGATCTTTATAATGTTGAAGAAGATATTCAAAAAGCCTTACAAACTCGGGTAGCTTTGAAGTCGGGCGGTTATCTGATGATCGACCAGACTGAAGCCATGACAACGATTGACGTTAATACAGGTTCATATGTAGGTGGTCGTAGTCTTGAAGACACTGTTTTTAAAACCAATATGGAGGCGACTCAAGTTATCGCGCGTCAACTTAGACTGCGTAATTTGGGTGGTATTCTCATTATTGATTTTATTGACATGCAAGAAGCAACTCACCGTGAAGAGGTGATGCGTCAGTTCGAGAAAATGCTTGAGCGAGATCACGCGAAGACCAAAATTACTCAAGTGTCAGAACTTGGTCTGGTCGAAATGACGCGTAAACGAACTCGTGAATCATTAGAACACTTGTTATGTGAATCATGTCCAACATGCCAAGGGCGTGGTTTTGTCAAAACAGCGGAGACAGTGTGTTACGAAATATTTCGTGAGATATTACGTTATACCCGCGCATTTGAGTCAACGAGTGGCTTTACTGTTGTTGCCCATCCTTCTGTGATTGACCGATTATTAACAGCAGAAGCACCAGCAGTAGCCGATTTAGAGCATTTTATTAACCGTGTTATTAAATTTCAGGTCGAAAATTTATATACGCAAGAGCAATACGATATCATTTTAAGCTAAAGTTGTAACAAGATATCGCTTAATCCTTGTTACAACTGAAATTTTACTTTCATTCATGAATTTTAAATACTACTTACATACAGTAGCCCTAGACGTTCTCCCTATTAAACGTCTTAGCAAACAATAAGAGGTATAACCCATGAATGTAAGTGAAAACTTAATTAGCAACGGTCTTAAACATGTTTTAGAAAGCACGCCAGTAAATAGCTGCTATATGTTGAATGACCAAGGTAAAGAAGTACCAATCACAACTGCAATGATTCGTTCAGTATGTCATCAGTTGCTTAACCAGTGCCGCACAATCAAAAAATAAGGGGCCAATTCAAAGCCCCTTAATTTTCTAACTTGCTGAATGATGTTTCAGTTGTTTCTCTGCAATAATTTCTTCAAAACGTTGAATCTCATCTTCTAAATGAGTCAAAAGGTTTTGCATTTTCGGCAAAGCATTTCGACAAGCTGTTAATCCAACTTCAAGCTTATCTAAATAACTAGTCATGGTAATGTTTAGAGCTTGTCCATCCATGACAATCGAAGCAGGGTAGAGTGCATCTAATTTCGCGCCATTCCAATAAAGCGGCTCACGTGGTCCTGGTACATTGGAAATCACTAAATTGAACGCCTGACGCTTAGGAAGCATTCCTGACATGATGTTTAATCCTGCCGGACCATAAACAACTGCACTATAGTTTAAAATTTCATTCGCAGTCATGCGGCTAAAGCGTTGCTTTGAATTTTGCATGCTACGGCGAATGATTTCTAGACGTTCTAACGGTTGATCTTTATGCGTCCCTAAATTTGCCAGAATCATGGTAATTCGGTTACTCATGTCAGAATCATCTGTACGTAGTGAAGCTGGAACCATGGCAATGAGTGGCTTTTTAGGTAAGCTATTTTGACTAATCAAATATTCACGTAAAGCGCCTGAACATACAGCCAGCACTACATCATTAATTGTCACGCCTAATGCTTTTGAAATTTTTCTAAGGCGGCTTAATTCAAATGATTGGGCCGCAAAACGACGTGAAGCACTGACTCTTTGGTTCAAAATAGAAACTGGTGCCTGAAAGGTAGAAACATAATCAGGATTTTTACCCATTTCCTTGAATATTGTTTGAGATAGCTCGTGCATGACTTTTGGAGCTATGTCGAGTTGAGACTTAATACCGCCTAAAATACTCTTAATTTTACTAGTACTTGGAGTTGGTACTTTTAGACGCTTAGCTCTTTTGCTCTCAACACACCATAAAGGAACAACATGTTTCTCTTCTGGTGTTTTTGATAGAGATTTCTCGATCAAACGCATACCCGCAACACCATCTACCATGGCATGATGGATTTTAAAATACATGGCAAAACGATTGCCTTCGATTCCTTCAATAATGTCACAAGTCCAAAGTGGCTTTGCACGATCAATTAGTGAGCTATGCTGCTGTGAAATATATACTAGAAGTTCACGAATACGGCCCGGGTGAGGCAAAGCAATGTGGCGAAAGTGATGATCGATATCGAATTCTTCATCCTCATCCCAAAATAGACCATTTAAACGGTTATTGAAGGGCGGGATAGGAATGCTCTTTGAGCGTTTAATATCTTCTACTAAATCGTGCACAAAGGTTTCAGGTGCATTTTCAGGAATTTCAAATAAAAATAACCCACCGACATGCATGGGTTGCTGTCTTTTTTCAAGTGACAGAAAAATGAAATCAATTGGGTGTAATGGACGCATAAATCATTGTGCCTCATGCATTTTTCTAAGAAGCTCTTATATGAACTCTTATTAGAATTATAGAACCGTGAAATTAAGTATATAGCGTTTAGAGTAGAGAAAATATGACTTTGTGTACGGAACATGACATAAAAAAAACCACTGATTTGCCAGTGGTTTTTTGATATCCAATTACTTTTTCATATTACCAGCGTGTAAGCCACACTCTTTTTGAGTGGCTTCTTCCCACCACCAGCGTCCTTCACGCTCATGTTGATTTGGTAATACAGGTCGCGTACATGGTTCACAGCCAATAGAAACAAAACCACGCTCATGAAGAGGATTATATGGAATTTCCATCATACGGATGTAGCTCCATACCTCAGCACTTGTCCAGTTCGCTAGAGGATTATATTTAATGAGTTGCTTACCTGGGCCAGAAAAGCCAGCATCAGCTTGTACTACCGGAATTTCTGTACGCGTACCAGGGCTTTGATCCTTACGTTGGCCCGTAATCCAGCCATCTAAAGTCGCAAGTTTTTTACGTAAAGGCTGAACTTTTCGAATACCGCAACATTCTTGATGCCCATCTGTAAAAAAGCTGAATAAACCTTTTTCGTTTACCATGTTTTGAACAGCTTCAGATTCAGGGAAACAAATTTCGATATTGATATTGTAGTGTTTACGGACAGTTTCAATAAATTGATAAGTTTCGGCATGCAGGCGACCCGTGTCGAGACTAAATACACGGAAAGGTTTACCTAAGCGTGAAGCAATATCAATTAACACAACATCTTCTGCTCCCGAAAATGAAATTGCAATTTCACCTTGTTGGCTTAAGGCAAGTTCTAAAATTTCTCGAGGGCTTTTGGTTGCATATTCAGCAGCAAGAGCATCTACGATATCAATAGTCGGAATAACGGTCATGTGTGTTCCTGGCAAAAGGCTTGGGCGCATTGAGTTATGAAAAATATTCTAAAGGATAGTTGATAAAGTGCTTAGCACTTTAATTTCGATCCTTATGAATAAAATTGATTTGATCAATAACAACGCAAAACTGAAAATCTTAATGGTATGATACAGCAATTTTTAACCAACGTTGGAAGCATTCATGGAAATCGTATGCCTAGATCTTGAAGGGGTTTTAGTTCCTGAAATCTGGATCAATTTCGCTAAAAAAACAGGGATTAAAGAACTCGAAGCAACAACTCGTGATATTCCGGATTATGATGTTTTAATGACTCAGCGTCTTAATATCTTAAAACAACACGGTTTAGGCTTAAACGACATTCAAGAAGTCATTGCTGAGATGGGGCCATTACCAGGTGCAAAAGAGTTTGTTGAATGGGTGAGTACGCATTTCCAACTCGTAATTTTGTCAGATACCTTCTATGAATTTGCACATCCTTTAATGAAGCAATTAGGGTGGCCAACAATTTTCTGTCATAAGTTAGAGACAGATGAAGAAGGTATGATTACCGCTTATAAACTACGTCAACCAGATCAAAAACGTGAGTCGGTTAAAGCATTACATGGTTTAAATTTCCGTGTAATTGCTGCTGGTGACTCGTATAACGATACAACCATGCTTGGTGAAGCTGACCACGGTTTCTTGTTTGATGCACCAGAAAATGTGATTGCTGAGTTTCCACAATTTCCAGCTATCCACGGTTACGATGCATTAAAAGAAGCAATTCGTTCAGTTTCACAGCGTACAATCCCAGCTTAAGAATAAAAAAGGCGCTTAAAGCGCCTTTTTTATATGAATGAGTTTTGAAACTTAGAATTTATAACCAAGTTTTAAACCATAAGCGATAGCGTTGTTGTCAGAGAATTCTGCAACGTATTGATCCGTACCTGCTTGTGCGCCAGTTTGAGCTTTAGCATCACCCAACCAGAAATATTTTACGCCGCCAGCAATAAACGTTTGTGGGGTAGGGCTGTATTGAACACCTAAACCTACGTTCCAGTAACCTTCAGTTGGACCTAAAGTAGTTACAGGGTTACCTGCACCAGAGTCCCAACCTACAGAGACATTACCAGCCCACTTGTCGGTAAGTTTACGGCCCACACCAGCGTTCACAGACCATTGGTCATCAGAATATTCAACTAAGTTAAAGCCGTTCGGACGCCCAATAAGTCCACCTACAGCTTCTGATACTTTGCCAAATTTATACGGACGAATCGCGAAATCTTTCCAATTCACCCAGCGTACATTCGCGAATGCGACTGTATTTGCCATAATCCCTGTCTGGAAATCAAGATTCACAGATTGAGGGGTAGTAATTGTAGTTTTGCCTTCTAATTGATTGGCCGCAATAGCTTTACCAATTGTTTGTTGGATCGCTCCAGCTTGCGCTGGGGTTAACTGGCCAGCTGCAACTAATTGCCCAATAGTTGAACCAAGTACTCCTGCATTGGCTGTAATTGAGTCTGCAAGTGCAATTGTTTCATCTGCATCAATTTTGTGGTCAATTTCTGAACGATATGTGATAGACGCTTTAAGTGCGATTTCTGGAATTTGGAAAGCCGCCCCTGCTAACCAACCAGCAGCCCCATCTTCAGGAATACTAGCATCATAGCCATTATATAAACTATATGCAGAACCTCTTAAATGAACATTTCCTTTAATTGTTTGATATACACCACCACCGTAGAAATTAAAGTTTTCAGTAGGTTGGAAGCCAAAAATCATCGAAATATTTTGACTATCAACTTCAACAGAAGTTCCACCTTGAGTTCCACCTAAAGCACCTGTTGTAATTGGTAAACTACCAAGAATTGGATCTGAAGGGCTTGCTACGAAAGCATTATTTCCAGAATATTGTGCATCAGCTCCAAATGGTTGATCGTAAAGTAAACCAAAAGAAAATTTATCAGTAAGTTGTAGTTTTAATGCAGCACTTGGGAAGTAGTAATCATCTCCCATATCGCCAATGTTCCGACGCGTTGCAGTTGTGCCTGCTTCTTTACCAGCTACATCTGGGTCTAAAACAGAAATTCCAGCTTCAAAGTAATTACCAGGCTGCAAAAATGCAGAGATGGATTGTCCAGAGCGATCCAATGCTGCTGCAAAAACCCCAGTTGCAGGCAGCGTTGCTAAAATCATTGCAGTGCTCAGATGTTTTAATTTCATTTTAATCTTTCCTTGAACTTCAAGACATTTTTTTAAAAGTAACAGAGTTAAACCGTTTAAACTGTGTTGCCTTCAAAGCTCCTAATTACAACTAATAGAAGCTTTGATAACTCCATGTAACAAAAATAGCATAATTACAATAAGAGTAAATCTGTTATATGAACTGAGGAGTACTCACTTTTTATACAAATAATGCCAATAATGGATGAAATATGAAGGAATATTTGTATTGTTAAATTAATTTAATTAATTGATATTTATATTTTTTATCTATTAGTAATAGTCTTTGTTTTTATGACATTTTTGTCACAAATCCAAGAAAAATGGTCAAAGATTTTTTTGTAAAAATATGAATTAAGTGATTATGAAATGAGTATTGGTTTTCATTTTTAGTTGATAAGTCTAGTTTCTCTACATCTGTATATTATTGATTCAATTTTATATTATTCATTTTATGAAAAAGTTGACCTTAATTTTTTTACCATTTGATCTATTTTTTGAGCGAATTTGGATTCTATATTTGAAAGTTATGTGTAATAAAAAAACCGAAAATAATGATCTAAATTCGGTTGTTTAATTTTAAGAGCTAAAACATAGCATTAGAGTGGATATAGTTTTTCATCAAATTGCTCAAGCTTCGGAAATGTTAATGACTCAAGCTGGTCCAGATGAGTAAGGTAGATTACATAGTCTTCAAGAAGGATTTCTCGTGCTTCTTGGCTAATATAAGGTACATGGTAAGCAATGAATGGAGGCAGAACTTCAAAACCAGCATATGCCAAAGTACCACGTTGAATTGGGGATAAATAATTTTCAATTGGACCATGAATAGAGTTTTCTCCAAACATGTGTGTTCTACCACCGAGTGTTAAACACAACATCGCTTTTTTACCTACCATGCCGCCGTGGTTGTAAAACCGTTTGCCTCCATAAAAAAGCCCTGAGACAAATACGCGATCAATCCAACCTTTTAAAATTGCTGGCACAGATGTCCAATAAAGTGGGAAATTTAAAATGACGAGATCTGCTTTTTTAACTTTTTCAATTTCTGCTTGAATATCTGGAGCTAGAAGTTGATTTTTGCTGGCATTTCTTTGTTCTAGTGCATAGTTAAAATAATCAGGCTGATTAAGCTCTAAAAAATCCTCTTTGGATGCAATAGGGTTAAATTGCATCGCATATAAATCTGAAATTTCTACGCTGTGCCCCAATTTTTCTAAGGTTTGCTTAGCTGTACTTTTTAGAGCAGTGGTAAAAGACTGTGGTTCTGGATGAGCATGGACAATCAGAATGTTCATAAGGTGGGACCTGTATTCTTTTCAGAAATTGTGCTGTCTAGTGCAATTCAGCGGATTTTGCTTTGAATAACTATGCATCAATTTAAAAGCATGGCATAGTTCATGAACTGACAGTTTTTACCATTTCGCGCCATTCTATTTTGCTCATCGGCTTGCTCATGAACCCAGAATTACCCGGAACTTATATTAATTTAATCGTCGAGACTATTAAGCAGTGGGGTGTCTCTGGTGAGCAGCTTTTAGATGGAAGTGGAATAACTTTAGACCAATTAGAAAAGCCTTACTGGTATGTTGAGTTCAATATCTTAAATCAGCTTATTGAGCGGGCGATTGAGTTATGCAAAGAGCCAGCACTGGCAGGATATCTAGTTTTAAGCATGACGGCTTCATGTTATGGTTCAGTAGGAATGGCTGCCATAGTTTCTCCAAATTTAGGAGAAGCGCTGAAAATACTTGAACAATTCATTGGTTCACGTTGTAAGGTTTTTAAACCAGAATTAAAACAAGAAAATAATGATGCATATTGGTCTATTCATCAGCCTGTCAATGCATTTCAGCTGAGCCCAAATGCCAACATTTTTTTGTTAATCGGTTTTGTTCAAATTGCGAAAAAATTAACAGGGCTTTCTCATTTGGGAAAAGTTGAATTACAAATGCCAGAGCCGATAGGTTTTGACCAAATCAGTCATCAACTGGCTGTGACTTGTTTATTTAACCAAAAGCGTAATCGTTGGATATTTCCAAAAGAGTATTTAGCACAACCAGTATTAACGGCAGACCCAATGCTAGCGCCGTTGTTAAATGCGCAATGTAAGCGGGATATAGAGAAATTAAACTTAAAAAGTGGTTGGAAAGGGCGAGTCAAACAAGTTACCGAAAAATTGCTTATGAATGGGAATATTGAGGCGTTAAAAGTTGGGCAAGTGGCTCATATCATGAATATGTCAGAGCGAACTTTGCAACGCTATTTAGCTCTTGATGATACTAGTTTTACGCTCTTGGTAGACACACTGAAAAAGGAGCATGCCCAGAAACTTTTAGCTCAAAATAACATGTCGATCGAGAAAGTTGCTTTAATGCTAGGTTATGCCGAGACTTCTCACTTCACTCGTGCGTTTAAGCGCTGGATGGGAATGACGCCTAAATATTTCCAAACCCAGCATAAAATGGCGGATTCAAATTAAAGGGCCACAAATTTAAATTTATGGCCTTTCATTTATTATTTGAGTCAATTAAGTAGATTATTCTGGCTTAGATGAGAGTGAATCAATCACTTCAAAATAGCTAGGTGGTGCTGGAACATGGCCGCGCTCTCTCAATAGACGATGCATACGCGGTAGTTTGAAGTAGGGCACTGAAGCCATTAAATGGTGTTCCATGTGGAAATTGACATGAATAGGCGCCACAAAACTTCTAGCAATCCAACCAGCACGTGTTGTTCGTGTATTGGTTAAAGCTGTATTACTCGTTTGCATACCTGCATGTTCGGCCATTGAGCGAATTCTTAAAAATAATGGAAACGGTGTCAAATACGCTAAAGGCCATAACCAATAAAACCGTTGTTGACCAAAAGCTTTTAAAACACAATAAAGAGCAACATTGGTAGCAATGGCGCCGCTACTGTTTTTTATAAGACTTTTGGTATAGTCAACGAAATCTTTATTGCTTCGATCTAACCAGACTTGATCATTTGCAACGGTCCATTTCATTAGATCAAGGTCCATTAACACTCGACCAAAGCTAAACTTTAATCCCGTCATACCCGTTAAGTCGCGTAAAAATTTACGAGTAAGCGATTTTTTGCTTACAGGAAAACCAGAAACTAAAGAAAGATCTGGATCATCTGGAGTAGAGGTTTTTGCATGATGACGAACATGATGTACGCGATATTTTTGTAGATCATTCCAGATTGGACGGGCACATAGCCATTCACCTACAAAGTCATTTATTTTTTTATTTTTGAACAAGCTTTTATGCGATGCATCATGCATCAAAATTGCTAGGCATAACTGGCGACCTGCCAATATAGCTAAAGCTAGCATACAAGCAAGTAATTTTCCCCAGCTAGGTAAGTAATCCCACATCATGATTAAGCTTGCAAATGTTCCGCCAATAACAGCCCACGTACTTGCAACAGCCCAAGCACCGTATATATCTGAGGGTTGTGTGAGTTCTTGTATTTCTTCTCTGCTAAATAGATCGGTCACACTCACTTGTGCATTCATTTTTATTCTCCCAAATCAGATTTTGGTATCCATATTTTATATTACAAATATAATCATAAAATTTTAAAATTTGAAATATTTGTTTGTAAAAAAATAAATCGCCCGTTAGTGGGCTAATTCATTTTCATAAAGTTTCTGCCATAGCTTTTGTCCAATCGAATCGAGCTGTTGTACATTTTGAGCAAACTGATTGCGGGCATACTCGTTAACAAATGGAGAGGGCAGTAGAGGATCATTCATGAGTAAGGTAATCGTTTCACGTCCTAATAACAAAGCTTGGGTAGCGGCCTCATTTAAGGATAAATTTTTATAATTCAAAAGCCATTCTTGAATATCTTGACTATACATCTCATAGTTTTTTTCAAGTTGTTGGGTATCCCACAAAGAAGGAATTAACGAAACTGTTTTTGAGTCAAATCTTTGAATAATAGAAATTTTAGCTTCATTTTCAAGCCCCGCTAATACGAGCTCTTCACACGTTTTTTCAAAGCTATACGCTAAATTATCTGGACGTATATAAATGCCAGTTTCGAGTTCTCTAAAACCAAATTGACTTAAAGCGCGTTCTCTTTTTTTTAAAGCGGTCCGATCAATACGACCTAAAGTTCCAGTGAAGACTGTCAGATATTGATGTTGCCATTCTTTAGTCTGCTTAATGCCATTTTTACGATTCAAAATGACTTTTGCCCATTCTTTGGTTGATGGTGAAAGTTGATAAATGCCGCGTTCTACACTTTCTATCATGCCTTCATTTAATAGCCGAGTCGTAGCCACACGAATACCATTGTCACTCATATTAAAAAGTTTAGCGGCAATCAATATTTGTTTAATGGTGAGTTGAGGGTAGGCCGAGGAAAGAAATAAATCGATAATGAGATGGCGTGCATTAATTTTGGTATTTTTCATTCAGATAGAATTTTTGATATGAGCTGCATTTGATCAGAATAATATCATGTTTTTTTAAGGACTTTTTAAGATCATTTTGTATAGTAAGTAAAGGTAAAAAGCTTTATCTATAACAAGAAAAACTTTGGCAGTTCTTAACCAAGTTTTATCTTTTTACGATAGTTAACCCAAGTTTGTCATCATGATGTGATACATTATCGCACTTTAAATAAACTGCCTTTAACTAGGGGCAATAACCACAAACGTTAGAAATGATCTGATATTGAACATGTGTTAAGTCTAATTTGGGACTTACCAATTTCGATAAAACAAATTTTAGGTCGTTCTAATGATTAACTTTCTTTGAGCAAGTTATGGAAAATTTTGAAGTTATAAAAGCACTGTTTTTAGGCTTTGTCGAAGGCTTAACTGAATTTTTACCCATCTCGAGTACAGGCCATCTGATTTTATTTGGTCATATTATCGATTTCCACTCAGACGGCGGTCGTGTATTTGAGGTCGTAATCCAGTTAGGTGCTATTTTGGCAGTGTGCTGGTTATACCGACAAAAAATTATTAACTTGATTAAGGGATTTTTTAGCGGTGATGTGGAATCACGTCATTTTGCGATTAGTGTGCTTATTGCATTCTTTCCAGCAGTCATTATTGGTGTTTTAGCTGTCGACTTTATTAAAAGTGTTCTATTTAGCCCAATTGTAGTTGCGATTGCCTTAATTGTTGGTGCCCTTATCATTTTCTGGGTGGAATCTAGACAATTTGAACATAAGACACTCGATGCAACTAAAATTACTTTTAAGCAAGCGCTTTTAGTGGGCCTTGCTCAGTGTGTGGCGATGATTCCGGGAACTTCACGTTCAGGCGCAACAATTGTAGGCGGAATGTTTGCAGGTTTATCACGTAAAGCTGCTACAGAATTTTCTTTCTTCCTTGCTATGCCGACCATGTTGGGGGCTGCGACTTTTGACTTGATTAAAAATGCTGACGTACTCACCTCAGACAATATGATTAATATTGGGGTAGGTTTCGTTGCTGCTTTTATTGCCGCGCTGTTTGTTGTAAAAGCATTGGTACTGTTTGTAGAACGTCACACGTTACGTGTATTTGCTTGGTACCGAATTGTACTTGGCGTAATTATTTTGATTGCAGCAATGTTCTTTAATTTATCGGCTTAAATAGCCTGATAAAGTGAAAAAACCTAGAATGCTCTAGGTTTTTTTATGCCTAAAAATTGATTTGAATTGCCTATTTATACAAAGTAAACGTAAGACAGATGTTTTCATTTTAGGTTCATTGTTATATTGGTTATTAGATTACCTCTCACAATAAAACTATGTCGCAAAATCATCTTACAGAACAGTTGGTCGATGCTTTTTTGCACTTGGCTCCAGCAGAAGGCCTCTATCCTACTTTTATTTCTAATATCACTTTAATGCGTGTAGATCATTCCACAGCACCTATTGCTGTGCTGCAAGAGCCTTCAATTGTTTTAGTGATACAGGGATTAAAGCGAGGGTACATTGGTAAAGAAATCTTCCCATTTAAACAAGGGCAGTGCTTATTCATCTCTATTGCTATACCTTTTGATTGCGATACTGTTGTTGAAAATAATGAACCAATGCTGGCGATAGCCATAAAATTTGAACCACAAATGATGGCTGATCTCATTACTAAAATGGATAAACAGCAACAAGTGGTTACTGAAGATGCTCATTCAGAAGATTTAAAATTAAGCTGTGGGCTTAGAGTGATTGACATGAATGTGGCTATTTCGGAGGTTGCTCTACGATTACTCAATTTACTTCGTTCTAAACAAGATACTTTTATATTGGGTGAGCAAGTTAAAAGAGAATTGGTTTATCGTGTGGTGCAGGCTTCAGGCGGCAATTTAGTCGAGAGTTTATCGGCTATGGTAAGCCGCAATGGTGTGATTTACACCATTTGTGAAATTATTCAGCGTGATTATTATCATAATTTAACGGTTCAAGATTTGGCGAAACAAGCGGGCATGAGCATATCGCTTTTTCATCAGACTTTTAAAAAGGTGACGAATTATTCTCCCTTACAGTACATCAAAATTACTCGGTTACATAAAGCACGTGAGTTGATCATGAATAACAAAATGGGGGTAGCAGAAGCAGCCTATGAAGTCGGTTATGTCAGTGCCTCACAATTTAGTCGAGAATTTAAACGACTGTTTGGAATTCCACCTAAGTCTTCGATTATTTAACTTAGATCAGTGTTTTTAAAATATAAATCAAACATGGAGCATATAAATGACCCTTCCAACAACCATGAAAATTATTGAAATTACGGCTCCAGGTGGACCTGAGGTCTTAAAACTTCAAGATTCAGATGTTCCAGTTCCTCAAGCAGATGAAGTGTTAATTGAGGTAAAAGCTGCTGGAATTAACCGTCCAGACGTATTGCAGCGTATGGGTTTATACCCAATGCCTAAAGGTGTTACTCAAATACCGGGACTTGAAGTCGCTGGTGTCGTGGTTGCTGTAGGGGAACAAGTAGATCAATTCAAGGTTGGAGATAAAGTTTGTGCTCTAACAAATGGCGGTGGTTATGCTGAGTACTGTGCGGTAACTGCAACTCAAGTATTGCCAATACCTGAAAATTTATCTTTTACGCAAGCTGCTGCAATTCCGGAAACATTTTTTACGGTTTGGGCAAACCTATTTGATATTGGCCGTTTAAAGAAAGATGAAACTGCACTGATTCATGGCGGGGCAAGTGGTATTGGAACCACAGTTTTAGCGATTTGCCAAGCTTTAGGGATTAAAACTTTTGCTACGGTTGGTAGTGAAGATAAAGTTGAAGCACTCTCAAATTTAACTACAGCAATTAACTATAAAACCCAAGATTTTGAGCAAGAAGTTTTGAAACATACTCAAGATCAAGGTGTTGATGTTATTTTGGATATTGTAGGAGGTTCTTATTTCCAGAAAAATTTAAATCTATTAAAACGTGATGGTCGACTTGTCATTATTGGTTTTATGGGTGGTCGAATCGCAAAAGAATTTGATTTACAAAAATTGATTTTAAAGCGTGCCACGATTACGGGTTCAACGATGCGAGCGCGTACTAGTGAAGAAAAAGCACAAATTGCCCAATCTTTGCATGAGCATGTGTGGCCATTACTGGCAGAAGGTAAGTGTTTACCTCAAATCTATAAAACGTATGCTTTTTCAGATGTACAAAGTGCTCATGCATGTATGGAGCAAGGTGATCATATTGGAAAGATCGTTTTAGAAATGAATGTGTAACGCTATAATCATTAAAGTTTAGGTGAACGACAGGTTCGCCTAAACTGAATTTTATAATTCTAGATTCTGCCTATTTCTCTATAAAAATTGCCAAATTCTATTGGCAGATTGCACCAGTTCTATAACTTCACCTATAAATTGAGTAAGAAATAACAATTGGTTCTTACCTTATTATTTCTTTCCATACTGATGAAAAAGGATAGCAACAATGAATACCGCAAATATTGATGATAAAAATCCTACTCCAGATTTGGCTGAAGATAATGCCTTTTTCCCATCACCATATTCACTGAGTCAATATACTGCACCTAAAACCGATTACGATGGCACGACTTATTCAACGCCGTATGCGGGCAATAAAAAAGTTTTAATGATTGCAACTGATGAACGTTATATTCAGATGCAAAACGGTAAGTTCTTTTCAACAGGTAACCATCCTGTAGAAATGCTTTTACCGATGTTTCATTTAGATAATGCAGGCTTCGAAATTGATATTGCGACACTTTCAGGTAATCCAGCCAAGCTTGAAATGTGGGCAATGCCAAAACAAGAACAAGTGGTATTAGACACTTTTCAGAAATATGCAGATAAATTAAAAAATCCATTAAAGCTGGCTGATATTTTAGAAAACGCAGTGGGGGAAAACTCACCATATGCGGCTGTATTTATTCCAGGTGGGCATGGCGTATTAGCTAAGATTCCACATAGCCTTGAGGTGAAAAAAGTCCTTAAATGGGCGGTTGAACAAGATAAATTTATTATTACGTTATGCCATGGTCCAGCTTCATTACTGGCTGCGGCAGTAGATGAAGAGCCAGAAAACTATATTTTTAAAGGCTATCAAATTTGTGTATTCCCTGACTCATTAGATAAGGGAGCAAATATTGATATTGGTTATATGCCGGGGGCTTTACCGTGGTTAGTCGGTGAGAACCTTGAAAAACTCGGTGTGGAAATTTTAAATAAGGGCATTACAGGTCAATGTCATAGAGACCGTAAATTGCTAACTGGTGATAGTCCGCTTGCTTCTAATAATTTAGGAAAACTTGCAGCTGAAACATTGTTGGCTGAAGTGAAGGATTAATGTATTAAGTATGTGCGCCCTGCGGGACTCGAACCCACGTCGGTCGCTTAGGAGGCAACTGCTCTATCCAGTTAAGCTAAGGGCGCATAATTTTATGATTATAAACAAAAAAGCTATTGCGAAGGCAATGGCTTTTTTACGTTTTAGTTATTAAAAATTTTGCCAGAGTGGCCAATAAAGATAAAGTTGAATCATTCTACGGTTTCGAACACTTATATCTGTAGAAAAACAGTTTAGAAAGCTAAAAAATCACAAAAACTTCATGTTTGTCTTTCTATGATCAGAAGCAAAACACGAAAAGGTTTAAGACAAGCAATTGAGTAGATGAAACTGTTCCCGAAAAGGTTGTTTGTTAAGAATCAGATTTGGCTACCTATAAATCAAAAGGGCATAATATGAAAAAAATTGATGAACAGGACTTATCTAGAATTATTGAAATGGCATGGGAAGATCGAACCCCATTTGAAGCAATTGAGCGAGAATATGGCTTAAGTGAAAGCGAAGTGATTCGTTTAATGAGATATAACCTGAAAACCAATAGTTTTAAACTTTGGCGTAAACGTATGGCAGGGCGTAAAACTAAACATCAACAATTACGTTCACCAGAGGTTGAACGAGCTTACTGCTCTCGTCAGTATAAATATGCTTAAGGCGATCAAATATAATCAATTGAAATACAACTGATTCAACAATCAAGAGTTGTGTTGAATCAGTTAAAATAATCTGGTGAAATATTTACTTATTTGAACGGGCTTGTCTTTTACATCTTTCAGAGCAATATTTTACTTCTTCCCAGCAACGTTCCCATTTTTTTCGCCAGTCAAAAGGGCGTTGGCAATAGACACATATTTTCTGGGGTAGATGCTGTTTTTTCATGATCTTAAAGCTCATCAAGTTGATGAATAAGTAACTTTGCATGCTTCATGACAGAAGCTTTATCTTTCATACGATCAAGGTTTTTATAAATCATCGACATTCTGGGATTCTGACGAAATATGGCCTCATGCTGGCTCATAAAATACCAATACAAACTGTTAAATGGACAACTGTCAGACTCAGTTTTTGTTTTGACGTTATATGTACAGTGCTGACAATAATTTGACATTTTATGTACGTAATTACCTGATGCAGCATAGGGTTTACTTGCCATGATGCCGCCATCTGCATACATTGCCATGCCTAAAGTATTCGGTAATTCGACCCATTCATAAGCATCTACATAGACTGCTAAATACCATTTGCAAATTTCTGATGGAATTACACCTGCTAAAAGTGCAAAGTTGCCTGTAATCATTAAACGCTGAATATGGTGAGCATAGCCATGTGCAAAGGTATTTCTGAAACACTCGGCCATACATGCCATTTTTGTATTACCCGTCCAGTAATATTGTGGCAGCGGCGTGCTGGCATGAAGGGTATTTTGATCGCTATAGTCCGGCATAGATAACCAATATATTCCACGCACATATTCCCGCCACCCTAATATCTGCCGAATAAATCCTTCTACTGCATTTAAGGGAGCCTGTCCGCTGTAATAGGCTGTTTGAGCAGCGTCACACACTTCTTTTGGCAACAACAATCCACAATTTAAATAAGGTGAGAGCAGACTATGAAACATAAAATCTGAACCATAAACCATGGCATCTTGATAATCGCCAAAGTGAGGTAAGATGTTAGAAATAAAATGATCTAGAGCAAGTAGGGCATTTTGACGGGTAGTTGCCCATTGAAAGGAGTTGATATTGCCGATATGTTGTGAAAATTCTTTCTTGACCAGTTGAATAACATCTATATCAATTTGATCATGCTCAAAGGTTAATTTTGGTGGCAAAGGTGGATTGCCTGACCAAGCTTTTCGATTGGCTTGATCAAAGTTCCATTGCCCGCCAACGGGTTGTTGGTCATGCATTAAATAATGAGTTTGCTTGCGCATTTCTCGGTAAAAGTATTCCATTCTTAGTGTTTTATATTTGTTTGCCCATTGCTTGAATTGTTCTACGGTACAAAAGAATCGATCATCTTCTAAACAAATAACAGGTAGTTTTAGCTTGTTAGCCCATGAAGTTCCGATTTCATGCTGTAAGCGATACTCACCACATTGGGTAATGACGAGAGTATTCGCCGAGAAGTGTTGCTGCTGCAAAGCAATAAAGTCGACTAACTTTTTTATATGACTTTCGCGCTTAAATGTGTGATAACGGATTTTCCAACCCTGTGCTTTTAATTCTTTTGCAAAGTGCCGCATTGCACTAAAAATCAGTGCTATTTTTTGTGGATGATGAGCAACATAAGATGTTTCCTCAAGCACTTCAGCCATCAAAATAACGTCTTCATTACGGTTTAAATACTTGAGCGTTGCGAGTTGGTGATTTAATTGATCACCCAGAATTAAACCAAATCGCATATTTTTGCTTCATGAGATGGAACTAAAACTAGTTTAAGTTTTCAGAGATCAATTTTATGTGAAGCAGAGCTTCTAAGTTCATCACTGGTCAGTTAGCTATAAAGTCATAGATATAACTTAAAAACATAGCGCGCGTGAATAAAATGTGATTTTAATCAAAAGGATACAAATTAAATGAATTGAAGCTGTTCGCTAATATGCGTAAGATTTTAAAAAAATATGTTTAAGCTTGATCCTTTTGAAGGAGCCATAGAGTTCATCGAAAGGTTCTTCACTTGAGTATATAAATGGATACCAACAATCTTCCTATTGCTTATATTTTTCAGCAACAACAACTTTTGGTTGATGCGAATTTTAATCTACCTTGCCTTGAACAGCAGGAATATGATTTACCTATACAAGCAGAACCTCTAGTAATAGCAAGAGATTTCCAAGAAGGTGAACCTATACCAAATGGATATCAGTTCATACCTATTCGCCAACTCTTGCAGTATTGGACTAAACCGCAGTTTGAACAGGCGAGTCGTGCTTTTCAGTTACTAGAGTGGCGTCGTAATCATCAGTTTTGTAGCCGTTGCGGACATAAAACCCAACAGCATAAGACCGAATATTCTATGACTTGTCCTGCATGTAATTTTAGTCAATATCCTAGAGTTAATCCTTGTGTAATTACTATTATTACGCGTGGTGAGGACGAGATTTTGCTGGCTAAAAATGCTAGAAATAAGAGCCAGATGTACAGTTTAATCGCTGGCTTTGTCGAGGTAGGGGAAACACTAGAAGATGCTGTTCGACGTGAAACATTAGAAGAAGTTGGATTGCACATTAAGAATATTCAGTATTTGGCGAGTCAACCATGGCCATTTCCGAGTAACTTAATGTTGGCTTTTAAAGCTGAATATGAAGCGGGCGAAATTGAAATTCAGGAGAAAGAACTTAGCGATGCTCAGTTTTTCAAATTTAATCAATTACCTGAAATTCCATTTAAAGGCAGTATTGCTCATGCAATGATTATGCACGTTATTCATGGCACACCTGTCGCTGATGATACGAAACAGTGGCTTTAAACTGAGATTCAGATATGGCTTTAATCTTATAGTTTTAAATAAAAAAGCCATTGTCTAGACAATGGCTTTTTAGATTTATTTATTCTTCAGGATTCTCAATGGAATCTAGTTTTTTAGGATTTAAATAGTCAAAAAGTACAAGCATTGCCGTAATCCAAATAGGGATCATCATTACTGACTCTTTGAAGCCTTGAGTCCACATTATATAGAGAACCACAGCAATAAAGGCTAAAACTAAGTAATTACTAAAAGGTGACCATAACGCTGGAAAAGATGTCTTAATATTCGCGTGCTTAACAAAGCGTCTATACTTCAAATGTGTAATTGATATCATTGCCCAGTTTAGAACAAGTGCACCAACCACAACGTACATAAGATGTCCAAGAGCATCTTCAGGTACAAAGTAATTTAAAAGAACACAACCAAAGATTAATAAAGCAGAAAGTAGAACAGCGGGAATAGGAACCCCCTGTTTATTGGTTTTTGCAAAAACTTTTGGTGCATTCCCTTGTTGAGCGAGACTGTAGAGCATACGGCTATTTGCAAACATCCCACTGTTATAAACAGATAAAGCAGCAGTTAAAATAATAAAGTTCAGTAAGTGTGCAGCCCAACCAATTCCCATTTGACTAAAAATCATAACAAACGGACTTTTGTCGAGACCGCCAAGATCTAATTGGTTCCATGGCACTAATGAAAGTAAGATTGCCAATGAACCGATATAGAAAATCAAGATACGGAAAACGACTTGGTTAATTGCTTTTGGAATCGTTTTTTTCGGATCTTTTGCTTCTGCTGCGGCCATACCAATCAGTTCAATACCACCAAAGGCGAACATCAAGAAAGCCAACATATAGAAGAGGCCGCTAAAGCCATTTGGAAAAAATCCACCATGAGACCAAAGGTTACTAAATGAAATATTTGAGCCTACATCTGCCGTAAATAGCAAATAAAGCCCAAAAACAATCATAGAGATGACCGCAGCAACTTTAATAATAGCGAGCCAGAATTCGGACTCACCATAAAATTTGACGTTTGTTAGGTTAATTGCCGTAATCACGACAAAGAAAAATAAGACAGACGTCCACGCGGGAATATGAGGCCACCAATAATTAATATATTTGGCCACTGCGGTGAGTTCGCTCATCGCAACCAGAACGTAGAGTATCCAATAATTCCATCCGGTTAAAAATCCGGGAAATTTCCCCCAGTATTTATACGCAAAATGGCTGAACGATCCTGCAACAGGTTCTTCAACAATCATTTCTCCCAGGTGGCGCATAATTAAAAAAGCAATTAAGCCACCAATGGCATATCCTAAAATAATGGATGGTCCCGCAGATTGAATCACTTGCGCCGAGCCTAAAAATAATCCGGTACCAATTGCTCCACCCATAGCAATTAATTGGATATGTCGATTTTTTAGTCCTCGTTGAAGTGTAGAAGATTCGTTGGTCAAAGGTCTTCACTCACTATGAATAAGTAAATTATTCTAATAGATGGAGTTATTTTAGCCTAGACTACAAATTAATAAGCAGTGACTGAAAAGTAATTGTAAAATTTATTTAAAATCATAATGTTGCTTTTAATATTTCTATTTCGAGTGAAAAGTACTCTAAAAAATATAATTTCAGATAGACTTTTTTTCTTAGATTTTGCTTAGATTAAGTCATTGCAAGAGCATTGTTAAATTCACAAAATATGCTCGCGTCAATACGATTGATGTATAAAGCAGATCGCTATCTCTTGGCCTTAAAACAATTTAAGATGAAGAGAAGGGTAAACAAGAATGCTTGTTTTGATATAGAAGAACATAATAGTAAGGATAACAGTTGATATGAGCTCAGTACCGCAAATTAAAATTCCAGCAACTTATATGCGTGGTGGAACGAGTAAAGGTGTCTTTTTTAAGCTTGATGATTTGCCCGAAAAAGCTCAAGTTGCAGGTCAAGCAAGAGATCAGCTGTTACTCCGTGTCATTGGTAGTCCAGATCCTTATGGAAAACAAATTGATGGGATGGGAGGAGCCACTTCGAGTACTAGCAAAACTGTTATTCTGGCTAAAAGTTCTCAGCCAGATCATGATGTCGATTATTTATTTGGTCAGGTTTCAATTGATCAAGCTTTTGTAGATTGGAGCGGTAACTGCGGTAATTTGACTGCTGCTGTTGGTTCTTTTGCGATTTCAAATGGTTTGGTTGATGCCGATCGTATTCCAGAAAATGGCCTATGTACGGTTCGAATCTGGCAAAAAAATATTCAAAAAACCATTATTGCGCATGTGCCTATCACCAATGGTCAAGTTCAAGAAACTGGTGATTTCGAGCTGGATGGCGTGACATTTCCTGCCGCTGAAGTTCAAATTGAGTTCTTAGATCCTGCCGATGATGGTGAAGAAGGCGGTGATATGTTCCCGACAGGAAATATCGTTGATGAATTAGATGTTCCTGATATTGGCCGTTTCCAAGCCACATTTATTAATGCAGGTATTCCAACTATTTTCTTAAATGCAGAAGATTTAGGTTACCAAGGTACAGAATTACAAGATCATATTAATAGTGATGCAACAGCATTAGCACGTTTTGAAAAAATTCGTGCCTATGGTGCGGTACAAATGGGTTTGATTAAAGATATTTCAGAAGCAGCAGCGCGTCAGCACACACCAAAAATTGCTTTTGTTTCTAAACCAAAGAGCTATACGGCATCAAGCGGTAAAAACGTTTCAGAGAGTGATGTCGATTTACTGGTTCGTGCTTTGTCGATGGGTAAACTTCATCATGCCATGATGGGAACAGCAGCAGTGGCGATTGGTACGGCAGCTGCTATTCCAGGTACATTGGTAAATTTAGCGGCTGGTGGCGGTGAGCGTGAAGCAGTACGTTTCGGGCATCCATCTGGGACACTACGTGTGGGTGCTCAAGCTGAACTTACAAATGGCCAGTGGGTTGTTAAAAAGGCGATTATGAGTCGTAGTGCACGTGTGTTAATGGAAGGTTGGGTACGCGTTCCGGGTGACAGTTTCTAAAAGTCACTTAAGAATGAAAAAAGCCTCTCCATTTTGTAGAGGCTTTTTACATAGGCCTTTGAAAACTCATCACGCACTTTTCACAGTGAATCGTGTATGATGTAGCGCATGAATGCTTCATGACATTCAATAAAATTTCTCTACTGATTTTATCGAGGCGACTGTGTCATCACTCTCTCAAGTTAATGCGGATGTTTTAAAACAAGCTCAACAACGTATTCAACAAGATTTATTGACGACATTGGCCGCATTTTCAATTCCAGAACCTTTAAAAAGTGCAGTACACCATGCAGTCATGCTTGGTGGAAAGCGTGTGCGTCCAGCTTTGTGTTATGCCACGGCTTCTTTACAGCCAAATCCAAATTTTGCTGCGGCTCGCCGTGCTGCGGTTGCGGTTGAACTTATTCATTGTTATTCCTTAGCGCATGATGATTTGCCTTGTATGGACAATGATTTACTGCGTCGTGGTCAGCCGACTTGTCATGTTGCGTTTGGTGAAGATACTGCTTTGCTTGCAGGTGACATTTTACAATCAATGGCTTTTGAGGTTTTAGGTAGCCGTTTGTTTGATGAACAAGGGCAGGGTACCGATGCCGCGATTGTATTAAAACAAATGCAGATTTTAGCAACTGCCAGCTCTAAAATGGTCTCTGGACAGGTTTTAGATTTGCAAGCTGAAGGCAAGCAAATTACTCAAGACGAACTTGAAAATATCCATCGCAATAAAACTGGTGCGCTCATTCAGGCTGCCATTATGATGGGTGCAGTGACCATTTTCTCTGGAACAGATCAAGCAATTCCAAAGTTGCGTCAATATGGGCAGACGATTGGTTTGGCTTTTCAAGTATTAGACGATATTCTCGATATTACTTCGAGTACCGAAACCTTAGGTAAAACCGCAGGTAAGGATGAACAAGTACAAAAATCGACATACCCAGCCTTAATGGGGCTCGAACAAGCAAAGGCCTATGCTAAAGAATTGCATGATCAAGCCTTTGAAGCCTTAGCGTATTTTGGTGACGATGCAAAAGAATTAGTAGATATCTCGCAATTCCTTTTAGCGCGTACAAATTAATAATATTAAATCAATATTCATAGCTTCTATTCATATTCAATGAATAAGGGAGAAAAGAATGAATGGTGCTCAGCTTCATCAAGCTGCAATTGAAATCGCTTGCAATCTTCCTTTTAGCCAACAGGACCATCCATTTGGGCCAGACTATGAAGTTATTAAAATTTTAGAAAAAATATTCATGCTGACTGCAGAAGTAGCTGGCGTCAAAATGGTTAATGTTAAATGTGATCCCTATAAAAGTCAGGAATATCAGGAGCTCTATTCATTTATTATTCCGGGATATCACATGAATAAAAAACACTGGATTTCGATTACACCGCATAAGAACTTAACAAGAGATTTACTTCAAGATTTAATTCACGATTCTTATGATTTGGTTGTAAAAAAACTTCCTTTGAAAGATCAGAAAAAATTAAACAACCAATAATATAAAAAATAAAAAACGGCGACAGAGTAGCCGCCGTTTTGACTTCAATTACGTATTTAAAGTAACTAAATTAATTATGTTTTCCCATAATGCCGCGAATTGTATTTAAAACATCGGCTGGTAAAACCACAGTTTTAGCATTGCTTGATTTCGCCATATCTTGCATGGCTTTAACATACTGTTCACCTAATAAGTAAGCCACAGGAATTTCTTTATCGCCAACAGCGCTAGTCACCATTGTAATCGCCTTTTGAGAAGCTTCTGCTAATACAACCTGCGCTTCTGCATCACGTCGTGATGCTTCCAAACGGCCATCTGCCTCTAAAATTGCAGCTTGTTTTTCACCATCAGCTTTTGTAACTGTTGCACGACGTTGACGCTCAGCAGCGGCTTGCGCTTCCATGGCAGCTTGCATGGTGGAAGAGGGTTGGATGTCTTGAATTTCTACTGTTTTTAAAGTGATACCCCAATCTGAAATATCATCAGAAATAGCAGCTTTGAGCTTGGCTTTAATATGATCTCGTGAAGACAAAGCATCATCTAGATCCATTTCACCGACAATAGAACGTAATGAAGTTTGTACAAGGTTTTGAATAGCCCATGTATAGTTTTCAATACCATAAACTGCTTTTTCTGGTGTGGTTAAATTAATATATGCCACAGCATTCATAAGTAGTACAGCATTGTCACGCGTAATTACTTCTTGAGATGGGATATCTAACACAATGTCTTTAGTTGTAACTTTATAAGCCACTTCATCGACATAGGGAATCACGAAATTAAGCCCCGGATTAAGGGTAGAATGATATTTCCCTAAACGTTGAACAATCCACTTATAACCCTGAGGAACAATACGAACCCCTTTAAAAATGGTGACAGCCACAAAAGCCAAAAAGGCTAAAACGATAATAGTACCGACTGGCATGAAAATACCCTCTCTTTATCTTTAATGTTTATGAAGTACCATGGGACTGGACAATTAAGTCATTACCCGAAATATCAATAACTCTAACACGATCACCGACTTTAACAGGAGTGGTACTTCGACAGTTCCACTCATCGGCCCCTAAAATGGGCATTGGAAAGCGAACTATAATTTGATCATGGTCTAGGCCGGTTTGAATCACCATTCCAATTTGACCAATCGTTGCTTCACGGGGCAATCCCGCTTTCGTTTTATCAATTGATAAGGGTTTAATAAATTTGAACCAAAGAATGGTGCATAGCACTGACAGAACTATCCACAAAACAATTTGCGTTGTGAGGCTAATATCTGGAAATAACCAGTAGAGAAAGCACACCATAATGGCGGCAATACCAAACCAAAGCGCGGCAAAGGCGGGTAGAATCAGTTCAGAAAGAATAAGTAAGATACCCAATACAAACCAGTGCCAAGGTTGTATAACAAACTCCATAGATCTGCTCTTTTATATATCTTTATGATGGGTAAAAGTGACTTAGTATCACTTTTACCACTGTAGCAGATGATGGAGAGTGTGGATAGAAAAAAACCGCCTCATTTAGAATTTAGGGCGTGGTGCAGGCTTAAACGCAGCTGGAGATTTTTTGAAGTTTGCAATTGCAGTTTCAACTTGGCGTATTTGCGCTTGAGCTGCTTTTTCCCCTTCCAAAATTGCTTGGTTACTTGATTTGAGGTCAAGAGTACCTAGATGACCAACTTTAGGTTGAATCACTACATTGGCTTGCTTGAGCTCTTCATTAATACTTTGTTGACCCATGATATTAATGGTTTGATCAAGTAGTCCCCACATATTGGCTGGGCGATTTCCTGCTGGACGCGCGGAAATATCGACTGCAATGACAATATCTGCACCCATGTCACGAGCTGTTTTAACAGGAATTGGGCTAACCAATCCACCGTCGACATATTTCTGCTTGCCAATTGTTGCTGGTACAAACACATTTGGAATACTACAAGATGCACGCACTGCTTGGCCCGCATTACCTTTAATAAAGTCAGCTTTTTGACCATTATCAAGGCGTGTTGCTACGGCAGCAAAACGGATTGGGAATTTCTCAATCGGTTTATTGCCTACGTTACGGTTCACGTAGTCCTGTAACTTTTGTCCGAGAATAATACCCTGACGATTCAGGGTTAAATCACGGATATCTGACTCTTGTAATTTCAAAGCCAGACTTTGCAATTGATAAGGCGTTTGTCCACTCGCATAGATACTTCCAACAAAGCTACCGGCACTGGTACCCGTGACAATTTTAGGTTTAATTCCGTGAGACTCTAAAACCTTGATTACACCAATATGTGAAAATCCTTTTGCTCCACCGCCACCTAAAGCAAGTGCAATCACAGGTTCACGGGCTTTCATTGAGGTTGTCGGTGTTGGTGTTTTGCTAAATTTATCACAGCCAAATAGTGCTAGAGAGATAAATCCAATACTGGCAAATTGAGCAATTTTCATCTTTAAAAAATAATCTACATCGAGATAAATGAAGAGGGCTCATGAGACCAGATTTGCTCAATTTTTGCTAGGTTTTTTTCACTAGATTTTGTAAAGGTTCAGCAAGCCAATTACGATTTTTAGGTGATATTTTTCCTTCATAACGCTCAAAAATCTTGGTGAGATCTTCGTCGTAGTCGCCACTTGGGTTTAGGTGCCCTAAGCAGTGAATCGTTTTATGGTCATAATCAAAAGAAAACATCACAATGGGAATATTGGCTTTTGCGGCGATATGGTAAAAACCACTTTTCATTTTTTTTGCTTTTTTACGTGTGCCTTCGGGCGCCATTCCAATCCAGATCTTGTCATATTTTTGAATGGTTGCAACGACTTGCTCAGTAAGTCCATTGGCTGTGTCACGTTTAACTGGAATGACCCCAGCCCAATCTAAAGCTCGTTTAAATGGTGGTTTAAAAAGAGCATCTTTACCTAACACCGTAATTTGAATACCTAATCCGAAAATCGCAAGAAAGCCATACCATCCATCAATATTGGAAGTATGGGGGGAAATAATCGCCACTGCTTTTGGGAAATTAGGAACTTCGCCTTCAATTGTCCAACCTTGCGCTAAAAAAAGTTTTTTAAATAGCGCTCGGCTTAAAGCAGTACCGCGTTGAGGCACCAAATCAGGTAAATTAGGGAAACGTTGATCCATATTTTTTTAAATTTTAACTTGTCCTGGTTTTATCTTAATCTTTTGAAATATATGCTTCATTGGCAAAATGTAAGAACAACATGACATTTGATGTTATTCCTCATTAAACAAATAAAAAGTAGGTTTCTATGTTGCGGCAGCAAAATCTTTATCTTCTGCTATTTTCTCTATATTGGGCACAGGGACTGCCTGTTGGGTTTATGACCCATGCTTTACCCGTGATCTTAAGGGCAGAAGGAGTTTCACTCGCCCATATTGGTGGCTTTGGCTTATTAATGTTGCCGTGGTCAATCAAGATTTTTTGGGCGCCATGGGTCGACCGACACGCACTTTCCCGTTTAGGACACTACCGTAGTTGGATTCTACCTACTCAGTTTTTGACGGTAGGTGTACTGTGTATTTTGTCTTTTTTCCCCGTTCAAGCTTTAGATCAACCTATTTATTTATTCGCATTTTTTATTTCACTTCTTTTTATGAACTTAACAGGAGCGACACAAGACATTGCTACCGATGCTTTAGCAGTCAACTTGTTGAAACATGATCAGCAGCATTGGGGCAATACATTTCAGGTCATTGGTTCGCGGTTAGGTTTTATTGTTGGGGGAGGCGCCGTACTTTGGTGCTTAGACTGGTTAACATGGCAACCCACTTTTTTGCTATTAGCAACCATAGTATTTTTAAATACTCTACCAGTTTGGTTATTTAAAGAGCCTCAACATACTTCTCATACGAGTCGCGAACTCAAACTTAATCAGCAAAATCTAGTCACAAAAGTTAAGGCTTATTTGAGTTATTTTTCTCAAAATAAAGAACTCCATTCTTGGTTAGTGGTACTGATCACTTTTAAAGTAGCAGACGGCTTAGCTGGACCATTACTTAAACCTTTAATGGTGGATATGGGGTTAAGTTTTACTCAAATTGGTGTTTATATCACGATGCTTGGTGCAGTAGCAGCACTCGCTGGGGCAGCAATAGCAGGAGGAGTGCTTAAGTACTTTTCAAGATCAACAGCATTAATTGGTTTTTCAGTTTTTAAAATTATGAGTCTAGGAGCCTATGCTTATTTAGCCTATGTCTATGAAAAAAAAATTCAGTTGAATGTCTGGGTTATCTATACAGTCAATGCATTAGAAGATGCATTCTCGGCAATGCTGTTGGTGGTTATGTTGACTCTGGTCATGCATTACAGTCGAAAAGAATATGCGGGGACAGATTTTACCTTCCAGGTTTCAGTCATGGCGACTGTTAGCGGTCTTCTTTATAGTTTTAGTGGAGTGATTGGAGATGTGCTCGGTTATTTTCATTATTTGATAGCTATTGTCATTATTGGACTGATCAGTTTACTACCTATTTATCTTTGGACACATATAAAACTACGAGAAAATTAATATTAACTAAATGAAATAAAGAAATTTAATATTGTTTAAAGAGTGATCTAAACTTTATCTCATACCTTTGTCTATGCTTTTTAAATGTATATTTTTAGCTATTTAAATGCTCTATTAATTATGCCATCTTGTGAGGGTAGCAAATGGAAGCTAAAAGGAGAAAAAATGGATTTGGATAACAATAAAAATCATGTGAATCAATCAAAATGGGCAAAAAAATATTCAACTAGATGGGTTATTAGCCTAAAGTCTAAAAAAGAATAATGAAATAACGATTTAATCATTCTATAAGATAAGAGAGTTGTGTAGGATTTGCTACAACATGAAGTTAAGGTAAAAATCCATAATACAAAGTACATCTTTGGTATAGGTTTTGGTCCTGCACAACGTTGAAATTGTTTTTGGTTGCGGTAATAAAATTAATGTAACCAATGTGGAGGAGAGTTGATTTTTTAGCCCCTAATTTTATGGCGTAAATCAACTTGGCATGGATAGGCAACATAAAATATATTTTTAGGAGTTTTTGATGGATCTATTCCTTAATCGTAAATCTTTCGTTATTAAAAGTTTAGCTCTTACAGTAACAGCTTTAATGATGAGTGGGGCACATGCTGCAACTTCCGACAAAGCGGAAATTCAACAGCTTCGTAAAGAAGTTGAAGCTTTAAAAGCTTTAATTCAGCAGCAGCAACAAGTTCAGCAACAACAACAGCAAGTGCAGCAACAACAGCAAGTTCAACTTGCTGAAGTTAAGGCTCAACCTGCTGCACCAGTTTCACCTTTAGCATCATTAAAGTCTAAGGCTGGTGCAGATGTAAACCTATATGGTTTTGTTCGTGGTGATGCTAACTATATTATTGAAGGTGCTGATGAAGACTTCAATGCTGTAAGTAAGTCAACTGGTGAAGCAAAAGATAAAATCCGTGCAACAGCTAAAACGACACGTCTTGGTTTAGATTTTACTGCTCCGGTAAATGATGCCAAAGTTGGTGGTAAAATTGAGGTTGACTTTGCGGGTACAAATGATGGCTTACGTATTCGCCATGCTTACTTAACTTATAACAACTGGTTGTTCGGTCAAACAACTTCAAACTTTTTATCTAACCATGCACCAGAAATGATCGACTTCTCGACAAACATTGGTGGTGGTACAAAGCGTGTTCCACAGGTACGTTATAACTACAAACTTGCTCCAGCAACACAATTATTTGTAGCAGCTGAAGAAGGCGATAGTTCAGCAACAGGTGACTCAGTTAAATATAGCTTACCTGTATTAACAGCTAAATTAACCCAAGGCTATGCAGATGGTAAAGGTTCGGCTTCAGCTCGTGTTTTAGTCGAAAATTATAAATCACAAACTACTGGCGACGACAAAACAGGTTGGGGTGTTGCTGCTGGTACAGACTTTAAAGTATCTGATCCTTTAAAACTCTTTGCTGATGCATCATATGTAGTAGGTAATAACACTTACTTATATGGTAGTAACAGTGCTTATGCAGTAGTAAATAACGATATTGAGCAAAACGAATTTGTAGCAGTGCAAGTGGGTGGAACTTATAAAATTTTACCTAACTTACGTTCAACTCTAGCATATGGTGCTCAGTTCGCTGATGACGGCACTGACTATGCTAAAGCAAATACATCTGCGAATGAAAAAGTTCAACAAGCATGGCTCAACGTCATTTACACACCAGTTAAACCAATTGATTTAGGTGTTGAATACGTTAACGGTAAGCGCGATACCTTTGCTGGTAAGTCTTACAAAGATAACCGTGTTGGTTTAATGGCTAAATATAGTTTCTAATAACAATATTTAGTTAAACATTTAAAAAGACGAGGTTAAATCTAACCTCGTCTTTTTTATATAAATTAAAAGAATTGGTACGCTTTAAAGCTTCTGAATTAGATCATTTTTTATTTAAGTCATTTTTAAGTTTCAATTTCTACATTAGAGCATCATAAAAAGATTGAAGTCACCCAAGATGCTGAATTTTTTTTCCACTTTAAAAAATAAACAGATTTCGCTGTTTATGTTTAATTTGATTATAGCCATTTGGTTAGGGGCAATTCTAAATATTGGTTTTTATCACCAAGTCCATCTTTTAACTCCATATTTTGGAATAAAGGCTATTCTATTTTTAGCTGCTACGATAGTTATTGTGGTTGCTGCTTATTATGCGGTTTTACAGATTTTAAACTGGAAATGGACTGCTAAAATTTTTGCAATTTTGCTGGTCGTGATTGGTGGTCTTAGCTCTTATTTCGTCAATACATTAGGTGTAATTATCTCGCCCGATCAGATTCAAAATATGATACAAACCGATGTGTCTGAAGTTTCTGATTTAATTTCATTACGTTTTGGATTTTGGATAGTTTTCTTTGTTGTTCTGCCGATTATTTTAATTACTCAGGTAAAGCTTAAAAAGGAAAAAACATCTCATCTATTGTTGAAAAAAATTAGTTCAATCATTGCTTCTTTTGCAATCGTTGGTGTTTTGCTATTTGTTTATTATGTTGATTTTGCAGCAATATTTCGTGAACATCGTGATCTAAAAGGTATGATTTCACCACAAAATAGTATTTCATCTTTAATGTCTTATTACCACAAAAAGGCGCCTAAGAAGAATTTGCCACTCGTACATTATGGTGAAGATGCTCATCAAGTTCAGCAAGTACAAAGCAACTTGCCTAAATTAATGGTTCTCGTTGTTGGTGAGACAGCTCGTGCGGAAAGTTTTGCATTAAATGGTTATTCGAAAAATACGAACCCGGAACTTTCTAAACAAGATATTTTGAATTTTTCTCAAGTCAGCTCATGTGGTACAGCAACTGCTGTGTCGGTTCCATGTATGTTCTCTGGCATGCCTCGCATTGACTACGATGAACAACTTGCAAGTCACCGTGAAGGTCTATTGGACATTGCTAAACGTGCGGGTTACCAAGTGACTTGGATTGATAACAATTCTGGCTGTAAAGGCGCTTGCGATCGTGTTGAGGAGTATCAAATACCAGAAAAGTTAAAGCAAAAATGGTGTAAAGATGGCGAATGCTACGATGATATTTTAATTGATAGCTTAAATGAGTATTTAGCGACTATTCATAAAGAAGACACTCGTCCGCGTCTAATTGTTTTACACCAAGTCGGAAGTCATGGTCCAGCCTATTACAAGCGTGCACCTGCCCAATATCAACCGTTTAAACCGACTTGTGATACTAATGCGATACAGGGTTGTTCTCAAACGGAGTTATTAAATAGTTATGACGATACGATTGTATATACAGACCATGTGTTAAGTCAGATCATTAATAACCTAAAAGAATTATCGAAATATCAAACAGGTTTATGGTATTTATCTGATCATGGTGAATCAACGGGTGAACATGGTTTATATTTACATGGCTCACCGTATGCAATTGCACCTACCCAACAAACGCATGTACCAATGATGATGTGGTTTTCTGATAGCTGGAAACAACACAACCTTGCGCAAGTGAGTTGTTTAAGCCAACAAACGAAAGAGAAGTTAAGTCAGGATAATTTATTCCCAAGCTTATTAAGTTTGTTAGATGTAAAGACTCAGGTCATCAACCCTCAACTGGATATGCTGCACTCTTGTGCCCATGTGAATTAAAGCGAGCCTAAAACATGACAAAAATCTTGATGATTGAAGATGATTTTATGATTGCAGAGTCAACAATAACGTTGCTGCAATATCATCAATTTGAAGTGGAGTGGGTCAATAATGGCTTAGACGGTCTGGCTCAGTTGGCTAAAAATAAATTCGATTTAATTCTTTTGGACTTAGGGCTACCTATGATGGATGGCATGCAGGTCTTAAAGCAAATTCGACAAAGAGCAGCGACTCCTGTTTTAATTATTTCAGCGCGAGATCAGTTACAAAACCGTGTTGATGGTTTAAACCATGGTGCAGATGATTACTTGATCAAACCATACGAGTTTGATGAGTTACTCGCTCGTATTCATGCGCTATTACGCCGTAGTGGGGTAGAGGCTCAGCTTGCGAATCATGAGCAGCTTTTACAAAGTGGTGATCTGGTTTTAAATGTTGAACAGCATATTGCAACGTTTAAAGGACAGCGTATTGATTTGTCTAATCGTGAATGGGCAATTCTGATTCCTTTAATGAGTCACCCAAATAAAATCTTTTCTAAAGCAAATCTTGAAGATAAGTTATATGATTTCGATAGTGATGTGACCAGTAATACGATTGAAGTATATGTGCATCACCTGAGAGCTAAACTCGGGAAAGACTTTATCCGAACGATTCGAGGATTGGGTTACCGTTTAGGGCAATCGTAACTTAATTTTGGAACTTCTTAACAGTGCATTATTCATTAAAAAAACGACTGATTTGGGGCACCTCAATTTTCAGTGTCATCTTAGGTTGTATATTAATTTTTAGTGCGTATAAAGTTGCACTGCAAGAAGTTGATGAAATTTTAGATACGCAAATGCGTTATTTAGCTGAGCGAACAGCTGAATATCCATTAAAAACGGTAAGCAGTGAGTTTGATTTTCATAAAACTTATCATGAAGAAGATCTATTTGTAGATATTTGGGCTTATAAAGATCAAGCCCATTTATCACACCATCTCCATTTATTGGTTCCACCTGTTACACAAGCTGGCTTTTACTCACATAAAACTAGTAATGGCTTAATCCGTACCTATGTTTTACCGTTAAAGGATTACCAGATTCAGATTAGCCAGCAAGAAAAGGTTCGTGAGGCTTTTGCTTGGGAACTTGCAGGTAGCATGTTCATTCCATATTTGATTATCTTACCATTTGCGATTTTTGCTTTAGCTGCAATTATTCGTCGTGGGCTGAAGCCGATTGATGACTTTAAAAATGAACTGACCCATCGTGACTCAGAAGAGCTAACACCTATTGAGGTTGTAGATTATCCTCAAGAATTGTTACCTACAATTGATGAAATGAATCGACTTTTTGAGCGCATTTCTAAGGCACAAAATGAGCAGAAACAGTTCATTGCAGATGCAGCCCATGAACTTCGAACCCCTGTGACTGCTTTAAATTTACAAACCAAGATTTTAATTAGTCAATTTCCTGAGCAGGAATCGCTGCAAAATTTGAGTAAAGGATTAGCGCGTATTCAGCACTTGGTGACACAGCTTTTAGCGCTAGCTAAGCAGGATGTATCTTTAAGTGTGATTGAACCGACGAGGGCTTTTCAGCTTAATGATGTCGCTTTAAATTGTGTTGAGCAGCTTGTTAATCTGGCTATGCAAAAAGAAATCGATTTAGGGTTTGTTCGTAATGAACCAATTGAAATGCATAGTGTTGAACCAACTGTTCATTCAATTATTTTTAACTTAATTGATAACGCAATCAAATATACGCCCCATGAAGGGATGATTAATATTTCTGTTTTCACTGCGACAGATGGCGATGCATGTATACAAATTGAAGATAGCGGCGCGGGGATCGACCCAGAACATTATGATAAAGTTCTAAAGCGTTTTTACCGTGTACACCACCATCTTGAAGTGGGCAGTGGTTTAGGTCTATCCATTGTTGACCGAGCAACTCAACGTTTAGGTGGGACTCTGACACTAGACCGAAGTTTAGAGCTTGGTGGACTTTCGGTCTTGGTTAAACTTCCAAAGATTTTACATGTTCACGAAACAAGAACTTGATTTATGCAAGTTCTTGTTTGACTCGTTTTTCAAACTCAAAGCGGTGAATACATACGGCATAAAATAAGATATTTACCGCCCAAACCACCCAGCCTGTCCATAAATTATGACTCAGGAAATGGGCGCCACGCATCATTTGTGCCCATCCCATCATAAAGCCTAATAAAATGCCTGAAATGAGATAAAAATAGGCACGTTTAGGTTGCTCAAGGCGATAAACAAAAAAGCCTGTCATTAAAATAAAGCCAGCGCTCGCATGTCCACCTGGAAAGCAATGACCATGGGTAGCGGTAAAGTCCCACACATAACTTAAAGCAGTTGGATGAACCATATTCCAAGGGCAAGCGTGAGTCGATTGTGATTTTAGTAGGCCAACTACACCGCTACCAATCATGCTCACAAAAAACATATAGCCATATTGCCAGCGATGAAGCTTCAATTTTTCTACTTTAAATGATGCAATCCACAGAAATAAAAAGATCACATAAACAGTGGTAATGATCTGTTTTACGATTTCATGATTAAGTCTTTCTAGATACCAATTGTCTCGATTGAAAAAATGACCTGTTGAATCAATCCAAGGCTGGATGAGGTACATATCAATTTTCCCACCCACTGGAAAAACGATTAAAAGCAGAAAAAAACTGAAAAACAGAAGAATGATATTAATCTGGAAAAATTGTTTTTGTTGATTCATGCCATGCAACATCAATTAGATTGTGAGTAAAGGCATTACATAAAATTAAGCTTAAATTGCTCTTAAACTAAATTTAATTTCGTGACCAAAATGATGAGTGGGTGTATCCATTCACAACCTTTTGAGCATAAGAAGTTTAAAGTTTTTGCAAACTATTTGGATAGTAATAAACAAGGAACAGGTTTTGTGAATGGAAATGGTTTTAGTCTTGCGTAGCTTTAGACGCTACTCATGCCGAAACAAAAGTAACGTAATTGATTGATATCATTTGCTATTGCAGAAGAAAAGACTCTGCCGTGCCTAAACAGAATTAAAACATACCTTCTTCAGAATTTGCTGAAATCTTATGAATAGATAAATCTGCACCACGAAACTCGTCTTCTTGAGATAAACGAATGCCAATAGTTGCTTTGAGTAAGCCATAAACAATAAAGCCGCCAGCAAGCGCAATAGCGATCGCGAGCGCTGTTCCGATGAGTTGTGAAGCAAAAGATACGCCACCTAAGCCACCCAGCCATTGTTGACCAAATAAACCTACTGCAATACCACCAAATGCACCGCATACGCCGTGTAAAGGCCACACACCTAACACATCGTCAACTTTGAGTTTGTTTTGAGTATAGGTGAATAGATACACAAACATAGCCCCAGCTGCACCACCAATAACAAGTGCACTGATTGGATGAACAATATCAGAGCCTGCACAGATTGCGACTAAACCAGCAAGTGGCCCATTGTGTAAGAAACCAGGGTCATTTTTCCCAATCGCATTAGCTGTAATCGTACCGCCAACCATTGCCATGAGCGAGTTAATAGCAACTAAGCCAGAAATAGCATCTACACGCTGCGCACTCATCACATTAAAGCCAAACCAGCCGACAATTAAAATCCATGAGCCAAGCGCTAAAAATGGAATAGAAGAAGGTGGATGAGCACTTACACGACCATCTTTCTTATAACGACCAGAACGCGCACCCAATAAAATGACAGCAGCAAGTGCAATCCAACCGCCCATGGCATGAACTACGACTGAACCCGCAAAGTCGTGAAAAGCTGCGCCAAAGGTTGTTTCTAACCACTTTTGCAGACCGTAGTTACCATTCCAGACCATACCTTCGAAAAATGGATATACCAGCGCAACTAAAGCGAGTGTGGCAATCGCTTGTGAACGCATTTTTGCGCGTTCAGCAATACCACCCGAAATAATGGCAGGAATTGCCGCAGCAAAAGTGAGTAAAAAGAAGCAACGCATAAGGTTATAGCCATGATCACTTGATAAAACCGTACCATCATGGAAGAAGTGCTGGCCATAAGAGATGTAGTAGCCAACAAAGAAATATGCGATTGCAGAAAGGGCAAAGTCAGTCAGAATTTTACTAAGTGCGTTCACCTGATTTTTGTGGCGAACCGTACCAAGTTCCAAGAATGCAAAACCTGCGTGCATGGCAAGAACCAAAACAGCACCAAGTAATAAGAAAAATAGATCTACATTTTGCATAGCATGCTCGAAAAAAGTGCTAAATTCCATTTTGGAACAAATCTGGGTCTGTAAATTGCACCAAAATAGATTTAAGGAATCTAAAAACCTAAGTTTGTCGAAACAAACTCAATTGCATAAAAGTGAATATGCAATAAGTGCACCAATTTGAATTGGAAAAGTGTTTTTTGGCGATAAATGGTGCGCCGATTTAGTTAAAATAGGGCAGTTATGGCGCTTTTTACGTTACAAGTCATCTAATACGCTTATAAATTGACCTGAAAAAGTTCGTTATCAAATTCTTAAAAATTATCCGTAATCATTTAATGATTTGACCAAACCTCTTGAGCAACTTCAATAAATGCTTTCACAGCAGGACTCATATGCTTTTTATTTTTGACTGCAAGGCCAATTGAGCGTTTAAGGTTCGGTTTAAATGGGCGTTTAACTACGTTTGGATAAAGCGAGAGTAACTCTTTGGTGATGACCATATCAGAAACAATGGACACCCCTAATTGATTGTGAACCATGCTGACGATACTCAAAATTTGTGAGACATAAAATTTAATGTCTGGCTTCACATTAAAGTTTTTTAAAATTAATTCGACCTGATGTCGACTACCCGCCATTGTCATAATAAAAGGGCAGTTTTCTAGCTGTACTGGATCAATATAGAGTTGCTGAGCGAGTGGGTAACCGCTTGGAATTAAGGCAACAAAACGATCTTCAATTAAAGGGAATGTATCGAATCGCTCATCTGGCATAATCAAAAAACCGACTTCTATGCGCCGTTCCAATAACCACTGAGCAACTTCTTTATCTTCACCTTCATCGATATAAATTTCGATTTTTGGGTAACGCTGCCGAAAGGTTTCTAAAATTTCAGGCAGTAAATAAATAGAGGATGACGCCCCAAAAGATCCAATACGTAATGTGCCTTCATTTAAACCGTGGATTGCAGCTACTTCTTTTTCTAAGGTATCGGAAATACTTAGTAGCTCTTTTACATGAGTAAGTAGCTGCTGACCTGTCGTAGTCAGTTCAATATCACTTTGGGTTCTTGAAATTAGGTTAATGCCCCATTGTTGTTCTAATGATTTAAGTGCATGAGAAACTGCCGACTGAGAAATTCCCAGCTTTTCTGCAGTAGCAGTGAAGCTTTTTAGTTCAGCAATGAGTGCGAAAATTTCAAGCTGGGTAAAGGTCATGTTGTATTTGTTATGAGTAAAAACTCATTTTATCATGAGTTTTCATTATCTTTAATATATGAGTAAGCCAAGCTAATTGCCGAAACAGCAAGCCTCAACAAAACTCGAGTAAAGAAATGAATAGTATTGTTTTATCTCTTTTTCCTTTAGTTGCATTAATTGCATCGGGATACTTATTTAAAAAATATCGTTTTTTTAGCGATGAGTTTTGGGCTGGGGCAGAGAAGCTCAATTACTATATTTTATTTCCAGCTTTGCTTTTTAGTACGCTCTCGACCGCAAAAATTGACTTACAAAGCTTGAGTGCAGCCATTGTTGCGATGTTGATTGTGGTTTTAGCAGTCACCGCCTTTTTATACATCCTCCGAATGTTTTGGCACATACCACCTGCACGTTTTGGTGTGCACGTACAAAGTATGGTTCGCTTTAATACCTATATTGGTTTGGCTCTAGTCACTTCGCTTTTTAAAAGTGAAGGAATGGCAATACTGGCAATTTTATTGGCGCTTTGCATTCCGCTTGTGAATGTTATTTCGGTGCTTGCTCTAACCTCTAAAGAACACATGGCAATTAAACCTGTTTTGATTGCACTGCTTAAAAACCCGTTGATTGCATCATGTGTGGTCGGAGCCGCAGTCAATGCGCTTCATATCCTAATTTGGGAAGGCTTTACTCAGTTTATTAAGCTTTTTTCAGTGTCGAGTTTGCCATTGGGGTTGTTATGTGTTGGCGCAGCTTTGCAGTTTATGCAAATTAAAAAAGACATTGTGGTATTGGCAGCAGATACATTTGCGCGACTTTTAGCAGTGCCTGCCTTGGCTTATGCGGTCTGCATGTGGTTTGATTTACCAAATTTGCAAACACAAATTTTAGTCATTTTCTTTGCGCTACCGACTGCTTCCGCTTCATACATTTTAACCAAAGTTTTGGGTGGTGATAGTCAGCTTATGGCAGCCGTGATTAGCTTTCAAACCTTATGTGCTGCCGTGACTTTGCCATTAGTGATTTGGTGGATTTCTTAAAATATAAAGTTTGGGCAAGTCACATTCTATTTTCTAAAAATGAATAGGCTGATTCTGACTTAAAGAATGCTTAGCTACCTTCCTCATCTGATTATTGCTACACTTTTTTCTTTTTCAGGTGGATGAGTATGTCCTTCGATCTCAAAGTAAGCTTGCAGCAAAGGTCTGAACCGTCTGCACAGCAGAAAAAACTGAATCGCCTGATTGATAAAATAGAGCAGCAAAAAGTTAGTCTGAGCATATGGCAAAATGCACAAGCCGAGATTCAACAGCACATACGGCAAAAACTGATGCCTGTGTATGGCGATTTGCATGAGGTCTTATTTCAGCAGTTGGACCAACTTTGGAATATGTTACATAGCCATGAGTTTTCTAAAGCAGATATACAACAGTTGGATGAAAAAATTGCTCAGCTTGCACAAATATTGAAGCGCTCCAAAATGCTATCTGCTGAACAGTTGGAGCTGGTAAAGCAGATCGATACCTTTTATCAGCAACATGCAGGGGAATCGGTAAAAAAGAATAGAAAAGTTCAGTCAATAAAATCTGAATATGAAGAAAGCGTTGATCAACGTGCAGATTTAGAAGAAGACTTTGAACGGTATGCGGCTGAGCAACAACAAACGCGTGAACAAGCCAAACGGCAAAAACAGCAACAGAAACGTGAACAAGCTGAGCAAATGGCATCGCAGTCACTCAAAACAGTTTATTTAAAAATTGCCGCGATGATTCACCCAGACCGTGAGCAAGATGAAACTAAAAAATTAGAAAAAACCGAGCTGTTTCAACAGGCAAGTCAGGCCTACGAAAAGCAGGATTTGTTTTATTTACTCAAACTCCAGTTACAGCTTGAACAGAATAAAGGGCTAGGCGCTAAAGAATTATCTGCTGAGCAGTTGCGGTTTTATAAACTCGCTTTGGATGCACAAAGTCAGCAGCTTGAAAGCCAAATTGCTGAGATTTTAGATTCTTTTCAATTAGCAAAAAATGTAAAAGCAGAGCATGTACATATTAGTGATGTTTATAAAGCTGTAGAGGCTGACTGCACTGAGCTAAAGCAGCAGGTGAAGTGGGAAAAGGAGCGTTTAAAGCATATGAAAAAAGTGAGTGGGGTAAAGATGTTGTTGGGGTATGGGGTGCTTTGATCTTAAAAAAAGTACCTCTCCTTTTATGGTCGTGATGCTCATTTTCTCGAAGGAGAGGCGTAAAAATATTTAAAATACATTACCTACTATTTTAGATAGGTCATCATCACGAGTAATAGCCCATTTCCAAAATGCAGAAAACGGAAACTCCTTGTCACACATAGCTTTAAGTTGTTCGAGAATTTCAGTTTTTGCTTTAGATGTTAAAGGTAATTCTGGATAAAGTAGTTTATTTTTCAAAATACATAATTGAATTTGATATTTTTGAATTTCTTTTATTAAAGAATGCCTACTTATCCCTCTTAATGCAGTATTTGTTTCATTAAAGCATCTGTTAAGAAGCTCAATAGTTGATGAAATCTCTAAACTATCAGGCAAATTTCCTAGCTGTACAGTTATTTTATGAGCTTCATTATTGGCAAGAGGGCAATGCAACTCAATTGCTTGTGATACATCAATAGATTGACAACAATCCAAAATATTTATATGTGTATCACCTTTAATACTATTACATCTTACACAGGCGTAAAAAAGGTTATGCCAGTCATATTTTTTTGTTTCATCACCTAAATGAGGGTCACGATGTTCGATATTTACATCAGGAAATCCTTGTCTCTCACATAGATAACATTTTGCAAAGAATATATCTTGAAGTACTTCAACAACATCTGCGGCGCGATAGTCTTTAGTAGATTTTGTTAAACTTTTAGGAAAATTAGCAGGTCGAGTAACTGAAAACATGAATTAGTTTCCCTCATGTTTTAATTTAGCAAGTTTATTTTTAGCAACTATATACTGGAGTTGTAGTTCTACTGATAGCTTTTCAAAATCTTTATTAATTTTATTTAATAATTCTTGAATTGCATTTAGGTCTTGAGTTAAGTTTTCTGATTCAATGAATTGTAAAAGCTGATCTGACAGTACTTTAATATTTTTATTTTCTTCCTTTACATGAAAGAGTTCTTTTATTATAGATTCATGAGAATAAAGACTTAAATCTTCTTCAAAAAATTCACCACTAGAAATATCATAAACTACAGTATCATTATTTGTTGAAGTAATCACAAAAGGGGAATGCGTACTTACAATAAATTGAACTTCAGGAAATGATTTCGTAAGAAATGGTAGGATTTTCTTTTGAAGTGAAATATGTAAATGAGCATCAATTTCATCAATTAGAACTACACCATTTAGTTCATTAGGCAGAACATTTAAAAGTCTAGACCTCATTAATAAATCACTGTAAATATCAAATATTGCTGTGAATCCAGATGATAAGGATTGGAAAGTAAATTCGCGATGAGATTGTTTAAGACTAAATTTCCTTTCTTTGTATTCAAATTTTAACTCTGTGGATTCATCTTCAAATAAAAATTTTAGATCTTCATCAAATTTTTTAAACCAAGCATCAATTTGTTCAGCATGTTTTTGGTCATTTTCCTCTGAAAGCGCTAAAGATTTCTCAATTCTAATATTTAATAAATATTGTTCTAAATGTTGTCCTAATTTTGATGAATATTCATGTCTTGCACTATTAATATATTGATTTAGATCACTAGTATTTGTGGTAGATGTAATTTGAGATTGTCTATGTGCCGGAAAAAAATTAAAAGTAACCTTTGAGGCTTGAATATTCTGGTTTAGATTCCCTATACCAGTAACAACTAAACTAATATTTTCTTGATTATAATTAGAGTCTATTTCACTAAAAAGATGGTCAATAGTATATATTTCTGAATGTGTATACAAAAGATTGGGATTCTTCTTTTGTAAAAACTCTTTATATTCTAATATTATATTTTTTAATTCTGTTGCTTTCTTTATAAATATTGTTGTTTCATGAGGGTTATAACAATCTGTTTGACCTAATAATCCCTCTAAAGAACTTAGAGTATGTGAGTAATTTAAATTATTATTTATATGATTTATATATTCAATATTATTTTCTAAATGAGATAATTCTAATTTTAAAATATTTATAATATTAATTTTTTGCATGTAATGATGCTGAGAAATATGAGGAATTTCATTAATAAGTTTACTTAATATTGTATTATTTAATTGATTTAAGAATCTAGTTTTTCCTACTCCATTTTTTCCAGTTAATATTAAATTTCGTTCATTTAAATCAATATTAATAGAATGCTGTATAAAGTCTAGCTCTGCACTAATTTTTTGGATATATTTCATTTTAAAAAAGTATAAAAGGCTGAATAATCAGCCCTTTATACTACAGATTAAATTGTGAACTTTAAAGATTAGAGCGCAGCAATCTGTTCCATATTCGCTTTAACTTTCTCTAACTGAGCTGCAAACTCAGCAAGCTTCGCTTTTTCACCTTCAACTACTGCTGCCGGTGCTTTAGATACAAAGCCTTCGTTTGCAAGTTTGCCCGCGATTTGGTCGTGTTGCTTTTGGATTTTATCCAAGTCTTTTTGCAAACGAGCAAGTTCAGCTTTAGGGTCAATTAAGCCTTTCATTGGTACAAATACCGATGCATGGCTTACAACGCTAGAGCAAGATAAAGGTGGTTCTTGGTCTTTATTCAAGAACTCAATGCTTTCAACTTTAGCCAATGCTTTGAACAATGCTTCAATACGAATAATTTGTTCACGTTCAGCATCAGATGTGTTTTGAAGTAATACTGGCAACAAGCGCGCATTACCTAAGCCCAACTCACCACGGATGTTACGTACGGCACCAATCAAACCTTGAAGCCATTGCATATCTGCTTCAGCTTGTTCATTGATTTTTGCTTGCTCAGGAATAGGGTATTGAGCAGTCATAATCGTTGGGCCGCCTTGACCAAGCATTGGTGCAAGAGTCTGCCAGATTTCTTCTGTCAAATATGGCATAAGCGGATGAGCCAAACGCAATGAAGCTTCCATGACTGCAAGCAATACACGGCGTACTTCAGCTTTACGCTCTTCAGACACTTCTGCATCATTCAGAACTGGTTTAGTTAACTCAACGTACCAGTCACAGTATTCATTCCAAATAAAGTCGTAAATCGCTTGTGCAGCAAGGTCTAAACGGTACGTTGCGAACGCTTGATGTACAGCAGCTTCCGCTTTTTGTAGACGGCTGATGATCCATTGTTCTGGAAGTTCCCAAAGATCAGGGCGGGCCTCTTGACCAACAGTTTGACCTTCAACATTCATCAGAACGAAACGAGTTGCGTTCCAGATTTTGTTACAGAAGTTACGGTAGCCTTCAACACGTTTTAAATCGAACTTGATGTCTCGACCCGTGTTTGCAAGCGCACAGAATGTGAAACGAACTGCGTCAGTACCATAAGCATTGATGCCTTCTGGGAACTCTTTGCGTGTTGATTTTTCAATCTTCGCTGCATCTTTTGGGTTCATTAGGCCAGTTGTACGTTTTGCAACTAAGCTTTCTAAATCAATACCGTCAATCAAGTCTAATGGGTCAAGTACGTTACCTTTAGACTTAGACATTTTTTGACCTTCACCATCACGCACCAAGCCGTGAACGTAAACAGTCTTGAATGGTACTTGAGATGAACCGTCTTCATTTTTCATGAAGTGAAGGGTCATCATGATCATACGGGCAACCCAGAAGAAAATGATGTCAAAACCCGTCACCAATACATCTGTTGGATGGAAAGTTTTTAAGAAATCATTTACATCGTCTTGCTTCGCATCGCCAGTCCAACCTAAAGTTGAGAATGTCCAAAGCGCAGAAGAGAACCATGTATCAAGAACGTCTTCGTCTTGTTTAAGTTCAACATCAGCAGCGATGTTATTTTTCGCGCGGACTTCTTCTTCGTTACGGCCAACATAGATGTTGCCATTTGCATCGTACCAAGCTGGAATACGGTGACCCCACCAAAGCTGACGTGAAATACACCAGTCTTGAATGTCACGCATCCACGCCATGTACATGTTGCTATATTGTTCTGGAACAAACTTAATGCGACCATCTTGAACTGCTTCAATTGCAGGTTCAGCAAGAGGCGCAATTTTTACGTACCATTGGTCAGTCAATAATGGCTCAATGATCACGCCTGAACGGTCGCCACGTGGAGCTTTTAAGTCATACGGTTGGATTTGATCTAACCAGCCTTCAGCTTCAGCTTGAGCAACTAATTTTTTACGTGCTTCAAAACGCTCTAAACCAGCATATTCCGCAGGTGCAGTAATGGTTTTAGAAATTTGTTCGCCAGCTTTGGCAATATATTCAAACTCACCTAAAACTTCGGCATTTTTGTTGAAGATATTAATGATTGGTAAGCTATTGCGTTTACCTAGGTCATAGTCATTGAAGTCGTGAGCAGGCGTGATTTTTACACAGCCAGTACCGAAGTCTTTTTCAACGTAGTCGTCAGCAACGATTGGAATTAAACGACCCGTAATTGGTAATACAATATTTTTACCAACAAGGTGTGCATAACGCTCATCTTCAGGATGAACAGCAACCGCAGTATCACCGAGTAAAGTTTCAGGACGAGTTGTTGCAACCACTAAATAGTCTTTGCCGTCTTGAGTTTTAACTGATTTGTCTTCAAAGAAATATTTAAAATGCCAAAGTGAGCCTTTTTCTTCTTTGCTTTCTACTTCAAGGTCAGAAAGTGCTGTTTGAAGTTTAGGGTCCCAGTTTACAAGACGCTTACCACGGTAAATTAAACCGTCTTCATGTAAACGAACGAATACTTCTTTAACTGCGTTTGATAAACCTTCGTCCATCGTGAAGCGTTCACGTGACCAGTCTACCGAAGAACCTAAGCGACGAATTTGTTTAGTGATCGTGCCGCCAGATTGTTCTTTCCATTCCCAAACTTTTTCGATGAACTTTTCACGGCCTAAGTCGTGACGAGTTACGCCTTGTAAGCCCAGTTGACGCTCAACAACCATTTGAGTTGCAATACCAGCATGGTCTGTACCTGGTTGCCACAAAGTGTTTTTACCCATCATGCGGTTATAACGGGTGAGGGCATCCATAATGGCATTGTTAAAACCATGGCCCATGTGCAAACTACCAGTGACGTTTGGTGGCGGAATCATGATACAGAATGATTCACCGTGACCAGAAGGTTTGAAGTAACCTTGTTCTTCCCACGTTTTGTACCACTTCTTTTCGATCTCGGTTGGATCGTATGTGGTTGCAATATTTTGAGCAGTTTGAGCGTCAGTCATAGTAGCTTAGATCGAATATGCATAAAAAATTGCATCTATTGTAGCAAAAAAATGCCTCGAAATTAATGTGCTGAAAACAGATAAACGGTTTTGTATTTTTTTCAAAAAACGGTAGATTTATGAAAGATGGATCACAATTTAATCGTGTGGCGACACGGCACAAAAATTACAAAAGAATTGAAAAAGGATGCTACTGATGAGTTATGAAGTTTTTTTGAAAATTTCCGATTCAACTTATACCCAATTCGAGGCTATTCGGCAAAAACTGCATGATGGGGTAAGCCAAAGTCAGGCAAAAGTTTTGGGGGATGTATTGTCTGATCTTTCTTGTGAAATTATTGAGCAAGTGTTCTCTGTATTATTAAAGAATGAGCAAGGCAATTCAGCCATGACTGATAAACAGCGCCACGAGTCCGAGAAAGTTTTACAGCAAATTTTAGATACTTTCCGAAAGTATATGCCTTGGTCAGTCTCTTTTTTTGGTAATGAACGACTTTTACCTTTAGTGGATTATATGACGTCACTCATGAAAGAGCGTGAGCAAGAGGTTTATATTACATACCCGATCACACCTCAACTTGTGCAACAGGCCCAAACACTGACGGAACAAATACGTGAGGGTAATATGCAAAGCGTAGAAAAAGCTTTTCAAACCTTAATTCAAATTGTGGATTTAGGCGTAACAAGCCTAGTACGTGAACCTAAAAAACGTTTAAAATTTAATTTGGTTGTCGATAAAACCTTAAATGGGGTCATTAATATGACAACGCATTTGGGCTATAAACGTTTGGAAAAATTGGGGACGCAGGTTGATCAAACGACCGCAACTCACTATATCAATCACTTTTTGGCCTTCATGCACCAAGCAGCATAATTTAAAAAGATAATAGGAAGTCAAAATGGCCAAACTTGATACTTTGCAAAATAAAGTGGTATGGATTACGGGAGCATCTTCTGGATTAGGTAAAGCTTTAGCTGGTGAGTTGGCTCTGCAAGGTGCTCAAGTGATTTTAACTTCACGTCGCTTTGAAGAGTTAGAAGAGGTTCGTGTTGGTTTACTGCATCCAGACCAGCATTTGTCGGTAGTTGCAGATATTACGGATGAAAAGCAGGTTCAAGAGGCTTATGAGCAGATTTTAAAAGCCAAAGGCCGAATTGACTGGCTTATTAATAATGCAGGTTTAAGCCAACGCGCTTTGATTCAAGACACGACAATGGCAACCGAACGCGCCATTATGGAAGTCGATTATTTCTCACAAGTCGCACTCACCAAAACCGTATTACCAACTATGCTAAAACAAAAGTCTGGCCGAGTTGTATTTGTGTCGAGTGTAGCGGGTTTATTAGGTACGCAGTACCGTGCAACTTACTCGGCTGCTAAAGCGGCAATTCACATGTGGGCAAATAGTTTACGTGCTGAGGTCTCAGATCAAGGTGTCGAAGTTTCAGTTATTTTCCCTGGCTTCGTAAAAACCAATGTTTCTTTTAATGCGCTCAATGGCGCAGGGGAACCTCAGGGCCATCAAGACGAAGCAATTGAAAATGGTTTAGAGGCAGATGTTTTTGCTGAGCAAGCTGTAAAAGCGTTAGTACAGGGTCAAGAATATATTGTTGTGGGTGGGGCCAAAGAAAAACTAGGTGTGATGGTTTCTCGGATGTCACCAAAACTTCTTTATAAAATGATTCGGAAAACAAAAGTAAAATAAAAAAGCGATTTTGCCGTGCTAAATTGGTGAAAAAACCGCATAGAAGGTTCACCATGGATCAGGATTATCACCGTATTTTAGAAGTCGTCACGCGTTTTCAATTGGTCTTTGATCAGAAAAATTGGGATGCTTTTGATGAGTTGTTGGCAGATCAACTTGAGGTGGACTATTTCCAATTTAGAGGAGAGCCTTTATGTGTCGTGTCTTGTCATGAATATAAAGGTTCTCGGCAACAAGCTTTATCCCATTTGCGACTACAGCACAATTTGAGCAATCCTCTGGTTCGAATTGAACAAGATCAAGCATGGCTAGAATGTAATTATCAAATTTATCGTTTTTCAGAAAATGATTATTTTCATTCTTTTGGTCGTTATTATTTTACTTTGGCGAAACAACAAGACCACTGGAAAATTACCCGAATTTGCCAACATTTAACTAAAAATATTGGCAATCCACGTATTCATTTTTCTGAGGTTGGGCAGTATTAATCTTTAACTGCTGTTCCATAAGCAAAAACTTCGACCATTCCGCCTTGCATACCAAGTTCGGTTGTACTCAACCGAACTCCCATAATATGAGTAGCACCGACACTTTGAGCTTGTTGTTTTAAACGTACAATTGCCTCTCGGCGAGCACGCTCAACAATACTTTCATAACTGGTCAGTCTTCCGCCCAAAACATTTTTTATAGATGCCAATACATATTTAAAGTAATCATGAGAAATCACAACATTACTGCTAATAAAGTGGCCTAGCTGATCACTTGTTGCAAAACGATTGGTATCAATTCTGATATGGGCAAATTTTTGCTCTTTTTCTAGAAGTTCATTCAAATGTTTTCGTTCAATATGGCGGCCAAAAGCCCAACCAATACTGAAAAGAATGAGAAAAATAACAAGCTGAAAAATAAGATTGTCCATTTTCTACCTATGCATTAAATGGATCGGGTAGATGAGGTGCTTGAGGCTGCACAACCACTGCTGTGCCATACACAAATAACTCAGAAGCACCTTGTGCAATATTGGAAGTTGAAAAGCGAATACCCACAATTGCATTCGCACCAAGCTGTTGGGCTTTTACAATCATACGCTGCATGGCTTCTTGGCGAGATTCTTCTAATAATTCGGTATAACCCGTCAGTTCGCCACCCACGATATTTTTTAAACTTGCCATCAAGTCACGGCCAACATGCTTACTACGAACGGTACTTCCGTAAACAACATCCAGCTGCTTTACAATCTGGTGGCCTGGAACACTTTCTAAATTACTTAATAACATTGTTTTTTATCAATCTAAATTCTTAAGGTTTCAAGATAAAAAATATTCAGATGAGTTGCAATAAAAAAGCCCACCGAAGTGAGCTTTTATGAATAAGTTATTTAAAACTTATTGTTTTTTAAGTTCAGCACTAGATGGTTGATTAACCACTGTATCTGAAGTATTTGCTTTTAAACCACCACCTAGAGTTTTGTATAACTCGATTTGGTTGTTTAAGTTTGCTTGTTGAAGCAATAACAAACCTTGTTCTGCTGAATAAGATGAACGCTGTGCATCAAGAACAGTCAAGTAACTATCAATACCGGCACGGAAGCGGGCATTTGAAAGTGTGTAGTTGCGGTTAGTTGCTTCTACTAGACGTTGTTGAGCTGTTAAACGCTCACCAATGTTGGCACGAGTTGCAAGCGCGTCATTAACTTCGCGGAACGCAGACTGAACTGATTTTTCATAATCAGACAATGCAATTTTCTGATCAGTTTCAGAAATTTTCACATTGGCACGACGAGTGCCCCAGTCAAAGATTGGTAAGTCTAAGCTTGGACCAATTGACCATACAAAACCACCAGACTTAAATAGATCACTTAAGTCAGTTGATGCATAACCTGCAGAACCCGTTAAGCTAATGGTTGGGAATAAACGTGCTTTTGCAGCACCGATATTCGCACCAGCAGCGCTTAAGTTATATTCAGCAGCTTTTACATCTGGACGGTTGTTAAGTAAGTCGCTTGGTAAACCCGCTGTAAATACATTTTGTTGCGTAATGCGTTTTACAGGTTGGGTTGGTAACAAGTTTTGTGGAACTGGTTGACCTACTAACAAGTTCAACAAGTTTTGTGCTTGAGCAATCTGTGTTTTGTAGTTCGCTACATCATTACGCGCAGTTTCTACAGAAATCTGTGCCTGACGTAGTGGAACTTCACTATCGATACCCACATCAAAACGTTTTTTGTTGAGATTGTAAGAATCTTGCTGTGCTTTAAGTGTTTGCTCTGCAAGTCTTAAGTTGGCAGTTGCGAAAGAATAGTTCAACCATGCTTGAGCCACTTGACTGATTAGACTGATTTGAGTCGAATCACGTGCGCTTTGCGTTGAAAGATAACTATCTAATGCAGCATCTTTTAAGCTACGTACGCGGCCCCAAAAATCAAGCTCATAGGCAGTTACACCCAGACCTACTTGATAAGTAGAGTAGGGGTTATTCGGATCACGGCTTTGAGAAACCTGACGAATTGCACTACCACTTGCTCCGATTGTTGGAAGCTGATTGTTCTGTGTAATTCGATATTGCTGTTGAGCACGTTCGATATTGAGCGTTGCTGTACGTAAGTCGCGGTTGTTGGCAAGTGCCAAATCAATCACTCCGAGCAAACGAGGGTCAGCAAAGAACTGTTTGTAACCCTGTTCAGCAATAGACGTACCAGAAGCGCTATATGCATAGCTTTGTGGAATATCGGTTTTCACGACTGGTTCTGGGCCGCGCATGCTTTGACAAGCTGACAAAGCAAGCGCAAGTGCAGATACCGCAATGCTACGACCTGAAATAGACCATACGTTTTGCATCACGATTTATGCTCCTGAGTGTTTATGGTTTTTGGTTTGTACTTAAAGATACTACGAATCCACACATAGAATACAGGGATAAAGAAGATACCTAAGAACGTTGCACTGAGTACGCCACCGAGTACACCGTAACCAACAGAGTGCTGACTTCCAGCACCTGCACCTGTTGAAAGGGCAAGCGGAAGTACACCGAAACCGAAGGCAAGGGTAGTCATGATAATTGGGCGTAAACGCATTTTTGCAGCATGTAAAGTTGCATCAATGAGGTCTTCACCTTTTTCCTGCAGCTCTTTTGCGAACTCAACAATCAAGATCGCATTTTTTGCAGAAAGACCGATTACCGCGATCATCGCTACCTGGAAGTAAATGTTATTTGAGAGATTTGGATCTCCTTTAATAATCATACCCAAGTAAGTTAATACGATTGCACCAATAATACCGAGTGGTACTACAAGTAAAACCGAGAACGGAATAGACCAGCTTTCATACAATGCAGCCAAGCAAAGGAAAACGATTAACAATGAAAGCGCATATAAGAATGGAGCTTGAGCACCAGACTCACGTTCTTCAAGTGATAAACCTGTCCATTCATAGTCGAAACCTTGTAAGCCCATAGATGGTAACTTAGCAATAATTTCTTCCATTGCTTTCATCGAGTCACCAGAGCTCACGCCAGGTGCAGGTGTACCTTGAATGTTAACCGATGACACGCCGTTATAACGTTCAAGACGTGGAGAACCATATGTCCATTCGCCACTAGCAAATGCAGAGAACGGTACCATTTCGCCTTTGTTATTACGTACATACCACTTGTTTAAGTCTTCAGGCATCATACGGCTACCCGCATCACCTTGAACATAAACTTTTTTCACACGGCCACGGTCAACGAAGTCGTTAATGTATGAGCCACCCCATGCAATACGCATTGTATTGTTAATGTCGGCAATACTCACACCCATGGCACCAGCTTGAGCTTGGTCTACATTAATTTGATACTGAGGTGTATCTTCTTGACCATTAGGGCGAACACCCACAAGACGTTTATCTTGTGCAGCCAAACCTAAGATCGTATTACGTGCAGCAATAAGTTTCTCATGGCCTTGACCACTTGAATCTTTAAGTTGCAAGTTGAATCCGGCTGTTACACCGAGTTCAGGCATTGCTGGAAGCTGTAAAGGCATGATGTAAGATGCGTCTTTAACGATCATGTTCAATGCCATACCACGCTGAATCAATGCGCCAATTTGAGTTTCTGGTGAAGTACGTTCACTCCAATCTTTCAATTTAACGAAGCCGATACCAGCATTTTGACCCACACCTGTGAATGAGAAGCCCGAAACGGTGAAAATCGATTCCACAGTATCTTTTTCATTCATGAAGAAGTTTGTCATGGTGTCAATCACTTTACCTGTACGGTCAAGCGTTGCATTTGGCGGTAATTGAACAAGTGTCATGACCACACCCTGATCTTCTTCTGGTAAGAATGAAGATGGGAGTTTTTGGAACAAGAACACTAATAAAGCAATAACTACAGCGTAAAGCACGCCAGAGAAGATTTTGCCCTTAAGCATGCGGTTAACACCATTTTGGTAGCTATGCGACATGCGGTCAAAACCATTGTTAAAGCCTCTAAAGAAACGAGCAAAAATATTATTGCTTGGTGCTTTGTTAGGATCATGCTGTTTTAAAATGGTTGCACAAAGTGCCGGTGTAAATGTTAACGCTACAATTAACGATAGAACCATTGCTGTTACAAGGGTAATCGAGAATTGACGGTAAATTACACCAGTGGTACCACCAAAGAATGCCATTGGTACGAATACAGCTGTTAATACGCTCGTGATACCAATTAACGCGCCAGAAATCTGTTGCATTGATCGTGACGTCGCCGTGACCGGATCGGTATGCTCCTCACTCATAACACGTTCGACGTTTTCGACTACAACGATGGCGTCATCGACCAAAAGACCAATTGCCAATACCATGGCGAACATGGTTAAGGTGTTAATTGAAAAGCCAAAGATATTAATAACAGCGAATGTACCTAACACAACAACAGGTACAGCAAGTGTTGGAATAATCGTTGCACGCCAGTTCTGTAAGAACAAGAACATGACAATGAATACCAAAATTACCGCTTCAATTAATGTGTGTACAACACTTTCAATTGACAGACGAATAAATGGAGTTGTGTCATAAGCCAGTTTGTCTTCAAGACCCGCTGGATAGTTCTTACGTAGTTCAGATAAACGTTGCTCAACTGCTTCTGCGGTATCAAGTGCGTTGGCACCAGTTGCAATTTTAATTGCAAGACCACCAGCAGGTTTACCATTAAACTTCGAATCGAACTGGTAGTTATCAGAACCTAACTCTACACGCGCAACATCTTTTAAACGAACCTCAGCACCAGATGCTGTGTTCTTCAAGAAGATATTTTTAAACTGTTCGGGTGTTTGCAGCAAACTTTGAGCATTCACTGTTGCGTTAAGCACCTGACCTTGTACAGCTGGTGCACCACCTAATTGACCTACCGCTACTTGTGAGTTTTGCGCTTGTAAAGCTGTTGCAATATCACTCGGAGTAAGTTGATAACTGGTTAACTTAGCTGGATCAAGCCAAATACGCATTGCGTATGAACCACCAAAGACTGTTACCTCACCCACACCAGCAACACGGCTAAGTGGTTCTTTAATTGATGAGTTTACATAGTCTTTAATGTCCGAGTCAGAAAGGCTGTTATCTGGTGAGTAGAATGCAATAACTTGCAAGAAGCTTGCACCAGATTTAGTAACTGTTACACCTTGACGCTGTACATCTTCAGGTAAAAGCGCAGTTGCAGATTGTAGTTTGTTTTGAACCTGAACCTGTGCAATATCTGGATCAATACCTTGTTCAAAGTTTAATTGAATAGAGGCCTGACCGTTACCAGCACTGTTAGATGAAATGTAGCGTAAACCATCTAGACCATTCATTTGTTGTTCAATGATCTGGGTTACAGTGTTTTCAACAGTCTCAGCAGATGCACCAGGATAAGTTGCAGCAATTGTAACTGTCGGTGGTGCAATCGTCGGATACTGTGCAATAGGCATTTTTGTTAGCGTGAGAATACCCGCCAACATAATGACTAATGCAATCACCCACGCAAAAATGGGGCGATGAATAAAAAATTGTGCCATTCAATCTACCCCTTATGCATTAGATGCTTTCTGTTCTGCTTGAGGTTTACCTGATTGAGCCGGTTTTGTCGCATTTGGAGCTGCACCTTGTGGATTCGCTGGTTGAGCTTGGTAAGGTTTTGCTGAAACTTCTTGCCCTTCTTTAACTTTGGCAACACCGTCAACAATCACTTTATCACCAGCTTTAAGACCGTTAGTCACAATCCAGTTTTGTCCTTGAACACCAGAGGTTTCAACAGGACGACTCTCAACAGCACCTTTAGCATTAACAAGCATTGCTACCGCTTGACCTGTAGGTAAACGTGTAATTGCAGCTTGAGGAATCAGGTAAGCATTAGGAACTACACCTTGAACAATCTGTGCAGTGGTATACATGCCTGGAAGTAACAGATGATTCGGGTTCGAGAATACGGCACGTAAAGTAATCGTTCCTGTATCCTGATTTACAGAAGCATCAGAGAAAGCAAGTTGTCCTTCGATTGGGTAAGTTGAACCATCTTCGAGCTTCAATTTCACTTTCGTGTTGTTACTATTGTTCAAACTACCTTTGCTGAGTTGTTGACGTAAACGTAATAACTCGGCACTAGACTGGTTAATGTCAACATAGATTGGATCTAACTGTTGAATCGTCACTAAAGGATCAGTTTGGTTGGCAGTCACTAAAGCACCAGCTGTTACAGAAGAACGTCCAGACTGACCAGAAATTGGTGAGCGAATTGTAGAGTAGCCAAGATCAACATTTGCATTCGTTACTTGCGCTTTTGCAGCAGAAACTTGTGCTTCGGCAACATTTACCTGACCAAGTAAGTCGTCATATTCTTGTTTAGATACAGCATTACTTGAAACAAGTTGCTTATAACGGTTTAACTTAGTACGTAGTGAAGCTAGATTTGCCTGTTGTTGTAAAAGGGTAGCCTTTGCATTTTCAAGCGTTGCACGGTTAGTTCGAGAATCCAGTTCATATAGAGCCTGTCCTTCACGAACGTAACTTCCTTCAGCAAACAAGCGTTTTAAAATCACACCACTTGTTTGAGGGCGAACTTCAGAAATTTGATATGCTGAAGTACGGCCGGAGAGTTCAACGCTTTGTTCAACACTTTGTGGTTGAGCAACAATAACACCTACTTCTGCAGGCGGCATTTTCTGAGCAGCAGCAGCTTGCTGTTTCTCATCGGAGCCTTTGCTACAACCAACAAGTGCGATACTTGTTGCTAATGCGCAAGCAGTAAGGGCAGGAGCCCAAAGCTTAGCCGACATCATTGTTCCACCTCGTTTAGATAAAATCTAAAAATATATTTGTTTTCTACTTAACCTACTTTGTGTTTGTAATAACCAGAGCCAAAGCAGTGCAATCCAAATAAAACCTATGCCCCAACCGGCGAGTACATCTGTTGGAAAATGAACTCCAGCATATATTCTTGAAAGCCCCATGCAGATAAACCAAAGACAGGAAATCAAAATGATATAAGGAGAGTTAGTGTTGGGCTTATGGCATAACATTATCATTGCCATACAAGCTAGTGTTGATGCATAAACACTATGTGCACTTGGGAACGATGCACCATAACTTTCGACAATATGATATACCTGTGGAGGTCTTGGACGGTCAACACACCACTTGAGCAGCCAACCCGTGATGATACTGCCAAGAACACCCACGCTAATGAAAATAACAGTAATATATTTTTTATACCATGCTTGATATATACACACCAATAAGGATAAAAAACATACAAAAGGCATACCACCTACACGTGCTAGAAAGGTCGTAATAAAGTTAAGATAATCCGAACGGTTTTCACTCAATATTTGAACGGTGAGAAGATCCAAAGATTGAAGTCTTGGTACAAAAAGACCAAGCACACCTAATCCTAAAAAAATACAACCAATAAAAAGCAATATATAGGGCATTTGTATACCTTTGCTTGTTCAAGCAGTGTCCACTACTGAAAGCCGTTAAAAGTGTACTCGCCAGTACACTTTTTTTCAAGCCTGATGGATCATCGTAAATTCATTTTGAATTTTTTTTAACATTTGGAAAAACAATCACAACAAAATTGACGAAATTCATATTCTGTGTACAAAGTAAAAGTTAGTGTTCCGCCTTTTTTCCGTTATTTATTGGCGTATTTTCTTCAAGTTCTAATGGTTGTTTTGGCGGCCAGAAAAAATCACTCGGGCGAGTTAAAAAATGGGTCATAACCAACTTGGCTAAAGGTTTCCATTGTTCAAATCGAACGCGGCGAGCTCGTAATGCCACAATAATCGTTAAGGTGAAGCTCACAAATAAGTTAGTTAGACCAATACATAACACACCAAGAAAAGACACGATAATCAGACCAATATCTGGACTACCATTAATAGTCATTAAACCTTGTATAAAGTTAGCTGATGCAAAGGCAATATGGCGAATATCTAGAGGTAGGCCCAAAATAAAGCCAATAGTTCCCATACTTCCTAGCATTACACCAAACAGGAAATTACCTGCGAGAGCTCCTAAATTACGTTCAACATATTCTGCAAAACGGTTCAGACGCTCTTGTCCAAATAAATTCCGTAAACGTCGGTGTGCTTTTAGACGCGGCCCGACTTTTCGATAAACAGCCATGTTGTCGAAGTACCCTGCAATGAGACCTGACAAAAACAGACATACTCCAGCAATTGCTGCATGTGGTACAGCTAATGACGTGAAGGGGTTTAGGCTGTGTAGAAGATAAGTTGCTTTGGTATGGGTTAATAACGGTTCATCAAGATAAAACTGCCAAGCAAAAGTAATCAGCGCAGCAGTGGGAATCGCAATTGAAATATTACCCAAAATAGCAATAAATTGCGTTCGGATGATATTAATAATAAGCGCCGCTAACTCCGCAATTTGAGCCGTTTTAGAGCCTTTACGTTGCTGTACTGTTGCCGCAAGTGCGGCAGCCGTCATAGCGGGCTGCTTAGTTGCAACTGTAAAATGCAGAACATGAATCAGAATGAAACCTAAAGAGTAGTTCATACTGAAAGTAAAGGCTTGCATAAGCGGAGCCATTGTCATTCTTGCAGCAAGAATTTTTAAAGATGCCATAAAGGCAATAATGACACCTGCTCCAGCGGCAGCTTTATACATCCCCCAAAAACCTTTTGTGTCTGTACTTACATAATGTTCGCCTGTTCGGCTGGCATTCTCTGTTACTTGAAAGGCAATGAGTTCACTGGTCGTGCTGAGTAAAGAACGGACACTTTTTTCGCTGTAGTGCGCCTTAGTTAAATCAGAAATAAGATGTCCTAAAGAAACATACTTTCCATGAGTATTATCTACAACTAGATAAAGTAATAACTCAATTCGATCAAGACATTGCTCAAGTAATGACAATAAATAAGTCAAACTTAAACTAACACCAATTCTTTTGGTCGCACGACGAATCTTTAAAACGACATCCCGACATTGTTCCAACATAACAAATGCTTGTGATGCATCAGGAGGAGCAATAACTGCAATCTCATGATCAGAATGTTCTTGTTTCTTATATTTTTCTATGAACTCAATAATTTCACGGTTCTGAACTAAAAATGGCGACTCATATTCTGTTAATTCTGGCTGAGCGTTAATAAATTCGGGATAAAGACCAATTCCACTAATTCGATAAGATAAGACTGTAATGGCTTTAATCATTTCACTTTGAATGACTAGCTTTTCATCGACATTACTATGGCTTTGTCCAATAAGACTAAATAAATTTGACCAATCTTCATCATCAATATTATTGAGCCAAATTTTGTCACTTTCTAAATAGAAAATTTTACCAATTAATATTTTGAGTTGGCTTGAGTCTTCTATTAGCGGTAAAAAATGTGCTCCGAGTCTTTGTCCAAGCTGATTCCAGAAACCATCTAAAGACAAAATTCCGCTATCGGCATATAAACTAACTTGCTTATAGCGATTAATTAAACGTAATAAAAAAGTTTGTAGTAAGAAGGGCGCTGTAGGTGTGCGCAAAAGACTTTCAATTAAAGCCTGTATTTTTTTCTTAATTTCATCCGTATCTTGTGGGTTGGATGGGCGGACGGCATTGACGAGTTCAATAAGTAGATTTTCATCAATGACAGCTTGAGGATCCTCAAGCTGCTTCTCTATTTTTAAAAAATGATCTGAAAAATTTATATGCATAGGCAAAATAATATCTATTGTATTCGATGTAACGCAAGCTGAGTTAAGTTAATCAAAGCCTGACGATACGGTGTATCGGGTAGGTTTGATAAAGCTTGCAGTGCTGCTTCTGTTTCTTCTTGGGCACGTTGGTTGCAATAATCTAAAGCACCAGACTTCTGTACAATTTCGATGACCTGAGATAGTTGGTCTACTCCACCAGTCGCGATACTGCGACGAATAATCGCATGCTCTTCACCTGTTGAGTTTGCTAATGCAGAAATTAACGGTAAAGTTGGTTTACCTTCCATTAAATCATCACCAATATTTTTACCTAATGTTTCAGCATCAGAGGTGTAGTCTAAAATATCATCAATAATTTGGAATGCATTACCAAAATGACCTGCAAATAATCTTAATGGCTCACGGTACGCTTCTTGCCCTGCCAAAATAGCAGCACCTTCTGTAGCCAGCTCAAACAGGCGAGACGTTTTACCATGAATAATTTTTAAATAAGTTTCTTCAGTTGTATCTGGTTGATGCTGCGATTGAAGTTGTAATACTTCACCTTCAGCAATTTCACATGTACCTGTTGAAAAGTCTTTCAATAAAGTCATGTTGTTTAAATCGACCAGTAAATCGAAAGCACGCGCAATCAAGAAGTCGCCAACTAAAACGGCTGTTTGATTGTTCCATGTTGCATTTGCTGTAGGACGACCACGACGAAGCCCAGATTCATCTACCACATCATCATGGACCAGTGTCGCAGTATGCAACATTTCAATGATTGCAGCTAAACGTTGTGCATTTGCCATGTTATCTAAACCACAAGCACGGGCTGCAAGTAAGCACATGATTGGGCGCATACGCTTTCCGCCAGCTTCAACGACATGTTTGCTGACAGACATGACTAAACCGACTTTTGAGCTAATTCCTTCATTAATCAAGTGATCCATCGCAGCGAAGTCTGAAGCAACAGGCGCAAGAATGTCTTGCTTGAAATCGATGACCATATGAAGAAAAACCCCGTATTGGTAGATAAGTGGCGTTAGTGTATCAATTAAAGATGTGTTGCATAGCTTAACAAGTGGCTGATATTAATCATTTCTATTGTTTTTAAGCGTTTTTTGTTCTTTATTTAAGCAAAATACGATGTTTCCGACAAAACAATAAATTTAATGACATCAGCATTAATACAACTTGTTCTTGACGCAATTTGTGTTTGGAACTGTATTTTAATTTTCATTCAGAATCAATGAAAACTGCTAAATTCCAGTCCAAGCTGTTTGATTTTGTAAGAATAGGAGATCATGCTTTACTCATATATAGAAAATACTTGTCGTTTGATCAAATTTCACTTAAAATCTGTCGCCTTGTATAACCCCAGTGGCGTTCGTTTTAAGATCGATATATCCCTTTATCGACACGACGACACGGGCTGATTGGAGTACATTATGTACGCAGTAATCCAAAGCGGTGGTAAACAGCACCGTGTAGTTGAGGGCGAAACCCTTAAAGTTGAATTATTGAAAGCTGAATCTGGTGCGACTATTACATTTGATGATGTATTAATGGTTGTAAACGGTGACAACATTCAAATCGGTGCTCCAGTTGTAGCTGGCGCTAAAGTAACTGCAGAAGTGATTGGTCATGGTCGTCACGACAAAATCCGCATTATCAAAATGCGTCGTCGTAAACACTACCGTAAACAACAAGGTCACCGTCAATGGTTCACTGAGTTGAAAATTACTGGTATTTCAGGCTAATCACGAGGAGTAAGAGACATGGCAACTAAAAAAGCCGGTGGATCGACGAAGAACGGTCGTGATTCAAACCCAAAAATGTTAGGTGTTAAAGTTTACGGCGGTCAAGCTGTAACTGCTGGTAACATCATCGTTCGTCAACGTGGTACAGAGTTCCACGCTGGTGCAAATGTTGGTATGGGCCGTGACCATACTTTATTTGCTACTGCTGACGGCGTAGTAAAATTCGAAGTGAAAGGTCAATTTGGCCGTCGCTACGTAAAAGTTGAAACTGTATAAGTTTTAGCTTGAAAAAAGCCCACATTTTGTGGGCTTTTTTTATGGGATTTATTTTTATTCATCTTCATCATGATGAATGAAATTCTACAAACAACATGAATAACATAACAAAATATCTTATTTTCTCAATGATTAGCACAGAGTTTGTCGGTTAATATGAGTCTTGAATTAAGAGCTTACTCAGCTTTATAACTTTGAAAGAGAGTAAGTTGTCTTACAGCAACTAAAAAGGTGATGACATGAATATGCTTCGTAAAACTATGTGTGCTATTACACTTAGCGCGTCAGTGCTTGCTCCTGTAATGAGTACTACAGTGTTTGCTGCGCCTGTAGCAGCACCGGAGCAACAGGCAATTGGGAACCTGGTTAATCAGTTATCAGGTTTACAGCGTTTGACTGCCGACTTTGAACAAACAACTAAAGCCAATACAAAAACTGTGGTACAGAAAAAGAGTTTAAGTGCACAGCATATGAACCAGACATTTAAAGGCTCAATGAAAGTTGAGCGTCCGGGGAAATTTTATTGGGAAACAGTAAGTCCTGCGAAACAAACTATTGTAACGAGTGGAAAAACAGTTTGGATCTATGATCCAGATTTACAACAAGCGGTCCGCCAAAGCTTAGATGATCAGGTTGCAGATACGCCAGCATTGTTACTCTCTGGTAATACCAACCAAATCATGAAGTCTTATCGTGTAACACAACCCGATAAATCTAAACTTTATTTCACATTATTCCCTAAAAAAGAAGATGGGGCATTCCAAAGCTTAACGATTAGCTTTGGAGCAAATAAAGCGCCTACACTTATGATATTACAAGACTCATTAGGTCAAACCACCTATGTACGCTTTAAGAACGTTAAAGTAAATGCTTCAATTCCTGCATCAGTCTTTAACTTTACACCGCCAAAAGGTACAGATGTTATTGACCAATAATTAAAGCCTCTTCAAAAAAGCTACCGTAAAAGGTAGCTTTTTTTTATATAAGAGAGGTAGATACATTTTTTAACCCCGTCTTATTCTTACGCTTTGTATAGTGTTAGAGGTAAATTCATGGGGATTATTATGCGACTTTACGACAAGAAAATTATTTGTATTCTTCCATTAATGGCTGCAATGGCAATTGTGACTGGTTGTCAACCAAAGTCGGCAGCCAAAGAAGAGCAGGCTGCTTCGACTGCAAAAGTTAAAGAAACGAAAGAGGAGGGCGTTCCTGTAATTCAAGCAAAAGTAATCCCAGTAAAATTGTCAAAATCAAAAGTTTGCTTAGAAGATGGTTGTACTGAGTATGACTTTCAAACGGTACAAACCAACCATAAGTGGATTAATGATTACTTCACTAATCGTATAAAGAAAGCAGATCCGAACGCTTTTGCAAATTTAGCTGATCAACCAGTTGAAGTACCTGAAGGTGAACCAAGTTCAAGTCAAAGTGCAATTTATGTTCGCTATTTAGGGCAAAACTATAATCTTGCCACCTTTGCATTACAGACTTATTCGTACTCAGCTGGTGCAGCACACGGCATGTCTCATCAAGAATTTGTAAATTTTGATTTGTTAAATAAAAAGCATATTACTGTTGAAGAGCTTATTAAGCCAGATGTTGAAAAACAGTTGGTTGATGCTCTTTTTGAAGCAAATACAAATTGGCTTCAAGCACATAATATTAGCCGTGAAAAACTTCAGCTAAGCGATAATTTCTACTATGGTGCTAATGGCATTGTATTTGTCTATCCAATTTATGAGCTAGCTTCATATGCAGAGGGAATGTCTGAATTAACACTGCCATATTTTGAAGCGGGTAAGTTCATTAAACCTGAGTATTTGCCAAGTGTGCCAAACTATAACTTTTAAAATAAGTGATCTGTTCTAAGAATTGTGTGAAAGCTATTCGTTATGAAGATGATCACTATATTTTTTAGTGTTAAGGCCTTACACTATAGCCAGTTTTTTACCCATATTATGATTGATTATGATCGACCCTAAGTTACTCAGAAATAATATTGAAGCCGTTAATGCGGCTTTGGCAAAACGCGGTGTTCAATTAGATGTTCAAGAATGGGCTTCTTTAGAAACTCGCCGTAAAGATTTGCAATCAAAAACTGAAAAATTGCAGGCAGAACGTAATGCCGGTGCAAAACAAGTGGGTCAGATTAAAAAATCCGGTGGTGATGCTTCTGAAATCATGGCGCGTATGCAAGCCATTGGTGACGAAATCAAAGCTGCTGAAGTTGCTTTGTCAGAGTTACAAAACGAGATTGAACAAAAAGCGTTGAGTATTCCTAACTTACCAGATGAGTCTGTTCCTGCTGGTAAAGATGAAGATGATAACGTTGAAATCTCAAAATGGGGTACGCCTCGTCAGTTTGATTTTGAAATCAAAGATCATACTGATTTAGGTGAGTGGATGGGCGGTTTAGAGTTTGAAACTGCTACTAAGTTGACTGGTTCACGTTTTAGCGTATTGAAAGGTTCTTTAGCGCGCCTACAACGTGCATTAACGCAGTTCATGCTTGATACCCATACTTTAAAGAATGGCTATACAGAAGCTTACGTGCCTTATTTGGTCAATGCGGATTCACTTCGTGGTACTGGTCAGTTGCCAAAATTTGAAGAAGATTTATTCAAACTTCAAGGCGAAAAAGAATATTACCTCATCCCTACAGCAGAAGTTCCTGTTACTAACTTCGTTCGTGATGAGATTATTGATACCGAACGTTTGCCTTTAAAATATGCAGCGCATACACCGTGTTTCCGTAGTGAAGCTGGTTCTTATGGACGTGATACCCGTGGTTTAATTCGTCAGCATCAATTTGACAAAGTTGAGATGGTGCAAATCGTTAAACCTGAAACATCTATGCAAGCACTTGAAGAGCTTACTGCACATGCTGAGGGCATTTTGCAGGCACTAGGTCTGCCATACCGCAAAATTTTGCTTTGTGGTGGTGACATGGGCTTTGGTGCAACTAAGACTTACGACTTAGAAGTTTGGGTTCCAAGCCAAAATACTTATCGTGAAATCTCTAGCTGCTCTAATATGGGTGATTTTCAGGCACGCCGCATGAAAGCACGCTACAGAATGGATCAAAAGAAGACCGAATTGGTGCATACACTAAATGGTTCAGGTCTGGCAGTGGGACGTACTTTGCTTGCTGTAATGGAAAATTACCAACGTGAAGACGGTTCTATCGAGATTCCAGAGGTATTACGCCCATATATGGGTGGTGCAACGTTTATTGACTAAGCTTTGCATCTAAATTGTGCACGGTTTTTGCTTAACCCAAATCAGATGATTAATGTAGAGGTTTAAGGTGGATATTTTTCCAATCTCTTTAAAGTTGCAACAGCAACATTGTCTGATTGTAGGTGGTGGGCATATTGCATTGCGCAAAGCAAACCTTTTAGCCAAAGCGGGAGCAGTAATCGATATTATTGCTCCTGCAATTGAAGAGCAGCTTTTACAGTTAGTCAAAACGACAGGCGGAGAGTATTTTGCCGAGTCCTTTGCTGAAAAAATATTAAATACACCATATCGATTAGTGATTGCTGCAACTAATGATGCGCAAGTGAATAAAGCTGTTTTTGAACAATGTGAAGCGCGTAATTTATTGGTCAATAGTGTTGATGATATTCCACATTGTCGCTTTATGGTTCCAGCTATTATTGACCGTTCTCCGTTAATTATTTCTGTCGCTTCAAATGGTGCATCACCAGTTTTATCGAGACAACTTCGTACTCAAATAGAAACAATTGTTCCGCATGGCATGGGTAAGTTGGCTGAGTTTTCTGGTCAGTGGCGTAAGCAGGTAAAAGAAAAAATTCCCAATCCAGATGAGCGTCGGATTTTTTGGGAAAACCTCTATGCTAGCCCATTGAAAGAACAAGTTTTCAATGACAATTTAGAAGTTGCAAATGGTTTGATTCAGCAAGCCTTAACAGAATGGACTGCACCTAAAGGTGAAGTTTATTTGGTAGGCGCTGGACCGGGTGATCCAGAGTTACTGACACTAAAAGCATTACGTCTTATGCAACAAGCCGACGTTGTGATTTATGATCGTCTTGTTTCTGCACCCATTTTAGAGCTTTGTCGCCGTGATGCGACTAAAATTTATGTCGGTAAAGCCCGTTCAAATCACTCTGTTCCCCAAGATAGTATCAATGCCTTATTGGTTGAATATGCTCAAAAAGGAAAGCGCGTTTGTCGTTTAAAGGGTGGTGATCCATTTATCTTTGGGCGTGGTGGTGAAGAGATTCAAGAGCTCGTTGAGGCAAATGTCACTTTCCAAGTTGTACCGGGTATAACAGCAGCATCAGGCTGTTCAGCTTATGCTGGCATTCCATTAACACATCGTGACTATGCACAAAGTGTTCGTTTCTTGACTGGGCATTTAAAGGAAGGTTCACCTGAACTTCCTTGGAATGAACTGGTTTATGAAAATCAAACTTTGGTTTTATACATGGGGCTAGTTGGTTTGGAGCGTATTTGTGAGCAACTCATTGCTCATGGCCAACGTGCTGATATGCCGGTAGCTTTAATCTCTAAAGGAACCACACCAGACCAGAAAGTTGTAGTTGGAACATTAGCTGATATCGCAACAAAAGTGTCTGAACATCATATCGTAGCACCGACTTTAACCATTATTGGTGAAGTGGTGAATTTACGTGAACAGTTAAAATGGCAATAAGTTCATTTGAGTTTATTGCTGGTTATTAAAGTCGAGAAAATTTGTGATTCATGTTGTCCTATACGAGCCTGAAATTCCTGCCAATACAGGCAATATCATTCGTTTATGTGCTAATACTGGTGCACAGTTACATTTAGTCAAGCCTTTAGGTTTTGAATTGGATGATAAAAAGCTCAAACGAGCAGGCCTTGATTATCATGAATGGGCACGTATGCAAATTTGGGACAACATAGAACTTTGCCTTGCCGACTTGAAAGCTAAAGGTGTCGAGCATGTTTTTCCACTCACCACTAAAGGTTCTGCAACTCCGCATACAGTTGATTTGAATCGACCTGTGGCTTTACTGATGGGGCCGGAAACACGCGGCTTGCCTGAACATGTTCGCTTGATGTTTCCACAACAACAGTGGATTCGTTTGCCAATGGCTGAAAACTCAAGAAGTTTAAATTTATCTAATGCAACGGCTGTGATTGTTTATGAAGCATGGCGTCAGCAGGGTTTTAAAAACTTAGGATGAGTTAATAGTTTTTAAATAAGAATAAGGCCACAGTTGTGGCCTTATTTTTTATATAAATCTAATTAAGCCTGTTCTAGCACTTTTTCATCATAAGTCATTTGGGCTGCTAAAACCTGTTCAATATTGGTTTCGGCCCATTCTTTTAATTGGAACGCCATTGAAGCGACATTTTGCCCCAGAGAAGTGAGTGAGTAATCAACACGAATAGGAGACGTATTCTGAATTTTACGCTCAATAAAACCGTCTCTTTCCAGCATTTTTAACTTCTGTGATAAGACTTTAGGTGAAATACCTTGAATATTCTTTTTTAGCAAGTTGAAATGCTGAGTTTCCTCTTCAAGCACATTTAAAATTAATAAAACCCACTTATCTGCAATTTTTTCAAAAAATAAACGAGCAGGGCAATGTTGTTGAAAAACATTATATTTTAGACATTCATTCATACTATTTACCTGCTAATTTCTTAAAAAATTACCATAGTTACCAGTTAGTAACTAATTGACACCTAGTTTCTAAAATATATCATAAAGTGGAATTTAATAAAACAAAGGTTTGCTCCCATGTCTAACTCTAATATCGCGGTTGTATATTTCTCTGGTTATGGCCACACTAAAGTCGTGGCTGAAACGTTTGCAAATGAAATTAATGCTCAGCTCATCCAAATTGATCAAGAAGGTAATATTACTGATCAAGATTGGCAGACATTAAATGATGCGAAGGGGATTGTTTTTGGTGCTCCGACTTATATGGGTACAGCACCATGGCAATTTAAAAAGTTTGCTGATGCAACTTCAAAAGTTTGGTTTACACGTGGTTGGCAAGATAAAGTATTTGCAGGCTTTACAAACAGCGCGAGCTTAAATGGGGATAAGCAGGTTACCCTTATTCAATTACAGACTCTAGCATCGCAACATGGTGGAATTTGGGTAAGCCTTGGTTTATTACCAGCGAATACAAAAGATGCAACACGTGAAGATGTAAATAACTTAGGTGGTTCAGTTGGACTTTTAGTTCAATCTCCTTCTGATGCAAGTGTAGAGGAAGTCCCTACTGGAGACCTTGAAACAGCAAAGCTTTATGCTCAACGTGTACAAAATATTGTGAACAAAATTTTTGGTTAATTTGACCATAAAAAAAGGCGCTTTAAGCGCCTTTTTTTATGAGGGGTGGTTATTCATGTTCATTATGTTGAGGTGCTTGATATTTAAAACCTTTAGTTTTATAACCTAGGTATAAAATACCGAACATTGCCCACCATAATCCATATTTCAAGGCTGTCTCTTCAATCTCAAGCCATAGAGCGAAAATACTGAAGAAGCCAAGAAGTGGAATAATTACAAAGTTAAAAATATCTTTGAAATTCTTTGTGCGGCCATCACGTAAAGCATAGCGTGAAATCACTGATAAATTAACAAATGTGAACGCAGTTAACGCACCAAAGCTAATCATTGAAATGACAATATCTAAGCTCATGAAGCCTGCTGATAGTGCTACAACACCCACAATAAGAATATTGTATGAAGGCGTATAGTTCTTTGGACTAACATGACCAAAGATTTTTTTATTGATTACACCATCACGTCCCATTGCATACATCAAGCGCGATACACCTGCATGAGCTGAAATACCAGATGCCATGACAGTAATAATTGCAAAAGCAAGAACGTATGACTGAAATAATGAACCACCTACAAGTAATAAAATGTCTGGCTGTGTTGCTGCAACATCTTCAAAGTAGTTTTTAGGATCATGTGGGAAGTAAATTTGCATGAAGTAAGTACTGATGACAAAGATTACACCAGCGATAAGTGCTGTTAAGAAAATCGCTTTAGGTAAGGTTTTTTCAGTATCTTTGGTTTCTTCTGCTAAAGAACTTAAAGAGTCGAATCCAGTAAACGAGAAGCAAAGTAATGTTGCACCAGTGACTAATGCCCCTACGGATGTCAACTCATTCCAGAAAGGCTCTAAACTCCATAACTGATAACGGGTTGCTGCTGTAATAGGGCCTTCTGCATTATAGCCCATTTGTAATTTGCTATAGACCAGATAAGTAAATATGCCGATCACGAGTAACTGTACAAATACAATGAGGCTATTAAAATTGGCAACAAAGCGTGCACCGCGTAAGTTAACACCGGTCATGAAAGCGGTTAATACAATTACCCATACCCAATGATTGACTGTAGGGAATAATGCATCAAGATAAATACCAGCCAAAATAATATTGACCATTGGTGAAAGCAAATAATCTAACCAAGATGACCAACCGACCATGAATCCAACATTTGGATGAATGGATTTTTGTGCATAGGTATAAGCTGAACCTGAAGATGGATAGCGCTTAATCATATGTCCATAACTAATCGATGTTAGCAAAATGGCAATTAATGCAAAAATATACGAAGTTGGAACATGGTAATGACTTTCTTCGGAAACTAGACCGAATGTGTCAAATAATGTCATTGGCTGAATATAGGCTAAACCAATAATAATAATATGCCAAAGACCTAGCGTTTTTTGTAGCTTAACTACAGACGGAGTCCCAGAGATAGTTGTCAACGGCGTTATCCTCATAATCGTTGATCAAGGATCAGCTTGGTGTTAAGGATCGTTTGAGACGAACGATCCCCCCTACAGAAAAAGATAAAGTGCGCCAATCTATCCTAAATTGATGCAAATTGTCAGTACTTTCATCGATTTTTTAGCAAATTTTTTGCCATATTTACAAATAAAATGATGAATATAGATTCATATCTATAAAAAAGATCCTGATTTTATATAAAAATCAGGATCTTATGGAAAATTTTTGATTTAACTTATCGAATTACCATGCCTTTTGTAAGATCTCTCGGATATCTTTCAGGCTTGCTTCTTTAGGATTGTAAATAATTGAGCCGTCATTTAGTGCTTTTTCTGCAACTTCATCGAGCTGTGCTTCAGTTACTTTTCCAGTTTCACGTAAAGTACGTGGTAACTTGGTTAAGGTAAATAAACGATCACGCATTGCCAAAATTGTTGCAATCGCTCTGTCTGCACGTTGAGCTGCTGGAGTTTGTGCATAGATATCAGCACCAGCTAATGGTAATAGTAATTCACCAATTTTCTGGCCATTTACCTGTTTATTATATTCAAGTACATAGGGTAAGAATAAATTCATGCATAAACCGTGGGGCAGGTGAGCAACAGCACCTAAAGCATGACCTAAGGAATGTACAAGGCCTACCATTGAGTTAGAAAATGCAATACCTGCCATTGTAGAGGCTTGTGCTAGTTCTAAACGACCTTGTGAATCGTTTGGATTTTCTAGCACATTAAATAGGTTTTCACTAATCTTTTTAATTCCAGCACTTGCATAAGCATCGCTAAGTGGGTTGGCAGCCATACATGTATATGCTTCAACACAATGTGTTAAAGCATCCATACCTGTCATTGCAGTTAAATGAGGTGGCAATGTAAGTGTCATGCGTGGATCTAAAATCGCTGCATGTGGCATTAAGTAATAAGAAGCAAATGCCAATTTAACATTCTTTTGCGTATCTGAAACCACAGCAACCATAGTTACTTCAGATCCCGTACCTGATGTAGTCGGAATGACGAAAAATGGTTTTAATGGTTTTGGTAAGTTGTGTGCACCAGAATATTGAAGTAAGTCATCTCCACCTTCAGATACTAAAATGTTAGTTGCTTTAGAAGTATCGATAACTGAACCACCACCTACAGCAATAATCGCATCGCATTTATTCTTGCGATAAGCTTCTGCGGCAAGACGAACGACTTCTAAGCTTGAGTCTGGTGGAACATCATCAAACACATGACCAATGACAGCATCAGTCGTGCTGAATGCAGCTTCAATCGGGTTGAGTAAGCCATTTGCGCGCACACCTTTATCTGTAATGATGAGCGGGCGTTTTGCGCCTAAAGTTGCAAGTTCAAACGGAATATGTTCTAACGCAGCATTACCGGCAATGACTTTTACAGGACAAAAGAATTCGTAATATGGTTTAGCCATGTTATGCGCTCCGCTTGAAATAGGACTTAGCTACTTTTAAGTAAATATTTGCAGCTTCGTTGAATTTTTCTTTTAGGGTGAGTTCGGTTGGGTATTCTTTGACTGCAAGAGACGCAACCAATTTAGGTAAAATAAGAGATTCCATTTTATTTAGACAGCGTACTAAGCGAATGGCAGCAGATACATCCCCATCAGCAATCATTCGGTCATTAGCAAATGCTTGAGCAGTACTTTCTTGAAAAGAAAATACTAAAAAGGCATGAGTTACATGTTTGAATGTAATAGTTAAGTCTGGCTTTCTTTCAGCTCTTTTGAGTAGCTCTAACTGTTTGTCTTCTGTGACTCGAGCAAAAAATGCTGGTCCATTTGGGAAAACATTCATTGAAAGTACAAAGTGAACAGGAAATTTAGATACTTCCTCTTGTATTTCAGTGTCCACTTGACTTGCCATGACTAAGCCACGACCAACAACATCCATCATGAGCTTAACGTAGGCAAGTTGCAGAGTAGGCTTTACAGCTTTTGTCGAAATCACTCGCGTATCCCTTGTTAAAATTATGCAAAAGCAAATTTAGAGTAATTACTCTAATCCATTTTTATTTCATCGCAAAGCGATTTATTCGGTTTTGACTTCTGGGTCATTAAAGTACCCAGTGTTCTTAATATACTCAATAAAGTCTTGGCAAAGTTGAGTGAATGATGGATAAGGAGTCACCAAATCTTGTATACGCACCATTTCTAAGCCTGCGTAACCGCAAGGATTAATAGTTTGGAACCCATCTAAAGCACAGTTCAAGTTTAATGCTAATCCATGATAGCTACGGCCACGACGAATTTTAAAGCCTAAGGAACCAATCTTACGGCCATCGACATATACTCCTGGAGCATCAGGCTTAGCATACGCTTCAATTCCGTATTTTTTTAAAACATCTATCATGAATTGTTCAGCAAAACTGACCAATGTTCGTACGTTCCATTTTAGACGATTAAGATCAAACATGAAGTAAGCAACAAGTTGACCAGGTCCATGCCAAGTCACTTGTCCACCACGGTCAGTTTGCACTACAGGAATATCTGATGAAATTAGGATGTGTTCAGGTTTACCAGCTTGACCTTGAGTTAAAACATTATGATGTTGAAGTAACCATAACTCATCGGGCGTATCTTGATTTCGCTCATTTGTTAAGAGTTTCATGGTTTCAAATTTGCTTTGATAATCTTGTAAATCGTTCCATTGCCGAATGATTAAGTTAGGTTTATCAAGGCTCATCACAATCTCTTCCTATAATTAGTTTATGCGGCGCCCAGTTAATATCTACTAGATAAAAGCCGAAAACCTTGTAATTTTAAAGGATTTTATAAAAGGAATTCTAAATATTTGTAAGGTTTTTCGTGGTAGGGAGGTTTTTAAAATTTCCAAAAAAATACCACAGTAAGAATGCCTGACTGTGGTATTGATTGAAGAACTTAAAATTAAAGCGCAGTTCTAATCTGCGGACAAGCAGCCAAGTCAGCATAGAGTGCATGAACTTGTTCTAATTCTTCAAAGCGCAATTGTGCTGTTAAAGAATGATACTTGCCGGTGCGAGATTCTTGAACTTTTAATGTTGAGTGGTCGAAGTCTGGAAAATGTTTTACCAAAATATCGACTACAGCAACACGTAATTCTTCACCCGCATCGCCAATAAGCTTAATTGGATAATCCATCGGAAATACCCAAAGATGTTCTTGTAGTTCGCGAGATGGAGTGCGGTCTAACATAAGTTACCTCATGATTTGAAACGCCTGCATTATCGCAGGCGTTTATAGCTCTTTCTATTAAATGGGGCTTGGTTTTGAAATTTCAAGCTTTCAAAACTTAGTCATTTTCCAAGAAAGAACGTAAATGTTCAGAACGAGAAGGGTGACGTAATTTACGCAATGCTTTCGCTTCAATCTGACGGATACGTTCACGTGTTACGTCAAATTGTTTACCTACTTCTTCAAGTGTGTGATCGGTTGGCATATCAATACCAAAACGCATCTTCAATACTTTTGCTTCACGTTCAGTTAAGTTTTCCAATACTTCACGAGTTGCTTCTTTTAAGCCTTCTGAAGTCGCAGCATCAATTGGAGAAGTGATGTTTTGATCTTCAATGAAATCCCCAAGATGTGAATCTTCATCATCACCAATAGGTGTTTCCATCGAAATCGGTTCTTTAGCAATTTTAAGTACTTTACGAACCTTAACTTCATCCATTTCTAAACGTTCACCTAATTCTTCAGGTGTTGGTTCACGGCCCATTTCTTGTAACAATTGACGAGATACACGGTTGATCTTGTTAATCGTTTCAATCATGTGTACTGGAATACGAATCGTACGAGCCTGATCGGCAATCGAACGAGTAATCGCCTGACGAATCCACCAAGTTGCATAAGTCGAGAATTTATAACCACGACGGTATTCAAACTTGTCTACGGCTTTCATCAAACCAATGTTCCCTTCTTGAATCAAGTCAAGGAACTGTAAACCACGGTTGGTATATTTTTTCGCAATTGAAATTACCAAACGGAGGTTGGCTTCCACCATTTCTTTCTTAGCGCGACGTGCTTTCGCTTCGCCAATCGCCATACGTTTCGAGATATCTTTAATTTCAGCAACGCTTAAACTAAGCTCTTTCTCAATATCTGCAATCTTTTGTTGGAATGCTAAAACATCTGGACGAACTTTTTCTAAATGCGCCTTGATTTCAGCAGGTGCTTTAGCAATTTGTTCATCTAACCAAGCTGGATTAGATTCTTGTTTAGGGAAAGATGTACGGAATTGAGTACGGTCCATACGGCCACGACGTACTGCATAACGCATGATTTCACGTTCATTGGCACGAATTTGCTCATGTGTACCACGAATCATTTCAGAGATAATGTCAAATAAACGTGGTGTAAATTTAAACATCATGAACACAGTAGCTAAAGCTTCTAAAGCTTCTTCAGCCTCTGGACTGTTACGACCATGTTTTTCAACAACAGCTTTTGTTTTAGCCCAAGCAGCTTCTAGTTCAGTAAAACGAACTTTTGCAACCTCAGGGTCTGGACCTGAATCGCCTTCAGAGTCATCATCACCTTCAGACTCTTCTTCTTCATCGTCATCATCAAGCTTAACTTCTTTCGTTGATTTTGAAGATGATTCATCTTCTTCTTCAAGCTCTTCAACTTCTTCTAAAACTTCTGGAATATCTTCATCAGTTTCAGGATCGAGGTAGCCTGATAAAATATCGGCAAGACGGCGTTCGCCAGTTAAAAAATCATTATATTCTTTTAATACAACTTCAACAGCATTTGGCCAGTAAGCAATTGAATTAAGGACATCACGGATACCTTCTTCAATACGTTTGGCAATGCTGATTTCACCTTCACGGGTTAACAGTTCAACTGTACCCATTTCACGCATGTACATACGTACAGGGTCTGTCGTACGTCCAGGTTCATTTTCAACCGATGCAAGTACGGCAGCAGCTTCTTCTTCAGCAACCTCATCAGTTGCGTCAGCCGACTCACCGAACATGGTATCGTCAGATTCAGGTGCACGCTCGTGTACAGGAATACCAACGTCTTGAAGCATTTGAATAATGTCTTCAATCTGTTCGCTTTCAGTAATCGAGTCCGGCAGATGATCGTTAACCTCAGCGTAAGTTAAGTAACCTTGTTCTTTGCCTCGGCTAATCAGAGCCGCTACTTGAGAAGTAGGGGAATGCATATCGCTCATCTTTGCTTACTCTTTGTTGAATCTGTGGCAGTGAAAAACCGTGCATGATAGCACAATTTGCTTGAAATGTTTTGGCTTTGATCAGTAACCGTTAAATAAAAAATATCTTTGAATTCACGTCTGTTTTTTGAATATTGGGATAAAATCATTTTTTTCAAGCTTAAATCATCGAAAAAATCATAGAATTTTTTTTTGATCAAAAAAATAGTTCAGCTTTATAAATACACAATTTTTTGGGCGAAAAAAAGTACAAATATGCAGTTTAATGAAAAAAATATAAATAAAACTTGACACGATTTAATAACCAAGATAAATAGCGGCTAGACCCATTCACATTTTTTCATTAGAGGTAGTTTTAGTGTCTTCTACAGATTTTGAATTAGATGATAACTACGGTGATGATGATGATGTCGGTTTTGATGAGTCATCAGGCAAAATCACTGCGAAAGAATCATTAGAAAAACGTAGATTAATTGATGATCTATTGGCTCAACGCCGTTTAGAGCGTGAGTTAAAAGATTTTGATTACGATTTAGACGATGATGATCTTGATGATGAAGACTAATCAAATCTGAATAGGGCATCGTCAGCTTAGATGCTATGCTATCGTAGATTTCTTTTTTATAGTCAGGTAACACAATGAGTGCGTTAGATTTAGACCAATTAAGTGAATATCTAGATGGAGACCACAATGAGTATGGTCTGGATTTCGCTGCAACTCATGGTTTTCTGTGTGCAATTGCAGTAGGCCCTCAGTTTGATCGTTGGTTAGATGAATTATTCGATAATAACCATAAGAAAGTTCCTGCCGAAATTATTCAGCAGATCAAAGCGTGGTTAGAATCAATTCGACAAGACTTAGCAAATGAAAATGGAATTGAATTTCCGTTTGAAATTGAAGAAGCTGATGTTGAGTCTAGCTTAGGCGACTGGAGTGTTGGATTTGTTGATGCGATGTTCTTAAATGAAGATGCATGGTTTGCACCTGAATATGAGGAACAATTAATTGATTTAACTTTACCAATGATGGTATTTAGTGGAATTGATGAAGAAGATCCACAGATGGAATCTTTCCGTCGTAATGGACAGTTAATGGATGAACTGGCAGAAGAAATCCCAGATAATTTGAATGAATTATACTTGATGTATCATACGCCAAATTAACTTATTAGAAGAAATAATAAATAACGTCCTTTCTAGGGCGTTTTTTATTGTAAAAAAATTAGTGGTATAAATAAAAAAGGGCAGTTAGAAATCTAAATGCCCTTTAAAAACTATATTATAGTTTTATAGGCGTTTACGCTTTGCAGCAGCAATTTGTGACTGGCGCATACGGAAACCAGCTTTTTGCTTTTCAGTGGTTTTGTCGATGCAATAAACGCAAGAAACACCGTGTTCGTAACTTGGTAGAGCAGACTCTTCAGGAGTTAAAGGCCAGCCGCAAGCATGACATTTAATATTCACGCCTTCCTCAACACCATGAGTTACAGCAGTACGTCCGTCAAATACGAAACATTCACCTTCCCATAAGCTTTCATCAGCAGGGGTTTCTTCTAGGTACTTAAGGATACCGCCTTTAAGATGGTAAACCTCTTTAAATCCTTCTTGAAGAAGTAAAGAAGTTGATTTTTCACAGCGAATACCACCAGTACAGAACATCGCAATTTTTTTGTCTTTATGTTGCTCTAATTCTTTCTTGACGTATTCTGGAAACTCACGGAATGTTTCAGTTTTAGGGTCAATTGCGCCCTTAAATGTACCCGCTTTATATTCGTAATCATTACGTGTGTCGATTAAAATTACATCATCACGTGCGATTAAATCATTCCACTCTTTAGGATCAAGGTAGTGACCGACTAAGTCACGAGGTTTAACCTCAACACCTAAAGTCACAATTTCTTCTTTAAGTTTAATTTTCATTTTGCGGAAAGGTTTGTCAGAACTAAGGGATTCTTTGTATTCCATAGCGCCAAAGCCTTCATTGAGCAAAAATTGATGTAGTGTATCAATTGCTAAGCGATCACCAGCAACAGTACCATTAATTCCTTCACCTGCTACAATCAGAGTTCCACAAAGGTTAATTGTTTTCACTAAGTCTAATAAACGTTGTTGAAGATCGGCAGGATCTTGAACTTCTTTAAATTGATATAGTGCTGCAACAACCCAACCTGCGGTCGCTTGCTGTTCTACAGGTGCAAGCTGTTCTACAGTAGCGTTCATGGAAAACTCCAAATGTATTAAGATAGAAATTTAAGGCGCATATTTTAGCGCGAAAATTAGTAATAAGCGAGAAAACCATAAAAAGTATATGGTTTATTTAAGGAGTTTGTTTTGAGTAATGATCATCGAACGCTCTCTCTCACCCCATGTGCAGGGCGTTGTTCAACAGTTTTTGGTGATCAGGTTTGTCGTGGTTGTCGCCGTTTTAACCACGAGGTGATTCAATGGAACACTTATACGGCAGAGCAGCGTTTAGCTGTATGGAAGCGTTTAGATGATCAATTGAATCAAATCTTAGTGCCGATGTTGCCTCATGCAGACTTGCAGCATGTTGAGGGCTTTATTTTAAGTAAGCGTGTTCGGTTAATGGAAGGGGCGAGCCAAGGCCGTAAGCTTTATCACGCCTTAAAAATATGTGAAAAAAATAAACATCTAGCACACGAGAGTGGTTTGGGTATTTCGGAGTCTCAAGTCAAAACGATATGGGTTGAGTTTGAAAGACGTGTTTTAGCTTTGGCTAAAGCGAGCTATGAGTTGGCTTGGTTGCGAGCAGATGGAATTAGCCATCACTTATTAACTATGTATGAAGAAGAATAAGTCTAGAGTAGAAAAAGAGGTAAATAAAAAAAGCTGCCAGAAGGCAGCTTTTTTCATTAATTTTCTTTCGAATATTAACGTTTAATGTCGCGTTGAGTTTCACCAGTATAAAGCTGACGAGGACGACCGATTTTGTAAGGACCGCTGTGCATTTCTAACCAATGGCTGATCCAACCAACTGTACGAGCAAGAGCGAAGATTACAGTAAACATTTCTGTTGGGATACCAATCGCTTTAAGGATGATACCTGAGTAGAAGTCTACGTTAGGGTAAAGTTTACGCTCAACGAAGTACGGGTCGTTCAATGCGATACGCTCAAGTTCCATAGCAAGTGCTAATTGAGGATCGTTGATACCTAAAGCTTCAAGAACTTCGTCACAAGTTTGCTTCATTACTTTAGCGCGTGGGTCGAAGTTTTTGTAAACGCGGTGACCGAAGCCCATAAGCTTAACTTCTTTGCGTTTAACTTTTTCCATGAACTCTGCAACGTTTTCAACGCTACCGATTTCATCAAGCATCTTAAGAACTGCTTCGTTTGCACCACCGTGAGCAGGTCCCCAAAGTGCAGAGATACCAGCAGAGATACATGCATACGGGTTTGCACCAGTAGAGCCAGCAAGACGTACTGTAGATGTAGAAGCATTTTGTTCGTGGTCAGCATGAAGCGTGAAAATACGATCCATTGCGCGAGCAAGAACAGGATTAACTTTGTAATCACGGTCAGCAGGAGTAGCAAACATCATGTGCAAGAAGTTTTCCGCATAACTTAAATCGTTACGTGGATAGATGAATGGTTGACCTACTGTGTATTTGTAACTCCAAGCAGCAAGCGTTGGAATTTTTGCAATTAAGCGAATTGCAGTGATTTCACGGTGATTGATGTCTTCAATATCCAGGTTGTTATGATAGAACGCAGATAATGCACCTACAACACCAACCATGATTGCCATTGGGTGAGCATCACGACGGAAACCATTGAAGAAACGGCTAACTTGATCGTGAACCATAGTGTGAGCACGTACTTTCGTATCAAACTCAACTTTTTGTTCAGCAGTTGGGAGCTCGCCATTTAATAATAAATAACAAGTTTCAAGATAGTCTGCTTGAGTTGCTAACTGATCAATTGGGTAGCCGCGGTGTAATAAAATACCTTTGTCACCATCAATGAAAGTAATTTTAGATTCGCATGCGGCTGTCGCCATAAAACCAGGATCGAAAGTAAAATGACCTTCTTTCAGTATGCTGCTGACATCAATTACATCTGGACCTAAAGTGCCACTGTAGATTGGTAATCCAATTTCTTTGCCATCAAGATGTAATACGGCTTTTTTGCCATTTGCTTCAGACATTCAATAGATCTCCTGTCCTGGTGAATGTTGATCTGACTCGAAATCCTAATGTTCTCATGTGCGAATCAGACGGTGTCAAAATTTGCTATAAGATTAGTGAGTACTGAAATTTTGTCAATTATACTTATGGATAAAAAATGACGTTCCCACAGAGAGTTAGTCATCAAGACCCGAGCAAAAAAGTCAGTAAAATCACTGCATCGGGATGGTATAATAAGTCAATTCAACAAGAACGTGCAGAAAAAAAATGAAGGATGAGTACAATTGTAAGCAAATTTATAAATTGCAATTTAGAATAATAAGGCGGTAGAAAATGCCAATCTGCTTAAAAAAATCATAAAACTCATGGTGTAATTTCAAATTTACACTCAAAAAAAATGGTATTTTTATTTAGTTGTAACAAAGAATATTGTTCTTTTTTTAAGTTTAATTGTATAAAAAATAGCTCATCAGACCACTTTAAAATCATAAGAACTGTTTTTTAATGAAATTCACTTTCGAAAAATTAGTATAGATCGCTTAATATCTATCTGAAATATAAGTCTGTTCACTTATTTGAAATGTGGCTCACATTGAAAATAGGAGGGTATTGCGATCATTTTTCTATTGATATGAGGAATTTATAACTTTATCTTTAGTCTAAAATCGGCTTATTTAAAAGAAATTTCAGAAAAAATGAAATTAAATAAAAAGTTATTTTAAACAAGGACATGATGTATGTAGGTGTAGTTTTTTTATTGACCTAATAATGTAATATTGTTTTGAATGATTCTTATTTAATGGTTTTTTGCTGAAATGGCAAAGTGGATTGTTTGTATTTTGATACTTCGCGTTTTATAATTCAGTGTCGTTTATAGGTTAGGCATGAGCTGTGCTTGCCTAACAATGCCAGCTTTCCTTGGAATTAATTCAACAAACTCCGGTCGGAGTTTCTACCTACAGGATGCCCGCTGTGAAAAGCAACAGACCTGTCAATTTGTCCATGGGTCAGGTGTTAGCGGTAAATTTACGCTCACCCGTGGCTATTGCATCAATTTTACACCGTTTATCAGGTGTCATCGTTTTCTTATTAGTACCAGTTCTCTTATGGATTCTAGATAAATCATTATCTTCACCAGAAGGATTTGACTACGTTAAAAATGTCGTTTTTGGAAATATCCTTGTACGTTTTGTTGTTTGGGTATTTGCAGCCGGCTTGATATTCCACTTTATTGCTGGAGTTAAGCACTTACTTGCAGATTTAGGTTTTGCTGAAGAACTGCAAAGTGGTCGTATTGCAGCGACAATTTCATTGATCTTATCTGTGGTAGCCATTATCGCAGCCTTTGTATGGATTATGTTCTAATGAAAAGTGCTACAGGTTTAACTGGTTCAGGTTCTCGTGATTGGTTTATCCAGCGTGTAAGTGCGGTTGTATTAGCAGCTTATACTGTTGTTCTTTTTGGTTGGATTCTCTGCAAAGGTGGATTTGACTATCAACAGTGGGCTGGTTTCATGATGACATTACCAATGAAGATTTTTTCTTTATTGGCAATTTTATCGCTTATCGCACACGCATGGATTGGTATGTGGCAAGTTTTCACTGACTATGTCACTACTCGTCAAATGGGTCCTTCAGCGAAAGGTTTACGCCTTGTACTGACGACGGCTGTCATTATTGCAGTGTTTGTGTACGCAATCTGGGGTATCCAGATTTTCTGGGCGAATTGATAGGAAGATATCATGGGCGCGATAACCCCTAAAGAAGATTATTCAAATATTCAAAACCTCACTTTCGATGCAGTTATCGTTGGTGGTGGTGGTTCTGGTATGCGTGCATCTTACCAACTTGCTCAAGCAGGTTTAAAAGTTGCAGTACTTACTAAAGTTTTCCCAACACGTTCACATACAGTTGCTGCTCAGGGCGGTATTGGTGCGTCGTTAGGTAACATGCAAGAAGATAACTGGCATTTTCACTTTTACGATACGGTAAAAGGTTCTGACTGGTTAGGTGACCAAGACGCAATTGAATTTATGTGTCGTGAAGCACCAAAAGTTGTGTATGAACTTGAACACATGGGTATGCCGTTTGACCGTAACGCTGATGGTACAATTTACCAACGTCCGTTCGGTGGTCACTCTGCGAACTATGGTGATAAACCAGTTCCACGTGCTTGTGCTGCTGCTGACCGTACTGGTCACGCATTATTGCACACGCTTTATCAAAGCAACGTGAAAATGGGTACTCAGTTCTTCGTTGAATGGATCGCGCTTGATTTGATCCGTAACGAAGCAGGTGATGTTCTTGGTGTAACAGCGATTGACCAAGAAACTGGTAATATCGCAGTATTCCAAGCAAAAGCGACATTGTTTGCGACCGGTGGTGCTGGTCGTGTTTACCGTGCATCAACAAATGCTTATATCAACACTGGTGACGGTCTTGGTATGGCTGCTCGTGCTGGTATTCCATTACAAGATATGGAATTCTGGCAATTCCACCCTACAGGTGTTGCAGGCGCAGGCGTATTGTTAACTGAAGGTTGTCGTGGTGAAGGTGCAATCCTTCGTAACAAAGACGGCGAACCGTTCATGGAACGTTATGCACCAACTTTAAAAGACTTGGCTCCACGTGACTTCGTATCACGTTCTATGGACCAAGAAATTAAAGAAGGTCGTGGTTGTGGTCCAAAAGGTGATTATATCTTACTAGATATGACTCACTTGGGCGCTGACACAATCATGAAGCGTTTACCATCTGTATTTGAGATTGGTAAAAAATTCGCGAACGTTGACATTACTAAAGAACCAATTCCTGTAGTACCAACAATCCATTATCAAATGGGTGGTATTCCTACAAATATGCATGGTCAAGTGTGCTTACCTGAAGCAGGTACAGACAATTACACTAAACCTGTAAAAGGTTTCTATGCAATTGGTGAATGTTCTTGTGTATCAGTACATGGTGCAAACCGTTTAGGTACTAACTCACTTCTTGACTTGGTTGTATTTGGTAAAGCTGCTGGTGAGCACATTATCGACTACGTAACTAAGCATCATGGTGATGAATATGCACCACTTCCAACAAACGTATTAGAGCAAACTTTAGATCGCGTACGTAAATTGGATGAATCAACTTCTGGTGAAAATGCACAAGAAGTTGCTGATGCGATTCGTGATATCGTTCAAGACCACGCTGGTGTATTCCGTACTCAAGCTTTGCTTGATAAAGGTGTTAAAGAGATTCTTGCTCTTGAACCACGTGTGCGTAACATTCACTTGAAAGATAAATCTAAAGTATTTAACACTGCACGTGTTGAAGCGCTTGAAGTTGAAAACTTATATGAAGTTGCAAAAGCTACATTAATTTCAGCTGCTGCGCGTAAAGAGTGTCGTGGTGCGCATACTGTAGTTGATTATGAATTGCCAGCTGATCACCCAACTTATTCATACGGTCGCCGTGATGATGAGTGGATGAAGCATACTTTATGGTATTCATCAGACAATCGTTTGGAATATAAGCCTGTGCGCTTCAAACCGTTGACTGTTGATGCAATTCCACCAGCACCACGTACATTCTAATCGGGAGTATAAAGATGAGTAGAGGTACTCGTACATTCGAAATCTACCGCTATGATCCTGATAAGGATAAAGCGCCGTACATGCAAACTTTCAAGCTTGAATTGACTGATAAGCACCGTATGTTGCTTGATGCATTACTTGCTTTGAAGGTTCAAGATGAATCATTAACGTTCCGTCGTTCATGCCGTGAAGGTATTTGTGGTTCGGATGGTGTAAACATTAATGGTAAAAATGGTTTGGCTTGTTTATGGAATTTAAATGACCTGCCTGAGAAAATTGTAATTCGTCCATTACCAGGTTTGCCGGTTGTTAAAGATTTGGTTGTTGATATGAACCAATTCTATGATCAATATGACAAAATTCAGCCATTCTTGATCAATAACCAACCAGCTCCACCTAAAGAGCGTTTACAGTCTCCTGAAGAGCGTGAACACTTAAATGGTTTGTATGAATGTATTCTTTGTGCATGTTGTTCAACTTCATGCCCATCATTCTGGTGGAACCCTGATAAATTCTTGGGTCCTTCAGCATTGTTGAATGCATACCGTTTTATTATCGACTCTCGTGATACTGCTACTGCAGACCGTTTGGCTCGTCTTGACGATCCATTCAGTTTGTTCCGTTGTAAAGGTATTATGAACTGTGTGTCAGTATGTCCTAAAGGTCTAAACCCTACTAAAGCAATCGGTCACATCCGTAACATGCTATTAGATCAAGCGGGTTAATTCTGCACAAATAGAAAACGCGCATCCTTGATGTGCGTTTTTTTTTAATTTTATAATGTAAACTTTAGACTTTGGTCGAAAAGAGCGAGGATTTTATATATTGCACCATATATTAAAAGATAAAATCGCTTATGTATTTCGCTAATTTATAGGTGGTATGTGTCAAAAAAATCAATCGTTGTTTAAGAACATGATACGATTTGCCACAAAGTTATAGGTGAAAAAAGCGTATACTAGTGAAATTAATTTAAGTAGCACGATCTTAGATCTGTGCTTAATTTTTATGGTTAAAGTCATTTTAGAAAAGTTAATTTTAAAGTTAATTTTTCTAAAAAGATTTGCAAAAAATTGCTCGGTTTTAATCGAGTATAAGGTGAGTGATGATGCCATTGAGGGCGTTGTGATTCATTAATTACCTATGGAGTTTTCTCTCTAGGTAGTATGACGCCCCATGGTCTTAGAGACCTGTTGGGTAAGTAGTGCCTTTTTTACCAATTTGGCATTATGCATCATGGGTGTGCTTAAAAGGCAGCCTGTAATATTTTTTGCAATAGGAAATGGGTCCACAAATGCAAGAAGTTGCTGACGCATTGCGTCTTGACACTGAACTTTCCGCTGATAGTGCAGCGTATATTGAAGAACTTTACGAGCAGTACCTGACTTCCCCAACCTCTGTAGCTGAGGACTGGCGCCAATATTTCGATAAATATCCAAAGGGTGACCAACCACACAGCGCTGTGCGTGAGCAATTCCTATTACTAGGACGTAATGCTAATCGTGTTCAACCTGTTGTACAAAGTACTGTAAGTACTGAGCATGAGCGTCGTCAAATTGGCGTTTTACAACTTATTGCTGCTTATCGTAATCGCGGACATCAAAAAGCTAAATTAGATCCATTAGGTCTTGCTAAGCGTGAAGAGATTCCAGATTTAGATCTTTCAGCTCACGGTTTAACCAAATCAGATTTAGACACTGTATTCAATACCGGCAATCTTGAAATCGGCAAAAGCGAAGCAACGCTTGCTGAAATGATTGAAGCAATGGAATCAATCTATTGTGGTTCGATCGGTGTTGAATACATGCATATCGTGGATACAAAAGAAAAACGTTGGATTCAACAACGTCTTGAAAGTGCTCGTGGTAAATTCAATTACTCAAATGACCAAAAGAAAGGCTTCTTAGAGCGTTTAACTGCTGCAGAAGGTCTTGAAAAATATCTTGGTAATAAATACGTCGGTGCTAAACGCTTTGGTGTTGAAGGCGGCGAATCTTTTATTCCGATGGTAAACGAGATTATTCAGCGTGCTGGTGCTGTAGGTTGTAAAGAAGTTGTTATCGGTATGCCACACCGTGGCCGTTTAAACCTTCTTGTGAATATTATGGGTAAAAACCCTGCGGACTTATTTGGTGAGTTCGAAGGTAAATCAATTCATAAAAAAGGTTCTGGCGACGTTAAATACCACCAAGGTTTCTCAAGTAATGTAATGACTCCAGGTGGCGAAGTTCACTTGGCATTAGCATTTAACCCATCTCACTTGGAAATTGTTGGTCCTGTAGTTGAAGGTTCTGTACGTGCACGTCAAGTACGTCGTAGAGACATTGGCGGTGATGACGTTTTACCAGTTATTGTTCATGGTGATGCGGCATTTGCAGGTCAGGGCGTGAACATGGAAACCTTCCAGATGTCACAAACTCGTGGCTATACGGTTGGCGGTACAGTTCATATTATTGTGAACAACCAAGTAGGTTTCACAACTTCTGATCCTCGTGACGCACGTTCTACAGAATACTGTACAGACGTTGCTAAAATGATTCAGGCGCCAATTTTCCATGTAAATGGCGATGATCCTGAAGCTGTTATCTTTGCTACTCAATTAGCACATGATTTCCGTCACGAATTCCGTAAAGATGTTGTTATCGATTTGTTCTGTTATCGTCGTCGTGGCCATAACGAAGCAGATGAGCCATCTGGTACACAGCCATTGATGTATCAAGTAATTGCGAAGAAAGCGACTACTCGTACACTTTATGCTGATCAACTTGTTCAAGAGAAAGTACTTGATCGTGCTGAAGCAGACCAAATGGTTGAAGATTACCGTTCTGATCTAGAAGCGGGTAATCATGTAGCAAATGCATTGATTCTTGAACCAAATACCAAAATGTTTGTTGACTGGACTCCATATTTGGGCCATGACTACACAGACGATTGGGATACTTCATTTGACTTAAATCGCTTAAAAGAATTAGGCGAGGGCATGAGCAAACTTCCTGAAGGGTTTGTAATGCAGCGTCAGGTTCAAAAAGTAATTGAAGACCGCGTAAAAATGCAAACTGGTGAAACTCCATTAAACTGGGGTGCAGCAGAAACTTTAGCTTATGCAACTTTATTAGATGAAGATTATCTAGTTCGTATTACTGGTGAAGACGTGGGTCGTGGTACCTTCTCACACCGTCATGCGAAATTGCATAACCAAGCTGATGGTTCAACTTACATTCCACTTTGTCATGTGAAAGAGAACCAACCACGTTTTGCGATTTATGACTCTCTTTTATCTGAAGAAGCAGTTCTTGCATTCGAATATGGTTACGCAACTACAATTCCTAAGAGCTTGATTATTTGGGAAGCACAATTTGGTGACTTCGTAAACTGTGCTCAAGTTGTGATTGACCAGTTTATTGCTTCTGGTGAGACTAAGTGGGAACGTGTTTGTGGTTTAACAATGTTGTTACCACACGGTTTCGAAGGTCAAGGCCCAGAACACTCATCAGCTCGTTTAGAACGTTTCTTACAGTTATGTGCTGAAGACAACATGCAAGTGATCACTCCAACGACACCTGCACAGATTTTCCATGCATTACGTCGTCAAGCTGTACGCCCAATTCGTAAGCCATTGATTGTAATGTCACCGAAATCTTTACTTCGTCATAAACTTGCGACTTCTACTTTAGAAGAGCTTGCAAATGGTTCATTCCAAACTGTAATTGATGAAATCGATCAAATTAACAAGTCAGATGTAACTCGTCTTGTACTTTGTGGCGGTAAAGTTTATTACGACTTACTTGAAAAACGTCGTGAACAAAACTTAACTAATGTTGCAATCGTACGTATTGAACAGTTGTATCCATACCCAGAGCAACGTCTTGCGGAAATCTTGGCTGCATATCCAAACGTCAAAGAACTTGTTTGGGCACAAGAAGAGCCGAAGAACCAAGGCGCATGGTTATTTATTGCACCGCGTTTATATGACGATATCTTAAAATCTGGCAAACAAATCCGTATCAGTTTTGCAGGTCGTGAAGCTTCTGCTGCACCAGCTTGTGGCTCACCGTACTTGCATGCAAAACAACAAGCTCAGCTAATTAATGATGCATTGGCAATCGAAGCTGAACAATCAGGAGATTCTCAATAATGGCAACCGAAATTAAAGCACCGGTATTCCCAGAGTCTGTTGCAGATGGCACCATCGCAACTTGGCATAAAAAGGTGGGTGAACCTGTATCACGTGATGAAGTAATCTGTGATATTGAAACCGACAAAGTTGTTTTAGAAGTTGTTGCTCCTGCAGATGGTAGCTTGGTTGCAATCATTAAAGATGAAGGCGATACAGTTCTTTCTGACGAAGTTATTGCTCAATTTGAAGCTGGTGCTGGCGCAGCTGCTGCTCCTGCAGCAGTAGAACAAGCAGTTGCTCAAACTCAAGCTGGTGCAGCGCCTGTTGTTGAGCGTACAGAAACTGTATCTGATCAAGCTCCTGCAGTTCGTAAAGCATTAACTGAATCTGGTATTGCTGCTGCTGACGTACAAGGTACTGGTCGTGGTGGTCGTATCACTAAAGAAGATGTTGCAAACCATCAAGCTAAACCAGCTGCTAACGTTACTCCTTTAAGTGTAGCTGTTGGTGAGCGTATCGAAAAACGCGTTCCAATGACTCGTTTACGTAAGCGTGTAGCTGAGCGTCTTCTTGCTGCAACTCAAGAAACTGCAATGTTAACTACATTCAACGAAGTTAACATGAAGCCAATCATGGAATTGCGTAAGCAATATAAAGATGCTTTTGAAAAACGTCATGGCGCTCGTTTAGGCTTCATGTCATTCTTCGTTAAAGCAGCAACTGAAGCGCTTAAACGCTACCCAGCTGTAAACGCTTCAATTGATGGCGATGATATCGTTTATCACGGTTACTACGACATCGGTGTTGCAGTATCTTCTGATCGTGGTCTTGTTGTACCAGTATTACGTGATACTGATCGTATGAGCTATGCAGAAGTTGAATCTGGTATTGGTGCATATGCTGCTAAAGCACGTGATGGTAAATTATCTATCGAAGAAATGACTGGTGGTACTTTCACAATCACTAACGGTGGTACTTTCGGTTCATTACTTTCAACTCCAATTTTGAATCAGCCACAAACTGGTATCTTGGGTATGCACAAAATCCAAGAGCGCCCTATGGCTGTAAATGGTCAAGTTGAAATCTTGCCAATGATGTATTTAGCACTTTCTTATGACCACCGTATGATCGATGGTAAAGAAGCTGTAGGTTTCTTGGTAGCAATCAAAGAATTGTTAGAAGAGCCAGCTAAACTCATCCTTGATCTTTAATTTCTTCGAATAATATTACCGAGGTAGAGTGATCCTCTATCTCGGACCATGGAGATAAACAATGTCTCAACAATTTGATCTTGTTGTTATTGGCGGTGGTCCTGGTGGTTATGAAGCTGCGATTCGCGCTGCTCAACTAGGTTTTAAAGTCGCTTGTATCGAAAAACGTATTCACAACGGTAAGCCATCTTTGGGTGGTACATGCTTAAACGTAGGTTGTATTCCTTCTAAAGCATTACTTGACTCTTCTCACCGTTACGAAGATACAGTACATCACTTAGCTGATCACGGTATCACTACAGGTGAAGTGAATTTTGATCTTGCTAAGCTTCTTGCTCGTAAAGACAAAATTGTTGACCAATTAACTGGTGGTATCGATCAATTGCTTAAAGGCAATGGCATTGAATGGTTAAAAGGTACTGGTAAATTACTTGCTGGTAAAAAAGTTGAGTTCGTTTCTCATGAAGGTGAAACTCAAGTTTTAGAACCTAAATACGTGATTCTTGCGTCTGGTTCTGTGCCTGTAAATATTCCAGTAGCTCCTGTAGATCAAGATATTATTGTTGATTCAACTGGTGCATTGAACTTCCCAGAAGTACCTAAGCGTTTAGGTGTAATTGGTGCAGGTGTAATCGGTTTAGAGCTTGGTTCTGTTTGGCGTCGTCTTGGTGCTGAAGTTGTTGTTTTTGAAGCAATGGATGCATTTTTACCAATGGCTGATAAAGCTTTGGCAAAAGACTACCAAAAACTTTTAACTAAGCAAGGTCTTGATATTCGTATCGGTGCTAAAGTTTCTGGTACTGAAATTAATGGTCGTGAAGTGACTGTTAAATACACTCAAGGCGGCGAAGAAAAAACTCAGACTTTTGACAAATTAATCGTTTGTGTAGGCCGTAAAGCTTATGCAGAAGGTTTATTGGCAGATGATTCAGGCATTAAATTGACTGAACGCGGTCTAGTTGAAGTAAATGATCACTGTGCAACTTCTGTAGAAGGTGTATACGCGATTGGTGACTTGGTTCGTGGTCCAATGCTTGCTCATAAAGCAATGGAAGAAGGTGTAATGGCTGTTGAACGTATTCATGGTCATGCAGCTCAAGTGAACTATGACACAATCATTTCTGTTATCTATACACATCCGGAAGCGGCATGGGTTGGTTTAACTGAAGAACAAGCTAAAGAAAAAGGTCATGAAGTTAAAACTGGTCAATTCGGTTTTGCTGTAAATGGTCGTGCTTTAGCGGCGGGTGAAGGTGCTGGTTTTGTTAAGTTTGTTGCTGATGCAAAAACTGACCGTTTATTAGGTATGCATGTTATTGGACCTGCTGCATCTGATATCGTACACCAAGGTATGATCGCTCTTGAATTTGTATCTTCTGTTGAAGATCTTCAGTTAATGACATTTGGTCATCCAACATTCTCTGAAGTTGTTCATGAAGCTGCACTTGCTGTAGATGGTCGTGCAATTCACGCGATTCAACGTAAGCGTAAATAAAATAAAGAGCGGTTCTCCGCTCTTTTTCACATTCGATGGTGTGATTAAAAAAGCATCAAGGTGAAAGACGTAGACAGCAATTTGCATATGTAACATGAGAATGTTGCGCAAATTGAAGACAACAAACAAAGTTAAGTAGGTAACTAAATGAACTTACATGAGTATCAAGCTAAAGCGTTATTGAAAGAATATGGTATGCCAGTACAAGAAGGTATCTTGGCTACCAATGCAGACGAAGCAGTTGCTGCATTTGAACAGCTTGGTGGTAAATTCGCGGTAATGAAAGCGCAAGTTCATGCTGGTGGTCGTGGTAAGGCTGGTGGCGTTAAAGTTGCAAAATCTAAAGAAGACGTTATCGAATTTGCAAACAATATCATTGGTACTCGTCTTGTAACGTATCAAACAGATGCAAATGGTCAACCAGTAAACAGTATTATTGTTGCTGAAGACGTATACCCAGTTGAGCGTGAGCTTTACTTAGGTGCGGTTGTAGACCGTTCTAGCCGTCGTATTACTTTCATGGCTTCTACAGAAGGTGGTGTAGAAATCGAGAAAGTTGCGGAAGAAACTCCAGAAAAAATTATCAAAGTTGAAGTTGATCCATTAGTTGGCTTACAACCATTCCAAGCACGTGAAGTTGCGTTTGCTTTAGGTTTGAAAGACAAACAAATCGGTCAATTTGTAAAAATCATGACAGCTGCTTACCAAGCATTTGTTGAAAATGATTTTGCTTTATTTGAAATTAACCCACTTTCAGTTCGTGAAAATGGCGAAATTTTATGTGTAGACGCGAAAGTAGGTATCGACTCTAACGCGCTTTACCGTTTACCTAAAGTTGCTGCTTTACGTGACAAATCTCAAGAGAATGAGCGTGAATTAAAAGCATCTGAATTTGATCTTAACTATGTTGCTTTAGAAGGTAACATCGGTTGTATGGTTAACGGTGCTGGTCTTGCAATGGCAACTATGGACATCATTAAACTTTATGGTGGTCAGCCTGCAAACTTCCTTGACGTTGGTGGCGGCGCAACTAAAGAGCGCGTAATCGAAGCGTTCAAAATCATCCTTGCTGATACATCTGTACAAGGTGTTTTAATCAACATCTTTGGTGGTATCGTACGTTGTGACATGATTGCTGAAGCGATTATTGCAGCGGTTCAAGAAGTAAATGTAACTGTTCCAGTTGTTGTTCGTTTAGAAGGTAACAACGCTGAGTTAGGTGCTAAATTACTTGATGAATCTGGTTTGAAATTAATTTCTGCAAACGGCTTGTCTGATGCCGCAGAAAAAGTTGTAGCTGCAGTTAAAGCGTAAGGGGAGTATCAATCATGAGCGTATTAATTAATAAAGACACTAAAGTATTGGTACAAGGTTTTACTGGTAAAAACGGTACTTTCCACTCTGCACAAGCTTTAGACTACGGTACAAAAGTTGTTGGTGGTGTTACTCCAGGTAAAGGTGGTACTACTCACCTTGACTTACCAGTATTCAACACAATGAAAGAAGCTGTACGTGAAACGAATGCAGATGCATCTGTAATCTATGTACCAGCTCCATTCGTTTTAGACTCAATCGTTGAAGCGGTTGATTCAGGTGTTGGTCTAATCGTTGTGATCACTGAAGGTGTTCCAACAATCGACATGCTTAAAGCAAAACGCTATTTAGAAACTAACGGTAACGGTACTCGTTTAGTTGGTCCTAACTGTCCAGGCGTGATCACTCCGGGCGAATGTAAGATTGGTATTATGCCTGGTCACATTCACCAACCAGGTCGTATTGGTATCATCTCACGTTCAGGTACATTGACTTATGAAGCTGTTGCTCAAACAACTAAGCTTGGTTTAGGTCAATCTACTTGTATCGGTATCGGTGGTGACCCAATCCCAGGTATGAACCAAATCGAAGCGCTTCAATTGTTCCAAGACGATCCAGATACTGATGCAATCATCATGATCGGTGAGATCGGTGGTACAGCGGAAGAAGAAGCTGCTGAATTCATCAAATCTAACGTGACTAAGCCTGTAGTAGGTTACATTGCTGGTGTAACTGCTCCTAAAGGTAAGCGTATGGGTCACGCTGGTGCGATCATTTCTGGTGGTCAAGGTACTGCTGAAGAGAAATTCGCTGCATTTGAAAAAGCAGGTATGGCTTACACTCGTAGCCCAGCTGAGCTTGGTTCAACTATGTTGCAAGTTTTAAAAGAGAAAGGTTTAGCTTAATCGCTTTACGTTGAATCTTAAAAAGCACCGCATCTGAAAAATGATGCGGTGTTTTTTTATTTATTAAAGAAAAATCAGAGTTTTTATAAGTATAGCTGATTCATAAATAAAATTTTTAGGCAAAAAAATACGCAATGATTGGGGTGGTCATTGCGTAGAACAACGAATCTGTAAAAACAGTTTCGGTTTAAGGAGAAATGTCGTGAGGCTCATATGATGTAACCTACATAGAGGATAATAGATAAAGTTAAGATATTCTTCATCGCTATTAGCGTTAATAAGTGTTACTTCACGTTAATAGGGTAAAAGCCTGTGAATAGCTATCAATACATTAGTAATTCTAAAAAATGAATATTATTGAATCTAATAAATAAAAAAAGCCCCGAAGGGCTTTTAGTTTTCAAAAAGGATTAAAATTTAAATAAACCTAAACCATCTTTAACTTCGTCTAAAGTCTGTTGAGTAATAAGACGGCACTTATCTGTACCTTGACGTAAAACATCCATAATATAATCAGGATCTTTAGCAAGTTCTTCGCGACGTTCACGAATAGGTGTAATTAACTCTTTTAAGACACCTTCAAGACGTTTTTTAACCGTACCGTCACCAAGACCACCGCGACGATAGTGAGCTTTTAATTCTTCAACTTCTTCTTTATTTGGATCAAATGCATCTAAATAAGTAAATACGATATTGCCTTCAACTTGACCTGGATCTTCAATACGAAGGTGATTTGGATCGGTGTACATCGCATTAACAGCTTTTTTAATGTCTTTATCAGAAGCATTTAAAACGATGGTATTGCCTAATGATTTAGACATTTTCGCTTTACCATCAAAACCAGGTAGACGTGCCATATTAGAAAGCAAAGCTTTACATTCAGGCAAAAGATCTTGACCGATTTGGCGATTTACTCGACGTACGATTTCATTCGTTTGTTCAATCATTGGAATCTGATCTTCACCCACTGGAACCACAGTTGCTTTGAAAGCAGTAATGTCAGCCGCTTGTGCAACAGGGTAGCAGAGGAAACCAGCTGGAATGTCACGCTCGAAACCACGCATTTGAATTTCAGATTTAATGGTCGGGTTACGTTCTAAACGCGCAACTGTCACAAAATTAAGATAGAGCATTGTGAGTTCATTGAGTGCTGGCAAGCAAGACTGAACACAAATGGTAGTTTTTGTTGGATCAATGCCTACAGCTAAATAATCTAGAGCAACTTCTAGAATATTACGACGAACTTTATCTGGATTATCTGCATTATCTGTTAATGCTTGTGCATCTGCTAATAAGAGATGTTGATGATGGCTATCCTGTAAACCTACACGAGAACGCAAAGAACCGACAAAATGCCCAAGGTGAAGTTGTCCGGTTGGGCGGTCGCCTGTCAAAATAATTGGACGCTGATCAACATTACTCATTATTTATTCCACTATCGTATTGGCTTAATCAGGGGTAGTAAGCCCTGTAATATAAAATATTGGCATTATTGTACGGGAAATAAATTTTTTTCGTCAGCGATTGGGGAAACTTTTCTTAAAATAATATTGTGAATTTATTCAGTAAAATTACAGAAATTCAAAAAAATCATCTTACAATAGCCTTAATAAATACAAACTTGGATAAGAAATGGCAAGTGGCTTACTTTTATTACTAGATGATATAGCAACAATTTTAGATGATGTTGCTTTAATGAGCAAAATGGCTGCCAAGAAAACTGCCGGAGTTTTAGGTGACGATTTGGCCTTAAATGCTCAGCAAGTAACAGGTGTGCGCGCAGATCGTGAACTACCTATTGTTTGGAAGGTGGCTAAAGGCTCATTTGTTAATAAGCTTATTTTAGTTCCTTTAGCATTGTTAATTAGTGTAATTGCACCTTGGCTTATTAATCCACTATTAATGCTCGGGGGCTTATTTTTATGTTATGAGGGAGTTGAGAAAGTTCTTCATACCATTATGCACAAAAAAGCTTCTACATCAGAGGAAGCAAAAGCAGAGCTTGAAAATGAAGAATTAGACTTGGCAACTTTTGAAAAAGAAAAAATAAAAGGAGCAGTAAGAACTGATTTTATTTTATCGGCTGAGATCGTGGTGATTACGCTCGGTACAGTTGCTACGGCTACTTTAATGACCAAAGTAAGCGTTTTAAGTGTTATTGCAGTTGTGATGACGATTGGCGTTTATGGCCTAGTTGGTATGATTGTTAAGATTGATGATTTGGGATTATATTTAACAGAACAGTCGACTTCATTTAAACAAACTATAGGTCGAGGCCTATTAGCTTTTGCTCCTATTTTAATGAAATTACTTTCAATCGTGGGCACTATTGCAATGTTTTTAGTGGGTGGTGGGATTATTAATCATACGATTCCATTACTTCATCACTTAACTGAAGACACAGTGGATCATGTAGAAACAATACCAGCAGTGGGTAATATTATTGGTGCTTTAACACCAACATTGATTAACTTTGGAATAGGACTTGTTGCAGGTGCAATTGTTCTATTAATTGTGAGCTTAATACAAAAAATGTGGCCTAAAAAAGCATCGGGTTCATGATGCCATTCTAAAAAGAAGAGGGAAATTATGCGCTGGAAAGGTCGACGAATTAGTAGCAATGTTGAGGACCGTCGAGGTGGTGGCGGTGTTAGAGCTGGCGGTATCAGTATTATTGGTTTGGTTGTTGCATTTGTTGCGTGGAAGTTCTTTGGTGTTGATCCACAACAGGCTTATCAAGCAACGCAGCAAGTTACTGCTTCACAACAATCAAATGCAACTGCGCCAGAAAGTTTAACGGCCGAGCAAAAAGAAGCCTCGGATTTTGTTGGAACGGTTTTGGCTGATACGGAAGATACTTGGACTCCTATATTTAAACAGTTAGGTAAAAGTTATACGCCACCTAAATTAGTTTTGTTTAGTGGAATAGCTCAATCAGGGTGTGGTACTGCCCAATCTGCGATGGGGCCATTTTATTGTCCTGCAGACCAAAAGGTTTATATCGATACAGAATTCTTTAAAGATATGCGTCAACAAATGGGAATTTCTGGTGAGCAGAACCAAACTGAACTTTCTAGAGAAGATCAGGCTGGCGATTTTGCACAAGCTTATGTGGTTGCACATGAAGTAGGGCACCATGTTCAAACCTTGCTGGGTATTTCGTCACAAGTACAGCAAGCCCGTGCACAAGTCAGCCAAAGAGAAGGTAACCAATTATCTGTTCGTCAAGAATTACAAGCTGACTGTTTAGCGGGTATTTGGGCGAGTCATAATCAACAGCGAACTCAATTTTTAGAGCAAGGTGACATTGAAGAAGCAATGGATGCTGCTCAAAAAATTGGTGATGATTATTTACAGAAGCGCTCTACTGGTCAGGTTGTTCCAGATAGCTTTACTCATGGTAGTAGCGAACAGCGAATGCACTGGTTCCAAGTGGGTTTAAAAACTGGTGATATTAATCAATGCGATACTTTTAATAATCCAGTTTAAAATTTTATAGGATGAGTCTTGTTAAAGATAATTTAATAAGCTCATTTTTTTTCAGATCATAACTATAAATAATGTTAAGAAATTTAACAGATTGATAGATTGTTTAATCAATTCGGTAAACTTGTGTCCTAATTTCTGTTTTTTATGATTATGGCATAGTCATGTCAGCTTTTTATTAAGTTTGGTCGATCTAGCAAAGTTGTTTATTTGGTCGTTGACCCAGAAGAAGGGTATTCATGGGTAATTTTTTTCTATTACAAGCGTTTACAGTGGTGTTTGCACTATCAATTGCAACCACGATCTTTAATAAGCGTATTTTAGGCTTTCCGCAGGCGATTGGTGTTCCTCTGGTCTCAGCAATTTTTGTCTTTATTCTACAGTGGGGGGCCAGCCTACTAAACGGTAACCAGTTTATTACCATTAACATTCATAATATTGAAGAAGCTGTACGTCATATCGATTTTTATGATTTTTTAATTAATGGTGTTATTTGTTTTATTCTAACTTCTTCTGCACTCAAATTTAAAATTTCAGATCTAAAAAGTTATTGGAAGCAAATTAGTATTTTGGCAACAATTGCCTTAGTACTTTGCGCCGTATTATTTGGCAGTTTACTTTACGGATTCCAATTACTGGTTGGATATCATGTACCAATTCTGGTGCTGTTACTTTTAGGTGCAGCTTTAGGGGCAACAGACCCAATTGGTATTAAAGGTGTACTTAGTTCAATTCGAGCACCACATCATTTAATTGTTAAGCTAGAAGGTGAATCATTATTTAATGATGCAATGTGTATTGCATTGTTTATGACTTTACTTAATGTTTTACAGGGTGAACATTTTTCATTAGTAGCGACATTAGAAGCTCTACTTTATGAAATTGTTGTCGCTGTCGGAATTGGTTGGGCATTTGGGGTAGGGGTGTTACGTCTATTACGTGGTAAACACGAAATGGAGTCCCTGATTTTAACAACAGCTTTACTTGCAAGTGGAGCATATTTGGTTGCTTTGTTTGCACATGCATCAGCACCGATTGCTTGTGTAATTGGCGGTTTAATTGTTGGAAACAAATGGAAAGAAATACGAGAAGAGCGAGAGATTCAAGAAGTTAATCATTTTTGGCATACAGTAGAAGGAATCATTAACTCATTCTTATTTACTTTAATTGGCTTAGAGTTATTTATTCTTGATCTAAACTTTAGCCTGATTTTAGGCGGTATTGTTGCGTTCTTTATCCTACATATCTCTCGTTTTGCAGCTAACTTCATGGCTTTCGCTTTTTTTCCCACAATGCGTAGAACTAAAAGCTACAACGGTAGTTTGACTATTTTATCTTGGGGTGGGGTACGAGGAGGAATTTCACTTGCATTGATTTTGGCAGTAGCCAATATCCCTGCCTTAAGTCCCTATAGTAGTATCCTGATTGGATATACATTTATTAGTGTATTGTTATCAGGTATTGTGTGCGGCCTAGGCTTACCAGCTGTGATGAATGCTTTTTATTACAATCCCAATGAAGAAACTGAAGGCTTAAAAGGCTTCTACCAAAGGTTGTGCCATAAGATGAACCGAAGAGGTTTTCAGTATATTGTGGGAGAGGATGCACTGGGTAGAGAAACAATCACCGTTTATAATCCAGATATTCTTGTAGACCAAAAAACTGAGGATGGAATTGCGACAATGCATGACCCGAATAAGTTACAAGAAGTAAAAAGATTTGAGAGTCCAGATAATTTCTAAATATAAACAGTTTTAAATTTTATAAGATATTTAAAAATGAGGTTTTAGTGTAATAGTAAAATATTACCTAAAGCCTTTTTTTCTATATATATTATTAAGAATATATTTAATTTTATTAAGATATTAATAATTGTTATATGAATATTTTAATTAAATGATTTTTCAAAAAATGGTAAATAATAAATATTAAATTTGTTTTATATATAAAACCTTTAACGTGATTTTTCATTAAATTAACATAAGAAAAACTTAAATAAGACTTATATATAATTTCTATTAATTAAAATTTTTTCTTTAAGGACTTTAGTATTTGTTTTTTTTATTTTAAAGTGTTTAATGTAAAAATGATCACATTACTTAATGTTTTTAAGTTGTAGGTCAAAAACTTAGAAAGATTAAGTAAAAAGAATTATACATAAAATCATTTAAATCAATAATATAAAAGGAATATAGATATGCCTGAAATACAAATTATTGCCAAGGATAGTCACGACACCTTGTCAACCATCAAGGGAACCTCCGCATCGCTTACAGAAGCGTCGGTGGTATTGGTAAAAGTGGCTGCCAGTGATGTATTGGTAGTGAATAGGGAGGGTACCAATGCAGTCATTCGCCTGAAAAATGGCGAGACTATTGTTATTGAAGGCTTCTTTAGTGGAACAGCTGAGCCTAAAGATAACAGTCTTGTTTTTCAAGATGAAAATGGACAGTTGATTTGGGCAAAATTTAAAGATGCTGAAAATGATGCGGACGCCGATGCTGATGCGGACGCTGACGCAGACAGTGATGTTGAACCACAAGCTCTGGTAGCTGAGGATTTACCTGCTGCTTTACCGGCAGAAGCACCACAAGAGTTGGTATCTGACGTTATTTACCAGCCTATTTCTTCAATTGAACCATTACTTTATCACGATGCAGGTGTAAACCCATGGTTGTGGGCAGCTATTCCTTTAGTTGCGGGCGGTATTATCGCTGCCGCATCAAATAGTGATAATAATGATGACTCAACACCTGCTGACACCACTCCACCAAATACAGATGGAGTCACTTTCTCTGTTGACCCTGTTACTTCAGATAACGTAATTAATGCATCAGAAGCAGCAGGTAATGTCACGATTACTGGTGTTCTGAAAAATATTCCAGCAGATGCGGCCAATACGGCCGTTACAGTTGTTATTAATGGGGTAACTTATAATGCAACTGTAGACAAAACAGCGGGTACATGGACGGTAAGTGTACCGGGTAGTGGTTTAACAGCTGATGCAGATAAAATCATTGATGCGACTGTAACGTTTACAGATGCGGCAGGTAATAGCAGTACTGTTAAAGATACACAAACTTATACAATTGATACGACTGCACCGAATGCACCAGTGATTGACCCGGTTAACGGGACAGACCCGATCACAGGTACAGCAGAACCTGGTTCAACAGTGACTGTGACTTATCCGGATGGTAGTACAGCAAGTGTTGTAGCAGGACCGGATGGTACTTGGACTGTGCCAAACCCAGGCTTAAATGATGGTGATACGGTAACAGCAGTAACAGAAGATCCTGCTGGCAATACCTCAGGTCCAGCAACAGCTGTGGTTGATGCAGTTGCACCGACAGTAGCGCTTAACGATGTATTGACCAATGACAGTACACCAGCACTCACTGGTACAGTGAACGATCCAAGTGCGACTGTGGTTGTCAATGTGGATGGTGTTGACTATCCGGCAGTGAACAATGGTGACGGCACCTGGACGCTTGCAGACAATACACTTTCTGCGTTAACTGATGGTCCACATACCATTACCGTGACTGCAACAGATGCAGCAGGTAACGTAGGTACAGATACAGGTGTTGTGACAGTTGATA
>NZ_JAKUKO010000007.1:0-172037 GCF_022449185.1 Acinetobacter pittii
AATCTCTTAAAAGTCAACAGGTAATTTCGATATTTTTAAAACTTATCTCTCAAACCAACTTACCATCAAATTCATCACTTAAAGCAATCAACTTAATCACAAGTAACTGTTTTTCAACAAGTTTCTATCTGCATCACCGCCGATGGATGTGCATTATAGACCATTAACTTACCTTTGCAAGCGAAAATTAAAAAATAATGACTTGAGCGTTTACTTTTAAACCATATCACAAGTTAAACTATTGTTTTATATTAATAATTATTTTAATTTTTTATTTTTGGCCTAAATAAGCCAGTATCATGCTCGATAATTCGCGTTTAAGTTGTTGTTCTGAGATAAGAAAATTGTTCTGACTCACATATCGCATCATCGTAAAAAGCGTACTATTAATAATTACAAAGGATTTATGCTTTACCTGTTCGAAGTCCCACTGATGAGGATTTCTACTGAATGTATATAGCCCTACTTCAAAAAAATGCTTTTCTAAAATCTGAGCAGCTTGCGAATGACTATAGTCATGCCAGTGTTTCAGCACTTCTATAAAAAATCCATGATCGGCTTTTAATGCATTAAATCCCAACTCTATTGCTAAGGGAATAAGCAGCTCTAAAGGAATATTTCCTTGCCGCACAACCAACTCTTTAAGTTGTTGCCCCAGCAATTCGCTTTTACGGCGCAATAGTTCTTCTATGATTTGATCTTTATTCTCAAAGTATTGGTAAATCGACCCAACACTTACTCCAGATTTCTCTGCAATTTTAGGTGTCGTCGTATGTAGTAATCCATACTGGGCGATACACTGCTGTGTCGCCTCTAAAATATGGTCAACAATAATTTTTGAACGCTGTTGCTGTGGGGCTTTTCTCATCGTTTTTTATTCATTAAATGCGAATTGAATGCGAATAATTATTCATATTAGCCTATTTATTATTCAGTTCAATAAGTAAGTAACGATATGCAAATGATTAGCCCGACTCGACTTGCTTCTTTTAATGATATGCAAGACAGTAATTTCTTTACTCAGTTTTTAAATATCTGTTGTGAAAAACCTGTACAACCAAACTATACGGAATATATGTCTTTACAACATGCTCTTTATGAAGGGGATATTGAAATGGATCAGGTGATTGATTGGGTTATGCAAAATCCCAAAAATCACCGCATGATTTTTGAGAAGATATTATTTCAAGGCCGCGATAATCTATCTGAGCCTATACCTACCGAGTTAGAAAATTTCTTTAATTACATTGAACAAAAGCCTAAATGGTTAGATCAGCGTCAAATTGATGAGGCTGTTAAATTTACTCATCATTTAGGAATAAATAATGGTTTTATTCTTAGAGATTTATCCTTAATGGCGGGATATTTATATCCGGGATTTAATCAGCCGCTAATTTTAACGGGTGCATTAAAGAAACAGGCAGGTACTCGTTTAGCTGAAACCACTAAATGGTGGGTTGATATTACTGAACCTCAAGGACTTGAGCGTCTAAGCGCAGGTTTTACATCAACGATTTATGTTCGCTTTATTCATGCACTCGTTCGCCGACAATTAAAAAAGTCTGATCGTTGGGATAGTGAAGTTTGGGGAATTCCACTTAATCAATTTGATTTAGCAATGACTAATTTGGCTTTTAGCAGTGTAGTTTTACTCGGTATTAGGGCTTTAGGTGTATGGCCGACCAAGCAAGAAGCCAAGAGTTTTTTACATTTTTGGCGTTATGTTGGCTGGTTGATGGGTATTGATGAAAAATGGCTTATTCAATCTGAATCTGAGGGTTGGAGGTTACTTTACTGGATGCAGTTTGCTCACCCTCGCTCCGATCACAGCAGTGTTGAGTTAGGATCAAGCTTATCCAAAGAGCCTTTTGAGAGAAAATATCTACATTTACGTTCTTTGCAGCAGAAGCTTGCTTATCGACAACATTTAGAACTTACCCAATTTTTTATTGGCAAGAAGAGAATGAAACTACTCGGATTGCCTCAGCAGTCTGCCTCATGGTTTGCTTATTATCTAATTGTGCGTAATTCACTACTTTATAATGGTGCAAAGCTTTCACCAAAAGTTGAAAAGTTTTTATCTAAATCAGGCCGTAATATACAAAAACTTGGCTTAACGCTTTATCAGAATCAAGGTAAGGCAAAAACCTTAGCGAGTATGCATCAATAACTTTTAAAACTTAAAAACAAAAATGGAAGCCCGTTAATTAGACTTCCATTTTCAAATATTAAGGAACTTATTGAGCTGATGAACTGTGCATTTCAGCGTGATTCATTTGCTCGTGTGACTCCATCATCTGCTTCTTTTTCTGACTTGGCATGTAGTCAGGTTCATTGTTGATGGCCAAGTAAAAAATAATCATAAACAATAAACTCAAGATAGAAGCCACAATAAGTAACTTCCATCCCCACCAAGATTGTTCAGGCGATAATTTATTAGTCATTTCATTTCTCTCTTTAAATTAATATTTTCAGTTCATTCACTACGGCTTATTAAAACTTCATGCTCATACGAACCCAGTAATTTCTTCCGATATTGTTAAACTGCTCTTCGCTCGCAAATCCAAAGCCTGCACTACCCGCTTTGTTTAAGTGTTCGGTATAGGTCTTATCTAATACGTTATCGATACCAACAGAGACATCGATATCTTTACGAAGGTTGTAACTTCCGTTTAGAGAAAGAGTCGAAAAACCTTTACTTGGTTTTAAGTCATATCCCACGATATTACCCTGATGTAAACTCACGCGGTTTTGCTCAGCAACCGCTCGCCATAATAATCCTAAATTATATTTATCAGCCACATAGCGAATATTTAAGCGACCTTCTAAAGGTGAAATTTGAGGTAGTGGTTTGTCATCTGTGGTGTTCTTACCCCATGCATACATCGCACTCAAATCTGCCTGAATATGATCGGTAAATTGATATCCAACACCCGCTTCCGCACCTGCGATGGTTGCATCAACATTTTTAGCACCCGCAGTAATATCATGGCTCATATCATGCCCACCCATTCCAGTACTTGGGTGATGGTGATAACTCATTAAAATGTAGTCATCTACTAAGCCTGCATAAGCAGAAGCCCATGTATTTAAAGCACCATGTTGCTGCTGGAAGCCCATATCTAACTGTAATGTTTTCTCAGGATTTACACCGTTAAACGTATTGGTTGAGCCAGCATTACCGTGTTTAGGCGAGAAAAGCTCCCAATAATCAGGCATACGCTCTACATAACCTAAACCAATATAGCTTTTTAGGTCATGCTCAGGATGTTGATTTTCCCAACGGACAAATGCACTCGGTAAAGTCTTTTCAAGTTTAGTATTAAAACCTTTTGCTTGAGAATCAGCGCGCTCATCTTCAACTGTGACTCGATCTAAACGTGCACCTGTAACCAGTTTGTTGAAATCGTTCCATTGATAGCCCAGTTCGCCAAAAGCACCATATGATTGAAAACGCATATCTTGGCGATATGGAATATTCATAGAAGGCATTGTTGGCGATGACATGCTACCGCCATGTTTATTAAATTGAGAATCAATGCCTGTGATCAAACTCCATTTGTTCCATTCAGAAGTCATTGCCAAACGTGAGTTTAATGTACGGCGTGTCACTTGCATTGCCATCGGATTCGGCATCAGCATGGTCATCCCACCATGATTCATTTCAACTAATGGCGGTATGCGCAAGCTAAAGTTATCCATAATATGGTCGTTATAGCTGTAGTTCACCTGCCCTTCAATTTTCTTAATGACATCAGTGATATTTTTCTTTTCGAAACGTAGCCCTAAGCTTTCACGCGCAAATTGAGATCCGTCCATTGAACGTCCAGCATAAAGCGATTCACCATCAGATTTTCCACCAGTGAGTTCCACCCACGTGTTTTCATCTGGAGTAAAGCCAAGTGCTACATCAGCATTCCACTTTTTCCATGCAGAAGGCACGGTATTTCCATCACCATCTTGATAACTATTCGACTCTGAACGGTTGGCATTTAAACGGATATATTTTTTCTCATCGCCCACTGCCGCTTCAACATTATGGTCAATACGTCCATATGAACCTAGTAAAACACTTGCTTGTCCACGATAAGGTTTTTCAGAGGTAAGTTTCTCAGGCTGTCGTTCAAAAAGGACTGTTGCTGCCGAACCTGTATTGGCATATTGAACTGTTTGCGGACCTTTAATGACAGAAATACGATCATAACTTTCTGGTGAAATATAAGAAGTTGGAGCATCCATACGATTTGGGCAGGCACCTAAGTTCTCTGTGCCATCCGTTAGAATTTTGATGCGTGAACCAAACATACCTCGGAATGTCACATCACCATTTGTTCCACCGCTTTGTATTGAGTTAAAACCCATAATACTTTGTAGATAGTCTGCTCCATCTGTAGCAGGTACTGGCTGAATCGGTTGCTTTGGGTCTGCATATACAATCAAGCCATTTGCATCGTTGCCTTGTTGTGCTGTAACAACAATAGGTGCTAATGAGTGAAGCGCTTGGGTATCGGCATCATTTTTTTCTGAATTAGCAAAAACTAGTCCCGAATGAGAGACAGCAAACATCGCAACCCATAAAGGTTGTAGTAAAAATTTAGAATGTGGCATTTTTATACGCTCTAAAACATAAATAAAGTGATATCGAAGTCAGTTAAGACCCCAACAAAAAATTGCTTTTATTTATGCAAATAGAGGTGGTGCACGCCCTTGCGGGAGTAGAAAAAGTCGCTGTAGTGCAAAGTAGACATGTCTAAATGCTTGTTGATAAGCGACTAAGCGGACTTGTATACGGACTAAAACTTCTTTTACACCAAATTCAGGTGGCAAAACCAGATTGGCATAGACGGTACAATATTGACACTGGTGATTTGCATCATGATGATCATGTTGCCCAGAGGCTTGTGCCTGTTCAATATGATGTTCATGATGTGAATGCATGGCATGTGACATGGTTTCCATCTGTGCTTTAGGTTTAAGCAAAGCGAGGGTAATAGTTTCACAGACCGGAGCAATTTGATACTGCTTCGGTAATAGCGGCTGTAGAAATACCGCGACCTGTAAAAATACTGCTGCACATGCAAGCAGTAAACCACTACGAAAAACCAAAAATCACATCCACACTACATTAATGTTTCAAGAATAGAAATTTTTAACGTTTTACTGCAATTTTTTCACGTTCACGTTGACGAACAACTTTTTCGACTTTTTCTCGAGCACGCTGACGTTTAAGTGGCGACAAATAATCCACAAATAATTTGCCATTTAAGTGATCCATTTCATGTTGGATACAAACAGCGAGAAGTCCATCAGCTTCTATCTCAAATGCTTGACCTTCAAGGTTAATTGCCTCAATTTTCACACGTGACGGGCGCTCAACTTTGTCGTATATTTGTGGCACCGATAGGCAGCCTTCTTCGTACTGCTGCTTATCTTCTGTCAGTGGAGTTATTTTGGGGTTAATGAAAACCATAGGGTCATCTTTAGATTCAGACAAATCTATGACGATAAGCTGAATATGACGATCGACCTGAGAAGCTGCTAAACCAATACCGGGTGCCGCATACATGGTTTCAAGCATATCTGCTGCAAGTTGACGAATTTCATCAGTAACTTCTTCAACAGGCTTAGCAATGGTACGAAGACGGGGATCAGGAAAACTTAAAATAGGTAATAAGGCCATACTGACGTCCTCACTTATGCCATTGATTGAAAAACCAAATGAAGGAAATACTTCATCGAAAAATTGTGTGTTAGCCGCCTATTATAACGCATCTGCACGCATAATTTTTAGGAATTATCATAATGAAAAAGGTTTTTGACGGCATGGTTCAATTTCATGCTTTGGGGATAAAAAAGCATTTACTTGCTTTAGCACTTTTTACAGGGGTTGCTTTCGGTACGATAGCAGAGACTTATGCTGCTAGTCCGAACCATAATCCACCCTCTCTTAGAAGTAATGCACCACATGTCTACGTTGTAAAACGAGGAGATACGCTATGGGATATTTCTGGTCACTTTCTGAGTAAACCTTGGCGCTGGCCTGAAATTTGGGCAAATAATCAGCATGTCAAAAATCCACACTGGATTTATCCTGGTGATCGATTACTGCTGTGTAGTTTAGATGGCCGTCCATTGGTTGGAAAAGATGAAGGAGATGGCTGTGTCGGCATTATTCGCCGTTACACAGGCCAAATGACAAATTTACAACCTCAAGTTCGTGTGGAGTCACTTAACAATAACGTACCTGTTATTCCTCTTGAACATATCAAACAATGGTTAGAACACAGCACAATTTTGCCAGCCGACGCAATTGAACACACTCCTTATATTGTTGGTACTGCTGATCAACGCGTGCTTGCGGCAAAAGGTCAAACTATTTATGCGCGCGGACAAGGTTTAATTGATGGTCAACGTTATGCAGTTTATCGTGAAGGTGAACCTTATTATTTCACAGACAGTAAAGGTAAAAAGCATAGTCTAGGTATTGAGCTGCAACAAGTTGCTTCAGGGATTGCGATCTCTTCTGAAAAAGACATAACAACGCTTGAGTTAACTGATAGCTACAATTCCGAAGTACGTCGTGGTGATCGGGTGATGCCAGAAGAAGAGGCAACCCTACCTACTTTATTTTATCCAGTAGACGCTACTCAGATGACCGATGGCGGCAAAATTATTCGTGTAATGGGATCAATCGGTACTGCTGCCAAAAATAGTGTGGTGACTTTAGATCGAGGTATGGCACAAGGTATTCAAGTAGGACAAGTTTTTGATATTACGCAACAAGGTGAAACCATTCGAGATCCTAAAACCAAAGAACCAATACAGTTACCAGGACAACAAATTGGTAGTCTAATGGTCTTTAGAACTTTTGATCAGTTGAGTTATGCCTACGTATTAGAAAGCGATTTACCAGTTAAAGTTGGTTCAAGCATTCAGCCACCCCGCTTTAATGATTAATGCTGGATGTACCTTTTACAATGCTTACTCAACTTCCTTCACACCATTACCACACGCTTAAAGTGTGGTATTTGGTGCAACACTCTTTAGTCAGCTTCAAAAAAATTGTCGATTATTTTGGTAACTGTGAAAAGGCAGTCCAGTCAGCTAATCTGGCACAGTGGTCCAGTCTTGGTTTACACGCTAATCATTTAAAACGTGTAGCTGAATTTCAAACCGCTCAAGGTCAAGCTCAGTTTGAAAAACTGATTCAACAGATCCATCAGCATACTGATTTTATTTTAATAGCAGATGACTCAGGCTATCCCACTCAGTTACTACCTTATACAGATCACCCACCTATCATTTTTGGAAAAGGTCAGGCACAAGCTTTATTACAACCACAAATTGCGATAGTAGGCAGTCGAAAACCAAGCCCACATGGTCGTCAGGTTGCTTATGATTTTGCCTACTACTTAAGTGAAAAAGGTTTTTATGTGAGTAGCGGCTTGGCATATGGTATTGATGAAGCTGCTCACCAAGGAGCATCAGCACATCAACGTACAATTGCAGTAACAGGAACTGGTTTAGACAGTACCTACCCTGCTCAAAATAAAAAACTTGCAGAACATATTTTGGCTCAAAACGGGGCGATTATTACTGAGTTTTTGCCTGGAACACCTCCATTACAACAGCATTTCCCACGTAGAAACCGAATTGTCAGCGGTCTGAGTTTAGGTGTGTTAGTGGTAGAAGCTACATTAAAAAGTGGTTCTCTCATCACTGCGAACAAAGCTGCTGAACAAGGTAAGACTGTATTTGCCATTCCTGGTCATATTTACAGTGAGTTTCATCAAGGTTGCCATCAACTTATTCGTGAGGGAGCAATTTTAGTCGATCATCCTGAACAAATTATTGAAGACCTTGCTTTACCAACTCAGTGGCAAAGTCAGCAACAAAACTCTATCGAGGAGGCTGTAGTTTCTAGTACCCCAGAAATTCCTGAGCATTTAATTAACCTTTATCAATCTTTAGACTGGGTCGGACAAAATATTGATCAGCTTGTCTTACATCACTCTCAGCCTGTTGCAGAACTCACCTCTTCACTGATGGAACTAGAACTACTTGGTTTATGTATGCAACAATCAGGATTGTATTTACGTTGTCGTTCTTAGTATTGGAGCGCACAATAGCAATTCTGTCTGATTGAAAGGAAGAGTATTACCATGATTACCACCTCAGTTACCGAAGCAGCCGAATGTTTACAACAAGGTCAAGTTTTGGCATATCCAACTGAGGCAGTTTGGGGGCTAGGTTGCGACCCTTTTAATGAGCAAGCTTTTCAAAAGATTCTTGAACTAAAGCAAAGGCCTATTGAAAAGGGTGTAATTTTATTAGCAGGTCATATTAGCCAAGTCGAGCACCTGCTAACTTCTCTACCTCAAACAACCCAACAAGAAATTATTGATTGTTGGTCTAATCATCAACCCTCAGAAAGAGCAACAACTTGGCTATTACCAGCCGGTGAACATATTCCTTCATGGATTAAAGGTGAGCATCCTCTTGTCGCTGTTCGAGTCACTACACATCCTTTATGTGTGGCATTATGCAATGCTTTTCATGGCTTTATTGTCTCGACTAGTGCGAACCCAAGTGGACAAGAACCTGCACACTCACTACAGGATGCCTGCCAATACTTTGGTTCACAATTAAACTATCTGAATGGTGACTTAGGCCAGAGCCAACAACCAAGCCGGATCATTAACGCTCTTACCAGAGAGATTATTCGCGCCTAATTTCAAACAAAAAAAAGCTCAGTTATATAGGGATAACTGAGCATAAAAAAGGATGGGTACATACCACATCCAGAGGGTCTAGATATCTGTGGAACGAAAGGTAATTTACAAAGAAAAGAGCGCCTTTCGTAGTGGCCGCTATTATGTGGTAAGAGGTTCAATGAGAGAAATATATTATTTCTCTAAAAAAAGCATGAAAAGTGTAGGGAATTTACGTTCTTTTGCCTATAAATTAAAATTATATTAATATTTTTACTCGGCTTTTTTAATGTTTATATTACAACCTATTTTTATAAACTATTTTTAAATCATATAGAAAAACTTTAACTAAGAAAAAATTGGCATATTTTCATCAGTTTTTTCCAAAATATGCCATAGTTTTTTTACCGAATTTAGTTTTGTTCTTGCACTAATTCGCTCTTTTTAGCAATCACCTTCTTCTGAGCCATAATGATACCAATTAAAATAACAATCCCACCTAGCGTGTGATAAATGGTCCACTGCTCAGACAACCAGACACTTGCAATAACTGCTGTAAAGACAGGCACCAAGTTCATAAAAATACTTGTTCTATTAGGACCGAGTTGTTGAACAGCTAACATCCAAACTAACGGCGCAATAAGTGAAGCAAATACACCTGCATAAATAGCACTTGGTGCATTTTGTACATTTAAAGCATCGAGTCCAAACCAGAGAATTAAAGGAATATGAAATATTACAGAAAATCCAATCTGAACATATAAGCTTGTCATAATTGGGAGAGGCAACTGCCATTTTTTAAGGAATACTCCATAAAATGCATAGAAGAATACGGCAATAATCATCAATACATCACCAAGGTGTCCGCCACCACTTAAAAGCTTATTAATATTTCCTTGGGACATGACATATAACAAACCTGCAAAAGATAGAATACTGCCAAAAACTGCAAAGCGATTAGGCACATCTTTTAAAATGACAAGCGAAACAAAGATCGTGAATATAGGAATAAATGCATTCACAATTCCCATATTGGTTGCACTGGTATAATGGGCAGCCGTATAAGCAAGCCCTTGATAAAGCACCATCCCAAATGCACTTAACACAGCAAGCTTAGGTAAATATGGTATTACTAGTCGTCTTTGTCTCCACACAGACATAAACATAAATGGAGTCAAAATAATAAAAGCGATTAACCACCGATAAAAACTAATACTTACCGGAGAGATATAATCCGAGACATAGCGGGTGACTACAATATTTAAAGACCAAATCAATACTGCCAAAATGGGAAAAATAAACGCCCATTTGTGATATTTCATGACCTGACTCATAGCAATACACCATCTACAAAAGAGATTTTATTTTGAAGAATGTCTTAATAAATTGAAATATCGTATTTCCGACATTGATATCGAACTTAGGACATTATCCTTTTTAGAATAATGTCCAAGCTTTCACGGCATGACCTACCACTTTATGTAATTGCTCGCTACTCGCACCGTCTCTTGCTTGAATGGTAAGGCCTTGAATGACAGTAGTATAAAAATCAGTCATTTCCTGTAAAGGTGCATGAGAAGATAAATCCCCTTGCTCTACCCCTTGCTGAAGACGTTTTAATAATTTTTCTTTGGTCTTTATGCGCTTATCTAATAGATTTTGCTGTACATCTTGAGTCGCATCTGAGCAATTCATAGCCGCAACGACCACCATACAACCTGCTGGCTTATTGGGCTGAACCAATCTTTTAACAATGTCATAAAGATATAACTCAACAGCAATTTTTGCAGTTTTTGCTTCTACAAATATAGTGTCAATCGGACATCCTTCATGAGCTAAATAGTAATCAATACTTTTATAAAACAGCCCTGCCTTATCACCAAAAGCACTATATAGGCTAGGTGCTGTAATTTCCAAAGCTTGCGTTAAATCACTAATAGACGTTGCTTCATAGCCATGCTCCCAAAAGAGCAACATTGCTTTTTGCAAAACCTCTTGTTCATCAAAGCATTTAGGACGTCCGCGCTTTTTTTTCAGCGTATCTTCTGTAACAGCTAAATTCGTTTCATGCCTATTTGTCATAAAGATCACATCTATTTTTATAACAATCGTTATTAAATTAATTGACGTTCGATTTTTTATCAACTATTTTATTTTCATAATGATCGTTAGTTAATTAATAAATTGCCTTTCTTTACTCCAAATTTAGCCAAGTAAGGATTTCCTATGGACCAATCGTCTATCTCTAAAGCGCGACCCACGACCTCCACTCAAGGAAGCTGGTTTGCCATTTTGGCCGTTTCTATCGCAGCATTTGCCTTAGTTACAAGTGAATTTTTACCCGTTGGCGTTTTAAATAGTGTCGCAACAGATTTAAATATTTCTGTAGGTACAGCAGGCCTGATTATTACCGTACCCGGCATTATGGCAGCAATTGCAGCCCCTCTATTGCCTGTATCAGTAAAACAACTTGATCGGCGTTATGTGCTTATCTTGCTGACAGCTATTATGGTTATTGCCAATACCATTACCGCATTTGCTGAAAACTTTCATATTTTATTGTTAAGTCGCTTAATTTTAGGTATTTCAATTGGTGGTTTCTGGGCGACCGCCATTGCTCTAAGTGGAAAATTAGCTCCCTCACACCTTCCTATTGCTAAAGCAACTGCGGTCGTGATGGCAGGTGTGACTTTTGCTACAGTTCTAGGTGTACCGATTGGAACTTGGTTAAGCGAGTTTTATGGCTGGCGTAGTGCTTTTGGAATTACTGCAGGCATTGGCTTAGTTGTTTTAATCTTACAATTAATCTTTTTACCTAAACTTGTACCAGATTCGGCAATTCACATGAAAGATTTGCCAGCCCTATTACGCACTCCTAAAGCACGTAGTGGCATGTTGATTGTTTTATTGATCGGACTCGCTCACTTTTGTGCCTATAGCTATTTAGCACCTTTCTTTAAAAATGTTGCTGGTTTTAATGGGACAACCATTAGTTCATTATTATTGCTCTATGGAATTGCTGGTATTTTCGGAAATGCTTTTGCCGGATATAGTGGGAATCTAAATGTCCGTTATACATTAGCTTTTGTGGGTACATGCTTTGCAATCGTATTCTTTGGATTTCCTCTTTTTGCCGTTCATGAGTTTGGTGCTATTGTCTTAACCGCGTTATGGGGATTTGCATTTGGCGCCTTCCCTACCTCAGCGAATATTTGGATGTTTGTACATGCGCCAAATGCAGTTGAAAAAGGTATGCCGCTTTTTGTAGGTATGTTTCAGGTGATGATTGCGACAGGTTCATTATTAGGGGGATATGTAGTTGATCATTTCAATGAAAATACTTTAATTTATGGTGTATTAAGCTTCGTTGCCTTAGCATTACTAAGTACATTCACCTTAGCAAAAGGTCTTAATAACCCTAAAGCTACTTGTGAAAATTAAAATATGAGTCAGAGCATATAGATGAACAATGAGGATCAGCAATTTTCATTATTAAACAGTATAGAAGTTCATGAATTTCTATACCAAAAAGAAGATATTGTTCGTCCTCATGCATCTCTTTGGGGAGATTTTAATTTCAGTTTAAATGGCATATTAGAAATGGAGATTGAAGAACAGCTATACCTTTCTCCACCTAGCTATGGTCTTTGGATTCCACCTCAAACTGTTCATCAGTCAACCCATATCGACCATGAAATTCATTATATCTGTATTCGACTGCACCCTCGCCTATGCTCTATTTTAGGAAATAGCTGTCGATGCTTTAGTATTCAGCCTTTTTTTCGCACTTTAGTTTTACAAATTCTAGAGCAGCAAAAACAAACCGAACAACCTGAATACTTAGAACATCTTTTACAAGTTTTATTCGATCAACTCAAACAAGCTCCTGCATATTCACATTATTTACCGCAAACGCGGCATCCTGTTTTATTGCCTATTTTAGAAAAACTTTCAGATCCTTTACTTTTTGATCAGTCTTTACAGCAGTTACTACAAAACTTTTCGGTCAGTGATCGCCACTTATTACGTTTGAGTCAACAAGAGCTTCAGCTTTCATTGTCCGAATGGAGAAATCGGGCCAAAATTGTTTATGCCATTCATCAGATTCGCCAAGGGACGTCTATCAAGCGTTTAGCATACGATTTAGGTTATCAACATAGCTCAAGTTTTATTGAATTTTTTAAACGTTACACTGGGCAAACACCTATCCAAATCAGAAATAACTAGAATTCAGTTTATCTTTAAAAACTTTTTCTTTTTTGAACACGAATATTATTGCACTACCCCTCAATAGCAGTTAAAACAAATGCGTTACTTGATATCAATTACAATCTTTAGGAAAGACTCATGACACAATCTGTATATCACATTCCAGTAAAAGCTATTTCAGGCGAAACGGTTGACCTCGAACAATACAAAGGTAAAGTTCTACTTATCGTAAATACTGCTTCTAAATGTGGTTTAACTCCACAATACGAAGGCTTAGAAAAACTTTACCAAGCAAAAAAAGACCAAGGTCTTGAAATTTTAGGTTTCCCAGCAAACAACTTTAAAGAGCAAGAACCAGGTTCTGATGAAGAAATTCAACAGTTCTGTTCATTAAATTATGATGTTCATTTCCCTTTATTTTCTAAGGTTTCTGTAGTCGGCGAAGATAAGCACCCACTTTACCAAACTTTGACAGCGGCTCAGCCGGAACGCACTGGTGAAGGTCCTTTCCGTGAGCGTTTAGAAAGCTTAGGTATTCCAACCAACCCTGCTCCAGAAGTTTTATGGAACTTCGAAAAGTTTTTAATTAATAAAAATGGCGAAGTCGTAGCTCGCTTTGCTCCAAACCTAACAGCAGACGATGAACAAATCGTTAAAGCAGTTGAAGCAGAGTTAGCAAAATAATATATTAAAATGTGAGAAAGGGCGTTTTATACGCTCTTTTTTATGTTCGCCTCAAAGTGTTGTTCGTTTGCAAAAATACAATCTTTCTTCATATTTTATGCCTATAGTATCTATTTGCTTTATTTGATGTTGTTTGTAGTTATGAAAAAAGTTTTACAGGGCGCATTTCTTCCTTTTGTAATTTTTGCCTCAGGCATGCTTTTACTCGGGTGCGATCAGGCACAAGACCATGCTACCGAACAAGAAAAGACTGAACAGGCATCTGACCAAAACATTGAACAACAAGAGTCAGAAATTGCACCCAACAAAGCCGAACTTAAAAGCGGCAATATTTTTTATATGGTCCGCGACGCTGCTAATTTACAGCTTAAAGCTGGTGACTATGTTGAACAGCTTAAAGATACTCAGCTTGATGTTGAAAAAGCCATCCAAGATAAGAATCAGAATGAACTAAAAACTACCGTCACTACGTTAAAACAGCAACTAGAAGGTTTAAATCAAGCACTTTTGACTTTAGATATCAAAAGTCAGGAAATTGAGAATATTCGCCAAAGTTTATTACATGCCAACCAACAAGCTCTTAGCATGCCATTACTCAATGGGAAATTAGATCAAATTAATTTTGACCAAATTGAAAAACAGCTTAATACCATTCAAATGGATATGGTGAAGCTTGCTGCCATGATTATGGCAGGAGATGAAAAGTCAGATTCAAAAACTGAATCTTAAAAAACAACTTATAAAAAAGCCACCTTACGGTGGCTTTTTCAATCTCAAACCGGCAATTATAGTGCGCGGTTTTTGATTTTACGGATAGTTTCAAGCTGTGCAGCGGTTTCTGCCAAGGCAGCCAACGCAGCAGCTGAGTCCAAATCACTCTTTTGGTTTGCAAGCAATTGTTCAGCATTTTTACGTGCTTCTAAAATTGCCGCTTCATCCAAGTTGTCAGCACGGATTGCAGTATCTGCAAGAACCGTTACAACATGAGGTTGAACTTCTAAAACACCGCCAGATACATAGACGATTTCTTCTGTACCATTTTCCAACTGAACACGAATCGGGCCCGGTTGAAGCAAGGTTACAAGTGGAGCATGTCCTGGCAAAATACCAAGCTCACCACCAGCACCTTTCGCGATTAACATCGTTACTGCGCCAGAGTAAATAGACTCTTTAACACTTACGACATCACATTGCATAGTCGCCATGAGATGATCTCCTTAAATTAGAGTTTCTCAGCTTTAACAATCACTTCGTCAATACCACCAACCATATAGAACGCTTGTTCTGGGATGTGATCGTATTCACCAGCTAATAGACCTTTAAAGCCACGAATCGTTTCTTTAAGTGGTACTAATTTACCAGGAGCACCAGTAAACACTTCAGCTACGTGGAATGGTTGAGAGAAGAAACGTTGGATTTTACGCGCACGGTAAACAACCAATTTATCTTCTTCAGCTAATTCATCCATACCCAAGATTGCGATGATGTCTTTAAGCTCTTTATAACGTTGCAATACGTTTTGTACTGCACGCGCAATTTCATAGTGCTCTTGACCAACAACTAATGGGTCTAACTGACGTGAAGTTGAGTCAAGTGGATCGATCGCTGGATAGATACCAGAAGATGCGATGTCACGGCTCAATACTACTGTTGCATCTAAGTGAGCAAATGTAGTTGCAGGAGATGGATCTGTTAAGTCATCGGCAGGTACATATACTGCTTGGATCGATGTGATCGAACCAGATTTAGTAGATGTAATACGCTCTTGAAGAACACCCATTTCTTCTGCAAGTGTAGGTTGGTAACCTACCGCAGACGGCATACGACCTAACAATGCTGATACTTCAGTACCCGCAAGTGTATAACGGTAGATGTTGTCGACGAATAATAATACGTCACGACCTTTACCATTTTCGTCTTTTTGATCACGGAAGTATTCAGCCATAGTCAAACCAGTTAACGCTACGCGTAAACGGTTACCTGGTGGCTCGTTCATCTGACCGTAGACCATTGCTACTTTGTCAAGAACGTTAGAATCTTTCATTTCGTGATAGAAGTCGTTACCTTCACGAGTACGCTCACCAACACCAGCAAACACAGATAAACCTGAGTGAGCTTTAGCGATGTTGTTGATCAACTCCATCATGTTAACGGTTTTACCAACACCAGCACCACCGAATAGACCAACTTTACCACCTTTTGCGAACGGGCAAAGTAAGTCAATTACTTTAATACCAGTTTCTAAAAGATCAGTAGAAGCTGCTTGTTCAGCATAAGAAGGGGCTTGACGGTGAATCGGCAAACGCTCTTCAGTCGCTACCGGACCTGCTTCATCAATTGGGCGACCCAAAACGTCCATGATACGACCAAGCGTAGCTGGACCTACTGGAACAGAAATCGGTGCATTTGTGCTAGTTACATTAAGGCCACGTTTAAGACCTTCTGTAGAACCCATTGCGATGGTACGAACAACACCATCGCCAAGCTGTTGCTGAACTTCTAATGTAGTTTCAGTACCGTCAACTTGGAGAGCGTCATAGATCTTAGGAACGCTATTGCGCTCAAACTCGACGTCGATAACCGCGCCGATGATCTGAATGATACGACCGCTACTCATTGCTGTCTCCTCAATTCAAACTTAATAATGTTAAACGGCAGCGGCACCGCCAACGATCTCGGAAATTTCCTGAGTAATCGCGGCTTGACGCAGCTTGTTGTAAATGAGTTGTAGGTCTTTAATCAATTGTCCTGCGTTGTCTGTCGCTGCTTTCATCGCGACCATACGAGCTGACTGCTCACATGCAACGTTTTCAATCACACCTTGATAAACCATAGACTCGATATAGCGAACCAACAAACCATTTAACAATTCTTCTGCTTCTGGTTCGTAGATATAGTCCCAACCATAAGTACGGTTGAGATCATCGCCTTCTTCTGCTGGTGCTAAAGGAACAAGTTGTTCTACTTTAGGCTGCTGAGTCATTGCATTAACGAAGCCATTTGATACGAGATAGATACGATCTAATTCGCCTTTATCAAATGCATCAAGCATAACTTGGACTGAGCCAGTTAACTGTTCCAAACTCGGCGCATCGCCAAGTTGGGTAGTTGCACCGAGCACTTTACCGCCGTAATTCTTAAAAAACGAAACCGCTTTTTGACCAATTAAAGCAAATTCAACTTCAATTGACTGCTGTTGTTGTGCTTTGACATGCTGCACAACTTTCTTGAACAAGTTAATGTTCAAGCCACCTGCCAAACCACGATCTGAAGACACTACGATATAGCCAACACGCTTAACTGGGCGGTCAACCATATAACGGTGTTTGTATTCAGGGTTTGCTTGTACCAAGTGAGCAATTACACGGCGCATATTATCGGCATACGGACGGCCCTGAGCCATGCGCTCTTGCGCACGACGCATTTTAGAAGCAGCTACCATTTGCATCGCGCGAGTAATCTTTTGCGTGCTCTTGATACTAGCTACTTTGGCGCGAATTTCTTTTAAATTTGCCATACGCTTAACCTAGTATTCGAAAGCTCTTTCGAGCTTCCGAAGGTTGATCCGTGAACCAAACTTAACTAAAACTAAACTTAGTAAGTTTGAGTCGCTTTAAAGCTTTCAATACCTGCTTTGATTGCTGCTTCGATGTCTTTGTTATAATCACCAGTTTCATCGATTTGTTTCATCAACGGAGCATATTCTGAGCGGAAGTAAGAAATTAACGCAGCATCAAAGTCTACGATTTTCTTAACTTCTACGTCAGCCATGTAGCCTTCGTTAGATGCATAAACAGAAACAGCTTGGTCAGCAATTGAGTAAGGAGCATATTGTTTTTGCTTCATTAACTCAGTTACACGTTGACCATGTTCAAGTTGCTTACGAGTTGCTTCGTCAAGGTCAGAAGCGAACTGAGCAAACGCAGCCAATTCACGGTATTGTGCTAAAGCAGTACGGATACCACCAGACAATTTTTTGATGATCTTAGTTTGAGCAGAACCACCAACACGAGATACAGAGATACCCGCGTTCACAGCAGGACGAATACCTGCGTTGAATAATGATGTTTCTAAGAAGATCTGACCGTCAGTAATCGAAATTACGTTCGTTGGTACGAATGCAGATACGTCACCTGCTTGAGTTTCAATAATTGGCAATGCAGTTAAAGAACCAGTTTGACCAGTTACTGCGCCATTAGTGAATTTCTCAACGTAGTCAGCAGATACACGAGAAGCACGTTCAAGAAGACGTGAGTGAAGATAGAATACGTCACCCGGATACGCTTCACGACCTGGTGGACGACGTAAAAGTAATGAAATTTGACGGTAAGCAACAGCTTGCTTAGACAAATCATCATAAATAATAAGAGCGTCTTCACCGCGGTCACGGAAGTATTCACCCATTGTACAGCCAGAGTACGGAGCTAAGTACTGCATTGCAGCAGGATCAGCAGCCGCAGCAGCGACAACAGTGGTATACGCCATAGCGCCAGTTTCTTCTAGCTTACGCACAACGTTTGCAATTGTTGATTGTTTTTGACCAATCGCAACGTATACACATTTAATGCCAGAGTTTTTCTGAGCGATAATCGCATCGATCGCCATCGCTGTTTTACCAGTTTGACGGTCACCGATGATCAACTCACGTTGGCCACGGCCAACAGGAATCATTGTATCAACTGATTTATAACCAGTTTGAACAGGTTCATCTACAGATTGACGCCAAATTACGCCTGGTGCTACTTTTTCAACAGCATCAGTTAATTTCGCATCAATTGGGCCTTTACCATCAATTGGGTTACCCAAAGCGTCGACAACACGGCCAAGAAGTTCAGGACCAACTGGAACTTCTAATACACGACCTGTACAACGAGCTTTTTGACCTTCTTGAAGGCTTAGGTAGTTACCTAAAACAACGGCACCCACTGAATCCTGTTCTAGGTTCAGTGCCATACCAAATAAGCCGCCGTCGAATTCGATCATTTCACCGTACATTGCATCAGCAAGACCGTGAATGCGCACGATACCGTCGGATACCATAACAATGGTACCTTCGTTTTTAGCGGTCGCGCTGGTGTCCAGATCTCCGATACGCTGTTTAATGAGCGCACTGATCTCGGATGGATTCAGTTGTTGCATTGCGCTATTCCTCAATCTTTTATTAGTTCAGTCTTCATCATTTGCATTATGCAAGAAGACGAGTACGCATTTTTTCAAGCTTGTTAAGCGCAGAATCATCTATCACTTGATCGCCTGCACGAATTACAACACCTGCAATAAGCTCAGGTTTAACTTCAACTGAAACAGTTACTGTGCTGTTAAAACGCTTTTCTAAAGCAGATTTCAACAGTTGCTCTTGTTCAGCAGTTAACGGGAAAGCCGATTCAATCACGACATCCACATTGTTGTTATTCTGTGATTTAAGCTGTTCATATTCTGCTTCAATTTCAGGTAACAGCATTAAACGATCGTTATCTGCAAGAAGTGTCAAAAAGTTAGACACTGCTTGAGATTGATCTTCACCTAAAACTTTAGCAAAAAGCTTCACTTGCTCCGCAGGAGTAAGTTCAGGGCGATTTAAATAAGCGGAAAATGCTTCGTCTTGCACCGCAGCACTGAGCACTTGTAACGCATTCGACCAATTGTCTGTTGCACCTTGCTCAGAAGCATAAGCAAATGCTGCTTTGGCATACGGACGTGCCAACGTCAAGAGTTCAGCCATAATTCGCCTCGCTTAAAGTTTAGCAGCCAGCTGAGACAGCATGGCGTTATGAGCTTCTGCATCAACTTGCTGGTTCAGGATTTTTTCTGCACCAGTTACTGCCAAAGCAGCTACTTGTTGACGTAATTCTTCGCGAGCAGAATTGATTTCTTGATCAACAGCTTCTTTAGCCTGTTGACGAATACGCTCACCTTCAGCCGCAGCTTGAGTACGAGCTTCTTCGATCAATTGCGCTGCACGACGGTTCGCTTGTTCGATCAATTGAGCCGCTTGTGCTTTAGCTGCATCAAGTTCTTGCTTAACTTGCGCTTGTGCATCGGCAAGGTCAGCTTTCGCTTTTTCTGCTGCATTTAAGCCATCAGCGATTTTACGCTGACGCTCACTAATCGCATTGATTAGTGGTGGCCAAACAAACTTCATGCAGAATGCAACAAAGAATGCAAACGCAATCGCTTGACCAATCAATGTGAGGTTGATATTCATTGCAATTCCTCAAATAGTGGATTTAGGAATTAAGATGATTAACCTACAAATGGATTAGCGAAGATGAAGAACAAGCCAATACCAACACCGATCATAGGCACAGCATCAAGAAGACCCGCGATTAAGAACATACGAGTTTGAAGTTGTGGAGCCAATTCTGGTTGACGAGCAACAGCTTCTAAAAAGCGACCACCCAAAAGACCAAAACCAATCGCAGTACCCAAAGCACCGAAAGCGATCAAGATAGCAGATGCAATTGCAACTAGACCTAAAGTGAGTTCCATGAAAAATTCCTCAGAGGTTAGGTTATTACCAAATTAAATTAAAAAAATTCAGCCCAACCATCATTTGATAGTTAGGCAATACCATTAATGTTTTTCGCTTGCCATGCTCAAGTAAACGATGGTAAGCATCATAAAGATGAATGCCTGCAACGTGATTACAAGAATGTGGAAGATCGCCCAAGGCACAGACAACGCCCATTGAATCCAGAACGGCAATAAAGCAATTAGGATAAAGATCAACTCACCGGCATACATGTTACCGAATAGTCGGAGAGCTAATGAAATCGGACGAGCAAGGAATGTTACCAATTCCAAAATCAAGTTCACTGGAATAAGCAACGCTTTTGCAACTGGATTACTTGGGTTAAATGGGTTAAGTGCCAACTCGCCAACGAAACCACCAACACCCTTTTCGCGGATGCTGTAGAACAAGATAAGTACAAATACAGATAAAGACATACCTAAAGTAATGTTTGGATCTGTAGATGGAACGATCTTGAAGTAAACGTGGTGAGGGTCCATGCCAAATACGTTTGCACCTACAAACGCTGCAACTTGAGGAATCCAGTCAACTGGGATCAAGTCCATTAAGTTCATGAGGAAAATCCACACGAAAATAGTGAGTGCAAGCGGAGCGATTAAACGTGATTTGCCATGAAAAGTATCACGGACACTTGAGTCAACAAACTCAATGATCATTTCGATTGCTGACTGGAATTTAGTTGGAACACCTGCATTTGCAGCTTTTGCAACGATCCAGAACATCAAACAGAAAATCACACCAAGGCCAATTGACCAACCCATTGAATCCAAGTGAATTGCAGTGAACCCCATCGAATGAGCTTCTTCAGCAGTCTCAGCCAATTTCCATGTACCGTCTGGCATTTTGCCATAGGTCATATTGGTCAAGTGATGCTTGATATACTCTGTCGAAGTGAGGGCATGTTCTTCAGCAGCCATAAATCACACCTGGTCAATGTCAATTACTAAAAAGAAGGGAAACGAACATCGGCGTACTGTCGATATCTCGCCACCCTCCAAAAAATCTTCAATTCTTCTTGTTTCTACACCCGTTTTTGTAGACGTGACACCCAAAACGGAGCGACCCACGACATTGCCTGAACGAGAATAAAACCAAACAGCAATGCTAACGGTGATAAAGGTTTAACATTGCTCAAAATCAAAATAAATCCAACGATCATGATTGCAAATTTGCCTAACATGCCCCTATACATGTTAGACAGCACTTGTTTTGATGCTCGTGCACCTGCTGTTCTGAAGGATTGCCAGGAAAAATAACCCGTAGCAAGCCAGCAGACCAACGCACCAAGTGCCGCACTTAATGCTGCTGTCATGTCTTTTATGTTCCACGCCACAAGCGCGGAAACAGGGATCATACATGCTTGTAAGAAGACCAAAGCTTTTGCTAATCGTCGGTCAATCAAGCGACTAGTTTGGCTCATTATTTATCCACTCACAGCATAAATGCTTGACAAGTTTAGCTGATGATCGCTTTTAATCGCAGGCATTATAGAGTTACACCCCTGAACATGCAATCTTTTCCCGACTTTAGTCGGGGTTTTTCATGACAGGTGGTGCTGACGCTACAGTCAGCCTTTGTTTACTTTTTATCTTACTTTTGCGTACTTAATACACATTTATCTGTTTTTATAGCCAGTTTCTTCCATGCAGTGACGAAATCATCCTCATTATTCATGCTCTCGTCTACTGGTTGAAAAGTAATGTTACCTAATTTTTGATATTGACTCTTAGTGGTAAAACTCTCTGCCAACAAACACATCTGATTTTTTGGTCGATTATCATTAAGATACTTAATTTGAGCTGCTGTTGGTGCAACGTGAGGATCATCTGTTAAAGCACCAGCGAACTTTAAGTTTAGTGAGCGTTCTAAATATTGATAGGCATCATGATATGCCCAATACGGTTTGCCATTACTTGAACTATCGTAAGCTTGTGCTGCCTGTAACATTTTACGGGCAAACACATTGGCGTTATTCCAATACTTTGCCTTATTTTCAGGGTGTTGCTGAGAGCGCAAAGCAGCAATAAAGAAACCAATTCGAACTGCATTGTTGGGCTCTAACCACACATGGGTATCTACTGTATTGGGTAAAGCTGCACCGCGTGTACTTCGCTGAGGTAAAACAGAAACAATGCCACTATCTAATAGTGCAATCGCCTTTTTATTATTACCTAATAATTTATTTAAGGGCGCTTCATGCGCTTTACCCAACCAAATCACCAAAGACGCATCATTTATTGCTTTACGATGCGCTGGAGTTAATTGTACGTCATGCCCAGTTTGTCCCTTTAATAAGAGTTGTGGTTCTTCAACCCCTTGAGTGACTTCTTTTGCAATCAGATAAATCGGGTGTGTAGAAACCACCAAACCCTGACCCCACCCTAACGTACTCAAAAGAGAGAACATACTGAAAACAAAAAAACGGAACATGACAGACCATCAATTAGTAATAGCTCGAAGCATGTTATAATATAACAAAGTTACAAAAATACCTAAGATTAATCGAATGAAGCATCGCTTCATGCTAATATTCCATTAAAAATTTGAGGTTATGTCTATGAGTTCTTGCATGCATGAACATCATGATTCTTTGCATGGTGTACATGATCACCATAATGTCGCAAGTCGTTTAGCTGAAGCAGAAACTTTATGTACTGCGGTCGGTGCACGCCTTACGCCTTTGCGTAAAGAAGTTCTTGAACTCATTTTAAATGCTTCAGGTCCTATGGGTGCCTATGACTTATTAGCACGTATTAAAAGTCAAACAGATCGCCCTGCCGCCCCTCCTACTGTTTATAGAACTTTAGACTTTTTATTAGAAAAGGGTCTTATTCATCGCTTAACATCTATTAATGCTTACATACCATGCTGTCACCCACGTGAAGGTCATCAGGCTGCATTCCTGATTTGTACCGAATGTCACACGGTTAAAGAAGCATCTTCACAAGGTCTAACCCAACAACTTGACCAACTTGCAGCTTTAGATGATTTCGCAGCACAACACAGCATTATAGAAATTTCGGGGAAATGCCAGCAGTGCCGCACAGCTCGCTAAATCCTGTATTGATTCAACTTGAACAGGTCTCTGTTCATCGTGATCAGCGGGATATATTAAAAAAAGTTGATTTTGCTCTGCATGAAAATGAAATTGTGACCTTAATTGGTCCCAATGGCGCAGGTAAATCAACTTTAATTAAAGTTCTACTTGGTATTTTAAAGCCAAGTAGTGGACGTGTCATAAGCAATAAAAAACTAAAAATGGCTTATGTGCCTCAGAAATTTAATCCATCTCATAGTCTTCCTTTACGGGTACAAGATTTATTAGATCTTGAAAAGTGTAGCCCTACCCTTCGTCAGGAAATTATTCAAGACACAGGTATTTCAAAGTTACAACAATCAAAAGTACAACAACTTTCAGGTGGAGAACGCCAAAGAGTACTATTGGCTCGTGCACTGCTTCGTCAGCCAGATATTTTAGTTCTTGACGAACCGATGCAAGGTTTAGATATTCAGTCAGAAGCTGAACTTTATGATTATGTTCGCAGTCTGCCAGAACGATATGGTTGTGCGATCTTAATTGTCTCTCATGACTTACAATGGGTGATGCAAGGAACACACCGCGTAGTGTGTTTAAATAAACATATTTGCTGTAGTGGGCTACCCGAGAATATTCAACAACACCCTGAATATCAGGCAATATTTGGAACTCAAAGGGTCTTCTATCAACATCATCATGACCATTGTGCTCATGGTGATGCTGCTCACCCTTGCCCTCATAATGACCGCCCTCATATTCACCCAGAACCGGAAGCTTAAGCCATGATGGAATGGTTACAATTATTGTTGCCCGCATGGATTATGGGAACCCTGCTGGTATTTTTGACTGCCCCTCTGGGTTGTTTAATGCTTTGGAGACGCATGTCTTTTTTTGCTGACACGATGGCGCACGGAACACTACTCGGGGTTGCTATTGCAGGAGCCTTAAGTCTTCCATTATGGCTTGGCGTTGCAGGCACAGCGGTTTTACTGGTAGGCGTATTATGGGCTTTACACGACAATCGTTTGCCCAACGATGCTCTGTTAGCCTTATGCTCAGCGACATTACTGTGTAGTGGTTTATTGTTTATTCAACATGTACCAAGTTTAAGACCAGAGCTTTTAAGTTATTTATTTGGCGACTTGCTCAGCATTGATTGGCCAGATCTGCCTGTTTTCACTTTGATTATTGCGATATCACTCGTAATTCTTTACCGTTTTTGGCAGCCACAAATACAGTTTGCAATTGATCCGGATATCGCAATTAGTGAAGGAGTGAATGCAAACTGGCAACGCCTTATTTTTATGTTGTTATTGGCTTTATTTACAGTTTTAGCCTTGCGTGCTGTGGGTTCTTTGCTAATGGGTGCATTACTCGTAATACCAGCCTTAAGCGCTCGCCTACTAGCAAACTCACCAAAGCAAATGGTTATTTGGGCATTCGTGTTAGCCCAGCTCGGTGTTAGTATCGGTTTATGGTCAAGTGCAGCACTTAATATCTCTACTGGTCTTAGTATTGTTTTATGTATGGCATTAAGTTTTGCTGTTATTTTTATAACTCAAAAGCTAAAAAATCAAACACAGGCGGCCTAACTTAGGACGCCTGATGAACGGTGCTCAATAATAAAGCCGCACAGCTAAACATTACAGCAAAGCCCCGATTTAAATATTTCTGCTGTCTAGGGGATCGAAGTAATCTTAAAACCTTGGATGCCAGCCCCGTATATCCAGCCATTACAATCAAATCGATCGTAATCATAGTGGCCGCCATAATTAGATATTGTATCCATTGAGGCTTACTTAAATCTAAGAACTGCGGCAAAACTGCCAATAAAAATACGATCGCTTTAGGATTGCTAATATTAACCACAAAACCATTTAATAACAGAGCTAAAGCAGACTTATCTCTTTTTTCTTGTTGAATTTCTATATCTTTTATAGGTGCTTTCCACTGCAAATAGGCCAAATACAATAAATAGGCTACACCGAACCACTTAACGGCCTGAAAAGCTAAAGGAGTCGTTGCAAATAAGACCCCCACACCTGCTGCCACCACCATAATTTGAAGCACCAAAGCAACTTGCAAACCGATTGCATTCCAGTAACCATGTCTAAAACCATAATTTAGACCACTCGACATTGAGGCAATAGCTCCCGCACCCGGAGAGACACTAATGACCCAACAGGCCAACATATAGGCAAACCAAACTTGCAAAGACATAGTAAAAATAGACAATAAAAGTGGAATTATACTGTTTTATAAAACTATATTGATGAGAATTCAAACAATAAAATCAAGAAATAGACTACTAACCGCTCTTCGCATCAGGCACAATAATTAAAGCTCATACTAAATTATAATTGAGGAGATACCTTCCAATGACTGCTCAATCTGTCATTTTGCCGTTGCCATCAGATCATGCTCGTTTTATTGTTCTTCGTTTAAAAGACTTATCAATTGATGAATTAAAAGAACAACTTGAAGCGTTGTTTGAAACACGCGACCGTCTCATTACTCAGCATTCAGACGCGCAAATTAAAACAGCAGTCGCTTTTGGTCCAGAACTTTGGAAACAACTTTACAGTCAATCTCCTGCTGGCTTTAAACAACTTGAACCAGAAAACGGCGCATTCAATATGCCAGTCGTACCAGCTGATGTCCTCATCCATATTGCTAGTATGCGTTCTGATATTTGTTTTGCATTAAGCCAAGCATTTTTTGAAGGTATTAAAGATAAAGTTGAAGTTCTTGATGAGCGTGTTTGCTTCCGCTATTTTGATGGCCGAGATATTACAGGCTTTATAGACGGCACAGAAAACCCTCAATTTCCAGATGACCGTGCAGAAACAGCTCTATTGCCAGAAAGCGCGGGAGTTTTTGCTGATGGCAGTTTCATTTTCGCGCAGCGTTATGCACATGACTTAGAAAAATGGAAAAAACTAAAAGTTGATGCTCAAGAAAATGTTATGGGTCGTACCAAGCTTGAGTCAATTGAACTTGATGATGACGTTAAACCAGAAAATGCCCACGTTGCCCGTACTGTCGTTGAGGATGATGAAGGCGAAGAAATGGAAATCTTGCGTCATAGTTTGCCTTATGGCGACGGCAGAGGCGATCAGGGTTTATTTTTCATTGCCTACACCAAGGACCTGAACATTATTGATGCCATGCTAAAACGCATGTTTGGTACAAGTGGAGATGGTATCCATGATCGTCTATTACATTTCGTGACACCACTAGACGGCGCATATTACTTTGCACCAAGTGAAGAGTTGCTAGAAGAAATTTTAGAGGCTTAAAAGATAAAAAGAGGAGCTTAAGCTCCTCTTTTTATATTCTCATTCTTAGAAAGGAATACGCTTATATTTACGGTATTCTGGTTTCCAGAATGACTGATCAATTTTCTGCTTAAGTAAGTCATCACTAATCGTTACAGCCACGCCATCTGCCATAGCAGCTTTCGCAACTTCAAACGCAATCACTTTAGAGACTTGCTGAATTTCCCCTAAAGGTGGTAATAAATCAGCTTGCGGATCCTTTAGTAAAGGTGAGCAATTCGCTAAAGCACTACTTGACGCCATTAACATATTTTCAGTAACGCGTTTAGCACCCGATGCCACTACACCTAAGCCAATGCCTGGGAAAATGTATGAGTTATTACACTGAGAAATATTGTAAAGTTTGCCATGATGGTTCACTGGAGCAAACGGACTACCTGTTGCAATTAATGCTTTTCCTTCAGTCCACTCCACAATATCAGCAGGTACAGCTTCAACACGTGAAGTTGGGTTAGACAACGGCATAACAATTGGGCGCTCACAGTTTGCCGCCATGGTCTTGATAATCTCTTCTGTGAACAGACCCGGTTGACCAGAAACGCCAATTAACACTGTAGGCTTAGCATTTTTAACAACATCAAGTAGTGAAATCACTTCTTCAATATTGCCCCACTGATCAACCACCTCAGCTTTTTGTGCTAACTTACGTTGGAAGTCGAGCAAGTTTGGCTGATTCTCAGTGATCAAACCAAAACGATCCACCATATAAACGCGTGCACGGGCTTCAGAATCAGTCAGACCTTCAGCAACCATTTGTGCAACGATTTGCTCTGCAATACCACATCCCGCAGAGCCCGCACCTAAGAAAGCAATTGTTTGATCTTTTAATTGCTTGCCTGCTGCACGACTTGCAGCAATCAAACTACCTACAGATACCGCTGCTGTTCCTTGAATATCATCGTTAAAACAACAAATTTTATCGCGATATTTTTCTAGAAGTGGCATCGCATTTTTTTGTGCGAAATCTTCAAACTGAATTAATGCTTTTGGCCAACGACGCTTTACAGCTTCAATCACCATATCGACAAATGCATAATATTCATCACCACTAATACGTGGCTGACGCCAACCCATATAGATCGGATCATTTAGTAATTGTGGATTATTCGTCCCCACATCAATTGTGATTGGTAATGTATAAGCTGGGCTAATTCCACCACAAGCGGTGTAAAGTGAAAGTTTCCCAATAGGAATACCCATACCACCAATGCCTTGGTCGCCAAGACCTAAGATACGTTCACCATCAGTAATCACGATCACTTTTACATTATTTTTATTTACGTTTTGCAAAATATCATCAATTACATCTCGATCTGGATATGAAATAAAAACACCACGATGACGACGATAGATATCGGAGAAACGCTGACATGCTTCACCCACTGTTGGGGTATAAATAATCGGCATCATTTCTTCAAGATGATTTTCGATTAAATGATAGAACAAGGTTTCGTTAGTATCTTGGATATTACGCAAATAGATATGTCGATTGATATCATCAGTAAAAGCGCAATATTGCTGATAAGAGCGCTGGCTCTGCTCTTCAATAGTTTCAATAATATGGGGGAGTAAACCGTGTAAGTTAAAGTTACTTCTTTCTTCTTCAGTGAAAGCCGAACCTTTATTTAAAAGTGGTAACTCTAAAAGTGTAAAACCTGCATATGGGATATAAAGGGGATGTTTACTTGGGTGTCCTGATATCATTGCCTATCTCATTTTCCAGCTTAGAGTAGAGAAAAACACGTTTTGTATGGTCTCTAAAACTCTTTGTGCGTATAAGCTTAAGCCTAATTCGATCAAAATAGATATTTTAAACCGTGATGTTAAAATTGAACACTATTTAGTTAAAACATGTTTAAAAATAAATGATAAAAATCAGCGTATTAATGTTTTTATAATTTTAAAAATTTCTTTTATTTTCTCAATTTTAAAAGCAATAATTATATGATTTAGCGGCAACAGGTATTTCCTCAGAAAATAGCATTAAATTAAACACATAATTTACTCACAAAAACTGCCCAAAAGGCTTGTAATTCTTTATTTTCAGAATAATAAGGGGATTCATCAACCAACATTCATTTAAAAAATAATCATCAGTAATTTGCATAAAGAATTATTGGAATATTAAATCCCCTCCCCTAAGTCATCGGAAATTTGCTATATTTGACGTTTTTCTGCGACATCTATTTTCGATTGATATGAATACGGCAATACAAGCAGCTCTCGACCATGCAGTGCAAACTCTTCAACAAGAAGGGGTGCTTCCTTCCGACTGGAAAAACACAAGCAACTTAACACGCACCAAAGACCGAAGCCATGGCGACTTTGCTTCTAATATTGCTATGATCGGCTCGAAAGCTGCTGGTATGAAACCACGCGATTTAGCTGAGAAAGTTCTAGCTGCATTACCAGAAGTGGCAGATATCAGTAAAGCTGAAATCGCAGGACCCGGATTTATTAACTTCTTTTTAAATGCAGACCAGCGTTTTGCTATTCTTGATCAAATTCAAGCACAAAAAGAAATTTTTGGTCGTAGCCAAGCAAATGCAGCGAAAAAGATTCAAGTCGAATTTGTTTCTGCAAACCCTACGTCTAGCCTACACGTAGGTCATGGACGTGGTGCGGCATACGGTATGACTGTTGCTAATTTACTTGAAGCAACGGGTGCTAAAGTTGACCGCGAGTACTACGTGAATGATGCTGGCCGTCAAATGGATATTTTGGCGACTTCTACTTATTTACGTTATTTGGAACTACTTGGACAAGACCTTGTATTCCCTAAAAATGCATATCAAGGCGATTACGTTAAAGAAATCGCACAAGGTATCATTGATAAAGATGGCGAAGCTTACGTTCGTGAAGTTGCGAATGTTTATAAAGATGTACCAGAAGATGTGCAATATGCTGAAGAGCTAGATAGCGAAGGTAACAAAGTTGTGTTATCTGGTGATAAAGAAAAGCATATTGATGGCCTTATTGCCAACTCACAACAATTATTAGGTGAAGGCTACCGCGTGTTCCATCAAGCCGCTCTTCATGCCATTTTAGATGACATTAAAGATGACCTTGCTGACTTTGGTGTAACGTTCAACCAATGGTTTAGTGAAGCATCTCTTAGTGCAAAAATTGATGAAGCTTTAGAAACACTTGATCAACGTGGCTTCCTTTATGAAAAAGATGGCAACATCTGGTTCAAGTCGACTGAATTTGGCGATGAAAAAGACCGTGTTGTTAAGCGTCGTAATGGTCAAACGACTTACTTTGCATCTGACATTGCATACCACTTAAATAAACTACAACGTGGTTATACTGACCTAATCGATATTTGGGGTTCTGACCACCACGGCTATATTTCTCGCGTAAAAGCGGCGATTGATGCAATGGGTTACGACTCTAAAAAACTAACTGTACTTTTAGTTCAGTTCGTAAGTTTATGGCGTGGTGGCGAGATGGTTCAAATGTCTTCTCGTTCTGGTCAGTTCGTGACTTTACGTGACTTGCGTAAAGAAGTAGGCAATGATGCAGCTCGTTTCTACTACGTAATGCGTAAGAGTGAACAACACATCGACTTTGACCTTGACCTTGCTGTTTCACAAAGTAAAGACAATGCTGTGTACTATATTCAATATGCACACGCACGTATTTGTCGTATGTTAGAAAAAGCAGCAAGCTCAGATTTACAATTCGACGTAAATACTGCTCGCCCACATGCAACTCGCTTGTCTCTTGATGCAGAAACTGAGATTCTTGCTAAACTGGCAGCTTATCCAGACGCAGTATTACGTGCTGCAAATGCATATGAACCTCATCAGGTTGGTAACTACTTAAAAGAGTTAGCTGCCCTATTCCATGGTTGGTACAATGAACATAAAGTATTAAGCGATGATGCAGAGCTTACACAAGCCCGTTTATTGCTTTCAATCAATGTACAACAAGTGCTTCGTAATGGTTTAGAATTACTTGGTGTATCTGCACCAGAATCTATGTAATAAATATATTGCATGACAGCAAAACAAAGGTCATGCAATATATAGTAAGCGGTGGTTTGTATAATTAAGATAGCGAATACAGACCACTGTTTTTAGCATCGTAAGACGAGAATCAAACTCGAATTAAAAAACAATCAAAATACAGAGGAATAATCCACGTGTTTGGCAAAACGCAACGCGGTGTATCTGAAAGACCTAACAAGCCTAAAAAGCCCCTAATTCCCAAATGGTTAGGGACACTTGTCGCTATTTTGGCGGTCTTATGTATCGCTGTAATGCTTATGCTTTGGAAACCTTGGCAACCTGTTCCTGCGAAAAATCAGATTACTTCTGAACATTATCAAGAAGAAGATACCAATAAAGATTATCGCTTCTACGACCTATTGCCTCAACAACAGGTTACCCCTATTCCTGAACAAGCGATCCCTGAAAGCAAAAATCAAGGCACTGCTATGATTGTTGAGGCACCAAGTACCACACAACCAGCTGCCTCTGAAAGTGTAGGAATTGACCCGAATCAGTCAGCTATAACTCCTCAGCAACCTACATATATTTTACAAGTTCGTAGTTATAATGATCCTGATCAGGCTGATGCCCGCCGTGCAGAAATCATTTTAAATGGCTTGTCTGCTGATGTAGTCAAAAGTACTGAAAACGGACAAACATGGTATCGTGTTATTTCCGGACCATATGACACTCAAGACGCTGCTTTGGCTGCGCAGCAAACCTTACAACACAGCGGTATTGATTCTATTGTGATCAAACGCAAGTAAAGTGAAAATAAAAAAGGAACAAATATTTGTTCCTTTTCTTTTAAATATCAGCACAATTCCTTTCATTAGAACCAATTCCCTTTTTTTTCGCTTTTTGAAACGCTACCCTTCGCCGAATACGATGTAAAAAAGCCTGAATATGAGGATACTTACCTTGCAAACGCGTTTGCAAAGCCTCTAAAGGGAAACTCATTTGAATATCAGCAAAGGAAAAGTCACCTGCAAAATATTCATGCTCTGCCAAATAGTTTTCTAAAAAACTAATATGATCTTTCATACGAGGGCGAACAAAATTTGCTTTCACCCCTTCTGTGATTTTTTTTGCTACTGGCTGAATTAACCATGGCACATGCTTATTTACATTATTCATGACCAAAGTCATGACCAGTAGTGGCATAAGCGAACCTTCAGCATAGTGCATCCAGTAAATATATTGCTGTAAATCTTGAGGTTGTGTAGGTTTAAATTGTTGCTTTTGATCATAATGCTGCTGCAGATATTCTAAAATCACAGCAGATTCTGCGATGACTTGCTCATCATCAGTCAAAATTGGAGCTTTACCTAATGGATGAATACATTTCAATGTTTCTGGAGCAGAGTAATTAGGTAAGCGTTGATAGTAATGAATATCATAATCCAAGCCTAACTCTTCTAAAGCCCATAAAATTCGAAATGAACGCGAACATTCCAGGTGGTGTACACTAATCATATTATTGCCTGCTTTTATTTTTCTTTTTACATAAAAAACAGCATGTGAACATGCTGCTTTATTCCATTTGTGGGATGGATATAAAATCATCCACCTCAACAAAATAGCATTTTTAGGCTGTAACAAGCACAGTATGAATGTCTAAACTACGTAACAAAGTTTTAGTGACTGGGGTTTTACCGCATACTGCTAAGATTTTTTGTTGAAGCTCTTGGTTTGGCAAGTCTTTAAAAACAATACGACGTTCTATGTGTTCTGCATGCTCTCTATTGGTATGAAAATCAATTTCAACCGAAAACTCACCAAAATCATAACCCTTATGCTTTGCATACATTCTTAAAGTAATGAGCGTACACGCTGCTAAACTTCCAGTAAGCAAATCATATGGTGCTGGACCTTGATCTTGCCCCTCCAACTTCTCTGGCTCATCACAAAAATATTGATGGCGACCACTGGTGATTTCGCCCTTCCATTGTTCAGTAAGGGGCTTCGCTTTACTGCTTGCGATTACTGCTGTCATTTTGATGCTCTCATTTGATCTGGAAGAACAGGGGCTTCTAAACGTGCACCAACATAATCTGGAATCTCACCAAAACGTGCATCATGGTTAATCCATTGCTCACGGGCTTCTTTTAAATCATCCATTGTACGTGCAACAAAGTTCCACCATAGTAAAATTGGAGTTTCAAACGGTTCACCACCAACTAACAGCACACGGTTCCCTTTCTTTACTTCAATTTCGATCTCACTAAGACCCGTATCTAATACCACCATATTGTCGGCAGTGAGTTCATGACCATTCACATGGGCAACACCATCTAATGCCATAAAACCATATTCAAACTCAGGATTTAATGGAATGCGGGTTTTCGTATCTTCGGTAGCAATGAGGTCAACACCCACTAACGGCGTATGTACCAAGACTGGAGAAGTAGTTGCCAAATATTCACCCACAAGCACGGTAAACTCTAGACCGTCTTTCTCAACAACAGGCAGTTCAGGATAATGTTCAAATTTTGGATCCATGTTGCGCTTAGCATCTGGTAAGGCAATCCAGAGCTGAGCAGCGTGCATTTGAGTTTCTGTATCAGGTGCAACTTCTGTATGTGAAATTCCGTGACCTGCCGTCATTAAATTAACTTGCTTAGGTCGAATCAGTTGTTTTGAGCCTAGACTATCGGTATGCATCATGGTGCCTTCAATCATCCACGTGAAGGTTTGCAAACCAATATGAGGATGAGGACCAACATCTAAACCATCACCCGCCGGAAAAGTTACTGGGCCCGCATGATCTAGGAAACACCACGCACCAATCATTCGTTTTTGTCGGCTAGGTAAAGCCCGCTTAATGACTGTCCCCTGTCCAATTTCAGCAGAGCGAATTGGAAATTCCTGAATAAACTGATTGGCAAATTTTTCGCAATCCTTTGAATCAGAAATATCGTAATCGTTATTATTGCTCATGATATTACTCTCTTTTACCTATGCTTTTGCAATGAGTCGTTGTAATGATCTTAACAATACACTCATTATTCAATATAGTCTTTTAGTAATACACAGGGTGCTATGAATGAGACAATCAATTTTTAACAATCAAAAATTTAAAGGTATATGACCAACTTAAGGTGATTGGGTCTTAACTTGTTGTTTTAAATTTTTCATAAATTGCCCAAACTGTGGCAAGAATTCTTGAAACAATGGATGGTCTCGATTCTCTAACATGACTTCACTAAATAACTTTAGACCGACTGCAAAAGATTTTGTGGTTTGATCATCAAAAAATTCTGCGTTCTTTAACTTTTCAACGATTTCAAAAATATCGTCATGATTTCCCGCATAGAACTCAAGGCGCTCAGTATAAGTAGAGGTCTCTCCTTTTGCATTTTTTAAGTGTTGTACCGTGACATGATATTGATGTTGTTTCATATATAAATTCTCTATTTAAAATTAATGACTTTGAATAATTTCAACCTGTTTAAGGTCGACTTACAGGCGCCCAATCGCAACAGCAGCCTGATCAATTTTTTCGGCAATTTGATAAATCTGCTCTTGCTGTAAACCTGCCGAGTTCAACTTCAAACGCAAGGCAGTCTTTAAGTTTTCCATTGCACGATGAATTTCGATTAATTCATCATTACTGTGAATTTCACGTCTAAGGCGTAATTTTTCTAATAACTCTTTCAACTTGTCTTGTTGTTCAGTTAAGTAAGCTTTCCCAAATTTCGTGATTTGATATTGCTTACGCTCTACATCCAGCAAATTAATCAAATTCATTTCTTCAAGACTGGTTAATGTTGGATAAATTGTTCCTGCGCTTGGCGTATAGCCATCGCCTACCAAATCACTTATTTCTTTAATGATTTCATAACCATGCTTTAGGTTTTACTGAATGAGATGAAGTACCAAAAGTTTCATGCGTCCAGCTTCAAAAAGTCTTCCACGGCGTCCCGAACGATGATGTTCAGCATGATGCTGTTCTGATTGTTGTTTCATCTTCTAAGATCCAAAATGATCAATTTATAATTATTAAGATATATCTTTTATCAAAGTTAAGTAATAAAAAAGAGCAAATCGAATGCTCTTTTTGTTGAAATGAATATTAAAATTATTTATAAAGCAAACTTCTTATATTAAAATTCACCTTTATATTTAATATAATATCCATTACGTTAAATAAAAAAACATATATTAAATCAATATTTTTCAAGCACCTCTCTAAACATAGGCTTTAAAATTTTATTACCATACTCACTTAAATGATCTCCATCACGATAAATAGGACGTCCTTTATATTCGGAGATACATTTTCCTGTTTTGCATAAAATTTTTGAAGGATCTAGTACTGTTACACCACAATCAACCGCACTTCTATTAATAATTTTACGAGTTTTTTCCGATCTTATTAAATAATCTCTATATGAAATTGATGTTTCTTTTTTAGAATTATGAAATCTATTTTTAATTATTCTCTTTGGAGCATTAAATCCCAATTCTGGAATTGGTTGAACAATATAAACAGGATTTCTTTTAGAAATTTTACATAAGGTATTTTTTAAATTTCTCTCAAATAACATAAATCTATCTACATTAGACAAGTTTGAATTATTTCCAAAATAAATTAATGGTCTTGGATCATTATTATACATACGATCCGGGTCATTTTCTCCCATTAAATAATTTGAATATCTTGCTACTAAAACAATAGGAATATTTTCATATTTTTTTAATTTAATTAATTTAAAACGCTCCTCATTAATCTGTGAACAAATATTTATACCGCTATAAAATTTGATATCAGTTATTAAAGGACAGGCAGATGTTGCTAAAGAAATAATTCCTTGCGATTTTAAGTTAAAAATGGAAGCTAAAGAAGTTGTTAAAGAATCAGCATGACTATCACCTATTATGATTGCTCTAATATTATTTTTATTACCAATAACACATTCATATAATTCATTTTTTTTACAATTATAAGGATTAGAATTCTGCATTTCATTTTGTGCAATTTTTACACTATTGGGTAGCCGTGAAATAAATCCATCCATTTTTTGAATTATATATACACATCCAAAAATAAATAAAAAGATATAAAGAGGTTTAACTTTATAAATCTCTCTCCATGATGAATAGCGCGTGAATTTAAGTTTTTCAATGAACTCATAACTCAAAAAGCCCAGTAAAATTGAAAGTGGAACTCCATAAATCCACCAATTAACTAAATCAAAATAAAATCCAAAAACAACTAAAGGCCAATGCCATACATAGATAGAATATGACCATTTACCAATATAGTTAAAAATCGGATTAATTATTATAATATTATTTTGATAGTTACTTGAGATAATCAAGTAGGCACCTAATACAGGGATTACAGCCATATAACCAGGCCAGAGAATATCTTTAGAAATTAAGAAATAAGACACCAAAATTAATATCAGACCAAGACATTGAGTAATAATTTTAATATCTTTTTTCTCTAACGACCATGGATAAAGAAATGCCACCCCTCCTAAAAGCATTTCCCAAGCACGACTTGTTAACAAGAAATAAGCTGTTTTACTATCTTTATAAGTAGCATAAATACAATATATAAAACTTATCAAAGATAAAGTTATAATCACACGTTTAATATTTTTAAAACTTAAATATTTTTTTAATATAATAATAATAATTGGATAAAATATATAAAACTGCCATTCAACTGATAAAGACCATGTATGTAGTAGCCATTTTGTATGCTCTGCAGTATCAAAATACCCACCACCTTTTGCAAAAAGAAGATTTGAAGTAAATAAAGAGCCTTTCTCGATTTGTTGTCCTAAATCTTTATACTCTGTAGGTAATAAGTAGAACCAGCCAAATATTAAAAGTACAACAGACATTGTGGCTAAAACAGGGATGATACGATTGGCACGAGCTATATAAAATTCGAACAGATTAAAAGTGTTTTTTTGCACGCTATTAAAAATAATAGCTGTCATTAGAAATCCAGAAATGACAAAGAAAACATCTACTCCTACAAATCCACCTGGTAACCATTTTGGAGTAAAGTGAAAAATGACCACTGCAAGAACAGCAATTGCTCTTAGTCCATTTATATCGTATCTAAATTGCATGTAGAGTAAGGGATAAAGCTATAAGTTTGCATATTCTATAACTTCAATCAGAGTTAGTGATTAATTAAAAAGAAAAAAGCCGACTCTTCCAAGTCAGCTTTTTATTAGACTATTCTATAAATACTACACTGCCACATGCATCTTGCACTTCATAACAATTTCTTAAGCTCGCTCATGTCGCAACTCAGGCAAGAAGCGCTGCTTCTTAAAACCAGATACTGCTGCGGGCATAGCCCTTGGCGTAAAATTGGCAAAATGCGTTGCATTTTGAACCCCCAATTTTACTCCCACTCAATCGTTGCTGGTGGTTTAGATGACACGTCGTATACAACACGTGATACATCTTTAATTTCATTCATAATACGCGTTGAGATTTTATCAACCAATTCGTATGGTAAATGTGCAAAACGAGCTGTCATAAAGTCAACCGTTTCAACTGCACGAAGCGCAATTACCCATGCATAACGACGACCGTCACCTACTACGCCAACTGACTTAACTGGTTGGAACACAGCAAATGCTTGAGCAGTTTTATCATACCAACCGCTGTCACGAAGCTCTTGCATGAAGATGTCATCAGCAAGACGAAGAATATCAGCATATTCTTTCTTCACTTCACCCAAAATACGAACACCTAAACCAGGTCCCGGGAATGGATGACGGTAAATCATGCTATGTGGCAAGCCAAGTGTAGTACCTAACTTACGAACTTCGTCTTTGAACAAGTCACGTAAAGGCTCTACCAATTCAAATGCTAAATCTTCTGGTAAACCACCTACGTTGTGGTGAGATTTAATTACGTGTGCTTTACCTTGTTTGCTTGCAGCAGATTCGATTACGTCTGGGTAAATCGTACCTTGTGCTAAGAATTTCACGCCATCAAGTTTACGTGCTTCTTCAGCAAAAACTTCAATAAATTCACGACCAATGATTTTACGTTTTTTCTCTGGATCAACTTCACCAGCCAATGCAGTTAAGAAACGTTGTTCAGCATCTGCACGAATAACACGGATACCCATGTTTTCAGCAAACATTTGCATCACTTGGTCACCTTCGTTTAAACGAAGTAAACCATTATCAACAAATACACATGTTAGCTGGTCGCCAATTGCTTTATGTAAAAGAGCAGCAACGACAGACGAGTCAACACCACCAGAAAGACCTAAAAGAACTTTTTCATCACCGATTTGTTCACGTAATTGTTCTACACGTAAATCAATGATGTGTTCAGGGGTCCAAAGACCACCACATCCACAAATTTTATGAACGAAGTTTGCAAGTAACTCTTCACCTTTTGCCGTGTGTGTTACTTCTGGGTGGAATTGCACGCCATAGAAACGACGCGCTTCATCACTTACAGCAGCAACTGGACAGCTTGGTGTGCTTGCAGTAATGGTAAAGCCTTCTGGAATCTGGCTAACTTTGTCACCATGGCTCATCCAAACATGAAGTTGGTTTTCACGGTCTTCTAAGTTACCAATCAGTTGGTCGCGTTTAACGATATCAACTTCGGCATAACCAAACTCATGTACAGTACCCGGCTCAACTTTACCGCCTAACTGTTCAGACATGGTTTGCAAGCCATAGCAAATACCCAATACTGGAACGCCTAACTCAAACACTACTTGTGGTGCGCGAGGGCTGCCTTCTTCATGCACACTCTCAGGTCCACCTGACAAAATAATGCCATTTGGCTTAAAAGCACGAATGTCTTCTTCAGACATATCAAAAGCATACATTTCAGAGTAAACACCAGCTTCACGTACACGACGTGCAATCAGCTGACTATATTGAGAGCCGAAATCCAGAATCAGGATACGATCTTCAGTAATTTGAGTATTGGTAGTCATGACAAACCACTAAATGGCAAAAGAATTAAGCGCGCCATTTTAACATTTTTCGCGCTTCGGCGCACCGCAAATCATCATATATCTTATTTTTTTCATATCAGAATCATTTCTATAATTGGATTGTTTGATATAAATCAAAATTTACTTATATTTATCAACTGTATGGGTTACGCTTAAAAACTGCATATGTATTGATAAATTCATCACATTCTATGCAACATCGCCTTGAATTTGATGTTAAGATGAGCCGATAAAACAGGCATTACCATGGAAAGGTAAATACCATAAGCGATATTTGTCTGTGCTTAAACAATTATCCATTTTTATGGCTTGTTGCCCCCTATCAAAATCAATAGAAATCTAAGGAACAACAATGCTTCAAACTATGATTGCAGATTTCCAGCAACATTTTTGGTTGTATGTCTCTATTCCTTTTATGAGTGGTTTAATTGGCTATATCACCAAGGTGGTTGCCATCCAGATGATGTTTTCACCACTTGAATTTAAAGGTATTAAACCATTTTTGGGTTGGCAAGGCATTGTGCCTCGCAAAGCCGAGAAAATGGCAACCATTGCTGTTGAACTCATGACAGCAAAGCTGATTAAACCTGAAGAAATTTTTGCACGCCTAGATCCTAAACGTATTGCCAAAGAAATAGAAAAACCTCTACTTGCAGCGGCTGAAGATATTACTCGTGACGTTGCTCAAGAGTATCAGCCCGGTTTATGGGAAGGCATGCCAGAATTTGCTCGCCAAAGACTCATCCGTCGTGTGCAATCTAAAGCACCCGAAATCGTTGAACACATCATGAGCGAAGTACAACATGATGTGAATCGATACTTTGATATTAAACATCTTGTTATCAGCAACTTGCTTAAAGATAAACGTTTACTCAACAATATTTTTAAACGTGTAGGGAAACAAGAATTTAAATTTTTTAGTAACGTGGGTTTTGTATTTGGCTTCGGTATCGGTGTGATTCAGATGCTGTGCTGGATTGTCACTCAAGGAAAATATCCTTGGATGCTACCTTTGTTTGGTGGTTTTGTGGGTTTCTTTAGTGACTGGATTGCACTGCAAATGATGTTTAGACCACTTTATCCTAAAAAGATATTGGGTTACACATGGCAAGGTCTGTTCATTAAACGTCAAAATGAGGTTGCAGCTGACTATGCAGCTTTAATTTCTAAACAGCTTTTAACTTCACGTCACATGATGGAAGAGTTATTTTCGGGTACACATTCTGCGCGTGTTATTGATCTGGTTAACCGCCATGTTAAACAAGAAATTGATATGCAAGCTGGGGTTATTCGTCCCTTAGTTGTATACGCAATTGGCGGAGAAAAATATCAGAATATGAAATCACAAGTTGCTGAACGTATTATGCAACAGCTTCCAGAGACGATGAAATATGTAGAGTCTTATGCAGAAGATGCAATGAATATTCGTAGCACACTCATTGAACGTATGCAAAAATTAACACCTTCTGAATTTGAAGGGATGTTACGTCCTGCATTTAAAGAAGATGAGTGGGCCTTGATTGCAGTCGGCGCAGTTCTTGGTTTCGTGGTTGGTGAATTGCAAATCCAATTTATGCTTTAATTTTTAAAATAAAGAAATAAAAAAACCGGATGAATTGCTCATCCGGTTTTATTTTGTCTTACATCTTATTTTTCAATTGCATGATCTAAACTAATACGGCCAGCACCATGAAGCATTAGGAAGAATAAACCACCTGCCATTGCTAAGTTTTTCATAAAGTGGATGCCATTATTGTATTGTGCCGCTGCATCAGCCCCACCTTGGTGGAACAAGAATGCAGTTAAAATACTGAAGATACCAAGACCGAAAGCTGCAAAGCGTGCTTGGAACCCAAATAACAAGGCTAAACCACCACCAAACTCAACCAAGATAACTAAAGGAAGAATCCCACCTGGTACACCCATTGCTTCCATATATCCTGCAGTCGCTGCATAACCGGTAATTTTCCCCCAACCAGCAACAAGGAAGATATAAGCCATAAGAAGACGAGCAATAAGGCTAATAAAACTGTCTGCGCCGGATTGCGTTACGATATTTTTGACCACTACATTTGGATTAAACATTTTGCCACCTTTATTTAAATGCTTATTTATTCATGAGCTCATTCTAGGTTTGGGACATTGATAATTAAATACTCAAAATCCATATATATCGTTGCACAAACAGGATGATCAATTTGTATATTTTTGATGTTTTATACTGACTTTCTATAGGCTCACTGCTAGGATTTGAGCACGGTTTACCACTTAATCATCTCATGGAACTTATTGATTTTATTCTACACGTTGATCAGCATCTCGCCGAGTTTATTACAAACTACGGGACGTGGATTTATGGCATTTTATTTTTAATTATCTTTGTCGAAACCGGTTTAGTGGTTATGCCGTTTTTACCCGGGGATAGTTTACTATTTGCAGCTGGTGCTTTAGCAGCATCTACAGGTGCGATGGATCCATGGTTATTGGGTGCTCTACTCTTCATTGCTGCCGTTTTAGGCGATACAGTGAACTACCATATTGGTCGTTTTATCGGTCCACGTGTATTTGAAATGAATTCACGATTCATTAATAAGCAGCATTTAATTAAAACTCAAGAATTCTTTGCTCGTCATGGTGGCAAAACAATTATTTTTGCTCGCTTTGTTCCATTTGCCCGTACTTTTGCCCCTTTTGTTGCGGGTGCTGGCAGCATGAACTATAAGTTTTTCTTAACTTATAATGTGATTGGCGCATTTTGTTGGGTCGCTTCTTTTGTGGCATTGGGCTATCTATTTGGAAATATGCCAATCGTTAAAGATAACTTCACTCATCTTATTTTTGGCATCATTATTATTAGTGTTTTACCGGGCATCATCGGCTTTATACGTGAGAAACTAAAAAGTCGAAAAACCACTTAATTTAGAAGAAACGGAATACCACTGGAAGCATACATAAAATGAGTAACATAGCCGATCCTTTATATAAATGATCGGCTTTTATTTTCTGTACTGGGCCCGTTAATAATGCACGTCCAAAAATCATCCAAAAACTCGCAACAGGAATAAGAGTCAATGTAAAAACACCAAATACCATTAGACAATTTTCAGGTGAATTCCATGTTTCAGCAGGAAAAATACCAGCGGCAAAAAGCAAAGACTTCGGATTTCTTAAAGTTGAGTAAAATAATTGACGTGGGCGAATATTACGATGGTTTTGACTAAATTGTTGTAAATGCGTCGTTTTCCATAATCGGAATGCCATCCAAAATACATATGCCACACTTGTAATATGCAAAATGAGCAATAACGCAGGCCAAACTGGTGCTGCCAAATGAATAAACACAGCCCAAAAACTAATCCCGTAGGCATAGCCTAACCATTCCATGGGGATAAGCCAAAATGCTTTAGATAAACCTTGAGAATGAGCAGCGGTTGCAAGTAAAGCATTTGTCGGCCCTGGAATGAGCAAAACAGCCAACATTGCCAATACAAAAAACCAACTCTCAATCATAAAGTTTCCATAATATCCAAGATGGGGCCACCTTAAACGAAACAGGTAAAATATAGCAAGTTTATGAGGCTTTTTGAATACAAAAAATACAGAATTTTAGAAGCTTTAAAATTGATAAATCATTTATTTATATTAATTTTATTATGAAACATTTTGCTAAACTTTATTCATCACAACATGCCTTAGTTAGCATATTGTGATGCAAAGTTGACTATTAATTGGTCTTTTTACGGACAATAATTGGACAATTTTTGAACTGAGCAGCCTGAACAATCGCTTCTTGTTGGCCTAAAACACGTGAAAGTTCGGTATTTTTCGTTGAAGAAGACTGTCCCATATTTACAGAAATAGATGGACCGAATCCCCAACCACCTCGTCCCCAGCCACCACCGAGTCCAAGACCAACACCCATACCAGTACTTTTTGGAGTTTGCACGCCATTGTCGATATATTGCTGAATACGGTTATATTCACTTTGTAGCTGTTGGCAGCTCAAAGATTGATATTGTGTCGGAGACACATAAGTCGGTTTTACCGTTGTAGCACAAGCGCCAAGGAATAAAGTGGCTGCCACCAAAGGCACAATATATAAGCCTTTCATCATTTTTCTCTTATCGTTTTGGCTCAATCTCACCAAACAATGTCTCATAAGCTTGAGTCAATTTATGTTCGGGTGCCAAATGGGCCAAAGGTAAATTTTTCTGATGCGATTCTTTCATCAAAATCGAAGGCGGTAACATGCTATTGAGTACAGGCAACCCTTCATCTTTTAACTGCTGAACCACTTCCCGAGGTAATTTTGCTTGGGATTGGAATTGATTCACCACAATTCCTTCAATTTCCAAGCGATCATTATGATCATCTTGCGTTTCGAGGACATTTTCAATCAATGTTTGTAACGCACGCTTTGAAAAAACATCACAGTCGAAAGGAATAAGTACTTTATCTGCTGCAATCAGAGCAGAAAGAGTAAAAAAGTTAAATGCTGGTGGTGTGTCTATATAAATACGGTCATATCGCCCAACTAAGTTTTGGATCGAATCACGTAATTTATAAATTTTATGTTTACTTTCAAGCGCATGTTCAAGCGCGCCAAGTGTAGGGCTTGCTGGAAGCACATCTAATTTTGCAAAAGGAGTTGAATGAACAAAACTGTCGAGATCTTTATTTCTTGGAGCTTTTAAAATTGAACCTAATGCGTTACCGATTAAACCCTTTTGTTGATTGTTGCCCAACACATCATCAAAGAAATTTTCGATATTTGGCTCTAAAATTGATTTTTCAGCAGAATAGGTTGCTTCGTCACCTAAAAGATACTGACTAGAATTGGCTTGGGGATCAAGATCGATCACCAATGTTCTTAAGCCATGTTTGGCGCTAATTGCAGCCAAATTTACAGTAATACTTGATTTCCCTACACCGCCTTTTTGGTTAAACACCACACGAGTTAACATGTTTCCCTCTGCATATTATTTACTGTACGCAGTTTAACCTAGAGCTTAATCAAAAAGGCAAAGAATGTAGAACAATTAAGCAAAAACAGGTTTCACAATCACTAAGATAATAATAGCAATAAATGCAATCGCACTAATGACTAAACCTGCACGACGCTGTGCCAACAAAAGAGTGTCATCTTTTTTAAAGGCTTTCATCAGGGAAGATAACAACACTAAAAATAGAATAACTTTAGCGTAAAACCAAGGTTGTACTTGAAAGTGTTTCATGACTAACAAAATTGCACCCGTAATGAAAACCACGGTAAATGACAAATGTTGTAAGGCAACTAATACTTTACGCCCTGCTGGATTAGGTTGTTCACCTTGAACACCTATAAACAGAGTTGAAGCGCGTAAAACAAAGACCATAAGTGCGGCAGCTACCGCAGTCATATGAATAATTTTAGTGAGTAAATGTGCATCCATGAAATTAACCCTTAGCTTTTAGGTGCATGTGCACATTCTGGGCTAGCAGGTGCTTGACCTTGCCACTCACTTGGCAAATAAGCATGAATTGCTAAAGCATGAATTTGGCCCGGATTCATCAAATCAGAAGCTAAGGCGTATACTTTTTGATGACGTTGAACCAAACGTAATCCATTAAATTCGTCGCTCACTATAATCACTTTAAAATGAGATTCTTTACCTGGAAAATAACCACCGTGCCCGGCAGACTCATTGATCACTTCCAAATGGCTAGGTGCAAGTGTTTGTAACCGTTCAATCAACTGTTGTTCAAGGCTCATAGCTTTTCCTTTTACGATTATTCGTATATTTGAACCTAGTATACCCTGTCTACACACAAACAAAAGTTGCTCTTGTATGCTTTGACTTCAAACAAAATGTCTATTTATTCGGCAACTTAACAACAAAAATACCGCTAAATCCTCATTTCTGTTTTTATTTTATGCAATCAGCATAATTATTTGCATAAAGTTGTTGACCCTTGTTTTGCTTAATGTATTATAAGCGGCACGCGGGAATAGCTCAGTTGGTAGAGCATAACCTTGCCAAGGTTGGGGTCGCGAGTTCGAGTCTCGTTTCCCGCTCCAAATTGGTTTTTTTGAGAAAGTTTTAGTAAAAACTGCTTATATATGCGGGAATAGCTCAGTTGGTAGAGCATAACCTTGCCAAGGTTGGGGTCGCGAGTTCGAGTCTCGTTTCCCGCTCCAAATTTAAAAGGCCCTAGTCGAAAGACTGGGGCTTTTTTCTTTTTATCGTTCCATGATTTTACGTTCTATCGATTCACAGCATATTTTGAGAATAGCTCGACTCAAGCCTGAGTGTTTCATTAATAGACTCAGATTTTTAAACCACTAATTGTATCGAGTTAATCTAGTTATATTTGCAGTGTACTGGTGTTATCCGATGCGTAGATATACACGGCACTAATTGAAAATAATCTAGATCAAATCTTTCTTGGGCAAGACGCTGCTGTAAACAGATTGAAAAGATAAAGTTATGATCATAGCTATAACTTTGGAAATAATATTCTTCTGTCTTTTGAACATCACCAGTCGAATCGAGAAAATCTATATGTTCAGCTAACACATGAAAGTTGAGCTTCTTTAAATGACGGCTCATTCCTTCACCAGTACATTTAATATAGGATTCTTTTAAGGTCCATATATGAAAAAACCGCTGATATACACTGGATGGATCAATCCTTTCATTTTCCTGAATCCATTCAATTTCACTTGGCGCTAACACGCTATCGACACGCATCCAATCGAACTCACGGTCCACCCGTTCAACATCGACTCCTATTTCTCCTTCTTTAGTCACAGCAAGGACAATAACGTCCGCTGAGTGACTAAGATTAAAATAAATAGCCTTACTGCCTTGTACAAAAGGTTTGCCGTTCGGTTGTAATTGAATATTAACTTCATGGGGTGAAATACCCAATTTATCTGCTAAAACAGACTTCGTTAAGACACGAGAGATTAAGAAAAGTCGTGCAGCCTGAGAATGATATTGATCATATCTCAACTTTTCTGCCGCATTGAGAAAGCTGAGATAATGACTCAATATTAAGTGGTTTTGTGGCACCCGTGAAACTGGGCAGACATAAACCTGTACTTTGGAAATATCAGACATCACTGAGCTGTGCTGTGGTGCTGATGTATTTGGTTAGAACAGGTGCGAGATAGTCAGAAACCGCATCTACATGTGTAACGTGCGGATTATGGCCTGCGCCAGCGATAACATGTATAGGGATATCTGAGCTTATTGTGGTAACAATTGGGTCTTTATCTCCCACAACGATTTCAACTTTAGATCCAAGCTCATGTAACAAAGCTGTTTGAGTTGCACGCTGTTCTGGCAAACTAATGCGGTGCATATACTCACTAATATGCTTGGCTACCGACACTCGACGTAATGAATCCATCGCATAACCAACCGCCGGATTCTGTTGCCCATCTGGATGTAGGTCTTTAGCAATCACATCTTTTGGCACAAAACGGAAAATAAGGTTAGAGAGGGTTTGTATCCGAAACATTTTAGCGGCCTGCGCCTGAACAAAATAAGGCGATATGAGAATAAGGCGTGCAACTTTATCTGGATATTTCTTTGCAAGATTCAATGCAAAGAGACACCCTAGCGAGTGTGCAATAACAACACTATTTGGCGCTAAAAGCTTTGCAGCAGTGTCGATAAACTGACGGTTGTTATCCTCCACCACCTCATAACTGCCTGAACGCCCAAGTCCCGGCAAGTCCATCATAGCGACTTGATCGTATGTGATTTTATTAATTATTGGAGACCAACATGCACTATCAAATGGAATACCATGTAAAAATAATGCAGAAGATTTTTCCGAACTAACCGACTGTTTAGTATAAATTTCTGTCCAATATCGGTTTTGATAGCTAAAAGAATTAGGTGTTGAAACTTGCATACGACCAAATCGTGTAAGCACCAGACGATCAATCCAACGAGAAAAATAAGGAGTGATATTAATCAAGTCCGCGATGCCCATCTTCACCGCCATCGCCTCTGCCCCATCAACATGGTAGTGCTCGGTAGAAATGAAAGAAAGTTGCTCTTTGGAACCATCAAGTAATACCTCAGGTAGTTTCTCTAATAGACCTTTGGGTACTTGTAAATGTGGTGAGCTAACCCCTAAATGCTCGGCAGCGAGGTGAACTAGACGATGAAATTTCGGTGTTGCAGGATCAAGCAGCATATACTCCTGAGCAATCGTCTCAGGATAAGACATCGTTCGGATGAGAAAGTTCACGATATACTGCATATTGCATAGTGGCAGGAATGTGTCACGGCCACCAGGCAGCGCCAGCAGACGTCCCTGATAGAGCTTATCAATCATGTCAGCAACACCAATGTATTGCATATCGCCATAATTATAAAAACCATCAATGACAGTCGCCGGATTTATTGCAGTCCATGGTACATTTAAACGCTTACAAGCCTCAATGAAAGCTTGATAACCCAAAATTTTTGAAGCTTCATAGCCACCATGTTTGCAATACAACTCATCAGCCGACTCTTGCGGCGGAGCAGCCACACGATATCCACCAATCCAGATAAATCGCTCAAGCTGCTTCAATGTTGCGGCCCATTTAATCAAAGCAAGCCCTGACTTAATATTTGTACGCTCAGCTTCAGCTTTGCTAATTCCCCAATTAAATGATGCAGCAAGATGATAAATCACATGGATCTTTGCTTGAGCATCCGATAATAGAGAGTCCAGCTTAAAATCACGGCTTAAATCATATTCAACAAATGAAATAGATGGATCGACTAGCCCTTCTGTTGCAATGAAACCTAACAGTTTATCTTTCTTGATTGCGGCATTACGCAGCGCAGCGATCACCTGATGACCTTCTCTCAAAAGTTCAACGATCAGTCTACTGCCAATAAAACCCGCAGCACCTGTTACTAATATGGTCTTCTGTGAAAAATTATCTTTTTTTGCGTTATTTAAATTATCCATATATCACCTTATTAGGGACTGGGCACTCCTACATTGTTTTGGAGCGAATTATCTTAAAAGTTATATCGAACCTGAGCATACACCAGACTGTTATCTCTAAATTGTCCTAACACCGTATCATTCCTGCCCCAGAAGCGATCTCCACCTGCATTAAGTTGCCAGTGATCATCGAGGTTGTAATTAATACGTACTCTTAATAATTCATTAGGCTCTGGTGCAAAATAGAATCCGGTTACTTCAAATTTCAGATTATCATTCAGTAGATTAAGTGCATAGCGCAACATAGCTCCGTACTGATCCTGCTCATATTGATTACTGATGGTTTGCTGATAACGGTAAACTTCTCTCAATGATGGATTGGTTAGACTATCGGCGGATCTAAAGTCTTCCGTATGTTTGTACACGCCGACCAAACTCAGCGTAGAATTCTTCAATGCTAATTCTGGTCCCATAACTACGGTCAGATTATTTTTTTTGTGCGTAAGATCTTCACTGCCATCTGAGTCTGTCTGCGTATAGGCAGCTTCACCTCTCCACACAATATCGTTATGGTTATAACTGAAATCAACTCCATAGACAGACATAGGATTATTTTTCAGCTGCAATGTGGCCTCTCCTGTTGGAGACGCTGAAAGAACTGACAGATCAGGTATATGGTCCGAACCTGAGAAATACGATGCTCCTACATCTAGACCATCTACGGAATAATCCCAACGCATTGCAAATGCAGGACGGCTCTTACGGTCTATGTCATACTGAACACCAGCAATCTGACGCAATGGAATCACATCTGAACGACTACGCGGATACCATAATGCAGTCCATTTATTGGTTCCAGATTCAGGAATATACGTCAATTTGATTGCATCATTTCCAAGACGTTGATCTGTTTCATCTGGTACTAGGCGCGTATAGTCACGAGGCGATAGATTATCTGTTGGATTAATCCCATCAGCTCTCCCCCAGACGACAATCTGACGCCCAACATCAAGATAGAATGTCTGATCCCAGTTGTAAGAGACATACAACTCACGTAAGTTGCGATTCACCTTACTCACCTGATCTGGGTTTACAGTATGGTCCGTTTCATCTCCAATATTTATGTCATAACGGATCTTGAACTCAGGGTTAAACTTGAGTGTACCATTGGACCAGAAACTTGCTTGCCCAATGTTTTTTAAAGAACTTAAATCCCGATCTGATGACCAGACATCGAGTCTGGCTGAGTTCTGGCTCACAAAACTAATTTCGTTGTCATCTGCATAAGCATGCTGCAGTAGCATAAAGCTACTGCAGCATGCAAATACCCAATAGGCACCTTGCGTCATTTTTCAAGACTCTGCGGTGAGAAAATCTTATCGGATAAAGTTTTTTCTGCGACAAAATCATTGACGATCACTTGTGTCATATGCTGAGTTTGCAGATTCTTCGCCATAGATTTCATGGCTTGCCATCTTGGTTTCACTTTGCCGTAAGGACGGATATCCGTGAACTCAATATGCTTTAAGGGTTTGCCTGCTGTATCCCAAATGTCGATGGTTGCTGTAACAAAGTTGTCTTTGAGTATGCACATGCGACGTTTGCTATAACCAAAGTCACTCTTCACAGTATTATTGATTGGCGTTGCTTCGATCATGTAACAATCTTTGCCATTAAATTTGCCATCTGCAAGTTTCGTGTACTTCCAGTCACTTAACTTATAGCCAAGGACATCACCATAACTAAAGTCCGTGCCAATAAAAGCATCGCCCTTATTCGCTGATGCAAGACGGCGTACTTTTTTCAATGCAGGCAAATAGACAAACATGCTATCGCTGCCTTTTGCATTCTCAATCAATAGCGTTGTGGTGCCTTGTACATCTGCTGGCGAGATAAACTCGGTCAAACGCATGTTGTTCTGAGTGTTTCCCGCAAGTTTGGTCATATTTTTAGTCAGACGTACACGTTGCTCACCACTTTTAGAGGTCAAAATAAATTTGGCGCTAGCAGTTGAAGATAAGAACTTAGAGGCATCATTACTACGATTAACAATGTCTTGAACTTCATCTGCATGAGATGTTTTAGGCAATGAAAAGGTAAGCGCCGTACCCAACAAAAGGCTTGTCACAACTGTTTGTGCAACAGGAAGGCTCTTCTTCTTTGAAGAAAAGATAAAACGAGGTTTCAACATCAGAATCATTGTAGGTACCATAATTAAGGTTGCAAATACACTGAAAAGCATTGCAATCACAATAAACATTGCGAGCCATTGATGGACATGGAAGCCTTGCGACAAAGACAATACGCCATACCCACCAGCGACCGCAGTCGCAACAAAAAGCGAAGCCTTACCAGCAGTACTTAAAGTTTTACGAATAGCGTCTTTGATATCACCCCCTTCTTCGCGCAAGATTTCACGCAAGCGATAGAGGAAGTAGATGGCGTAATCCGCACCAATACCTACTGCCATGGCCGAGATAAGTGAATTCGGAATATTGAGCGGAATGTCGAGCCAGCCCATTACGCCAAAGATGGCAAGAATTGAGAACAGAAGTGGTGTAAGAACAATCAGTCCCGCTGAAATCGAACGGAAGACCAGTGCTGAAATAAAGAATACGGCAAATGAAATTTGTAGAATGTTCATTAGCTTGCCGTGAACCATCGTTTCAGTTAAAGCAATGGTTTGCGTCACATCACCACCAAAACTTACTACAGCTTTATCACCCAATTGACCCGCCATATACGTTTTTAGCGACTCAAGGATTTCTTTGATTCGATGATTACTACCTGTTTTCAGAAGAATCGTGATCTTGGCATAGCGTTGAGTGGTATCAATGTAAGATTCAAAATCAGTTGGTTCTCCAGACATTGAATACAACAGCAGATATTGAGCAACGACATCCTTGGTTGCAGGAACCTGAAATGCCTGTGGCTGATCGGCATTCATTGCCTGATTCATTCGTTTGATATAGTCCACGATAGAGATGGTTTTACCCACCTCTGGAATTGAGTTTGCGAACTTTTCAGTATTATCAATCGCTTTTAGGATTTCAGGGTTTTCAATACCATCACGAACCTTCGTATCAACCATAATGTAAAGGCTATTTGTGCCACCAAGAGACTGATTTAAAAATCTGTCGTCTTGCTGCATTGGTAGGTCACGAGAGAAGAAATTACGGCTATCGTTGTCGACCACGATACGGCTCGTGCCAATAGCAAGAAGGACACCCATCGCAGCAATCGCAGTCATTAACATCATTCTCGGACGGACTGACAAAATGACATCACCAATACGGTTTGGAATCCAATCCCAGATCGGCAAACCTTTACGTTTGACCTTTGTAGCCGAAGGCGGTGGCAACATTGAGCGGAGTGCTGGAATAAAAGTCATCTCAATCACCAGCGTACTGATGATCCCGATTCCTGTAAAAATACCGAATGAACGAATCGTTGGAATATTGAAAGTCAACAATGAGAAGAAACCAGCCGCTGCAATACCACCAGCCAATACCATAACCGGACCCACACGAACCAAAGACTGCACTACAGCTTCACTATTGGCAGCTTTAGGTTCCATTCCCTGAGCAATCAAACGATCAAAATCTTCATAGTAGCGCTTGAGCAACTGCACGGCGTGCCCTGCTGCAATGGCCAGAATCAGAATCGGCGTAGGCGAGTTAAAGATATCCATTGGCTGTTTGAACAAGCCCATCATGCCCATACCCCATGCCACAGCCAACAAAGCTGTAACGAGTGGCAGAATCAAACCTTGCTTGCTGCGGAATGCTTCAAAGTGCAATAAACCAATCACCAATACGGCAATCGGGAACAAGATATTGATACGTTTAGAGTAATCTTCAGCTTTATCCAGATACACAGGATTACCACCGACACTAATGGTCATATCTTTAGATTGTTCACTCTCTACGATTTTGTTGATTGGGCCCATCATTTTCTGGAAGCCCTCTGGACTTTCCTCAAGCTCAAGCAAAATCGCAGCAGTTCTTTGATCTTTCGATACCACTGAATTCATATAGGTTGGATTCAGTGCCAGTAGTTTTTTCAGGTGATCGATATCCTCCTGAGTGACTGAACTACTCGGCAATAGTTTCTTGGCATCGAACCCTTCAGAATTAGCCTCGATCCCTTTCGCCTGACGTGCAGCCAGACTCATCATAGTTGAGCGAACTACACCGGGTGCATTATCAACTTCTTCGGTAATGCGTTTGACTTTCTCCAACACCTGCGGCTGATAAATATCACCCTGCTTCGGTGTAATACCGATCACGACCATATATTTGGAGCCGAATTTCTTTTCAATCAGCTTGGTCGAGGTGATGTACGGATGCCCTTTAGGCGCAAGTGCATCTGGGTCAATAATAATTTTTACACCAGATGCCAGATACGCTAGAGCAAGTGTTAAGAGCATCACCACAGTCAACACAATACGACGATGGCTAAGAATCCAACGTGCGTATTTCTCCATTACTTGTTGAGTCTTACGAGGTGGTTTACTGGTCTCGATAGTTGGTTTATTTTCATTGCCAACCGACTCATAGGCTTCACCCTTCTGAGCCAGAGCCTCAAGATTATCAACATCTTTCTTGAACTGGGCGAGCACCATCTTTTTTAGCAGTGCTGGCGGCAATACACCAAAAAAGCTACCCGGCTCTGCCTCAAACACCCATTCAATCCACGTACCTTCTGCATGTGGTTTGAAACGGTAAGTACCTGTGTAGTGAAAGGGTCCTTCCACTACTTTAAACGCATACAATTCATTCGGTACCAGATGTGTAATTTCACCTTTAAAGGACATTTCACGACCAATAAAGCTAAAACCAATCTCGTACTTACTGCCCACACGCGGAGTACTGTCTAGCAGTTCAGAATGCTTACATGACAATTGCCAACCTGCATCATTGGCCGGGTTTGCAAGGTAGTTAAAAACCTTGTCAATCTCGGCCGGTATGAGGAAAGCATGTTCTATGGTCACCATAGTGGTTCTACCTTCTTGTATTTCTTATGCAGGAATTGGATACATCTGATCAATGGTCTGGGCCACAGCCACGACATTCTCAGCGTACATAATTGATGAATGGTCACCAGGCAAATCCACTTGTGTAAATGTTTCTTTGACCAGTTGATCCCAACCCAAGCTTTCCCCAAAGTCTTCCAGTTCATCTTTTGCCTTAACCAAAAGGATTGGAAAATCTTCAGGGTCTGGGAAATAGGTCTGGAGTGCGATGCCATTCGCTAAATAGGTATCAAAGTAAAGTCGGAAATCTGATGGATCTGCATCGAGAGGCAGAACATTGATGGCCTTAGCTTCTTTAAGTACATGATCAAACATTTGATCTGGACTCAATTCACGCAAGTATTGCGCTGGGATCGTCAACTTTTTGCCATAAGGTGCAGCCAAATCACGGGCAAACCAAGACAAAAGCATGGCATCGTCGGCATCTTCAGGCACATTTTCTGGAATTGGAGCACGAGTATCGATCATGACAATACCTGTGACCTGTTGCCCCATTTGACGCAACTGACGACTGATCTCGTAGGCAATCGCCCCACCGAAACACCAGCCACCAAGAAAATAAGGTCCTTGAGGCTGCATCTTTTGCATTTCAGCAATATAGAGCGTCGCCATTTCTTCAATCGCCACTTCAGCAGCATCGGCTTCAATCAGTCCAGGAGATTGAATAGCACGTAAGGTACGGTTCGGATTGAGGTGACGCGAAAGTTCCATATAACAGAAGGTACTGCCACCAATTGGATGGAACAGCCACAGCGGTTGTTCATAGGTTCCACGGCGTAGTTCAATTACGATAGATGGCTTAATTTCTTTATTTTCGCGAATGATTTCACCCAAACTCGCCACAGTGGAATATTGTGCCAACAAAGCAACTGACAGTTCGGTACCGAAAGCCTTTTTAAGATGGTTGACAAGCTTCACAGCTAATAAAGAATGCCCACCTAATTCAAAGAAATCATCGTGTATACCAACTCGCTTGACCGACAAGATCTGTTCAAAGGTAGTACACAGCTCGATTTCGATCGGATCACGCGGTGCAACATAATCATTGCTCTGCTCAAAGATCGGCTCAGGAAATGCCTTACGATCCAACTTATTGTTGGCCGTCATTGGAAATTCATCCAATCGGATAAACGCACTTGGCACCATATAAGCTGGAAGATGGATTTGTAGGGTCTTTTTTAAACCAGCAATATCAAGCTCTTGTCCAGTTACATACGCCACCAGTTTCTGGTCGCTGTCAGCTGCGGTCTTAACTAGCACTACTGCATCTGTGATACCGTCGATTTGTTTGAGAACATTCTCGATTTCACCCAGTTCAATACGGAATCCGCGGATCTTGACCTGAAAGTCTAAACGTCCATGATGAGTCAAACGTCCATCTGTACGCAGGCAGACTTTATCCCCTGTACGGTAGAGTCGACCAGTATTTGGTAGAGATGGCAATGTTCTAAATTGTGCATCTGTCAGTTCAGGTCGATGCCAGTAATCAACTGCCAGACCATCACCGCCAATCCAAAGCTCACCCATAACGCCTGGTGGAACTAAACGCTGCTGCTCATCAAGAACATAAAGCTGGGTATTCGCCAGTGGTTCACCTAAATCAATACACTTTGCATCAGTGATACGAGCCGCACTAGACCACACTGTAGTTTCGGTCGGACCATAGACATTCCATAGACAACCAACTTTACCCAGCAGTTTTTCTGCCAGAATAGTATCTAACGCTTCGCCTCCACAGAGTGCTGTCAATCCCGCATTGCCGCTCCATTCGCTGTCTAGGAGCATTTTCCAAGAAGCGGGTGTAGCCTGCATAACATTGATAGACTTAGCATTTAGATAATCTACGAGTTGATTGCCGTCTTGTGATACTTCACGTGGACAAACATGCACCACACCGCCGTACATCAGCGGAATGAGTAATTCAAGAATCGAAATATCAAATGCATAAGTGGTGATTGCTAACAACTGAGTTTCAGTCGTTACTTGCAATCTATCATTCATAGATAGCAAGAAATTGATGATTGAAGGATGCCCAATACGTACACCTTTAGGCTTACCTGTCGAGCCTGATGTGTACATCACATAAGCAATGTCACCAAAAGCAAGCGTCTCGCGCACTTTCTCAAGTGCGACAACACCAGCTTGATTGATATCTAAGCGAGGCACAGAACTGTTAAGAGCATCCATTAACTCGGTTTGAGTCAAGATGACTTTAGGTTCGGCATCTTCAATGATGTTTTGTAGACGTTCAGTTGGGAAGTTAGGATCCAGTGGCACATAAGCTGCCCCTGCCGCCCAGATCCCAAGGATTGCTGCTGGCAGTAACGCTGTGCGGTCTAACATGAGACCTACACGATCGCCACGTGTAATACCGTGTGCACGTAAATATTCAGCAATACCAGCAATATGTTGACCTAACTCACGGTAGCTAACCGCATGATCGTTCGAGGTCAAAGCATAATGATCACCGCGCTCATCAATCTGCTTTAAAATCATTGCGAATAGATCATGCTGAGCATAATCAGTCGCCTTTCCACGGAGGGCCTCGAACTGAATACCATCTTTATAATCAGGTGCGATATTTAACTCAACGATCTTACGTTCAGGATGAGCCACCATCTCTGCTAGTACAGCTTGCAGCAGCTGCACCATATTTTCGGCAGACTGCGCAGAAAACAACTCAGTGTTATATTTCAATACTCCAACAAGTTCACCCTGATATTCACCGCCCATTTCTAGCGTAATATCCAACTGTCCTTCTTGCTGACGAACTGGAAAACTTCCTAACGTCAGATCTTGACCAACCAAAGTAGCTGGGGTCTGAATTGGCAGAAGTAGTTCTTTAAACTCATCCATACCACCGAGACGTTCCCAGAACATTCCTACCTGAGCCAATGGGTTAATACTGCCATCACGTTTTGGCGAGACCGCCTCAACTACTCTAGAAAAAGCAACTTTTTGATGCTTAAGGCTCTGTCTTAATTGTTCCTGAACTTGCTGTGTAAATTGACGTAAAGTCAAATCAGCATCGATGTCCATCTGGATAGCTATTGTGTTGACGAATTGCCCCAATGCATTACGCAAAGAGCGTTCAAGTCGACCAGCTACAGGTGTGGCAATCACTAGATTATTTTCATTAGAGAGTTTGTGCAGCAGGATATAGAAACCAGATAGCACAAGTCCGAACAATGTGATCTCATAATCTTTCGCCAAGTTTACAAGACCAGATGACACTGATTCAGGTACACGGAAAGCCAGTGAGCTACCCTTATGCTGCTGTACAGCTGGACGAGGATAATCAAGTGGAATGCTATGCACATGTGGTGCATGCTTCAGTGCATTTTTCCAGAAAATTAAACTTTCATCAGTATCATCGATTACGCTGCTCTGCTGCTTATCGGCATACTGTGCAAACTCAATTCCGTTCACTGTATCCGACTCTGCAACAAGTCCAAAACGTTTACTAATATCTCGCAGCAACAGACCAATTGACCAAAAATCCATGAGCGCATGATGAATCACAACGGCAATCACATAGTGATTTTGTCCACGCTCATAACAATGAACACGCCACAATGGTGGCTGAGTCAGGTCAAATGGCTGCTTAGTATCTTGCTCAACCAATTGCGTCAAATCAGAAGCTTCAATATGACGAGCATCAGAAAAGATGATATTCGGATAGACGCGATCCCAGATGAGTTGCTCAATTCCCTGATCATTGGCAGGCATGCTGACACGCAACAGCGGATAATCATGCATGACCGCTTCCAGAATCTCCATCGGCTTGTTGCCTAATGGTTGATTGACCTTCACATCAAAGGCCACCACCATATTGTAGGCACTGCAAGTTGGCTCAAGACGCTGGATGTACCAAATACCAAGCTGTTCCGCAGAAATCGCATGACGCGACAGAACTTCCGGTTCTAGTCGTGCAAGGTTGTTCATGAAGCAACTCCCTGTTGCAACTCAGAAACAAGATATTCAGCCAAAGCATTGATTGTTGGGTAATCCCATAAGAGGGTCGGCTCAAGCTCCAGTTTTGTCAGATCTTCTAAATCCCCAGATACAGACAAAGCAACGATCGAATCAAGACCATAACTGGTAAATTTTTGATCTGGATCAATCGTCTCAGGCTCTACACGCATTTCTTTAGCTACTAGCGTGCGAATAATTGCGCTCCAATAAGCTTTATCTTTATTCATGGGGTAATTTCCTCTTTAACCGGTTTGGCATCACGTGGTGCCAGTGCAAAATCGATGACAGATAACATATGGTTGGTTGAAATTCGGTCTAGCAAATCTGCCAATGTGCTTTCACGTAATGACGTCATTGGAGGAGCTGTCTGTCCTTCAGCGGCATTTAAGAAAATGATCAGCCATGCACCATCCTGTAAAGCAGGTCTTAAGCCCTGACGGTTAAAGACCCAGAAACCCAGCACAGCAATGCGAGCAAATAACTCGGCATAGCTACGGGCAAGGCTAAAGCGCAACGTTTCAAACTCTTTACTCTGCTCAGAATTTGAGAAGTAATCCTGAATTTTTTGATCTAAAGAATGCTGTTCAACCAGAAGTTGGTTTGCTTGTTCCCGTAGCGTGGTGAGTGTCTCAGCAGACAACCCTGCTGTAATATCGGCATCGTTGAGCATTTCGATGATTGTTCCTAGTGATTCCATCACCAAGTCACCATCTCGGTTGAAAATTTCAAGCTCGCGGAAATCAATAGCACCGGTCTCTACCTGCAAGTCATATAACTGGCGATAGCGTGCTTTAGCTTCGGCTTGGTTGAGATGGTCGGCTTTTTTGCTACGACCTTTATTGGCTGATTTGAGCTGGAAACTCAGACTGTCTAGACAAACGGTGCTACTCCCGTCAAACACACTAACAATCAGATGGTCTCTGAATGCTTTCTGGTACATTCCATCTGCATATGCATTTCTTAAGAAGAAACGTGACCCAAGTACTGAAGAAGTGATCTTGGCAAGCGACTCTACATACTCAGGCACCAGCACCTTGACGATTGGCGACCATGTACTGAACTGATTAATACAAACGTGTAATCCGCGTGCGCCAACAAGTGATAACACCTCAGCCGCTAAAAGGTAGGCATAGGCTGTAGCGAGCTGCTCACGCACTAATGGAATACTGATTACTTTTTTGTTATATAACTCACGTTCAATGGCAAACTCAGTCGCGATTCGTAGCATCGTATCGCCAGCCCCCAGCGAGAAACTACTGCAATATGCACGCGTTACCTGTAGGGTTTTGAGTCCAAGTTCCAACCCTTGGCCCTCTTCACCGATCAAAGCATCTTTGTGAATTTCAGCATTGTTAAAGCCAATACCACTGATATCTAGCCCACGCATACCCACTGTTGGTAGTCGGTTCAGGCTATACGTTCCTTTAGAAGCCATATGACGCTTATCGAGCCAGAATGCACTTAGGCTACGTGGTCCACGATCATCCGATGTTTTAGCAATCAGACTTAAAGAGTCACCTAAAGTGGCACGATTGATTGACCATTTTTCGCCATTCAAAACATACTTGCTTTCAGTAGATTGTGCAGTTACTTCACTAGATAAAAGGTCGGCGCCATGGGCTTTCTCGCTATAAGCCAGCGCTGGAGCAGCACCACTCAAAATTCGACTAGCAATATTTTGGCATTGATTCGCATTACCGCCGATCCAGACAATCACGGACCAAGCATTCGTGCTATAAGTCGAATTGATGGTTAGATCTCGTCGTGCCAGCACGCGATGTAGATATAGCAATTCTTCACCAATTTCCATACGACCTCCAAGCTCTGAAGGTACATAGAAACGGTTCATACCTACCGCATTCAGAAAATCAACAGCACGCTGAGGGTACTGTTCTTTCTCATCACGTTCGATGGCAGCGGACCAAGAAAAGTCGTTGTTAGTATCATGTACGGAGCCTAAAATTTGCTCCAGACGAGCGGCAGATTGAAACTGCCGCAAATTGGATGTAAGTGACATGAATTTTCACTCAAATGATTAAAGGGTAAGGGTTTAAAACAAAGCACTTTTCAGACGATTAAAAATCAGCTTGCGCACTTCACGTTCCTTGATCATTGAGTTGAGTAGATTGGAGCTATAACGAATCAGCTGCCCCCGCTGCTCACGATCACGGATGACTTCTAAACCGTTCTTGACATAGTTTCGAGCAATCACCGTTCTACGGTTTGGATGGGTTAAACAGACCAATTGACCGCGTTCGATCTGCTCTTTAATTTTTCTTCTTCTAATTTTGCCGCTCGTGGTCTTATTTATTCGGCCTTGATGCAGTAAAAAGACACCTTCTACAGGCAAGCCAATCTCAGCTGTCACTTGTTCCTTGACCTGAGTTCTAATAGCTTCAAAATTGACAGTCTTATCTAGTGATTTCTTTTTGATCTCAAGTACAACCGTAACACCGTCAGAATCAGCAACATTCACTGCTGCAACACAACCTTTACGAACAGCAGGATGCGCCATTTCAACAGAGCACTCGATATCTTGTGGGTAATAGTTCTTGCCACGAATAATAATCACATCCTTAAGACGACCAGTCACATAAAGGTCTCCATCTTTGATAAAGCCCATATCGCCCGTTCTTAAGTAATGTATTTGGCTAGGCTGACCCGCTTCATCGACAATAGTCGCCGCAAAAGTTTCCTGATTGACCTCTGGCTTCTGCCAGTAACCTGCTGTCACACTCTCACCTGCCAACCAGATTTCACCGACTTCATGAGCAGCGACTTCTTGATGGGTATGTGGATTGACGATACGGCAATCGATGTGTGCAGAGATCTTGCCACAGCTCACCACTTGTACAGCATTCTGGTCTTGACTGCTTTGTACCAAGTGGGCATTTAATTTGTCACGATCAAGTGAAATTGCATTGAGAGGACCGGTTACACCACTGACTAAGAGCGTGACTTCTGCCAAGCCATAACATGGCAAGAAAGTATCCAGTTTCAATTTCGATTGAGTATTAAACTTCTCCATGAAGCGCTGCATAACGTGAGCTTTGATTGGCTCAGCACCGTTAAACATTACACGAACGCGACTCAGATCAAGCGCTGCAGCATCCTCATCAGAGATACGATGCAAACACAATTCATAGGCAAAGTTTGGTCCACCACTGATCGTGACACCTTTCTCACTAATGAATTGTAGCCATTTCAGCGGTTTTCGAACGAAGTCCAGCGGCGACATAACATAACAAGTTAGCCCCACATAAACGGTCTGTAAAACTGAGCCAATTAATCCCATGTCGTGATAAACAGGAAGCCATGTCAGGCCAATATCATCCGGCTGCGTACAAAAGGCTTCGGCAATCATGACTTCATTTGCCATAATATTCTTATGGGTAACGATCACCCCTTTAGGCCAACCTGTTGATCCCGAAGTATATTGCAGGAAGCAGATATCTTGTTCTGCAATAAGCGGAAAATCCTTTTCTACCAAATCACGCTGCAATTGGGCATCAACGGCATGTAATATTAAGCTTTCATTTTGAGCCTTTAATGTGATCAGACCTGATAGCTCAAGAATCTTTTTTGTTGTGAGTACTATCTTTGGCTCACAGTCATTCATAATATTCAAAATATTAGAAAAACCATTACGATTAAACGGTAAGCTGACTGGTACTGCGATAATTTTGGCTTTCAGACAAGCAAAAAAGGATACGATAAAGTCTAGGCCAGGTTCAAATAGCAATACTGCACGATCGCCACTGTCTACAAGGTTTAGTAATATCTGAGCTTGGTGTTGAACTCGCTTATTGAGTTCCGCATACGTCAGAGATTGAATACCACCAGATTGACGTCCTAAATACTCGAAAGCGGTCTTAGCTCCATTTAATTTCGCGTGGGATTCCAAAGTTGCAATGATATTATCCGTACACATTACAGCCATAACTTACTCCGATTAATTATAATTAACCCTTAAAAAAACCTGCTATTTCAGAAATTCAACTTCTAGCTGGGGGTTTAATAAAAATGAATATACTTTTTTGTTTAAAATATAAATTCACATTATATTTTATGTGTGGGTGTTTTTTATTACACCTGTAAGTATTTACAGGTTAAGCAACTTTTATTTAAAATTAAGATATTAAATCACTTTTATAATTATTTTTTATTCAGTTATAGACTACAAATTTTTGTAATTAATTAAATTTAAAAACTCATTCTGATAGTCTCGATCTAGAAACCCTTAAGTAAAGCTTTTGAAGATTTTCTAATCTAAAAAATACTTATTTAGTTCTAATTTTTCTTTTATAGGTCCTTAAATTTAGGTTCTTATCTGAGATAACATTTATAATTTCTATGATTAAATTTAATATAATTCAGAACTATATTCACTCCACCATCCTTTACATTCAAGGGTAAGAATTGAGTTAATCATATTTAACTAACAATTAAAGATTCAAAATTAGGTATCATCCAAGAGTTATAAGTTAATTTCTTAAATCTATAAACTTCACTTTAAGATTGTGTAAAAATATTAAAAAATTAAATCAAAATTAAAAACAGTATTAATAATATATATTTTAATCACAATAAATATTGCATTTTAAATCAAAATAAAACAATAATTTAAATTTAATTAAACTATAGATAGCTTAAATAAAAATTAAATTATTTATATTTATTAAAATAAATATTATTTTTAACGTTTGGTTTAAAATGCAAACAAAATATATTTATTCAAATTCATATTATAAACTTGGTTTTACAAAAGGCCTAGCATTACAGCTCTGATAGCTGCTGATATTTTATTATTTACATTTAACTTTTGCATTGAGTTACAGAGATGGAAATTTACTGTTCTTTCAGTTACTCCGAGAATCTGGGCAATCTCAGCTGACGTTTTACCCTCAGCTGTCCAACGTAGCACCTCCTTTTCACGGTTTGTTAAATAAAGATTAAACTGAGAGAACTCGACATCATTCACAATTTTAGCAATGCTGGAATGTACTATTTGGGTCAACCAGTACATATTTGTATATTGTGCCTTTTGCTCTTTCTCCGACAATTGGTCACTGGATCTTGCGAGTGTTAACATTCCTCTGGTCCCAATAAAATCACGGCTTGACTGAGCCCAACCCACATTAAGGCCATAAGAACGTGCCTCCTCCCAGAAATCTTTTTCTTCTTGTGTCTTTGCAGATTGGCTCGACCAGACAAGAGGTTGAAGTGATACCATACAATGCTGCACAGTTGGGTCAACCTTGACATACTGTTGTTCTACATAACGCTTTTGCCATGCTTCTGGGTAATTATTCAACATAATCGTTTTTGGTTCAGCAATGGATAATGGCGACTGCATACCATAAGCACAATAATCAAAGCCAAGCTTTGAAGCTGTAGATTTAACGATCTCAAATAACTGGTATTCATCTTGTACGACCAGAAATGCTGATAATAAATCCTCTTGCCAACTGTCCATTTGCTCTCATTAGACTCCGACCAAAAATCATTTTTTGTTCATTTACATTTTATAAATCCAAGCGATCAAATTGAAGTATAGGCCTTGTCTTTTACCCTTATTTCAATAAAGCGATCCGAGAATCTAAAAGATTTTGAGGTTGCTCAGATATTTCACCACCTATTCCTCTTTTATTGATTTCTCAATTATAGATTTTGAATTCATCATTCAATTAACAACACTTTTAAGCCTAAATGGTTGCAAATTATTCAGATAAACTAAATTTCTGAAAGCTTTTAAAGTTGTTATATTTCAGGTGCAAATTATGCTTGAAAAAAAAATTTTACAGGATGCATTTTATTCCAAAAAATAATTATTTTTAAATTGATAAAAGTAGCCTAGCATTTATTCTTGATATTATATTTTTTGTTAATTTAATTAAATAATAACTTCCCATAACAACGAAGTTATGTAATTTTACCATTTATTATATATATAAACTAAAAAAATCTACAATAATTCAAAAAATCAACTAATTAGATTATATTTTGTATTATCAACAATTATCCTTTCAATAATGAGAACAAGTGCACTATATAAATTTCATGATCGGTTGTGCTATTTATTAAGTTTCAAGAAGTTATTTCTCACCAAAAATCTAAATTCATTTTATTATCATATAAGTAAATCTTAATATCCCAATATCTCTCTAATAAGATCAGCTTAACGATGTTGGTCATAAAATTGCCTTCAACCTGTTAAACATAACAGTATTTTATTGGCAATAATTTATGTTATTTATCCATTGAACCCCAATTCAAGTCACTTGAACAGGTAGCATGGTCACCATCCCCCCTCATTTCTCAATATCAGCAGATGGTTTTATTCGAATGAATGAGAACCAGCTTATGAACTATCCACTCCAACACCTCATATCTATTGTTGAAACAACACAAATCAAAGATTCTCAAATTCTCTATTATGGTTTTACTGAATGGGCAACCTCACTGACCCCAGCTTTAAGTACGGGATGGGATTGGGAATTTATTGAGTACAATGGCATCACAAGTATAAAAAGAATTGGACTGCCTCGAAGCAATATTATGCTTGTAGATGCATCAGGTACAGATATTGGATTTGAAGTTACTGAAACACTAATTGAAAAGAAAATCGATACTTTGTTCTGGGAACAGTTCATTTATGCTCAAATCAATACAACCCAAACAATGGCTAAATTAACTCCATATTTCTCTTAGAAACCTGTAAATTCTTACAGTTACCGCTTCCTCACCTGTTAAGTAAAGTCACTTGAAAAATAAGTGGAAGCACTTGTAATGAATGTTATTGCTGGATTTCAAAATAATTTTTCAGAAGGCCTATATACTAAATTTAAAAATTACCGCTATAAGGTATTTGTTGAATATTTAGGTTGGGAGTTGAACTGTCCTAATAATGAAGAACTAGATCAGTTTGACAAAGTCGATACTGCCTATGTCGTCGCTCAAGATAGAGAATCAAATATTATTGGTTGTGCCAGATTACTACCGACTACTCAACCTTATTTACTTGGTGAGATATTTCCTCAATTACTTAATGGAATGCCTATTCCTTGCTCACCAGAAATTTGGGAGTTATCAAGATTCTCAGCAGTAGATTTCTCGAATCCGCCGTCTTCAGCTAGTCAAGCTGTGTCATCGCCCGTCTCTATTGCAATTCTGCAAGAATCTATCAACTTTGCAAGAGAACAAGGCGCAAAACAACTCATTACCACCTCTCCTCTGGGGGTAGAGCGGTTATTACGTGCTGCGGGTTTTCGAGCTCATCGTGCAGGCCCACCCATGGTTATTGATGGATATGCAATGTTTGCATGCTTGATTGATATTTAATTTCTTATTTGGGACTCATACATATTTTTGGCATGAGTCCCAATTTTTATATAGTTAGGTAGCAATACGATTAAGAAACATTAATAGCTATTAATCAATTTTGGTTTTTAAATTTAAATTCGACTTTTTATAATAAGCTTCATCCGTTTTAACACTCCAATCACGCGGCATAAATGACGTCGATATAATTGCGACTACAGCCATACTTCCAATATAAAGCATAATTAAATATGGATTACCCTGCCCGACACTCAACAATTTAGTAGCAATCATTGGTGCTAAACCGCCACCTAATACGCCAGCCAACTGTACCGAAATCGAGATTCCGCTATAACGAATTTCCGCTGGAAATTGACGTGCAAAAAGCTGAGCTTGCGGCGCATACATAATTGGGAACACAACGCCAATCGCTAAAACAATTGCTGTCCACACTAATACCGGATCTTTTGTGTTGAGCATGGTAAAAAATGGATAGCAGTAAAGCGCCAGTATGCATAGGCCAAACATAAACATATTGCGTTGGCCGACTTTATCCGACAAATGTCCGCATAAAGGTGTCATAAATAGAATGACTATTGCACCGCAAATGGTAGCAAACAAAATGTCTTGGCGTGGGATTCCAAGTTGTGCAGTGGTATAAGCCAACGTAAAGGTTGAGGCAATATAGAACCATGCATTTTCAGCAGCGCGCGCCAAAATAATAGTGATGAGTTGCTTCGGATGATTTTTAAAAACCTGTAAAGCAGGAACTTTGACTTCTTCAGACTGCTGTTTTACTTTTTCGAAATCTGGTGACTCTGGCACTTTTACTCGAATATACCAACCCACTGCCAGTAAAATAATGCTGGCAAGAAATGGTAAACGCCACCCCCAGCTAAACAGCGCTTCTTCAGGTAATAACGACACCAGCCCTAGCGCGATTGAGGCGAGCATTAAGCCACCACCTGTACTGGCTTGGGGCAAGCTTCCCCAGAACCCTTTACCGCCTTCGGGTGCATGTTCAACAGCCATGAGCACAGCACCGCCCCATTCACCGCCCATTGCCATCCCCTGAATAAATCGCAAGACAACCAAGCCAATCGCAGCCCAATATCCAATTGATTCATAAGTCGGTAATAAGCCAATCATTACGGTTGGGATCCCCATGAGCATCAAGGTCAATAGCAACATCGATTTACGGCCAATCTTGTCACCAAAATGACCAAAGACTAAACCGCCTAATGGTCTCCCAATAAACCCAACAGCATAGGTTGCGAATGCGGCAAGCACACCCGTAAGTGCATCCAGATTTGGGAAAAATAGCTTATTAAAAATGAGCGCTGCCGCCGCACCATAAATAAAAAAGTCATACCACTCAATGGTGGTGCCGACCATGCTAGAGATGCCTGCTAATCGATGTGACGACTTTTTAGTATTTGAACCGTTTCCATGTATTGATTGCATCGTAATATCCTTTTTAGATTTTCTTGTTTTATCTTTTTTATGCTTATGACCAACCCTGACCATAAGCATTTTCAGGTCTCGCTTTATCTCCTTAAGCTTTTTAGAGTTGCGTAATAAGGCTTAGCTCAATTTTTCTAAAATTGGCTCAAATTTCGAATTACGTTCTTGCCACTGTGGTTGTTTGTCTTTATCGACAATGAGAGCGCGGACACCTTCAATAAAGTCACCATGCTCAAACCAGATATCCTGTAAATCACGTTCAAGCTGCATGCACTGAGGTAAAGAGAGACCTCGACCTAAATGTTGCAGTTTTAAACTGGTTTGTTTGGCAATAAATGAGCGCTGCTGCAAAATGCTGAGCATCTTGCTTGCCCAAGTCTTTAAGCTTTCATCTTGTTCATTTTCAAGACTTTGCTCGATTTCATCTAAATGCTGATATCCGAAGTGTTTACGAATACCTTCAGCCAATTGTTTTAATTCGCTTTCGGCAGGGCGAGTAATAAATCGGGTAATGATGCGTTCAATTCCCTCTTTGCTTAAACTTGGCGCTTCAACCAGAGCATCTTGCAAAGCTTGTAACTGCTCACTTGGCACATGGTAGTCAATTAAGTCGAGATAGAGCGCATCGCTGCTGCTGATCTGCTCACCCGTAATTGCCATATAAACACCAATATCATCAAGACGAGACAGGAAATGCGTTGCGCCAACGTCTGGAAAAAAGCCAATCGCTGTTTCAGGCATAGCAAATCTGGACTTTTCACTGCTCACCACAATGTGACAAGCTTGAGCCAAGCCAAATCCGCCACCTAAAACATAGCCATCAAGCACAACAATGATTGGCTTTTCATATTCACGCAGTATATTTAGCATTTTATATTCGGCGCTAAAGTAGCCTTTGTAGTCGGCCGTGCCATTTTTATAACTGTCATAGAGATAGCGGATATCTCCACCTGCACAGAAGGCTTTTGGACTATTTGACTTAATTAATACTGCCTGAACCGCAGCATCATTTCGCCACAGTTCCAATTGGGCACCAATACTTTTAATCATATCTAGCGACAATGCGTTGAGATGAGTCACTCGATCTAAGGTAATCATGCCCAACTTACCTTGTTGCTCAATCATTAAGTGATTTTCTGTATTCATTTTATTGATCTCTTATTGATTTTTAAAATTTGGTTTTCGTTTTTCAACGAACGCCTGCATTCCTTCTTTTTGGTCAAATGTTGCAAATATTGAATGGAACATACGTCTTTCAAAACGTAAGCCTTCAGTAAGGTTCACCTCAAAAGCACGGTTAATGGTTTCTTTGAGCATCATGTTTGCAGTTAAAGATCGTGCTGCGATTTTTTCAGCGGCTTGCAAGGTTTGTTCAAGTAATTCTTCTTTAGTAAACACACGTGCGACTAAACCACTTTGTTCTGCTTCTACAGCGCCCATTTGACGAGCGGTAAGGCACATTTCCATTGCTTTGGCTTTACCAATCGCATGAGTTAAGCGTTGTGTGCCACCAATACCGGGAATTACGCCTAAAGTCACTTCGGGTAAACCAAACTTGGCGTTATCAGCACAATAGATAAAGTCACACATGAGCGCCAATTCACAGCCACCACCTAATGCATAGCCACTCACCGCAGCAATTAGAGGTTTACGGCGCTGTGCAATACGGTCTGCAAGATGAAAAAAATCATCTAAATAAATATCAGGGAATGCCAAATCAGCCATTTCTTTAATATCGGCACCTGCGGCAAAAGCCTTTTCAGAACCTGCCAATACGATGCAACCAATTTCGCGGTCTTTTTCGAGCTGATCTAATGCCTGATTAATTTCACTAATTAATTCACTGTTTAAAGCATTGAGCGCTTGAGGGCGATTTAATGTAATCAGTCCAACCCCATTACGCTTTTCTAATAAAATACTTTGCCACTGCATTATTTATTCCTTGTTCTGATTTTATAGACTACGTGCAATCACTAAACGTTGGATATCACTTGTGCCTTCGTAAATTTGACAAATACGCGCATCACGATAAATACGTTCAATTGGGAAATCTCTGAGATAGCCATAGCCACCAAACACTTGTAGCGCACTCGAGCACACACGCTCAGTCATTTCTGAAGCAAATAACTTGGCCATTGAAGCTTCGTTGAGACACGGTTGACCTGCTTCTTTTAAACGCGCAGCGTAGTGAACCAGTTGTCTCGCTGCTTCAATTTCAGTTGCCATGCTGGCAAGGCGAAACGCGATGGTTTGATGCTCAAAAATTGGTTTCCCAAAAGTAATACGCTCTTTGGCATAACGAGTCGCTTCTTCGAGCGCCGCACGTGCTAGACCGACTGCTTGTGCAGCAATACCAATACGGCCACCTTCTAAATTGGCGAGAGCAATTTTCAGGCCTTCGCCTTCTTTACCCAGCATTAAGCTTTTATGGATACGTACATCTGTCAGAGCAATCTGACAGGTATCTGAAGCATGCAGACCCAGTTTTTCTTCAACACGAATCACTTCATAGCCTGACGTTTCGCGTGGGACTAAAAAGGCACTAATACCTTTTTTGCCCGCGCTCGGATCGGTCACGGCAAACACAATAATGACACCTGCATTATCACCAGAGGTAATAAACTGCTTTGCACCATTTAAGATGTAATCATCGCCATCTTTCACCGCTCGGGTTTTAATGGCTCCCGCATCTGAGCCAGTATGTGGTTCGGTTAAAGCAAAAGCACCGATCATTTCACCTTGCGCCAGAGGTTTTAAAAAGCGCTCTTTTTGCTCGTCAGTACCAAATTTTAAAATAGGCACACAGCCAACCGAGTTATGTACGCTCATGATGGTTGAGGTTGCGCCATCTGCTGCTGCAACTTCTTCAAGTGCCAGTACATAGGCTAAGTTACCCGTGTCTGAACCGCCCCATTGCTCTGAAACAAGCATACCCATAAAACCGAGTTGCCCCATTTGAGCCAAGGTTTCTTTTGGGAAAGTTCCATCTCGATCCCAATCGCTGGCATTAGGCTTAATTTGTTCTTGGGCGAAACTTTTCGCCATATCACGAATGAGTAATTGTTCTTCGGTAAATTGCATTATTATTTCCTTTACCCTGCTTTAGCTTGTTGTTTAGCAATTTCTTGATTACGCAATAAAAAGCGCTGAATTTTGCCACTTGGAGTTTTAGGTAATTCACTCACAAATTCAACTAAACGTGGGTAAGCATGAGCAGAAAGTCGTCTTTTAACAAACTGACTAAGTTCTTCAGCAAGTGTTTCTGATGGTTGAGTAGTCGCGGATAAAATCACGAATGCCTTAACCACTTCGGTACGGTCTGGGTCAGGCACACCAATCACTGCTGCTTCAATTACAGCATCGTGTTCGAGTAGTGCGCTTTCTACATCGAAAGGCCCAATACGATAGCCCGATGTAGTGATTACATCATCACTACGACCAACAAAGCTCATGCTGCCATCGGCATGAAGCTCGGCAGTGTCGCCAGTTAAATAGTAATGACCAACAAATGGCGATTTTCGGCTTTCTTTATAGCCGCCGAACCACATCATTGGAGACTGGCTAATATCGACTGCCAAAATTCCTGGGGTGTCCGCTGGAAGTTCTTCACCTTGTTCATTGACAATCGCAACGCGATAGCCCGGACTTGGGAAACCTGCTGAACCAGCATGAATTTCATGTTTTAAACCATGATGATTACATACCACCATGCCCACTTCAGTTTGCCCATAGTGGTCATAAATCGGAGCATCAAGCACTTGTTTAAACCAGCGTATTACTTCTGGATTCAGCGGTTCACCGGCACTGCTCACTACACGGAACTGCCCTTTTAAGGGCGCCATTTGTGCTGGGTCAGCCGCCATCATCATACGGTAAGCCGTTGGTGCACCTGCCAAGTTGTTAACTTTATAATCTTTCACAATTTGGCATAGGCTATCTGTGCTGAAACCACCTTCATAGAATAAAGTAGCGTGACCTAAGAATAACGGCCCAGTAATCGCATAGTAGAGACCATACGCCCAGCCCGGATCGGCAATGTTCCAAAACGAATCTTCTTCGGTTAAACCAATCGCATCTTGCATATATCGACCAAAGGCAATTAGTGCTTTTAATGACACTTCCAATGGTTTAGCAGGACCTGTAGTGCCTGAAGTAAACATGAGCAAGAAAGGATCTTGAATGCTACGCATAACCAGATCGCATTGATCAGACTGCTGTTTCACTTCATTCCAAAAATTAAAATCACCTGCTTTAAGCGGAGTACCTTGTGCGTCAGCGACAGTCACAATTGCAGGGCAATTTTCAATTTCATCAAGCTTGCTACGGTTGCCCATATCGGTCACCACTAGCTTACTTTGTGCAAGCTGAATACGGTGCTCAATCGCTTTTGGGCCAAATGCAGTAAATAGTGGTTGATAGACAGCACCAATTCGCCAAGCTGCAAAAATAGTCACGATCAATTCAGGTGTTCTTGGTAATAGACCTGAAATACGGTCACCTGCTTTTACACCTTGTGATTTTAGAAAGTTGGCAAACTGACTTGACCACTCTTTTAATTCACGGAAGGTATATTGCTCTTTTCTTCCGTCTTTTCCTTGCCAATACAGCGCAATTTTGTCGCCATCTGCATGTCGATCACAGCATTCATAACAAGCGTTGAGTGCATCCAGTGAACCTGACAACATCTGTTTTGCAGTACTTTCCAAATCGAAAGCCTGTGCAGCATTTTGATAATCCATCATATCTTTTCCCTCAGTCCGGATTTGTTGTTATTCACGACAGGGTTTAATGTGTTTAAAGCCATCCTTTGGCTTTACCGTTACGCCTCTTGTGGCAGGTATTGCTGAATAATGCTCGAAAAATCGAGATGAGCATTACCACGCATGCACATTTGCTGATAAAGCTGTTGCACCATGCCACCTAATACCACTGGCTGTTTGACTTGGCCCGCGGCCTCTACAGCAAGTCCTAAATCTTTTAGCATCAGCTGAGTCGCAAAGCCGTCTTGATAGCCGCGAGATGCTGGCGCATTTTCATTAATATGCGGCCATGGGTTACATACATCCGAACTCCAGCAACGGCCACTTGAGGTGTTAATGACGCCTGCCAATGCTTGTGGGTCGATGCCGAGTTTCACACCAAGCGCCATACCTTCAGCAACAGCGGCCATTGAAATACCTAAAATCAGGTTGTTGCAGATTTTGGCAATTTGGCCTGCACCGACATCACCACAATGAACAATATTTTTGCCCATGTGGCTGAGCACTGGTTTTACTTCGTTAAAGGTTTGATCATCGGCACCTACCATAAAGGTTAAAGTTCCAGCTTGAGCACCAATGGTTCCACCAGAGACTGGTGCATCACAGATTTTAATATTTTTGCTATGTGCAACAGCCGAAATATCTTTGATGGTTTGCGGGTCAATGGTACTGCTATCAATGCATAAGCTACCTGCTTTTAGCACCTCCAATACACCATTTTCACCCAAGTAAACGTCTTTAACATGCTTTGCTGCAGGCAACATGGTAATGACCACATCAGCTTGTTTTGCTGCTGCCTGTGGGCTGTCGCAGACTATGCCACCTGCCTCGGCGAAGTGCTGAATAGCAACTTCACTGAGGTCATAACCATAAACTTTGATTCCGGCTTTAAGTAGGTTATGGGCCATTTTGCCGCCCATATTTCCTAGACCGATAAAGGCGATATTCATCCGTGATCCCCTTAACGTAAACTAATGGTTGTGTTTACACCGCCAACTTCATGGCTATCTTCAAACCAACGGCTAGTAATGGTTTTGGTCTGGGTATAGAACTGGACAGCCTGTTTGCCGTATGGTCCCAAATCACCCAGTTTTGAGCCTCTTGAACCTGTAAAACTAAAGAACGGCACAGGTACAGGAATTGGAATGTTGATACCGACTTGACCAATATCAATAAGGTTTTGGAAAGTACGTGCAATCGCACCGCTTTGGGTAAATAGACCTACACCGTTACCAAATGGGTTGGCATTGATAAGCGCAATCGCTTCATCGAGTGTATCTACACAAATAATCGAAAGTACAGGACCAAAGATTTCTTCTTTATAAATACGCATGTCGGTATTTACGCCACTAAAAATCGTCGCGCCGACAAAGTTACCCGATTCATAGCCTTGTACTTGAACATCACGACCATCAAGCAGAAGTTCTGCACCTTGCTCAACACCGCTATTAATTAAGTCCAGCACTCGCGCTTTAGCACGTTTTGAAATGACTGGGCCAATGTCAGTATTTGGTTCATGGCCTGCATTTACTTTTAAGGTTTTGGCTTTTTCGACTAACTCTTGAATCCACTGTTTGCTGTCACCAACCATGACTGCAACAGACAATGCCATACAACGTTGCCCTGCTGCACCAAACGCTGCGCCTACTAGAGCATTTAAGGTTTGCTCTTTATTGGCATCTGGCATCACAACCACATGGTTTTTTGCACCCATCATCGACTGAACGCGTTTGCCATGTTGTCCTGCAAGGTTATAAACATGTGTTCCAACCGCAGTTGAACCTACAAATGAAATCGCTTTAATGTCTTTATGGGTACACAAACGGTCAACCACTTCTTTGCCACCATGCACAACGTTGAGTACGCCTGCTGGAATACCTGCTTGAATGGCAAGTTCAACCAGCATCATGGTTGATAACGGGTCTTGTTCTGATGGTTTTAAAACAAATGTATTGCCGCACACGATTGCCATTGGGAACATCCAAAGTGGAATCATGGCTGGGAAATTAAACGGCGTGATACCCGCACAGACACCCAAAGGTTGTTGCAAGGTATACGTGTCTACACCACGCGCGACACCTTCAACATATTCACCCATTTGCAAAGTGCCGACCGAACAGGCATGTTCAACCACTTCTAGACCACGTTGAATATCGCCTTCAGCGTCTGCCAAGGTTTTACCCTGTTCAGCCGTTAGTACTTGTGCAATTTCTTTCATGTTGGCACGAATCAAGTCTTGTAGCTTGAGCATGATGCGCATACGTGCCTGAATTGGGGTCTGGCGCCAAGAAGCAAAAGCATCTTGTGCAGCTTGAATAGCAGCGTCAACTTCTTTAACCGTTGCAAATGGTACACGACCAATTACTTCCTGAGTCGCAGGGTTAACAATGTCTTGCCATTCCTGTGTTTCAGATTCAATAAAATTTCCGTTAATGAGTAATTTAGCGGTTTCCAATTCGATTTTTTGGATTGTGTTCATAACCTCTCCGTAGGCCATATTTTTATTGTGTTCAATTATTAGAAAATACTTTTTGATCGTATTTTCTTTATTCCAGTTTCAATTGAGACTAGCAAAGAAAACTTTGACCACCAACGCAAATTCATGCACGATTGTTGTGCAAATATGCACAAGGATGACAACAAAAATGAAAGTGGATTGGGATCATCTACATTTTTTTCTGGTTTTAGCTCGGACTAAAACCTTGACCAATGCTGCACGTATTATTGGTGTCGAGCACAGTACGGTGGCTAGACGGATTCAGGCCCTAGAACTTGCTTTGGGTACAACGCTGTTTAAGCGTGAAGCGACGGGTTATGAGCTAACACTCGAAGGGATGGCACTGGTTCCTCGAGTTGAGCAAATGGAACAAGCTTTCTTACAAATTGAAAAACCACACCAACCTTTGCAAGGTCGTGTGCGAATTGGCACACCTGAAGGTTTTGGTACTGCGTTTTTAGCTCGGTTATTGGCTGAATTCTCTATCCAATATCCACTGCTCACCATCGACCTGATACCCGTGCCAAAAATGATTAAGCTTTCACACCGTGAGGCAGATATTGTTGTGTCAATTGATCGTCCTACGTCTGGCCCTTACATCATTACGCGATTATCAGATTATTGTTTAAAAATTTATGGTAGCAAAAACTATCTGACCCAGAACCCACCTATCCGAGTCTTAGAAGATTTAACCCAACATCGCTTTGTGAACTATATTGACGATCTGGTATATAGCCCCGAGTTGTACTGTTTAGAACGACTCCCTTTAAAACTGAATGCTAACTTCCGTAGCAGCAGTATTTTGGCCCAGCAAATTGCGGTAAGTGCAGGTGCAGGGCTTGCGATTTTGCCCAAGTTTTTGGCAGATGATAAACCGGAACTTGAAGAGGTGTTAGAGCAACAAGTTCGCTTTACCCACACGTTTTGGATGCTGACCTTTGTTGACTTACAACATGAACCGCGCATTAAGTTGGTTTGGGACTATTTGCGTAAACAAGCTGACAAATATCAGCATTTGTTGGTTGATTAAAGAACCTAAATAAAAAAAGCCAATCATGATAGATTGGCTTTTTTTGAAATCATTTATAGTTCATTAAACAAGTTCTTGGCCTAGTTTTTTCATGCGTGGTTTATAAAACACATGATAGCTAACGCCTAAAACAACTAGCCATAATGGACTCACGTATACCGCTTTTAATGTATCTGGCTCTAATGCCAAAATCACTAAAGTAAACAAGAAGAATGCAATAACCACATACGCCATCAACACCCCACCCGGCATTTTAAAGGTCGATTTAGCATGTAACTCTGGACTTAACTTACGGTAACGTAAATAGCATGCCATGATCAGAAGCCATACACTAATAAAGAGAATCACACAGAGTGAACTTGCCAAAGTAAATGCTTCCATGGTGTTTGGAACAAAGTACTGAAGCACCGCCCCGCCCATAATGAAAATACATGAGAAGATTAAGCCGTTTGATGGCACTGCACGTTTTGATAAACGGCCCAATGCACTCGGTGCCTGCCCATCTTTTGATAAACCGAACAGCATACGACTAGTTGAAAATACGCCGCTGTTCATTGAAGACATCACCGAAGACAGTACGACCAAGTTCATAATGATGGCTGAAATCGGAATACCCGCATTTAAGAACAACTCAACAAATGGGCTTTTATCTGCACGGATATGGTCCCAAGGGGTAACTGACATAACGATAAAGAGCGACAAAACGTAGAACAGGATAATACGTAACGGAATAGCATTAATCGCTTTAGGTAGATTCGTTTGTGGATCTTTTGTTTCAGCAGCAGTTGTACCAATCAGCTCAACGCCAATGAAGGCAAACACAGCAATCTGAAAACCTGCCAAAAATCCGCTTACGCCTTTTGGAAATATGCCGCCATGAGACCACACGTTACTTACACTCACAACCTCACCATGCGGAGCTTGGAAATGAGTAAAGATCATGTAGCCACCTACTCCGATTAGGCCAATAATGGCTAAAATCTTAATGAGTGCGAACCAAAATTCAACTTCACCAAATAACTTCACCGTAAGAAGGTTAAGCCCTAAAATGAATAGTACACAGCCTGCACTAATCATAGCCTGTTGCATTGGTGAGAAACTAGTACCTTCGGGTAGCCAGAAACTTAAATAATTAATGACCGCAGAAAGATCGGCAATACCGACCAGTACCCAGCCTAACCAATAAGTCCAACCGATATAATAACCAGCCCATGGGCCAATCAAGTCATAAGCCATATCGACAAATGATTTGTAATGTAAGTTGGCAAGCAGTAGTTCACCCAATGCACGCATCAGAAAAAAGAACATGCCACCAATTAACATGTAAATTACGAGAATTGAAGGACCTGCGAGGGAGATGGTTTTGCCCGAGCCCATAAATAAGCCGGTTCCAATTGCGCCGCCAATTGCAATCATTTGTAGATGGCGATTATTTAATTTCCGTTGTAAATGATCAGGGGAGCTTGCCTCATCAGAATGATGAACCATTGTCATATTAGAAGTCCTTTTTATATTTTGCTTAACTTAAATCAGCAACCTATAGGGAGAAAAATGAACCGTATATCGAGGGTTGCTGAGTCTATACCTCAGGACAAGATGTTCAAGTATATTTTTCCTTAATTGATAAATCGTTTGTCCTGATTTTTTTTAAGTCACATTATTTATGTACTGCCTTCACGGCAATTTTAATTAATCAATCTGAGTTTCCAGATTAGCCGAAGTTTAGCATGTGATAATGCTATATGTACTTTGCCAATACCCTCCAAACTGCTCTATTGATCCAAAAATAAACAATATTATTCCGATAAAAAATCTAATAAAAATAAAAAAAGCCAATCATGATTGATTGGCTTTTTAATAAAACTTAATGATCGTTGACGAGTTCACGTCCTAGTTTTTTCATGCGTGGTTTATAGAGCACATGATAAGTAACGCCTAAGATAACTAACCATACTGGGCTGACATACAAAGCTTTTAAAGTATCTGGCTCTAATGCCAAGATGACTAAAGTGAAAAGCATGAATGCCAAAACAACATAACTCATCCACACGCCACCTGGCATTTTGAATGTTGATTTTTCATGTAATTCAGGACGTAATTTACGATAGCGTAAATAGCACACCATGATGAGACTCCAGACACTAATGAATAGAATCACACACAGTGAACTTGCTAAAGTAAATGCTTCCATGGTGTTTGGAACAAAGTACTGAAGCACTGCTCCACCCATAATGAAAATACATGAGAAAATCAAACCATTTGAAGGTACTGCACGTTTTGATAACCGCCCAAATGCACCCGGTGCCTGACCGTCTTTTGATAGACCAAAAAGCATACGGCTGGTTGAAAACACACCGCTGTTCATTGAAGACATTACCGAAGACAGCACTACCAAGTTCATGATGATGGCTGAAACAGGAATACCCGCATTTAAGAATAACTCAACAAACGGGCTTTTATCTGCACGAATGTGATCCCATGGGGTTACTGACATCACAATAAATAGCGCCAACACATAGAACAAAATAATACGTACCGGAATCGCATTAATTGCTTTAGGTAAGTTTTTCTGTGGATCTTTCGTTTCGGCAGCCGTTGTACCTACGAGTTCCACCCCGACAAAAGCAAATACAGCAATCTGGAATCCTGCCAAGAAGCCTTCTGTACCTTTCGGGAATAAACCGCCATGTGACCAGACATTACTAATGCTTGCAACAGCACCTTGCGGAGCTTGGAAATGGCTGAAAATCATGTAGCCGCCCACTCCGATTAGGCCAATAATCGCCAAGATCTTAATAAGAGCAAACCAGAATTCAATTTCACCAAATAGGCGTACTGTTAGGAGATTAAGACCCATCACAAACAATACACAGCCTGCACTAATCATGGCTTGCTGTATCGGAGAGAAGCTTGCCCCATCGGGTAGCCAGAAACTCAAATAGTTAATAACCGCTGAAAGGTCCGCAATACCCACCAGCACCCAACCTAACCAATAAGTCCAGCCCAAATAATAACCAGCCCAAGGACCAATCAGGTCATGAGCCATATCAACAAAAGATTTGTAATGCAGATTTGCAAGGAGCAACTCGCCCATTGCACGCATTAAGAAAAAGAACATGCCTCCAATAATCATATAGATCAAAAGGATTGAAGGACCTGCGAGGGAGATAGTTTTGCCCGACCCCATAAATAAGCCGGTTCCAATTGCACCGCCAATAGCAATCAGTTGTAAATGACGGTTAGACAGTTTTCGTTGCAGATGATCAGGAGAATTTTCCGTATCTGAATGACGAGCCGTTGTCATATTAAAATTCCTTTTTGAATTCCTTTGTTAAGATCAGCAACCTATAGCGAAAATCGAACTGTATGCTATAGGTCACTGAATCTGTTCACCAAAAATGACTGGTTAAACCGTATCTATCTTCCTTCTGTTAGATACATCATCATTTTTGGAGTAAAAACGAATTACTTTTGTGCTGCCGTCACGGCAATTTCAATTAACCAATCCGGATTGACCAAATCGGCCTGAATTGTGGCACGCGATGGTGCAACACACCCTTTTAACCAGTCAACCCAAATTGCATTTACGGTTGAAAAGTCAGAAAGATTTTTTAAATAGAGCTGCGCAGAGAGCAAGCGAGATTTGTCGGTATTGGCTAATGCCAAAAGTTCATCAATCGTTGCAAGAATTTCACGAGTTTGGCCTGCCACGTCTTGCTCGGTATTTTTAGGTACCTGACCTGACAAATAAACTACTTTGTTAAAAACAGTCACGGCGCTCATGACTTCGTTAGTGTTAATCTTTTGTATATCTGAATTAGACATTCGAATTTCCTTATACCTGATTAATAAATTGAACACGGGCGGTGACGGCACACATCAGTTCATAGCCCACCGTACCGGATGAAACTGCGACATCATCAATAGGTAAAACGACGCCTTTACTTGATTGGCCCCAGAGCACGACTTCACTGCCGACTTTGGCACTGTCAATGCCCGTTAAATCGACTGCCAACATATCCATGCTGACACGACCAATTGTGCGAGTTCGGACTGAGTCCACTAAAACAGGCGTACCTGTTGGTGAAATACGTTGATAACCATCTGCATAGCCACAAGCGACAATCCCAATCGTCATCGGTTGCTCTGCGACAAAGTTTGAGCCATAACCTACGCTTTCATTCGGCTCTAAATGCTGAACGGAAATAATTTCACTGCGTAAGCTCATGGTGGGTTGTAAGCCCCAGTCCGCAATACTATGCGTCGGGTAGTCTGGCGAGCTGCCATAGAGCATGATGCCGCTACGGGCATAATCTGATTTGAGCTGGTCTTGATAGCGCAGAATCGCCGCGCTATTACTTACCGATCTTTCACCTGGTAAATCTTTAACAATTTCTTCAAAAGCATTGATTTGATAATCAATACCTTGCTGACCGAAACGCTCGCCATCTGCATCTGAAAAATGCATCATGTGCGTAATCTTGGACACATTTGCCAAGTTATTTAAATGTTCCCAAGCCTGAACATAGTGTTGTGGTTTAAAACCAAGACGGTTCATACCACTGTTCATTTTTAGGCAAACATCAAATTGAGCCGGATAAGGATGCTTTTCTACCCACTCGATTTGCGCTTCACTATGAATGGTGAAACTGAGTTGATACTGCACACAATCGAATAAGTCTTGAGGAGAAAAAACTCCTTCGAGCAACAAAATTGGACCTGTCCAACCTAGAGCACGAATTCGTTTTGCTTCATCAAGATCAAGTAAGGCAAAGCCATCTGCTGCTTTAAATGCTTCATAAACACGTTCAATGCCATGTCCATAAGCATTGGCTTTTACAACGGCAAAGACCTTACTGTTTGGCATAGCCTTGCGTACCACCGCCAAGTTATTTTGTAAGGCTTGACGGTGGATGACTGCGGTAATAGGACGAGGCATGATTAATTTCCTAACGTCTGTTAAGCCGCATGTGCGTGTGAATAACGCTGAATTGAAAGACCATCGGTACTGATATCAGTCTTATGATTCAATACGATGTCACTGATTAATTTTCCTGAACCACACGCCATGGTCCAGCCTAAAGTACCGTGACCTGTATTCAAGAACAGATTTTTGAAGCGAGTCGCACCAATAATTGGAGTGCTGTCTGGAGTCATTGGACGTAAACCTGTCCAGAAAGACGCCTGCGCCATATCACCGCCCGGGAACAAGTCCTGAGTCACCATTTGCAAGGTTGCACGGCGATCTTCGTTTAAGCCTAAATTGAAACCGCTTAACTCTGCCATTCCACCTACGCGAATACGTTGGTCAAAACGAGTAATCGCAATTTTGTAGGTTTCATCAAGCACTGTAGATTGCGGAGCAAAAGCAGGGTCAACAATAGGAATCGTCAACGAGTAACCTTTGACAGGATATACAGGCAACTGTAGATCAAGTGGTTTCAAGAAATCACGTGAATAACTACCAAACGCTAGTACATAGCGATCTGCGGTTAAGACCTTGCCATTGACCTGAACGCCCTTAATTTGATCGCCTTCAACAATCAATTTTTCTACGTTCTGATTAAACTGGAAGTTAACACCCAACTCTTTAGCAATTTGAGCTAAAGCATTGGTAAATAAATAACAGTCACCTGTTTCGTCATTTGGTAAATGTAAACCACCAACAAGTTTATCTTGTGCATTTGCCAATGCTGGTTCTACACGACCAAGTTCGTTGCCATTTAATAATTCGTAGCTTACGCCGCACTCTTGTAGCACGCTAATATCGCGTTGAACCGCTTCCATTTGTGCTTCTTTACGGAATAACTGCAACGTACCTTTAGCACGGTTTTCGTAGTTAATGCCCGTATCTTTTCTAAGTTCACGTAAGCAGTCACGGCTGTATTCAGCCACGCGCATCATACGTTCTTTGTTTACAGCATAGCTTTGTGGATTACAGTTTTTTAGCATTTGCGCCATCCACTGTAATTGCCACATGCTGCCATCTAAATTAATCGCAAGCGGTGCATGGTGTTGGAACATCCATTTCACAGCTTTAAAAGGAATTCCTGGTGCTGCCCAAGGAGTCGAATACCCAGGCGAAATTTGACCTGCATTACCAAAACTTGTTTCTTCAGCAGGACCTGACTGGCGATCGAGAACAGTAACCTCAGCTCCTTGTTGAGCTAGATAATAGGCACTTGCCACTCCAATAACACCGCTACCTAAAACAATTACGCGCATTTCCATTCCCTCACGCACACCAGTTTATTTCACTAGTATATTTCTGCTTCAATAGTTTATTTCACTGTTTTTTAGGCTATAATCTAGGTAAATTTATGTTTTTCTCGCGAGAATTTAAAAAAAAGAGGAAATATCTATGCGCCCCTTAGATCGTATAGATCGCATGATTCTGGACATTTTGCAGCGTGAAGGACGAATTGCGATTAGTGAATTGGCATCGAGAGTTAACCTGTCGACCACCCCTTGTTCAGAGCGTGTAAAACGCCTTGAACGCGATGGTATTATCATGGGTTATTATGCTCGGCTAAACCCAGCCTTTGTGGACCGTAACCTGCTTGTCTTTTTAGAAATTAAGTTATCTGCCAAATCTGGCGATGTGTTTGATCAGGTGGCTAGAGATTTAGTTGAGATTCCTGAAGTGCTTGAATGTCACCTTATTTCAGGCGAATTTGACTACCTTGTAAAAGCACGTTTAAAAGAAATGAGTGCATATCGCCGCTTATTAGGAGATCTACTAAAGAAACTCCCCGCTTCGGCATCGTCACACAGTTATGTGGTTATGGAAGAAGTCAAAGAAACTCTATATCTAGATGTAAGCAAGTAAAGCGAGCATTCTTGAAATCGCTTTACTCACCTTTTGGAAATTAGAAATATTTTAAAATCGAAATATGTTTATTTTGATGTTTGAACTTCGAGAACCACTTAACTGCTGGATAGAGCGCAAAAGACAACACAATCGTGATTAACCACAGCATCCATACATGATTGACCGACAAATAGTTTCCGTAGTTAGCTCCCCACACACTGAGCGCAAACACATACATCAGTTTCAACACATATAAATGCAGTAAGTAAAAGAACATAGGCACCGAGCCAAACACCACCAAGGGTTTTAGAAATGAATATTGCTGCATACGCTCAAAAGCCACCAGCACAATCAAGCCAATTCCAACATTCAGCAAAATAAACAGTAAAGACGGTGGATACTTAGTGAGGTTAAAAAAGCTCATAAGGCTAAGTTGTAATGACTCAAAATGCTGCCATGGCTGGTCACCATAAACATTAATAAAACGCAGTAAAACAAATAACCCAATACTTGCCAAACCAAGGCTGAGTAAAGCGCGACCTCTTTGCTTTGCTGTATATTTTGAACTAAAGAACTGACCTAAAACATAGCCTAATAAGATCACACCAATCCAAGGTAAAACAGGGTAACTTGTACGAAGCTTAATACCCGCAAACTCAAGCCAGCCACGTTCATGTAAAACGAACCATATATTCTGTAGGATGCCTTGTGAGAAGTGCACAGAATCTAGCAGGTTGTGCCCAAAAATAATGACCAAAGCTACACCAGCAAGAACTGGCAAAGGCAAACTTACACAGCAAGCCAAAACCACCATGCTAATGCCGATTGCCCAGATCACCTGTAAATAAATGACTTCGGGTGGAAAAGTCGCTGTCCATGCAAAATTCACAAGGGTAAGCTCTAACACAATTAAAAATAAGCCGCGTTTTAATAAGAAGGCACGTGTTTGCTGTAAATCTTGTTTTTTTGATTGAAATAAAAAAGCAGAAATCCCGGTTAAAAGTACAAAAACTGGAGCGCAAATATGGGCCAATAATCGACTGCCAAATAAAGCCGGTTCTGTTACTGTTACGTCCATTGGATCGGTAACCTGTTTATGTAAATAGAAAGTTTCTCTTACATGGTCGAGCAACATAATAATGATGACCAGACCGCGTAAAGCATCAATCGACTGTAAACGTTCAATATTTTTTTCTATAGACATAGCGGTAATCAATAAAATAATGTAACGTTATACTATTACATTTAATTCCTTTTGTCTTTTTATGGCTGATTATTTATGCGACACAAATTAGGATTGTTGTCTTCGTTAGGTCTATCATTTATATCGACCCTCACTTGGGGAGAGGAAACATCAACGGTACTTGAGACCATACGCATTCAGGCCGAAAGCACCCGAGAAGATGTGAGCCAAAATAGCTCGGCAACTAAATTTACTCACGATGTTTTAGATGTCCCTTTTAACCGTGCTTATGTTTCAAAACAAATGATGGAACAACAAGACGTTCAACGGATTGATGACGCATTAACTTTAGTGAGTGGGGTTTTTCATCAAAACAGTTTTGGTGGCGGCTTTTGGGATAACTACTCTTTCCGTGGTTTTAGTACCGATCCCAATTTAGGCGCATCCATGATCCGTAACGGTTTGAGTGTCAACCGAGGGATTAGTGCTCCCAAAGATGTCGTAAATATTGAATCTTTAGAGTTTTTAAAAGGGCCAATGGCTGCGCTATATGGACGCGGTGAAACAGGTGGTTTGCTTAATCTCAACAGTAAAAAACCACAGTGGGAAAGCGAAAGTGAAGTTAACCTACGTGCCAATACCCAAGAACAATATCGAATTAGTCTGGAACACACAGCCCCTATTAACGATGAACTGGCCTATCGTGTAGCAGTGGCTCATGAAGATAATCAAAGCTTCCGTGATCATGTCAGTAGTGAACGTTGGTTCTTTTCACCACAGCTCACATGGAAAATTTCAGACCAGACGCAACTCGACTTTGACAGTGAATTTACAGAACACAAAGGAACCTTTGACCGTGGTGTCAGCACCGTCAATCACCAGTTTGTGATGGACCAGAAAACCTTTACAGGTGAACCTGACGACGGTGATTTGAAAATAAAAGATTACTTTTACCAATTACGTCTGAGTCACGAATTTAACCCTGACTGGAAGCTAAACAGTGCAGTCAGCTATAAAGACGCCAAAATGGTCGGCTTTGCAACCGAACCTCGTCGTATGCAAGCCGATGGACGTACTTTAGAGCGTCAACGTCGCTATCGTGATTATACAAGTCAAGATGTGCTGGCTCAGACAGAGGTACTTGGCAAGGTTGATACTTCGTGGGCTCGCCATGAAATTTTGCTTTCGACCGAGCTTGGTCAACTCGACTATAAACAAAACCAGCTTCGTCGTAATCACAGTACTGGCATGCCAAACACAATTGATATCTACCAACCCGAATATGGCAAATATTTACCGAACTTAGCTCCGTTTACCAATACCAAAGAACAGCAGCGTTACTTTGCACTTAATTTACAAGACCAGATCTTTGTTAATGATCAATGGAGTGTTCTATTTGGCAACCGTTTTGATCAAGTCGAACAAGACTTTAAAAATCACCTGACTCAGACTGAAAGCAACCAGACACTTCATCAAAATAGTCCGCGTTTCGGAGTAAACTTTAAGGCCTCTGAGCAATGGGCGTTTTATACCAACTATGGTCGCTCATTTGCCATGAATAGTGGTATGAATCGAAATGGTCAGACTTTTGCCCCTGAAAAAGGCGAAAGTTATGAGGTTGGTACCAAATATAAAATAAACGACCAAAGTGTGCTGAGTCTCACTCTGTTTAAAATGAAAAAACGAAATGTACTGACAACCGACCCGATCGACAGTAACTTTCAAACCGCAGCAGGCGAAGTGAGTAGTAAAGGAATTGAGTTTGATTTAAATAGCCAAATCACTGACCGCTGGTTCGTCAATGCCAACTATAGTTATACCGATGCGCAAATTGAAAAAGACCAAGACTTGCCAAAAGGCGCTCGTCTGAGCAATGTGCCAAAACACCAAGGTGCTGTAAGTACCAATTATGAGTTTCTACAAGAAGGTTCAACAAAAGCAGGTGTAGGTGCCAACCTTACTTATGTGGGCGAACGTAGCGGACATAATCTTGATAATGGCTTTAATTTACCAAGTTATACGCTGGTCAATTTAAATGGCTACTATGCCCCATCGGACCGCTTACGTTATCAGCTGAATATAAACAATCTGTTTGATAAAACTTACTATGTTTCAAGCTACAGCGATTTATGGGTTCAACCGGGTGAGCCACTGAATGCTTCAATCTCGGCACAGTGGAAGTTTTAATTCATCTATAAAATAAAAAAGCCCGAATTATTTCGGGCTTTTTTATTAGAACATGCCATTTTCATTCACAAGCTGTTCGGGCTGCATTTGCCCGATATCCCAAAGCTCAGCAATTTTTCCATTTTCAAAACGGCAAATATGAACCACAGCCACAATGGTAGGTTTGTCATTCATTTGCATTTCAAGTTTCGAATGCACAGCGACTAAAGTCCCATCTTCAATGACATGCTGAACATCAAAGACTTTATTGGGATTTGCAGCCGCACTTTCACGCATTCCTTCCTTCAACGAAGTTGCATCACCCGCATAATAAGGATTGTGATGCTTGAAGTTAGGCGCAGTGTAATTGCTGTAGGCTTCATCAACTTCGCCTGCTGCGGCAAGTTCTAAAAACCGTACCGCAATTTGTTTTTGAGATAAGTTCATGATTATCTCCTACTCTTTATTTTAGACCTTACTGCAACAGGTCATCTTCTTCGTCTTCCTCGAAGACATAGGCCATACAGCCCCATCCATCATATTCGCCCTGAAATTTCTCAGCGATGCTGGCAAACCATTGCTCTAAATCAACAATATCTGAATACTCAGGTTCCATGTTAACGAAGATGGTAATCACCCATTCATTTGGCTCAACAGAGTCATCTTGAAAAAGTGAAACTTTTTGTTCTTGGTAAAGCAAATAGAGTGCACATTGCTCTGCATTTTTTTGATCATGAAAAGCAATAGAAAATTCAATTTCATGCAACTCGGTTAAATCATCCCCGTCTTCAGCCATTTGCCAAAGTACATTGCCGTTATCGTCATCTGGAAATTGTTCGTAGTCACGAGTCATAAAGTGATCCTTGTTGTTGTCGCAGTATTAATATTATTCAACATCAAGAATACCTGACTTTTATTGCAGTTTGGGTATATATTCAGTTCCCAATTGCATCAAATTAATTCTTTTAATTATATAAATTTTAAAAAGGCACTTGGGATTGAATGACCACATCTGTTCCATTTAAGGGATGTTGGAAAGCCAAATATGCGGCATGTAAGGCCATGCGGTTTAAATGAAAACGTTTAGGCTCAGGGTGATATAACTTGTCCCCCATAATCGGATGTCCTATATGCATCATGTGCACACGTAACTGATGCGAGCGTCCTGTGACTGGTTCAAGTAACACTCGACTTTGATCTGTTTTTTCATCATAGAGGAGCGGTTGAAATAAGGTTTTGGCATGTTTGCCTAATTCAAAATGTACAATTTGTCTTGGGCGATTTTCCCAGTCGGTAATGAGTGGAACTTCAACGCTTCCCTCTTCTGCGACTTGGCCTTGCACCAAAGCAATATAATGTTTTTTGACTGTTCTGGCCTGAAACATTTTACTTACAGCAACTTCTGCATCACGATGCTTGGCAAACATAAGTAAGCCTGATGTCGCCATATCTAAACGATGGGTGACCTTAGCCAAAGGGAATTTTTCTAACACCCGTAAATAAGCACTGTCATGATGCTCAGGTAAACGGCCCATTACCGACAACAAACCCGCAGGTTTATCAACCACAATTAAATCGTCATCTTCAAATAAAATTGAAAGCGGATCTTGTGGTGGAGCGTAAACAAAGTTGTCGTTTAAAGGCATGGTTGTAGAAGCAGCAATGGAGCATGGCGGCAAATCATAAAGAAATTTCGGTTCTACCGCAAAATAATCTATAACGCTCTACTCATGTTCCACGTGAAACTCAGAAAATCTTTATCGTTTTTTATTCATTTCAGCTAAAAGATCAAGCTGAATTTCTTGAATATGTGCAAGCCTTTCCCACTGATGCGATAAAAGATGGTCCATTTTTTCGTGCAAATGGCGAATCTCAAGCTCGGCTTTTAAATTAATTTGATAGTCATGTTGAGAACGTAAACGGTCTTTTGCTTCTTGGCGGTTTTGGCTCATCATAATAATAGGCGCTTGAATTGCAGCTAAACATGACAATACTAAATTCAGCAAAATAAAGGGATAAGGGTCGACGGGACGGACTACCATCACTACCGTGTTTAGAATAATCCAACCTGTCAAAAATAGAGCAAAGCAAATGAGAAAAGCCCAGCTACCACCAAATGTTGCGATCTTATCTGCTAACTTTTCTCCAAATGTCCAATTCTGATCAAAATCCGACTCTGTATTTCGGCTAATCAGCTCATGGCGTTGCATACTACCAATGACTTCATTTTCTAAATTAGAGAGTTCACCCTTTTCGGAACGTAAAATTGATTGAACGTACTTAATTCGATAATCTGCCAGATCGGCTCGACAAATAAAACTTGAGTAATTCCAATCTGGATAGTCTTTTAAAATTTCGTCACTAATCACATTACGAATGACTTCACCAGATACTAGATCTTTTAACGGAAAATTTTTCCCACAAACGGCGCACTGCCGACACTGATTTTTATTCTCCATATTATTCAGCTCTTTATTATGATATTAAGATTATTATATAAACAATTTTGGCTGATCACATCGTAAATAAAAATAGTAATCTAACCTAAAATCTGTAAAGTCGCTGGTACGATTTTTCGATGGGCAGGAATTACAGGTAGCATATACAATCGCCCAAGCCAATTTTTAATATGCACTATTGTAGTTACGGTAAGCACTTGGGTATCTTCATTTTTATAAATAGATAAAGTCACATTCAAATGCTTATCATCATCTCCAATCACTAACTCATTTTCGGTACGCTGCAAAAAAGTAAAAATTCCAATTCGGTCGCCTGCGACATATTCATTTTCTTTTTTATGAGTATCAATCTGCTTAAAACTTCCTAAATCTTTAAGCCCAATCTTTGAAGTAATTTTATTACGCATATTCATGCTCCACTCTATCCACGCTGGAGTGTGTTGAAATAGCTTAATAAGCTGCTGAAATACATTCAGGTCGGGCTGACCAAGCACAATACTCCACGAGTCGTGGAAGTAAGCATTGTTCAATTGAGATGAGATTTGGCTGTCGCTAGGTAAAGCAGAAAGATAAGGCTTATTCATTAAATTATATTCTTGTAAAATATCGTTTTTATTATAGAGAATTTTTTAGGGTGTCAAGGGAAAACATCTATGGTTTACTTCAACAATTATAACTTTGTAAGTTAGAACCTTATGCCTATAAACTTTTGATCTATAGCGTCCTAAGCCGAATCGAGACCTTTTGGGTGAGTACACACTAACGTTATACGTTTTGGTGCATGCTACTCTTTTCGATCCCTATCACACCCTTGAGATATAGTTTAGCCAGCACCCTGCGGGATTGTTTTTCTAAGAAAAGCGAATTTTTAATATTTTTGGGAATTTTTACAACATTAATCCAATTTAAAAGAATTTATTCCCATTTACACATAATTAGTTAAATTTAAATTCCACTTTATTTGTATTTTTCGGTTTATTTTACCAAGAAAATTTTTTAAGCCAAATTGGAAGTTCGTTCAACAGCGCCTGTTTAGCCGAATAACTCATGTAAAGCTAACTGCCTAATCCCCACTTTTAAGCATTTTTATTCTTTGGGTACTATTCTTAGAGATAACTTTTGCGCTTGAATACATTATAAAAACATATTATAAACTATTTCTAACCAAATAATTGGTTTTTTGGAACTTTATAATGAACAACAATATTATAATTTTTGGTTATGGAACAGGTATTTCCAAAGCCGTAGCACATAAGTTTGGTAAAGAAGGCTATAAAATCGGGTTAGTGGCACGCAATGCTGAAAAACTCGAAAAAGCTATTTTAGAACTTAAAACACAAGGTATTGAAGCTTACGCTTTTACATGTGATTTAGCGGTTCTTGAAGATATACCAAATCTTGTTAATCGTATTAAAGACCGATTAGGAGAGATTAAAAATATTCATTGGAATGCTTTCCATGATATTGAAGGCAATATCTTAAAAACCCCTCCACTAGAGCTCACCAAAAGCTTTCATATTCGTGTTTCGAGCTATATTGCGACGGTACAAGCTTGCTTAGGTGATTTAGAAAAGAACCACGGTAGCATTTTATCGACAAATGGAATTTTTGCTTTCGATGCAGTGGGTATCGACTTGGTGGCCAAAGAGTACTCATCATTAGCAACTACTGCTGCCGCTCAATATAAAGCCACCAATTTGCTTGCTCATAGTCTTGCTGACTCAAATGTTTACGTGAGCCAAATAATTGTAAATGGTTTCGTTGATGGTACATCTGGAGCACAAGATAAAACCTACACGGTGCATCCAGAAACAGTTGCAGAGCAGTTCTGGTATTTACACCAGCATAAACAAGAAACTGTTTCTCTTTGTGGTGAAGCCATTCAAGCTGCTTAAACAATTTCTTATGATAGAAGAAGCGTAATCCATTACGCTTCTTCTGATTTTTAAATTTATGTTTGTATGTCAGAGAAGTATTTAATTATTTCTCATATTCTAAAGGATCAATTTTGTATTTTTTAAAGAGAATAGAACGTACGGAGTCATTTATACTGTCATCATGTTTAATAATTGAATAAATATCTTTTTTAGTCAGAGGAATTTCTTTTAGTAAATCAGGTAAGTCCTTCGACCTTATACCACTGACTTCACTAGGTTGTTTTAAGATATTTGGGTCTTGTTCTTCGAATTTAAAATCTACACCTTGTAAATTGAAATAAACCATAACCCTTCTGTTCAAAGAGTCACTATCATCATATAAAACAGTTCCTGCAGGAAGGATTGTATATGGTGCATAGTTATCGAAATTCGATGCTATCCGCAAAGGTTTTTCTAGAACATGAATTTCGGGTGTTTTTGTACGATTCCAGAAGTAATAATTTAATAAGGCCTGTATGATGAAAAGTAAAATTAGTATGGCAATTAATAAATTCTTTTTCATACTTATCTCTTATTTAAACTAAATAAAATCATATGATTAAATATCTTATTCATTTACAATAAATTCATAGGTCTTATCTAACTTCCCATCCCCACTAGCATAAAAACCCGCATATATATGAATCGTAAAATTTCCCTTATATTTTGGAACACCAGAAATTTTTAAATTGTTATAAGCATCTGCTTCATTTTGATCTATTGGTTCAATAGAGATATTCATATCACTTGGAAAATTATCTTTTACTTCAAAAGACTGTGGTATGACTCTTCCACCAGTAATTTTTAATGTCTGATTATATTCTTTGCCAATATGCGCTATCGGAAGCTCATGCGGTTCAATCTTGTAATCTCTACTACACCCTAAAAAACTTGTCATTAAAAACAATATTATTAAGTTTTTAAAGTTCATCTTTATTTCTCTAGATTTCGGGCATAATTATAGCCAACCCATCCTAAATCTTTTAAAAAATTTTCCACCATTGCTTGTTTTTTCTCTGCTCTTCCGCATCTTTTATAGCCTTATTAATATCAGCTTCTATTTTATCTTTATTATTATCCCATATCTTATTTAGTACCTGCTCAAGATCTTCTCTGCTCCATAAATGAAATAAGCCACTGCTTTCACCCATTGCTTCTATAATTTTTTCATGAACTTTCTGGTTATCATAATTTTTTATTTTTTTATTAAACATATCAACAACCAAAGCATTAATATTTGGCTTTATGTCATTATAAAAATCTATTGTCGTATGATCTTCTAAATTATCATCTTGTATAACCCATTTAGGTACGGGTAAATACAGATTAGTAATAATGATTTCTATCCGTATAATATTTTTATAATACATAGTCCGCTGCGTACCATTAAATCGAATTGCTATTATTTTTTCTTCATCCCAAGATAATTCTTTCGTTAAATATGGAGAAGATTTTTCTTCTTTATGATTACTTTCTTGTTTAAAAAAATTAAATAGCATTGTTTTACCTCTTTTTAAAATACAGTCCAAGCAGTAAATGCTTCTAATTCTTTATCGAATGCATCTACCAGTTGATATGCAGCAATCCCCCCAATTGCACCACCAATGAGGATACCAATACCAGAACACTTCCTTGTATACATTAAAAAGCCCATCATCTAGATAGGCTCCATAATATTAATAAATTAAATAGATAAAAATATTATTCATTTTCTATATCTAAATACCAAATAGTTTCACCCCAAGCATTATCTTCAATCTCAGGCATGATTTCACCTTCTGTAAAGTAGCGCTTCTCCATATTATTTGCAGGACTATACCATTCGCCTGTTTTCGGACATATTTCACCACCGAGTACCTTAATTTTATTTTGCTCTAACAGTACTGCATGAATCTTATTGACTCGTTTACCCTCTGGCCAATGGCTATCTTCATCAAAACGGGCAATCCATTGTGGAGAGTTCTCTATATCAAATCTTGGGTTTGGATCATCATCCCATGCATCTAGAGTCGTTAATTTTAAATTGTTACAACGAATTGGCTTAATAAGTTCATTTGCCATCATCAATAAATCTGGAACACCCTCTTCAACTGGGTAAAGTGATAATTCTCCAAGTCGAATCCATAGACTGAATTTTTCAGGGTTTATTGGATCTGGTAATTTAGTAATCGTAATTCGTGAATCATTGAGTTTTAGGCGGATTTGCTCCTCGCTTAACCCTAACTTTTCTATCCAATAAGGAGAAAGTAAAAAACACCATGTAGGAGTACGTAATCCAGCTCCAAGAACAGGCAAATACTCAAAACCATCTTCATCATAATGAGAATGAAATGCCATAGCAGCTGGATGATCAATATCTAATCCATAAAAGTAATCTGTAAATATTCTTTCTGCTGTTTCAAACTCTGGAGAAATTGATGATAGTTGTGTGCTATTTCCAATTTCATATCCACTATATGATTGAATTGGATTAAATTCTTTTAAGCATCTTTCAACAAATTCTTCCCACTTATTTTTATTATTTTTATACCATTTACTGCTAAATGTAATCTTTAAATAAGAGTAGGCGCTAGCTTGGGATAACATCGCCGAGTATGCCCATTGTGCACTTTGTAGATTTGAGTCAGCACTTGATGCCCCGATAAAATAAAATAAATCTGACTCTAAGGCTTTAGTCACGTCAGTGATAATATCTTTCTTATTTGGTTTCTTTTTAACAATTTTCTTCCAATGGCTATCTTCGTTTCGATAGAATAAGTTTAGTGGTTTATCGATTATTTCTTCTTCAAAAACATTACAAATAGATAAAATTTTATCTGCAATTAAAAGCACCTCATCATCACTATTTAAAATATAGAATGTTATAAATGGGCAAATACCAAACTCTTCCCCTTCATAACCATACATATAATCACTATTCTGACCAAATCCAGATAAAAAACTTTTAATTTCATTTTCAGATAAAAATAATTCCGACGTACTCATTTTTTCCCAGTAACTCCTTTAGTTTTACTTTGTGCTGGTTTCTTCTCTTCTAACATTCCAGCATCCTCAGGATATCGGAACAATGATAGTTTAAATCCTTCATTGGCAGTAATTTTGCTAGTAAATTTGGCTTTTGCGCATTGTAGCTTCAAGTCATTATATGCTTGGAATTGACTATCTTTAATCACATCATTCTGAAATTTAATTTCAACCAGTGCAAAAATATTAGTCAAAGTTAAAGGTTCACCACGATACTCAGGAATAATAATATCTGCTCCTATAATTCCTCTTCCCTTGTAAGGCATTGGCCAAAATGGATTTAATTCTGAACCGACTCTTTTAATACGTGTCTGACCATCTAATTGAGGGGCTAAATATTTCTTATTTTTTATATCATAACCAAAACATACTTCTGCTTTTAAAGGGCTACGCCATTTTAAAAGCTCATCCATAAACTCAAACATGAAGTTTACAGCAAGCTGTTTTAATCTAATAATAATATATTCATCAACACTTGCACCTGCTAATTCTTGAGCAGTCATTTTTAATAACTTTGCAACAATATCTACCTTACTCTTCGGTATAACATCTTTTAATTTTTTACCTTTTTGTTTTCTTAACTGGATCATCGGCAAATGATCTGCTTTTTCACATATTTGACTAATAATAGGTCTAAAGGGAATTTTCTGCTTTATGGCAGCAGTTATTACATTACTTTTTACTTGTGGTCTTCCAGAAGCAGACTTTGTACTATTAGTTTGTTTATCACCTGTGGTCAAGGTCGTTAATAATACTTTCTCACGTTGCCGATCAATTTTGTCAGTGATCTCCTTATCAAGATTTTTCATTATTTTCTTGATTTCTTCTTTTGCCTTTTTAATATTATCTTGATAATTTTTAACCTCATCGTAAGCATTTGCTGCTGTACGATATAATTCATATGCCGTTATTGCGTATCCAGCTAGTTCAATTATTCCAATCACTACAGGAAGCATAATTATTTTCCTACTGAACTCATTTTATTAGCTACCTGTTCTAACTTTGCTTCCCAATTCTCAGTAATACGTTCACTTTCTCTCATTACAGATTTATAACCTATGATTCTTTCTTTACTCTCTGTCACTACTTGTTCAGTAAGACCTTGATTATCAGTAATACCTTGCTTTATTAAATTATTTTTTGAATCATGGATAAAATATTTATATCCTTGGAAATTTCTTCCATCTGCTTTAAATAATTGATATTGAGCAGAATACGGAGATTGAGCAAACTCCAATTTAGGCAATGCAGGAACATTAGCATTCGCACTCCCGCCCCCCATAAACAAATGCTGCCCAGCTTTCACCTCAAACTTGCCACTTGTGGTCATAAAAATGCCAGAACCAGTAATTTTGACTTGAGAGCCGCCTGCGGTGAGTACAATTTCTTTGGCTGCTGTCGCCTCAATTTTGTCTTCAGTCGAAATCACCTGAACCGCTTTACGAGCAATTAAATCTGCTCCGTCACCTTGCGCTTGTATCTCAACTTTACCTTTACCGGCATATAGTCTTGCCCCTTCTTGCGCCGCAAAAAGGCTAATTTTATTTTGGGCATGCGCGATTAAATTCTTTTGGGTAGACAGGTTAATACTGTCTCCAGCAGTTTGGTTGAGCTGCCCATCTGCACTTAGGTGAATGTCTTCGTTACTGCTTAGCGCGATGCTATTTGGACTCGCCAGCAGCATAATCGCTTCTTTAAAGGTTTTGGCTTTTGCGTTGTCTTGCTGCTCAAGTTTTTCAATAAAAGATTTTAGGTTTTCTAAATTTTCTAACGGGTCAGTTTGCTGATTTTTAGCAACTTCACTGAGTGCCTTGGCATTGTTAAGGCCGCCTTCGATTTGTTGCTTGGCCTCGCTTGCATCAAGGTGTACACCTTGAGCTTGGTCTTGTTTATGGGTACTAATCAGTAACCCACTTCCCGCTCGAACCGCGCCCCATTGGTCTGTTCGTAGCTCAAAACCTTCCCCACGACCATCGCTTTCCGCCTTGTCTTTTGGATGGCTTAAGTTACCCAAGTTGAGCTGGCTGGCCGCATGGCTACTTTGTAACTGGGCACTGATTTGCCCTGTCGTGTCGTCAAAACGGAGCTGGTTAAAGCCTTTACCGTCGACTTCTTCTGAGCGGATGCCACTGAGTTTTTTAGTGTCAGGTAGCTGGCCTTTCTGGTCGAACTGCGTTGGATGCCGTTCAGCTTCGTGAATACGACCCACCACAAACGGGCGATCAATATTGCCGTCAAAGAAATCGATGACAACAATCTCACCCACGCGAGGCAAGAAGCGTGCGCCATAACCCGCGCCTGCCCAAGGGGTGAGCACATCCACCCAAGCGGAGTCGGTGTCATTGTCGTTACTTCCCGCTCCACCGTCATGGCTATGATCATCAGCTCGGGTAAACAGGAAGCGGACCTTAATGCGTCCCCACTGGTCGACATGAATACTTTCGCCTTCCAGCCCCACTACTCTAGCGCGCTGTGGGTAAGCGGCTGGTCGGTGCTCTAGCGGATTATACTCAGGTACAGCTTGTATGTTGCGTCGAACGACATTGAGTTCAGCATAGTGGCGCTGCTCAGTATTTTGGCTGTCGAGTTCGGCTGCCTTGAGCTTGTCTTTTGGTAATAGGCGCTCAAGTTGCTGTTGTAATTCTTTTGGTAAATTATTCTGGTTATAGTAATGCTTGCTTAAGATTAAGAACTCTTTATCGGCACTGTCATGTTGGTCGAGTTCAGGATGGTCATTGAGTGCAAACCAGTAACCGACCTGTGCATCACGGATGTTACCTGAAACAGTAAATAGTTTCGAACTTAGGTGATGATAAGCATTAATGTGCTGGTTAAGCTGTTCAATCTGGCTATTGCCTGAAGCGGTGGCTTGGTCTTCACCGTTTAAGTCTTGCATCCAAGCGGGACTGACGTGCCATGCATCTTCAAGGTTTAGGCTGGCATTGTCATAGTGTTCGCTGTGCTTTTGAGTGCCTTGTACGCTGCCACTGCCTTCTTCTTGTTGCAGCGCATCGGCTTGCCAGCGTTGCACATGAACAGAAGTCGGTTGTAAGCGGCGCTCTGCCTTGACTTGGGTAATGGTATCGAACTGTTCTGTGGCACTGCTGCGCTGGTAACGTAGGCTACGGCGTTCAAGCGCTTGATAATTTTGGTTATCGTCAATTAAACGTAACACCTGTGGCTGAATAGAAGCATTTGGGTCAGCGACAAAAAGTTGCGATTCATCGACCAGCCAGTTAATGCCTTCACTACGCCACAAACGGGTTAAAAAGTCATAATCGCTTTCGTTTGACTGCATCACAAATGGACGCACATCGTATTCTTTCGTTAAGCCTGCTGTGTCGAGCGTTATGCTTGAGGCAAATAACGGGCTTTTTCCCTGCCATTCCTTAAATAGAATTTCACTAATATCGCGCACGCTTTTATTCATGAACACGCGGCTATTACGGCGTTTATGCCAGAGTGCAGTCGGGTCTTTTAAGCTTAAGTTATAAATGGTGAGTGAGCCGTCACTTTGCCCTTGGCTCGCTTCGGTAATAATACCTGTAGTTCTAAAGAACTGACCTGTGTCAGTGATCTGATCGACGGCAACCTGACAGCCAATAAATTGTTTTAATGCAATGTGCGCGTTGGTCGATAGACACAGTAATTCAGCAACGCTACCTTGGTTGAGCGTATGTTCGCCCTCGATGCGTTGCAAGAAGACTTGCTGATTTAAAGACTGATTTGAGAATTGGATATGAACAGCGCGATTTTGTGAAACAAGGCCTAAACGCTCCAATATACTCGACACACTCATCTGCATTTTTATTATCAATCAAACTTATATTTAGGCCGCATTTTAATTAAAAAAAGACTAATCTGTCTATCTATACTCATTTTCAAAATGTAACTAGTCTAAATATGCAATTTTAGGTTAATTTCTTATTAAATAGGTATTTAAACCGTAAAATCAGATCATTTTAAAACACTATAAATCAACCAGACATGGCACAAACGCCCATGTGTTTTTTTAATTCTGGATCAATATTTTCAAAATCCATTTCGGCAGTGGCGCTCACGTGACTCCGAAAATTCAGTTTTGCATAAACATCGTTATAGCGAATGCCTGAGCGACCTGCTTTTAAGGAATCGGTTACTTTCTCTAATGTATTTCCAATACAGGAATTTATTCCCATACCTGTTATTACAACACGTTCCATTCTTATCTCTATAAAAACGACAAAAATAGATTTTAACAATCAAGTTCTTTTTTTAGAACTGGCAAAATATTTCTATATTTATTATTTTTTCATCGAATATAAATAAAAAGTTAATAATAATATTTTATTTTAAAAATACATTTAGTTTTATTATTAAATCAAAAATATTTTAAATATTAAATTGACGTAATTAAAATCACCGATTATTATCTCGTTGCTGGCCTACATTGCCAGACGGTTTTGACAGACCGTAACTCGTGGCGGATTATAGTTCTACTATAAGTCGTTAGACCCTTGCGTCCCCTTTTCTTTGCGGTAGGACGGATGGGGGACGCCCCGCGCGTGCTGGTTCTACGAGTCCAGTCTGTCAACCCCCATTCGTTCTGCCACCATAATCAATTGACGGTGATCTGGTGGTAGAGCTCCATAAATTATAAGGAGTTGACTATGACACTTTTCAAATTTATTTCCTCTTCTGCTTAATCATTTTATTTATTTAAAATTTAGGTTTTCTATTGTCTATTTTTTAAATTCATAAATTATTTTTATTTTAAATTTTAGTTATTTTATTTTCCTATATACATAGGAGGATTAATTATTACCTAAAAATTATTTTAAACTTCAAACTAATTATATTTTTATTCTACACATAGATATAAATCATTATGAGAATAATATGACAATTTATAAACCTATTTTGGCTTTAAGTTTGGTTCTAGGTAGTTTGGGTATTTCGGGTTGTAACCTACACACTCAGCAGGAGTTTGAAAAAATTTGCCTGTCAGGTAGACACACCAAAACCAGTTGCGAATGTATTTACCAGCGACTTGAACAAACCTACTCACCCAAGCTGATGCAGCAGCTAGAACATGTCAGTTTGCAAAGTCCTGTTCTCCCACGGGACTTTGCCCCTACTTTCTTTAGCGTCATGCAGCGGTGTGACAAAAGTAGTATGGGCTAAGCGTTTGGCTTAGCTCTTTATCTCTGTGCCGCAATGGTTTATTACTTTAAATCAGCGCAAAAGATTAAAGTCTGTTGTGGCACAGGGGCCTAATTTGAATGCAAAATAATATATATCGAAAGCGATCTTGTACGTTTTAACCTACAAACTTTTAGGGATTTTGCGGATTGGCGACACCCCTCTTTTTTCCTAATATGAACTCATACAGGAACAGGATGTTCCGGAACATAAAACAACAATAATAGGTTCAAGCACCAGGAGCGTGAGATACGACAGGAGTCATATCTAGCAACCAAATACGAAAAAGCTCGACAGGACGTCGGGCTTTTTTTATATCTGAATATTGGAAGATTCTAGGGATTAAAAATCTCAGGTAGGCTATCTGCAAGAATATTAGGAATGTTGTTTGGATAAACAATCTCATCTGTTTGGCTTAGCTCTTCAAACGTCCACCAACGGCTTTTACTAATCACAAGCTTTTCATGTTCTGACCAGTTTGCTGTATTCACTTCTTCATTTTTAATAAAAACAATAAAAAGCCTTTCTTCAGAAATCACCATTTCCGCACTCGGTAACATCATTTCAAAATTGCGTGTTGCAACATGATTCCCTACATTTTGCCTGACTACGCCTAACTCTTCATAAAGCTCTCGGCAAGCTGCTTGCTTGAAGGTTTCCCCTTCTTCAAGCCCACCACCTACGGTTGCCCAATATGATTGTCCAGCCAAAGCATCATTTTTATGAGTAAACTGAAATAACAAAGTTTGATGATTTTCATTAAGAACTAATAGTCTTGAAGATTTTCTAATGCGCATTTGATTTTTTTCTTGAAGTCATAAGGTGGCTATTATTCATATTCACTTTAAAAAGTTAAATCATTTCTGAATGTACGCTTTATCCTACAAACTTTTAGGGATTTTGCGGATTGGCGACTTCCCGCTTTTTTCCTAATATGAGCTCATACAGGAACAGGATGTTCCGGAACATAAAACAACAATAATAGGTTCAAGCACCAGGAGCGTGAGATACGACAGGAGTCATATCTAGCAACCAAATACGAAAAAGCTCGACAGGATGTCGGGCTTTTTTTATTGCCATTTAAAAATAACCTAAAAGAAAATTCTTATACTGTTTTATTCACAACATACCTTTGAACTACTTGGTTGAGAGTAATTTCAGAGTGAAGGCGACCATTATTTGCCTGAATGGTTTTTGCAGAAGCTAAATTAGATTTATAACAATGTATATGTAACTCCGTTAGGCCTAACTTCCATGCCTCCTGAATTGTAAGCTCTAACAATTTCGAGCCAAAATTCATTCCACGTTTAGAAGGACGAATACCTAAACCAATATGTCCACCACAATATTCAATCTGTTCATTGAGTTTAAGTCGTAAGTTAGACGCGCCAATAATTTCATTACCTTCTACTAACCAATATGTAATGTTGGGAACATGCCCTTCTTCTAGGGATTCCCCTTTTTCATAATCTCTCAATTTATTCAAAAATGATTCAAAATTTGTATGGTCAAACTCCGTTGTCAAAGGGTAACGATCTTCATCTGCTAATTCATTAATATAGTTGTTATAGCTCTCTTTAAATCTTAAATGAGGTTTTACCAACATAACGGTCATTTATTTATTACTCCCGATAAAATTGTTCTTTTTACAACCAAACTTAAACATAACATATTGTTATCAATAGCAACTCTTATTCTTCTTAACATCTTAAATGATTAGATATAAAAGTAAGCCCCCTCTATTCGCCTCCCGTGGTAACTACAAAATGCCCTACACCATGTTTCAATGTACGTTTTAACCTACAAACTTTTAGGGATTTTGCGGATTGGCGACTTACCAATTTTTTCCTAATATGAACTCATACAGGAACAGGATGTTCCGGAATATAAAACAACAATAATAGGTTCAAGCACCAGGAGCGTGAGATACGACAGGGGTCATATCTAGTACCCAAATACGAAAAAGCCCAACAGGATGTTGGGCTTTTTTTATTGCTCTTTAAAAATGATGTTTAGGCTAAACCTATAGAGGACTATGCGCCTGTTCTTGCTTTTTATGGCGAATCCAACGTACCGCTAAAATAACCGCAATCAGCACCACTACCGCAACAAGCGCGGGCACTAACATGGCCGAAACTGAAAGTAAGATCGCTCCAATCCATTCACCTGTCGCGACAACAAAATTCCCTAAGCCACCCGTGGTTGCAGTTGAAACACCACGTGCAGCAACGGTACTCATTTGCACCACACCTGCCGTGCCACCACCGACAATAATCGCTGCTGCCCAACTGGCAAACTGAGACATCTCTCCACTACTTACAGCCATCGTGGTGAGCGTACCCGCGATCATCGCCGCAGGGGTTGCGACTGTGTCTAAGGCATTATCGACCCACGGGATATAGTAAGCTGCGACTTCACACACCGTTGCCACACCTAAAGCCAAACACACCGATGGCAGAGCTAACCACTCAAAGCCTTTTGATGGCTCGAACCATCCCATCATGGTGGCAATACTCATAACCAGTAGCGGCACAAACACCCGAAAACCGCAGGCAGCGCTCAGGCCCACACCAATACATAAACCCAATATTGTTTCCATAACGGTTTCCTTTTCATGCCCATCACGGGTCTTGTTATGTAAGTCTTATTTTTAAATTAACAAAAAGCCCCATCAGGTGACAGGGCTTTTTGTTAAATGCGAACGCAAATATTATTTCATTCTTAACGTTTAAATTGCGTGCAGTAGCATTTCGTGCAAGGTGGTAAAGGGTCGGTATTAATTTCTAAAAACACTCTATGACCGCACTGAGCACAGAAATAGAAGCCTGTTCCGGGTTTTTCGCCAGCTGTTACCATGATTACATTCCTATAATCGTATATATATTAAACAGGAATATAACCCACTTAAAGTGAATGTCAATTGTCCATTTCGCCCGATGATGATGGCATAAATGCAAAAAATGTTATTTGTACGATTTATCTTACACAGATTTAGGGATTTAGCGGATTGGCTGTCCCCTGCTTTTTTTCTATGATGAGTTCATACAGGAACAGGATGTTCCGGAACATAAAACAACAATAATAGGTTCATGCATCAGGATCGTGAGATACGACAGGAGTCATATCTAGCAACCAAATACGAAAAAGCCCGACAGGATGTCGGGCTTTTTTATTGATATTTAAAATGATGTTTAGGCTAAACCTATAGAGGACTATGCGCCTGTTCTTGCTTTAACTTTGATTATTTATTGACTTTTTGACTGGTAATAGCAATGAAAAAGCCAAAATATTTTATAAAATTTTCTCTAATTCGGAAAAATCTATTTAAATCTCTACCCTACAAATAATTGAATAGGAAACATCCTAGTGCATATCGTCATTTGTAGACATATACAAATATCTTTTCACTTCTTTTTGATAAATTTAATGCCATGGATTGAGTTTCTGGAAATTGCTGAGTTATAAAACTTCGGGCAGATTCATATGTTAAATAATCAAAATCAACTAATGAAATAGTATCATCAAATATCAGCCCATTAGGATATTTCTTTTTATTAAATTTTATATAAAACCATAAATCACCTTCAGAATTTGGAGGTAATAGATAACTATTTTTTTCATCCGGAAAACTTACATCAAAACCACCATTATATCTTGTCTCAGAAATATCATTTTTATTAGCTAATTGTATTTTATCATTTATTTTAACTTCCACATGATATTGTCCTAAGTTTTTATTATTACATGCTATTTTTAAAGTAAATCTATCAATAGGTTGAGCTCTACATTTTGTCATCACATTTGGTATAAGCAATAAAATCTGTTTATTTGCTTCAATTGCGACCTTTTTCTTTTCTAATATTAACTTAGGCTCTTCGATTCTTTTGAATGTAATCTCATATGTTACAACAACAGTTACGACTGAAGCTATTAATCCACTTATTAATCCAGATAGCACAGATGCGCCGATACTCATAATTCTATTCCATATCTTTATCAACAAAGAAGTATTTATATAGTGATAAAAACCCCACCATCAAGATGGTATTTTTTAAACTTCAATAATTTACATACAAAATATCAAGCCACTTAGCCTTCTAAAAAGTCCTGTGCAAAACGCTGTAATACACCACCCGCTTCATATACAGAAACTTCTTCTGTATCCAAATACATTTAAGTATCAGGATCGTGAGATATAACAGATGTTGTATCTAGTAACCAAATACAAAAAATTCCGACGGGATCTCGTTTTTTTATTTATCAAAATTATTTATTATATTAATAGTTATTTGTCATTTTCAAACTCACCACATTGAATTAATACATACTACAGTTAAAAAAAACATTGCAAAAAAGAAACAATAATTATTACAAATAATCTTAATTCCATTCTTTTTAAAATTAAAATATCTATTTTCAATATCAACTAACTTATTTAAGGCTTCACTTTTCTCATCTACTGACAAATCACTTCGCTCAACCTCATTTTTATATTTAAAAATCAGTTTCTTAAATGGCTTATTTTTTCCCTCTTCCGATAACTCTCCTGTCTTTTTCCATAACTCAGAGTTTGAAATATAGTAGAAAAAGAAAAGAATAATTCCTATAAATGCTAATATCTTTATAAACTTTTGCTCATTAGGAATACCTATCCAACCCATTGTTGAAATAAACAACCAGATACTATGTTCATTTAATTTTTCGTAATAATCAATTACAGCCTTATTTAATAACTCAATTTTTTCAAAAATATTTTTAACAGACATATTTGTACTTAGCCCAAAAATTAATATTAAAAACTCTTGCCCTGAATACTTTTATCGAATTCTAATAATTAAATTATTCAAATAAAGTTTTAGTGTATCTCATAATATAAGAATTTAGACCATCTCCATTTCTAGCTAATCGTTTCATCTCTTCGACTCGGCTAGCGCCCGCACTTCGATAACTATAAGTATAAATTTTAAAGGTTCTATCAAACTGCACTCTTATATACGTATCACCAATTTCATATGCAAAAACGCCAGAGTCACCATCTAAATCTAAATATCTTTCCACTATTATTCTCAACAAAAAACCCCATCATCAAGATAGGGCTTTTTCTGAACAATATCAATAATGTTTAACTAAAGTATCAAGCCACTTGGCCTTCTAAAAAGTCTTGCGCAAAACGCTGTAATACACCGCCCGCTTCATATACAGAAACTTCTTCTTCTGTATCTAAACGGCAAGTCACAGGCACTTCAAGAATCTCTTCTTTACCATCCGCTGTGGCACGTTCAATAACCAAAGTTAAAGTCGAACGCGGCGCAATATTACCAATCACGCTATAAAGCTCTGTACCATCTAGTTTTAAAGTCTTGCGGTTTACACCTGGTTTAAACTCAAGCGGTAACACGCCCATACCCACCAAGTTAGTACGGTGAATACGCTCAAAACCTTCTGCCACAATCGCTTCAACACCTGCAAGGCGCACACCTTTTGCAGCCCAGTCACGGCTTGAACCCTGACCGTAGTCAGCACCCGCAACAATAATTAACGGCTGTTTACGGTTCATGTAGGTTTCAATCGCTTCCCACATACGCATTACTTCGCCTTCTGGCTCTACACGCGCTTTTGAACCTTGCTTAATGGTACCGTCTGAACGAACGACCATTTCGTTATAGAGTTTCGGGTTGGCAAATGTTGCACGTTGTGCAGTCAAATGGTCACCACGATGGGTTGCGTATGAGTTGAAATCTTCTTCTGGTACGCCCATTTTGTGAAGGTATTCACCCGCAGCTGAGTCCATCAAAATCGCATTTGAAGGCGACAAATGGTCGGTAGTGATGTTGTCACCCAAAATCGCAAGTGGACGCATGTTCGCCAAAGTACGTGGTGCAGCCAACGCCCCTTCCCAATATGGTGGACGGCGGATGTAAGTACTTTGCGGACGCCAGTCGTAAAGTGGGCTTTTCGCTTGTTCAACTTCGCCCAAGTCAAACATTGGAATGTAGACTTTACGGAACTGTTCAGGCTTCACGGCTTCTTTAACTAATGCATCAATTTCAGCGTCAGATGGCCAGATGTCTTTCAGGTAAATCGGGTTACCATCTTTGTCATGACCTAACGCATCTTTTTCGATGTCAAAACGAATCGTACCCGCAATTGCATATGCCACAACAAGCGGTGGAGATGCCAAGAATGCTTGTTTTGCATAAGGATGGATACGGCCATCGAAGTTACGGTTACCAGAGAGTACTGCTGTTGCGTACAAGTCACGGTCAATAATTTCTTGTTGAATGACTGGATCTAACGCACCCGACATACCGTTACACGTTGTACAAGCGTAAGCCACAATACCAAAACCAAGTTTTTCTAAGTCTTTTAGAACACCCGCTTCTTCAAGATAAAGTGCAGCCGCTTTTGAACCCGGTGCAAATGATGATTTCACCCAAGGTTTACGAACTAAACCTAGCTCATTTGCCTTACGTGCCAATAAACCTGCCGCCACGGTGTTACGTGGGTTAGAAGTGTTAGTACATGAAGTAATTGCCGCAATAATGATCGCACCATCTGGCATTAAGCCATCAGAACGGTTTTCAACAACACCCGCAATACCTTTTTCTTTTAGGTCCGCAGTTGAAACACGTGCATGTGGGTTTGATGGACCAGCAATGTTACGTGTGACTGTCGATAGGTCAAAACGTAGTACACGTGGGTACTCTGCTTTGGTCATGTCAGATGCCCAAAGGCCAATTTCTTTTGCGTACTGTTCAACCAATGCCACTTGAGCATCTTCACGACCTGTTAGGCGTAAGTAGTCGATTGTGTTTTGGTCGATGTAGAACATTGCAGCCGTAGCGCCATATTCTGGTGTCATGTTCGAAATGGTTGCACGGTCACCCACAGACATACTGTCAGCACCTTCACCAAAGAACTCAAGGTAAGCACCCACTACGCGCTCTTTACGCAAGAACTCAGTTAAAGCAAGTACGATATCTGTTGCAGTAATGCCTGCCTGACGCTGACCTACAAACTCAACACCAATAATGTGTGGTAGACGCATCCAAGATGCACGGCCCAACATCACGTTTTCAGCTTCTAAGCCACCAACACCCACAGAAATTACGCCCAAAGCGTCTGTATGTGGTGTGTGTGAGTCTGTACCTACGCAAGTGTCTGGGAATGCTACGCCATCACGCGCCTGAATGACCGGAGACATTTTCTCTAGGTTAATCTGGTGCATAATGCCGTTCCCCGCAGGGATCACATCGACATTTTTAAATGCTGTTTTAGTCCACTCAATAAAGTGGAAACGGTCTTCGTTACGACGGTCTTCAACAGCACGGTTTTTTTCAAAAGCGTCTGGATCCGCACCACCGTATTCCACTGCTAAAGAGTGGTCAACAATGAGCTGAGTCGGCACAACTGGGTTAACTTTAGATGGGTCACCGCCTTTGTCAGCAATCGCATCACGCAAGCCTGCAAGGTCAACCAAAGCTGTTTGACCTAGGATGTCATGACACACCACGCGCGCAGGATACCAAGGAAAGTCCAAGTCCTGACGGCGTTCAATTAACTGCGTTAGATAGGCAGTTAAGTTCTCGGCATCGGCACGGCGTACCAATTGCTCTGCAAGTACTTTAGAGGTGTAAGGCAGTTTTTCGTATGCGCCTGGCTGAATATCTTCAACGGCTTGACGCACGTCGTAATATTCAAGCTGGGTTCCTGCCAGCGGTTTACGGTATTTTGTGTTCATTAACCACGCTCCGCCAATGGTTTAAATTCAAGATTTTCAGGGCCTGTGTAGTTCGCGCTTGGACGAATGATTTTGCCGTCTTGGCGTTGTTCAATCACGTGCGCTGACCAACCTGCTGTACGTGCAATCACGAACAATGGAGTGAACATTGCTGTTGGAACACCCATTAAGTGGTAGCTCACTGCACTGAACCAGTCGAGGTTCGGGAACATGTTTTTCACTTCTTTCATCACTGCTTCTAAACGCTCAGCGATAAGGTACATTTTGGTGTTCTCTTGTGCTTCTGCTAAGTCGTGCGCCACTTTCTTGATCACTTCGTTACGTGGGTCAGAAACTGTATATACAGGGTGACCAAAACCAATCACAACTTCTTTATTTTCAACACGCTTACGGATGTCAGCTTCTGCTTCGTCTGCGTTGTCGTAACGTTGTTGAATCACGAATGCAACTTCGTTTGCACCACCGTGCTTAGGTCCGCGAAGCGCACCAATACCGCCCGTAATTGCCGAGTACATGTCAGAACCTGTACCTGCAACCACACGTGACGTAAATGTAGATGCGTTGAACTCATGCTCAGCATACAAAATAAGTGATGTATGCATCGCTTGAATCCACTCTTCAGATGGTTTTTCGCCATGCAATAAATGTAAGAAATGCGCTGCAATCGAGTCGTCATCTGTTTCAACTTCAATACGACGACCGTTGTTGCTGAAGTGGTACCAATAAAGCAGCATTGAGCCTAAGCTTGCCATTAATTTGTCAGCAATGTCTTTTGCGCCCGCTTCGTTGTGGTCTTCGTGTTCTGGCGTTAAGCAACCTAGTACTGAAACACCCGTACGCATCACGTCCATTGGGTGAGCAGACGGTGGTAATTGTTCAAGTGCAGTTTTAAGTGCTGCTGGTAAGCCACGAAGCGCTTTTAATTTTGCTTTATATGCTTTGAGTTCAGCTTTGTTTGGTAATTTGCCATGTACGAGCAAGTGAGCAACTTCTTCAAACTCGCTACCTGCCGCAAGGTCAAGAATGTCATAGCCACGATAGTGCAAGTCGTTACCGCTACGTCCTACGGTACACAGTGCTGTGTTGCCTGCAACTTGTCCGCTAAGTGCAACTGATTTTTTTGGTTTGAAGCCTGTTGTTGTTTCATTTGAGCTCATAGAATCATCCTTTATATCAACCAGAATTTGTTGTTTGTTCAATTTTTACTTGGGTGAAAACGCGACAGTGTCTTGCCGAGTTCTCATCCAATTTTTGGTTTAACCTGCCGTTCGCCTTACTTTTCACGGATGAAAAGTAAGCAAAAATCCTTGTTGGTCTGACGATATATCCCTATATCGCAGTCCAACGTAGCGGCATCCATGCCGCCTTCACGATAGCCAAGACCATCGCTTCCCCTTTCTTTTAAAAGAGGACTTGTTTATTTCTTTTTAGCAAATGCGTTGTCTAAGTAGTCTTCAAACGCATAGTAGTTAATGCGTTCATATAACTCTTTACGCGTTTGCATAATATCAACCACGTTCTTTTGTGTACCTTCTTTACGTAAGGTTTCATACACAGTTTCGGCTGCCTTGTTCATGGCACGGAAAGCAGAAAGCGGATAAAGCGCAAGGCTTACATCGGCAGATGCTAACTCTTCAGTAGTAAACAGTGGTGTAGAACCAAACTCGGTAATGTTTGCCAAAATTGGTGCGCCAGTCTTCTGAGCAAATTGCTTGTACATATCAAGCTCGGTAATTGCTTCAGGGAACAACATGTCTGCACCTGCCTCAATGTAGGCACCCGCACGGTCAATGGCAGCTTGTAGGCCTTCAACCGCTAACGCATCGGTACGCGCCATAATCACGAAGCTGTCATCACCACGCGCATCAACCGCAGCTTTAATACGGTCAACCATTTCTTCTTGAGTCACAATGGCTTTGTTCGGACGGTGACCACAACGTTTTGCACCCACTTGGTCTTCAATGTGCATTGCCGCAGCACCAAACTTGATGAGTGATTTCGTAGTACGTGCAATGTTAAATGCAGAAGCACCAAAGCCTGTGTCAGCATCGACCAATAATGGAAGATCACATACATCGGTAATACGGCGTACGTCTGTCAACACATCATCAAGGTTACTGATTCCTAAATCAGGTAAGCCTAAAGAACCAGCTGCTACACCACCACCTGATAAGTAAATCGCTTTATAACCTGCACGTTTTGCCAAAAGTGCATGATTGGCATTGATGGTTCCCACCACTTGTAATGGCTTTTCTTGGGCTACGGCATCGCGAAATAGCTGACCTGCGGATTGTTTAGCCATTGTTATGTTCTCCTTGTGCTTGTAGCAGTGTTTGCTCAATAATTTTGTAAGAAGCATTGATATGTCGATGCATGAGCAGCTCGGCAAGTTCACCATCGCCTTCTGCAATTGCATCTAAAATACGGATATGTTCGTCCCAAGCTTTGCTCGGTCGATCGGGTGTGTTTGAAAACTGAATTCGGTACATGCGGATGAGATGATAGAGCTCATCACATAGCATTTTTTCTAGGGTTTTATTGCCACTACTTTTGATAATGCAGTAGTGAAAATCGTCCTGCCCTTCTTGCAAGTAATATCCTTTACCTGCTTTAAAGTTTTCATCTTCGGCATGCATACGTAATACATCACGTAGCGCCAAAATTTGCTTTTTATCAATATGCTGTGCCGCAAGTTTGCAAGCTAAACCTTCTAATGACGCACGAATCTGGTAAAGCTCTTTAAACTGTTGCAGTGAAAGCGAAACCACGCGCGCGCCCACATGTGCAGTACGCTCAACCAAACGTTGACCTTCAAGGCGATGAATCGCTTCACGTAAAGGCCCACGGCTAATGCCATAAGTGCGTGCCAGCTCAGGCTCAGAAATTTTGCTACCTGCCGGAATTTGACCCAAAACAATCGCCGTCTGTATTTGTTTAAATACATTCTCGGTCAGTGTTCTTCCCTGACTTTGTAGTGGCTCTGGTGCGAAGGTCAAATCTTGCATATTGTCGACAATTTTTAATCAATTATGAGTTTTATAGCGGTATGAATGAAAAAAATCAAGGTGATTGTTGACACTTTACAGAACGCATCAGGTCAATTTTTATAGTATGACCTGTTATCTCACCTTATATTTAAACCATTAAACCACTTGCCAATTAATATTTATAAAACAATAATTTAATTTCAATTTATCTATAGTTTTATGACTCTTTCTTAGTTACTTTTTAGTCATTAAACTTTTGTTTCAAACTTTAGTCTACAACCAATGTATTACAGCAAGATTGTAGACAATCTGCTTGAATGAAAGCATGAGTTAGAAATTAGTTTCTATTTACCGTAATTTCTTTTAAATCTTTTTATCATTTTCATCCAGAAAATATCGATATTAGTGAAATTATCAGGTGCTTCACGGTAGCTTTATTGATACATTATTGAGCATCGACATAGTTGTGGCGTATTTTTCGAGACAGAAAAAACCCAGCACTATGCATATTGTTGAATGAAAGGACTTTTTTGATGTTTCAACATATCCCCCCATACGCAGGCGATCCAATTCTCTCTTTAATGGAACAGTTCAATGCTGATACTCGTTCTGGAAAAGTGAACTTGAGTATTGGTCTTTATTATAACGAAGACAGCATTGTTCCTCAGTTAGAGACTATTATCGAGGCGCAAAAGCGTATTGAGCCTAAGAACGGTAAAACCAAACTTTATTTGCCAATGGAAGGCTTCAAACCTTACCGTGAAGCAATTCAAGCACTTTTATTTGGTGCAAACAGCCCAGCAGTTAAAGCTGGCCGTGCTGTAACCATCCAAACACTTGGTGGTTCAGGTGCATTGAAAGTTGGTGCGGACTTCTTAAAAACTTATTTCCCAAATTCAGACGTTTGGGTAAGCCAACCAACTTGGGATAACCACGTTGCGATTTTCAATGGCGCTGGTATCAAAACTCATTTCTACCCATATTTCGATAACGAAACACGTGGTGTAGATTTTGACTGTATGTTGTCTACACTTAAAACTTTGCCTGAGCAAAGCATTGTGTTATTGCACCCATGCTGCCACAACCCAACTGGTGCTGACTTAAACCCAGCGCAATGGGACCAAGTGATTGCAGTATTAAAAGACCGTAACCTTATTCCATTCCTAGATATCGCTTACCAAGGTTTTGGTGACGGTATGGAAGAAGATGCGTATGCAATCCGTGCTTTAGACCAAGCGGGCCTCAACTTCATTGTGAGCAACTCGTTCTCTAAAATCTTCTCTTTATATGGCGAGCGCGTTGGCGGTTTAACTTTCGTATGTGACGATGCAGAAGCTGCTCAGTGCACATTCGGTCAGTTAAAAGCGACTGTACGCCGTATTTACTCTAGCCCACCTACTACAGGCGCTTGGTTAGTTGATGAAGTGTTAAATGACGCTGAACTTAACCAGCAATGGCAAGGTGAAGTGAAAGAGATGCGTGAGCGTATTATTAAAATGCGTAGCATCTTGAAAGACGAACTTACTAAAGCATTACCAGACCGTGACTTTAGCTACCTTGTAAACCAAAAAGGTATGTTCAGCTACACAGGTCTAACTGCTGAGCAAGTTGATATCTTGCGTGAAGAATATGCAATCTACTTAGTACGTAGTGGCCGTATTTGTGTAGCAGGTTTAAACATGAACAATGTTTACACTGTTGCTAAAGCAGTTGCAGAAGTGCTTGCTAAATCAACAGAAGCGGCATAATACATCTATTAAAAAAGGCGCTTCGGCGCCTTTTTTTATGTCTCGATATTAAGATTTAGCCTTGCCCCAATATTTCAGTTTTGAGGTATGGCCAATCCCGACATTAAAGCTATTGGTTGGGTCGAGTTTTTGATAGAAATTGGCTAATGCAGGTTTAGCAATGTAGAGATGCCCAACATTATGCTCTGCCGGATATTCAGCACGGCGCGCATCAAGTAACTTCCACATTTGATGTTCCATTTCTAAAGGGTCATGGCCCTTTTTAAGAATATAGTCCTGATGGAAAACATGACAAAAGAAATGCCCATAATAGAGTTTATGCAGAATTTTATTTTCCATCTCGATAGGCAGTTGCTCTACCCACTCGCGGTCATTACGGCGTAGAGCAATATCAAGCGCCACAATATCTTCAACTTCACTACGGTGAGTATCACGATAACGAATTGCCGCTCCTGCAATCGCAAAGCGGTGCAAGAACGCTTTTCGGCCTTCCTCTTCGCTACATACGAAATAGTGACCTGACGGATGCACTGCAAAATATTCTTTTAAAAACTGCTCGGTTTGTGCTTTTGAATTTTTTTCCACACGTAGCACTAAATGGTGCTCATAACGGTCTCGATATTCGGTCATACGCTTAGGCAAATGACTCGGTAAAAAGAAGGTAATGGCCTGTAAAATATGGTCTGTTAAACCTTTAATTTTAAATCGTTCTAAAAAGCCATCGACTTTATCTTTCATCGCGAAAGCTTTTGGAACATTGGCTGTGCCGAACTTTTCAATAAATAAGAACGTGTCTTTTCCGTATTTTTCACCAATTAAATAAGCATCTCGGTGGATATATTCACCTGCAATCGGCAAGCTTGGTAGTGAGGTCAGTAAGTAACGGCGAATCGCTGTTAAGTCATCGGCATCATTAGTACCTATATAAAAGACATTACTTTCTACTTTTTCATAAGTATCAAGACGTACAGCAAACACACAGACTTTACCTGCCGAACCCGAAGCCTCAAACAAACGTGATGGATCTGCATTAAAACGAGCAGGCGTATCTTCATCAACTTGAGTCACATCGTGTGCATAGCGATGGTCCGATGCCTGCTTTTCGCTGTCATCTAGAATATCTACGGCTTGGTATTGTTTCTTCTCTAAACGAGTCAAAATTTCTTCAGGAGTCGAGCCTAAATTCACCCCTAAGTGGTTCACCAGTTCTAATTGACCAGCAGCATTCACCTGAGCATATAACGCCAATTCGGTATACGCAGGACCACGGCGTACCAATGCACCGCCCGAGTTATTACAGACACCGCCAAGTACTGATGCACCAATACAAGATGAACCAATCACTGAATGAGGTTCACGGTCATAGCCCTTTAAAATTTGCTCTAAATTATCTAAGGTCGCACCTGGTAAACAAATCACTTGCTTACCGTCATGAATAACCTGAATGCCCTTTAATCGGCGCGTACTCATCACCAAAACAGGACGATCATAATCATCGCCATAAGGCGTTGAACCACCAGTGAGTCCTGTATTGGCCGCCTGCATAATCACAATACAGTCTGCCTCAATTGCAGCCTGCAAAACCTGCCATTGCTCTAGCAAGGTACCCGGCACCACCACAGCCAGTACTTTCCCCTCACCAAAACGACGACCTTGACGGTACTGACGTGTGCTTTGGTCATCAGTCAAAACATAAGAACGCCCTACAATATTTTGTAAGCGTTCGATCACTGCTTGAGGAGAAAATGTTTGCATGATGGTTTCCTTTTGGTCATCCATTTATCAAATTAGACCAACACGACGGGATCTTACCGTTTGTAATTTAATTAGCTCATTCTCTAATGTGAATCAGCCCTATATTTACTATCGCGGTTGGCGGCAGGGATGCCGCCGTTTCGATGCGGTAGCAAGGACGTACCGTCATCGAAACTAAAGTTTTTGGTTACTTTTTTAAAAAGTAACGTCAATTAGCTACTTACATTGAACCTTTTCCGATAAGACTCCGTCGTGCCAATATCATCAAAGTTAATACGAAATGTTAGAGCTTCATCGCCTGCACTAAACAATCCGCATTAATATCCGAAATCGACTTAGCACCCGTAAGCGTCATCGCAACACGCATTTCCTTATCAATTAAATCAAGCAAGTTCGACACACCTTGCCCACCTGCTGCTGCCAAGGCATACACAAACGCTCGGCCAAGTAACACTGTATCGGCACCGAGCGCTAACATACGCACCACATCTAAACCATTACGAATGCCTGAGTCAGCCAAAATCGCTAAGTCACCTTTGACGGCATCAGCAATTGCAGGCAACGCACGAGCAGAAGACATCACGCCATCTAACTGACGACCACCGTGATTCGATACCACAATCCCATCGGCACCAAAACGTACAGCATCTTTGGCATCTTCAGGGTCTAAAATACCCTTAATCACCATTGGGCCATCCCAAAACTCACGAATCCACTCAAGGTCTTTCCATGAAATCGATGGGTCAAAGTTCGAGCCTAACCAGCCGATATAGTCTTCAAGCCCAGTCGGTTTACCTAAATATTTAGAGATATTGCCCAAGTCGTGCGGACGACCCATTAAGCCGACATTCCATGACCAATGTGGGTGGAACATAGACTGCATATAACGGCGCATCGCAGCATTTGGCCCACTCATACCCGAATGAGCATCACGGTAACGTGCACCCGGCACAGGCATATCTACGGTAAATACCAGTGTTGAACAGCCTGCTGCTTTTGCACGTTCCAAAGCATTACGCATAAAACCACGGTCACGTAATACATAAAGCTGGAACCACATCGGGCGATTAATTGCAGGTGCGACTTCTTCAATCGGACAGACAGAAACCGTTGAAAGCGTAAATGGAATGCCCTTTTTGTCGGCTGCCATCGCCGCTTGAACTTCGCCACGGCGCGCATACATACCTGTTAGGCCTACAGGTGCCAAGGCAACTGGCATCGACAGCGTTTCATTAAACAGTTTTGTCTCTAAACTCAACGCGGACATGTCATTAAGCACACGTTGACGCAATGCAATTTCTGACAAATCTTGTACGTTACGCTTTAAGGTATATTCCGAATACGCTCCACCATCAATGTAGTGAAATAAAAATGGAGGTAAGCGACGTTGCGCCGCAGCACGGTAATCATTGCCAGAAGAAATAATCATTTTGAATCAACTCTATTTAAACGGTTTGCACGTTTCTGGCGAGCTTCATCTTCATCCAGAGAACGCACATGATTAATCACAAATTCAATATGACCGCAGACAGCTTGGCGTGCGGCCTCGGGATCTTTACGATCAATAGCATCCATCACCTGAAAATGCTGCTCGCTCAACAAGTCGCCATTTATGGGGTCGTTATAAACTTTTTTACGCCCTAACAAGACGTTGTATTGCAGCAAATCGAACAGGCTACGCATCATTTGGATCAGCACCACATTGTGAGATGCTTCAGCAATCGCTAAATGGAATTCAGCATCGGCCACCGCAGCCTGCGCCGAGTCACCTGCATTTTGATGGCGACTAATTTCATTAAAATAATGATGGATTTTGGCGCGATCTTCAGGCGTTGAGCGCAATGCGGCATACCAAGCAGTGCCACCTTCAAGTAACAACCGCGCCTCTTGCACATCAAAACGGTACAGCGGATCTTCTTCAATCAAGTTACTAATCGGGTTCACAATGAGTTGCTGGGGCCATTGTTCAGGTAACTGCTGAATATAAGTCCCATCGCCACGGCGACTACTGAGCACCCCTTGACTATTGAGCTGTTGAATTGCTTCACGCAAAGACGGACGAGAAACTCCTAAGCTAGTTGCAAGCTGGCGTTCGGCAGGCAAACGGTCACCTTTTTTCATGTGACGCTCTTCAATTAATGCCTGCAATTTCATGACCACTTGATCGGAGATTCTCATCGCGTTTCCTTCACTGGAGTTATGGAATCATCCACGGAACAAGATAAGCCTGAACCGTAATAATGATGCCAACAAAGACAGTGAATATGATGCTATGTTTTACAGTGAAACGGAACAAGTCAGACTCTTTTCCAACTAAGCCTACCGCTGCACACGCGATCGCAATCGACTGCGGAGAAATCATCTTACCTGTTACGCCACCACTGGTATTAGCAGCAACAAGTAATACTTCCGGAATACCAATCTGCTGCGCTGTAGTTGCCTGTAGTGCCGAGAACAAAGCATTTGAAGATGTATCTGAGCCCGTAAGGAACACACCAAGCCAACCCAAAAATGGTGAGAAGAAAGTAAACGCATGACCCGTATGCGATAGAGCCAAAGCCAAAGTTGCAGATAAACCTGAATAGTTCGCAATAAAAGCAAAAGACAACACCATACCAATTGAATAAATCGGTGTTTTTAACTCATTGAGTGTTTCACCAAAGGTCGTTACAGCTTCACTTGCTTTCATTTTTAAGAAAATAGCGGTGATGATTGCGGCAATAAAAATTGCAGTACCTGTTGCAGAGAACCAGTCAAACTTATAAATCGCTTCGTATGGCTTCATCTCAGCCACAATTGGTGGCATTTTTTCAACCAATTTATGCAAATACGGCACTTCAAGTTTAAAAATCCAGTGCTCAAGAGCACCATCTTTTGCAAATAATGCTTTAAACGGCTTAACGCTCCAGATGGTGACCATGACTGTTAAGATGGCAAATGGAGACCACGCCTTCACAATTTTGCCAATGCTGTAACGTTGAACCGTGGTTGGTTGCTGAGTCAAAGTTTGACCAGCCTCAGGTTCAAAACGGAAAATATGTTTTGGTTTCCAAACACGGAATAGTAAAGTTAAGCTCACCAATGATGCAATTGCTGCGGTAATGTCTGGTAACTCAGGGCCAATAAAGTTAGATGTAAGATATTGGGCAATCGCAAAGGCACCACCACCCACCAACACTGCCGGCCAAGTTTCTTTAACACCACGCCAGCCATCCATAATTGCCATGATCCAGAACAGCACAATAATGACTAAAAATGGCAACTGACGACCAACCATCTGGCTGATTTCCATAGTATCTACACCGGAAACCTGCCCTGCCACAATAATTGGAATACCCATTGCACCAAATGCCACTGGCGCTGTATTTACAATCAAACATAAACCAGCAGCATAAAGCGGTTTAAACCCTAAACCGACAAGCAGCGCAGCGGTAATTGCTACAGGAGCACCAAAACCCGCTGCCCCTTCAAGGAAAGTACCAAATGCAAAACCAACCAATAGCATTTGCAGACGTTGGTCTTCAGTAATCGACAAAATGCTTGAACGAATAACATCAAACTGGCCAGTTTTTACCGAAATTTTGTATAGAAAAACTGCCCCGATAATGATCCATGAAATTGGCCATAGACCGTAGAAGAAACCGTAAATGATTGACGCAAAGGCCATTTGACCCGGCATTTGATAGAAAAATAGTGCAATCAATAATGCAATAATGACTGTGCCCGTACCTGCAATACTGCCTTTTAAACGAAAAACAGCCAATGCAAAAAAGAAGAAAACAATCGGAATTAACGCAACCGCACTAGACAGCCAAATATTATTTAAAGGGTCATAAAGTTGTTGCCACATATTGAGCATTGTCATCTCCTTGAAATGCTAGGGCGAAATTTTTGTACCTTAGAATTTTAAACATTTAACACAAATTGGTATGACCAATTAAAATTTAAGTGCAAATGTTATTCCTTTAACTACAGGTCGCATCATAAACACTGTCATTGGTAAGATCAATCATTAAATAAATACTTAAATTGGTATGACCAATATGATTGAGTAAAATCAAGACACTTCAAACTTATGGATTTACTTATTAGACTAAAGTCGTAAAAAAATTTTTATAAATTTAAATATAACTTACAGAAATGGAGTGAAAAAATTGCATATAAAAACGATAAACATAACCATTTATTGGTAAATGTATAATAATACCCAAAACTTAAATCATTTGTATTGAACTGAATAATGACTACTTTAACCTGTTTTAAAGCCTATGATATCCGAGGCAAACTCGGTACCGAATTGAATGAAGACATCGCCTATAAAATTGGCCGTGCATACGGACAAATCTATAAACCAAAGACTGTGGTTGTAGGTTGTGATATTCGTCTAAGCAGTGAATCTTTAAAACAAGCAACCATCCACGGCCTAAATGATGCGGGTGTAAATGTTCTTGATTTAGGCATGACGGGCACTGAAGAAGTTTACTTTGCCGCTTTTCATTTAGATGTACAAGGTGGAATTGAAGTGACTGCGAGCCATAACCCAATGGATTATAACGGCATGAAACTGGTTCGAGAAAATGCTCGTCCAATTAGTGCAGATACGGGTTTAAAAGAGATTCAAGCTTTAGCAGAAACTAATCACTTTGAAGAAGTTAGCCAAAAAGGTACAACGCAAAGTTATAACATTTTGCCCGAGTTCGTTGATCACTTAATTACCTATATTGAACCTGCAAAAATCCGTCCACTTAAGTTAGTGGTAAATGCTGGTAATGGAGCTGCGGGTCATGTGATTGATGCCATTGAAGAAAAATTTAAAGCGCTTAACGTACCAATTGAATTTATTAGAATTCACCATGAAGCAGATGGTACTTTCCCAAACGGAATTCCTAACCCAATTTTAATTGAAAACCGCGACAGTACTCGCAATGCTGTGCTTGAGCATAAAGCCGATATGGGAATTGCATGGGATGGCGACTTTGACCGCTGTTTCTTGTTTGATGAAAAGGGGCAGTTCATTGAAGGCTACTATATTGTCGGCCTCTTGGCTCAAGCTTTCTTGATTAAACAATCAGGCGAAAAAATTGTGCATGACCCACGTTTAGTGTGGAACACGTTTGATATCGTCGATGAATACAAAGGCATTGCCGTACAGTCAAAATCTGGTCATGCATTTATTAAAGATGTTATGCGTGAACACAACGCTGTATATGGCGGTGAAATGAGTGCCCATCACTATTTCCGTGACTTTGCTTATTGCGACAGCGGTATGATTCCGTGGTTACTGACCGTTGCCCTACTTTCTGAAACAGGACAATCTCTTTCAACACTTGTTGAAAACATGATTACCAAGTTTCCTTGTAGTGGTGAAATCAACTTTAAAGTAGCTGATACACAAATCACTATTCAAAAGATTTTCGATTTCTATGCCGATCAAAATCCACAAATTGACCGTACCGATGGTGTAAGCCTCGACTTTGGCGCATGGCGTTTTAATGTCCGTGCTTCAAATACTGAACCGTTATTACGTCTCAATATTGAAAGCCGTGCAGACCGCCAAGCTCAACCTATGCAATATTATGTAGATGAATTGACTGGATTGATTCAGAGCTAATCAAAAATAAAAAAGGAGCAATTTGCTCCTTTTTTTATTGTTATTTAATTAATTATAGCCATTAGGATTCTGCTTCTGCCAATTCCAGCTGTCAGCAAGCATATCTTCTAAACCATATTGCGGCTGCCAACCCAACTCAGCAACTGCACGACGATTGTCTGCAAAAGATGTGGCTACATCACCAGCTCGGCGCGGCACAAACTCGAAAGCAACTGCCACACCGTTAACCTGTTCAAAAGTATTTTTGACTTGTAAAACAGAGGCACCTTTACCCGTACCGATATTCCATACACGACAACCCTTCACATCCAATCTGTTATTAAGAGCACATAAATGTGCATTCGCCAAATCGACGACATGGATATAATCACGTACACCAGTACCATCCACAGTTTCATAGTTATTACCATAAATGGATAGTTTGTCACGACGTCCAACAGCAACTTGTGTCACATACGGCATTAGATTATTTGGAATACCCTGTGGGTCTTCACCAATACGTCCACTTTTGTGTGCACCGACTGGGTTAAAATAACGAAGTAATGCGATCGACCACTCATGATTAACTATTGAAAGTTTTTGTAATAATTGCTCAACAATTAATTTAGTATAGCCGTAATTATTACTTGGCATACCTGTGGGCATATCTTCATTAAGTGGAGAAGTATTAGCTTCATCGTATACAGCGGCAGAAGAGCTAAATACAAGCGTATAAACACCAGCCTTTTCCATTGATTTAACTAATTGGATACTGCCAGCAATATTATTATCAAAATAGATCAGCGGTTTTTCTTGACTTTCACCCACTGCTTTCAGACCTGCGAAGTGAATAACAGCATCAATGATATGCTCTTGAAATACACGGTCCAACTCATCGGCATTGCGAATATCACCCTGCACAAAAGTTAAACTTTTTTGGGTTATATCTTGAACTCTATCTAAAGACTCTTCCGAACTATTCGAAAGATTATCAAAAACAATAACTTCATGGCCCGCTTCTAAAAGCTCAACACATGTGTGTGAACCAATATAACCAGCACCACCAGTGACTAGAATTTTAGCCATCTACCTTTCCTAACAATATTTTAATTAACCCCCGTGTCGAGGCATCAAATTTTGAAAAATCATTTTGAATACCATTTAAAACCGGAAGTAACTGATCAGCGATCTGTTTACCCTTTTCAACCCCCCACTGATCAAACGGGTTAATATTCCAAATCACAGATTGAACAAAAACTTTATGTTCATATAAAGCGATCAGCATTCCTAAATTATACGGGTTTAGCTCATCTAATAATAATGTAGAACTCGGCTGATTACCTTCATATTGCTTATAAATTGGCAAATTTTCTAATTCAGTTGTATCCAAAGCTTCATTACCGAAAGCCAATAAGCGTGATTGCGCCAAGCAATTAGACAAAGCAAGATGATGTTGCTCAACTAAGGCTTCAGCATTTTCAGCGTAAGTAAAGTGATCTGCATTATAACGTTGAATAGGGGCAATGAAATCGCAGCTGACTGCTTGGGAGCCTTGATGTAGCAATTGATAGAACGCATGCTGAGCATTTGGACCAACTTCACCCCACACAATTGGGCAAGTATCTAGCTCAACTTTTTGACCATTGCGCTGCACTGACTTGCCATTAGATTCCATTTCTAATTGTTGTAAATAAGCAGCAAAATATTTTAAACGTCCATCATAAGGCAAAATGGCATGAGTCTGAATATTTAAAAAATTATTATTCCAGATTCCTAATAATGCCATTAAAACAGGAATATTTTGATCAAAACTCGTATTTTGAAAATGCTCATCGACGGCGTGAGCCCCTGCTAAAAGTTGCTTAAATCCGTCAATACCAATCGTCAAAGCAATAGGTAAACCAATACAAGACCATAGTGAATAGCGACCACCTACCCAGTCCCACAGCAATAATTGATTTTCAGGTGCAATTCCCCATTCAGACATTTTGTCCGCTTTTGTGGACACACCAATAAAATGGCTTTTTAATACGCGAACATGTTTCCCTAATGTCTTTTCTAACCACTGACGCACTGTTTGAGCATTTGATAAGGTATCAATCGTTCCAAAAGACTTTGAGGAAATAATAAATAAAGTAGTTTCTGGGCGAAGTTGATGGAGTAGTTCTGACAGCTGACTACCATCCATCGTTGAAACAAAATGAGTGTTAAGGGGCTTAGCCGTTTTTACCTTAAAATCAGATAACGCATGAGTCACCATTTGTGGCCCTAAATCAGAACCACCCACTCCAATATTGACAACATCCTGAATCACTTCACCCGTAGCACCACGATATTGCCCTGCATGGATTTTTTCCACTAAGGCATACATACGTTCTAACTGACTATGAACTTGTTCTGTTAAATCTGGAAACTTTGAATAGTCAGCGGGTAAACGTAATGCCCAGTGCATTGCTTCGCGTTGTTCGGTACAGTTAATTTTATCTTGTGAAAAAAGACAATTAATCCATTGGGTTAAGTTTTTATTCTTCGCAAGAGCTACAAGTTGTCCTAAAATATCTTTAGTTACCCGATGCTTACTATAATCAAAAAATAATTGATCAAACTTTACTGAGTAATTTTGAAAACGATCTGGCTCTAAAGCAAATAACTCTTTGATATGTAATTTTGAGTTTTCTTCAGCTAAAGTTTGAAGATGAGCTAGAGGCGAGACTAATTCCTTCGGAAATTGCTCGATTGATTTACTCATAAGCGACCTACTCCTTCATAAGCAAAACCTTTCGCTTTTACATATGCTGGATCATAAATATTACGTCCATCTAAAATTAACGGATGTTTCATTAACTGTTGTAGTTGCTTAAAGTCAGGACTCCAATATTGCTTCCATGCCGTGACGAGACACAATGCATGAGCATCTCGTACAGCTTCATATTGATCAGTGCATAAAATTAAATCTTCCCGAGGTCCGTAAGTTGCAGCTATTTCATCTAAAGCTTGAGGGTCATGCAGATGCACAGTTACGCCTTGTGCCCATAACGCAGCCAATAAAATATGAATCGGTGAGTTATGTATATTTGAAGTGTTTTCTTTAAAAGAGGCCCCCCAAATCGCAACCGTTTTACCTTTTAGACTACAGTGATAATAATTCCATAATTTACGGAATAAGATTTCTTTCTGCTGCTCATTAATCGCCCACACCTGTTCTAAAAGACGGCTTTTTGTTCCCGTTTCAGATACGGTACTCGAAAGCGTTAAAATATCATGTGAAAAATTCTCGCCACCAAATCCTACACCTGGCGATAAATATGCAGCACCAATACGTGTGTCAGCAGCAATACCATGTTTTACATTCGCAATATCAATACCTAACTTTTCCGCAACCATTGCTAAGTCATTCATATAACTAATGCGGGTAGCCAACATGCCCGAGATACTAAGTTTGGTAAACTCTGCATCTAAAATTGGCATAAATAAATATTGATAGCTAAATTGGAAAAAAGGACGCAATAACTCCTGCATGGTTTCACTTGCATCCCTAGATTCAACACCAACAATGACATGTTTGACATTCAAGACACTATTGATGGCATTGCCCTCCTGAATCACATCAGGAAAGTAAACCCACTCATCTTTTGGCAAGTGCTGTTTTAATTTTTCTGTACCGTGTAACCCAAAAGTTGAACCATTAATCATTAATCTAGGATGAACAATGGGTCGTTCACTTAGTTTTTCTACGGTTTTTAAAGCAAGTTCAATTTGTGTGGGACTAAAACAAAAGAAATATACTTCAATATCTAAAGGAATCTCGGAAAAAGCACTTTCTTTTAAAAAACCGGCTTTTCTCTGTTTATTTAAATAATTATTTACTTCTTGATCTTGATAGGAAAGGACAGAAATATCTTCTTCACAACTTACACAAGTACACCAATAAATTTGGTTACCATATTCAGCTAATAATGCCGCCATGACACCGGCATGTAACGTTGTTCCAAATACTGCGATTTTCATTGCACACCTGATTTTATAGATTTCTATTCCTTTTAAAGGAAAAGAATATACTGCTCTGCTACCATATTCAGCAGTTTTTACAAATACTTAAGCAGAGCTACAAAACTTTATAGTTTAAGTTCTTGAATCAGATGTTTAAATTCTAATCCCAATTTAGGGTGTGCAACACCATAATTTAGTACAGCTTTCAAATAACCAAGTTTACTGCCACAGTCAAAAGTTTGACCTTGCATCCGATAGGCTTCCACTATGTCTGTACTTTGAAGCATCGCAATAGCATCAGTTAACTGAATTTCATTACCTGCTCCTTTCGGTGTGTTCTCTAGAAGCTGCATAATCTTAGCAGGTAAAATATAACGTCCGACTACAGATAAATTAGAAGGTGCAGAGCCGACAGCAGGCTTTTCGACAATACCCTGCATGACAATACTTTCACCCTCAGCCGGGCTCTGTTTTACATCAACAATCCCATATTGATCTACTAAATGATCGGGTACTGCTTCAACCATGATTTGAGCAGCTTGACTCACTTCATAACGAGAAATCATACGCGATAAATCATTTTGCCCTGAGTTATCTTTCACCAATACATCTGGTAATAACACAGCAAAATCATCTTGGCCAATAATACTTTTTGCACATAAAACAGCATGCCCCAAACCCAAAGGTTGCGGCTGTCTTACAGTCACTACACTTACATGAGGTGGGATAATCTGAGTAATCTCATCAAGCAGATCAAACTTTTTCTTTTGCTCTAAAGTCGTTTCAAGTTCAAAGTTTCGATCAAAATAATTTTCAATTGATGCCTTAGATGAATGCGTTACCAGAATAATTTGCTCAATTCCTGCTTCTACAGCTTCACGCACTACATATTCAATTGCAGGACGATCAACTACCGTTACCATTTCTTTAGGAATTGACTTACTTGCCGGTAAAAAACGTGTACCTAATCCAGCTACAGGTAAAACTGCTTTTTTGATCACACATTTACTCTCTAATTAACCATAATATCTTTACTACGTTTATAACCATCAACATAGTGTTCAAGTTGACATAGCGCCCAATCAATATCTTGCTGGACAGCAGTCATATTATTCACGCGATCAAAAACTTCTTGAATTTCTGCAAGAGGATAGAATTTTTCAAATGATCGAAGAATTCTACTATGCTCGGTATATTCAGTATTTTCTTGATCAATTAATAATTCTTCGTAAAGTTTCTCGCCTGGACGCAATCCACTATAGTGAATTTCGATATCTCCTTGCATTGAACCTTGTTCACGCACAGTTAAACCACTTAAAGAAATCATTTGTCGAGCTAAATCCTGAATACGGACAGGTTCACCCATATCAAGTAAAAACACATCACCGCCTCTACCTAATGCACCAGCTTGAATAACCAACTGAGATGCTTCAGGAATAGTCATGAAGTAGCGTGTTACTTCAGGATGAGTCACAGTAATTGGACCACCTTTGGCAATTTGTTGTTTAAATAACGGCACTACAGAGCCAGAAGACCCTAATACATTACCAAAACGTACAATACTAATTTGAGTTTGCTTTTGAGCTTCAGCCATGGCCTGGCAGTAAAGCTCTGCCATACGTTTCGATGCACCCATTACATTGGTAGGACGTACTGCTTTATCTGTCGAGATGAGAACAAAAGTTTCTACACCCTTTTTCACAGCTGCATTTAAACTATTTGCAGTACCAATCGCATTATTTTTTAATCCTGCAATTGGATTACACTCAACTAAAGGTACATGTTTATAAGCAGCAGCATGGTAAACAGTCTGAACACCATATTGCTCGATAATACGTTCTAATTTTTGTTGATCTTGCACTGTGCCTAAAATAGGAACAATTTCACATTGAGCCGTTAGGCGTAATTCTTTTTCTATACTATAAAGGGCAAACTCTGTAATTTCATAGATGATCAGCATTTTAGGCTGATTCTTAACAATTTGACGGCATAGTTCTGAACCAATAGAACCACCCGCCCCAGTGACCATAACAATCTTATTCTGGATATTTTTTGCTAGCAAATGGTCTACAGGAGGTACAGGGTCACGTCCCAACAAATCAATAATGTCTACTTCACGAATATCTGCAACTTTGAGCTCACCATCCACAAGTTGTGTAAGACCAGGTAGCTCGGTAATTTTTAGATGCGCAGGTTCTAACTGTTGAATAATTTCACTTTTACGTACACGGCCTACTGAAGGTAATGCTAGCAAAATTTCATCAGTTTTATATTTTTCAAAACGTTGTAAAGCTTTTTCTAAAGATAATACTTTTAAACCGCCAACCATATGGTCTTGCAGAGAAGTGTTGTCATCAATAAAAAAGACGGGTAAATGATTACCAGAACGATAAAGCACCGCTGCAATTTGCTGCCCTGCATCACCAGCACCATAAATTGCTATACGCTTAGGTTCTTCACCAGTTTGTAATGCAGCTTTTACGATAAAGCGAATAAATGCACGGCTACACCAAACCCAACCAAACATTAAGAAGCCAAACATTAACGGAATTGATGTTGGGACAAAAGCTGTAGAGAAAGCTGGCAGACTATATAAAACGATAACCATTAGCGAAACAGCGATTGCTAATTTTGCGATAAAGGCTTCATTAAAAGTACGGACAATAAACCGATATACTCCTGTTATCATTAGACTTAAAATGGCAACAATAGTAACAATTGCTACGCCATAGTTAATGCCTGAAATAACTTCAACACCTAAATCAAATAAACGTATGGCATAACATAGCCACAAAATAATCGGAAAAGCGAAAAGGTCGATAAGAACCAAAAAACATTGTTTGGTGAGTCTTGGCGCAGACGCAAACTGATAAATAATCTTTTTCACAATACTCTTCTAATCGTTCTATAAACCCTGCGGTATTTATACTCATTTCTAGTCAAACTAGAAATGAATTTTACGCATCGGTTACAAACTCTATGACATGTCTTAATTTACTATACTTTACTGCAAAGTCTGAACTTACAGTCTTTCAGGTACTCAAGTAAGCACGTTTGTCCAAAATTTATTTAATGAGCAAATATACTTCCCGCAGGAATAAACTCAAAAGCAGCAATACTCTTACCACCAGTCACTTTTACTCCAACACTCAGATGTGCGAATTGGCCAATTGTCACATCATGATCAATAGCCGTTCCCATATTCATAATTACACCATCAGCAACATAAGTTTCTACACCAATAATACATCCAGCCATAATCGTTACACCACGCCCTAACCTAGCTGACGAACTAATAATTGCTGAAGGATGAATTACAGTCGTCAATGGGATACCTGTGTCTTGTAATAACTGAAACCATTGTTGACGTACTAAATTATTTCCTACTGCTGGAATAGCAGCCGAGACATTCAAAGGTACTTCAGACAACCGTTTTATATTACTCACTATAGGATATCCATAAAACTCTGTTTTTTCTGGCCAAGCATCATCTGCAAAAACAATATTATTCCATTTTCCAGATAAATAGGCTGATTCAGCAACTGATTTACCATGCCCACCTGCACCTAAAATCAATAAAGTACTTTTATTGCTCATGTTCTGTCTTCCCTGCATTAAAATAGATTGCTAAAACAATTAAAGGGAAATAAGCAACAGCAATAATAAGCTCTGGCATCATGGTTTTTGTAGCGGCTAAGTAGGCCATTGGCAATAGCCATATTACATTTATTGTAAGAACACCTAAGGTTGTTTTTGTGTGGCTTTGATATCTTCTAGAAGCATATTGATATGCGTGACTTCTATGAGCATCATACATTTTATGCCCATTCAAAACTCGCCGAATCAGAGTAAAAGTCGCATCTACAATAAAAACACCTAAGCAAATAATCCATGCGCAAAATAATGCTGTATCTTGTTTAAGTGCATATAAAGCCCATATACCTAATACTAACCCTAAAAAACCGCTACAAGCATCACCCATGAATATTTTAGCTTTCGGAAAATTCCATAACATAAACCCGAACACTGTGGCAGCCATTAACCATAGCACCTGATTATTCACTGTTGGATATAACATCCAATATATTAGGGCTATACTTAAAGCTGAGGTAATTGCCTCAATACTCGCAATTCCATTAATACCATCCATAAAGTTATATAAATTTAATAACCACACTAAGAATAGGACAGCAATAATATTTGCCACAAAACCTAACTGTAAGCCATTAAAAATAGTGACTTCCGTAAACCCACCTAAGGCAACCACTACCCCAATTGCAACCATAAAATGAATTGCCAGTCGGACTAATGCATTAATATGCCCATGATCATCTAAGAAACCCAATAATGCGATGATAAATCCAGCAACAATTACAATTAGACCGATTGAGGGTACTAAATATCCTAAGTAAATCAGTCCAGCCAAACTTAAAAGATAACTAATTACTACAGCTACCCCACCACCACGAGGGGTTGGCATAGTATGGGAACTACGTTCATTAGGTTTATCGATGATATTTTTCTTGAGGGCATACTGTCTCATATACCCAGTTAAAGAAAATGCAGCTAAAAAACCGACAATGATTAGCAAAAAAATCGACATGCTTTACTCACTTAACTTTAATGTACTTACTGCCAGCATTTTGTAGGGCGGCTTCTGCATCTAGTGGTGGTTGCCAGCCTAGCAATGTTCTTGCTTTTGAAGCATCTACTTCTAATGAACCGAAAAGCTGCTCATATAGTTTTATTTTACCTATCCCTAACGCGCCCAACTTCATTATAAAATTAGGAATATAGATCAAGTTCGCTTTTTTTTGCATACCTTGTCTTAAATAGGTCACTAATTGTTTAGTAGATAAACTTTCAGTATCAGCAATTAAAAATAATTCATTTTTAGCTAGCGGATGAGTAATACAACACTCAATAAAATTGACCAAATTTTCAAGTGCTACAAATGTACGTTTATTATTTACCCCAACAAATGGCAAAGGAATATTTGTAGAGGCTAATTTTAATAACCGTGCAAAATTTCCAGGTGCATGAGCATCGTAAACCAAAGGTGGCCGAATAATTACCAATTCTGTTTCACTACCTTCAAAAAGCTTTTGAAGTGCTAGTTCTGCTTCCAACTTAGATACAGCGTAATCAGCATGGGGTTGAGGGACATCCTGCTCACTAAATGCTTTTCCATTTGTACTTGAGCCATTGACACCAATCGAACTAATAAAAATAAATCGCTTTACTTTATTCTCTAGGGCTTGTTTAGCAAGCTCTAACGTACCCTCAACATTAACCTTTCTAAATTCCTGTAAAGGGTCTTTTACCTTCTCATTTAATATATGAGCTCGGCCAGCTAAGTGGATAATGACATGTGTATTATCTAGAATTTCAGTGCTAAAAAAATTATTCTCTTGCCCTAAAATTTGTATAACTTTTGAGTCAAAATCTAAGTTATATTTACGTACTAATACGGTAACACGATCAAAAGATGGATTAACAATAAGTTTTTTTACTAACTCTTTACCGACAAATCCACTTGCACCAGTCACTAAGATATTCATATTAATTCTACCTAGATTCTATATAATTTATAAAATCTTCAACACTTCTCTCACGGACGAACTCATCATAAATTTTCTTTTGATTAGATAAAGACTTAATTTTATATAGTTTTTTTTCTTCAATTTTTTTTAGAGTACTCACTAATTGCTGCACATTCTGTGCCTCAATGATACTGATATTATCAAATCCATTTAAAATATTCACAGCAACATTATGACCACCATATATAATATATTTTCCTGTAGCTAAATATTCGTATAATTTAGATGGCATAGCACCACTAAACTCAGGAGCTAATTGAGCGTACAAAATGTCTGTCTCGATGTAAACAGATTTAAGCATCTCAAAATCAACTTGCCCCCAGAACTTTATATTACATTGATCTTTATTAACAAATTTTGATACTCTATAAAAATCTGTACCATGCCCTACAATATTAAATTGAATTTCAGGTAACTCTTCACTTGCTTTAATTAGAGTAGAAAGGTCTTGCGCTAAGCCTATATTTCCAATATATGTCACAACAGTTTTATCTTTCTCTTTTGTGTCTTTAGGTAAAGACGATAATTGATTATAAATTTTTTCTGAAACACCATTAGTCATTTTAAATAAAGGTGTATTAGGAACAATAGACTTAACATATTTTAATTCATGGTCATTTGTTACATCTATAAAACTAAAATTACTTAAATTCCTATGTGCAGACATCCTAAAAATTTGTTTTGCTATACGCTGAAAAAAAGATTTATCCGATAAATACTCCCAACTTAGATCACGTATATCGAGTATTTTTACTCTATTATTTTTAAGAAAAAAGCTTAAATGCAACAAAAACATAGATGGTATTGTAACCAAACTAAACTCACAATTTATTTGATTTGCTTTTCTAATAGCATTTAACGCTATTTTCATTTCTAGATAAGCTCTTTTAAAAAAAGAAGATATCTTGACATTAACAAATGGTATTTTATGATGTATGAAATTATGATGAGTACATATTTTATAATCATCACGATCCATAGAAATTAAATGTACAGTATATTCTTTTTCTAAAAAACCATTAATCAAACTCAATATTCGATTCCTAGCTGGATTTTCACTTTCCAATTGATTAGCTGTAACTATACAAATCTCTTTCAAACTTTTCATAACCTAACTACTTTTTTCTAAATGGCCTCAAAAATAACATAAACAGTACTAGAATTAACAAACCATGCGTAATAAATATAATAAAAAATGATGTTTCAACGAAGCTCCAAAAAATTGGAATTGAAATTAATGTAGTAAATATTTTAAATTCGTCTGAAAATCTTGAAGGGCGATTCAGAACTAACAATAGTAATAATACTATTAATACAGTAAATATCACACCTTTAATACCTGCATTACCGTATGCGTCAACAATAAAATTTGCATTAGCAGAAGTCCAATCATTTCCAAAGTAATTTAAACCGATTAAAAAAGGTGCTCTCAACTGACTATTACTATTAAAAAAATCTCCTAAAAGGCTACCGTAAAAATAGGAAAAATCATTAATACTAAAATAATTCACCCACCAATTAGATAAAACCCCAGGCATAATAAAAGCTCGCCTTACAAACATATTAATTAGTAAATCAATACCGAGAAAATTATATAGAACCAAAGAAAACAATAGAAATAAATTAATTGCAGCAAGCCATTGAGTAAAACTATATTTTTTTAGCAGTAGAAAATATACAATAAAAACCAGTAAAGCAGAGAAAATAAAACTTTTATGCGCAGAAACCGTAAAAATAGCTAGTTGCAAGAAGATGCCAAGATAAATATATTTTTTATTTTTAAAAGCTAACCCATAACAAATAAAAAAAGGTAAAAAAAACTTTGCTAACCAATAAATAGAATAACTAGATAAAGCCCCTATTCCACTCTTAATATCTCTAAAGTCGGCCCTAATCTCATATGTATCAGTAAAAATAGAAAGATCTAGTAGCTTTCTTATATTGAACCCAAAATTTAGATAGACTAATACGATTAGAAATAGTGAGAATAACACAATAAAGTATTTTAAATTAATTAGGCTAAACCCTTTAAACCTTGGTATTAACCTATTTTCATCAATACTAGAAACACAGAATATCAAGCTATTTGAAATTAATAAAATCAAACATGTTATACTTCCTGTATAAAAGTTATCTGCAATATAAGGTGAGAGTGAAACTGTGGGTAATGATACTAAGAAGAAAAAGATCCATGCCAAAAAATCAGAAGGTTTAGATTGGTATTTTGGAATAAAAAAGGCAACTATAGCTATAACAAAGTAATATACATACAAACTTACTATAGGTACATTTGAATAAAACCAATAGTCATACACATCGACAACATAGATGTTATATATATATGCTATAAGAATTAGAAAAGTAAGAACTAAAAAAGAATTTAAAAACCTATTAAGAATCATGCACTAATTCCTGAAAAATAAAATTAAAATCAGACCACTGAAATAATATAGGTTCTCTTGATTTTATGTTTAACTCTAATCTTAATATTGCATTATAAAGTGACCGCTCGTCACCACCATCATTATCTAAAACCTCACAATTCTTATAATTCACTGTAGTTTCTATTAATGTTGGATTATTACCAACAATTACAGGAACACCTAAAGCCATAGCCTGATACAATCTATTTGCATCACAATAAGTTTGATTTAAAGAATCTTGTTTATACAATATTACTGTAAGCGCACATTTATTTAAAACTCTATTTATTTGTTTTACATTTAAATATCCTGCCAAGAAAAACCTACTTTTATCTAAATTGTTTTTTTCAATATACTCTTGATTAATTTTTCCTGCATGAAAAATATTATAACCAGCATCTATTGCAGCTCTAATTACATTAGCACCATATCGATTATCTTGAAGACTATTCTGTAAATAGATAAACTTATTCTTTAAGATCCATTGTTCAGCTTCCTCATTCAGCATATCCTCTTCATTCATATTGATTAAGGGATAATTATTTAAAATAAATACTTTTTTGGCCTGAACACTTAAACTCTGTTCCAAATAATTCTTACGTGATTCATTTGCATGAATAATAACATCACTCGCCAAATAAGCCTTTTTAAATAAACTCATTAAAATTCTATTATTTAAAAACCATTTAGGAGGTAATTCATGATGATCCCAAATAATTTTTGTTTTGGGACTAAATAAATTTAATAGAATTACTAGCCCAAACATAATTGGGTCACAAATCCAAACTTTCTCGAAATATCTTTTTCTTGGTATAAAATAAATAAGATTTAATATATAAAAATGGACAACACCAATAACTCTAACAATTAAACTAGTAGGAGCAGCTCCCCCTATAATACTAATATTATTCATTGGAATACGTAGCTCATCTTGGGTGATATCACAATTCTTAGCAACAAAAACCTCAACCTTTGCACCATTTAAAGATAATGATTTTATTTCCTTCAAAACTCTTTGATCATTTCTCAAGTTTTGAGTTTTTAAAATCATTAATATATTAGTCATCATTAAAACCTCTAATAGCTTTTATTAGTATAAAATAGTGTATTAGGTACATAAAAAAATTAGTAATGGAATATATATAGAGACTTATAATAAATGCATTATCTACATTAAAAAACAAAGGTACAAATATAGAAAAAAGCACCAAGAAGAGCCTGCAAACATCCCAAAGAAATTGTTTTTTTTCCCCATCCATTAATAATAACATTTGTGAAAATGGTGAAAAAGCAACTTGTCCAACTAGAAATGGGATTAATATAAATACATACTTATAAATACTTTTCCACTTTTCACCAAAGAGAAAAACCTCAAAATATTTCAACGAAAACGCACTCACCCAAAACACTAAAAAACTACTAAAAAAGAGAATAAAACTAATTTTTCTTATTTTTTTTATAAGTAAGCTTTTATCATTCTTAATTATTTTTTTAAAATCACCTAACAATGCTATAGATATAGATTGTGCAATCATGGTCACAGGTGCACTTAATATTTTTTGGACAAAAAAGAACTGACCTACCAAAAATGGATCATAAAACTTTAAAATCATTATAGGATAAATATTTAATCCTAATATATTAAAGAAGTTAGAAGTCAAAACATATTTTATATAACTAATTTTTTCTTTAATTAATTTTATTGACGACTTTATATTAAACTTAAAATAATTTTTTTTGCAAAGAAAAACTAATCCAAAAAATCTAGCTATTACCTCCCCTAAAAAAAGCCCCCCTTTTAAATTAAATAGAGCTGATTGAAATATAATTGATAGAATACTACGTGATACTCTAGCTTTATTAACTAGAGTCATCTCATTTCGCCTCACATTTAAAATATTTATTGTATTAAATAAACTAAAAGTTATGGCTGCAAAAACTATAAAAACGCTCCAGATCAAATTCACACGTTCAAATTCATTATAAAAAAAATAAAGTAAAAACGCAGAAGTAAAAAGTAGTGGTAGAAATGTAAGGTAGGCTACATTAATTATAATATTAAGCTTGTGATCAATGTCTGTATCTTCTTCTTTAGGTAGCAACGTTTCTAATCTTAAGGTTACAAAAGCTACCAATATTGCAGAAATAGAAAAATACATACCAAAAAGAGAGAAATCTTCTGGAGAGTATAATCTTGATAATAAAGGAATACTAGCAGCAGTTATTAACTGTGCTAGTATGACTCCGCTACCAAATTTAACTGCTTTATTCAAAAAACTCATAAGAGTATCACTTAACTTAGATAGCTAAGCCTTTTGTATCTACTAAATATTGACTATCCATAGCTTTAAGCACTTTAAATTCTTTATGATCAACCAGAATCAGATGAATATCTGCTTTATCCTTATCTTCTATAGGAATAAGCTGAACATTTGAAGGCATACTTGCAGGTAACTCACCAATATTTGGCTCAATAGCTAAAATATTTAGCCCCTGTTCTGCCAGCTGCTTGGTAATTTCTAAAGCAGGGCTTTCACGCAAATCATCAATATCAGGTTTAAATGCCAAGCCATAACATGCAACAGTCACATTTTTAATCGTTTTTGACGTATTTTCCTGCAAAAATTCTGCAATTTTAATCTTAACCTGATCAATTACCCACTGAGGTTTTGCATCATTGACTTCACGGGCTGTGCGAATTAAACGTGCTTGCTCAGGTGTTTTCGCAACTATAAACCAAGGGTCGACAGCAATACAATGTCCACCCACACCTGGGCCTGGTTGTAGAATATTTACACGTGGATGACGGTTTGCAAGTGAAATTAACTCCCAAACATTAATATTTAACTTATCACAAATAATTGAAAGCTCATTTGCAAAAGCAATATTGACATCTCGAAAAGAGTTTTCTGTTAATTTACACATCTCAGCCGTACGTGCATTTGTTTCTATACACTCACCTTTCACAAAAGTTTTGTATAACTCACATGCTGCTTTTGAACAACGTGGTGTCATACCACCGATAATTCGGTCATTGCTAATCAGTTCTTGCAGAACCTTACCTGGTAATACTCGTTCTGGGCAGTGAGCAACTAAAATATCTGCCTCTTCACCTTTCTGCTGCGGGAAACTCAAGTCTGGTCTTGCCTCACTTAACCAAGCTGACATTTTTTCAGTTGCTTCCACAGGAGAAGTTGACTCTAAAATAACCAGATTACCTAGCTTTAAAAAAGGTGCTAAAGCTTTTGCTGCCGCTTCGATATATTTCAAATCAGGTTGATAATCATCTTTGAAAGGAGTTGGAACCGCAACAATATAAGCATCAGCTTCAATAGGTGTTAATTGAGCTGACAATTTGCCCTGTGCAACAACGTCACGGACTAAAGCATCTAAATCAGGTTCAACAATATGAACTTTCCCTTGATTAATCATGTCTACAGCATGCTGATTTACATCCACACCTGTAACCCGTATACCATGTGCAGCAAATGTAGCCGCTGTTGGTAAACCAATATAGCCAAGACCAATGACACAAATATGCTTAAATGAGTTACTCATAATTAATACTTTTTCAAAATTAAACGGTTAAAAATCAAACTAACTTTAGTTTCAGAAAATCAATAATCTGCTGGCATGCTGTACCATTACCATAAGGATTGTGGGCTTCAGCCATTTCGCTATAAAGCTCAGGTTGTTCAAGTAACTCTCTTACCCAACGCTCAATCGTATTTACATCAGTGCCCACCAAGCGAACCGTTCCCGCTTCAACCGCTTCAGGACGCTCGGTTGTGTCTCGCATGACCAGCACGGGTTTTCCTAAGGAAGGCGCTTCTTCCTGAATCCCACCAGAGTCGGTCAGAATCAGATAACTGCGATTCATTAAATAGACAAAAGGTAAATAATCCTGAGGCGCAATCAAATGAATATTTTCTATCGCTGCTAAAAGCTCATTCACAGGCTGCTGTACATTTGGGTTGAGATGGACAGGATATACAATCTGTATATCTGGATACTTTTTGGCAAGATTGGCCAAGGCCGAACAAATATTTAAAAAGCCTTGACCAAAGTTTTCACGACGATGGCCTGTCACCAAGATTAATTTTTTACTTTGATCCAAGAAATCAAACTCATGTTCAAATTTCTGGATTAGTGACTGTTCTTGCTCAACTTTCGCCTTGACTTGTAATAGAGCATCGATGACGGTATTTCCTGTCACCACTACTCGTGCAGGATTAACATTTTCTTTGATCAAGTTTTGATAAGAGGATTGCGTTGGGGCAAAATGATAATCTGCCAGTACACCGGTTAATTGACGATTGGCTTCCTCAGGCCATGGAGAATATAGATCTCCTGTACGCAATCCTGCTTCTACATGACCAATTTTGATTTTATGATAATAAGCCGCCAATGAGGCTGCAAATGTAGTTGCAGTATCTCCATGTACTAAAATTAAATCTGGTGCCCAAGTACTAAATACCTGTTCTAACCCCTTTAATACACCTGATGTCACATCAGATAACGTCTGCCCAGGTTTCATAAGATTAAGATCAAAGTCAGGAGTTAAATTAAAGAGTTCTAAAACCTGATCCAGCATTTGACGATGTTGGCCCGTTACACAAACTTTTGTTTCAAAATCTTTAGTATTTTGCTGTAATTTTAAGGCTAATGGCGCCATTTTTATTGCTTCTGGTCTTGTTCCAAATACCAATAAAACTCTTTTCACCTGAATAAATTCCTTATAAACGTATTGATGACTCTTGTTGATCTAGTACATATTTCAAATCATAAAGTACATGATTGCTTTTACCTAATGCATGAAACTCTTGTGCGTTCATTACCTTAAACTGATCGTGAGCGACTGCAATGACGACGGCATCATACACACCTTGTGTCAATTCTTTAACCGGCGCTAAACCATATTCGTGTTGGACTTCTGTATCATCCACCCAAGGGTCATAAATATCCAGATCTAAATCATACTCTTTCAGGGCTTTGATGAAGTCAATAATTTTTGTATTACGTATATCAGGGCAATTTTCTTTAAAACTCAAACCCATTATCAAAATACGGGCACCAACTACTTGAATACGTTGCTTAACCATCTCTTTAATGAGCTGTGTCGCTACATATTCACCCATACGATCATTTAAGCGGCGAGCAGCTAAAATAATTTCTGGGTGTAATCCGATTGATTGAGCTTTATGTGTTAAATAATATGGGTCGACTCCAATACAATGTCCACCAACTAAACCGGGACGAAATGGTAAAAAATTCCACTTTGTTCCTGCCGCTTTTAGAACATCCTCTGTATCTATACCCAATTTATTAAAGATAAGGGCTAATTCATTAATTAAAGCAATATTGACATCACGTTGTGTATTTTCAATCACCTTAGCAGCTTCTGCCACTTTTATACTAGGTGCTTTATAAGTTCCTGCCTCAATAATCAGGTTGTATACTTCATCAACATAATCAGACACTTCAGAAGTCGACCCTGAAGTAATTTTTAAAATATTAGTTACACGATGCAACTTATCACCTGGGTTAATTCGTTCAGGGCTATAACCTGCGAAAAAGTCTTGGTTAAATTTCAAACCTGAAATTTTTTCCAGAACAGGAATACATACCTCTTCTGTTGCACCAGGATATACGGTCGACTCATATACAACAATATCCCCTTTCTTGAGTACACTACCAATACTAGTCGATGCTTTAATTAAAGGTGTGAGATCTGGTTGTTTAAAACTATCAATTGGTGTCGGAACAGTGACAATAAAAAAGTTACTATCTTTTAAATCTTTTAAATCAGCAGTATAACTTAATTTCACCGCTTGCTGTAATTCTTGTGTAGACACTTCCAAAGTAGAATCTTTACCGTATTTGAGCTCATCAATACGTTTTTGATAAATATCAAAACCAACAACTGGTACTTTTTTCCCGAACTCAACCGCCAATGGCAAGCCTACATAGCCCAAACCAATAATTGCTATTTTTAAATTGGCAATTTGCATATAAACGAGCCTTTTTCCTTAGAGTTTATATCTAATAAATCATGCTTTTGGCACTTACAATACAGCGTACTATATCAGATTTTAAGTTAGCGCCGCATACCAATTGTATAATTGTGTTTACCCCCTTAATAAGTAAAATTTATTTAATGTAGCTAAACAAAATATTACTTTTTTAATATTTCTAATAAGTGACCATAGTTTAAATAGGTAGCTCAGATAAACTAAACATACAAAGCTATACGATTTTTCGATGTTTTTTCATTTCTTTTCAGCTAGAATCTGTTCAGTCTGCGTTTAATAGACACTTGTTACTATGCAGTGAACAATATCAATTAAAGATAAATACACAAAGGGTCGCGTGTGAAGTATTGCCAGTTTTTTTCTGTTCTTGCTTTAAGTTTAAGTGCTGCGAGTTGTGCGGTTACTTCCGGTTTACAAACTTACGATATTCCAAATGAAGGCGTCTATAGAACTGACCTAGGAACTACTGTTAATGTCGTAAAAATTTCTCAAGAAACACTACCCGCAATACAACCAGCCCAAGTCGATTATCAACGCGACTATGCAGCCTTATTTAAAAATCAACAACCCATTTACCGTTTAAGCTCAGGTGATGTCCTCTCAATTCAACTCTGGGCATATCCTGAAATTACACCGCCTATAAACAATGTAAATAATGAACAATCTGTTCAGGCAAATGGTTATCCAATCGATCAAGCCGGCTACATTCAGTTTCCTTTAGTTGGGCGCTATAAAGCCGCAGGCAAGTCACTCGCACAAGTTAACCGTGAATTGCGCAGCCAATTAGCACGCTTCTTAAAAAATCCGGATGTTACGGTACGTGTATTATCATATGAAGGTCAGCGTTTTTCTGTTCAAGGCAGTGTTATAAAAGGTGGCCAATTTTATTTGAGTGACCAGCCCGTAAGTATATACACAGCTTTAGGCCTCGCTGGTGGTGTAAGTGAAAAAGGTGACAACACCTATATCCAACTTATTCGTAATGGCCGTACCTATAATTTAAATACGATTGAATTAGAAAAGGAAGGCTATTCATTACATAAGTTATTGGTTCAATCAAACGATACCATTTATGTCAGCAGCCGTGAAAACCAGAAAATTTATGTGATGGGTGAGTCTGGCAAAAATCAAGCTTTACCAATGCGTGATCAAGGTATGACGCTAACTGATGCATTGGGTGAAAGTTTAGGAATTAACCCGAACTCGGCAAGTGCGAGTCGTATTTATGTAGTACGCACTAACTCCAATGATCGTACAACCGAAATTTATCATTTAAACTTGATGAGTATTGGTGATTTTGGTTTAGCCAATCAGTTTAAGCTACGTAGTAATGATATTGTGTATGTGGATGCGACTGGGTTAACTCGCTGGCAACGTGTAATTAACCAAGTTATTCCTTTCTCAAATGCTTTATATAACATAGACCGTTTGGGACAATAGTTTTATGCAAATTAAAAATATTTTAGTGGTTTGCATTGGAAATATCTGCCGTAGCCCTATGGCAGAATATTTCTTAAAGCAGGAATATCCCCAATTAAATATTGAATCTGCTGGCATTTCAGGCTTGGTAGGGCATTCGGCCGACAGTAAAGCACAACTTTGTATGCAACGCCTAGGCATCGACATGCAACCACATTCAGCTCGTAAACTGAGTGCAGAGCATATAAAAAAAGCTGACCTGATTTTGGTCATGAGTCACAACCAGCAAAAACATATTGAACAAACCTGGCCTTTTGCAAAAGGTAAAACCTATCGCTTGGGCCATTGGCAGAACAAAAACGTGCCAGATCCCTATCAACACGATCAAGCAATTTTTGATGAAACTTGCCAACTTATTCAACAGTGTATTGCTGACTGGAAACCTTATATTTAACGCCTAGATTTTAAGCTTATGAACCAACAAAATATCAATACCGAAGATACAATCGACTTAAAAGAATTGTTTTTTTCACTCATTGCACAGTGGAAGCTTATCGCTCTATGCGTTATTTTAAGTCTTGTATGTGCTCTACTCTACTTACGTGTCACTCCAAACACTTACTCTGTTGATGCTTTAGTTCAAGTTGAAGACAGTAAAGGAGCTTCTGCAGCTTTACTTGGTGATTTATCAAATATGATTGAGCAAAAATCTCCTGCTCAAGCTGAAATTGAAATTTTAAAATCTCGGTTGGTTCTGGGTTCTGTCATTAAAGAATTACATCTGAATATACAAGTTTCCAGTACAGAAAATACTTTTAGCCATCGCTTATTGAGCGACGTTGACTATAAAACTGAATACACTAAAAAATCAGTTATATTTAAGGACGGTCTCAAAAGTTTTGAGATTCGTACATTAGAAGTTCCAGCATATTATTTGGATAAGACCTTACATCTTAACTTTGATAAACAATCTTTACGTTTAACTGACCCAGCAACGGAACAAACTCTTTTAACGGTACCACTTAATCAACTAAATCAAGTCACTGGTCCATATGGCACTTGGAAAGTCGGTATTTTTACCAAAGATCAGTCTGATACAACCTATAATATTATGAACTTATCTTTACCTGCTGCAGTCAATGCAATAAGTTCAAACTACTCTGTAGCTGAACGTGGCAAGCTGACAGGTGTTTTAGGTTTAAATTATCAAGGGCAAGATAAAGAACATATTACTCAAGTCTTAAATGCGATCTTAGTAACATATGGTGCCCAAAATGTTGAACGTCGCTCGGCTGAATCAGCTCAAACTTTAAAGTTTTTAGATGAACAGCTTCCAGACTTAAAAAAACAACTCGATGATGCAGAGCGTCAATTCAATAAATTTCGTCAACAATATAATACAGTTGATGTAACTAAAGAATCCGAGCTGTATTTAACTCAAAGTATTACCTTAGAAACTAAAAAAGCTGAACTTGAACAAAAACAAGCTGAAATGGCTGCAAAATACACTGCCGAGCACCCTGCAATGCGAGAAATTAATGGCCAATTGGGTGCCATTAATAAACAAATTGGTGAGTTAAATACCACATTAAAACAACTGCCAGATGTACAACGTCAATATCTGCAATTGTACCGCGAAGTAGAAGTTAAAACTCAGCTCTATACAGCTCTTTTGAATTCTTACCAACAGCTACGTATTGCAAAGGCAGGTGAAATTGGTAATGTACGGATTGTAGATACGGCAATTGAGCCAGTCGAGCCAATTAAACCTAGAAAATTACAAATTTTAATTTTATCGATTTTCTTAGGTGGTTTTATTGGAACTTTAATTGCTCTTTTACGTAATATGCTACGTACAGGCATTAAGGATTCTGGACAAATTGAAAATGAGTTGGATTTACCTGTCTATGCAACTGTACCGCGCTCTCCAATTCAAGAAAGCCGCATCAAGATTTTAAAGAAGAAGAAAAGCATTCCTATTCTTGCAGTTAAAAATAGTGATGACATCGCAATTGAAAGCTTACGTAGTATTCGTACTGCGATTCACTTTGCTTTAGCGAGTGCGAAAAACAATATCATTATGATTGCCGGACCTTCTCCAGAAGTAGGTAAATCATTTATTTCGACCAACCTTGCAACAATTTTCGCTCAAGGTAATAAACGCGTACTACTCATTGATGCCGATATGCGCCGTGGTTATATGCATAAATACTTTGATGTTGATGTGAAACCGGGTCTTTCTGAATTGTTAAGTGGACAAGCTGATCTACAAAAAGTATTACACAAAACTCAAGTTGCTAACCTTGATGTGATTACTCGTGGTAAAAGCCCAACAAATCCTTCTGAGATTTTAAGTTCTAACCAATTTAAAGAACTACTTGAACAGCTACAAAGTCAATATGACCACATCATTATCGACACCCCACCAGTGCTTGCAGTAACCGATGGTATTATTATTTCGCAATATACAGGGGTGAACCTAATTGTTGCGCGTTATGCTAAGTCACAAATGAAAGAGCTGGAATTAACCCTTAATCGCTTTGAACAAGCAGGGGTTAAAGTTAACGGTTTCATTCTTAACGACATTCAACGTGCGAGCGCGGGCTACGGTTATGGTTATAACTACGCTTACGCATATAAAGCGCAAAAAGAAGATTAACCGAAAAGTGATAAGAGAACCGGATCAAATGATCCGGTTTTTTATTTAAGATTTTTTAAGTATATCCCTACTAAAACTAACTAAAATATATAAAAAACCACTCGTTTTTTTTCTTAAACATTCTATGCTTAAGCATGCTAAGATCAAAAGCAGCCTTTTTAGACTCAGATTATTTTTGGAACCTTTTATGAGTAAAGCCTTACCCATTGCTGTCGCTGTAGTTTTAGGCGGTGCTGCACTTGTACCAGTTTATTATGCAAGCCAACATCCGACCACAGAAGTCGGAAGCAAAGCAAATAAAAATGCCTCTCCAATCGAAAAAATCAGTTATGTTCTTGGGTACGAAGTTGCTCAGCAAACTCCACCTGAACTAGACACAAAATCATTTGTGAAAGGGATTCATGATGCTCGTAATAAGCAACAAAGTGCTTATACTCAAGAAGAGTTAAAAGCTGCTGTTGCTGCTTATGAAAAAGAATTGCAGCAAAAAATGCAACAACAAGATAAACCAGAGCCAGCCGCTGGAGCAGCGTCTGAATCTGCAGATGTTCAATTCCTTGCAGAAAATAAAACAAAAGCTGGTGTAAAAACTACAGCATCTGGCTTGCAATATATCATCACTAAAGAAGGCACAGGTAAACAACCAACTGCGCAGTCTATGGTTAAAGTACATTACGAAGGCCGTTTAATTAATGGTCAAGTATTTGATAGTTCTTATAAGCGCGGTGAGCCTGTTGAGTTTCCTCTCAATCAAGTTATTCCAGGTTGGACTGAAGGGCTTCAGCTCATGAAAGAAGGTGGTAAAGCGACGTTCTTCATTCCATCTAATCTTGCTTATGGTCCTCAGGAACTTCCTGGTATTCCAGCAAACAGTACGCTGATTTTTGATGTAGAACTCATTTCAGTGAAATAAAAACATTCAGGAGAGTAAAACAGTACTCTCCTTTTTTTGGAAAACGGCATGAAAAAAATTGGTTTAATTATTGCAACATCAACGATGAGTTTATCTGTTTTTGCTGCTGCACCTATTACAAATAAAAGCCCAGCAAAAGAACAATTTAGCTATAGCTATGGCTATTTAATGGGCCGTAATAATACTGATGCTTTAACAGATCTAAATCTTGATATTTTTTATCAGGGTTTACAAGAAGGTGCTCAGAACAAAACCGCACGCTTAACTGACGAAGAAATGGCGAAAGCGATTAATGATTATAAAAAAACTTTAGAAGCTAAGCAGCTTGTTGAATTTCAAAAAGTAGGACAACAAAATGCTCAAGCAGGTGCTGCATTTCTTGCTGATAATGCAAAAAAATCGGGTGTAATCACGACTAAATCAGGTCTCCAATACCAAGTATTAAAAGAAGGTACAGGTAAAAAACCGAAAGCTGTATCACGTGTGAAAGTGAATTATGAAGGCCGTTTACTCGACGGAACTGTATTTGACAGCTCAATCGCACGTAATCATCCAGTTGAATTTCAGCTTAGCCAAGTGATTGCAGGCTGGACTGAAGGTCTTCAAACCATGAAAGAAGGCGGTAAAACTCGTTTCTTTATCCCTGCCAATCTCGCTTACGGTGAAGTCGGTGCAGGTGACACGATTGGTCCGAATAGCACTTTAATTTTCGATATTGAATTGCTGCAAGTTTTGCCAAAGAATTAACACCGCTATGCGGTGTTTTATAATATAAAATCATAATTGATACTATATTTTTGAAGCCATATAAGAGTTGTATAAATAAATGCACTCATTGAATTGTTTACGATTTGTCATATGTTTTTGATTTTTAACTAGATTAAAAATTTTAGGACATAACGTTGTTTTACTAGCTATTTCTAATTGTCGATAATATCTTAAGTAAAGATTTCTAACTTCTTGGTTTTCTAGAAAGCTCCACCATCCCATGCCAAATGAACTCGTTAACCCATATGGCCCATACCCATTCCCTTTCCCTAAACTTGGATATTCCCATCTATAAATTCCATTTCTTCCATCCATATAGTTAGTCAGATATATACGATTATTTTCTACCTTTACGACTTTATCTAAAAATTGTTTAGTAAGACCCTCCCTAAAATTCTTATATAAGTTATAATTATCACTATTAATAGGATAAGAACTTTGTAAAGACAAAAGAATTTTAGGCATTCTAAAAAAATGAGAAGAGTCTGCTACCATATCTTTCAATGGTTTCTTACCTTTAACTATTTTATTATTATATCCTGCATATGCATGATCTTTATAATTATCGTAACTACCCTTATCAAATAACCATCTCCCATACTCTAGACTACTTCTCTGTTTGAACACCTCTAATGCATAATAATTTATCTCTTTTAATACAGGCTCTTTAGGATAGAATTTAATTAAATTAGATGCTATTCCAAAAGTAAATAACTCTTCATCAATAATAATTCTTTTATATCCATCCTTTTTATTAGCCTGAAGCTTCCAATCGAGCCTTTCTCTCATGTTATTAAAAGGTTTTCTTTCCCATTGCTGAGCAGGAATATTAGTCCAGATTCCTTTAATCTGAAAAAATAAGTAATTAGCTAATGTTTTATTATTACTTAAATCAGCATACTCACTTAAAAAATATAAATATTGTAACCCACTTAATTTTTCATTTTGTACTTTGATATTTAAATCCTCTTTTCCCTCTTTCAGAAATCTTTCTATATTTTCATCAAGTTTTTCTTTTAAGGATTCATCATTATATTTATAAGCATAGTATAAAGGGACCATTAACATATGGGAAGCATTATATCTTTCATTTACACTCCAAGTGTTAAGAGATAGGTAAGCCTCTGCTCCTAATGTAGCATTTTCTTGAGCTAGAGCTGTATTCTGGCAACCAAGAATAATAAATAAAATTTTTAGTACTATAAAAAGCTTCTTCTTTTTCATCTTAATCTCTTTATCCCCTAGCTGTTTCAGTGTTTTAAATCTCTAGGTCGAAAACCCGTAAGGATTAAACCGATCAGGTAAGCAATTATCCCAACTACACATAGCCCTACGACTTCGGCAACACGTAACCACTGTGAAAGCTCTCCGTTATACCAATTGAGCCCAAACCAAAGCGCTGCAATCATGGCAAGGTTCGCTAAACCATATTGAAGTCCTAATTTCTTCCAATGCGGACCAAATCGGAAAATATTACGCTTATGCAAATAGAAGTAGAGTAAACCGGCATTCACTAACGCTGAACCTGAAGATGCTAGTGCAAGTGCCATATGTTCTGCATGCCAATCAATAAGCTTAAAGAAGCCAATAAATACAACGTTTAAAATCGCATTAGCTGCAACTGACATTAAGCCTACGCGAACTGGTGTTTTTGTATCTTGTTGTGCATAGAAACCTGGCGCAAATACTTTAATGAGCATGAAAGAAATTACACCAGCACTCATACATTGCAATGCTAGAGCTGTCATTTGCGTATCACGTAGATCAAACTCACCACGCTGGAATAATGCTTGAATAATCGGTGTTGAAAGCATAAATAAAGCAATACTTGCCGGCAAACCAACCAACACAATCACTTTTGCTGCCCAATCGATCATACTGCGGAACTTAGCCTGATCTTGCTCTGCATGACGGGCAGAAAGCGAAGGCAAAATTACTGTGCCAATCGCAACACCAATTAAACCTAAAGGTAACTCAGTCATACGTTCGGCACTATAGAGCCAAGATACAGAACCATCTTGCATAAAGGATGCCCAAATCGTATTTAACAGCAGGTTAATCTGAGTCACCGATACACCAAATAATGCTGGAAGCATTAATTTTAAAATACGCTCTACACCCTCATGTTTAAAATCAACTTTAGGTGGAATCAGTAGGTTTTTACGCCACAATTCAGGAATTTGTATCGCTAACTGTAATACCCCAGCCGCAACAACTGACCAGCCTAGTGCTTTGATTGGCTCAGCCATATACGGCGTAAGCCACCACGCTCCTGCGATCATCGCTACATTTAACAAAACTGGTGAAAAAGCTGGTGAGGCAAACGAGCCATAACTATTTAAGATGCTGCTAGCAAAAGCCGTGAGCGACATAAACATTAGATATGGAATAGTCAAACGGAACATGCTGACGGCTAAATCGAACTTTTCTGGGTCACTGTGGAAGCCCGGTGCGTACATATAGATGATTGCAGGTGCTAAAACCATAGCCACAAAAGTGAGTAAGGTCATAACTGTTAGCAAACAGCCAAATACCCGACTAATTAAGATCTGTACTTCAGCGTGTGCTCGACCCGTTTTATATTCAGTTAAGACTGGGATAAAGGCCTGAGAAAAGGCGCCTTCGGCAAATAGTCGTCGAAAGAAGTTGGGAATACGAAAAGCAACGACGAAGGTATCAAAATCTTTACCTGCACCAAACACGTTGAGCAATACGACGTCACGCACGAGCCCTAACACTCGTGACAACATCGTCATTGCACTGACAATAAAAGTCGATCGCCACAATGCCATCGCACTCACCTACAGCTATATTCGAAAGACGCTATTGTAATGAAACTAGAAAATCTTTTCGTTGTGAAATGATGAATGAACTCAAGTTTTTTTCTGTGCTAACAGTTGTCTAAAGTGTTGCCATTTAAAATAAGGCCCCGGATCGGTTTTTCGGCCAGGAGCAACATCTGAATGCCCTGCAATATGGTTTTTAATTTCAGGATAAGCCTGGCGGATAGCGGTAACAACGTCTGTTAGCACTTCATATTGTACGTCTTCAAAAGGTAAATCATCACTTCCTTCAAGTTCTATACCAATTGAATAATCATTGCATTCAACTTTAGCTAAATAACTTGAACGCCCTGCATGCCATGCACGATCATTAAAGTTAACAAACTGTAGGACTTCACCTGTTCGTAAAATTAACAGGTGTGTAGAGACTTGCATACCTTCAATAGTCTGAAAATAAGGATGAACTGACCAATCTAACTTGTTTTGAAAAAACTGCTCAATATAGCCACCTCCAAATTGAGACGGCGGCAAACTAATATTATGAACCACAATCATTTGAATTTCGGTGCCAGTCGGACGCTGGTTAAAATTTGGAGAAGGGATTTGTCTCGCCCCTTTTAATTGTCCATCTATAACTTCATACGCTGTGATTTGCTTCATTGAGACGCCAATAAATTGCTTGCCAATTGCTTTAGTTTAAAACAGTTATGTGCTTTTCAAAGCAGTAAATGCGATTGTTTATCGCGATTAATCTCATAAAACAGCTTATTTTTCAGGTCGACGGTGCTAATATATCGCAAGTTTTAGGGTCATCGACAAAATGGAAACCGTATGAGCATACCTCAGTCTTTGCTTGAACAATCAATTCAAATCAATATTCAACAAGCATTACAAGAAGATATTGGGGACGGTGACATTACCGCTATGCTCACACCTGAAGATGAGCAAGCCACTGCAACCATTATTAGCCGCGAAGATATGGTCTTAGCTGGCCAACCTTGGGTAAATGCGCTCATCTCAGCTTATGACAACACTGTACAGGTGACTTGGTTAAAACAAGAAGGTGACCGTGTTGCTGCAAATGAAGCCTTTTTAAAGCTTGCAGGTTCTGCACGTAGCTTACTTACTGTAGAGCGCCCTGCTTTAAACTTTATTCAAACTTTGTCTGCTGTTGCAACCAAAACTGCTGAATATGTTAAGCATCTTGAAGGTTTAAATACAAAACTTCTCGATACACGTAAAACTCTACCAGGCTTACGTATTGCACAAAAATATGCGGTTGCTATCGGGGGCGGACAAAACCATCGTCTTGGCTTATTTGATGCGTTCTTAATTAAAGAAAACCATATTATGGCAGCGGGTGGTATTGCTCAAGCAATCACCAAAGCACATCAAATTGCACCGGGCAAACCTGTTGAAGTCGAAGTTGAAACTTGGGATGAACTAAATCAAGCGCTTGAAGCTGGTGCTGACATTGTCATGCTCGATAACTTCAGTCAACAGCAAATGATTGATGCCGTAAAACATGTGGCGGGCCGCTGTAAACTCGAAGCCTCTGGCAATATCACCATTGAAAACTTGCGTGAAGTTGCCACCACTGGCGTTGACTATATTTCTATGGGTGTCCTAACTAAAGACGTTAGAGCTGTTGATTTATCTATGCGTTTTAATGCTTAAATAAAATCTGCGTCATTATTGGTATTTTTTTGCGACTTGGTCATGTCTGCTGCTTGTGTTTTTTGCCACGCTGATTGAGTCGCTTGTGCCCCACTATCACGTGGATCGGCAGCCATTAGAACAAATGTAACTACTGCTAATAATACAATAAAACCTTGTAGCATAAATTTTCCCCATTACTTTAAAAAATCAGGGTTTCAAGGTAAAAGATAAATATGACGAGGCTTAGGAGATTCTGTTACAAAAGGTAAGTCTTTATTTTTATTATTCATCTACAACACAAGATATTCCCTCTCTTCATTTATATTTCTCAACATTAGATTGTGCGAAATGTCATCTACGACCTGCCCAAAATCTATAAATATATTGTTTTTGCAATAAATCAGATATATGCAGAAAGAGAACAGGTTTTGTAGATGACAAATGCATTTGGTTACTTTGGGCGAAACCAAAGTAACGAATTAGCTACTTCCACTGGATGAATAAACGATAAGACTCCGTCGTGCTAGCTAATTTAAAAATAATTATTAACCTAAGACTTCAGCTTAATCATTCATCTATTACAGTAACTTAAGACTCTAGATAACCCATATATGGATCAGAAATTGAATCTTCTTGAGTTTCTATACGGCCTGCGAAACGACGACTAAACGTAGCATCATTAGCTAAGGTCACCGTGAAATCATACCAGCCACCAAATTCAGACATATCCCAAACCAGTTCTTTTTCAGAACTATTGGTTTCAATCGTCCATGTCTTATTTGGAAGATAAGCATTTGCTTTGACGTTGAGCTTGACTGACTTATTACCATCATGACGCACTTTTAAATACAAATTCGCATCACACTCTTCCACACATACTCTAATTTCCGGTAATGCTTGAGTCTGGTTAGCTTGACTCAAATTACCTTTAAACGCACGGTGGAAACCATTTGGTCCGAGTACCCACAAATCGTACTGCCCATTTGTAGCATTCCATACATCATCGAGCTGTTTACCTGCCTCAACCATATAACGACGTGGAATTGCCGTAAGATCAAATCGGTTATAGACATGGAAAACGGCTGCTTGTTTACCTGTATTAGAGAACATCAGCTTAATCGTTTTTTGAGTGGTATCGACTTTGGCACTGGTGTGCAAAATATATGGCAAAGCACGTGATGGCCTAATTCCCATTTCCTGCTGAGGAAATTGCTGCTGGCTCGGAACAGGAACTTGTGGCAATAAAGCTTGAGCAACACGAATCGCATCGGCTTCGGCTTTGGTTTTCTTCCCATCTAGTTCAGCAACAGGCAGAACATTCGGTGTTTTAAAATTAAATGCCGTCGTTAAATCACCACATACAGCACGGCGGTAAGGGCTAATGTTAGGTTCTTGCACACCAAAGCGTTTTTCCAAGAACTGTAAAATAGAGGTATGGTCAAAGACTTGAGAATTGACCCATCCTCCACGGCTCCACGGCGAAATCACATACATGGGAACGCGTACGCCTGGTCCATACACTCGACCATCTGGCTTAGGTTGAGATTTTGAAGTCGCTACTGCTGGATGGTTAAAGTACTCATAGGACACTTGCTGATCGTTTAAAGTCGTTTTTCCATATACAACACCGGTTACATCTTTAGACGGTGCACTTGGTGAAGGGACATGGTCAAAGAAACCGTCATTTTCATCGAAGTTCACCAATAAAACGGTTTGGCTCCACAGCTCAGGGTTCTCAGTTAATGCATTTAATACTTCCTGAATATACCAAGCACCTTGTACAGGACTAGATGGCCCCGGATGTTCACTATAAGTAGCAGGTGCGACCAACCAACTCACCTGCGGTAATTTACCTTGGGCAATATCAGCTTTAAAAGTTCCTAAAAAACCACCGTCCGGCATGGTATTGGCAATACCTTTATAAAGTGGTTGGGTCGCATCAATCTTTTCATCGTATGCTGGACACGTTAGTGTGTCGTTACTGACAGGTTGACCAGATTGCTCATTTGCACGGCGATACTGTTTGAAACCAGCTAACGGGTTATCGGTAAAGTTATCTGGCATATTTTGATAGACTTTCCATGTTACGCCAGCCTGCTGTAAGCGCTCAGGATACGTTGTCCACTCATAACCTTCTGTTGATGCCCCAATCCCATCAAATTCATTTACAACACTCGCAACACCTGCACCTGTAGGACCATTAGTGCCAGTCCAAATAAACTTACGGTTTGGGTTGGTCCCAGCATGCATAGCACAGTGGTAAGCATCACAAATGGTAAAAGCATTCGCTAAAGCAAACTGATATTCGACTTCTTGTTTTTTATAGTAGCCCATCGACTGTGGTTTTTTATAAGCGACCCAATCACTCATACGACCATTGTCCCAAGCTGCTTGGCCATCAGACCATGAGTGAGGTGTACCTGAAACACGCTGAGCATTTCCTAAACGACTATCTAAATGGTAAGGCAATACTTTCTTTTTATTCGCATCATATTGTTCCCAAACCTTTCGGCTTTCCGTCATTGGAATCGTAAAACGATCACCAAAACCACGCACACCTTTCAATGTTCCGAAATAATTATCGAAAGAACGGTTTTCCTGAGTCAAAATCACGATGAGTTTAACATCTTGAATAGTTCCACTTTCAACTTTGGCATCAATAGCTAAGGCTTTTTGAATACTCAGCGGGAAACTTGCTAAAGCAGCTGTCCCAAACATGGTTTTTGTAGAGTTTAAAAGAAATTCGCGACGATTCATTAGTTCTATCCTAGTTCTTATTATGGTGCACAGTGCATTTTGCAATTAGTGGTGGGCGGTGTTGTTGGCGATGAATTATCTGAGTCATTATCATCGTTACAAGCACTGAGCATGAGTGCTAAAGAAGTAATTAATAAAAGTGAAAGTTTTCGCATTGGTTTTTTCCAAACGGTTTAAATGCGAACTACTAATAAAGCGTTAAAGTGACAGGCAAGTGATGTTTTTATGTCGATTTGATGAAGGCATAAAAAAACGCATCCGAAGATGCGTTTTTCAGAAAGCGTAAAATTACCAGCCTAAAGCTTCTTGTTGCTTTTTAATGAGCTCGGCAATTCCTTTTTCAGCCATTTCTAACATGGCATTGCTTTGAGCGCGGGTAAACGGTTTATCTTCGGCAGTACCTTGAATTTCGATAAACTCGCCAGCTTGTGTCATTACTACATTTAAGTCAGTTTGACAGTTCGAGTCTTCTTCATAGCAAAGATCAAGCAACACTTCGTCTTGATACATACCGACAGAAATTGCAGCAACTAACCCTTTAAGCGGATCATGCTTAATTTTCTTTTGAGACAATAAAACATTCATCGCATCAACTAATGCTACAGCAGCACCAGTGATTGAAGCAGTACGCGTACCACCATCAGCCTGAATCACGTCACAGTCGATGGTAATCGTGTTTTCACCAAGCTTTTTCAAATCAACCATCGCACGTAAGCTACGGCCAATCAAACGTTGGATTTCTTGAGTACGACCAGTTTGTTTACCACGAGCCGCTTCACGGTCACAACGTGAATGGGTTGAACGCGGTAACATGCCATATTCTGCCGTTACCCAGCCTTGGCCTTGACCTTTTAAAAAGCGTGGCACTGAGTTATCAATGCTTGCAGTACAAAGGACTTTGGTGTGACCAAATTCGACCAGCACAGAACCTTCAGCATAACGGGTGTAGTTTCGTGTAATTTTCACTTCACGTAATTGGTCTAATGCACGTTGGTCAATACGCATAATCCTTCCTAACTTCTCTTAAATACAAACTTGGGCATAGTATAGCAAAGGATTTTGACAGGTTGAGTTTATTCCCTACTTTCAAATGTAAGTCTACAAGTTTCATAACTCAAAAATAAAAATAGCCCCTAAAAAGGAGCTATTTTGAATTAACTGAGATTATGCAAATTTAAATTTTGCTTTTAACTTTTCTAATGTCTGCATCACTTTTCCAGTGGTATGGTTTGGCAGTGAACATTTCGCTAAACGTACCCATACACTCCAGAACTGGCGCATAAAGTTCGCTTCATTGTAATTAATGCCATATTCTGCGCAAAGTGCCTTAATTTTCGGTGCTACTTCTTTATAGCGGTTAGCTGGCATATCTGGAAATAAATGATGCTCAATCTGATGGCTTAAGTTACCACTCATAAAATGTAGCCATTCTGTACCACTAAAATTACTTGAACCACGAATCTGGCGTAAGTACCACTCGGCCTTAGTTTCGGTATCAGTATTATCAGGCTCAAACGTTTCTGCATCTTCAGTAAAGTGACCATTAAAGATCACAGCAGATGACCACAAGTTACGAATAATATTCGCAACTACATTTCCTGCAAAAACTGGTAAAAACATAGGGCCAGAGATCACAGGGAAAAACACATAGTCTTTTAAGACTTGGCGTGTGGCTTTTTTACGGACTTTAGCCGAATCTTTCCAAACCTGTTTCCAGCTCTTGGTTTTATAAACTAATGCATCTTCAAGATGTAAGTTTTGCACGCCTACATACCACTCAAAGAAAAACATTAACTGTAGACCTAGAGGAATATTAAACAGGTGGCGAGGTTCCCACTTCTGTTGATCACTTACTCGTAAAATGCCATAACCGACATCATGGTCTTTACCGACAATATTGGTATAGGTGTGATGCACATAGTTATGTGTTTCACGCCAGTCATCACCCGATGCAATGGTATCCCAATCGTAAGTATTACCGTTCAGGCTTGGTTCGTTTAACCAGTCAAATTGACCATGCATGACGTTATGACCAAGTTCCATATTTTCTACAATTTTAGAAATACCTAATAAGCCTGTGCCTAGTAGCCAGACTGGCGGAATCCAACCACCAAACATCAACATGCCACGTGATGCGATTTCAGTGTAGCGAACAAAATTACGCACTTTGTAGATATATTTTGCGTCTTGTTCACCAAGGCTCTGCATCACGTCTTGGCGAATCTGCTCAACACGGCGACCAAACTCTTCTGTCTGTTCTGGAGTTAAATGAGCAGATTTAGAAACGGTAGAAAATTCTAATGCCATATTCATAGGGTTAATCCTCTTTAATTCTTTTTATAGATCAATCGTGACTGGGCTTAATGCCTGACTCACGCATAGTTTAATTGGACGGTTCGGTTGATCTTCAATTTCACCAGTTAACAGGTTTTGAGTAACTCCGCTCACTTTGGTACAGCTGCATTTATTGCAGACACCCATACGGCAACCATGTTGTGGGCGTAAACCGGCTTGCTCTGCACTGCTCAATAAATTTGTTTCAGCTAAAAACTCGTGTTGAGCACGGCGGAAAATAACAGGCTGTGCTGCATGTGTACCAGTCACTTGAAGTGGCTGAAAATACTCTTGATGAAGCTGTGACTGAGCACCTTTTTGTGCATAAATTTCATTGGCTTGCTGCATCATGCCATGATGACCACAAACATAAGTTGCTGTCTGCTCGAAATCTGGAACCAGCTTTTGCAGTAAACTTTCAGTTAAATGCTGCTTTTGCTCGGTAGTATTAAAAAAATGATATTGAAGCTGTGGGTACTGCTCTGCCAAAGCTTTTAATTCAGCATGAAAAATTTCCGCACGATTAAAATAAATGACATGAATTTGTTCTAGCTGCTGTTTCAAAGCTTGCTGCAAGAGTGCATAAATTGCAGTTATACCGCTTCCTGACGCAATCAAAATCGCAGGATGCTGACCTTGGTGCAAAATAAAATCACCTTGTGGCTGTGAAATCTCCACACACTCGCCCACATGTAACAGTTGAGCTGCACGAGACACCAAGCCTTGGACTTTAATACCTAAAGCAATTTCACCTTGCGTTGTCACTTCAATAATCGAGTAACTACGTTGTTGATAAACGCCATCGATAAGTAAAGTCAGTAAAATACTTTGACCCGCTCGAACCTGATCGAAATTAAAATTACGATTTGGTTTAAGTCTAATGAGCACCATATCGGTATGCAGTGGCTGAACTGCAGTAACTTCTGCAAGTACCCTTTTCCACGCCCAAGTCACGTTAATTTTCTGCAAGACAAAATCAACGAAATCTTCTCGAACCCAATGTGGTTGATAGCTAAGTGTTGCGTTCATACGTTCCTCTTTTGTATCTGGCTATTTATTTGAGTGAACACATGTTCGTATAGTGAACATATGTACACTATATTTATAACCGTTCACTCAGTCAACACTTGTTCACTATTTTTTTTATGAAAGTTTGCTCTTTTTTGTTAGACTTTGGCTCACGGTTTAAATAGGTTCTTTTAATGTCGATACGCGATGAACGAAAACAGCAAAGTCGTCAGGCACTTCTCGATGCAGCCTTGCATCTGAGCACGTCTGGGCGTTCGTTCAGTAGTATCAGCTTGCGTGAAGTTGCACGTGAAGTTGGTTTAGTACCGACAGCGTTTTATCGTCATTTTCAAGACATGGATGAACTTGGTAAGGAACTGGTCGACCAAGTCGCACTACACTTAAAAAGTGTTTTACATCAATTAGGTCAAAGTTATTTACAGCATAAATCTGCTAAAACTCAAACCAGTATTGAGCTATTTGTTCAGGCGGTTAATCATAGTCCTAAGCAGTGGCAATTTATGATTGCTGAACGTTGGGGCGGCTCAGAAACAGTCCGTGCAGCAATTGCCCGAGAAATTGAATTTCTGATTGAAGATCTAACAACTGATCTTACTAAACTCGAAAATTTTAAACATATTCAAAATCCTCAAGACTTAAATGTCTTATCTACCATTTTGACTAATATGTCATTTACATGGGCAATGACGTGGCTCAACCTATCGAAACAATATCAAGGTGAACAGCTCAAGCTGCAACAAACTGCCTTTATTGAAAATGCCTCTACACAAGTTCGTTTACTCTTTAGAGGGATTGCAAACTGGGAACGATAGAAGCGGCAAATGACAAAAAACAGGTTATGTGGTAATACGTAAAGAGAGAAAGAAAAAGGCTAAAAATTTCGAGAAAAGTCTTTTTCTTTTTACAGGAAGTAAACTATTAGTTAGGCCAAACTGGTGTGGGAATACCTATGAATCTTGATCGTCATACACAGTTTTTGATGCGTAAAGAAAAAATTCTGAGCGTGGCAGAAAAGTTGTTATTAGAAAACAATCAGGAAATTACTCTAGATGAGTTAGTGGCCGAGCTAGATATTGCTAAAGGCACACTTTATAAGCATTTTAGAAGCAAAAATGAGCTTCTACTTGAGCTCATTATTCAAAATGAAAAGCAAATTTTAGAAATTTCTAAAAAATATAATACAGATTTCAAAGAGTATGCTCCTCATTACATGCTTCATCATTTACTTGCCCCAGGTAAAACGATTCTATTGCATCAACTTGAAGAAAATCTGACGATGACAGAGTCTAAGTTGAAGCATCTTTTCGAAGAGCTTTATGAAATTCGACAGCAACGTATTTTAGCCATTAAAGATATTACCGAAAAGTATTTAAAATCATTGAATTATGATATGTCGATTCGTGATTATTTGTCTTATATCTGGTCACTGACTTACGGTGCATCACTGCTTTTAAATTCTACTTATTATCAGCGTTCGATTGGTTCTCGTCAAAAATTAATTAATTTATATATTAATCAGGCATTATCACTGCCGACTCAAACAGCTAATTTCGATGTTTTAAATTTTCAGATTGAAGATGAAAATCAGCAAAATTAATTGAATTATTTCGTGATAATTAACGATAAATTAAATATAAAAATGGGCTTCACATGAAGCCCATTTTTTGAAGTAAAGCCTAAACAACTTATTTTGCTTTACGTTCTTTCTCAATTAAATAATTAAGAACTTGAGTGACTTTACCATCTTCACCCTGCACAACATATTTACCATTCACGACCACTGCAGGTACGCCTGTTAATTGGTATTGTTGAGCAAGTTTATTTGACTCAGCAACTTTTGCCGTCACAGCAAACGAGTTGTAAGTACTATTAAATTTCTGCTCAGGTACGCCATAACGAGTAAAGAATTTCGCAGCAGAAGCCTGATCAAAAATTTGTTGTCCATTCACCTGAATCGCATGGAATAGTGGTAAATGCGTGCGTTTACGTACACCTAATGCCTCAGATGTATAATACGTACGCGCCCCTTGTTCCCACATTTTATTCATTGCAGCAGGTGTACGTACAAAACGTACATCTTTAGGAATCTGTTTTAACCACGTTTGCATATGCGGTTCAAGTTTAAAACAGTGTGGGCATCCATACCAAAAGAACTCTCGAACTTCGATTTTCCCCGGAACTTCCACTTTGCCTGGATTGGCAATCACGGTGTAGTCTTTACCAGCAACAAAATCTGCTGCCATTGCACTACCCGATACGGCCATAATTGCTGCACTCAAACCACCCAAAACCAATTTTTTCATTGCTACAGCTTTTCCTCTAAGTTGTTATGCATTAGCTTATGCCCTAAATATAAAACAAATATGCTAAATTCGTTTTGCTTCTGTGAAGTTTTTTATTGGGTTTATCGCTTTTTTCCCAATAATCGCTACACTAACGGCGAACTACATCCAAAAAGATAACTCAAGTTTAGAGGTAGCACCATGTCGCAATTGAATGTTGATTTACAAGAAATCGCAAAGTTTGAAGCACTTGCTGCCAAATGGTGGGATCAACATTCTGAATTTCGCCCACTTCACCAGATCAATCCACTACGTCTAAACTGGATTGATGAACGTGCAGGCGGTCTTGCTGGTAAAAAAGTACTTGATGTCGGCTGTGGTGGCGGCATCTTGGCCGAAAGCATGGCACGTCGTGGCGCAGATGTATTAGGCATCGATATGGGTGAAGCACCTCTAGCTGTCGGCCGTTTACATGCTCAGCAAGAAAATGTTCAAAATATTGAATATCGTCAAATTCCTGTAGAAGAATTAGCACAAGAACAAGCAGGTCAATACGATGTGGTGACTTGTATGGAAATGATGGAACACGTTCCAGATCCGGCATCTATTGTAAAAGCTTGTCAGGCTCTGGTTAAACCGGGCGGCCATGTGTTCTTCTCGACCATTAACCGTAACCCAAAATCTTATTTATTTGCCATTATTGGTGCAGAGTACGTACTACGCATGTTGCCAAAAGGTACGCATGATTATCATAAATTTATTCGACCATCTGAAATGGCACATGATATTCGTAATGCTGGCCTTACTTTAAAAGAAATGACTGGACTACATTACAACCCACTGACCAAGCATTACTGGTTAGCGCCAAATGTTGACGTTAACTATATGGTTCATACGATTAATACAGGTGCATGATGAAAGCTGTTTTATTTGATTTAGACGGTACGCTTATCGATACAGCTGCGGATTTCATTCGTATTATTCAGCAAATGTGCCGTGATGCAAGACGCCCTGTTGTAGAAGCCGATCTTATTCGCACTCAGGTGTCTGAAGGTGCACGTGCGATGGTGAAATTGGTTTATCCAGAGCTGGATGTGGCCAATCCAATTTTCTTGGCACATCGCCAAAACTTTTTAGATATTTACGGCAATAATATTGTGGTTGATACAGATCTGTTTGAAGGTATGTATCCACTCTTAGAAGAGTTAGAAGCTGCGCAAATTCCGTGGGGTATTGTGACCAACAAACCACGCGGTTTAAGTGAATCTCTTTTAGAAAAGTTAAATCTGACAGAACGCTGTGCGGTTTTGGTATGTCCTGAAGATGTCAGTAAAACCAAACCAGACCCTGAACCAATGTATTTGGCTGCTAAACAGTTAAATATCTCAGCAGATGAAATTATTTATGTGGGCGACCACCCACGTGATATCGATGCTGGTCGCAATGCCAATATGTACACTATTTTAGCTGCGTACGGTTATTTGCCTATTGAACACCGTGATGATTTAGCCGCTTGGCAGGCCGATTCGATTGTAAATACAGTGACAGAATTACACGATATGTTACGTCAAAAGCTTCCTGCTCTACAGGAAAATCAGCGTATGATAAGTTAACTTAAGAGTTTTATAGACTTTTTTAACGGCTATTTGTTTTATCAATATAAAAAGAAGGAGGTTTACCAATGAAATATTCAGAATACCAACCTCGTCCGGATCTACTCAAAGATCGAATTATTTTAATTACCGGTGCTGGTGATGGAATTGGGCGAGCTGCAGCTCTAAGTTATGCCCTACATGGTGCAACCGTTGTCCTGCATGGTAGAACCTTAAATAAACTTGAAGTGATTTATGATGAAATTGAAAGTCTAGGCGCACCTCAGCCCGCGATTTTACCATTACAACTTTCAAGTGCCTCTGACCGTGATTATGACTTTTTAGTCGATACACTTGAAAAGCAATTTGGACGTCTAGATGGTATTTTGCATAATGCCGGTATTTTAGGTGAGCGTGTAGAGCTAGCACATTATCCTACCGAAGTATGGGATGACGTGATGGCAGTTAACTTACGAGCTCCTTTTGCCCTGACTCAAGCCTTATTGCCACTTTTGCAAAAATCAGAAAATGCCTCTGTCGTATTTACCAGTTCAGGTGTAGGTCGTGAAGCACGTGCTTTATGGGGCGCATATTCTGTCTCCAAAATTGCAATTGAAGCAGTGAGCAAAATTTTTGCAGCAGAGAATACTTATCCAAATATTCGCTTTAACTGCATTAATCCAGGCGCAACACGTACTGCAATGCGTGCGAAAGCTTACCCACAAGAAGATCCGAAAACCTTACCTACACCAGAGTCGATCTTGCCAGCCTATCTCTATTTAATGGGTGAAGATAGCTTGGCACTCAATGGTCAAAGTATTGATGCGCAGGATTAAAAAAGTTAAAGATGAAAAGCTAGATTAAATTACGGCCAATCATCAAATCTGGCTTGCCTATACCTGAAAAGATATATACAAGCCTTTTTTATTATTGATAAAAACTCTTGATCTATCCGTAATTTTAATTGAACCATTAAATGATCTTCACAGTTTCTCTGCATTTTGCGCGTAGAGTATTCAACATGAGAGACATCAGATGTAAACGAGGATGCATCATGAAAAAGTTGTTCACCATCTTAGCCCTTTGCATAACCGTACTGACCACAAGTATGGCGAGCTTTGCTGATCCTCCTTTTGACCGAGGCCATGGTCCCAAAGGACCTAAAGGTGGAGGGCCACGCGGTGAGTGGAATGATCGTGGGCCAGGATTTGGACGTGATCATGATGAAGATCGTATCCGTGACGAACGCCGTATGCGCGAAGAACGTGGCTTTGAACGCTTAAAACAACATCGCTGGCAGCCTGGCTATGTTATGCCACAGCACTATCGTGGTAATGGCTATAAAGTCGACTATAAAGACAGTAACTTGCCAAAACCAGGCCGTAATCAGCAATGGTACAAAATCAACAATGACTATATTTTAGTCGACACAGACTCTAATAGCATTGTGAGTATTCGTGGTTTTTAAGGCGATAGACCCTCGCTATCGCTGAGTAAAAAAGGATAAAGCCTTTGGGTTTTATCCTTTTTTATTGTTTATCTATCTTAAAAATACAAGCTTTTTTATATTTTCACTTTAGATATTTTCTTAATTTCTTCTTATTTCACAATTAGTTTTCACATTTATTCTTCTTAGCCTCCACGATTTATCTGCAATTGTTCACTAATCTTTAGTTATTGAAATTTAACTCATCATTCGAGGTTTACAATGAAAAAATTAACAACAGCGATTGTTCTTTCACTTAGTGGCTTAGTTGCAACAACAGCAATGGCAGCACCAAATGATCATAATCATCATGGCAACTATCAAAACCATGAAGTAAAAACAGTTAAAGTGATTAAAAAAGACGACCATCGTAATGCGTGGAGAGTAGGTCAGGTTGTACCGCATGAGTATCGACATTCACGTTACGTGATCGACTATCGTCAACACCAAAAATTGACTAAACCGGGTCGTTATCAAAAATGGTATAAAGTGAACGGAAATTACGTATTAGTGAATGAACAAAGTCATAAAATCATTAGAGTTGTTCACTAATCAAAAAAATTTAAACACCCAAATTTCAATTTGGGTGTTTTTTTATCTAAAACATGCGGCTTTAGTCTTTTTTGTTTAGAATCATCTTTATATCTTTTTGCTGTTGATTCGAGATCGGTATGTCAAGTAAGCCTGTAAGTAAGTCACATAATAACACCCAGCATTATGTACACTGGTTTCGACACTCAGCGCCCTACATTAATGCTCACCGCGATAAAACATTTGTGTTGATGTTTGGTGGTGAAGCAGTCCGTCATCCTAATTTCGAACATATCATTCACGATATTGCTTTATTGCACTCTCTTGGTATTCGCTTAATTCTCGTATACGGCGCACGTCCGCAAATTAATCAAAATCTTAAAGAAAAAGGAATCGAAACTCCTTTTTATGATAACAGCCGTATTACCACACGTGAATCTTTAAGCTGTGTCATGAGTGCTGTAGGTTCTATTCGCCTAGAAATCGAAGCATTGCTTTCTATGGGCTTAGCAAACTCGCCAATGTACGGGGCTCGCATAGATGTGGTATCAGGTAATTTTGTGACTGCTAAACCTTACGGTATTCGTGATGGCATGGATTTCCAGCTTACAGGTGAAGTTCGTTCTATCGATACAGATGCGATTGATCGACACCTCGATAATCATAATATTGTACTGTTAGGACCAACAGGTTACTCCACTACAGGCGAGGTTTTCAACTTGCGAGCAGAAGAAGTTGCAACTAAAACAGCAACTTATTTAAAAGCAGATAAACTCATTTTTCTAGGTGAGCAACAAGGATTGTTGAATGAAGATGAGCAAATATTACGTGAATTAAGCCCACATCAACTGGACTACTATATTCAACAATACCAAACCATTAGCCCAACACTCACTTTGCATTTGCAACAGGCAAAAAAAGCATCTTTATCAGGCGTACACCGCGTTCATCTTATTTCTTATGCCTATGATGGCGCCCTTCTCGAAGAGTTATTTACTCGAGATGGTATCGGTACCATGATTACCGATGCGCATTATGAAGAAGTTCGCATGGCCAACATTCAAGATGTGGGCGGTTTAATGAATTTATTACGTCCATTAGAAGAAGAAGGTATCTTAGTTTATCGTTCGCGTGAACGTTTAGAGCAAGAGATTAGCCAGTTCGCTGTTATTGAGCGCGATGGTACGATTCTAGCGTGTGCTGCACTTTATCCAATTCCAACCGAATTTAATGAAACACGTTCAGCAGAAATCGCCTGCGTCGCAGTACACCCAAGTTATCGTAAATCGAACCGTGGCAGCCAGATTTTGCAATTCCTTGAAGAAAAGGCAAAAGAACAAGGTATTCGTCAATTATTTGTTTTAACGACTCGAACCGCTCACTGGTTCTTAGAACACGGTTTTCATCAGGTGAGTGTTGATGACTTACCAAATGCTCGTCAGGCACTCTATAACTATCAGAGAAATTCTTTAGTCTTTAAGAAACTGCTTCCTTAGCCTTTGTTAATTTTAAGATATTCTTATTTCAGATAAGCTTAGTTCAAAAAGTACAACCGTAAACACGATTAATTTATGGTTGTACTTTTTTTTAAATCTAAATTTTTTAAGGTTTTAATATTTTTTATTTTATTTACATCAACTTAATCAAAATTCATTAAATATATTTCTAATAGATAAATCTTTTTTTCGCATAAGTTTATAGCCTATTGTGTTTAGCTTTTTTTTGCATAAATAAAGACCGAATATTTATTTTTTCTGAAATAAAAATCCATTTAGGGTATCTGCTCATCCAATTATTTTTTTCTTTTTCTCTTTCGGGGAGCACGAAATCTCATGGCACTTTTCAACACCACTTCATGGGCAAAATATTCAGTCATCGCGGCCAGCCTTGCAGGAGTGATGATGTTAAGTGGTTGTGCCAAAAAAGAGGAACAAGCCACCACAACCTTAAATATCGGCTATCAAAAATATGGGATTCTTCCTATTTTAAAGGCTCGTGGTGACTTAGAAAAAGCATTAAAAGAACAAGGCGTGCAAGTGAAATGGGTCGAGTTCCCTGCTGGCCCTCAATTGCTTGAAGGTTTAAACGTAGGAAGTGTTTCACTCGGTGAAGCAGGTGAAGCGCCACCGATCTTTGCTCAGGCTGCCAATCCAAATTTAGTCTATGTCGCAAACCAACCTGCTGCGCCAAAAGCTGAAGCACTATTGGTACAAAAAGACTCTCCAATCCAATCTATTAAAGATTTAAAAGGCAAACGTGTTGCTCTTAACAAAGGCTCGAATGTTCATTACCTATTGTTAAAAGTTTTAGAAGCCAACAACTTAAGCTTAAGTGATATTCAACCAGTTTATTTACCGCCATCAGACGCTCGTGCTGCCTTTGAAAAAGGTGCAGTCGATGCATGGGTCATTTGGGACCCGTTCTTTGCAGCAGCTGAACATCAAATTCAGGCCCGAGTTTTAGCAACAGGTGAAAACTTGGTGAGTAATCATCAGTTCTATTTAGCTGACCGTAAATTTGCAGAAAATAATCCGAAAGTACTCAACACTGTTGTACAGACACTTAACCAGACCACTGAGTGGGTAAGTTCACATCAGGATGAAGCTGCCAAGTTACTCGAAAAACCTACCGCACTTGAGTTTGATGTACTCAAAACTTCCATTTCACGTATGGGTTTCGGAGTGCAGCCAATATCTGACAAGGTGGCACAAGAACAACAATATGTGGCTGATGCTTTTTATGCACAAAAGCTCATTCCAAACAAACTCACCATTCAAGACGCCATTTTAAAACTGAAATAACCCCAGCTTGGGCACGGCTTAAATAATCATATAAATGCTGTGCCTTGCCTCAAGGGGAACAAGGATATCAATATGCAACATCAGTCATTATTTAGTAAGAGTCAGTGGACACAATTAATTAAGCGCCTCAGTGCAGTCACTGTATTAGGCTTAACAATCGCAGCGCCAGCTTGGGCAATTGATCCAACTGTGAAAGAACTTCGTATTGGTTTTCAAAAAAGCTCGATTAACTTTGCAATTGCCAAACAGCAAAAGCTATTTGAGCAAGAATTCCCAAATGCCCAAGTTACTTGGAACGAGTTCCCTGCTGGTCCACAAATTTTAGAAGCATTGGCTGTTGGCTCACTCGATGTCGGCGTTACTGGAGATACACCTCCTGTCTATGCACAAGCGGCTGGCAAGCCTTTATATTACATTGCTTATGAAGCGGCTAAGCCATTGGCATCGGCAATTTTAGTTCCAAAAAACTCGCAGCTCAAACAGCTTAAAGACCTTAAAGGCAAACGTATTGCGCTGCAAAAAGGTTCAAGTTCACATTACTTACTTGTACAAGCCGTACGTAAAGCAGGCCTAAACTGGAGTGACATTACTCCGATCTGGCTTACTCCTGCCGATGCTCGCGCAGCATTCCAAAAGGGTGCTGTTGATGCATGGGCAATTTGGGATCCTTACTTTGCTTCAGCACAACTAGAAGACCAAGCGCGTGTTCTTGCATCGGGTAAAGGCTTAAGCCCGAACTATACATTTTATTTAGCGGCCCCAAATTTTATTAAACAACATCCTAAAGCTGTTTCAGGGCTCATCAAACAAATTAATCAAGCTGATAAATGGGTTCAAAGCCATCAAGCAGAAACTGCAGGTGCCATTGGGCAAAGCACAGGACTTAAGCCTGCAACCAGTGATTTATTCATTAAAAGACGTCCTCGTCCTTCATCGGCAGCTCCACTCAGCAGCAAAGTGATTGCTGAGCAGCAGCAACTCGCAGACATTTTTACTCAACAAGGCATCATTCCAAAGCCAATCAGCATCAAGCAAGCTGTTTGGATTGCCAAGTAATTTCAATAGACATATAGGTAATGCACATGAAAATTTTCTGGTTTATTCCTACCCACGGTGATAGTCGCTATTTAGGTACAAGTAAAGGCGCTCGTCAGGTTGACCATGCCTATATGAAGCAAATTGCTGTGGCAGTAGATAATTTAGGTTATGAAGGTGTACTTATTCCAACAGGTCGTTCATGTGAAGATCCTTGGATTACGGCGGCTAGCCTAATTGATGCAACTCAACACCTTAAATTTTTAGTTGCATTACGACCAGGGGTAACCACTCCAGCTTTGGCAGCACGTATGGCTGCAACGTTTGACCGTTTGTCGAATGGCCGCGTGTTACTCAACTTAGTGACGGGTGGTGATGAGACTGAATTACGCGGTGATGGCTTATATGAAGATCACTCAACGCGTTATCAAACTGCCAATGAATACGTAAAAATCTGGCGTGAGATTTTGACACGCTCACATACAGGTGAAGCTTTTACATTCCATGGTGAACGTTTACAAGTGGATGATGCAAAACTACTTTACCCACCTGTTCAAAAGCCTTACCCACCACTTTGGTTCGGTGGCTCTTCAGACGTCGCTGTCGATTTGGCTGCTGAGCAAGTGGATACTTACCTCACTTGGGGGGAACCACCAGAAGCTGTCAAACAAAAGATCGAACATGTTCGTGCTAAAGCTGAGGCTAAAGGCCGCAAATTAACTTATGGTATTCGCTTGCATGTGATTGTTCGTGAAACCAACGAACAAGCTTGGGCAGCAGCGAACGAGCTTATCCAATATCTTGATGATGCGACTATTGCTGCCGCACAGAAAAAATTTGCACAAATGGATTCTGTAGGCCAACAACGTATGGCGGCTCTCCACGGCGGTAATCGAGACAAACTAGAAGTATCTCCAAACCTTTGGGCTGGTATTGGTTTAGTTCGTGGTGGTGCAGGTACAGCACTTGTAGGCGATCCTGAAACCGTTGCTGCCCGTATTCAGGAATATGCTGATTTAGGTATTGATACTTTCATTTTCTCAGGCTATCCACACCTTGAAGAATCAATTCGTTTTGCAGAGTTAGTATTCCCGTTATTACCAATTGAAACTCGCGCTAAACTTGCTCAGCCAAATTTAACCGGTCCATTCGGTGAAATTATTGCCAACAATTATGTTCCAGACGAGAAGAAGCAAAATAGTTCCGTCAAGGAGCCTGCATGAGCAAAGCTGAAAGTGTTGTTTCACGTGGAACAAAACAAATCGGGCAGCGTTTGCTGCCTTGGATTTTCCCTATTCTTCTATTAGTTGTTTGGCAAATTGCCTCAAGTTCGGGTCTTTTAGAAAGCCGTATTTTACCCGCACCTACTGCTGTAGTTTCCGCTTTTTGGCATCTACTGGTGAGTGGTGAACTCTGGCAGCACGTTAAAGTCAGTGCTGGTCGTGCACTGCTTGGCCTTCTGATAGGCGGCGGTTTAGGTTTGTTATTAGGCCTACTCAACGGGTCTTCGCGTTTCGCCTCTACACTGCTCGATACGACCTTACAAATGATTCGTAACATCCCAGCCTTAGCACTTATCCCACTCGTCATCTTGTGGTTCGGTATTGATGAAACAGCGAAATTATTCTTAGTCGCAGTAGGTGTTTTCTTCCCGATTTATATTAATACCTATCACGGTATTCGGTCAGTTGACCCACAATTGATCGAAATGGGTAAAAGTTACGGCCTTTCTCGCTGGCAGCTTTACAAAGAAATTATTTTGCCAGGTGCAATGCCTTCTATTTTAGTGGGTCTACGCTTTGCTTTAGGTTTGGTTTGGGTATTGCTCATTGTCGCTGAAACCATTTCAGCTCAAGCAGGTATTGGTTATATGACCATGAATGCACGTGAGTTTTTACAAACAGATATAGTTCTGGTCGGTATTCTTCTGTACGCCTTACTAGGCAAACTAGCAGATGTTTTAGCACAGCTTTTAGAACGCTATTTACTACGTTGGCACTCTGGATATCAGAAATAAGGGAGCTTAGAACATGACAAATCTGAATTTAAATATTAATCAGAATGAAGTGCAGCTCATTCCGGAAGAACCAACAGAATCTCAAGAACCTGTATTAGGAGCAGAGATTCTGATCGAGCAACTTTATAAATTCTATGGTGAGGTAAAGGTCCTCGAAGATCTTGACCTACACATCCAGCCGGGTGAGTTTTTAGCAATTGTTGGTCGAAGTGGTTGTGGCAAAAGTACGTTACTCCGTTTAATTGCTCAACTTGAAAAAGCCAGCTTTGGGGAAATCAAATTTAAATCTGCCCGACATTTACGTGAAGGCATTACGAACGATGATATTCGAGTAATGTTCCAAGATCCTCGTTTACTTCCTTGGAGAAATATTCTTCAAAACGTTCAACTTGGGCTACCAAAAGCGCAACATGCTTTAGCAGAAGAATTACTAGAAAAAGTAGGTTTAAAAGAAAAAGCGGGACAATGGCCTTCCCAGCTTTCAGGTGGTCAACGTCAGCGTACTGCCCTAGCCCGTGCACTATCACATACGCCACGTATATTGTTGCTAGACGAACCTTTGGGTGCATTAGATGCTCTAACTCGGCTTGAGATGCAAAGCTTGATTGAGCGCTTGTGGAAGGAGCAAGGCTTTACTGCAATTTTGGTCACACACGATGTAAGTGAAGCAGTGCAATTGGCTGATCGTATTATCTTATTAGATAAGGGCAAGATTGCTCAAAGTTTCCAAGTTAATTTGCCGCGTCCGCGTAAAAAAAGCATTACTTTTGCTCAGCTTGAGCAACAAGTACTCGATGCGATTTTGGCAACTTAAGGTTGTGATGAGTAGTGACAACTGTTCAACCGAAAAATGCCCAATTTACGAGCAATAAAACTGCTGTTTTATTGCTCTTTTTTAGGGCGAAAATAAAAAAATATTTTTAAGAATAACAATAAAATAGTGAATCTCTCTATTTTTTGCACAATAGTATATCTATTACGCAAATAACTAGCTGTTTTTTGATTAAAAAAGCAAGACACCTGTGCACAAATCAAACAATTTCCCTTACAATGGGAGTATTATTTTTTTAATTATGCAGCAGATGGAACAAAAAAAGAGTACCCAAAAGCGCAATCAGCTTCTTGCTGCCGCCCTTGACGTATTTTCAGTCTATGGGTTCAGTGGAGCAAGTCTGGATGAAATTGCCCAACTCGCCGACATGCATAAGTCGAATATTTTCTATTACTATGAAAATAAAGAGTCTTTATATGTAGAAGTGCTCACAACCGTTTTACAAAAATGGTTGGCCCCATTACAAACTTTAGAAGCTGAATTAGAACCAGCCGAAGCCTTATCTCACTATTTAATACAAAAAATCGAACTGTCTCGTAGCCAACCTAAAGCATCTAGATTGTTTGCATTAGAAATTATTCAAGGCGCTCCACATATTTTACCTATACTGAAAGGGCCTTTGAAAAAGCTATTTAAGCGCAAAGCCAAGGTCATTCAGACTTGGCAAGAAGAAGGAAAGATTTCCCCAGATATCGACCCAGAATTATTAATCTTAAATATTTGGGGCCTTACGCAAAACTATGCAGATTTTGCAACTCAAATGGAAATGGTGACCGGTAAAACGCTTCGTAACCGCAGTATGTTCCAGCGTTCGATTGAGCATACAGTCCACCTGATGCTCTACGGCGTATTGCCTCGTTAAAACAAAAAAAGATCGGCAAATTTGCCGATCTTTTTTTAGAAATGGTTTTGATAAAGAGCTAAAAGTTTCTGGGCGCCTAACAATAAATTTTCTTCCCAATCCAAATGTGCGGTGTCATCTGCACCATCAGTAATATACTTCACCGAAATTAGTCGTACGCCTAACTTATGGCATACTTTGGCTAAAGCATAGCCTTCCATATCCACGACATCACACGCGACTTTTGGATGACCTGTTTCAAATGAGTCTCCAGTTCCACAAATTGCTTTTGGCAAATCAGCAAAATGTGGTTGAAGATGAATTTCAGCTGGCAAGTGATCATCTAACGGCGTTACCCCCACTTCGAAACCTAAGGGAGAAACATCCATATCACGTTGTACAAAAGTTTTTACTTCGACCAAATCATGTCGATTAAATGCAGAGCTTCCAGCTGTACCGAGGTTAATTAAAGTTTTGCATCCTGTTTTTTGAATAACTTCAAACGCTTTAAAGGCAGCATTAATCTTACCAATACCACTGTAATGGACTTCTACACCTGCTTGTTCAAATAGACCCTTAGATTCATTAGGAAGTGCCATAATTAAAGCAATATCAGTGTTCATTCAAAAAGCTCAAATCAAAATTAAATAAGTTAGAAAATAAGTATAAATCAGGTGCAAAAGCTTTTTGCACCTTTTCATCATTACTGCACTTTTTGTTGTAAAGCGATTAAACACGGTGAAAAGAACAGTTGACCGCTATATGCGCCTGCAAGCGTTTTCTTCATTACCACGCCCCACATTGCCAATAATAAAAAACTCAATGCCACAGCAACGTATTGTAAAAATACAACTTCAACCTGATGTCCTAAGTTAAATAGTGCGAGAATAAATACGCCTAATGGAAAAGTTAGGCCCCACCAACCCAAGTTAAATGGAATACCTGTCTTTGCGTGACGAAGCGTTGTTAAAATCGCAAGACCAAGCCACCATAACCCAAAGCCTAAAAGCACGAGACTACCTACAACTCCTAAGGCTTGAAAGATATTCGCAAATTGGTTAAATCCTACGTTTGGCGCTACTCTTTGTGCCTGCTGGCCTAATAACAATAAACCTAATGCACCTGTACCAATAGGACCTAAAGAGAGCCAGCTAGAAATAGCGACTTCTTTTTCAGGTAACTGATGCAAAGCCATACGCAACATTAAAATTGTCAAAATAGCGAATGCTGGTAAAACAGAGATTCCCCAGAGCACATAACCAGCCAGTAATAGATGAAAGCTGTGCACATCTGCTGGTAAATGTGCAACCAACATCCCCGCAGAACTTGCTGCTACTTCACAAGCAACTACAGGTAAAAGCCAGATTGCGGTCATCGTATGTAACTGATGGTTCTGACGGCTAAACATGCAAAACGGCACAATCCACGCAATTGCTAGCGCTAAAAAGACATCGATGTACCATAAAGCTTGGGCGATATGGATTGCGACTTCACCGTAAAGCCCAAAACCGAAGCTTAGAAACCCGTTTAATATCGTTGCGAGCCCCATCGGGATAGCCCCTAAAAACAAGCTCATATTTGGATGATTAAAAATTTGCTTCGCTTCATGAGGGAAAAGAAACCACCGCAATAAATAAAGAACTGAAAAAACGCTGAATAAGATAATATTAAATTGCCATAACCAAGTTGCTAACGTGAATAAAAAAGATTGAGCAAATGGCAGCTGGATTAAAATCATACTCACCACGCCAGTACCCATAGTCGCTGTAAACCAATTTGGGGTAAAATGTCGTATAACATCTTTGCTTTGATTTAATTGATAAAAAGGTTTTTTCATCTTAGTTCTCTAATCAAAGAGTGGATAAAGGCATAGTAGAGCAAACTAATAATAAGAAAAATTGATTTATTTTTATTTAATTCATCAATATTTTAAATATAAAGATATTCATATTGAAAAATAACTGAGTAAAAACACAACAACAAGACGAATCTGTGAGATTATGGCAATATATAGCCCTTGCAAAAATAGCCATATTTTAAGTTCATGAAACTGCTTCGTCTTAATGCGTTATCGCCCAATTTTCAGTTACCTCAAACAGCGGTGACTATTGGTAATTTTGATGGTGTCCATTTAGGCCACCAAGCGATGATTGCTCAACTCAAAAACATTGCTGCAGCACAAGGCTTAAAAACTTTGGTCATGATTTTTGAGCCACAACCTCTTGAGTTCTTTAAAGGTTACGATGCACCTCCTCGTATTAATTCATTACGGGAAAAAGTTGAATACCTAGCTGAGCTTGGCGTTGACTATATTGCGGTTGCTAAATTTGATGAACATTTCCGTAGCATGAGCGCATCTGCCTTCGCAGATTTATTAAAAAATAAATTAAATGCCCAGTCATTAGTTTTAGGGGATGACTTTCATTTCGGTAAAGACCGCCAAGGCAATAGTGAATTTTTAAAAGATTATGGCTTCCAAGTCACAAATTTACATACCATTGAACTTGAAGGTGAACGCGTAAGTTCAACCCGTATTCGCCAAGTACTTCAAGTGGGTAATCTCGCTTTAGCAGCTAAATTATTAGGCCGTCCGTACAGTATTACTGGACGTGTCCAATATGGCGACCAAATTGGACGAACTCTTGATTTTCCAACCATTAATGTTCGTCTCAACCGCCACAAACCTTGTTTAAACGGTATTTATGGCGTTGAAGTCATTTGCGAAACAACTTCACTCACTGAAAAAGTACGCCAAGAAACACCAGAGAAACCGGGAATTGCCGGATATCATGAAAATAGCCTCTATGGCGCAGGTCATGTCGGTACACGTCCCGCCATTCAGCAAGAACATCCAGAATGGAGATTAGAAGTACATTTCCCTGATGTTTCTGCTAATCTGTATGGCTTATTTATGCGGGTGACTTTTCTTCACTATCTTCATGGTGAATTGAACTACCCTTCGCTTGAGGCACTTAAGGCAGGAATTGATAATGACGTGCAACAGTTACGACAATATCGTAACGACACGACACAATTTCCTTTTTAATTCGAATTTTGATTGTAAAACATGTCAGCTCCCAAGCTGATTAAACTGGAAGAAAACTTGCATGAGCGATAAGCAAACTCCTGAGAATGCAGTGGACTACAAAGCCACGCTAAACCTGCCGGATACTCAATTTGCAATGAAAGCAAATTTGGCAGTACGTGAAGTGAAATGGTTAGAAGAGTGGTATACCGACAACATTTATCAGCAGATTCGTGCATCGCGTATTGGCAAGAAAAAATATATTTTGCATGATGGCCCTCCATATGCGAACGGTACAATTCACTTGGGTCACGCGGTCAATAAAGTACTCAAAGACGTTATTGTAAAAAGCCGTACGCTTTCAGGTTTTGATGCACCATATGTTCCAGGTTGGGACTGTCATGGCTTGCCAATCGAACTAAAAGTCGAAGAGAAAGTGGGTAAAGTGGGCGAAAAAGTTGACGCAGCAACTTTCCGTAAACTTTGCCGTGAATACGCGCTAAAACAAATTGATTTACAGCGTACTGACTTTAAACGTCTTGGTATTTTAGGTGATTGGGATAATCCTTATCTCACTATGAATTACAAACAAGAAGCTGATATTGTTCGTGCTCTAGGTCTCATCCAGAAAAATGGCCATATCCAGCCAGGCTTAAAGCCAGTGAACTGGTGTATGGACTGTGGTTCAGCTCTTGCTGAAGCAGAAGTTGAATACGAAGATAAAAAATCTGACGCAATTGACGTTGGTTTTGGTGTTGTTGATCTCAAAGATTTAAGTGTCCGTTTAAACGTAGAAGTTCAAGATCCGACAGATATCGTGATCTGGACCACTACACCATGGACATTACCAGCTAACCAAGCCGTTGCGTTGCATGCCGAAATTGAATATCAATTGGTGCAAGTGACAACTGAGCGCGGTAAGCAAAACTTCATTCTTGCTAAAGACTTAGTTGCTTCAGCGATTGAGCGTTACAAGCTTGAAAACCCAGTTGTTTTAGCTGATTTTACTGGTTCGGCTCTTGAAAATCTTACCCTACAACATCCTCTACTTACTGATCGTCAAGTTCCGGTTATTTTAGGTGAGCACGTTATTGCAACAAACGGTACAGGTGCCGTACATACAGCGCCTGGCCACGGTGCAGACGACTATAAAGTAGGTCTTCAATATAACCTTAAAGTAGACAATCCAGTGGGTGGTAACGGTGTTTATCTCCCAACTGCTCCAATCTATGCTGGTGAACACATCTATAAAGCCAATCCAAAGATTATTGAAGCTTTGGGCGCTGTAGGCCGTTTATGGGCTCATCAACCAATTAAACACAGCTACCCACACTGCTGGCGCCATAAAACTCCTATTATTTTCCGTGCTACACCACAATGGTTCATTAGCATGGATCAAAAAGGGTTACGTGAAGGTGCGCTTAATGCCATTGAAAATGATATCGAGTTTGTACCGAACTGGGGTAAAAACCGTATTGAATCAATGATCGAAGGCCGTCCGGACTGGTGTATTTCACGTCAACGTACTTGGGGTGTTCCAATTCCTTTCTTCGTTCATAAAGATACGAACGAATTACACCCGCGTACACCTGAACTCATCGAAGAAGTTGCTCAACTGATCGAAGAAGAAGGCATCGAAGCATGGTTCAAACGTGAAGCAAAAGACTTCATCGGTGAAGATGCTGAACAATATAACGCTGTTCGCGATACACTCGATGTATGGTTCGACTCTGGTACAACGCATTACGCTGTACTTGAGCAACGTGATGAATTAGAAAGCCCTGCTGACTTATATTTAGAGGGTTCAGACCAACACCGTGGCTGGTTCCAATCTTCTTTATTAACGTCTATGGCAATTCACAATCGTGCGCCATATAAAGCCTTGTTAACTCATGGTTTTACCGTTGATGAAAATGGCCGTAAATTGTCGAAATCTTTAGGCAACTATATTCCGCTTGAAGAAATCATCAAACAGCTTGGTGCCGATGGTTTACGCCTATATGTAGCTTCTAGTGACTACCGTTATGAAATCGCAGCATCAAAAGAAATCTTTAGCCGTGTAAGTGATAGCTACCGTCGTATTCGTAATACTCTACGCTTCTTGCTTGCGAACCTAAATGGTTTCAAACCAAGTACAGATGCTTTAGCTGTAGATGACCTTATCGCTCTAGATCAATACATCTTACAACGTGCGAATGAAGTACAACAAACCATTATCACTGCCTATGAAGAAATGAACTTCCATGTGGTGTGTAGTGCGTTAACAAGCTTCTGTATTAATGACTTAGGTGGTTTCTACCTAGATATTATCAAAGACCGTCAATACACCACTAAAGCGGATTCTCAGGCACGTCGTTCTGCTCAAACAGCGCTTTATCATATTGTCCAAGCATTTATCCGTTGGATGAGCCCAATCTTAAGCTTTACCGCTCAAGAAGCTTGGCCATTGATTCCAGAACAAACTGAAAAATATGTATTTACTTCAGAATGGTATGACTTACCTGTTTCATCAAAAGCAAACTTGCTTTCTGAAGAAGATTGGCAAACATTGATTAGCGTAAAATCTGCAGTAAATAAACAGATTGAAGCAGCGCGTAACGCTAAACTTGTCGGCAGTAATCTTTCAGCCAAAGTTGAACTTTGGGCAAGTGAATCATTACAAACAGTTTTAAACCAACTGGCTGATGAACTCCGTTTTGTTCTTATTACTTCGCAAGTAGTAGTACATCCATTTGCTGAGCAAGGTGAAGCAACTGAAATGGAAGGCTTACGTGTACAAATATCTGCAGCTGAAGGTGAAAAATGTGCACGTTGCTGGCACGTCCTTCCAGATGTAAATACACATGCCGATCATCCTGGTTTATGTGGTCGTTGTATTGTGAACGTCACTGGTCGTGGCGAAGTGAGAAAATATGCCTAATTCACAAGCTAAAAAAGGCTTATTCCAGTTTTATCCACATAATCTGATTTGGCTTGGACTTTCAGTCCTTGCCATTGTATTGGATCAATGGACAAAATGGATTGCGAGTACACATCTAAACTATGCAGATCCTGTACCTGTACTTCCATTTTTAAACTGGACACTATTGCATAACTATGGTGCAGCTTTTAGCTTTTTATCTGATGCAGGAGGATGGCAGCGCTATTTCTTCACATCTTTAGCGGGCTTAGTTTCAGTACTTTTTGTATTTTGGTTAATGCGTATGCCCAAAAAAATGGTGGTGCTACCTGTAGCCATCGCTTTAATTTTAGGTGGAGCTTTAGGCAATTTAATTGACCGTATTACCCTAGGTTATGTGGTCGATTTCATTCATGTTTATTACCAAAATCATCACTTTCCAGCTTTTAATATTGCGGACAGTGCCATCACTCTAGGTACGATTTTGCTACTCATTGATACATTCTTCCTTGAGAAGCAACGTAACCAAAATTCGGATGCATAATATGACCGAAATTATTCAACCTAACGAAGAAATTCGTATCCAAGAAGGCTCTAAAGTCGACCTACACTTTTCTGTAGCTATCGAAAATGGTGTAGAAATTGACAATACACGTAGCCGTGAAGAGCCAGTTAGTCTGACTATTGGTGACGGAAACCTTTTACCAGGTTTCGAAAAAGCATTATTCGGTTTACGTGCAGGTGACCGCCGTACAGTACACCTTCCACCAGAAGAGGCTTTTGGTCCGTGGAATCCAGAAAATGTTCAAACTTTCGATACAGTTAAGTTTGAACAACGCCCTATTCCTGGTCACATGATCGAATTTGAAGATAAGGCAAAAACCACCTTATTCGGTGTAGTAAAATCAGTTAATGATGACATTACAGAAATTGATTTTAATCACCCATTAGCTGGGAAAAATATTACCTTTGAAGTAGAAATATTTAAGGTTACTCCTGAAGGCCAACAAGGCATTAAGCTAATGTAAATAAAAAAGCCCTCTAAATGAGGGCTTTTTTATGATTCAGTTTTTATTAGTGACATAAGAATCCTTACAAATTCTATATTCTCTCCTACCTATAGAATGAATTAAGTTATAAAGATAAAAATTCTTAGGAAAAATACATGCTGGTCTATATTATCGTAGGAAGTGTTCGTGAAGGACGTACAGCAATTAAAGTTGCCAATTGGCTAGAATCCACAATTCCATCATTTAATCTAGAAGATTTTCAGACAGAAATAATTGATTTAAAAGAGTGGAATTTACCGTTATTTTCAGGCTCTCACCCACCTGCTACTGGGGTTTATGATCAACCTAAACAACAAGAATGGGCAGACAAAATTGCTCAAGCAGACGCATTTATCTTCATTAGCCCAGAATACAACCATGGTTACAGCCCAGCTTTAAAAAATGCACTTGATTATGTCGGTAAGGAGTGGGGTAGTAAACCTGCTGCATTTATTGGCTATGGTTCAACAAATGGCTCTCGTTCTATTAGCCAAATACGTCAAGTCACCTCAAGTTTAAGTATTATTGACCCGAATGCTGTAATAGAGATAAGAGATATATTTAAACGTAATAAAGATGAAAAATTCGAAGCTAATGAATTTGAAGTAAAAGGTCTTCAATCCATTGTTGAGAAACTACAGAAATATCATTTGTCTTAATTGCACAAAAGGCCTCTTTTCTAAACAAAAGAGGCCTTTAATTTTATAAACTCTTTAAATACTCCACTACATCAGTATTACCAGCCATTTCTGCAAGCTCTAATGCTGTGTATTCACTTTTGTAAGCGACATGCGCACCTTTTTCAATTAAGAGTTGAACTATCTCTAAATGATCATTTTCAGCAGCTGCTTGTAGAGCACTATATCCCTCATCATCTATCTGATTAGGATTTTCTCCCTCTATTAGTAATTCTTTTACTTGATCGATATCACCTAGAGATGCCCAATAAATCAATGCAGGCAAAGATAGCTCTTCATCATCTTCAGGTATTGGAGAGAAAGAATTGATTTTCATGAACGTACCCAAAATAATAGAGTTCATCATTATATTCATAGAATACAGCAAGAATACAAATCCTATCTTTTATTAAAAATTAAATTCCGCGCATAAAAAACACCCCCACTCATTAGAATGGGGGTGTTTGGAATAATGAGCTGGCGATGACTTACTCTCACATGGGTAACCCCACACTACCATCAGCGCTAAGAGGTTTCACTTCTGAGTTCG
>NZ_JAKUKO010000008.1:0-141084 GCF_022449185.1 Acinetobacter pittii
GCGTTTACCGGTCATGGTCGAGTTTAATGACGGACAAGTTGGTGTAATTGATAAGGCCGATACTCAAGGAAATGTCAGTATCCAGTTTAGTGGGGATCAGGGACTTTCGCAAAATGCGTCTTTAAGTGCTTTGAAAGATACGGTCAAAAATATTTATATTTTGCGCCCTGAAACGTCTATTCCCGATGCGCGTATTGACGAATATATCAAACCATACGAAGCGAGCTGGTTCTGGTCGATTGTTTTAAGAGACTGGAAACGCTACGTTGACATTATGTTTGCCTCACTGATTGCAAATGTACTGGCCCTGGCAACCATTATTTTCTCAATGCAAGTGTATGATCGTGTTGTACCTTCACAGTCTATCCCGACTTTATGGGTGTTGGCAGGTGGTGTACTCATTGCAGCGCTTTTTGAGTTTACTTTACGTGTAGCTAGAGTTTATTTATCCGATATTATTGGTAAACGTGCTGACTTACGAGTGTCTGATCGTGTATTTGGTCATGCCTTACGCATCAGAAATAAAGACCGCTCAAAGTCTACAGGTAGTTTTATTTCCCAGATTCGTGAGCTGGAAGGTGTTCGTGAGCTGGTGACTTCAACCACCATTACTGCGATGGCAGATTTTCCGTTCTTTTTCCTATTCCTGATCATTTTTGCGATTATCGGTGGAAAACTGTTTTGGGTGATGTTGTTGGTTGTGCCACTTATGCTTTTGCCGGGTATTCTGGCACAGAAAAAGCTAGCGCAACTCGCACAAGAGGGCATGAGAGAGTCCTCAATCCGTAACGCCATTCTTGTTGAAGCGGTGCAGGGTATTGAAGACATCAAGTTATTACGTGCTGAGTCTCGCTTCCAAAACCAGTGGAACCACATGAACGAAGTTTCAGCTGACATTGGTATGAGACAGCGTAAAATTGTCGGTACCTTAATGGCATGGACCCAAAAGATTCAAGGTTTGACCTACGCACTTGTCGTTTTGGTGGGGTGTTTTGCGGTGATGGATGGTGAAATGACGACAGGTGCATTAGTGGCTTGTTCAATTTTATCTTCACGAATGTTGGCACCGATTAGTCATATCACAGGTGTTTTAGGGCGTTTACAGCAGGCGAAAGTTGCAAAACAAAGCCTAGATGAGCTTATGCAACGTCCGATTGATCAGCCAGAGCGTTCTCATCTGGTACATAAGGCTGTTTTAAATGGCGATTACGAACTAAAAAATGTCTTGTTTCAATATAGTGAGGATGAACCGCGTCCTAGCCTTGCGGTTCGTCATTTAAAAATTCGCGCTGGTGAAAAAATTGCAATATTGGGGCGTAACGGTGCAGGTAAATCAACACTGCTCCAGCTTCTATCGGGTATGCAAGTTCCAACTCAAGGCGCAGTACATTTAGATGGTCTGGATCTTTCATTAATTGATCCGTCTGATGTACGTCGTGATATGGGCTTACTCAACCAGAATGCGCATCTTTTCTACGGTACGATTCGTGAAAACCTCACTTTGGGCGCACCGCTTGCAACGGATGAAGAGATTCTTCGTGCATTAGTGGTAACGGGTGCATTACCTTTTGTTCAAGAGAAAAAAGAAGGGCTTGATCACCTGATTTTAGAAGGTGGTGTTGGTTTCTCTGGTGGTCAGAAACAAGCATTGTTACTGGCTCGTCTATTGATTCGTCAACCTAACATTTTATTGTTAGACGAACCGACAGCAGCCATTGATGACGTGGCAGAGAAACAACTGATTGATCATTTAAAAGGTTGGCTGGCACATCGGACCTTGGTCGTTGCGACCCACCGCCGCGCTGTATTAGAACTTGTAGACCGTATTATTGTCGTGAATGAAGGCAAAATCGTGATGGACGGTCCAAGAGATCAGGTACTCAATCAATCAACAGCCCAACAAAAACAAGTGAGCCAAGGGGGTAATTCATGAGCGAACCACAACAAGAACAACAACTCACCCGTTCAATGAATGTCTCTTATAGTGAGCCACCATTACCACGTGCCAGTCTAGTGATCTGGATTGTGGGCATTGGCTTGGTTATTTTCTTTATCTGGGCGTGGGTATTTAAACTTGACGAAGTTTCTACTGGTACGGGTAAAGTCATTCCATCATCTAAAGAGCAGGTCATCCAGTCTTTAGAAGGCGGTATTTTAACCAAGCTGAATGTACAAGAAGGTGACATCGTTCAAAAGGGCGAAATTCTTGCGCAGCTTGATCCAACCCGTTTTGCATCAAATGTTGGTGAATCAAAATCTTTACTGATCTCTGCTCAAGCGACAGCAGCGCGTTTGCGTGCGGAAGTAAACGGTACACCTTTAGTTTTTCCTGAAATTGTGATGAAAGAACCAAAGTTAGTACAGGAAGAAACTGCATTGTATACATCTCGTAGAGCCAATCTCGAAGAAACCCTTGCGGGTTTTAGGCAAGCTCTACAGTTAGTACAACAAGAACTGGCGATGACAGAACCGCTGGTGGCTAAAGGTGCAGCAAGTGAGGTTGAGGTTTTACGTTTACGTCGTGAAGCAAATGATTTACAAAACAAAATGAATGATGCGCAGAACCAGTACTATGTGAAAGCGCGTGAAGAGTTATCTAAAGCGAATACGGATAGCGAAACGCAACAACAAATCGTACTGGGTCGTAGTGACAGTTTAGATCGTGCAGTGTTCAGAGCACCGGTACGTGGTGTTGTCAAAGAAATTGCAGTGACTACCCATGGTGGTGTTGTTCCACAAAACGGTAAACTAATGACGATTGTACCGATTGATGAACAACTACTTATTGAAGCGCGTATTTTACCGCGCGACATTGCCTTTATTCGTCCGGGACAAGAAGCACTGGTTAAGATCACTGCCTATGACTACTCAATTTATGGTGGTTTAAAAGGTAAGGTTACTATTATTTCACCAGATACCATTCGTGATGAAGTAAAACAGGATCAATTCTATTATCGTGTTTATATCCGCACTGATTCTGACAAGCTTTACAATAAAGAAGGTAAAGCGTTTGGTATTACACCGGGTATGGTGGCAACAGTAGATATTCGTACTGGTCAAAAAACAGTACTTGATTACTTACTTAAACCATTTAATAAAGCCAAAGAAGCGTTGCGAGAAAGATAAATAAATGTATATCCATATGGTTTTTAAATGTTTAAAAACCATATAGATATTAATAAAGGAAATATCTTGTTTTAAATATGTGGTTTTTATTGTTTGTGTTTTAAAGCATAAAAAAATTAAAAGCATATTATGATTTTTTTTAAATTCTAATACTTTGAAAAATAATAAATAATATATTTTTTTTTATTTTGGTTAATAAATAAACTCCTCTTTGTTGTTTTTTTTGTGACGTAATTCATGTTTATAATTGAGTTGTGCGTTGAGGTTGGCCTTTGTTTTATCTAATTTATTCCTTAATTTGGGCTCTTCTTATTTCATAAAATTTAAGAGCTCTAAATTGGATTGGTTTAATTAAATAATCCTACGAAGGGGAAGAAATATGTCTGAGATAAGGGTAGTTTCTAAGGAGAGTCACGAAACCTTAGAAATTACGACAAAGGATACAGTCTCTCTTTCCGAAGCATCAGTTATTTTAATAAAAGTAAATAAAGATGATGTTTCTGAAATTAGACAAGACGGTAGAAATGCAATTATTACTTTAAAAAATGGTGAACAAATAGTAATAGTTGATTTCTTTAATGGTGGTAATTATTCAACCGATAATAGTCTGGTTTTTGAAGATGATAATCACAAGTTAATTTGGGTACAATTTACTGATGCTAATGGTGCATTATTAGAACATATTACTTATAGTTATATCGATAGTATTGAACCACTACTTTATCATGATGGAGCTGCATCTCCATGGGCATGGTTATCTGTACCGCTAACCGCAGCAGGAATTTTGTGGTGGGCTCATAATAGCGACGATAAAACAGATGACACAAAACAAAAAGATACAACTGCTCCTGATGCTCCAGTTATAGATCCAATCAATGGTACAGATCCGATTACAGGTACGGCAGAACCAGGTTCAACAGTAACTGTGACATTCCCAGATGGCACTACAGCGACTGTTGTTGCAGGCCCAGATGGTAGCTGGACTGTACCGAATCCTGGCCTTGAAGATGGCGATGAAGTTAAGGCAACGGCAACAGATCCGGCAGGTAACACCTCACCACCGGCAACAGAGATTGTTGATGCTGTAGCACCGGCAGCCCCAGAGATTGATCCAATCAATGGTACAGACCCAATTACGGGTACGGCAGAACCGGGTTCAACAGTAACCGTGACATTCCCGGATGGCACTACAGCGACTGTTGTTGCAGGCCCAGATGGTAGCTGGACTGTACCGAATCCTGGCCTTGAAGATGGCGATGAAGTTAAGGCAACAGCAACAGATCCGGCAGGTAACACCTCACCACCGGCAACAGAGATTGTTGATGCTGTAGCACCGACTGTAACTTTTGATGAATTATCTAGTCATGATAATACACCTACATTAACTGGTACTGTAGATGACCCTACTGCGAAAGTGATTGTAACTGTAGATGGTGTAGAGTACACAGCCGTAAATAACGGTGATGGAACATGGACACTAGCAGATAACACGCTACCAGCTTTAAATGAGGGATCACATACAATCCTTGTGACTGCTACTGATGCGGCAGGTAATGAAGGCTCTACAACAGGTACATTAATCATTATCGGTGAATCTGACAGCGATTCTGATAGCGACAGCGATTCAGACTCTGACAGCGATTCTGATAGCGACAGCGACTCAGACTCTGACAGCGACTCTGATTCCGACAGCGATTCTGACTCTGATTCTGACAGCGACTCTGACTCTGACTCTGATTCTGACAGCGACAGTGACTCGGATTCTGACAGTGACTCGGACTCTGACAGCGATTCTGATTCTGACAGCGATTCTGATAGCGACAGTGACTCTGATTCCGACAGCGACTCAGACTCTGATAGCGACAGCGATTCTGATTCTGACAGCGACTCTGACTCAGATTCCGACAGCGATTCTGACTCTGACAGCGACTCTGACTCAGATTCCGACAGTGACTCTGATTCCGACAGCGACAGTGACTCTGATAGCGACAGCGACTCGGACTCTGACAGTGACTCGGATTCTGACAGCGACTCGGACTCTGACAGCGACTCGGATTCTGACAGCGACAGCGATTCTGACTCTGACAGCGACTCTGACTCTGACAGCGACTCGGATTCTGACTCTGACAGTGATTCAGACTCTGACAGTGACTCGGATTCTGACAGTGACTCTGATTCTGACAGCGACTCGGACTCTGATAGCGACTCGGACTCTGACAGTGACTCGGATTCTGATAGCGACAGTGACTCTGACAGCGATTCGGACTCTGACAGCGACTCAGATTCTGACAGCGACTCAGATTCTGACAGCGACTCTGATTCCGACAGTGACTCAGACAGCGACTCGGACTCTGACAGCGACTCGGACTCTGACAGTGACTCGGATTCTGACAGCGACTCGGACTCTGACAGCGACTCGGATTCTGACAGCGACAGCGATTCTGACTCTGACAGCGACTCTGACTCTGACAGCGACTCGGATTCTGACTCTGACAGTGATTCAGACTCTGACAGTGACTCGGATTCTGACAGTGACTCTGATTCTGACAGCGACTCGGACTCTGATAGCGACTCGGACTCTGACAGTGACTCGGATTCTGATAGCGACAGTGACTCTGACAGCGATTCGGACTCTGACAGCGACTCTGATTCTGACAGCGACTCGGATTCTGACAGCGACTCGGACTCTGACAGTGACTCTGATTCTGACAGTGACTCTGATTCTGACAGCGACTCTGACTCCGACAGCGACTCTGATTCCGACAGTGACTCAGACAGCGATTCTGACTCAGACTCTGACAGCGACTCGGACTCTGACAGTGACTCGGATTCTGACAGCGACTCGGACTCTGACAGCGACTCGGATTCTGACAGCGACTCGGACTCTGACAGTGACTCGGATTCTGATAGTGACTCTGATAGCGACAGCGATTCAGACTCTGACAGCGACTCAGACTCTGATAGCGACAGCGATTCTGACTCTGACAGTGATTCAGACTCTGACAGCGACTCTGATAGCGACAGCGACTCAGACTCCGACAGCGACTCAGATTCCGACAGCGATTCTGATTCTGACAGCGACTCTGATTCCGACAGCGACTCTGATTCTGATAGCGACAGCGACTCTGATTCTGACAGCGATTCTGACAGCGACAGTGACTCAGATTCTGACAGCGACTCAGACTCTGACAGCGACTCTGATAGCGACAGTGACTCTGACTCTGACTCTGATTCCGACAGCGACTCAGATTCCGACAGCGATTCTGATTCTGACAGCGACTCTGATTCCGACAGCGACTCTGATTCTGATAGCGACAGCGACTCTGATTCTGACAGCGATTCTGACAGCGACAGTGACTCAGATTCTGACAGCGACTCAGACTCTGACAGCGACTCTGATAGCGACAGTGACTCTGACTCTGACTCTGACTCTGATTCCGACAGCGATTCAGACTCTGACAGCGACTCAGACTCTGACAGCGATTCAGACTCTGACAGTGACTCAGACTCTGACAGTGACTCAGACTCTGACAGTGACTCAGACTCTGACAGCGACTCTGATTCTGACAGCGACTCAGATTCTGACAGCGACAGCGACTCTGATTCTGACAGCGACTCAGATTCTGACAGCGACAGCGACTCTGATTCCGACAGCGATTCAGACTCTGACAGCGACTCAGATTCTGACAGCGACTCTGACTCAGACTCTGACAGCGATTCTGATTCCGACAGCGATTCTGACAGCGACTCAGACTCTGACAGCGACTCGGACTCTGACAGCGACAGTGACTCGGATTCTGACAGCGATTCTGACAGCGACTCAGACTCCGACAGCGACTCAGATTCCGACAGCGATTCTGATTCTGACAGCGACTCGGACTCTGACAGTGACTCGGATTCTGACAGTGACTCTGATTCTGACAGCGACTCTGATTCTGACTCTGACTCTGACAGCGACTCGGATTCTGACAGCGACTCGGACTCTGATAGCGACTCTGATTCTGACAGCGACTCTGATTCTGACAGCGACTCAGACTCTGACAGCGACTCTGATAGCGACTCTGATAGCGACTCTGATTCTGACAGCGACTCGGATTCTGACAGCGACAGTGACTCTGACAGCGACTCTGATTCTGACAGCGACTCGGACTCTGATAGCGACAGTGACTCTGATTCCGACAGTGATTCAGACAGCGATTCTGACTCAGACTCTGACAGCGACTCGGACTCTGACAGCGACTCGGACTCTGACAGTGACTCGGATTCTGACAGCGACTCGGATTCTGATAGCGACAGCGACTCAGACTCTGACAGCGACAGTGACTCAGATTCCGACAGCGACTCGGACTCTGATAGCGACAGCGACTCAGACTCTGACAGCGATTCAGACTCTGACAGCGACTCAGATTCTGACAGCGATTCAGACTCTGACAGCGATTCAGACTCTGACAGCGATTCAGACTCTGACAGCGACTCAGATTCTGACAGTGACTCAGACTCTGACAGCGACTCTGATTCCGACAGCGACTCAGACTCTGACTCCGACAGCGATTCAGACTCTGACAGCGATTCAGATTCCGACAGTGACTCGGATTCGGACAGCGACTCTGATTCTGACAGCGACTCTGACTCTGATAGCGACAGCGATTCTGACTCTGATTCCGACAGCGATTCTGATTCCGACAGCGACAGTGACTCTGATAGCGACAGTGACTCAGACTCTGACAGTGACTCGGACTCTGACAGTGACTCGGATTCTGACAGCGACAGTGACTCGGATTCTGACAGTGACTCTGATTCCGACAGCGATTCTGATAGCGACAGCGACAGTGACTCTGATAGCGACAGCGACTCTGATTCCGACAGCGACTCTGATAGCGACAGCGATTCTGACTCTGACAGCGACAGTGACTCTGATAGCGACAGCGATTCTGATAGCGACAGTGACTCTGATAGCGACAGCGATTCTGACAGCGACTCGGACTCTGACAGCGACAGTGACTCTGATTCCGACAGCGATTCAGACTCTGACAGCGATTCTGACTCTGACAGTGACTCAGACTCTGATTCTGACAGCGATTCTGACTCTGACAGCGACAGTGACTCTGATTCCGACAGCGATTCAGACTCTGACAGCGATTCTGACTCTGACAGTGACTCAGACTCTGATTCTGACAGCGATTCTGACTCTGACAGCGACAGTGACTCTGATTCCGACAGCGATTCAGACTCTGACAGCGACAGCGACAGTGACTCAGACTCTGACAGTGACTCTGATTCTGACAGCGACTCTGATTCTGATAGCGACAGTGACTCAGACTCTGATTCTGACAGCGACTCTGATTCCGACAGCGACTCTGATAGCGACAGCGATTCTGACTCTGACAGCGATTCTGACTCTGACAGCGACAGTGACTCAGATTCCGACAGCGATTCTGATAGCGACAGCGACTCTGATTCCGACAGCGACTCTGATAGCGACAGTGACTCTGACTCTGATTCTGACAGCGACAGTGACTCGGATTCTGACAGTGACTCTGATAGCGACAGCGACTCTGATAGCGACAGCGATTCTGACTCTGATTCCGACAGCGATTCTGATAGCGACAGTGACTCTGATTCCGACAGCGACTCTGATAGCGACAGCGACTCTGACTCTGACAGCGATTCTGACTCTGACAGCGACAGTGACTCAGATTCCGACAGCGATTCTGATAGCGACAGTGACTCTGATTCCGACAGCGACTCTGATAGCGACAGTGACTCTGACTCTGATTCTGACAGCGACAGTGACTCTGATTCCGACAGTGACTCGGATTCTGACAGCGACAGCGATTCAGACTCTGACAGCGACTCAGACTCTGACAGCGACTCAGACTCTGACAGCGACTCAGACTCTGACAGCGATTCTGACTCTGACAGTGATTCAGACTCTGACAGCGACTCAGATTCTGACAGCGACTCAGACTCTGACAGCGATTCAGACTCTGACAGCGATTCAGACTCTGACAGCGATTCCGACAGTGACTCAGACTCTGATAGCGACAGCGACTCAGATTCTGACAGTGACTCAGATTCTGACAGTGACTCAGATTCCGACAGCGATTCTGATAGCGACAGCGATTCTGACTCTGACAGCGACTCTGATTCCGACAGTGACTCAGACTCTGACAGCGACTCTGATTCTGACAGCGACTCTGATTCTGACAGCGACTCTGACTCTGATTCTGACAGCGATTCTGATAGCGACAGTGACTCTGATTCCGACAGCGATTCTGATAGCGACAGTGACTCAGATTCCGACAGCGATTCTGATAGCGACAGTGACTCTGATAGCGACAGCGATTCTGACTCTGACAGTGACTCAGACTCTGACAGCGACTCGGATTCTGACAGCGACTCAGACTCTGACAGCGATTCTGACTCTGACAGCGATTCTGACTCTGACAGTGATTCAGACTCTGACAGTGATTCAGACTCTGACAGCGACTCAGATTCTGACAGCGACTCAGACTCTGACAGCGATTCAGACTCTGACAGCGATTCCGACAGTGACTCAGACTCTGATTCCGACAGCGATTCTGATAGTGACAGCGACTCAGATTCTGACAGTGACTCTGATTCCGACAGCGACTCTGACTCTGACAGCGACTCTGATTCTGACAGCGACAGTGACTCAGACTCTGACAGCGACAGTGACTCAGACTCTGACAGCGACAGTGACTCAGACTCTGACAGTGACTCTGATAGCGACAGCGATTCTGACTCTGACAGCGATTCTGACTCTGACAGCGACTCTGACTCAGACTCTGATCTGGTTGCGAATGATGACTTGGCAACGCTTGATGCCAATATCGATCCAACCACAAGCCCAGTACCTACACAATCTAAGACATCTGTAGTTTTACCTTCTTACGATGGTTTGATTCTCGACTGGACATGGGCTGTGAACAATGCCTTGCAAGTAGAAGTTCCTCAAGGAACACTTCAAGATTTCAATATTGATATCAGTGGTTTGTATTTGGGTGCAGGTATTGTGAGTTTAGGCCTCGATGTTCTTCGTTTGAATGAAAACACTGGTCAATATGAGCTTTATGAGCATATTCCAAATGCCGGAACTGCTTTTGCAGCACTTGTAGGATTCTATACAGGTGGCACCACGATTAATGATTTACCTGAAGGTCAATATGCCATCGTCATGACAAATGACCAAGGACTTAACTTTACAGGTTTAGGCTTCCCAACTTTAACAATTCCATCAGGTGGTGTAGCAACCGATTATGGTGAGGTTGTTGTAAGTGGTAATGTTATTGTTCCTGAAGGTCCTGGTGATGTGGCGGATGTTGATCCTGAGGGTCAGCCTTTAGTTGTTACACAAGTAATTTCTGAAACAGGTAATACCTTAACTCTAGATCAAACTGCGAATGGTTTCCAAAAAATAGAAGGAGCTTATGGTGACCTCTATATTGATAAAGATGGTAACTATGAATACATCCGAAATCCGGAAATTCCTAATTCAGTAGGTAAAGTCGATACGTTTACTTATACAATTCAAGATGTTGATGGAAATGTAGCAACTGCTAATCTCAACATTCGAATTGATAGTTCTCAAGTAGACATTAATTGGCCAACGGATCCTACTTTAGATGGTACAGTTGATTTAGTTGCTACTAATGATATCAATGCTGCTCAAGTAGATTACAAAAACTTTGTTGAAACAAAATCGGCAGATCTTGGTTCAATGACTGCTTCGGTTACTCGTAGTGGTAGCTTATTTGGTGGTTATACTTATACGCGTGTTTCTGGAACCGATACTTCGGATGTTGTTACCGTAGATCCAAATGCTTCTGCTGTACTATCTATTAAAGTAACTACAACTGATTCATCGGGTGCTAATAATGATACCTTTGGTTATAGCGTACAAAAATTTGTAAGCGGTAGCTGGCAAACTGTATATGTGTCACCAACTACGACTTATAGTCATCCATTCTTGGGTGGTTCGAATGCTACAATCATTGATAGTAGTTATTCGATACCAGCGGATAGTGTGGCGACTCAATGGCGTGTTGTATATACAAGTACAGAAAGTAATGAATCATTCCTTATTAATGGTACTAATAGCACAACAGTACAAACCTCAGTTCAACCAACATTGACACATTATGATGTATTTACAGCTTCTGGAGAATTTACTCCAGCAACTGGCAACATAATTACTGATGATAGTGGCAATGGCACTGATGTAACAGGCGGTGTAGGTACTAAATTATTTGTAGAAAATGCAGCGGGTGTATTTGTTGAAGCTACTGGTCAAACTTTAGTTTACAGTAATGGAACATTAAATATTGCTGCTAATGGTACATATACCTTTACTCCAAATGCCACCGCAGATGGAAGTCAAGCTACAAGTTTCAATTATAAACTTATAGCTGCGAATGGCGATGAAAGTAATGTAGCTACATTAACAATTAATTTGGGTAGACATTATGAAACGGGTACTGGAAATGATTTAATTTCTGGCACATCAGGAAATGATGTTTATACAACTGGTACTGGTGCAGATACAGTTATATTTAAACTTCTTAATGCCACAGATCCTACAGGTGGCAATGGTAAGGATGAATGGACTGACTTTAATTTGGCGCAAGGTGATAAAGTTGATATTAGCTCGTTGTTAAATGGTGCTAATGCCGGCAATATCTCTAATTATGTGTCTGTTACTTCTGACGGTGCGGGTAATACTTTAATTAGTATTGATCGTGATGGTACTGGAAATACCTATAACTCAACTGATCTTATTGTACTGAAAAATACAGATACAACATTGGATGAGTTATTGAATAATAATCAGTTGTTATTTTAATTGATTGTTTTTGATAGAAATCTGTAAATAGAAGAGAAGGCATAAGTGCCTTCTCTTTTTTTATTTAAAATTATTTTAAAAGTAGTATTCAAAATGGCTTATTTAGGATTTATAAAAATAAAATCAATTAGTTTTTTTATTTTTTACGACTTTTTTTAAAAGGTTTTTAAATTTATTTTTCTCTATATTACGTTCGTCCATGCTCTCAAGAGTTATCAATAGGGTATCTAAAATTTGTTCGTTGAAATGAGCTGAATTTTGATCTATTTCCTTCCAATGATATAAGTTCCAATTATTTAAAACAGAAATTTTTTGATCTTGTCTTCCAAGATTTTCAAGAAACTTTCTTATAAAGAGTGTTCCTTTTAAATATTTGTCTTGGAACACAGGTTGTCCATCAGTGTATTTTTGTTGCATGAGAGAAAGTGGTAAAAATAACTGACCATCAGATCTATCTATAAGTGTAGTGAGACGGTTCCATAATTGAGATGTCCTATAAGTTCTTTGCAAGACATATTTTTCAAAATCCTCTTCATTTTCGGGCAAATTTCTTTGCCCATATATACCAAGCTTATCTTTTCTGATAATCCCTTCTGACCAAGCTGCCAAGCTTTCTGTCAGCCAAGGTTGCTTAAACATCGTATAACCATAGGTATAAAGATGAAATAGTTCATGTGCAATTAATGAAGAGTTTGTAGTTAAGTTTGGAATATTATTACTAATAAGAATAATTAGAGCACAAGCATTTTTTTTTAATGGATTATTGATATGCCGATGAGGTTCATCATACGCTAATCCTAGTCCATTAAGCTTCTGTATTTGTATATCAATATATTTAACATCATTTTTATAGCGTGGACTGTTTAAAGGATCTTGGTAACCTAAAACTGACCAAGCTTTTCGTATGGAATTGGCTTGAATAGCAATATTTTCAACATAGTCTGGAATATGATTTAGGTTTTTATCCTGCTGAAATGTTAAAGCATTATCACCAGAAGTAGTATAAAAAATACGCAGATTATTCATGCTATAATAGACTTGATCAAGTTGTTTAACAACAGGAGGGCTACTTGAATAACAATCAGTTTTTGCATGAATATAAGTAGATGCACAAAATGTAGAGAATAATAAAACCAAAGTTTTTTTATGCATGAAAAACATTACTGAATAGCCTGGAAAAGCTCTTGCCATTTTAGAGCAAATTGTTTTTGATCTGTGAGTTGACTACATGCATATGCATTTTCACTAAGTTTAAGCCGTTTGTGTTCATCTTTTAATAAAGAAACTACTTTTTGTGCAAATAATTCTTCATCTTGAAAAGTAACTAAATAGCCATTTTCATCATGTTTAATCATATCTGATGGTCCGTAATCGATGTCATAACTCACGACAGGGCAGCCATGGCATAGGGCTTCTAAAACTGCCATACCGAAACCTTCAGATCGGCTAGAAAAAAGGAATAAGCTTGCCTTATTATATAAAGCATCAGTGTTCTCATTATAGCCCATCAATTTAATATGGTTATTTAACTGATGTTCATCAATTTGACTTTGTAAGAAGTTATGCTCACTTCCAAAACCATAAATGTTTAAATAAGCATTGGGGATTACTTCTACAACTTTTTTGAAAATCCTAATTAAGCTATCTAAATTTTTCGCTTTATCATATCTAGCAATAGTTAAGCAAAACATTGGGTCTCTGTTTGAAAAATTGACATGGTCAATAGTTTTTTCATATATATGTGGAATAACAAATAATTTCTCTTCCATTCCAAAGCGCTGTTGAATATGTTGTTTTTGACGTTCAGTTAAGATTACTAGTGCGTCTAATTCATTACTATATTTAAAATAGCTACGATAATGACGATTAATTGTAGAATTTTGAATATCATGACCATTTAGATGGGTAGCATGAATTGTCCCAATAAATCGCATATTTTCTTGTTTTATCTCTCTAAGTGGCTCATAAAAATGAATTGCACGGTCAATAAGAATATACATCAGATCATTTTCATAAAGTTGAGAGATTTTTAGAAACCAATACTGAATGAGCTGAGATTCAGTCTCAAAAACCTCATTAATAACACCTTGTTTATTAAATAAAAAAATATTCGAAACAATGTTTTTATTCTTTTCGTTAGGTTGATAGTTTTTTATAATAACTGGATGACCTTCTGTATGATAATAAGTTTCAGTTATGATCATTTGATTTTCTGGGTTGATGACTTGAATACAACTAAGATAACCATAAGAATCATAAATAATTCGTCCTGTTTTGACTCCTTTTTTGAAAGTATTCACATACCGTAAAGTGATCGAGTCATTTTGTCGTATTTCATATAAATAGTTTTTATTATTTTTATCATGAAAACGTTGATTATAGGTGAAAGGAATTATAGTTTTTAAAATGTTACTGTTAAACATTTCTATCGCGGGATCATGAATTTTCTTATTAGCCAGTTTTAGATGCGTTCCTTGAAAATCAGCATATAGATTAAGATAACCAATAGAAGGAGGAGCTAAGTTTGTAGCTATAAGACTCCAATAATTTTCTGCAAGAGAGCGATCATACTCAGTAGTAATAATAGTGGGACTAATACCTAATTGTTCATTTAGTATTTTTGCTCGCTTTAAAAGAGCAAAAACTAATCCATTTTTCTTTTGGTCAATTTTTGGAAACAGAAAAAAATATTGAGTTTTCATAATAAATAACCATTTATAAGTTATGCAACATAAAAGATTTATTGGATTTAAGATGATTTCAGTAAATCATTTTTTGTAAAAATTGGTGGAAAGAATTCATTTAATTTTTCTAAATAAATTCTTTTTTGTAAATTATTTATGAAATCAATTGGTTCCATAAAATTTAAGCCTTTTAAATCATTCTTATGAAATCTCCACCATTTTAATTCTGTTAACTCCTTAATCACTGTATCTTCAAATCTTTTACGAATTAATCTGGCAGGGTTTCCACCAACAATAGTATATGGCTCTACATTCTTTGTAATAACACTATTAGATGCAATTATTGCTCCATCACCAATTGTAATATTATTTTTTAAAACTACATCAGCTCCAATCCAAACATCATTTCCGATAGTAACATTACGCCCACTTCTATAATTATGGGTGACTAATGCTGGGTCAGTATTATGATAATCTTCAGTATAAAAGTGAGGAGAAGTAGAAACCCAATCGGTGAAGTGATGAGCACCCATAATTTTAATATTACTAGCTAAGCTACAATAGCGGCCAATAGAAACACCATAACCAAGATTTGAGGATGAGTATGAGAAAGCACCAATTGTACAAAGGCTTAAAACACTATTATAAAAATTATTATATCCTTCAAGTTTCAAATCATTATTTAATGTAATAAGCCGATGTGGATTTTTTTTTAGAAAAAACATATTTATATTGAGTTTTTTAAGATTTTCTTCAATTTTAAAAAATTCAATACTTATTGTTTCATTTGATAAAGTAAATCTTTCTTCATTCATAAAGATACCTTTAATTACTCTATTAAAAATTTTTTGATATGTTGATCCTAAATTTAGAAATTCCAAGCTAATCTTTGAAATACAAATAGTACGCAATATAGCCTGATAAGTTATGTTCTTGATCATCAATACGGGTACGAAAACGATCATGCCTTACATAAAAAGAATTTAATATAGACTTAGGATTTTTCATATACATGGCTACTTCTGGATAGAAAAAACCTGTGCGTTGAAATTCAGTACGTAACTGAATAAGAGATTTTAATTCTTCGAATTTAGAAGATTTAAATAGATTTTCATGACCTTGCTCACTTAGGCGATTCACCATTTTATAAGCAGACATCATCATCTCAAGGAAAGTAGCATATACTGTTTTACGATTTTTAATAAAGTCCATGTGATTTAAATAGTTGTTTATACCAAATTGATAGTATTTAACTTCTGGACATACTACTGTTAATTCATTCGTACAATAACTTAACCAATGATCATGATATTTTTCATATGAATTAGATATGAAGTTATCAAACATTAATTTAACAGTATCTAAAAGAACTTTATTATTATTTAACTGATAAAGCCTTAATAGTGCCAATGCAGCTTCACCATCATAATAAACAATTCTAAATTTTTCTTTAATAGATAAGGAAGGATATTCCAAAATATGAATTGTTTTTCCTGTTTTATCAATCATTTGTAGAATTCCATTTGCTATTTTTTCTGCATATTCTAGATACTTTTTATTTTTAGTAATTTCCTGATATTTTGTTAACATTAAAATAGCAGCTGCATTCGCACCAAGCTTGATCTCATGATTATTGTCATTTCCATCAATCATATGAGCTGTATCTTCATCTATTAGCTTAAAAAATTTTTTGATGCTGTACTCAATTGCTAAGTGAATTTTAGGCCAATATTGATTATTCTCTTCAATCTCAAAAGTTTCTAAAAGAGAATAAATTGAAGTGCAATGTCGTATTGTATTGTAGCTTTTAATTTCATTATCAAAGGCAGGGAAATAGCCGTAGATAAATTTCCCATCTTCTAAAAGTTGATTGGATAGAAATTTAGCATTTTTATTAATTATTTCTTTAATATGAGATTTGTCATTTTTATCAATAAATCTAACCCCATTTTCACAACCGCCACTTTGAAGTTTAATAAATTTCCCATTTTCATAAAATACACTTTCAGTTTTAAAAAGCCATACATCTTTAATTTCACTAATTTCTAATTCTTTTTGAATAGAAGGATATTTTTTCTTGATTGCATTATTTAAATTATTCTGGTCAATAAAATTTTTTTGATCATATGAAATTCCTCGTATGATTGCATTCCCATAAATTTCTTGCTCTAAAAAACATATATTGAAATCTTTATCAAAACTAATACCTTCCCTAAAATGATTATTATGCTTTTGATTAGATATATCATTGGTAACATCAGTCCAACTTTTTTTTTCTATCTGAGTTACAATATCAAGTTTTATATAGGCTAGATAACGTTTATCTTTAAGAAAAATTTTTTCTAAAAAGCTATTTATTTTTTTTTGCAATTTTTGTATATCAGCACTAGTGATTGCAAAAACTTTACAACGTTGATCTAGGCAACCATATGAGATAAAGACTATTTTTTTATCAGAGTCAGTCTGATCATATAGTGATATCCATTCACTAATCTGATTCTTTAAATTACTTAAATCTAAATATTTCAATTGATGTAGCATATTATGACCTAATTAAGTTAATCTTGACTAGAAAACAATTAAATTGTTTTAATCCCTTTCTTAAAAAATAATAGAGTGATATTTAATTCTGATTGTTATTGTATTTGTTTTTTTGTGGTACTAGAAGTGATTTTAAGGCTTGAATTGTGTTTAAAATTATTCGAAATTTAATTCATATGTTTTAATTTGAGTATAGTTTAAAACATAATTTATATTTTTAATGTAATCTAGCTTGTTTTTTTTGATGAAAATAAATAGGTTGTATGGTTTCTAGTATTTAATTTTTATTGTTGTGTTAACTAATCTTGGTTATTAATTTAATTATCTAAAGTTTATCTAAATGAAAAAGGTTAATTATGAAAAAAATAATTTCTTTATTGATGTTGTTTGCTACTAATCATAGTTTTGCTGAAACAGTTAGTATTGATTTAACAAATGGAAACTTTATCGGAGATGATGCATATAAAGTTATTACTTCGACTCAAGCACAATGTACACAATTGGACAATTCTGGAATTGGAAGAACTGTATGGGTTGAGGTAAATTTAAATGGTTACTCATATAAGGAATGTATAAGATATTATTCTGCTGGATTACTCGAAAGCCAAACTAATAATAGAGCAATTGTGTACTTTTCTGGTGACGTAGGAGTTATAGGTGGTGCACCTGCATCATATACTAGCCTAAAACCACAAGATATGGTTAATAAAGCAGTTACTGCTTCTACAGAGTTATATAATTTCCCATATATATTTGTAGCTCGTCCAGGAATTTATGGATCATCTGGTGTACATAATGGTGCTAGAAAGCCATTAGAATCTTTATTAATGTCTGAAGCATTAAATAAAATTAAGCAAAGACATCAAATCCTTAATTATGTGTTAGTTGGCCATAGTGGTGGTGGACATATTGTATCTGCCTTATTATCAAAAAGGACTGATATATTATGCGCGGTTCCAAGTTCAGCACCTTCATCACCAAAAAAACAGGCAGAAGCATTAGGAAAGACCCCAGATCCAAGATTATTTGAAACTGTAGATGCGATAACTGCACTAACTCCTAAACATCCTGCGAATAGAGTATTTGTAGTAGGAGATTTAAATGACAGTATTGTACCTTGGGTTTCCCAACTGGTACTTCATGACAAGCTGATTCAATTATCTTGGGCCTCTAATATTATAAATTTACAAGCAATTGACGGATCTCATCATGATGTGGCCGAGAAAGCTAAAAAGATCGCAGGGATGTGTGCACGGGGGTTGCCAACCTTAAATATTCTTGACCAAGCATCAAGTTTATAAGCTTATTATATGATTTGCGTAAGACTAAAAATACTATCAGTTTTATCCAGTTTATCAAATAAGTTTTACGCAAATATTAAGAAATTAATTTAGATTAAATATATAAGTGGCTCTATAGAATTGATTGTTATTTAAATATAAATTTTATATAAAATAGAGGGGTTGTTTGGTGAATTTTACATGATTATAATAATAGTGCCGCTCTATTAATTTTAAGTATTTTAACTTTAAGCATTTAAAACATGTATTTAAAACATTTTTAATTTTTTTATTTTATAATTATTTGTAAAATAAGAATATTTTTTAAGTAAAAGTAAAGTGGTTCGAATTTATTTAATTTATAATTGATAGTTACTTGTTCTCGTGCAAATATGATCTTGAGGGTGTTAATTATATAAATATCCTCGTATTTCAGGTTTGAGTGATATTCACTAAGTCCACTATCTCTTGGGATGTGGACTCTTCTTAATTAATAAAGAATTTAAAATTAGATTAATTTTTTATTTAAAATTAAGAGAGTGGAGTTAAATTTCACTTAAGCATATTTTGGTAAGATATCTATTCTTAATAATCCTAATTTCATAATTTAAAATGGATTTTATAAAAATAGATTTTTAAATATTTAATATGAGGATTAAAGTTAGTGAAGAAATTAATTCTAACTCAAATCGTATTTTCCTTAACAATGATTTTAGCTGGGTGCGTAAATCAACCATATGGACATCAATCAGTTTATTCACCAGCTTCTCTTAATACCATCGCTAGTCACAAATTGTATTTGATAGCAGAAAAGACAGGCCATCCTAGCTTAGTTACGGGAGAAGTCACTGCAGATAAGGCTTCCCAATACGCAAGTAATCATAAGAAGACAGTTATTTGTGATAAACATCATTACTATGCTGCGAGTAATGCTAGTAGTGATGTGAAACAGACAAAGATTACTTTAGTAAGTGGAGAGGAGATTAATGTCTCTAAATCATGTTGGGTAGAAGATGCAAACCCACAAAATTCAATTTATGTTTCTAAATCATCTGTTAGTCATGGTTTTTGATAATTAAGTACATAGTGGAGATTAAGCATTAGTTGCTTACTCTCTCTGTAAGCTATTAAAATAGTTTAACAATTTTTCTTTAAAACATTAGCTATTTAAATTAAAATAATTGACTGAAGCAATAGCATGAAAATATTTTTTATAAATTTTTATATTAGAATCTAATAAATTATTTTTTTCAATTTCTATTAAATATATTTTGTTCTTATTCACATCTTTTCGATTTAAAATATAATCTATAGCAGAACCTATTTCATTACTTTTAAAATTATTGAATTGGTTTACATTCAATGTAACTAAAAATGAGAAGAAACCTATTTCTTTCATTTTTTTTGCATAAAAGGTGGCGTAATTTTTAGTACTTTTTTTTAATCCTGTATCAAAAATAAGAATTGCTGGAAAAGGGCCACTTCCATTGGGAATGTAAATTTCACCTGTGGCTAAGCCTACTGAGGAATTCCAAAAAATATCATTCATATTAAATATTTGTCATAGTTCAAGAAAAATAAATTTTCATAATAAATGCTTAAAAAAAGCATTTAATTATTCTATAAAGACTGAAATTCATAAAGTTTAAATAGTCAACTGTTAAGATAATCTTTGAAATTTGTAGACACTTTCAATATATTCTTGAAAGTTGTCTTATTTATATCAAAGAAAACAACTTTACTTTGTAACTAAGATATAATCAATAGTAAATACAAATAAATTATGCTTATTCTATAAATAAATGAAAATAAAGATAATTTAAAGATGCTGTATACTAAAATAATCCTAATTTTAGATAGACACTTAATAATAATAAGAGATATTTTAAGATAAAACTAACTTAATAAGTAGTTCTTTTAAGCTATCAATAATAGAAATTAAATTTTAAGCATAAAAATATATCTATATATATCAATATCTTATTAAGTAAGTTCCAATTTTAATGCTTTCTATGATTATGTTGTAAAGGAGTTAACCTTTATTAATATAATATAAGTCATCACTATTCCTTTTTATATTCTTCCATGTGTTTAGTAGATTTAAAATTTAAAATTTAACAATTACAATATGTTATTTTTTGAAGCATTGTTTAAAACTCTCTGAATTACTGTTCTTGTAACAGAGAATTCTTTAGCGAGAGAATATACGCTATAGCCCTTTTTGAACAATTCAATCACTCTATTTTTTTGTTCATTATTCAATATCTCTGGTCTACCAACTTTTCTTGCAGGTTTTAGATCCTTACATTTCTTATTATCAGTCTTAAATAATTTTTCAAATTCAGCGGATAGCTTTAAAAAATGTAAAAAGAAAATTTTTAAGTCACCATTAATTTCATTCTTAGAGTAATCCAAGCATATTAGTCGAATTTTTTTTTGCTCAATTTTATCAAATATACTTAAAATTTCTTCAAAACTATTACCTAAGCAATCCATACTTTTTATCACTAAAATATCACCTTCTTCTAATGAATAACTTATTAGGTTGAGAAATTTATCTCTATAAATAATAGATTTATCAACTGATACTTCTTCTACTACTAATCTATTCTTTTGAATTTTATAACCATACTCATTAAAAAAAGAGATGTATCGAGAAAATTCAAATTGCAAATTAGGCTCAATTCTAACATAGGCATATGTACGCATATTAAAAACACCAAAATTAAACAAAAACAAAACAAATATTAGCATCTTATTTTTTTAAAAAAAACATGAACTAAATCACATAATTGTACTATACAGTGTTTAAAACATATTAATTAAATGCATAGTTGGACTCTCACTACTTATTTGTTTTGATATCATATTTGTTATATTAGTTAATAATTTTATTGATTCTTTATTTTCTATTTTTTTCACATTTAATTACCTCATTGCTTATCTATTTCTGAATTTAATATAAATCTAATATTAAAATCTAGTTTTATTTTTACTAAATTAATTTAAATATCTAAGGTGCGGAAAAAGAATATGTTGTTAATTGTTTAGAAATTTTGTTTTTAAATTATTGATTTTAATAGTTTTTAATTAAATTTATTTTTCATCTTATGTTTAAAATTATTAATAATAGAATACATTTATTTTTTAAAATTTGTCTCATGATATATAAATTTCTCAAAAATTGTGTTTATTTATAATTTATCTATTATTTTTTATTAATTTTATTTTTTGAAATTTAAGTAGTAAAAAATCATACTTGTTAATAATTAACTATTTATATAATATTTTTAAATAATTTAATTTCGGTAGTTGGGGAAATTTTAAAACAGTAGAAATATAAAAATATTTACACTACTATAAAAGTAGGAGATTTATTATATAAAAAACAATAAGAGAAGATCTAAAAGTATATTTTCTTTAAATTTACTTTGATAGATATACTTCACATCACTCTAAGGAATGGGGGAAGAAATGCGTATCTATGCTTATATGCGGATAAATTCTAATAGTGAAGACATTGAAAAAGAAAAAGAGTCTTTTATTTCTTTGCTAGCTAGCTTTAACCATAAAGTTAATTCTAATAGAGTTATTTTTGAAATAGTATCAGTCGATAAATCTATTACGATACGAACTATTTTTTTAAATTTAGTTAATTATTCTTTAGAGGAAAACGATTTTTTAATTATTAAAGGTATTGATTGTTTGGGTAGTAATTTTACTGAAATATTATCTTCAATTAAGCTAATTGAAAAAAAGAAAGTTAAACTTATTATATTGGATTGTTTTAACTGCGAATTTAAAGATGATATTAAAAATAACTTTATTCACTTTATAGAAATTTGCATTAATTTTGAAAAACTTTTTTCATATGATCGTACTGCTCAGAAAAATCATAATTTATCTAGGAAAGGAGGGAGGCCCGAAAAATTAACGAATGATCAGAAGCTAGAAGTTATTAATAAATTCAAAAAAGGATTTAGTGTATATTCTTTAGCTAAAGATCTTGCTGTATCAAGGACGGTAATTCAGAGAATAATTGAAAAATATGAAAATTAGCTATATGAAAAATTAATCTATTATGTATTAAATTATGTTTTAAATTTATATTTAATAATTGTTAAATAAATATTTTAATTTAAGATTAAATTCATATTGATATTTTAATATTATTGTTGATATGGTGTTGTAGTTTTTCTAGATCTTAATGTAAAAAAGTTATATTCATGAACTTTGCTGTTTTATGATTTTGGTAGCTCTAAATATGGATATGAGTATTGATTTAATCAAATGGAAGTGTTCTATATGTGAAGGTTTTATAGTGGTTGATCATTCAAAAATACAAAAAGAAGATTTAGTACAATTTGTATTTAGACGCATAAATAAGAATGATTCTTTTTATTTTATTTATAAAGTTGGTTTAGTTATTGATCGAAAAGAAGAATTATTGATCATCAAATATAAGAATAGAACCTATAAGGTTTTCGAAAAAGATACTTATCCTGCAAGAGCGCCAACTCACCTTATCTATAATATGTTTTGGGTATGTACCTGTTAATTTTTATATTTTGATTTTAATATTTTTTATATGGAATAAATCTTTGATTTGCTAATTCTCTATATATTCAATAAAAAAGCCACTCGAGTAGAGTGGCTCTTTTGATTTGATAAGTTAGACTTACCAGCTTAACGCACCACCAGTTTGGTAGTCAGTTACGCGAGTTTCGAAGAAGTTCTTTTCTTTACGTAAGTCCATCATCTCAGACATCCACGCAAATGGATTCGTTACACCAGCAAATTGCTCTGGTAAACCTAACTGAGATAAACGGCGGTTACAGATGAATTTCAAATATTCTTCCATCATGCTTGCGTTCATACCCAATACACCGCGTGGCATCGTGTCACGTGCATATTCGATTTCAAGCATCGTACCTTCAACAATCATTTGAACCACTTCTTGTTGGAACTCAGCAGTCCAAAGATGAGGATTCTCAATCTTGATTTGGTTAATCATGTCGATACCAAAGTTCAAGTGCATAGATTCATCACGCAAGATGTATTGGAACTGCTCAGCAACACCGTTCATCTTATTACGACGACCCATACTCAAAATTTGAGTAAAGCCACAATAGAAGAAGATCCCTTCAAGAACACAGTAGAATGCGATCAAGTTACGAAGTAAGCGTTGGTCGTTTTCAGGTGTACCTGTGTGGAAATTAGGATCAGTTAAAGATTGAGTATATTTCAAGCCCCAAGCTGCTTTACGTGCAACAGATGGAACTTCACGGTACATGTTGAAGACTTCGCCTTCGTCCATACCTAAAGATTCGATACAGTATTGGTAAGCGTGAGTGTGAATCGCTTCTTCAAACGCTTGACGCAAGATGTATTGACGGCATTCAGGGTTAGTAATGTGACGGTAAATTGCCAATACTAAGTTGTTTGCAACCAAAGAGTCCGCAGTCGAGAAGAAACCTAAAGAACGCATAACAATAGTACGCTCATCTTCGGTCAAGCCATTTTCAGACTTCCAAAGCGCGATGTCATGGTTCATGTTAACTTCTTGAGGCATCCAGTGGTTCGCACACCCGTCAAGATATTTCTGCCAAGCCCATTCATATTTAAATGGTACAAGTTGGTTCAAGTCCGCACGACAGTTAATCATTGCTTTGTCGTCAACTTGAACACGTTGAGCACCCATTTCTAGCTCTTCAAGGCCAGGGGCAACGTCTAAATGTTCTAAGGCTTGAGCGGCTCTAGCCACTGTATCGGAGGCAACTGTTGGTCGCACGGAATGGGTTCCAGCGGATTGTGGAGCTGCCACGCTCGGCGATGATGGCTGCGCAGTAGATACATTCTGCGAATCTGACGCTTTTTCCGATTGGACGGGCGCAGACTTGTGTTCAGGTGTAGTCGGTTTTTGCGAATCATCTTCAAAATCGTCCCAACTAAGGATAGACATTTTTGTTCTCTCTTCGTTGTATATATCTATATTTGACATCTCTTAAACGAAGATGTCCCTACTATACGCTTTTAATGTGTAAACAAAATTAAGTTTTATTGATGCATGACCAAATTTTGGGCCTTTGGTCTCTACTCACTACAACTTATTTTGTTTACGCTGTTGCTTACGTATTGTGATAAATGCGTAAACCATCGGCATATAAAAGAAAATAAAGGCAAAGATTAAAACTCCAACACCAAGCATATAGTTATGGCTGAGATGAGAAAGCATAATCTTTACCTCTTTTAAGGTTGCTCTTTAGTGAAAAAGAGCAATCTTATTGAATGTTATTGGCAAGCTTCACAATCAGGGTTGTCGATTGAACAAGCCATTGGTACAGGAGCTGCTTGAGTGAAGCCTTCTTCCTCAACGGCTGCTTCTGGTTTCTTTGCTTCTACAACAGGGGCAGCAACAGCCGCTGCTTCAACAGTCGCAGGTTTAACTGCGTTTAAAGCACCTGTGTTAATTGTAGATTTTTCAGCAGAAGTTGCACCTAAAGCTCGAAGGTAATAGGTCGTCTTAAGACCACGTAACCATGCCATCTTGTAAGTGATGTCAAGTTTCTTACCGTTTGCACCAGAGATGTAAAGGTTAAGCGACTGAGCTTGATCAATCCATTTTTGACGGCGTGATGCAGCATCAACGATCCAACGTGTATCTACTTCAAATGCAGTAGCAAAGATTGCTTTTAATTCTTCAGGAATACGAGCAATTTTTTGTACTGAACCTTCAAAGTGTTTAAGGTCGTTAACCATTACTGTGTCCCAAAGACCACGTTCTTTTAATGCACGAACAAGGTATGGGTTAATAACAGTGAACTCACCAGACAAGTTAGATTTTACATATAAGTTTTGGAATGTTGGCTCAATAGACTGAGAAACACCACAAATATTAGAGATGGTTGCAGTTGGAGCAATCGCCATCACGTTTGAGTTACGCATACCGTCTTTTTGAACTTTGGCACGTAAAGTGTCCCAGTCTAAACGTTGAGTACGGTCAACTTCGAACATGCGCTCTGGACGAGATTTCGCAACAATTTCTAAAGAGTCGATTGGAAGGATGCCTTGATCCCACAATGAACCTTTGAATGTTGAGTAAGCACCACGTTCAACAGCCAAGTTGCTTGAAGTTTCAATCGCGTAGTAGCTAATTACTTCCATTGATTCATCTGCAAAATCAACAGCAGCGTCTGAACCGTAAGCAATACCCATTTCATATAGAGCATCTTGGAAGCCCATGATACCCATACCAACAGGACGGTGTTTCAAATTCGAGTTTTTCGCTTGTGGTACAGCGTAGTAGTTAATGTCGATCACGTTATCGAGCATACGTACTGCTGTTTTAATAGTGCGAGCTAACTTCTCACGGTCTAACACACCACCTTGAACGTGTTGTACAAGGTTGATCGAACCCAAGTTACATACTGCAATTTCGTCTTGATTTGTGTTCAAGGTAATTTCAGTACATAGGTTAGATGAGTGAACTACACCAACGTGTTGTTGTGGTGAACGTAAGTTACATACATCTTTGAACGTAATCCACGGGTGACCAGTTTCAAATAACATAGAAAGCATTTTGCGCCATAAATCTTTAGCACGTACTTTCTTGTGTAGCATGTTGGTTTCTTTCGCTACAGACTCGTAGTAGGCATAACGCTCAGCAAATTCAGCACCAGTTAAGTCGTGCAAGTCTGGAGTTTCAGAAGGGGTAAATAATGTCCATTCACCATCTTCAAATACACGTTGCATAAACAAGTCTGGAACCCAGTTCGCAGTGTTCATGTCGTGAGTACGGCGACGGTCATCACCAGTGTTTTTACGAAGTTCTAAAAACTCTTCGATGTCTAAGTGCCAAGTTTCTAAGTATGCACACACGGCACCTTTACGCTTACCACCTTGGTTTACTGCAACAGCTGTATCGTTCGCAACTTTCAAGAATGGAACAACACCCTGAGACTTACCGTTTGTACCTTTAATATAAGAGTTCAAGGCACGTACAGGTGTCCAGTCATTACCTAAACCACCAGCCCATTTAGAAAGCATCGCGTTGTCACGCATTGCGCCATAAATGTCATAAAGGTCATCGCCAATTGTTGTTAAGTAACAACTTGAAAGCTGTGGACGTAATGTACCTGAGTTAAACAGGGTAGGCGTAGAAGCCATGTAGTCGAAGCTAGACAATAAGTTATAGAACTCAATTGCACGCTCTTCTTTATCTTGCTCATTGAGTGCAAGACCCATTGACACACGCATGAAGAATAATTGTGGTAATTCGAAGCGAACGCCGTTTGAGTGAATGAAGTAACGGTCAAATAAAGTCTGTAAACCTAAATAGGTAAATTGATTCGAGCGTTCTGGCTGAATTGCTGCTGATAGTTTTTCTAAGTCGAAGTCAAGCAAGTCAGGTGAAAGCAAATCAAGCTCAACACCTTTTTTCAAGAATGCTTCAAGTGCATTGTTTTCTGGTGTGTCTGTTGATAAGCCTAAGAACGTTAAACCTGTGCTCACTAATTCGTTACAAAGCAAACGTGCAGTCACATAAGTGTAGTTTGGTTCTTGTTCAATACGGGTACGTGTTGCCATCATCATTGTAGTGGCAATATCACTTTCTTTTACGCCGTTATATAAGTTTTTAACGGTTTCATCCACAATGGCCTGAACGTCAATACCTTCCAAACCTTCAGCTGCCTTAGAAACAGTTGCTTGCAATGCACTTAAATCAAGTGGCTGAAGCTGACCGTTTGTGTCGGTAACTTGTAAAGTAGGGTGGTGGTTTGAGTTCGTTTGCTGACGAGCGCTAGCACGTTGTTCACGGTAAATCACATAAGCGCGGGCAACTTTTTGTTCCCCAGTACGCATTAAAGCAAGTTCTACTTGATCTTGAATTTCTTCAATATGGATCGTACCACCTGATGGTAAACGGCGAGTGAAAGTATTTAATACCATTTCCGTCAACTGGGTAATACGGTCATGAATACGGCTAGAATCCGAACTCTGTTGACCTTCCACAGCAAGAAAAGCTTTACCAATCGCAACTGAAATTTTCTCTGCATCAAATGCAGCAACATCTCCAGTGCGCTTAATCACCTGAATTTGACCGGGAGTCGAAGTAATTACGCTCATGCCAGCATAGCTCCATTGTCACTTTTGTTATGTTCATAGACCGTTTGAACCGAGCAAAAAACATGCCACGATATTTGAGGGATAAACACAAGACTTAGTAGTTAAAGTTTATTTTCAACACAAGATACGGGATTTTTCATAGCAGATCAATCTTGACTTTTTAGTAATTTTTTATCTGTATGATTTGATGGGAGATAGCATAGCAAAGCTGTTAAAAAACACTTATAGATAACTTTGTGGATAACTCAAAAAACAAACACTTAAATAAATTTAAACTAAACAGAGAAATAATTTGTTTAATATTCATACATTGGAAATATGAATAGAATATGAAATTTAATAACAATAAATAAATCTTAAAAACACGTGAAAATTCAAAGGTTAATAAAATGCAACAAAATACGATGGTCATGTATCAGTTTGGTGAACGCCTACTTGTTTACAATGTAAACGTGTGTATATTGCAAATGATAAACGAATGTATCTGCAAGATTTTTAAGATGCATGAAACGAGATTTATAGGGGCAATGATATGAGCCAAGAAGAAAAGTTACCAAAGATTCTGATCGTTGAAGATGACGAGCGCTTAGCGCGATTAACTCAAGAATATTTAATTCGCAACGGTTTGGAAGTTGGTGTAGAAACTGATGGTAACCGTGCAATTCGTCGTATTATTAGTGAACAACCAGATCTAGTAGTCTTGGATGTCATGTTGCCGGGTGCCGATGGCTTAACAGTTTGCCGTGAAGTTCGTCCACATTACCATCAACCGATTCTGATGTTGACTGCACGTACAGAAGACATGGATCAGGTACTTGGTTTGGAAATGGGCGCAGATGACTATGTTGCTAAACCAGTTCAACCACGTGTTCTTTTAGCACGTATCCGTGCATTATTACGTCGCACAGATAAAACTGTAGAAGATGAAGTTGCCCAACGTATCGAGTTCGATGACCTTGTAATTGATAATGGCGGTCGTTCTGTAACGCTAAACGGTGAACTTGTTGACTTCACTAGCGCAGAATATGACCTATTATGGTTGCTTGCATCAAATGCTGGTCGTATCTTGTCACGTGAAGATATCTTCGAACGTTTACGTGGTATCGAATACGATGGTCAGGACCGTTCAATCGACGTCCGTATTTCACGTATTCGTCCAAAAATTGGTGATGATCCTGAAAATCCAAAACGTATTAAAACAGTACGTAGTAAAGGTTACTTGTTCGTAAAAGAAACCAATGGGTTATAAGATCTGAATAAACTTCCTATAAGGTTGGTCGAGTGTTTAAACACAGTATATTCCTGCGAATATATGCGGGACTGGTAATTCTTGTTGTTTTGGTGGCTGTCTTTGGTTATTTGCTTGTACAAATTATCAATTATCAACGGGCACAAGAATACCGAGAATCTTTAACCGATGGTATTTCTTATGTCATTAGTGAGGGAGTCGCTCGACAACCAGGGAAGCAACAGAAAATAGACTGGGTTTCAGATGCGTCAGATTTATTGGAACTTCCAATTTACTATACTGATGCAAGTAAGGTTGAGTTATCTCGTACCGAGAAAAAACGAATCGAAGCTCAAAAATCTGTTGTCCGTTACGATGCCAGTAATAGTATTGCGTATATCATTATTGGCTTACGTGATGATCCTCAGCACTTTTTATCTATAAAAGTCGACAAAATTACTGAGCGCCAAATGAAGGCTCTCCCTATTTTTGTACTTGATTATCTAATGTTTTATCCGGGGCAAGAACAAGAATATCTTGCCAAGATTCAAAAACATTTCTCTTACCCAATTAATATCTACAATATTCAAGATATTAATCTGGACTCCGAACAAATTGGTCGTTTACGCCAAGACCAAAGCGTCATGTTGTACAAAGACAGTGCAACAGTACGCGGAACAACTATTTCAATCGTCTCTCCAATTCCGAATCAGCCTACACGGGTTCTCGTGCTTGGACCAGTTCCGATGTTTAACTGGATGCCTTTGCAGCTTTCAGCAGGGATTACTTTATTTAGCTTATTTTTGCTGAGTCTAGGTGTCTATGGGTTGATCTTGCCGCTAGAGCGTAAAATTCGCCAAGTACGTTATGCATTAAACCGCATGAAGTCTGGTGATTTGTCATTGCGTGTTCCTATTGAAGGAAGTGACGAAATGGCAAACTTGGCATCAAGTTATAACAACATGTCTGATCATATTCAGCGTTTAATCGAGGCTCAGCGTGAGTTAATGAGAGCGGTATCTCATGAGCTTAGAACACCTGTTGCCCGTATTCGTTTTGGTACAGAAATGTTGGCTGAAGAAGATGATTACAACCATCGTATGCATCAGGTCGATATGATTGATAAAGATATTGAAGCACTCAATACTTTAATTGATGAAATCATGACTTATGCAAAACTAGAGCAGGGTACGCCTTCACTTGATTTTGATGAAATTACTTTGTTTGAGGTGTTAGATCAGGTTGCGGTCGAAACCGAAGCTTTAAAAACGCAAAAAGAAATTGAACTGGTTGCTCCTCCACTTTATGTAAAAGTAGATGCAGAGCGTCGTTATTTACATCGTGTTGTTCAAAACTTAGTGGGTAACGCGGTTCGTTATTGCGATAATAAAGTTCGGATTACCGGTGGTATCCATAGTGATGGCATGGCCTTTGTTTGTGTTGAAGATGATGGTGCAGGTATTCCTGAACAAGACCGTAAAAGAGTATTTGAGGCTTTTGCCCGCCTAGACGATAGCCGTACGCGTGCGTCGGGCGGTTATGGTTTAGGGTTGTCTATCGTAAGCCGTATTGCCTATTGGTTTGGTGGTGAAATTAAAGTGGATGAAAGCCCAACCTTGGGTGGCGCCCGCTTTATCATGACATGGCCAGCAAAACGTTTTAAACAGCCTCCTTTAAAAGCCAATAAAAAAGCACCTTCATAAGGTGCTTTTTTATTGATCTATTTATAGTTGAGTTGCATCTGGTTCCAAAATAGGTTTTCCGCTTCTTAAGCTGGTTAACGCATCTGAATTAAAATCGATCAGTAACGAATTGTTTTTTGCATCAATCTGGTATTTTTGAATAAGAGGTTGATCTCCATTAAGTGTTTCTATTTTATATTCATCTGCAATATGCAAAATACCTTCTAGGTTTGTTGTCGTTGACGCAAAATCCTGTCTAAATATTTCATAGACATCCCGCAAGTCAAAAATTGCATTGTTGGCATCTGGATGTTTGTGAATATAGCTTTCTATATGTCGCACCAGTAATTGTGCAAACAAGTAGTAGTTTGGTTTATGCGTATATTCTAGAGTCATGCATTTTTCTCCTTATTATCTGTTATAAGCATACATGGCAAAACACAGGTTATTGTATAAAATTCATTACACTAGATGATGAAATGAAAAAATTATAAAGAGATAAACACTCGATTACGTCCTTGGCGTTTTGCTTGATATAAAGCGTCATCTGCCTCTTTAAATAAATTTTCAATAGCCCGATGAGAGGATGGGGAATATAAACTTATGCCAATACTCACCTGTATAAAAATTGGTAATTTCCCATAAATATAAATCGGTTGCTGACTAATTTTAATTCGTATTTGTTCAGCCAGTTCAAAAGCACTTTCCTTGGTGGTATCTGCAATAAAAATGGCAAACTCTTCACCACCAAAGCGACCTAATAAATCATGAGGATGCAAAATATTTTGTATGGTGGTGACACAAGTTTGTAGCGCACGGTCACCTATTTGATGGCCATAGTTATCATTAACTTGTTTAAAGTGATCGACATCAAGCATGAAAAAGGCTGAGGTCTTATTTTCTTTTTGTACTTTTTCTTGAAGTAATCTAACTGACTGTAAAAACTGGCGTCGAGTGAGGCTAGATGTCAGCTCGTCATGTGCAATTGCATGTTGAAGCTTCTGAATTAATTCTGAATGTAAAACGCTAATACTGGAAACTGTAAGAGGAGCGATGGTCATCATAATTAATCCAATGCGGATTGAAACCGTGTTACTGAAATAGTCATGTGGATAGAGTAAAAGATAATGCCCAGAAACATGATAAATAATGTAGGCGCTGGTGAAGCTTGTGATAAGTGCAACAACAATAGGTTTGTAGCGAATGGCACACCAGATTAGTGCAGCAATTGGGTAGAGTAGCGAACCAGGACCAGAGTCATAGTAACTGGCTGCAATAGAAATGAGCACAGCCCCAAAAGGTAAAAGGTCGGTTGGCTCTAGGCCACGATTTCTTGAAAAATAATGTTTTACCTGACTATATTGAGGTATGTTTAATATGATAGGTAAAAGAAGCAAGGCATTTTGTAATTCTGACGTGAACCAGTAGCCGAACTCATCCCATAAACCACCAAGCATAAATTTGGTATTAAACATAGGCACGAAAGTTGCTGCAAATAATCCAGCTACTATGCTGCCGACTCCGCATAAAGCAAATAAAAAAAGGTAAGAATAACCTCGGTACGCTGCTTTGATATGCTGATTAAAAAGCATGTAGAGCGCAAATGTAGTAACAACATAAAGAAAATTTGAAGTAGTTAGAACGAGTGTGAGTGCAAATGGTGTGCCCTGAAAGAGATCGGCAATGACATAGCCGCTATATGCACCTAAAAATGTGCTGATTCGACGTGTATTTGGAAAGCGGATCAGTAAACCAAGTAGAACTGAGTTGGCAGGCCAAAAGAATGCAAGAAAACTTAAAGGACGAGATGCGATACCGATGAAACAACATATTGCAATAATGAAGCTAAATAGGAGAAAAAACTTTAAAAAGGAGAGAAATGAAAATTCACGAAGTGAGTATGGCATCAGCTGCCCTTAATGATAAATACTCTTATCCAAGAGTAGTAAATATTATGCATGATTAAACATTCATCATAATTCAGAGGAGAAGCTGAATACAATAAAAAACAAACTAATATTATAAAAAAGTAAGTTATAAAAAGTTAATAAGCAGTTCAACTGTGTAAATATTCTAAAATTAAAAAATGAAAAAAATCATCATAATTAAAGAAACTATTAATTAAACCGATTATGTGCGGTGAAACCCCCCTTACAACACATAGATGAATAGTTTTGTATAGAAAATCATCCGAAAGACTAAGACGCTTCAACTAGCATGGGAAATTAGAAATCAGGTACAATTGGCGGGATTAATTTTGTGTTTGGTGTATTTGAAGGCCAATACATACATTCTTTGTTAAATAATAGGCCTGCCAGGAGTTATCCCCGCATGAGTGCCATTACTCCATACGACTGGGCGATTATCGCCTTCGTGATCGGCGTTACATTTCTTTGCGTCTTTATGCTCACAGTTCCCTTACTCCTCGGGGGAAAATCGTGGGGACGTGCTAAGCAAGAGCAGTTTGAATCAGGTGTCGTGAGTGCTGGTGGCGCTCGCATTCGCCTGTCTGCAAAGTTCTATTTAGTTGCAATTTTCTTTGTTGTCTTCGATTTAGAGGCGCTTTACCTCTATGCATGGTCTACTTCTGTGCGTGAAGTAGGGTGGTTGGGATATACCACTGTAGTGATCTTTGTCGTTGATTTATTGATTGCGCTTGTTTATGCCTTCTCTGTAGGTGCTTTAAGTTGGTCACCAGCAGATCGCCGTAAATCAGCAGGTGAGGCGGTTAAAATCGGTTCACCAACAATGAACATTGCTGAAATTACACGCTTTAATTCTATTGAAGAGCTCGTAACTGACCCTACAGGCCAGATTCCAGCTCAATCATCAGGTCGTGTTAAGTCAAAAACTACACCTGCATTGTCATCTGAAAAGGAGTAAGTCGGGATGAAATATACTCTGACCCGCGCGAATCCGGATGCTGATCAATACCCATTGCAAGAACGTCAAATTGTGACGGATCCGCTTGAAGAGGAAGTGAATAAAAACGTATTCATGACTCGTTTAGAGGATGTCTTGCATACAGCAGTAAACTGGGGACGTAAAAACTCTTTGTGGCCATTTAACTTTGGTACCTCATGTTGTTACGTCGAATATGCAACGACCTTAACCGGTGTGCATGACTTGTCACGTTTCGGTGCAGAGGTTATCCGTGCTTCACCTCGTCAGGCTGACTTGATGATTGTTGCAGGTACCTGCTTCGTAAAAATGGCACCAGTTATTCAGCGTCTGTATGAACAGATGTTAGAGCCTAAATGGGTCATTTCGATGGGTGCTTGTGCAAACTCTGGAGGTATGTACGACATCTATTCAGTAGTACAAGGTGTAGACAAAATTATTCCTGTTGACGTGTACGTCCCAGGTTGTCCGCCTCGTCCTGAAGCATTAATTCAAGCTTTAATGCTTTTACAAGACCAGATTCAATTAGAGCGACGCCCGCTTTCTGCCGTGATCGGTGATGATCTTCAGCCAGTATATAAGCCAAAGATGATGCCAGAACGTGACCGTAAGAATGCAGAGCGTATTGCCGTTAAAAACTTACGCTCTATGGATGAGATTAAATAATTTTTTGACGGTGTTTTGACATATCTAACTGATATGTTCATCGAGAAAATTGACAGAATTTGTATTAAATAGGAAGCCAAGCCAATGGCTGAAACTGACATTGCTATGCCAGAGTCAACAGCAGTTGATTCACGCCCAGCATTTGCAATCGTAGAAGAGCTCAAAACCAAATTTGGTGAGAACTTTTACGTGCAGGCGACTTTTGAAGAGTTTCCAACAGTCTGGGTCGAGCGCGCACGCGTGCAAGAAGTCCTTATGTTCCTGCGTAAAGTGGAACGTCCGTATGTAATGCTGTTTGACTTATCTGCGATGGATGAGCGTTTACGTGTTCATCGTGATGGTTTACCAGCATCTGACTTCACTGTGTTCTATCATTTATTATCGCTTGAGCGTAATAGTGACATTCGTATCAAGGTTGCCTTGAACGAAAATGATCTAAACATTCCGACAGCGACAAATATCTGGCCAAATGCCAACTGGTATGAACGTGAAGCTTACGATATGTTCGGTATCAATTTCGAAGGGCATCCAATGCTCCGTCGTATTTTGTTGCCAACCTATTGGGAAGGTCATCCGCTTCGTAAAGAATATTCAGCACGTGCGACAGAATATACGCCGTACATGCAAGACAAAGCGAAACAAGACTTTGAACAAGAGCACTTACGTTTTGTACCTGAAGACTGGGGTCTTAAGCGTGGTAACGCTGATGAAGACTTCATGTTCTTGAACTTGGGTCCTAACCATCCATCTGCACATGGTGCGTTCCGTGTTGTATTGCAGTTAGATGGCGAAGAAGTGAAGGACTGTGTACCTGATATCGGTTATCACCACCGTGGTGTGGAAAAGATGGCTGAACGTCAAACATGGCATTCTTTCATTCCTTATACTGACCGTGTTGACTACTTGGGTGGTTGTGCTCAAAACATGCCGTATGTGATGGCTGTAGAGCAAATGGCAGGTATTAAAGTTCCTGAGCGTGCGCAAGTGATTCGTGTCATGTTGAACGAGTTGTTCCGTATCAATAACCACTTGTTATTCTGTGGTACGGCAATTCAGGATGCCGGTGGTATGACACCAGTATTCTATATGTTCGCAGACCGTCAAAAAGTTTACGACATTGTCGAAGCAATCACGGGTTACCGTATGCATCCAGCATGGTTCCGTATTGGTGGTACAGCACACGATCTTCCAAACAACTGGCAAAAGCTTGTTAAAGAGTTGCTAGAGTGGATGCCTAAACGCTTAAACGAATACTACACAGCTGCATTGAAAAACTCTGTGTTTATTGGTCGTACGCGTAATGTTGCACAATACGATGCCAAATCTGCACTCGCATGGGGTGTAACTGGTACTGGTTTACGTGCAACAGGTATCGATTTTGACGTTCGTAAATATCGTCCATACAGCGGCTATGAAAACTTCGATTTTGATGTGCCGGTTGAGTATGAAGGCGATGCATACGCACGTGTGCTTGTTCACTTCCGTGAAATTACCGAGTCGCTAAAAATTATTCAACAGTGCTTGGATAACATGCCTTCTGGTCCATATAAAGCGGATCATCCATTGGCTGTTCCACCACCGAAAGATAAGACATTACAAGATATTGAAACCTTGATTACGCACTTCTTGAGCGTTTCATGGGGTCCTGTCATGCCAGCGGGCGAGTCATCATTTATGACTGAAGTGGTTAAAGGTGCAAGTACTTACTACTTGACTTCAGATAAAGCGACCATGAGTTATCGTACTCGTATTCGTACACCGACGTTTACTCACTTACAGCAAATGCCTTCAGTGATTAACGGAAGTTTAGTATCTGACTTAATCATTTATCTGGCGACCATTGACGTGGTTATGGCTGACGTGGATCGCTAAGAGGTAACACATAATGATGATTTTGACTGATAAAAAACCACGTGTGAATGTCGAAGGGATTTTGACTGCGGAAGAAATTCACGAAATCGAACATCACATTGGTCACTATCCATACCCTCGTGCAGCCTCTTTGGATGCATTGAAGTGTGTACAGCGCCGTAATGGTTGGGTAGATGACGCTCAGATGAATGCCATCGCACAGTTGTTGTCGATGAGTGTTGCTGATTTGGAAGGTGTTGCAACATTTTACAACCGTATCTATCGCCATCCGGTAGGTCGTCACGTGATTTTGCTTTGTGACTCAATTGCTTGCTTCTTGATGGGTGCAGAAACACTTGCTGAAGCATTCCAGCGCGAATTAGGAATTCAGTATGGTCAAACGACACCAGATGGTCGTTTTACGCTGCTTCCGATTTGCTGCTTAGGCAACTGCGATAAAGGCCCAACTTTAATGATTGATGAAGATACTCACGGTTTAGTCGAAGTGACATCAATTAAACAGTTATTGGAGAAGTATGTATGAATACTGAACCAAAACCAATTTATGGCGACGGTAATCCGGAAACTCATCCGCTCACTTGGCGTTTAAGCAAACAAGAAGCGGTACGTAATGCTGATGATTACGAAGCACTTGAAGGCTATGCTGGCTTTAAAAAAGCTTTAGGCATGAAACCTGCTGAAGTATTAGACGTCATTAAAGCTGCAACTGTAAAAGGTCGTGGTGGTGCGGGTTTCCCTGCGGGTATTAAATGGTCATTGATGGCACCAAATGATGGTGGTCCACGTTACTTGATCTGTAATGCTGACGAAATGGAACCGGGTACCTTTAAAGACCGTTTGTTGATGGAAAAACTTCCACATCAATTGATCGAAGGGATGTTAATTGCGGGTTATACCTTAGAAGCAACTCAAGGTTATATCTTTATCCGTGGTGAATACATCGAGGCTGCTCAATACCTAAATGAAGCGTTAGAACAGATTCGTGCTAAAGGTTATTTAGGCGAAAACATCTTAGGTTCTGGCTGGAATTTTGATCTGCATGTACATACGGGTGCAGGGCGTTATATCTGTGGTGAAGAAACTGCATTGATTAACTCGCTTGAAGGTCGTCGTGCTAACCCACGTACTAAGCCACCGTTCCCGCAAGTTGCAGGAGCATGGGGCCGTCCGACGATTGTGAACAACGTTGAAACTTATAATAACTTGCCAGCAATCATGCTTCGTGGACCAGAGTGGTATATCGGCTTGTCAGCGGGTAAATCAAAAGATCCAGGCACTAAAATTTATGGTGCATCGGGTAAAGTTAAATTCCCGGGTCTTTGGGAATTGCCATTTGGTACAACTGCACGTGAAGTAATTGAAGATCATGCCGGTGGTATGCGTGAGGGCTTAAAGCTCAAAGCATGGTTACCGGGCGGTGCTTCAACTGACTTTTTACCAGCAGATACCATTGATTTACCAATGGATGCAGACACGATTATGAAAGCAGGTTCTCGTTTGGGAACATGTTTGTTAATGGTGGTAGATGAAACCCAATGCATGGTATCGCTCACTCGTAACTTAGAAGAGTTCTTTGCGCGTGAATCATGTGGTTTCTGTACACCATGTCGTGATGGTTTGCCATGGGCTGTTAAAGCGCTTAAAGCACTTGAAGCAGGCGAAGGTAAGAAAGAAGATATCGACCATTTACAAGAACTAACTCGTAAATTATGGATTGGTAAAACTTTCTGTGCCCACGCACCAGGTGCGATGGAGCCGCTTATGGGCGCACTCAAACATTTCCGTGGTGAGTTTGAAGCGAAAGTGACGAATCGTCCTGTCGTGCAAACCAGCAACGTAGAACAAGCTTAAGGAATTCGACTATGGCTACAATTCATGTCGATGGAAAATCGTATGAAGTCAACGGCTCGGAAAACTTGCTACAAGCATGTTTGAGTCTGGGCATCGACATCCCATATTTTTGTTGGCATCCATCCTTAGGTTCGGTTGGTTCTTGCCGTCAATGTGCTGTTACGCAATATGCGAATCCAGAAGATACGCGTGGTCGTTTAGTCATGTCTTGCATGACACCAGCATCTGACAATACCTATATCTCAATTGAAGACAAAGAAGCAACGGATTTCCGTGCATCTATTGTTGAATTTTTGATGACGAATCACCCACACGACTGTCCAGTTTGTGAAGAGGGTGGTCACTGTCATTTACAAGATATGACTGTAATGACGGGTCATGACCGTCGTCGCTACCGTTTTACAAAACGTACGCATTACAACCAAGAACTCGGCTCATTCATTGCGCATGAAATGAACCGCTGTATTGCTTGTTACCGTTGTGTTCGTTACTACAAAGACTATGCGGGCGGTACAGACTTTGGCGTATATGCCAATGCATCTCGTGTTTACTTCGGTCGTCCGGAATCAGGTACTTTAGAGTCTGAATTCTCTGGTAACTTGACTGAAGTATGTCCAACAGGTGTATTTACTGATAAGACTCATTCAGAGCGTTATAACCGTAAGTGGGACATGCAGTATGCACCAAGCGTGTGTCAAGGCTGTTCTTCTGGTTGTAACATTTCTCCGGGTGAACGTTATGGTGAAATCCGTCGTGTAGAAAACCGTTTTAATGGTTCGGTTAACCAATACTTCCTTTGTGACAAAGGTCGTTTTGGCACAGGTTATGTAAACCGTGCAGACCGTCCACGTCAGCCTCAGTTCCGTAATGGTGAAACTGTTGCAACTGTTTCTGTCGACCAAGCTCTAGATCAAGCGATTGCTAAGCTTCAAGGCAAAAAAGTTTTGGGTATTGGTTCTCCTCGCGCAAGCTTGGAATCGAACTATGCATTACGTGAGCTTGTAGGTCAGGCAAATTATTCAACTGGTATTGCACAAAAAGAGCAAAAGCTTGTTGAACTTGCTGCATCTATCATGCAAACCGAGGGTATTTACAACCCGAATATGCGTGAAATTGAAAGCTATGATGCTGTTCTGATCTTAGGTGAAGACCTAACTCAAACTGCACCTCGTATGGCATTGTCTGTTCGCCAAGCTGCGAAAAACAAAGCACGTGAAATGGCTGCAAAAACACGTACACCAGATTGGTTAGCTGAGCCTGTACAACGTATTGGCCAAGAAGCAAAATCTCCGGTTTACATTTTAGCTGCAACTCAAACTCGTCTTGCTGACGTTGCAACTGGTGAAGTGGTTGCTTCTCCAAATGACATCGCACGTTTAGGCTTTGCAGTTGCTGCGGCAGTGAATGGTGAAGTTGTAAGTGGTTTAGATGAAGATGCAAAAGCATTTGCTCAAACCATTGCTGACACTCTAAAAGCAGCAAACAAACCATTAATTATTGCGGGTACAAGCTTGCAAGATGCTTCTATTATGGAAGCTGCAGCACAGTTGACTCAGAACTTAGGTTCTAAAGCTGGTTTAAGTCTTGTAGTTCCTGAAGTGAACTCTATGGGCTTGGCATTGTTCGGTGGTTTAAGCCTTGAACAAGCATTTGCTCAAGACTACGACACACTTGTTATTGTTGAAAATGACTTGTTCCGTCGCTTACCAGCTGCACAAGTACAAGCTGCATTAGATAAAGCTGAAACAGTAATTGTGCTTGATCACAGTGAAACTGAAACTGTGAAACAGGCTGATATCGTTCTTTCAGCAGCAAGCTTTGCAGAGGGTGATGGTACTGTTGTAAGCCAAGAAGGCCGTGCACAGCGTTTCTATCAAGTTTACGATCCAAGCTATTACAAACCTGAATACGCAATTAAAGAATCATGGCGTTGGTTACATGCTATTGAAACTGGCATTAAAGGCAAGGCTGTAGATTGGACATTGCTTGACGATGTAATTGAAAGCATCGTGAAAAATGTACCAGTACTTGAAGCTATCCAAGATGTTGCGCCTGATGCAGGTTACCGTATACATGGCTTGAAAATCGCGCGTGAACCACGTCGTTATTCAGGTCGTACAGCAATGCGTGCGCCGTTATCTGTTCATGAGCCTAAACAGCCTACTGATCCAGATTCAGCATTAACATTCTCAATGGAAGGTTATGTTGGTCCGCAAAAAGCATCATCATTAGTACCATTTGCATGGGCTCCGGGTTGGAACTCTCCACAATCTTGGAATAAATACCAAGATGAAGTCGGTGGTCACTTAAAAGGTGGTGATTCTGGTGTTCGTTTATTCGATCGCTTGGCAAAACGTCCTGCACGTAGCTACGTTGCTCCAGTGCCGGTTGTTGCAAACCCTGAAAGTTTCCGCTTAGTTCCAATGCACCATATTTTTGGTTCTGGTGAATTCACGATTAAAACACCTGCAATGGAAACTCGTATTCCAGAAGCTGTGTTTGCAGTGGGCGAACAAGATGCAACTCGTTTGAACCTTCAAGAAGGTCAACGCATTACGGTAAAAGCAGGCGAAACTACTGTGAGCTTGCCGGTACAAGTAATTGAATATTTACCTACAGGTTATATTGGTTACCCAGTTGGTTTAGCACCAATGGTGTCACTAGCTGAGCCTGTTTCAGTGGCTTTAGGAGTGTAATTCATGAATCAAGAAATTATACGTCAAACGCCACTTTGGGCTGACAACTGGCCGATTGCTTACGCTGTCGTTCAAGCAGTTGTAATTTTGCTTGTTGTGGTTTTAGTTGCAGCATTGATGTCTTTTATTGAGCGTCGTTTACTTGCTTGGTGGCAAGACCGTTATGGTCCAAACCGTGTTGGTCCTGGCGGTATGTTCCAGATCGTTGCCGACATGCTCAAGATCATGTTCAAAGAAGACTGGACACCAAAATTTGCTGACAAACTTACATTCCGTTTAGCACCAGCTGTTGCAATGGCAACAGCGGTTCTTTCGTTCATGGTAATCCCGGTGAGTCCTTCACTGGGTGTTGCCGACATGAGTATCGGTTTGTTGTTCTTCATGGCAATGGCTGGTATTGCAGTCTATGCGGTTTTATTTGGTGGCTGGGCTTCAAATAACAAATACTCATTGCTTGGTGGTTTACGTTCAGCAGCTCAAACCATTTCTTATGAAGTGTTCTTGGGTATTTCATTGATGGGTGTGGTTGCAATTGCAGGCTCATTTAACCTTCGTGAAATTGTTGAAGCACAACGTGATGTTTGGTTTGTCATTCCACAATTCTTAGGTTTCTTGATTTTCGTAGTTGCTGGTGTTGCGGTAACTCACCGTCATCCATTTGACCAACCAGAAGCAGAGCAAGAATTGGCAGAAGGTTACCATGTTGAATATGGCGGTATGAAATGGGGTATGTTCTTCGTTGCTGAATATGTCAACGTAGTACTGATCTCTGCATTGATCGTGACTTTATTCTTTGGTGGCTGGTTAGCGCCATTCAATTTAGAAATTCCATTTGTTCCACCAGTATTCTGGTTTGTGATTAAAACAGCATTCTTTGTAATGATGTTCGTATTGGCACGTGGTTCTTTAATGCGTCCACGTTATGACCAAGTCATGAACTTTGGTTGGAAAATTTGTTTGCCATTGGCGTTGGTCAACTTGTTAGTGACTGGTGCTGTGATTCTGATGAATCAGGCCTAGGACAGCAGGGAGTACAAAATGTATAAATTTCTAGCTGGATTCGGATCAATTGTACGTACGTTACTCATGGTGTTTAGCCATGCAACGCGTAAACGTGACACGATTTTATATCCAGAAGTTCCGGCTGAACAGATTGTGCCGCCACGCTTTCGTGGTCGTATCGTATTAACGCGTGACCCTGATGGGGAAGAGCGTTGCGTAGCATGTAACCTATGTGCGGTTGCGTGTCCGGTTGGCTGTATTTCACTACAAAAAGCAGAAACAGAAGATGGTCGTTGGTATCCGGAGTTTTTCCGTATCAACTTCTCACGTTGTATTTTCTGCGGTATGTGTGAAGAAGCTTGTCCAACAACTGCGATTCAGCTCACACCAGACTTCGAGTTAGGCGAATATGTACGTCAAGACCTTGTTTATGAGAAAGAAAACTTACTCATTTCAGGTCCGGGCAAATACCCAGACTACAACTTCTACCGTGTAACGGGTATGGCAATTAACGGTAAAGAGAAAGGTCAAGCACAAAAAGAAAGTGCACCAATCGATGTACGGAGTCTATTACCATGATGTGGCCGTTTTATTTGATGGCACTCGTGGCCATCGTTTCTACGGTTCGTGTAGTGACTAACACGAACCCTGTACACGCTCTACTTAGTCTAATTGTTTCATTGCTTGCTGTTGCTGGTATTTTCATGATCGTGGGGGCGCCTTTTGCAGGTGCTCTTGAAATCATTGTTTATGCCGGAGCAATTATGGTTCTGTTTGTCTTCGTGGTGATGATGCTTAACTTAGGTCAACACACCGTTGAACAAGAACGTAAATGGCTTTCTTCAGATGCTTGGGCATATCCAGCACTCATGAGTTTCTTGCTCGGCTTGCTTTTAGTTTGGATGCTTGGTGGTGAATACACCACTATTTCAGCACCGCTTGGGGCACAAGTGATTGGACCAAAAGTAGTTGGTCAAGCACTCTTTACTCACTATTTATTATTGGTTGAAGTTGCCGCGATGTTATTGCTAGCAGCCCTTGTTGCAGCATATCACTTAGGTAAACGTGAACCAGGTGCAGAAGAGGAAAAAGAATAATGGGCCAGATTCCTTTAGAACATGGTTTGATTGTTGCAACCATCCTTTTTGCACTCGGTTTTTACGGTGTAATGGTGCGACGCAACCTATTATTTATGTTAATGAGCCTTGAGATCATGATGAATGCTGCAGCATTGGCATTTGTTCTTGCGGGTAGCGTATGGGCACAACCAGATGGGCAAGTGATGTTCATCCTGATTTTGACCCTTGCAGCAGCAGAGGCATGTATCGGTCTTGCGATTGTCCTTCAGTTCTATCATCGCTTCCATCATTTGGATGTGGATGCTGCTAGTGAGATGCGCGGATGAGTTATTTATATCTAACAGTATTATTTCCGCTAATCGGTTTTATTTTATTGGCGGCAGGACGAGACAAACTCTCTGAAAACGTTGCAGCAGTTATTGGTGTAGGTTCTGTAGGTTTATCTGCATTATTTGCACTCATTGCTGGAATGGCATTTACCACGAGTGGTCAGCAAGTTTTCGTTCAAAACTTGTGGACATGGTTCAATGTTGGCGGTTTTGCTCCGGGCATTAGCTTACATTTAGATGGCTTATCTTTACTCATGATGGGCATGATCACGGGTGTTGGTTTCTTAATCCACATTTTTGCGTCATGGTACATGCGTGGTGAAGAGGGCTATGCGCGTTTCTTCTCTTATTTCAACCTATTTGTTGCAAGCATGCTTGTGCTTGTATTGGGTGACAACTTGGCGTTGTTATTCTTGGGTTGGGAAGGCGTAGGTCTTTGCTCTTACTTGCTAATCGGTTTCTATTATGCAAACCCTGCAAATGGTTGGGCAGCGATCAAAGCGTTTACAGTGACCCGTGTTGGTGACGTATTCTTGCTTATTGCTTTATTCTTGCTTTACCAACAATTTGGTACGCTGAATACTCAGTACATCGTTGAACACGCAGCAGAAGTAATGACGAAGAGTTCGTCACTTACTATCTGGACTGCATTAATGTTGTTCTTGGGTGCTGCTGGTAAGTCTGCTCAAATTCCATTGCAAACATGGTTGGCAGATGCGATGGCAGGTCCAACACCTGTTTCTGCATTAATCCACGCTGCAACAATGGTAACGGCTGGTGTGTACTTATGCTGCCGTCTATTCAGCGTATTTGAACTTGCTCCTGAAGTGATGCAATTCATTTCGGTAACTGGTGCGGTAACGTTGTTAGTTGCAGGTTTTGCGGCACTTGTACAAACAGACATCAAACGTATCTTGGCTTACTCAACAATGAGTCAGCTTGGCTATATGTTTATGGCTGTAGGTGCGGAAGCTTATCAAGCTGGCTTGTTCCACATGTTGGCTCACGCATTCTTTAAGGCATTATTATTCTTGTCTTCTGGTGCGGTTATTCTGGCTTATCACCACGAGCAAAACATTTTCAAAATGGGTGGTTTGTTCAAACGTAACAAATTCCTGTTTGCTTGTTTCGCGATTGGTGGCGGTGCATTAGCAGCGATTCCATTCTTGACTATTGGCTTCTTCTCTAAAGATGCGATTCTTGGTGAAGTTTGGGTACAAGGTCAATCAGTTGCTTTATATCACACCTTATATTGGGTGGGTGTAGCAGGTGCATTCCTGACTTCAATCTATACATTCCGTTTAATCTGGGTTGTATTCTTTGGTCAAGAAAACACGCCTTACCATGAAATTAAAGGTGCGACTTACTGGGCTCCATTGGGTATTTTAGCTGTATTGTCTACTTTTGTTGGCGCGGTATTAAAAGCACCGGTAGCAGGTATTCTGAATACTGCAAAAATCCCTGAATTCCATGTCGCTGAACAATTTGTAGAAGGCATGCATGGGGCAGAGCACTTAGCAGTAGGTATTGCGCTAGTTGGTCTTGTTGTTGGTATAGCATTATTTACATTTGCTTATGGTGCAGTGAAATCATTCGCTCAAACAAGTTTGGGTTCAGGTTTGGCACATATTTGCCGTACTGCTTTGGGTTTTGATGCATTGTATGACATCGTTTTTGTTAAACCTTATTTATTCTTCGCCAAAATCTTTGGCCGTGATCCGATTGACGGTTTGTGGTTAGTTCTTCCTGCACTCGTGAAAGGCGGAAATAGTTTTACAAGCTCACGTCAAACAGGTTCATTGCGTGAATACGCATCAAGCATGTCACTCGGTGTAGTGGTGTTATTGATGATCTTGATCGTTATTCAGGTAGTGGGGAAATAAAATGGAAAACAATTTAATTTTACCCGCGCTGATCCTTGTTCCGTTCATTGCCGGTTTTATTTGTTGGTTAGTCGATAAGCTCGACAAAACTTTGCCACGCTGGATTGCCTTAATTGGTATGCTCATTACTTTGGGCTTAGGTCTTGCACTTTGGCAAAGTGGAACTTATAGCTACGAGTTGGGTTCTAAAATCCCAACTTGGTCTGCTGAGTTCTATTTACCGTGGATTCAATCACTCGGTATTGGCATTCACTTAGCTGTGGATGGCTTATCTTTACTCATGGTGTTATTAACAGCGTTACTTGGTGTACTTGCTGTTGGTTGTTCATGGGGCGAGATTCAAAAGAACGTTGGTTTCTTCCACTTAAACCTATTATGGAGTTTAGGTGGCGTTATCGGTGTATTCTTAGCGATTGACTTGTTCTTGTTCTTCTTCTTCTGGGAGATGATGCTTGTACCAATCTACTTCTTGATTGCGTTATGGGGTCATAAAGGTTCAAACGGTCGTTCACGTGTTTACGCTGCTACTAAGTTCTTCCTTTACACGCAGATTGCCGGTCTAGTGATGTTAATCGGTATCCTAGGTCTTGTAGTTTATGGCTACATGATGACAGGCATGATCGGTTTTGATTACAACTATTTATTAGCTGTAGCTAACCATTTACCTGCAGGCTTAGCGTACGGTTTCATGATCTGTTTCTTCATCGGTTTTGCGGTGAAGTTACCAGTATTCCCATTACACGGTTGGTTGCCAGATGCGCATGCTCAAGCTCCTACAGCAGGTTCTGTAGACTTAGCAGGTATCTTGATTAAAACAGCTGCGTATGGCTTGCTTCGTTTTGTTATTCCATTCTTCCCGACAGCTTCTGCACAGTTTGCAGACATTGCGATTATTTTCGGTTTGATTGGTATTTTCTACGGCGCATGGTGTGCTTACCAGCAAACTGACATGAAACGTTTACTCGCGTATACGTCGATTTCACACATGGGCTTTATCTTACTTGCAATCTATGCAGGTAATATTTTGACCTTCCAAGGTCTAATGATCATGATGTTGGCACACGGTTTGTCATCAGCTGCATTGTTCATTATGTCTGGTCAAATCTACGAACGTTTACATACACGTGATTTACGTTTAATGGGTGGTCTTCGTGGCCAGCTTCAGTACTTGCCATTTTTCTTGATGTTCTTCGTTGCTGCTCTTGTAGGTGTACCAGGTTTAGGTAACTTTATTGGTGAATTCCTGATTTTGATGGGTTCATTTAATAAATATCCTGTCTTTACGATTCTTGCTTCTATCAGCCTTGTATTTGCAGGTTTATATGGCTTGATCTTGATTCACCGTGCTTTATTTGGTGAACCAAATCCTGAACAAAAGCAACATTACACTAGTCCATTGAAAGACTTATCTGCTCGTGAAGTTGGTATTTTGATGATTTGTGCGATTGGTCTCGTTTGGCTTGGTATCTACCCACAAACATTTTTGGATGTATCTCATTCAAGCATGCAGTGGTTGGTCAATAGTTATGTGCCAGTACAAGAAGTCGTTGAAACTGTTCAGCAAACAGCTACTCAACTTGACCATGTGGAGATCCAATAATCATGAACTTCACAGTATCATTCTCTACGCTTATGCCTTTAGCTCCGGTGATGATTGTTGCTTTGACAACAATCGTCGTCATGTTGTTAATTTCTATTAAGCGTAATCATAATTTAATCGCAACAACCTCTGTTGTCGGTTTAAACCTTGCTGCACTTTATATTTTATTTGCAGTATTTGGCGGTAAGTTTGTACCGGCAAATGTGATGGGCATGTTTATGGTTGATCCATTTACCATGTTCTATCAATTTATGATTTTGATTGCGGCATTGGCATGTTGTACTTTGTCTCATGCTTACATCGAAACTTATAAAGACAACCGCGAAGAGTTATATCTTTTGTTACTTGCTTCAGTAGCAGGTGCAATGTTGATGGTTGCAAGCTCTCACTATGCGTCGTTCTTCATTAGCCTTGAGTTAATGTCGATTCCTGTATATGGCTTACTTGCTTATACTTATCAACGTAGTAACTCACTTGAAGCGGGTATTAAATATCTTGTACTTTCAGCGACAGCTTCTGCAATGTTGTTGATGGGTATGGCATATATCTATGCATATACAGGTTCGCTTTCATTCTATGATTCTGTACAAGCATTATTTGAAGCAATCAAACAGCCAATGGTGTTATTAGGTTTAGCACTTATTATCTTTGCTGTTGCATTTAAATTATCGCTTGCGCCGTTCCATAAATGGACACCGGATGTATATGCAGGTGCACCAGCACCAATGGCAACTTTCTTAGCGACCGCTGCTAAAGTTGCAACAATTGGTTTGTTCGTGCGCTATATGCTTGCTTCAGGCGCAATGATGGTGAACTCGTTAGTAACTATTTTGACGATCATTGCTGTATTGTCGATTTTAGTTGGTAACTTACTCGCTGTTCGTCAAGTTAACTTAAAACGTATTCTTGGTTATTCATCTATTGCTCACTTTGGTTATTTGTTAATTGCTTTAATTAGCATGACTTATGCGAGCTTGGGTAGCGTAACTGTATATGTGGTGTCTTATGTATTAACAACTATTGGTGCCTTTGGTGCGGTAGCGTTAATGTCTAGCCCATATAACAACGTAGATGAAGCACAAAGCCTTGCAGACTACCGTGGTTTGTTCTGGCGTCGTCCAGTACTTACAGCAACTTTAACAGTCATGATGTTATCTTTGGCTGGTATTCCATTAACAGCAGGCTTCATTGGTAAGTTCTTGGTGGTAATGGCTGCTGTAACAACTCAACACTGGTTCTTAGCTGCAATGATTATTGTGGGTAGTGGTATCGGTTTGTACTATTACTTACGTGTGATGGTTGTAATGTATATGACACCACCAGAAACTCCTCGTATTGATGCAGATGCTCATTGGGGACAAAAAGTGGGTGGTTTAATGGTATTAGCTGCTGCTGCATTAGTTATTATTTTGGGTGTTTACCCAGATCCAATGATTAATTTGGCACTAAAAGCAGAAATTTTATCTCCATTACATTTCATGCTTTCACAACAGTAATTCTGGTGTACAAAAAAGCCTCCAAATCTGGAGGCTTTTTTTTATTGAGCGTTAAAAAAAGATTATAATAAATACGTTTTTATATTTTTAGGTAACATCTGTGGCCATTCAAGAAATTCGTCACCCACTTATTCGTCATAAATTAGGCTTGTTACGCCGTGCTGATATCAGTACTAAGAATTTCCGTGAGCTTGCTCAGGAAGTGACTATGTTGTTGACTTATGAAGCAACAAAAGATTTACCAGTTGTGGATTGTGAAATTGATGGATGGGCTGGAACCGTTACTACTCAGCGTATTGCTGGTAAAAAAATAACGATTGTGCCGATTTTACGTGCCGGAATTGGTATGTTGGATGGCGTACTTAATCTAATTCCAAGCGCAAAAGTGAGTGTTTTAGGTCTTGAGCGTAATGAAGAAACATTAGAAGTTCGCACGTATTACAAAAAATTAGTTCCAGATGTGGCTAATCGTCTTGCGATGATTATTGATCCAATGCTAGCAACTGGCAATTCTTTAGTTGCTGCTATTGATGTATTAAAGGCAAGTGGTTGTAAAGATATCCGTGTTATGGTGTTGGTTGCTGCTCCTGAAGGTGTTGCTAAAGTTGAAGCAGCTCATCCAGATGTACAAATTTATACGGCATCTATTGATAATGGCTTAAATGAACAAGGTTATATTGTTCCTGGCTTGGGCGATGCTGGCGATAAAATTTTTGGTAGTGTACAAAAAGATTAATTTTTTGAAATAGCATTAAAAAGAGACTTCATTCAACCGTATAATTTTAAAAACGGAATCGTGAGTCTCTTTTTTATTTACTGCAACGACTGGATTGGAAAAGTAGGGGAAAGATCATGAAGCAAGAGTTTTATACTGGATGGGTAAAACAATATAACCCTGATAAAGGGTTTGGTTTTATTGAAACTACTGAAGGAGATATTTTCTTTCATATTTCTGATTTCCCTGCATCAGAGGGCGAACCGAAAAGAAATGAAAAAGTGAGATTTCTTGCCGCAGATAATCAGGGCAAATTTAAAGCGATCAAAATTGAGCGTGTTGACCCGAATCCTGCGAAAACCAAGAAAAATAAAATTGCGGATCACAATAAAGCGATCACAAGCGAATTGTTGTCAAATTTTCGACGTTAATGAATGAAAAGATCAGGTTTTAAACCTGATCTTCACAGAATTGTAAGAATGCTTTGAGACCTGGACCTTGATACTTTTGACGGTGTACCAGCATATAAAGCGGACGGGTAAGCTGCCAGAATGGTGTATCTAAAATTACTAATTGTCCCTTTTCAATTAAAGGTTCAATGGCAAGTTTAGAAATACATGACATACCTAAACCACCAGCAACGATTTTTAAAATTGCTTCATTGTGACCTAGGGTTAAGCGAATATTCGCATCTGGCAGATCTTGCAATATAGCATTATCAAACACTTCACGAGTTCCTGAACCTTCTTCACGTAAAATCCATTCGACTTGAAGAAAATCATGCGCTGTTAGAGGTCTATTTAAACGTGCTAACGGGTGATTTGGGGCACAGCAAACTGCAAGCTCATCATCACGCCAATGAATACATTGGAGTTGAGGTAAGTGACATGATCCCTCAATTAAAGCTAAATCAAGTTGAAATTGATTGACTGCTTCAATCATTTGGCGTGTATTGCCCACCTGTAATTGCAAATGTGCTTTAGGATGATGCTGTAAAAAGTTTGCCATTAAATCTGGCATGAGGTAATCACTAATCGTTAAAGTGGCCCCAATACGTAAATCAATGCTTTGCAATTCACCTTTTGCAGCTTGCTCAAAAGCTTCACAGCGACCTAATATTTCTAATGCTTGAGGCAATAGAAAACGACCTAAATCATTAAGCTGTAATCGTTTACCTAAACGATCAAATAGAGGCGCACCAAGACCATCCTCTAAATCGGCTAAAGCCATACTTGCTGCACTTTGCGTCAGTCTGACCGCATCACTCGCTTTGGTGACAGTTCCTTCTTGAGCGACTGCTACAAAAACAGCCAACTGGCGTAATGTCATGCGCATGTTTAAAAAGCCTTAACGTTTAAAAGTATTCATTATTTCGGCTGTCATGCTAACATGAGCGCACTATTTCATGCCACGTTGAAATCATGTCAATTGAAAAATTTAGCGTAGAAAAAGTTTTATCTGTACACCGCTGGACTCCAACTCTTTTTAGTTTCACCATGACTCGCCCTGCACATTTTAAATTTACAGCTGGGCAATTCGCACGTATTGGGCTAAAAGTTGGAGAGGAACTCGTTGTTCGTGCTTATTCGGTAGTCTCATCACCATTTGATGAAACGCTTGAGTTTTTTTCGATTGTAGTACCAGACGGTGCATTTACGTCAAATCTTCAACATTTAAAGGTAGGAGATGAGCTTTATTTAGAAAAAATACCTTATGGTTATTTGACTTTAGCTCGCTATCAACAACCTTTACCGCATGATTTATGGTTATTGGCAACAGGTACGGGTTTAGCTCCATTTTTATCTATGCTACAAGACTTCGATACATGGTCTAAATATCAAAAAATTAATTTGGTCTACAGTGTCCGTACCGCAGCTGAGTTAGCTTATGTTGATCGTATTCAAGAGATTGCTGAAACTTTTGGGGAAGGACATAACGGATTTAAATTTATTCCGATTATTACTCGAGATCCATCTGCGCCATTGCATGATCGTTTGCCGATTCTAATTGAAAATGGTGAATTAGAAAAATCTGCTGGTATAGAGCTGAATCCTGCCACAAGCCACGTCATGCTTTGCGGAAATCCGCAAATGGTAGATGACACGAAAGAGGCTTTAAAACGCCGTGGTTTGACGATGAACCGTCGAGGTGAGGGAAATATTGCGGTAGAAAATTACTGGTAATAAATTGCGGTGAAAACAACTTTATAATTAATTTTATGGATATGTTTATTAGTGGACAAACATATCCATAAATTCGCGAATTTCTGAAATTGCGCTATCTACATCGGTTGAAAGCCAAGTTGGCTCAAAAAGACCTGCATAATGTTCCAAACGATCTTGTGGAACGACTAAGCGAACAGGACAGTCTTCTTCTAGTAAGCGCCAAGGCAAGATTGGAACATCATTGTCTAGAAAAATATTGATATTACGAATATCAACAATCATGGCATTAATGCAGTCAGGAAATGGCATGACCGAAAATTCTTCAGTACGGCGACGAAAATACTCTAAATCACCCCATTTGAGTTCATAACTTGGTTTATTAAATTCAATAATACCAATGAGATGTTCGTCTCTCGTCTGATGTATATAACATTGATGTGTGACGTCAGTGTCGAGATCAAGTGTTACGTTTTGCTGACGATACATCATAAAATAGAGCAGCTTTAAAACAAGGGGGCTTATTATAGCCTATTTTATAAAAAGTAAGCGCTAAAACATATTGTATTACAAATAGAACCTCAAAGAAGCTCGAGCATAACTTGTCATTATTTTTTAATGGCTAAATATTTTTGCCTAAATTTTATACTGTTTTTATTATTTTAATAGTAGAGTTTTGCAAACACAGACACCTTAGCATAATGCTTTTTCACACAATGCAACAAACCAAATTGCTATGATGATTATAAAGTTAATGATAAAAGAAGAGGGGAAAGAAGATGCATGATTTTTCAAAACCACCTCATGTGACGAGTCCTGAAGAAACTGCGAAAAAAAGAAGATTGCCAGTTTACATTTTAATTATTGTTGGGCTTTTTCTTATTGCACTCATCGTCTACATGGTTGCTGATCACAGCAAAACACCTAAAGAAGAAGCCGCTTTTCAACATGAGGTCACACCACATGTCATTAAGAGCACTTCAGATTTGAATATTTATAAAGGGTAATAAGCTAACCAGTATATCTTTATAGAAAGCCTTTGGGATGTGACCTGAAGGCTTTTTTTGCAACCTTTTGCATCAATTTGTTGTATTTATGCAGAAGTGTGTTGATTAGAAAATATTCAAAACATAAGGTGAGATAGACCGCATTTATCGTCATTTTTAACAACGAATGGTGTTTTTCATAATTGATGGCACTGAAAAGAACATAACAATTGAGGACATAACAATATGAATGAATTTTTTGATGGGCCTCGCGGCGCTCAGTTTGATGCGATGTATTACTGGGATCAGTTTCATCCTATTTTAGCTGCAATCGTCATCTTACTGGTTGGCTGGATAATCGCTTTATTAGTTGCGGCAGGTGTAAAAAAACTTCTGCAAAAAGTAAATACCAATGCAAAATTATCTTCAGCAACTGGGCGTGCTCCAAACATAGAAGGTCTTATTTCAAAAGTCGTATTCTGGTTTATTCTAATCTTAGCTGTTGTCGCAGCTCTTAATGTACTTAACATTAGTGGAGTAAGTGGCCCGTTCAGCAATATGGTGAACCAGGTACTCGTCTATATTCCAAATATTATTGCTGCTGTTGTGGTGGGTTTTATTGGTTGGATCGTTGCTCGACTGGTGCGAGCGGGGGTGACCAATGTTTTATCCCGAACTCAACTTGATGATAAATTAAGCAGTGAAGTGGGTGTAGGTGGAATTAGCCAGAATATTGGTGAAATTCTTTACTGGCTTGTATTGTTACTTTTCCTTCCGATTGTTCTTTCAATATTAGGATTAACAGGCTTACTGATTCCAGTTCAAAATATGGTAAATGACGCCGTAGCGTTCTTACCAAATATCTTTATTGCTGGTGTTATCGTTTTTGTTGGTTATATCTTGGCAAAAATTGTACGCGGTATTGTTGAAGGTTTAGTAAATAGCTTAGGTGTTCAGGCTCAGGCTGAAAAAATTGGTCTTTTCAAAAGCTCTAATGTAGGCAAATTCTTAGGTTCATTTGTTTTTGCAATCATCATTATTACAACATTGATTGTAGCGTTTGAAGCTTTAGGCATTGAGACAATTTCTCAGCCAGCAACAGCAATGCTCAATGAAATCTTGCAGGCGATTCCAAACATTATTGCTGCTGGTTTAATTCTACTGGTTGCTTATATTGTTTCTCGTTTTGTTGGCCGCTTAGTTGCTGAATTAATTGCAGGTACAGGTGTTGATGAAATTCCTGCAAAGTTAGATGTACAACGCTTTTTAGGTCAAACTAAAGTTTCTAATGCAGTTGGCTGGTTAATTGTATTCTTTACTATGCTATTTGCAGTTTCTGAAGCTGCGGATCGTCTTGGTTTCGATCAAATTAGTGGTCTAATCGCAATGTTTATCCATTTCGGTGCAAACATTCTATTGGGCGCTGTAATCTTGGTTATTGGTTTCTGGCTTGCCAATGTTGTGGCGAATGTGGTTCAACGCGGCGAATATAATAGCTCGCGTTGGTTAGGTAGTTTAGTTCGTGTGTTAATTATTGGTCTCGTACTTGCGCTTGGTTTAAGAGCGATGGGTATTGCAGATTCAATCGTTAATCTTGCATTTGGTTTGACTCTAGGCGCAGTTGCAGTTGCTTTTGCTCTTGCATTTGGTTTAGGTGGTCGCCAACCAGCAGAAAGACTGTTGAGTGATTTGTTAGATAAAGCTAAAAAAGAAGCGAATGAACCAAATCCTCTGTACCAACCACCTTCTACTACGACTACTCCCTCTGCAACTACTAGTTCGTCAACATCTACAGTTGTACCAACGACTACAACTTCACCGTCAACAGTTTCATCTGATGCAAAACCTGCTGACTCTGCACAAGTAAATCCAGCAGAACCACCAGTAAACAAACCGTTTGGATCTACTGGAGAAAATGACGAAATTTAGTAAGTAAAACTAATTTTCAGATAAACCGTACAAAAAATCTTTGATTTTTGTGATAAGTTCGACCACTCTATATTGAGTGGTCGAACTTTTTTGGGCCATTATAAAAAGAAATAAGTGAGGAAAATACGATGAAGAAACCAGGTCGTTTTTTAGCACCGATTGTCATTGCGGGAATTACCGTAGGTTTTTTAGCAAGTGCTTATAAGTTTGTATTTAACAAATCTAATTCATCAAAACAGGCAACAACTCATACGCGTAATTCTGAAAAATCTTCAAATGATTCGAAAGCGTCAAATTAGCTTATTCATCATTTAAACGTATTGTGCTGCTGCATAAGCGGAAGACCAAGCCCATTGGAAGTTATAGCCTCCTAAATGGCCAGTTACATCAAGTACTTCGCCAATAAAAAATAATCCTTTTTGCTTTTTACTTTCCATGGTTTTGGAAGATACTTCGGTTGTATCAATTCCACCTAAAGTAACTTCAGCAGTACGATATCCTTCTGTACCTGATGGTTTGACAGTAAAGCCATGTAACTGTTCGGCAATATGATCTAGCTGTACATCACTGATATTACCAATCGCTGTTTCGCTCTGCTCTGACCATATAAGTTGTTGTAGCTCTTGGATAATACTTTTCGCAGTAAACTCACTAAGAAGGGTGCGCAATAGAACTTTAGGTTGTGCTTTCTTTTTATCTTTTAAATAAGTTGCTAAATCTTGGCTTGGGAAAAAGTCAATTTTAAAACTTTCACCAGTATTCCAATAGTTTGAAAGCTGTAGGGAACTTGGTCCACTCAAGCCGCGATGCGTAAACAATAATGCTTCAGTAAAACTATTTTTCGAGTTACTTAGAGTCACATCTAAAGCATTGCCACTTAGGCGTGTAGTAACTTCTTTAATATGATCTGAAAAAGTAAATGGAACTAAACCTGCGCGGGTTGGGAAAACCTGATGTCCAAATTTTTGTGCCAGTTCATAGCCAAATCCAGAACCACCCAAAGTTGGAATGGATAAACCACCTGTAGCAACCACTAATGACTCACAGCTAAAACGTCCTTGGTTTGTATGTACGGAAAAACCACCTTGTTCTAATGGAACAATCTCTCCAACTTCACAATGGGTTTGGATCTCGACATTGTTGGTTTTATTGCATTCACTCACCAACATTTCTAAAATTTCTTTAGCACCGTTTAGTGTAAATAATTGCCCATGTTTTCGTTCTTCATAGGCAATGCCATAATCACATACCAATCCAATAAAGTCCCAATTGCTATAACGTGATAGAGCAGAAATGACGAAGTGTGGATTATGAGAAATATAGTTGTCAGGCTCTACATATAGGTTGGTAAAGTTACACTTACCTCCACCTGACATTAAAATCTTTTTACCAATTTTATTAGCTTTTTCTAAAATTAAAACCGAGCGTCCGCGTTTAGCAGCATGTGCAGCCAACATGAGTCCAGAAGCACCTGCACCTAAGACAATGACATCAACATGACTGTTAGACATAAGAGATTCTCGATTAATCGTGAAAATTTAAAAAGGGGCATATACTACCATGCCGAGCTTTAGTCATGCTAAAGACATTTATCACGGTAGTGAACAATACGACCTAAAAGATAGTCAGTTATTAATGTGATTTATTTCTTATATCTGCCTGTAAACCACCAGAATGAATTGCCAGAATGCGAGTTCCTTCAGGAAAGTAATTATTCTTTATAAGATCAAACAGACCGAACATCATCTTTCCCGTATAGATCGGTTCAAGTGGTACGGTATGTTGCTCTTCAAAATTTTCTATAAATGCCAATAACTCAGGTGAAGTTTTCGCATATCCGCCACAGCAGTATGAATCTGTCAGCGACCAATTCTGTTTTTTGGTCCATTGCTGAATATCTTGTTGTAGAAAGTCGCCTTTTAATGCTGAAAATCCTAAGACTTTCTGATCGGCTGAACTCCTTTCAATAAGACCCGAAATCGTTCCACCAGTTCCTACTGCACAGCAAATTACATCATAGTTTTGCAAATCGCTTTGACTTAGAATTTCCTGACAACCTTGAACTGCCAATTCATTGGTGCCGCCTTCAGGAATAATATAGGTCTGTGGAAATTGGCGTTGTAATTGTTGAAGATATTTTACTTCATCTCTCAAGCGATATTCATTGCGGGAGACAAAATGTAGATGCATTCCTAAACTTTGAGCTTTTGCTAGGGTTGGATTCAGAGGTTTGTCAGCTAACTCTTCACCACGAATAATTCCTATACTTTTTAAGCCAAAAAGATGAGCAGCATAGGCAGTCGCGGCAATATGGTTGGAATAAGCTCCACCAAAAGTCAAAATGCTCGATAAACCTTGTTGTTTTGCGGCAAGCAAATTGTATTTTAATTTATAAAACTTATTGCCCGAAATTTGAGGATGAACTAAATCTAAACGCTTAATGTCGAGATGAACTAAAGAGGGAGGGGCAATGTGTTGATAGAAAACAGGTTGGGCAATGTGATCAAACATTAGAAATTGAGAAAAATAATGATTGATCACATTGTAGCTTTTTAAATAGAGCTTTAAAAATCTGTTTACGAACTTGTATCGACAGAAGTAATTACTGACATGCCAGGGCGTAAGTGTTCCATTCCTTCCTGATTTGGATCAATGGTAATGCGTACGGCAATTCTTTGGACCACTTTGGTAAAGTTTCCTGTTGCATTGTCAGGCTTTAATACACTGAATTCAGAACCAGCAGCAGGTGAAATCTGTTCAACATGTCCTGTAAATTTTTTATGTTTCATGGCATCGACTGTGAACCATGCTTTTTGCCCAATTCGCATATTGGCAATTTGGGTTTCTTTAAAGTTAGCAATCACCCAAGTTTGCTGTGGGATGAGGTAGAGTAATTGTGACCCTGCTGCTACATATTGCCCAACACGAGGGTTCACCTCACCAAGTTGACCATCCATTGGAGCAACAATAACGCTATAGTCTTTGGTAGTTTGTGCCTGATCTAGTTGTGCCTTAGCACTTGAAACTTGTGCTTCTAAGCCAGCTTCTGCCACTTGCGCTGTTTTAAGCGCTTCTTTGGCAACTAAAACATTGGCCTCTGCCTGCTTCAGTGCTGCAAGGTTATTTTCAGCATCTGCTGCGGCTTTATCTTGCTCAGATTTAGAAGCTGCGCCACTATTTCCTAGCTGTTGATAGCGTCTAAGCTGTGCTAAAGAAAGCTCATATTGAGCCCTAACTTGTTCAACTTTTGCTTGTGCAGCCACAATATCAGCTTGTTTTTGAGCAATAGACTGTGTCTGATTGGCTAAAGTATTTTTAGCTTGTTCAACTCCAGAAGCCGCTTGCGCTACTTTTTGGTCGTAAGTCGTTGCATCAATATGCATTAATACTTGACCCTTTTTAACGTGGTCAAAGTCTTTAACTAATACATCTTTAACATAGCCATTAATTTGCGACGATAAAATCGTTGTTTTACCTTTAACATAACTATTGTCAGTTTGTTGAACACTCGTTGCGAAAGGTCCGATTCTCCATGCCCACAAAATCACTAAAATACCGACAATGAGCACAACTAGCATCCATAATAAAGTTGAGCGTTTTGTTGGAATCAGTTTGCTCGCAGGTGCAGGTTCATTAGACGAAGCGGGAGCTGCTTGAGGTGGAGCTTGTTCCGGTTTGTTTTGATCATCTGACATATATCAATCTCAATTTCTATTTCATCAATAAAGAAGCCATTAAGGACGGCTAATTCCTCTGCGTTGTAGATATTTACTACGTGCAATATTAAATCCACCCCACAAGAGTAGGGCGATAGCAAAAATACCGTTCAATGCAATAACGTCATTGTAGGCACGCACTTGCGCTTCACGAGTGACCACTTGATTAAGTGAGCGCATGGATTGGGCTGTTTGTAATGCTGGGTCAGTAGTCGTAACTGATGCACTGCGTTGATAGGTCGAGAGCCTTTGAGCAACTAGAGGATCTGCTTGTTCTAAATCTTTAATAATCTCGACTTGATAGTTTTGTGTGCGGTGTTGTTGATAGGTCGAGAAGAATGAAGACCCAACAAGGCCGCCAAATGTTTGCGTTGCAGAGAACAGCACAATAAAAGTCACCACATACGAAGGACCTTTAGCCAAAGTTTGCGCAAAGCCAATCAGGAGCAATGGCCCAATAAATAAACCACCTGCAAAGCCGACTAAAAACTGACTTGCAAAGAAATTCACAGGTCGAACATCACTAGTTAGGTGATAATCTAGTCCACAGGCCACTAAAATTAAAAACTCTGCAAAAAGTAAGTGGAAGATAATTCGTTCACGTGAAAAAGTCAGGGCACTAAAAAGAGTTCCACTTAAAATCCCCACTAATATGACCACATAGAGTGGAACAAATTGGTCTGGACCCATCCCCATTGTTTTTAAGAAGTTAACCGCTGCATAGCTTTGTTCTGACATTAAAAGCCGAATAGCAAAAGCACCAAAAATGAAGCGTAGGGTCGAAGCGGCACCTAACCAGCGTGTCATAATTAATGGATTGGCACGATAGTGTTCATAGAGCAAACCCAAAACAACTAAGCTGAAACCTGCAATTAAGACGTAAGCAAGCCACTGGCTATTAAACCACCATAAAATTGGACCTTGTGTGAGTACAATACATAAGCAGGCAAAGCCAGGCGCTAATAAAGCAAAGGTAAAGAAATCTTGCTTCTCAAAAACATAAATTCTTATGCTACGTGGTAACTTCAATGAAACGACCATAGCTAAACAACAAAGTGCTAAGCCGAGCTCAAAGGTATATAGAACAGACCAACTATCTGTATTTACGAGAAATGGAGAAATAATCCAAGCTAACGGCACACCAAGTTGCTGAAAACCAAAGGCAATATATATACCTTTTGCCATGTCTGCTTTTTTAAAAGCTTGCATGGTGTAATACATACCTAAAGAGCTTAATGGCGCACCAGCTAAACCTGCTACAACCCGTGCGAATAGGGCCATTTCATAGGTATGCACAAAAATGTGTAAAACAAGAACCGCAATAAAAATCACGAGTCCTATTTCTGAAAATAATCTCAAACCATATTGTTGTCTGGCTTTAAATAAAATCAGGTTTGAGCTAACGTTTGCCATAACATAGGCTGCAGGCAGCCAAGCAGCTTCGGAAGGAGTCAGTCCATACTCACCTTGAATTAAGGGTAAATTTGCCGTAATAAATCCATTACTTAAGCTTGCCGAAAGAGCGACGAATAAACCAATAAAAAAGTATATAAAGCGTTTAGGTACAGAATGCGCAATAGCTGCCGGCGAACCTGGTAAAGTCGGTTGCTCTTCTGGTGTCCAGTCGGGTGGTGTTTCTAAATAACGAGGCGTTTTACTCATTCTATCCCTCGAATTTTTTGTATTTGAATACCTTGAAACAGTAATTCAATTGCTCGTTTTGCTAATCGAACCTGTTCTTCTGTTTCATGTCCTTGAAATGAAGAACCCAACATTGCAGTGACCATTGCATAGTCATCAGCAGTTAGATCAGCTCGGCACAATTTTTGTTCTATCGCATTTTCAATCAGTGGGTTAAGTGCATTATTTCGCCGTTCATAAATTTTTAACATAATTGGATCTTGTCGATCAATTACTCTCCAAAAATCTTGCAAAATTGCGAGCTTGGGAAGTTGCCCAATGTGTCCTTCAATTAAACGAAATAAACCATCCTCGAATTGTTGAAAATGAGCTGCTTTTTGCTCTAGCTGTGTAATCGCACGCTCTAAAAGCGCGCTAATTAAAGCCTTGCGATCACAAAAGTTGCGGTAAAAAGTTGCTCTGCCGACCCCAGCGTGGTCAATTACAACTTGTAAGGGAACATTAATGCCATGAATACGAAAACATTCTTCGGCTGCATTGAGTAATTCATCCCGATTTTGGGCAGCAATTTTTTGACGTTTACTCATGTCATCGATTGGGGAGTTTCAAAGGTGATATATTTAACGGACATTTTTGTCCGTTGTGAAGATATAAATTGTAAAAACATGAAAATTCAATTTTCAGCATTTATATCTTCTGCATTTTTATATGCGTCATAAAAAGCTGTTAGAATACCGCGCAATTGCGTGATGCTAGGTCAATACAATGTTTGAGTCCCTTATTCCTCTTTTTTCAATTGCTATGGCATTGATGCTTGGAGCAATAAGTCCTGGGCCAAGCTTTATTTATGTTGCACAAAATTCAATTTCTAAATCACGTAAACATGGGTTGTTTACAGCATTAGGAACAGGGACAGGCGCAGCGCTTTTTGGTCTATTAGCAGTTATGGGATTGCAAGCAGTTTTATTGGCGGTGCCTTCTGCTTATCTAATTTTAAAAATTGGTGGTGGGCTATATTTGCTTTGGCTGGCTTTTAAAATTATTAAACATGCTAAAGAACCCATTGCGATGGAAAACGATGGCAAATCGAAAATGACCTATAAACAGGCATATCGATATGGCTTAATTACCCAGTTAAGTAATCCAAAAATCGCAGTTGTATTGGCCAGCGTATTTACGGCTTTACTGCCAAAAGAAATCCCTAATTATTACTATGTCGCATTACCAGTGATTTGTTTTATGATTGATGCGGGTTGGTACTCATGTGTGGCAATGCTGCTCTCTTCAGAGAAGCCTCGAAAAATGTATCTGAAAGCAAAAACAGGGGTGGATCGAGTTGCTGGAAGTATTGTGACTTTATTGGGTTTAAAATTAATTTTCTTCAAATGATTATTCTTTAATTAAAATATCTAAAAAATCCAAAGCCAGCTATTTATAGTCTGGCTTTATTTTTGCGTAAAATATATACAAATTGAAATATCTTTTTTAGCACTTAAATACTTTAAAAGTGGTAACTTAATAAATAAAACAAAAAGAAATGAGGATCACGTTATGAAAAAACTAATGGTGAGCATTTCTGTAGTTTTTCTCATCTTAACTACAGGATGTGAGATGAGAACGATGAGTAAGCAGCAACCAGCAAATGAGCGGACCATGAGTATTGTGGGTACTCCGGTTCATGAAAAGGATTATAAAATTTCCGATATACAAGTGAATAATCATGAGCAAGCTAACTATTAAGTTACTTGCTGGATGTGCAACTTACTGTATTTTGAATATGGTAAATGCGTGTGAGCCTGCTTCTTTAGATTGGGAGCTTTTTCAGGAAAAATATGATTTAAATCATGATGGCATGTATAGCCTAAAAGAATTTCAACGGGTTGAAGACTTTTATCCTTATAACTGGCCGAGTGATAAGCGTTTTCAAGGTGAAAACAAGCAGACAGAGCTATTTCATTATTTAGATGAAAATAAGAATGGCTATTTAACAAATGAAGAGTTGGGAAATATACACGTTTTATTTAATAACCCTTGCGAAGGGTGGCCGTGGCCCTAATTCAGTAAGCCTCTTTTAAACCTATTCAAAGCCCTTAAAACAAAAAAGCTCCCAATTTAGGGAGCTTTTTTTGAAAGCAGATTAAGAAACTTTATCGCCTGGTTTTGCACCGCTGTCTGGAGAAATAATGAAAATACCTTCACCATTTCCGGCAGCAAGTACCATTCCGTTTGAAACACCAAAACGCATTTTACGTGGTGCAAGGTTAGCAACCATAACAACCAATTTACCTTTTAGGTCTTCTGGTGCGTATTGGCTACGAATGCCACTGAATACATTTCGTGGTTCAGCTTCACCAACATCTAATGTCAATTGAAGTAATTTATCTGAACCTTCAACTGTACTTGCTTCAATGACCTGAGCAACACGCAAGTCAACTTTTAAGAAATCTTCAATACCAATAATTTCAGCTTCACCCACTGCTGGAGCAGGGGTAGCTTTTTTCTCGGCAGCTTTGTCCTTTTTCGCCGTTGCTTTAGTTGCTTCTGGAGCAGGAGCACCTAAAGACTCTTTAGAAGCATCAACCATAGCTGCAACAGCTTTTGGATCAACACGCTGCATAAGCGGTTGGAACTGCGCAATCTCATGGCTTACAAGAATTTGTTTGCGTGACTCGAAATCGAAGCTTTCAAGTTTTAAGAAATCTTGAACTTGTTGAGCTAAAGTTGGCAGAACTGGAGCTAAGTACACTGCGAGTTGACGGAATAAGTTGATACCGACAGAGCAGACATCAAGAACTTGTTGCTCTTGACCTTCTTGTTTCGCAAGTGCCCAAGGCTTTTTCTCATCAATATATTGGTTTGCACGGTCAGCAAGCGCCATAATTTCACGGATCGCCGTAGAGAATTCACGTGCTTCATATGCAGCAGCGATTGAATCGCCAGCATCAATAAAACTTTGTACTAAATCAGTTTCTGCACATTGAGCAGATAAAGTATTGTTAAAATTGCTGTTAATAAATTTCGCACAGCGACTAGCAATATTAACGACTTTACCGACTAAGTCTGAATTTACTTTCTGAACAAAGTCATCAAGGTTCAAGTCAGAATCTTCAACTTTATCTGAAAGTTTAGAAGCAAAGTAATAGCGTAAATACTCTGGGTTTAGATGTTGTAAGTACGTCTCGGCTTTAATGAAAGTACCACGTGACTTAGACATTTTTTGTCCATTTACAGTCAAGAAACCGTTTACAAACAAGCCTGTTGGGGTGCGATAGTTCGCGCCTTCAAGCATTGCGGGCCAGAATAAAGCATGGAAGTAAACAATATCTTTACCAATAAAATGATAAACATCATTTTGGCTATCTTTTTTCCAGAAATCATCAAAATTTAAATCGGGGCGTTTAGCTTTGATATAGTTTTCAAAACTAGACATATAACCGATTGGGGCATCTACCCAAACATAGAAGTATTTATTTGGTGCATCTGGAATTTCGAAACCAAAATATGGTGCATCACGAGAGATATCCCAATCTGCTAAACCTGCTTCAAACCATTCATCTAACTTGTTCGCAATTGAAAGAGGTAAACGTCCTTCATCACGCGTCCATTTTTGTAAATATTCAGAGAAGTTTGGAAGCTTGAAGAAATAGTGATCTGATGATTTTTCAACTGGTGTTGCGCCACTTAATGTTGAACGTGGATTAAGTAACTCAGTTGCATTATAAGTCGTACCACACACTTCACATGAGTCGCCGTATTGATCTTCTGATTTACATTTTGGGCATGTACCTTTAATGAAACGGTCAGACAAGAACATCCCTTTTTCTGGGTCAAATAATTGAGTTACAGGACGAACTGCAATATTTCCAGCTTCACGGTTTTTAATATAGATATCTGTTGAACGTGCTTTGTTTGCATCGCTATGCGTTGAATCGTAATGATCGAAATGTACGCCAAAACCGTCAAAATCACGGATGTGTTCTTTTTGAACATTCGCAATTTGCTCTTCTGGGCTAATACCATTTGCTTCGGCACGTAGCATAATTGCTGTACCGTGAGCATCATCCGCACATACATAAGTCACATCATGACCCATTGCTCGCATGGCACGAACCCAGATATCTGCCTGGATGTAACCGAGTAAATGACCCATATGAATTGGACCATTAGCATAAGGGAGGGCATTAGTGACTAAAATTTTACGCACGGATTTCATTCTCTCATTCGTATTTATAAGGTGGAAGATTTTAACTGATGCACGGAGATAAGCAAAGATTAATAATCTCCAGCTTGGCATAAGCGATTTCTATTAAAATGGATTTTGGTCAGGCGTGGTTTCTCTTTAGAACAGATAAACAAATCAAAAAATATTTGAATCTTCCTGTATTGTCTTTGTTTCAAATTGCAGTTACGGTCAGAAAATAAGCCATAACGATGTATAACTAATAACTTATTCAAGTAATTTTTTTTAATTAACTATGAGGATAACAACGATGACTACTGAAAATAAATTAGACGAATTAAAGGCAAAAGCGGCTGATGCAAAAGTACAAGGTGAAAAAGCTTTGGACGATTTAAAGGAAAATGTAAAAGAGAAGCAAGCTGCTGGTAAAGAAGCAGTTGAAGATAAGGTAGACCAATTAAAGGCAAAAGCAGCTGATGCGAAAGTACAAGGCGAAAAAGCTTTGGATGATTTAAAGGAAAATGTAAAAGAGAAACAAGCTTCTGGTAAAGAGGCTCTTGAAGAAAAAGCAACTGATTTAAAAGGTAAACTTGAGGATGCTCAGCATAGTCTACAAGATAAGTTTGATCATTTGCGTACAGAAGCAGCTCATAAACTTGACGATGCTAAAGCCAAAGCTGCGGAATTAAAGGAAGAGGCTGCTACAAAATTGGATGAGTTGAAAACGCAAGCAAACGCAAAACTTGATGAGTTGAAGAAAACTGCGACCGATAAACTCAATAAATTAAAGAACCATGATTCTGCTGAATAAGCTGATTTAAACTAAAATCTGCACTCCTTACCTAAAAGATGAGATCTGAAGTTAGTAATTATTCATCCTAAGGTGAGCGAGTGCGGAGCAATACTGTTACACTATCTCCATTAAGCTGTAATGATCTGTTTTTGGAGTAAACAATATGTCTTGGCTTTCTTCATTAAAGTCCGTTTTTTCACCCGCACAAGAGGTGAAAGAAGATGAAATCCAAACCATACTCCAAAATTATTTATTACCGCATTCAAAAGAGGCTTTAAAGGAGCGCATTAGTCAGCTTCAAGTTCAGGGTCGTGTATTACAACTTACGATTAATACATTTCCTGATGAAAAAGAGCATTTGCAGCAAATCCATGATGATTTAGCGGGTGCATTAGAAAAGTGCGGTATTGAAGAACTTAATTTACACGTGGTTCAACAAAAGCGCCCTACACAAGAAAGTTCAAATTTACCTCCTGTACTTGATGCCTCACCTAAATCAGAACCAGATCCAAATAATCCACCGATTCAAAAAGCCGCTCCGCAACAAAGAGATGTGCCACTTCACCCTCGCATTAAAAATGTTATTTTAGTTTCATCTGGAAAGGGTGGCGTTGGTAAATCGACAACTACCGTCAATTTGGCGCTTGCCTTGCAAAAAATGGGTCTTAAGGTTGGGGTATTAGATGCTGACATCTATGGTCCAAGTATTCCCACAATGCTAGGAAACGCTGGTAAAACCCCACTTATTGAAAGTGAAAATTTTGTACCTTTAGATGCTTATGGTATGGCTGTGCTTTCTATTGGACATTTAACTGGTGATAACAACACACCTGTTGCATGGCGTGGACCAAAGGCAACAGGCGCTCTAATGCAATTGTTTAATCAAACACTTTGGCCAGATTTAGATGTGCTCATGATTGATATGCCACCGGGTACTGGTGATATTCAACTCACGCTTGCACAGCGTATTCCAGTTACAGGCTCAATTATTGTGACTACACCTCAAAATGTTGCTTTGCTGGATGCTACCAAAGGAATTGAATTATTTAATAAAGTTGGTATTCCAGTATTAGGTGTTGTCGAAAACATGTCGACTCATATTTGCTCAAACTGTGGTCATGAAGAGCAAATTTTTGGTATCGGTGGTGGTGATAAGCTTTCCGAGCAATACCATATTCCATTGTTAGGTCGTTTGCCTCTAAATGCTCAAATACGTGAACATGCTGATCAGGGTAAACCGAGTGTTGTGGCAATCGATGATGCGGCTGATAGTTATATTGAGATTGCTAAAGCAGTCTGGCAGCAGATTGAAAAAATCCCTCAGCGTGCACGTGATGATAAGCGTATTTTCTAATTTATTAAAACCCGGCTTTAAGTCGGGTTTTTTATCATCTGATTAAAATAAAAATTTAAATTACTGAATCCTAATAACAAAGCTGAACTTGAAATTGGCATGTAGATTGCTACTTTACACTTTTTAAAAAGAAAGGTTAAAAAATGCAATTTAAGTATAGTTTGGGCGTAATCAGTTTATGTAGCGCTTTATTTTTAGTTGGATGTAATGATGACAACTCATCTGCTTCACAAACACCAACAGTTCAGGAACAAAAACAGAAGTTACAGCCGATCATTATTCAGGGTGCTTTGCCAGTAGAATCGGAAAAAATGGCTTCAAAATTAGAGAATAAGACTATTGAAGAAATTGGTGGGTGGAAATTCTGGAAGGGTACCTATAACGGTTATCCAATGATTATTTCTAAAACCCGCATGGGTATGAGTAACTCTGCCGCAGCAACTGCTCTAGCGATTGAACGTTATAAACCGATTGCGATCATTAATCAGGGAACATCAGGTGGACATGACCCAGATCTACATGTTTACGATATTGTTTTAGGAAAGTACGCAACTAATATTGGTGCATTTAGAACTCCTAAACAACCATTAGGAGCTGGATCAAATTCACTCACTTGGGTTGAAGCATTTGATGTTTTACCAACCGATGAGTCTGATCCCGAACCGATTGCAATTCGCAAATTTGAAGGCGATAAAGAGTTATTAATGGCGGCCCATAAAGTTCGTTATGACAAAGGTCAAGTAGTTGAAGGAACGATTGGATCAGCAGATGTTTGGAATAATGAATTGGATCGTATTCAATTTTTCCATCAACGTTATGGTACCTCTGTTGAGGAAATGGAAGCAGCATCTGTTGCGCAAATCGCAAGCCAGTTTAATATTCCTTTCTTGGGCATTCGAATCTTATCTAATAATATTACCAATAATGGAGCTTATGACCCTGGTACAGGAGAGGCTTGCCAAGAGTATGTTCTCAATGTGGCTGAAGAGTATATGAAATCAAAACTGCCAAAATAATGATTTAAACTTATGCAAGAAGAGTGAAAATTTTATAAAACCTCTTCTTGCTTTTTATAGCGATGTCTACTTTTCCAGTTTTTTATGACCATCCAGCGCCAGAAAATTTCTGTACATATATATAAAATGACAGCAAATACAAAAGCTTCGACAACCAAACCTGTCATCAAGATTTTCGCAAGACTAAAATCAATATGGCCATGGCCGAAATGAGTAATCCAACGAGAAATCTGATGCAATACACCCAGCAACATTTCTTTGTTAATCATATGCACATGAAAAATGTGAGCACCGAACCAAAAACCAATATATAGAATAGGAACTAATGTAAGCGGGTTACTTAACCAAGCGAGCATCAAGCTAATTGGTAAATTTACTTCAAATAGCAATACAGCCATCACAATAAATACGCTGTGAAAAGGAATAGGCAGTAAACCAAAAAAAGTTCCGACAAAAACAGCTCGAGTAATTGATTTTCGATTGACATACCAAAGCACAGGATTAAGGGTCTTTTTACCAAAAATCCTTAGAAATTTCATATTTGAAACTTTCTCGGGGGAGGGAAGCCAAGATTGAAAAAAATGCTTTGCCATAATCATTAAGGTAGTAGAGCGCGATACTCTAAAAAAAAATCATAAACAATATATGAATTGAAACTTATTAAAAGCTTAAAATTTAAACTTACCATTACTATATATTTTTTATTATAAAGGCTTTTGATGGAAAAATAGACTTAAAATAAAAATACTTATGTTACTTAACTCTAAATATATTTGAAAAGCATCCCAACTGACCGTAAAGTTTTCTTCTCGACTTTACATAATAATTGTATAAATAATTGTTTTTATATGATTTATTTTTATTATTGAAAATAATTTGAAATACTTTGTCTTACAATTACCTTTTGCCTTGTGACAGGATATCTATTAATCTGAGATGACTATATTGTGAGGTCATTCAATGATTTCATGGCTTTTTATTGGCTTAGTAGCCACAATTTTACTTACTCCTGGTCCAACCAATACACTACTCGCTTCTTCAGGGGTGCAAGTGGGCTTAAGGAAGTCAGTAAAACTTATTCCAGCAGAAGTTTTGGGTTATGTCATCTCTATTTCTGCATGGGGAATATTGATTGGAAAAGTGTCTAGCACACTGCCAATGCTGCCGCCTATTCTAAAGCTATTGAGTGCTTGCTATATTATTTTCTTAGCCATTAAGTTATGGCATACGGCAAATCAAGAAGTTGAATTAAATCAGCCAACGATTCGTGCTCGTGAGTTATTCTGTGCAACTTTATTAAACCCAAAAGCATTACTCTTTGCCTCAGCAATTTTCCCAGTAGCGGCATGGAGTAATTTTCATATTTATTTAATTCATATGATGGCTTATTTAGCGCTTATTACCCCAATTGCGTTATTCTGGATTTTCTTGGGATCGGTTTTAGCTTCTAGGAAAGTGGGTTGGTTAAATCAAACTAACTTGCAAAAAACTGCTTCACTTGTTTTAGTCAGCTTTTCAATTCCAATTAGTTATTCTGCTTTACTGAACCTTTAAATGTGCAACTGAGCTATTCTTATTTATTTGAGTAGCTTTGTATTGTTTTCATAATTGGTTTTTTAAGTTAAAGTACGTCGAAATCAATGAATTTACCTTTTGGATAGAAAATACATGGCCATTAAGTCTGATCGTTGGATTCGCGAAATGAGCGAAAAACACGGCATGATTGAACCTTATGCAGAGAATCAAGTCCGTTTTGATGAAAATGGTGAAAAGTTGATTTCCTACGGGGTCTCTAGCTATGGTTATGATGTACGCTGTGCCCGTGAATTCAAGGTTTTTACAAACGTACATTCTGCAATTGTCGATCCAAAGAATTTTGATGACAAAAGTTTTATCGATATTGAGTCTGATGTTTGTATCATTCCACCAAACTCATTTGCTCTAGCACGTACAATTGAATATTTCCGTATTCCTCGTAATGTGTTGACAGTCTGCTTAGGTAAATCGACCTACGCTCGTTGCGGTATTATTGTAAATGTGACTCCATTAGAGCCTGAATGGGAAGGTCACGTTACGTTAGAGTTTTCAAATACGACAAATTTACCTGCACGTATTTATGCTGGGGAAGGCGTAGCACAAATGCTTTTCTTTGAAAGTGATGAAGTATGTGAAACCTCTTATAAAGACCGTGGTGGTAAATACCAAGGTCAAACAGGTGTTACACTTCCTAAAACCTAATGTTTCACAGATGAAAAGATTTTAAAAAATAATGGGTCACTTAGGTGGCCCAATTTTATAAATAAAATTTTTGTGAGAGGCGTTTATCGGAATTATGATAAACGACAGTTTCCTTTTGTAAAAAATGATATAAAATGATCAATAATTGATTTGTTTTTTTGTTCTGTATCACAGAATTTAAAAGCAAATGTGGTTGATATAGGCTCTCTTTGATAATTTTTAGTTAAGTATTTATCAAATGCAGATAGGTCAAATAAAAAGAAATTAAACAGGATTATGCCCCCACGGATATGGAGGTCGGCCATGCGACAGTTTACGTCTCTTCATGTAGCGATATTAGCGCTTGGAAGCTTATGCTTTTCTTCGGCGCATGCTGCTTCTACATTAGTTCCTATGTCAGATGCTGAACTATCAGCGACTCGCGGCCAAGCTTTGATGAGTATGTCATATGTTGCGCCTACCGATTCTGCGAACTTGGAAAAACTGCGTGATAGTAATAGTAATGTAGGGTTTTATAAATTAGGTCTAGATGCTGATTTGGAACTGAACGCGAATATTAAAAAATTGCAGCTGGGATGTGGTGGAGCCAATGGAGCAGGTGCCTGTGATATTGATATCGATAATTTAAGTCTAAGTGGTATTTCTGATACTAATGATGGTCGTGCTAGTTCTTCAGCAAAATTAACCAATCCATTTATTGAATTTGCAATTAAAAATCCTAACAGTGCATCGACTCGCGAAGTTGCTGGGGTGAGATTAAGTGCCGAATCTATTCAGGGTTTACTTACTTTTGGTTCAGAAAATACAACTACAAAAAATGGTATTAACTCTTTTAGTGGTTATATGGTGACTCAAGCGACTGGAGGTACGGTTAGTACTTTACAAGCAGTGTCAGGGCAAGCTGGCTTAACTCAAACAAATTTAGGTACAGCAATTACGGGGAAAGTAAAAAGCACGACAGGGTTAGTCACCGCAGATTTCCAGACAACAAGCTATGATTTAGGCTTAAGTAGTGCATCTGGTAGCTTATTTTTACCGTCACAGGTTATTTCTGGAAAACGTATTACGACAGCTAATCTAACTGGTACAGCTGTAGTTAGTGGAATTAATTTATCGGGACCTATTCAAGCAAATGCCCAAGCATGGGGGGCTATCCCGCTTACTATTAGTGGGAATCTATCAGGGACAATTAATAATCTAGGTGTAAATGTAGCAGTTAATGAGGATTTGGGTTACTTCCATAAAGTTAATTTGAATGGGACTGCGGCCTCTCTTTCCTTGCAAGGACAAAATTTACAATGGACAGGAGCAAAATCAGTTTCTCAGGCAGGCTGGTGGTTAGAACTCTCAAATCCAATTGATATTGGTGATGTGACCCCACAATCACAGGTCAAAATTACAGACGATGTTGTCAAAGCCACTTTAGGTAAAGTGAGTCAGTATTTAACGGCTAATCCAATTGAATGTGGGATCCTTGCTACTTCTTGCTTATTGGGAGATATCAATGTTCAATCAGTTGATTTAACAGGTCAATATGTTCCTATGAATTTGACGAATTTAGTCTTAAAAAACCAAAGTTTTGCTCCGAACTGTTATGGCAGCTTAAAGTTCTGCTAACTTGAAAAGAAAGTAGCTTTTGCTATTTTACATTCATCGGAAAAGTAATTTTTTACATGCTTTTTTTTGCATTTGTGCAAATATTCCGCATAATAGAAATGTGGAAAGGTTGGCAATATCTTTTTAGATTTGCCTCTTTGTCTAAGGTGAAAAGGATAGCTTCACCTGGCATCAGGGAATGTTCAAGAAAAATAAATATGGTGCACGGCATCGTATAAAACAGGAAGGTCAAGATGACTACACTTAATTATACGGTAAGGTTTCAAAAAACCGTTTTGGCAAGTTTAATCGGGTTTTGTATAAGCCAACCTAGTTTCGCACTCGAAGAACTTTCTGATGCGGGCTTAAGTGAAACTACAGGTGAAGGTATTGCTATCTTGCCACAGAATACTTATATGGTATTTCGTGGTGCAGGTGCAAATGAAACCTCAACCCAGATTTTAACTGATCGTACTAAAGATACAGGTTATATCAATTATGTACCTGTTGGCCCTTTAAGCATGACAGCAGCTGATACCAATAAAAATGGTTCGATTGATTCTGGTGACCGTGCTGTAGGTAAAGCTGATATTTTTCTTTATGGCTTAGCACTTTCTAAATCTGATAATAATACCAATACTCGCCTTGCTTCTACTGATGCAGCTGCTGCAATCTCAAGTTGGGGTACTGCTGTTAACCCGTGGATTTTCAAAGTTGCGACTGAAAACTCAGTGCCGAATTTTAGTGCAAATAATTGTACAGGTGCGACTGATCCAACATGTCAGGTAACTTACTTAGCTTTAGAAGCCCCTTTATATGAAGTCGGAACGAAGGATTCTGCAGGTATTGACGCTTATAAGCTAAAACTAGGCTTATGGACAGATATTTTTGTCCGAAATCCAAATAAAATAAATGGCGCCGCAGATCAATTTAATTATGGTGATTCAAATGGTCTAATTGGAACAAGTACTGATGCAACTCGTGCAAACCGTCTTCGTTTACAAGGGGTTTGGAATAACTTTAGTTTAAACGGCAGTCGTTTACAGCTTTTCCAAACACTAGGTGGAGCGACATCTGCAGGAGGAATGAGCCCCTTCTACAATAATACTTTAGGTTTAGCTGGAGTTATTCGCTTAAACAGTGGTGATGCCTCCAATTTAAGAGCAACGATTACTTCAAATACCCCAACATCTACGGTAGGACCTTGGGTAAATCGTTATAGTACCCAATATACTGGTGCACCAAGTAATAACTCACCAAGTTCAGACTGGTTATATCGTATTCGTAGCCAGACCACGACTGTTACATCAACAGGCTCGTGGACTGCACCAACTGATAGTGCTATGAATAATGTTTTACGTTTAAGTACGCGCGAATCAGGGACTACACAAGGTAATTTGGTAACTCCAGCAATTAATGGAGGAGTTGCACCAACCTTCGATGCGAATGAAGGTCTATATCTCTATAATCCGAATATTAACCTTGTGTTGGGTTCTTTATATCAACCACTTGTTTTAAGCTCGGATGGCAAGAACTTTAGTTTAGAACTCGCCCGTATTCCAAATAAACCTGAAATTTATAAGAAGATTTATACAGACTATAGCGGGTCAGATAGTAGTTATTTAGGCTCAACTTGTAATATTTATCAGTGCGGTACGAACGTAACCTTAGGTGGTAAAACATATCAGGGTTCTAGTGCGACACATAGTAGTATTTCAATTGGTTCAACGGTCTATAATGCAACCAATAATACTTTAGAAGCCTTTAAAGGCAATAGCACACAAGACGCTGTAGGTATTTCATTTGGTAAATTACCTACAGGAACTGTGGCGGCGATAACACAAACTAAAAACTTCTACCAATTGCAAAATCAGGAACGTCGAGCAGGCAGTTATAGTTGTGGATTTTTGAATTTAAGTACTTGTTATGATACATGGCAATATCGGACAGCCACAGGCTGGACTGGCAATGCAGGCTCTGGTTTAAGATTTGATTCCCAAAGTGCGAACTGGGCTAATATTGATAGTACTTCCTATTATAACCCGACAGTAAATAATACAGGGTATACCTTAGCTGATGCTGGAAATGGTGCTCAATACACTGTGCCGAACAGCACCCCTTTGCCAGATGCTCGTTATGAGGGTGGTCGTTGGTATAGCACTACACCAAATGCAGATTTAAATACCTATAAGTTATCGGGGGCACAGATTAGCTCAGCGATTACCAATAACATGGGATCTGCTGTCATTGACGGTGTTTTAATCCAGCACTTGAAACTGACAACTAAAGGTCTATAAGAGGAGGAGAATGCTATGAAAAAAATAAGTACTTTAATCCTCGCTCTTTGTGCAACGGTCACTCATGCAGAGCTACAAACTTTAGACAATGAAGCATTACAGGCGATTAATGGTCAAGCTGGTGCTGATTTATCTTTAATGCTCAATTTAAACCAAACAGCTAACGGTGTATTTGACAATGGTAGTGGTGGTGTCTGTGAGAACGTAGAGTTTTGCCATATCGGCTTGGCAATTAATAAGCGTTTTGTACAAGCAGATGCAACGAAACCAAGTGGTTGGGCCGAAAATAGTGATAGTGGTAATAAACTTTGGCTCGTATTTAAAGGCGTACAAGGTACTTTAAATATTCAAAAGATGGGTTTGGATGGCGCTGATTTAAAGTATTTGGATAAAAATAATACTGAAATGATTAAGCCTGCTATTCAGCTTAGTTTTAGTGCGGCACAGCCAATTTTAATTCGTAACTTTGGTTTTAATGCTTTATCAATTGAGCAAGATAACTTTACCAGCTCAACAACAGCGCAAGGGTCGAGTGCAAATATGTATGATTATGCATATTTCAAAAAGCCAACTTATGCGGCCACTGCTAATAGTGCAAACCAGCAAGTTGCTACTGCAACACCATCGGCGTATGACCATGGACGTGAAACTGGTTTTATGGGCTTGATGATGAATGGGAATTTGGCTATCCAAGGAAAAGTCATGGTCTTTAGCTGTGATGGCAGCCATCCTCGTTGTTAAGCGTTAATGTAGATTTCAAAGGAACTGAAGTGATGAAAAAAAATAAAGAAAATCACAGCTCAAAGTTTATTTTAAACGCATTAACAACCAGCATGTTGTTAGTGAGCGGACATGCTTTTGCTTTAGAAGCTTTAACAGATGCTGACATGAGTGCTGTTAATGGACAAGATGGGATTTCGATTCAAACGACGTTTAATGAAATCAATATTGATAATGCTTACTGGGATGACCATGCAGGTACACCTAGTAGTGCAGATCAGGTCTTAAGAGCTCAAGCGAGCGGGATAAAAGTTCAAAAAAGTAATGCATCTAGTCAGCCTTTAAGTACAAATTACCGTTTAGATGTAGGGAGTAACCCAACTACGGGTAAAACTGGACTCGACTTTTCTATGCAAAGCAGTCCATCACTTATTACCGTAAATAGCGTTAAAGTATGTAATACCTCTGCTACTTGTTCACCAACAATGGGCCAGCTGGCTATTCAAACAACTTCCCCACTAAATTTGGCACTTACAACCCAAGATGGCTTATTTAATGCAAATAGCCAGTCAAGCATGACACTTGGTATTAATAATGCCAATATTTATCTAGGGCAATTGGATGCTCGCAGCCAGTTAAATCAATTAATTTTAAGAAATTTTAACTTTAATTTTGTTGGTAAAGGAGCCATGTTGATTGACCCAACTCGTGGCTTAGTTTTACAGACAAATACTGGAACTAATGTTGCTGGTGTAGGACAAACTCCGAATACTACCTATGGCTATGTTGATTTTAACCGTGTAGCAGATTCAGCTTCTGGTTTAACTGCGGGTACTTATGTTGACAGTAGTGGCAAAGTAACCAATTCAGGCCTGAATATTGAGGTGATGGTCAGTTCGAATGTAGATAAAACTAATCCTTATGCTTTAGATGCAACTAATAGCCCACAGAATGCAAAAGGTTTGATTCGTTTAGGTGCTAGCGGACGTATGGTAAATAGTTATTTACAAGTCCGTGGTATGGATGGTACGGCGGATACCACCACTTTAGGCACTGCAAATACTGCTACGGGTACGGGCTCAAGTAATAGTATTTTAGGTAATTCTGGAATTGCCTTTCGTATGAAAGGTGAATTCACTAAAGACAATGACTCAATGCTAGGCTCAGATGGCAAAGCAACCACTTTAGAAATTGGTGGAGCAGGTCTGAATGCCTATGGTTTCGAATTTGGTAATTTAACAGGTCTTAACTCAGCTACACGCGGTTATTTTGACAGTGGAAATATTTATTTAAATCTTGCTGATACAAAAACATTATTAATGCCAAACAACGCGACTTTAAATGCAATTCGTTTAGGATCCGGCACTTTAACAACAGCTGCTGATTACCAACATAACATTCACCGTGATACGGTCACTAATCCGTTTAGCTTAATTCTTGCGATGCGTGGAGCAGAGTTTCAAGCATTTTCAAGACGCGGTCGTTTTACGACAAGTGCGAATGTTGCCGCTGCCAATCAGTTTGCAGACAATGGTGCGAATAACCAGTGGGGCTTAGCATTACCTTTTTATAACTTAAATGCTAACGCTGCTGTATATGGTTTAGATGCACCAGCAAATAGTGCTTATTACTATACAAAAGATGCAAATGGTAAGCCTGTTCGAAATGTTGTGGCTACATCTGGAACGACTTCGCGTTTAGGTTTTGGTATTGCTGCTGGAACTACGGGACGTGATGCGACTGGAACTAAAACAACCTCAATTTTATTAATTGATGGTTCTCCAAATGCTAATAATGGTGGTAGTCCTACTGATTATTACATGGGCTTACGTAATATCGATATGTTCCTCAAAGGCAATGGAAGTATTGGTTTAGAAAATGGCAGTCTTAATATTAGTTTAAAAGAGATGCTACTTGCTTTATCAACAGAAATTGCAGCTGGTTATTTACCAGGGGCTAAATATAAAACTTGTCCAGCGACAGGTTCATGTACTTCACCTATAGATAATTTTGCCAAAAATAATGATGTCTTATTTGGTCTAAAACTCCGTTTAGGTGGCGATCTTAACTTATCAATTGTGCCAAATAGTTCAATTGCAGATGGTAGTGCCTTAACTGTACTCGGCGATTTCACAGTGCCTGCGACAGCAACTGGAAATACGGTTCAAATTAGTGATCCGATTGATGGTTCTGCAATTGGTTTTGACAATATTACAGGAAAGCTAGCGTTTAATAGTGCTTTGGTTGTGGGTAAAGATACAACAAGTGGTTTAGGTAAAGTTGGCGTAAATACGGCGGTTTATTTTAACCCTGATAAGAGTATTGACGGCGCATTACGTGTTAAAGATATTAATTTCTATCCGCCTTCAACAGGAGCTGGAGCACGTTTAGGTGAGCTTGCAATTACGGGTGGACGTTTAAATAGTAGCTTTAGTATTGTGCCTAGAAATGGGGCCTTTAACTAATATAAAAAAGTGACGATTATCGTCACTTTTTTATATAAATTTTATTTTAGTGTGATTGGATTTGCATTCGTCGGGTTATAGAGATAATTGCTTTGTACTTGAATATTATTCTGATAGTCTGAACAAATAATAAGCGTTTGTCTCTTAAGGATTAGAGCGACATGAAGAATAAAAATATAGGGTTTTGGCTGCTACTTGCCAGTAGTTCAAGTGTATTTGCAATGCAACCTTTGGATGATCAAAGCCTTGCAGCAGCGACGGGTCAAAATGGCTTAACTTTAGGAATTCAGGCCGATAAAGTTAAATTTAATCAAGTCGCACTCATTGATACTAACGGTATTGCTTCAACTTCTTATAACAGCAAGGCTGGTTTTGTTATTGCTGGAAACTCTACTAATCCAGTTCCTGGTATAGAGTTTATTAAAGCCGCTGTATCGGGTAATCCTTCTTTTAATATTGCAATGGATACCGATGCTGGGGGTGGAAATCCTTTTTTAAATTTAGCTATATCTATGGGGAATGATGTAAACGGAATTCGACTTCTACCTTTTTCAGTTTATTTAGCCCCAAGTACATCTTTATCTAGCCCATCCGATTATGCATTAACAAGTTATGCACCAAAATCAATTTTTAGTTCGGGAACGACAGTAAATACGGGTGTAAAAGAAATTATTCGTTCTAGTGGAAATCTGGATATTAACTTTGTACAAACCAATAAACCCCGTTTAAACATTCAACTTGGCCATGCTGCGCAGTCCGTCATGGTTAAATTGGGTGGGGCAATTCAATCTATTTGTTCTGCTGCGTCAGGTTGTCCAATTACTTTAGTGTCCGATAATACGGGTGCTACATTTGGGTTTAAGTTTGCAGGAACAAATACCTCAACTGGTTTTGTGTTAGATGGTTTTTATGCAGGTGTTGATCCAACTGGATTAACTTTTGGGAATACAGGCGCATCTAGTAAATTTGATGCTTCACTTAATAATGTCACTTTAGGGAATATGGGTACTCAAAATACAACAACGTTTAATAATTTACCTAATGGTTCTATGGGGAGTTTTGGTGTCACTGGTGTTTCTGTAACTGACTTTAAAATGAAAGTAAGCGGCTTTTAAAAAAGAATAATAGCTTAACCTGAAATACGAAAGAGGGCAGTTGTGAAAACAATCGCCCTCTTTTTTTAGGTTATAGCGAGTTAAATAGTATCTGATCTGGTATGTTCTAATTGTTGAACAATTTCATCTAAAGCTTTAATACGTTTCACTTGGTCCCATAATTCTTTCGCTTGAGGATAGGCTTTGGTCATCATGCCTAACCATTGCTTATAACGACCAACCATCCCAATTTCTGTTTTTGCTTGACCATTTAAAAAGCGAATTTGTAAATCAACAAGTTGTTCCCAACTAAATAACGCTTCATCCATATTTTGGCGAATGCATTGGGTTAAATCTGGAGTCGTTACCGCACCACGGCCAATCATTAAGTCTTCACAACCAGACTGTTGCTGACAAGCTCTAGCATCAGCATTGGTCCAGATTTCACCGTTAGCAATGACATTAATTTTTAAAGCTTCTTTAATGGGTAGAATTTTTTCCCAATAAGCTGGTGGCGTATAGCCATCTGCTTTAGTTCGAGCGTGTACAGTTAACCAGCTTGCACCTGCATCTTCAACAGCGTGGGCATTTTCCATCGTATGGTTTTCATCGAGGTAACCTAAACGCATTTTTGCTGAAACAGGAATGTGTGCAGGTACCGCATCTCTTACTGCTTTAATCAGTAGATGTACCACGTCTGGTTCATCCAGAAGTACTGAACCACCACGATGTCGATTAACGGTTTTTGCAGGGCAACCGAAATTAAGGTCGATTGCAGGTGCACCCAATTCAACAACTTTTGCTGCATTTGCTGCCAGCATATCTGGATTATTACCTAGAAACTGAACATGAACAGGGGTACCGGCTGCTGTTTTACCATCATTTTTTAGTTCAGGACAAAAACTATAATAGATGTGATCTGGCAAAATACTGTCTGTAACGCGAATAAACTCGGTCACACACCAGTCGAAATCACCAACAGATGTGAGTGTATCCCGCATGATCGGGTCAGTTAAACCTTCCATTGGAGCGAGTATGAGTTTCACAGTCTGTGTCACCTGAGTAAAACGAAAACAGCGTTATACGGGATATGCATAACGCTGTCTAGTATCGATTAAATTTTAATTTTTCTAGCGCCCTAAGATCATCTCAAGCACAAATTTACTGCCGATAAATCCGATCGCTAAAAGTACAAAACCCATTAAGGTAAAACGAATTGCTTTTTGGCCTCTCCAGCCAAGTTTGTAATGGCCGATCAGTAATGCACCATAGATAAACCAAGAAATAATACTAAATACGGTTTTATGAGCAAGATGCTGAGCAAAGAAGTTATCAATGGTTAAAAAACCAAATGTAAGCGCAATCGTTAATAAAATGAAACCAGTAATGATTAGATCAAATAACAAAGATTCCATCGCTTGAATTGGCGGGAGTAAGTTGACCCAAAAACGTTTTTTTTGTTTCTTTTTGAGTTCACGATTTTGGAACCATATTAAGATTGCATGTATGGTTGCCATCAGTAAAACTGCATAGGCAGAAAGTGAAAGAATAATATGAGTATCAAGACCTAGCGAATGCTGCTCAATAAATTGGTCTGGTCGACTAAATGCAAAACCTAAAATAAGACCAATAGCTGCGACAGGAATGCCTAACAAGTTTAACGGCAGAATAGGGCGGAAAGTACTAAAAATTAAGCTTAACAATAGCATAAGTCCCGATGTGAAAGACATCAGGTTAAATACATCGTAGTTAATTCCCGCTGGTGTAAGCATGGCATCGCATAAAACTGTACCGTGCAACAGTAGTGCCAAGATAGTAACAAAAGCAAATAACCATGAGTTTGGTTCACGTTTTGACATTAAACGAATAAACAGATACCAGAAAGAAGTGGTATATGCGATGAGTGCCAAAATTGTGTAAACCAAGGGGAGGCTAATCATGTCAAACCTTTTTCAGGATTAATTCATCTATATAAGATATAAATTCGCTGCGAACTAAAGTATCCTATAGCATTCTATGCATAAATTTTCTATTTCGAGAAAGATTTTTTTGCAACTAGCCATTTTAAGCGGATTTTGCAATGTTTGATACCTTAACAGAACGACTCACACAGAGTTTAAGAAATGTTACTGGCTCAGGGCAGCTGACCGAAGACAATATTAAAGATACCTTACGTGAAGTACGTATGGCACTTCTTGAAGCCGATGTCGCGTTACCTGTAACTCGTGAATTTATCGCGAAAGTTAAGGAAGAGGCATTGGGCCAAGAAGTGATGACCCAGTTATCACCAGGCCAGGCATTTGTAAAAATTGTCTATGACGAACTCACCAAGATGATGGGTGAGGCGAATGAAACACTTGATTTAAGTGCGAAACCTCCTGTTGTAGTATTACTTGCTGGTTTACAAGGTGCAGGTAAAACCACAACTGCTGCCAAGCTGGCACGTTTCTTAAAAGAACGTCAAAAGAAAAAAGTAATGACTGTTTCTGCCGACGTTTACCGTCCGGCAGCAATTAAACAGTTAGAAACTGTTTCAAATGAAGTTGGTGCAGGCTTTATTCCTTCAGATCCTTCTGAAAAGCCAATTGATATTGTTAATCGTGCAATTGAACAGGCAAAAATCCAGTTTGCTGATGTATTGATTGTCGATACGGCAGGCCGTCTACATGTCGATGCAGACATGATGGATGAAATTAAAGAATTGCATGCAGCAGTTAAGCCGACTGAAACTTTGTTTGTGGTTGATGCCATGACAGGTCAGGATGCTGCAAATACAGCAAAAGCATTTAATGATGCTTTAGCACTTACTGGTGTGATTCTTACTAAAACTGATGGTGATGCGCGTGGTGGTGCAGCGCTTTCTGTGCGTGCCATTACTGGTAAGCCAATCAAGTTCTTGGGTATGGGCGAGAAGCTTGATGCCTTAGAACCATTCCATCCGGATCGTGTTGCTCAACGTATTTTAGGCATGGGTGATGTACTTTCTTTAGTCGAAGAAGTTGAACGTAAAATCGACAAAGAAAAAGCCGAAAAAATGGCGAAAAAATTGCAAAAAGGCGGTAGCTTCAACTTTGAAGATATGCTGATGCAATTTGAACAAATGAAAAAAATGGGCGGCATGATGGGCTTCTTAGACAAGTTGCCTGGCATGAGCGGTGCAGGAATTCAGCAAGCAATTGAGCAAGCGAACCCTGAAAAACAAGTTAAGAAGATGGAAGCTATTATCCAGTCAATGACTGTTAAAGAGCGCCGTAATCCGGACTTAATGAACCCAAGTCGTAAAAAACGTATTGCAGCAGGTTGCGGTATGGATGTTGCTGAAGTGAATAAACTTATCAAGCAACAAGCACAAATGGCCAAAATGATGAAGAAGTTTGCCAATCCATCTGGTATGAGTAAAATGATGCGTTCATTAGGCAATATGCAAAAGCAATTTGGCGGTGGGGGTGGCGGAATGGGTCCACTGTTTGGTAACAACGACCAAAAGAAATAAATCCATAAAATAAAAGGCGCATATAGCGCCTTTTATTTTGTTGTGTATTTTAGTCTTTAGGATAATGAGCAATATATTGCTGTAGTCCTTTGAGTAAAAGGTCGGTTTCCACAACAGGCTTATATTTTTGTAAGAACTTGGCAAATAGTGTTGCATCGCCACCAGTTAGCAGCAGCTTTTTAGGTGATTGCTGTATAATATTTTCAATGGTACTAATGAGGCCTAATAAAATACCGTGATGTACTGCATCTACAGTGTTATTGCCCGGATTTAGGTTATCAAAAGCTGAGTCTGGAATTTTAATACCCTTGGTATTTTGAATAAGAGCATCTCGCTGCAAATACAAATTAGGCAGGATGTAACCTCCTAAATGCTGTTTACCTTGAGTTAGGTCAATTGTGAGCGCTGTTCCGCAACCAATAATGCAATAGTTTTCATCTGCTTGAGCTACAGCGAGTACTTGTAACCAGCGGTCAATCCCGAGCTGACTCGGAACTTCATAACCACAGTGTAAACCTGCATATTCAGAGTGAACTTTCGCAAAAACTACTGGAATTTCAAGCCATTTTAAAATCTGCTGAATGCGTTGATTATTCTCGGTATCAAGTACCGAAGAAATTCCAATGCGATGTAGACCTTGATGTTTAAAGTGTTGGATTAACCCAAGTAATAAATCGGCAGGAGACTGCAAATGTAGCTCAGCTGCATGTTCAATAATTTGCTGATTTTCAGTAATCCAGTATTTTAAACGAGTGTTTCCGATATCAAGCCATAAACTTTTCATGGAGAAAACACCTATTTACTGAGTTGTGTGTGGTCTTAAACGACCTTGATAAAACTGCTGTGGTTCTGGAGTTTCAATAATTACTGCACCTTCATTGGAGATTCCAACGAAACGGCCATGTACCAGTCCCTGACTATGTTCAAACTGAACTAGCTGATTAATCCATGCCGCATGATGGTTAAAACGTCCCGCTAAATTGTAGCAGCCATGATCAAACCAGCGAGCAGCATTTTGAATAGCAACATAAAGCTCTGAAATTAACTCAAGACGACCCATTTGCTCTAGACCTAAATCCTCTAAAGAGGTAATCGGTTGGTCACTATCAGTCACTGGTGGTGTTTTTAAATTAATGCCTACACCTACAATAGCCTGATGCTGAGACAGTGGTTCGACTAAAATTCCACCCCATTTTCCATGCGTACTATACAAATCATTTGGCCATTTCACTTGCAAATTCAGCGCTTGTAACTGCGGGATTTGCAAAATATTCAGAGCAACTTCAAGTGCTAAGCGACCATCTAAGGGTGTTCGAGTTTGCACCAATGTGCTTAAATAAATATTTCCTTCAGGTGAAATCCATTGCCGTTGATGTTGACCTCGCCCTTGAGTTTGTTGAGCACTGCAAACCAAGCCCGTTGTAATGCCTTTTTGGGCAATTTCACGAATATCATCATTGGTCGAAGTTGTGGTTGCTTTTAATAAAACCACTTCTGGAAGCTGGTTTTTTGCGCTTAAAAGTTGTTGTAGTTGGCGAGTCTCTAAATCCATGTTGAATATGAGCAGAGTGGTAAAACATTTATGGAGTTAATCATATATTTACTCATTGGCGCAATTGCTGGTTTTACTGCCGGATTGTTTGGAGTTGGTGGCGGACTAATTATTGTACCAATCCTCTATGTCGTTTTTACCCAATTGCACTACGATCCCGCGGTAATCATGCATATTGCAGTCGGAACATCGCTTGCAACTATTATCGTAACGTCTTTTAGTTCTGTTTCAGCTCATCATAAAAAGGGTGCTGTACTTTGGCCTGTTTTTCGTAATTTAGCACCAGGGTTAGTATTAGGTTCATTTTTAGGGGCGGGTATTGCCGACCTAATGTCTGGCCAGCATTTGCAACTTCTTATTGGTATTTTTGCGGTTGTGATGGCCTATAGGATGTTTAAAGGAGCACATGTAGTTGTTGATCCAACGCGTAAGCTCCCTTCAACCTCTATGCAATTCATGGCGGGTGGAGGCATTGGTATTGCCTCTGCAATTTTTGGAATTGGGGGAGGAAGTTTAACCGTTCCATATTTAAACCGTCATGGCGTGGTCATGCAAAAAGCAGTCGCGACTTCTGCCGCTTGCGGTTTACCAATTGCGGTTGCTGGAGCGATTGGCTTTATGTGGTTTGGTGCAAAAGAACAAATCTCAGTGCCTAACACGATTGGTTATGTGCATATCTATGCTTTTATTGGCATTAGTGTCATGAGTTTTGTCACGGCGAAGTTTGGAGCAAAGGTTGCTCATGCGTTGTCGCCGCAGATGTTAAAAAAATGTTTTGCTTGCCTGTTAGTGGTGGTAGGCAGTTATTTTATTTATAAAGGCATTATGCACTAGAGACTAAAATCTTAAATTTATAAGACTGCGGTGTAAGAGCTTGAATTTTTAGGAATTCGAGCTTTTTTTGTTTATAAAATATAAGAGCGTTTCAAGCTTTTATTCATCTGATTTTGGTGTTGTTTTTAAATGAGTTGGCTTAAAATGCAATAAAATTGTCAGACAATGACATAGTTTTTAATCGATGGGATCAGTTAAAAACAAGGATGCGAAAGAAAAGCATGGATTAATGCATATAAAAAGTAGCGGGTGATTTATGAATCTCGAAGACACAGAAAGTCTTTCTGAGCAAATTGTCAAATATATTAGCGAACAGATCATTAGTGGCGAGCTAGTAGAAGGCGAACGTATTCAAGAACTACGTATTGCCAAAGAACTTGACGTTAGCCGAGGATCAGTTCGTGAAGCATTGTTATTATTAGAGCGTACTCATTTAATTGAGATTTTTCCACGCCGTGGGGCAATTGTTTCAGAAATGTCTGCACAACAAGTTAAAGCGTTGTTTGATACAAATATGATGTTATTGGGGCATATTGTACAACGCATGAGCGAAACATGGCGTGCGCATGAAGCAGATCAATTACAATTGCTATTAGAGCAACTTCTTGAACATGTCAAAGCAGGTGATATCGAAAAATTTTATGATGGGGTCTTCCAATATTTAGCTGAACAGCAAGATATGGTGGGTAATCCTTATCTAATGAAATTTTATAAAGAGTTATTACCTTCATTACGTCGTAGTTATTTTTTGACCTTAAATACCTCTAAGCGGGAACTACAAGAAGCATTTGCATTATTTAAACTCGTGACTGATGCAATTTTAATCCGAAAATCACAACAAGCCGCTTTATTTATGGAAGATTTTTGTCGACACTTACGTAACCTTGTGTTGGAATCGCTGACACGAATGAAACAGATTGAATTGGCTTGGGCAAGACGCTCACGCCGCTAGTTAGGGCATTATGCGTTTAAGCAGTTTAAAACTTTCCGGCTTTAAATCTTTTGCAGATAGTACAACCTTAAATTTTAAGGCTAACCGCACAGCAGTGGTTGGTCCAAATGGTTGTGGCAAATCCAATGTAATCGATGCAATCCGCTGGGTGATGGGTGAATCAAACGCTCGTCAACTCCGTGGTGGTAGCATGCAAGATGTTATTTTTACGGGGACTTCCAAACGTAAGCCCGTTGGTGTGGCCAGTGTTGAGCTACGCTTTGATAATACTTATGGAAAGTTGGGCGGATCGTATAATGCTTATAATGAGTTAGCTGTTCGCCGTCAGGTCACGCGTGAAGGTAAGTCAGAATATTTCTTAAATGGTACACGTTGTCGCCGCCGTGATATTACCGATATTTTCTTGGGAACAGGCTTGGGACCACGCTCATATGCAGTCATTGAGCAAGGCATGATTAACCGTCTGGTTGATGCCAAGCCTGAAGAAATGCGTGTGTTCATTGAGGAAGCCGCAGGTGTTTCTCGTTATCAGGCTCGTCGCCGTGAAACTTTGCAGCATCTTGAACATACAGAGCAAAACCTTTCACGCTTAGACGATATTGCACTAGAGTTAAAATCGCAGCTTAAAACGCTTAAGCGTCAGTCGGAAGCAGCGGTTCAATATAAAACTTTAGAAAGCCAGATCCGTACGCTCAAAATTGAAATTTTGTCTTTTCAGGCAGAGAAAAGTGTACGTCTACAAGAAGAATATACCGTTCAAATGAATGAGTTGGGTGAAACCTTTAAATTGGTTCGCTCAGAATTAAGCACGATTGAACATGATTTAGAAGCAACCAGTGCTTTGTTTCAGCGACTTATTCAGCAATCTTCACCGCTACAACAAGAATGGCAACAAGCTGAAAAGAAACTATCTGAACTTAAAATGACTCTTGAACAAAAACAGAGTCTATATCAGCAAAATAGTACGACTCTCGTTCAGTTAGAGCAGCAAAAATTCCAAACTAAAGAACGTTTACAGCTTTCTGAATTGCAACTTGAAACACTGAATAATCAGCTAGAAGAACAAACAGAAGCTTTAACTGGAGTTGAGCATACAGCGACGGAGGCTGAACAAAACTTTGCTGATTTACAATCTCAGCAAAAACAAGCACAACAACAGTTTGAACAAATAAAAGCTCAGGTTGAAAAACAACAGCAGCAAAAAATGCAGATGTCAGCTCAAATTGAACAGTTGGGTAAAAATGTTCAGCGCATTGAGCAGCAAAAAGAAACGCTGCAACATCAAGCAAACCAAATTCAATCGCATGTTCATGAAGATGAGCAGGGCGAGCTTGAGCAACTGCAACAACAGCTGCGTAGTGAAATTTCGATGCTTGAAACTGAAATTGAGCAGCAATTACTGCATTTAGAGCAATCTCAACAGCAACATCAGTCAAGTAAAAATCAGCAGCAAACGCTGAAAACAGAAATCCAAGTTTTATTATCAGAGCAGAAAAACTTAAGCCAGCTTGTTGCTAAACAAAGTCCAAAGCAAAACCAAGATACGCTACGTTTAATGCAGGCTCTAGAGTTAACAGAGCAAGGTAAACCACATGCGCAGATTGTTGAGAAGTTTTTAGCAAAATGGTTACAAGCTCATATTCTTGAGACCGAACAAGTCTTTCAAGAAGGAGTTGCCCGCCAGTTAAAACCTTCAGAGCAAACAAGTAAATTTAAAGGAAACTTGGTTTGTTTGAATGAGTGGATTGCATCGCCACGGCTATCAATCTTTTCAAATGTAGCGATTGCACAAGATTTGACTCAAGCTTTAAATGAGCAAAAGCAGTTGCAACATGGCCAGTCTGTTTTGACTTTAGATGGCTATCATGTCGGGCAGGATTGGGTGATTGCCCTTATGTATGATGACGAAAGTCAAAGTGCACAAGGTATACTGAGCCACCGTATTCGTCTAGATGAAATTGAACAAGTTCTTGAAAAGCAACAACCTCAATTACAAACACTAGATCAAATTGTAGTTCAGCAAAAAGATGAGTTAGTGCAATTACAGTCAGGTGTGCAGCAAAAACAACAAGTCATTAAACAAAAACAAAAAGACTTGCAACAGCTTGATGTGCAAATTGCCAAGCAACAAACCGCAACACAAGCATTCTTACTGCAAAAACAGCAATTAAAAGATCAACTTGGTCAGTTAGACATGCAGCTTGAAGAAGATGCAATGCAAAAAGACGATCTTGAGATCGATTTGCATGCATTAGCAATCAAGCTTGAAACCATTTTACCTGACTATAAAACTTTGCAATTTAGGGTAGAAGAATTAACAGAGCAGCTAGACGAGCAGCAACAAGCCCTGCAACATCAGCAACAAGAACGTGAAATTTTACGCCGTAATAGCACGCAGACAACTCAACAGATTGAGTTGCTTGAAAAAGATATCTCATTCTTGCAGAGCCAATATCAGCAAATTGCAGCTCAAATGGAGCAAGCGAAAAAGTTTGTTGACCCTATTCAATTAGAGCTACCAAATCTTGAGTCAGAGTTTCAGCAACAATTTGCTCAAACTGAAAAGTTGCAAAAGAACTGGAATGAATGGCAGCTTGAACTCAATAGTGTGCAGGAAAAACAGCAGACTTTGACAGATCAGCGTCATCAATATCAACAAAAAGATGAGCAGCTTAGAGAACAACTTGAAGCGAAACGATTGGCATGGCAAGCAGCCAAGTCAGATCGTGAGCATTATCAAGAGCAGCTTAAAGAGCTAAATGCCGAACTCCAAAAAGGCTTACAAATAGATTTAACCGAGCACCAGCAAAAACTGGAAAAAGTACAGAAACAGTTTGAAAAAATTGGAGCGGTTAACCTTGCCGCTTCACAAGAGTTTGAAGAAGTTTCTCAGCGTTTTGATGAGCTGAGTCACCAGATTCAAGATTTGGAAAATACGGTAACTCAATTAAAAGATGCGATGAAAAGCATTGACCAGGAAACCCGTAAGCTATTTATGACAACTTTTGATCAGATCAATCAGGAGTTGCAAAACCTGTTTCCAAAGGTTTTTAATGGTGGTGAGGCGAGTTTAAGTCTTGAAGATGACTGGCAATCTGGTGTTAAACTGATGGCAAGGCCACCAGGTAAGAAAAATAGTTCTCTAGCATTACTTTCCGGTGGAGAAAAGGCTTTAACAGCGTTAGCATTAGTATTTGCGATTTTTAGATTAAATCCGGCACCGTTTTGTGTACTAGATGAAGTGGACGCACCACTTGATGATGCGAATGTTCAGAGATATTGTAATTTGGTAAAAGAACTTTCTGAACATGTACAATTCATTTACATTACACATAATAAGCTGGCGATGACCATGGCAACTGATTTGTTGGGTGTGACCATGCCTGAACCGGGTACATCAAAATTAGTCACTGTCGATTTAGAACAGGCAAAAGAATACGGGTTAGTTTCGGAGTCATAGAATGGAAATCAATACGATTATTGGCATCGTTGTTGCCATTATAATTATGCTAATTGGCTTAAAAATGATTTTAAAAAAGCCAAACCATGCTGAACCCTCATTAGACAGTGATTTGCATATTAATCCTGATAGTAATCAACCGGTTATACCTAGACACGTGAGAGATCAGCTTGAGAAAACTGAAGCTGAATCTGTGGCGGTGACTAGTGCAGAGCGAGTAGAACCGACTTTAAGCGAGGCTGCGCCGTCACAAGTACCTGAAACAAAACAGTCAGAAATTGAAACCGTAGAACCCGCTAAAGCAATTCAAACTGAACAAACTCAAGCAGTTGTTGAAAATGCTTCTGTAGAAGAAATTAAATCTGAACAAATAGTACCAAGCTCTACCATTCATAAAGATGGTTCAGTTGAGTTGGTTGATACAGTTTCTGTTAAACCGGAAGCTGAAGCTTTAGCAAAAGAAAATCTGGAAGCTGAAAGCGAAAAAACTGAGCCTGAGTTGAGTTTAAACCCGAATATTGAAACTGCCGAAATTGCTGAGTTTGAAGGCGAGAGTAATATTCTGGATGTGCATTTACATGAACAACAACGTTATGATGATGAAAGTGCATTAGCGATGGCTGAACAGATTATTGCGCTAAATGTTTATCCAAACCCTCGTCGTGCATTGTCTGGTGATAAAGCACTTAAAGTGCTGTTAAAATATGGTTTACGCTACGGTGAAATGTCGTGCTTCCATCGTTATGAAAATACCGATGAGCCGAGTGTACTCATGTTCTCTGTATTACGTATGACAGACAATGGACCAGCTGGTTTTGATCTTGAAACTCTATCTACTGAACAAGTTCAAGGGTTAGCATTTTTCCTTGCGCTTCCAAACAGTAAAGCCGTGACTGGTTTTGACATGATGGCGAGTATTGCAGGTTTAATTGCTCGCGAAATTGATGGCAAAGTTTACGATGAGAATAATCTTGAATTTACGCCACAGTTAAAAGAACACTGGCGTCATCATGTGATTGATTATCGTCCGGCACAGGCGACCGCCTAGTTTTAATTTTTTACGTTCGTTGCGATAATTGCAACATATCTAGTCGCAGCTCAGGGTGGAGAAATTTCCACCCTTTTTTATGGTGAATAACATAATGGCAACAACTTCCGTGATCGAACAGATGCGTCAGCTTATTCAACTGATTGCAAAGCATAACCATGCCTACTATGTCATGGATCAGCCGACAATCTCGGACAGTGAATATGATCATTTATTTCACCAGTTAAAAGCTTTAGAAGAGCAATATCCTGATCTTGTTCAATCAGATTCACCAACTACAAAAGTAGGGGGACAAGCGCTCTCTAAATTTCAAAGTGTGACTCATGTAGTTCCGATGCTTTCTTTGGGGAACGTTTTTAATCAGGAAGACTTATTCGCATTTGCACGCCGTGTTGAAGAGCGTTTGCCTAATCAAAAAGTACAATACGAAGTCGAACTAAAACTTGATGGTCTTGCGATTTCTCTCTGGTATGAAAATGGTGTGTTAATACGTGGCGTTACACGTGGTGACGGAGAAACCGGAGAGGACATTACCCAGAACGTTAAAACGATTCGTAATTTGCCTAAAGTGTTACATTCAGATCACTTTGAAATTCCACATTTGCTGGAAGTTCGTGGTGAAGTACTTATGCCAAAGTCCGGTTTTGAAAAACTCAATGCCGAACAGGAAGCTAAAGGCGATAAAACATTTGCGAACCCGCGTAATGCAGCAGCTGGTAGTTTAAGACAACTTGATCCTAATATTGCTGCGGCTCGACCTTTAGCATTTTATGCTTACGGCATTGCGCAATGTGAACCTAATCATGGCTTAACTACCATGCATGACAGCCTGCAATGGCTCACAAAACTTGGATTTGAAATTGCTGAACGTCAATATCTGTGTAATTCAATTCAAGAAGTACAGCAACGTTATGAGCAAATTCAGCAAGAACGTTCAGATTTACAAGTTGAAATTGATGGGATGGTTGTAAAGGTTGATGACTTAAAGCAACAACAACAACTTGGTTTTTTAAGTCGTGAACCACGTTGGGCAACTGCTTATAAATTCCCTGCACAAGCTGCATTAACTACAGTTGATCAGATTGATTGGCAAGTAGGGCGTACAGGTACTTTGACTCCTGTAGCGCGTTTAAACCCTGTATTTGTGGGAGGAGTTACAGTTTCCAATGTAACTTTACACAACATTGGTGAGATCCATCGCCTAGATGTACGTGTTGGTGACACGGTGAGTGTTTATCGTACAGGCGATGTTATTCCTAAAGTAGAAAAAGTTTGGCCAGAGTTCCGTCCTTTTGATGCCGAAGTTGTACATTTACCTGAAAACTGTCCTGTTTGTGCTTCACCAGTGGTAATGCCTGAAGGGGAAGCTTTAGCACGTTGTTCTGGTGGACTGTATTGTGCTGCTCAGCGTATTGAAGCGATTCGTCACTTCGTATCACGTAAAGCTCTAGATATTGAAGGTCTAGGCGATCGTTGGGTAGAGTCTTTATTACATCTCGATTTGCTCAAAGATGTTGCAGATATTTACCATTTGCACGAACACCGAGAAACTTTACTCGGGATTGAAAAAATGGGCGAGAAATCTGTACAGAACCTAATTGATGCCATTGAAGCCAGTAAAAAGACAACGCTTGCGCGTTTTATTTATGCTTTAGGAATTCGTGGGGTGGGTGAAACAACAGCTAGAATGTTAGCCAATACTTTCCAAACTTTAGAAGCGCTTAAAGCTGCTGATGTAGAAGCTTTAAAGAAAACCCCAGATGTTGGTGATATTACTGCAGAGTGGATTGCTGACTTTTTCTTGGCACCGCACAACATTGAAGTGCTTGATCGCTTAATTGCAGCGGGCATTCATTGGGATGCACCGACTGCACCTACACGGCAGCCATTAAATGGCGAAAGCTGGGTATTAACGGGCACATTAGAGCAAATGACGCGTGATCAGGCGACTCAAATGCTACAAGCATTAGGGGCGCGTGTAAGTGGTAGTGTATCGAGTAAAACCAAATGTGTTGTTGCGGGCGAGAAGGCTGGTTCGAAATTAGAAAAAGCAGCAAAACTAGGTATTGCTGTTATGAATGAGACTGATTTCTTATCACTCATGGCGAGCTACGGGCAGACTTTAAGCGAATAGATCTACCGAAATAAGAACCATTGATTTTAGTTACAAATTTATAAATTGATGGTTTGAGCCATATTTTAACGCTTGTCTGAACTTATAAATTGGACAAGCGTTTCTTTTTGCAGAGGAAATTTAAATAACTTAAACTGCAAATGCGTATGTTTCTCATTTTAATTTTATAAAAATCATAAACTTAACCATTTTTTGTTTTGCAATCACTTTTAAGATTGCCCATAATAGTTCTCATACGATAGGAGATTTATTATGCGTGGCAATCCAGAAGTCATAGACTATTTAAATATGCTCATTGGCGGAGAATTGGCTGCCCGTGATCAATATCTAATCCATTCTCGTATGTATGAAGATTGGGGTTTAAATAAAATTTATGAACGTATTGATCATGAGATGCAAGAAGAAGCTTCTCATGCTGATGCGATTATTCGCCGTGTATTGTTTTTAGGTGCTAAACCAAACATGCACCGTGAAGATATCAATGTTGGTACAGACGTTGTATCTTGTTTAAAAGCTGATTTGGCGCTTGAATATCACGTTCGCGAAAAGTTAGCGACAGGTATCAAACTTTGTGAAGAGAAGGGCGATTACATTAGCCGTGATATGTTGCGTCAACAATTATCAGATACTGAAGAAGACCATACATACTGGTTAGAAAAGCAATTACGTTTAATTGAGTTGATTGGCTTGCAAAACTATATTCAATCTCAAATTTAATAAAAAAACCCAGCTAAGGCTGGGTTTTTTTATTGGCTCATTTTAATAAAATGAAGTCTTAACTTAGATGTTGATTTTGTCAAATTGAACATATTCAGAGCCTTACTATATAAGGCTTTGGCAGTTACAAAAAAGTCAGAAAAATTGTATCACACCCCCTGTTTTTTTTATGGAATTGTTTATAATTTCGCCAACAAAACCCTTGCCTAGAAATTTAATGAGGCAAGGGTTTTTCTATGGAAAATCGGTTGGTATGGATCGCCAATGATTTTATGGTGAGTTCGCGAAATATGTTATTTACCAAACCTGCTGTTTTAGATACAGCTACTCTCCTAAGCACACAGCGTCTTGCAACACGACTAAGCTTTTTTAGTTTAGGTTTTGCGACTGCAGCTTGGGCACCTCTTATTCCTTTTGCACAGCAGCGTTTAAACCTAAATCATGCCGATTTTGGTTTACTTTTGCTGTGTATGGGTATCGGGTCAATGATTGCTATGCCTGCGACTGGTGCTTTAGTAAAGCGCTGGGGATGTCGTCCGTTAATTGCTTTGGCATTGATGCTGTTAATGGTTTTATTGCCTAGCCTTACGATGTGGAGCAGCATTGTGACGATGGCTGTAGCATTGTTTATTTTTGGATCGGCAGCAGGATGTCTTGGAGTAGCTATCAACTTACAAGCAGTAGTTGTTGAAAAACATAGTGTGCGAGCTCTCATGTCGAGCTTCCATGGAATGTGCAGTCTTGGTGGCTTAACAGGCGCTATGCTTGTGACAGCACTATTAGCCGTGGGCCTTTCTCCTTTAATGAGCACTTTATCAGTTGTTATGATTTTGCTTGTTATTGGTGGCGTTGCTATTCCTTCTTGTTTAACGTCTTTTGAACAGGATGAAAAGCCACATGAAGATACAACTCAAGCACCGAAAAAATTTTATCGTCCTGATGGCATTATTCTGCTTATTGGTATGATGTGCTTTATTGCCTTTTTATCAGAAGGTGCAGCAATGGACTGGGGGGGGATTTATTTAACAAGTAAATATCAGCTTAATCCTGCTTTTGCTGGTCTGGCTTACACTTTCTTTGCGCTTAGCATGACGACTGGTCGTTTTGCAGGTCATATTTTGCTTAAGCAATGGGGTGAAAAAAATATTGTGACTTATAGTGCGATTGGTGCTGCTATTGGTATGGCTGTTATTGTAATGGCACCAGTGTGGCAAGTGGTTGTATTGGGCTATGCATTATTAGGATTAGGTTGTTCTAATATTGTACCCGTGATGTTTTCTCGTGTTGGTCGACAAAACAATATGCCTAAAGCAGCAGCACTTTCTTTAGTATCAACAATTGCCTATACAGGTTCATTAAGTGGGCCAGCTTTAATCGGTTTAATTGGAGAATGGACTGGTTTAAGTACGGTTTTAACAGGAGTAGCTGTATTACTATTTATTATTGCTTTACTTAACCGTTTTACATTAGTAAAGACAAATTAATTTATAAATAATAATCACCAAATAGCGAACCTCGAGAAATTAAATTTCTCGAGGTTCTTTTATTTAGATTTATAGAACCTGATAAATAGATTGAGAATTATCTTGTAATAAGCGCTGAGGCTTCATTAGTAAAGTTGGTGTCTTTTCTAAATCATCCAAGAAATTGTTTCGCCAATTGGTAAGATCAGATGATGTTAATCCCTCTATCAATTGTTGATAACGATTACTACGCTCAGTTTTAGACATTTCTAAAGCCATTTTTAAAGTATCCATCATTGCGGCTCTATCTTGCGGATCAACAATCAAGGCTTGAGACATCTGTTCAGCAGCACCAGCATATTTAGATAAAATGAGCACACCTGGATTTTCTGGGTCTTGTGCCGCAATATATTCTTTAGCTACTAGATTCATCCCATCACGTAGTGAACTGATCCAGCAAATATCTGAATTGCGGTAAATGTGCATGAGATTATGGTGTTGTACCGTGTCATAGCAGCAATCTACAGGTCTCCAGTCTTCATGCGCAAACTCTTCGTTAATTAACTCCAGCTTGGTTTTAAAACGTTGATATAAGCGTTGATAAGCTGGAATATCGGTACGAGAAGGGATCGCCACTTGAAGATGTCGAACTAAGCCATGATATTCAGGGCTGGTTTCCAAAAAGGTTGCAAATGCATTAAATCTTTCGAGTAAACCTTTTGAATAATCAATACGATCAACTCCAATAATAGTTTTTTGACGTGGAATTTCTTCAAAATTAAACACCGAAGAGGTCGCCAAATCTTGTTGGGCTTGTTTTTGTATAAGTTCAGGCTGAACACCAATTGGGTACGATTTAATTAATATTTGACGTTTTTTATAGCTAATACTGTTGCTTTGAATTTTTTGAGCTTCGAGTAAATTCAGACAAGTCTGCATGCAGGCATTTTGGTCAATCTGAGTTTGTAAGCCAATAACATCATATTGGCTCAAGTCTTGAATTAACTCACGGGCTACCAGAATTTTGTGCCAGATATTCAGACTGGCAAAAGGAATATGTAAGAAGAAACCAATTTTGTTTTGCATGCCTAATTCACGGCAATAGCGAGCCACACTAAAAAAGTGGTAATCGTGCACCCAAATAAGATCTTCAGGCTGAGCAAGCTCTTTTAGCTTTTGAGCAAATAAGCGATTAACCTTTTGATAGGTCTTATATTCTTCTGCATCATATTCAATTAGATCATCTCTATGATGCATTGCTGGCCACAAAACTTTGTTAGCAAAACCACAATAATATTGGGCATATTGCTGATGAGTGAGGGGACAGGTAATGTAGTCAATTCCTTGAGAATAAGCCTGCTCAAATTCTGGCGCTTCGCTATCGGTAATTTGCTGCCCATTCCAGCCTAACCAGATGCCGTTACTATCATTTAGTGCATCCTGTACAGCTACAGCGAGACCACCTGCTGAAGCTTTACCCGATGGCATACTTATTCTGTTCGATAATACGATTAATTTAGACATAATTTTTCTCCATTCTGATTTTGGCTATTTTTGACATATAAGCTTTTTATTTTGTTTTGAAATAAAAGAAGAAAATCCGCGACATTATCAATATCTTTTAATATATAATTTGCTTGTGTTTCGCCTGAACCTACTTTAATACTAAGGCCAGATTGCTGATTAATATAAGTAAAACCAGATTCATCTGTTAAATCATCCCCTATAAAAATAGGTAATACAGGAGGTAAATTAAGGTGATTTAATATAGTCTCAATTGCTCTACCTTTATCAGCTTGGTTTGGAATTAATTCAATAACAAATTTTCCTCTATTTATTTTTAAGTGGGGATAATTGAGATTGATTTGCTGCATAATATTAATAGCATTATTTTCTAAATTAGGATTTTTACGATAATGTAAGGCAATAGAATATCCTTTGTCTTCGATTAATAATTCGGGGTGTTTATCACAATTTTTGAGAATATCTTGTTTTAATTTTTTGAAATTAATACTGCTTAAATCTGGTCGAATATAATTTCCTGAATCAAAATAAATATCTAAACCATGTAAACCAGCAATTGGAACTTCAATAGGATGTAGTAGTTTTCTTGCAGTATCTACATCACGACCTGTTACAGCAATAACAGGTATATTTAATTTAGTAATTTTTTTTATAACTTCTAATGTAGTCTGTGGAATAAAACTATGCTCAGGATTAATTTGAAAGGGTGCTAATGTGCCATCAATATCCAAAAATAAGCAGTAATTTTTATCGAAAGATAAGTTATTTATAATATCGTTGGGTGTAACAAAAGATGTATTTTTTTCTCTCCCATCAGATATTGTGTTTTGACTGTTCATATTAGCCTTCCTAATACTTTTTGATCAATAATTAATCTTCTAGCATTAAAATGAATTGATGAGTCATTTCTTTTAATAAAAAAACATAAGTATTAACATTAATTACATTGCATAATGGATTTATAGGCGAAGTGTGGAGTATGTTGTTTTTTGATTGGCTTCAATGTTTAGATAATTAACTTTTTGTATGTTTACTATGAATAATGCGGGTATTATTTATCAATATATTTCAGAATATTATCTCATTATAAATGCTTAATTTTATGCTCTAAAGTTTACTTTTTATATTGATTTTAAAAGATATTTTAAATCGATATTATTATATAATCTTTATAAAGTTGGCTTTGGATAGGCATATGAAGTTACAAAATAAAATTTTATTAATTACAGGTTGGGGAGTAGGAGTGGAGCCTTTGCAGTCTCTTAAATTGCAATTGGAAAAAGCTGGCTATCAAACACAACTTATTAATATTTTTAATATTTTAGATGGTAACTATTGTGCCCAGCTTGATTTAGTTGCTGAGGTTGATGTAGTAATAGGTTGGTCTTTAGGTGGACAGTTAGCAACTCAACTGGTTAATACTTTTTATGAACAAACAGGGCAAACTAAAACGTTAATTACGCTCGCTTCAAATCCATGTTTTGTTACCAACGATAATTGGCAAACTGCTATGCCTGCTGATGTGTTTAGTCAATTTAAAGCTTCTTTTTTTCAAAACCCGCAAGTCACTTTAAAGCGTTTTTATTATTTAATTACACTCGGTTCATCTCAGGCCAAACAAGATTGGGTAAGCATACAAAACATAGCAAATCCGCCTTCAAGTGAATTGCTATCAGTGGGTTTGAAAATGCTTGAACAACTAAATTTGGTAGATAAATTAAAAAGCTATCTAGGTCCGCAGCTTCATGTGTTTGCCGAGCAAGATAATGTTGTTCCTTGCAAAATTATTGAAAATTTCAAGAATATCACGACAGAAAACATGAATTATAAAGTGCTAGAAGGCGCTACTCATGCTTTTCCATACCTAGAAGTAGATCGAACAATTGAAGAAATCTGCCAATTTTTAACAATTCATCAGCAAAGTTAATAAGCTTTGGTTGATCTCGCAATTTTCTTTCATTCTTAACAGGTTTAACATGTGCTAAATGAAAGATTTAATTGCTGTAAAAGGGTATAGAGGATGACCGATAATTTTGATTTGGAACATATTTGGCATCCATATACCTCAATGACCCAACCTTTACCAACGTTTAAAGTTAAACGTGCCTATGGGGCAACGATTGAACTAGATGATGGTAAGACTTTAATTGATGGTATGTCGTCATGGTGGTGTGCAATTCACGGCTATAACCACCCTGAACTCAATCAGGCAGTGACAGATCAATTACAGAACATGTCGCATATCATGTTTGGTGGTTTAACTCATGATCCTGCAATTGAACTTGGAAAAATTCTTTTAAAAATTACTCCACCGAGTCTCGATAAAATTTTCTATGCAGATTCAGGTTCGGTTGCCGTTGAAGTTGCTTTGAAAATGGCTGTGCAATTCTGGACAGCACAAGGCCAACCACAAAAAACAAATTTTATTACTACACGTTCTGGTTATCACGGTGATACATGGAATGCGATGTCTGTGTGTGATCCAGTGACAGGCATGCATCAGATTTTTGGTACAAGTTTACCGAACCGTCTTTTTGTAGCAGCTCCGCAAACCAAATTTCATGAGGAGTGGAACCAAGAAGATATTGCCGAGTTAGAGCAAGCTATTCAGCAAAATCATGAAAACCTTGCTGCACTGATTATTGAGCCGATTGTTCAAGGTGCAGGGGGGATGCGTTTTTATCATCCTGAATATTTACGTCAGGCTAAAGCGCTTTGTGAAAAATATCATCTGTTATTAATTTTTGATGAAATTGCCACTGGTTTTGGTCGTACAGGTAAGCTCTTTGCTTGGGAACATGCTCAAGTCGAGCCGGATATTATGTGCCTAGGTAAAGGGTTAACAGGCGGTTATATGACTTTGTCTGCGACCTTAACGACAAAGCATGTAGCAGAAACCATTAGTCGCGGTGAGGCTGGGGTATTTATGCACGGCCCAACTTTTATGGCCAATCCACTCGCTTGTGCTGTTGCTTTAAAAAGTACGCAATTATTAATTGAGCAAGATTGGCAGGCCAATATTAAGCGAATTGAGCAACAGCTTAGCCAATATCTAGCACCTTTAAGTCAGCTTGATTATGTTGCTGATGTAAGAGTGCTAGGTGCAATTGGTGTGGTAGAACTCACCTTTAATGTTGATATGAAAACCTTACAGCAACAATTTGTAGACCGCGGAATCTGGATCCGTCCTTTTGGAAAATTGGTTTATGTGATGCCACCGTATGTCATCACGCATCAAGAGTTAAGCGATTTGCTCGAACAATTAGTTGAAGTTGTTCAAACGATGCAGGGAGCGAATTAAGATGTCTTTACTCGATCATTTTTCTACCGAATTAGATGAGTTAAAGCAACAAGGTAACTTTAGACAATTTACCCAAAATGTGCAGCACGGACGTTTTATTATGATCCAAAATAAAACGATGCTCAACTTAGCTTCAAATGATTATCTTGGGTTGGCTGCTGATATCAATCTTCGTCAAGAGTTTTTAGATAGCTTTCCAATCGAGCGTAGCTATTTTAGTTCTTCATCTTCACGTCTATTAACGGGCAATTTTGATGAATATGAACAATTAGAAAATAGCTTTAGCCAAGCATTTGGTGGTCGCGCGGCACTATTATTTAATAGTGGCTACCATATGAATATTGGTATTTTGCCAGCTGTTGCTGATAGTAAAACTTTAATATTGGCGGATAAGTTAGTTCATGCCAGTATGATTGACGGTATACGTTTATCTGGCGCTCAGTATGTGCGTTATCGACATAACGATTTACAACACTTGGAACAACTCCTCCAAAAATATCATGATGATGACAAGATTGAACGAATCATTGTGGTCACAGAAAGTATTTTTAGTATGGACGGTGATGAGACGGATTTAGCCGCTTTAGTTCAGCTAAAAAAACGGTTTGCTAAAACTATGTTATATGTTGATGAAGCGCATTCAATTGGCGTTCGTGGTCAGCAAGGCTTAGGATGTGCTGAACAATATAATGTGATTCAGGAAATTGATTTTCTGGTTGGTACATTAGGTAAAGCATTAGCGGCGGTCGGTGGTTACATTATTTGCGATCCAATTATTAAAGATTATCTCATTAATAAAATGCGCCCACTTATTTTTAGTACTGCACAGCCTCCGATTGTTATGGCATGGGCAAACTTTATTTTTCAAAAAGTATTACTCGCTCAATCTCAACGTGAACACTTAAAAAATATTAGCCAATATCTTCAACAAGCTGTTGTGCAAAAGGGCTACGATAGCCCATCGACCAGCCATATCATTCCAGTCATTGTTGGAGAAAGTCAGGCTGCTATCACTAAAGCAATGCAGGTTCAGGCAAGTGGTTTTTATGCCATGCCTGTGCGTCCACCAACAGTACCTAAAAACAGTTCACGTTTGCGTATTTCTTTAACGTCAATGGTGCAGCAACATGAACTTGAAGAATTGGTGAGTTTTCTGTGAGTTTGAATAAAAACTTGGTTGCCCAGCGTTTTGCCAAAGCAGGGCAAAGCTATTCAGAACATGCAATTGTTCAAAAACAGATTTGCCAAAATTTAACAGGTTTAGTTCAGCAGTTCTGCCCACGTACGATGTCGCGTGTCTTTGAAATTGGTTGTGGTTCTGGCAATTTAACTCATCTTCTTACTACATATTTTCAGTTTGAAGAGTTAATTTTGAATGATCTATATGCAGATGTGCAGCAACACTTTAGTCATCAAGAAAATTTAGAATGGTTGATTGGGGATGTTGAAACTTTAGATTTTCCCCAGCAGCTCGATATGATTGTTTCAGGTTCAGCTTTACAGTGGATGCAAGATTTACCGCACTTGCTCAAACGTTGTAATGAAGCTTTAACTGAGCGAGGTTGGTTATGCTTTTCAACATTCGGCTCTCAGAATTTAATAGAAATTAAAGAGCTAACAGGACAAGGTTTAAGTTATTGGTCAGTTGAAAATTGGAATAGTGCCTTAATTCAGGCCGGTTTTGAGATTTTGCATTTGTCAGAATCAGAAACTCAACTCTATTTCGATTCACCTAAAGACGTGTTACAGCATTTAAAAGCAACAGGTGTAACAGCAACTGCTCAGCATCGTTGGACTAAGCAAACTTTACAACAGTTTTATCAAGATTATGATCGGTTTAAGTGTGCCGAAGGATATTCCCTAACGTATCATCCGATTCATTGTATTGCCCGGAGAATGAAGTAAATGAGTGGCCAGATCTATTTTGTGAGTGGGATTGATACCGAAATTGGTAAAACCTACGCAACAGGATTTTTAGCAAAATTATGGACTGAGCAGGGTAAAAAAGTGATTACCCAAAAACTCATTCAGACAGGTAACGCTGATATTTCTGAGGATATTGAAAAGCATCGTGAAATTATGGGGCAGGGTTGGTTTCAAGAAGATCATGACAAGCTAACCATGCCTGAAATCTTCAGTTATCCTGCTTCACCTCATCTTGCAACACGTCTTGATAACCGAGAAATTGATTTTCAAAAAATTGAAGATGCGACTCAAACATTGGCGGAGCGTTTTGAAATCGTATTGTTAGAAGGTGCCGGAGGCTTAATGGTGCCACTAACCACCAGTCTGCTGACCATTGATTATGTCGCTCAGCATCAGTTTCCTGTTATTTTAGTAACATCGGGTCGTTTGGGAAGTATTAACCATACTTTGCTTAGTCTTGAAGCACTTAAGTCTCGTGGACTGAAGTTGCATGCCTTGGTTTATAACCTAAAAGATGAATCAAAAGATCCATTAATTTCTCAAGATACTTCAAATTTTTTGAAAGATTATTTAGCTATTCATTTTTCTGAAGCTGAATGGATTGAACTGGCAAAAATGAACTAAGTTAAACAGGTTATAAAAAAACCGCTCTAATTTGAGCGGTTTTTTTACATCTTTTTAATATCTTAGAATTTCTTCGAACCGCGGTTAAAACCAGTCGATTTACGTTGGTTCCCTGTGTTAACAGGAGCTTCTTTTTCATCATCACGACGTTGTTGACGTAAGTAACCGCCACGACGCGCAGCCATTGGTTTTTCAGTCATACGATCAGTACGGCGTTTTGCCATACCAAATAAACCTGTACCTTGACGTGGTTTTAACTCAACCGATTTGGCTAAGTTGTCGATGTCAGTTTTGTCGAGTTCCATCCAGCGACCAGTACGTAATTCGCGTGGTAAAATAACTGTACCGTAGCGTGTACGTAATAAACGGCTTACTTTAAGATCTTGCGATTCAAAAATACGACGTACTTCGCGGTTACGACCTTCTTTTACTACAACTTGGTACCAGCGGTTAATACCTTCACCACCAATTTCAGAGAATGATTCGAATTTGGCAGGGCCATCTTCGAGCTCTACTCCGTTGACCATGTTTTGGCGTAGTTTTGGCGTTACTTCACCCATTACTCGAACAGCGTATTCACGTTCGATTTCATTAGATGGGTGCATTAAGCGGTTAGCAAGTTCACCATCATTTGTGAATAGTAATAAACCAGTACTGTTAATATCCAGACGACCTACCATTACCCAGCGGTCATTGGCAATTTGTGGTAAATGATCAAATACGGTTGGGCGTTTTTCAGGATCATTACGTGAACAGATTTCACCCTCAGGCTTATAATAAATCAGTACGCGACGACGAATTTCGTCTTCAATCTGAAACTGAACTTTACGGCCATCAATGCGTAATTCATCGCCTGGTTCAATGCGCTCACCCACTTGGGCAACACGACCGTTTACACTCACGCGTCCTGCGGCAATAACCTCTTCCATATATCGGCGGGAACCTAATCCGATTCGCGCTAATACTTTTTGCAATTTTTCACTCATGACAGCACAACCTTAGACATAATGATCAACAGTCCACCTCTTTATGATTTCGGTGCATTTGCATCGAGAGCCATAAAGGCTTCCTTGGCGTTCTGTAGGGGAGGCAATTGGCCTAGAGAGGCTAGACCAAAAGCATTCAGAAACTGAGGCGTTGTAATTAGCAACGCAGGTCTTCCGGGTAAATCTCTAAAACCGGCTTCTTTAATCCAGTTCCAGTCAAATAGTGTTCTAAGAATTTGACTATTATTAGATACACCACGAATTTGTTCAATATCAGCTCGGGTAACCGGTTGATGATAAGCAATGACAGCCAGGGTTTCTAGTAATGAAGGCGACAGTTTTGTTGGTCGCTCTGGCCAAATTTGCGCAATAATACTACGATATTTAGATCTTACCTGAAAGCGAAACCCTTGTGCTGTTTCAATCAGCTCAATAGACCGACCATGTTGTAATAGTGCGAGCTGTTGCAAAAGTTGACGAAGCTGTTGTTTATTATATTGATTGTTAAATGCTTCTTTTAAGCGGGCAATTGAAACAGGCGCTTCACTGGCAAAGATAATTGCTTCAAGTTGTAATAAGACTTCATGATGTATGTCAGCTAATGACAAATCACTATTATTTTGTTCAAAACTACTCATATTGAAGATCCTTGAATTGCTAACGGGGCTTCAATACCAGTGGCAATAATTTTAATTTTCTGTTGGCGAGTCAATTCTAAAACTGCCATAAATGTAACAACCATTCCCATACGACCTTGCTGGGGATTGAGTAATTCTTTAAAACTTAACACGTCACCAGACTCTAATTTCTCTTCAATATATGCAATACGTTCTTCGAGTAAAACAGGTTCTTGAGCGACAACATGGGTAATAGGTTCGGGGCGATTAAATACACAGAACAACGCATCATGTAGCGCTGAGATATCGTAACCTTCATAAACAGGAGAGATATGTCCCAAGCTTACATTGGCACTAAATGTATCGCGTTCAAGAATTGGCATTTGACCTAAACGCTCAGCTGCTTGCTTAATGCGTAGATAGGTTTCAAGACGATCAATAAGCTCCTTCTTAGGATCTTTTTCAATGCTTATAATTGTAGGTTTTGGTAGAAGTAGGCGAGATTTTAGGTCAGCTAATAGAGCAGCCATCACCATATAATCTGCTGTCAACTCGATATTTAAAGACTTCATACTATCCATATAGGCTAAATATTGAGTCGCTATAGGAGCAATATCGAGTTGAATTAAATCGAAGCCATTTTTCTGAATCAGATAAATTAAAAAATCTAATGGACCTTCAAACCGCTCGAGCAAAATCTCAAATGCAGCTGGAGGTATATAGAGATCTTCTGGAATTTTGTCATGCCACTCATCTAAAACACGGATGTGTGGAGCGTCTTCCATGGATTGATGAAGTGATTGATTCATTACGATTATAAGCCACGCGAATTTTCAAAAGCATGAGACTTGTTATTCAAGTCCTAGACAGCTGTAAGTAGAAGAACAGCAGATAGTGAAAATCATTCTAAATGAATTGTGTCCTTTAATAAATTACTTAACGACTAAAGTGTAAAAAAAATCCAAAATAAATAAAGAGTATTTTTTTGAGTGATAATACTTTTTTTTAAACTATTGGTAAAAAATGTAAGTGCTTATTCAAAAGCACTTACATCGCCAACACCACGACGGATAATTTCAGGATGTTCACCCGATAAATCAACGATACTTGTACTGGTCAAGGTACCAAAACCTCCGTCAATAAATACATCAATTCGTTTATCTAACTGATTTTCAATATCGTAAGGATCATCTAGAGGGTCTTCTTGCCCTGGTAAAATTAATGTACTGGTGAGTAGAGGTTCGCCAAGCTCTTGTAATAAAGCCTGACAAATTGGATTACTTGGAATACGTAAGCCAATTGTTTTCTTTTTAGGGTGCATCAATCTACGAGGAACTTCACTTGTTGCAGGTAAAATGAAGGTAGTAATAGCTGGTGTATTCGCTTTCAATAAACGATATGTCGCATTATCAACTTTTGCATAAGTTGCAATATCAGATAAGTCACAGCACATAATGGCATATTGATGTTTAGGCCCTAAGCCACGAATCTGTGCAATACGTTCCATGGCATTTTTATTACCGATTTGACACCCAATTGCATAGGCAGCATCGGTAGGGTAGACCACAACATCTCCTGCTCGGATACGTTCAACCGCTTGGGCAATGAGGCGTTGCTGTGGATTTTCAGGATGTACATGTAAATGCATCATATTTTAGAGACTCCATCACGCCAGTGTTAAAAATAATTATTAGGCTTTTTAAATGGCCTAGGCAAGCAATTAACGTAGCTTTTTTGTCAATTAATCAAGGAGTTCACGTTTAAATTCATTTAATTGTAAAGGTGTGCCCGAACGTGTACATTGGCAAATAAAACCAATAAATGCTGATGCATCACGTGGCAACTTAGCTTCACCCGAAAAGTAACGTTGAACTTGAGCATAAACGTTATCTTTAAATAGTTTGCCATCACCGCTATCACCCGTAAGGTTATCGAGTGAAACTCTAAATTTTCGGCCAAAAGATTGCGCAAATAACCATTCAATTGCTTGTGGCTTAATTTCTACTTGTTCAAATAAACTTTGCTGTTCTTGGGTGCGACCATCAGGTGCATACCAATAACCTAAATCTGGTAATAGACGTCTTTTTTCACCTGCAATAGACCAGTGACTAATTTCATGCAAAGCACTATTAAAGAAACCGTGAGCAAATTGGATCTTGGCTGGTTCTTTATTTGTCGCTGGGAAATATTCAGGTTCAAAATCACCACGAACTAATGTCACATTATGGTGGGAAAACCAGTGATTAAAGTGTAAAATAAGCCAATCAACTTGCTCAGACTCCGATTTTGAGCTTGACCATGGTGAGAGTTGCACTAGGTCAGGTACAAGAGTGTTCTGATGAGTTGAATGGGTGCAAACGAGTAATGAAGTGTTAACTTCAGGTTGCGGCTGCAACAGGTGCATTGCTTAATTTACCCCGAGTTCTGTCTAAAGAAGTGCAAAATTGTATCTTAATCTTTGACAGAGTACCGATGAATTTGTAGAATTGCCGCCTTAATTATGTCAGCAAATACCTTTCCGGCACAGATTGAGCCGTTTAAATGGGCTGAACAAGGCTTTACATGGTCAGGTCAACTGCCCTTGTCTCGCTTTGCTCGTATCGCTCGTGAAGCTGTTGGATCAATTGATAATCAATTGATCAACATAGACTGTAAGCTATCAATGGATGCATATCATCGCATTGTGTGGATGGACGGTCACATGGACACGAAAGTTCCAATGGAGTGCCAACGTTGTTTGGAACCTGTTGAAATGCCTCTTGTCTTAGACTTCCATATTGCATTAGTGGATGATGAGTCACTGATAGAGCGCTTGGATGAGGATGCTGATTTCATCGTTTTAGGTGAAAGTGAGTCTTCGACGAAAGGCGATTATGATACGCCTGCCTCGATTAACTTACTCGCATTACTAGAAGATGAACTGTTATTGTTGATGCCTTTATCTCCCAAGCATGATGCTTGTGAACATAAACATCAACCTACCATTCAGAATGTTGTCGAAGAAAAACGGGATAATCCGTTTGATGTTTTGGCAGGTTTGAAGGGTAAACTTAACTCATAATTTGTGTTATAATTGTGAGATAAGACAACTGAATTTGTTCTGATCCATTTTTTCGATCTTTGTAAGGAGCCATCATGGCCGTTCAGCAAAACCGTAAAAGTCGCTCTCGCCGTGACATGCGCCGTTCACATGACGCTTTAACCGAGAATGCATTAACAGTAGACCAAGCAACTGGTGAAACTCATCGTCGTCACCACGTGACTAAAGACGGTTTCTACCGTGGTCGTCAATTATTCGCTAAAGCAGCTGATGCTGAATAATTGCATGATATGCATTAAGCGTGATGCTTAAGTATAGAAAAAATGGGAGCGAAAGCTCCCTTTTTTTGTTGTTTTTCGCAATTATAAATATATAAATAACATGTTAAATTTCCGCTCCAGAAATGAGTGAAAACCCAAAAAAGGATTTCTTATGTCTGCTAAACGTCTTGAACAAGTAGCTTTAGCCACAAAAACTGCATTTGTGTTTCCTGGTCAAGGTTCACAAAAAGTCGGTATGCTTGCTGAACTAGCAGAACAGTTTAGTGGGGTCGGGCAAACTTTTGCAGAAGCTTCAGATGCTCTTGGATTTGATCTTTGGCATATTGCGCAAAGTGGCGAAGGTCTCGACCAAACAGAAAATACCCAACCTGTGTTATTAACTGCCAGTATCGCTTTATGGCGTGTATGGCTTGATTTAGGTGGTCTGGCACCTAAATACCTTGCAGGACATTCACTAGGTGAATACAGTGCATTGGTAGCTGCAGGCTCTATGAGCTTGGCGGATGCAGTTAAATTAGTTAACTTGCGTGGCAAGCTCATGCAAAGTGCTGTACCTCAGGGTCAAGGGGCTATGGCTGCAATCCTTGGTTTGGCTGATGAAAAAGTGGTTGAACTTTGTCAAACCGTGAGTGCATCAGGTGAAGGTTCTGTAGAAGCTGCAAACTATAATTCACAAGGTCAAGTTGTGATTGCAGGAAGTACAGCTTCTGTACAAGAAGTTATGGCTTTGGCAAAAGAGCAGTCAGCTAAAGCAATTGCTTTACCAGTGTCAGTTCCTTCTCATTGTTCGTTGATGAAACCTGCCGCTGAGAAATTTGCAGAAGCTTTGGAACAAACTGCCATTGAGCTACCTACCATTCCTGTAATACAAAATGTCAACGCGGGAATAGCTACCGATGTTGCTCAATTGCGTCAGGCATTAACTGCACAATTGTATCAATCAGTACAATGGACACGTACCATGCAGTCTCTACAAGACCAAGGTATTCAATACATTGTTGAGTGTGGTCCAGGTACAGTATTGAGTAACCTCGCAAAGCGTTTACCAAATATTGAAAAAGCTTTTTCTATTGATAGTAAGAGCAAAATGGAAGATGCCCTAAATGCTGTTTTAGTGGCAGAAGGAAAAATTGCATGACACAAGAACGCAAAGTTGCATTAGTAACGGGCGCGAGTCGGGGTATTGGCGCTGCCATTGCCCAGCAACTTATTCAAGACGGTTATTTTGTTGTAGGTACTGCGACTTCTGAATCTGGTGCACAAAAGTTAAGTGATAGCTTTGGTGAACAAGGTGCAGGTTTGGCGCTCGACGTGCGTAATCTCGATGAGATTGAAGCAGTCGTTTCTCATATTGAACAGAACTATGGTCCTGTACTTGTTCTAGTTAACAATGCAGGTATTACGAAAGACAATTTGTTGCTTCGTATGTCTGAAGATGATTGGGATGACATTCTCAACATTCACCTTAAAGCAGTTTATCGTTTATCTAAACGTGTGCTTAAGGGTATGACGAAGGCACGTTTTGGTCGAATTGTTAATATCAGTTCTGTTGTAGCTCACTTTGCAAACCCAGGCCAAGCGAACTATTCTGCTGCTAAAGCAGGTATTGAAGCATTCAGCCGTAGCCTTGCAAAAGAGATGGGTAGCCGCCAAATTACTGTAAACAGTGTGGCGCCAGGCTTTATTGCAACAGAAATGACAGATGCACTTAGTGAAGACATTCGCAAAAAAATGAGTGATCAAGTGGCTTTAAATCGCTTAGGTGAGCCACAAGATATCGCAAATGCGGTGAGTTTCCTTGCAAGTGATAAAGCAGGTTACATTACCGGTACGGTATTACATGTAAATGGTGGTTTATACATGGCCTAACGCCGATGTATAAACTTTTAAAAATTTTTATATTCAATTAAACTAGTGGCAAATTAAACGCCACAAGCAATGAGGAGAATTCCTGTGAGCGATATCGAACAACGCGTTAAACAAGCGGTTGCAGAACAACTTGGTCTTAAAGCTGAAGAGATTAAAAACGAAGCATCTTTTATGGATGACTTAGGTGCTGACTCTTTAGATTTAGTTGAACTTGTTATGTCTTTCGAAAACGACTTCGACATCACTATCCCTGATGAAGATTCTAACGAAATCACTACAGTTCAATCTGCAATTGACTATGTAACTAAAAAACTTGGTTAATTCGCATATTGCTGAATAAAAAGAAGGCCACCGTAAGGTGGCTTTTTTTTATTTTAGAAAAAATTTAAGAGATACATAATTTTACAAGATCAACCTCAATTGATAGCAGAGGCATAACTTTTTTGAAGTATAACAATAAGGGTCAGTTTAGTGACTTTACTATAAACAATAATATGAGGACTAAAAGATGGGTCTTTTTGATTTTGTAAAAGGTATTGGCAAGAAAAATACCGCACCAGCAGAACCACAACCAGCTCCGGCAACACCAGCAGAACCTTCTGCACAAGAAGTTGCAAATAAATTATTAGGTTTAATTAAAAGTTTGGGCTTAGGGGTAGAAGGCTTATCTGTAACCTATAACGGTACTACTGATACTGCAATTATTAAAGGGCAGGTAAAAAGCCAAGCAGATAAAGAGAAAATTATTCTTATTGTTGGAAACATTGATCATGTGGCTCAAGTAGATGACCAGATGACAGTGGCAACTCCTGAACCAGAAAGTAAATTTTATACAGTGAAATCTGGTGATAACCTTTCAAAAATTGCGAAAGAAGTTTACGGTGATGCAAATCAATATCCAAAAATCTTTGAAGCAAATAAACCAATGTTAAAAGATCCCGATGAGATTTTCCCAGGACAAGTTTTACGCATTCCTCAATAATTAAGATTAATAAAAAAGGCGCTTTAAGCGCCTTTTTTGTGCTTTTAAAAACGCTTTGGAATCTTTTGTCCGTTTGGTACAGGGGTGTCTGCATTTTTTAAAACACCGAATAACCATGTTTCAGCATGCTGTACTGCAATTTTTAAAGAATCACCTAAAGCTAAACGGCCAGCGATAAAGCTAGCTAAAGAACAACCTGAGCCGTGATATTCACCTTCAAGGCGAGGACAGCTACTACTCGCTGCTAGTTCACCATCGATATATAAACTATTTTTAATATGATCTGGTGTATCTTCATGTCCACCTTTCACTAGAACAGCTTTAGCACCCATTTCAAAAAGCTTTTGAGTGGCTTGATCTAAATCAGTAATACCTGTTAGAGCGCGTAATTCAACGGTATTTGGGGTAATAATTGTGGCGAGAGGGATAAGTTCAACGAACGCTTTAACGAGAGTTGCCTGATCACCTAAAGAGCCACCACTGTTTGCGACTAAAACAGGATCAAGTACATATTGATAGTCAGGATGAGCACGTAAAAATTCAGCTAGTGCAGCAATATTATCTGTCGTACCAAGCATGCCTGACTTAACACATTTAATGGGTAAGTCACCTACAACTGCATTTGCTTGTGCTAATAAGAGTTCTTTTGAGGTTGCTTCGAAGCCAAATACTTGTTGTGAGTTTTGAATAGTGAGGGCAGTACATGCAATTGCTGCATGGGCACCACTTTGTCCAATTGCTTCGATATCGGCTTGTAAACCTGCACCACCTGAAGGGTCTAAACCCGAGAAACAAAGTACGGTTGGACGCACGGTTATTTCCTTTTCAATTTAAATTTACGTTAGTATAAGAGAGTTTGATTAAACTCTCGACCAATTGAATTAAATACTTTACTGGGTTAATGATTGAATGGCTATAAAACATATTTTGATTGATTTAGATGGAACCTTAACAGACCCAAAAGTTGGAATCCATACTTCAATTCGCTATGCAATGGAGAAATTAGGCTATCCATTGGCTGCCGATTTAGATATTGATTGGACAATTGGCCCACCCTTGAAGCCATCACTCGCAAAATTATTAGCTACTCAAGATGATGCTTTAGCTGAACAAGCTTTACTTGCTTATCGCGAGCGTTTTTCGGTGGTTGGCCTATTTGAAAATGAAGTATATCCATCTGTTGCAAAAACGCTTAGCGCTTTAAAAAAAGAAGGATATCGTTTATTTGTCGCAACTGCTAAACCAACGATTTATGCAAAACGCATCTTGGAACATTTTGAATTAAGCCAATACTTTGTACATATTTATGGAAGTGAATTAACTGGTGAGCGCACTAATAAAGCTGAACTCATTCATTATATTTTGGAACATGAGCAACTAAATCCTGAAGAGTGTTTAATGGTCGGTGATCGCCAATATGACGTTTTAGGTGCTCGTCATAATGGTATTGAGGCGGTAGCGGTGACTTATGGTTACGGAACAGCAGAGGAACTTGCTCAAGCACAGCCAAAAGCAATGATTACGCAATTTTCTGAGCTTTTGGACTATGTTGAAGAACTGGCAGCACAAAAGAAAGTTTCTTAAATATTATTAAATTTTAATTTGAAGGTTTGGCTTTGATCTAAAGCCAAACCTTTTTTATTTAAATACCGTGTTGCTGGCGGTATTGAACAAGTTCTTCAATCGTAATCACCGTTAAGTGATGAGTTTGAGCATATGCTAAAACTTGAATGCCCGATGCCATCGTGCCATCTGGATTGGTTAATTCACATAATACGCCAGCAGGTTTTAAACCGGCTAATCTTGCTAGATCAATTGTTCCCTCGGTATGACCTCGACGAGTAAGGACTCCACCATTACGTGCACGTAATGGGAAAACGTGTCCCGGACGATTTAAGTCACTTGCAACAGCGCCATCTTTAATAGCAGTTTGAATAGTTGTTACACGGTCTTTAGCAGAAACACCAGTGGTAACGCCTTGAGCTGCCTCAATGGTCACTGTAAAAGCGGTATGAAACTGGCTTGAGTTTTGAGAAACCATTGGAGGAAGTTCTAGATGATCTGCTAGCTCTTCTGTAAGGCATAAACATACAATCCCTGAACCATCACGAATCATACGTGCCATTGTTTCTACCGTTAAAGTTTCGGCTGCAACAATTAAATCTGCTTCATTTTCGCGATCAAAGTCGTCCATAACCAAGACAGGCTTGCCTTGACGGATATCTTCTAATGCTTGTTGAATGCGTTGCTCAGCAGGAGAGAGGGCTGAGAAAAAAAGTTCTGGTTGAATTAAGCTAGACATAATGAAACGCTCTCGTAAAAAATACGGTTGAACATTTCAGGACTGATGTAAAAACAGGCTGGCACTGAAATAAAACGGATTTATCCCAGTTCGTCGTCTTCTTTCATCCGGACTATACCGTCGGCTTTGGAGTTTCACCAAATCTGCTCAAATTACACAATTTAAGCTCGTGGGCTTGTTAATCTATTTATAAAAATTAACTTTACCACCGGTGGGGAATTGCACCCCGCCCTGAAGCGATGGGTTTTATTATAGCGCGCTTGATAGAATTGGCTAGATGCTTTTATAGAATGCTAAGTTTCTTTATGAATAAGCATTTTCATAAATCGAAATAGGCTTTTTAACAAGAGCTTACTTGTTGATATGAAAATGGAATGCTATGTTTTTTATAGAAAATTATAAATAAAATAGGTGTTTCATGCAGATAAGAGACTATTATCCTCTAACCAATAGCTCATTTATTCAGCATCTCCATATTTTCAGTTATGTATTTATGGCGGTAAGTATTCTGTATTTAATTGCTGCCAACTGGTTGATGCTTCCAGACAGTATTCAACTCGCTATCCCGCCCGTTATATTACTTGTAACAGCATGGTTCAGCACAAAAGATACTTTAAGCGATGGGGTTAGGCAGACCTTACATAGCGTTTGTGGTTTGATGATAGGTTTAAGCTTGGCTGTTATTGGACAGGTTTATCAAACTGGTGCAGACAGTTATTTGCTTTTTTTAATTTGGACATTGCTTTTACTGCCGTGGTTATATCGACCGAATATTGGAATCTTTGCTTTAATTTGTATTACCAGTCAACTTACACTTTTTTTATTTTTTAAACAGACTTTCTGGTCTGAAAAGTTTCCTTATTTATATTTAATCGCTCTAAATTTATTAAGCCTTATTGAGTTTTGGGTATGTATAAAGAAATATCGTGCTTTACGATTTGTCTTTATCGCTTGGTTCGCCATTATTTCGATTATTGGAATGATTCAATATTTATCGAATGAGAATATTCCTTATCTAATTTCTGCCTTCTTTTCCGGAATAGTCGTTTTTTATTATTTCTTCAAAAAAGATGATCAGCTATGTGCTAGTTTGATGGCAGCTGTTCTTGGTGTGACTGCAACGATATGGCTTGTAGATGGGATTAATAACCTATTTAAAGACTCTAATGAGTTCATATTTTTATTGATTGCAGGCATTATTTTTATTTGGTTTGCGCTGATCAGCTATCTTTTAATAAAAATTTTTCGTCAAAGCCGCTTTTATGTCATTCCATTGGCAATTGGTGCTTGGCTTGCTGGCTTGTCACTTGCAGCTTTTACGCTGGTGTTTTGGGAAGCTATTTCTTTAGTTATTGGAGTTGTTTTTGTTGGATTGACGTTTATTCTTTTAAAGAAATCACAAAGCTATTTCTTTCGGCAATTTGCCTATTGTTTGTTTATCAGTGGGCAGACCGCTTTCTTGTTTCATCTTGGTTCAGAAACAGATCAAATTCTATGGGTTTTAATTGCACAGATTATTATTCTATGTATTAGTTATTTTCTTAAACCACATTGGTTCTTCATTTTAATTCAAATGCTTGCTACGTATGGCATAGCTTTTATCTATTTGCTACAACTGGACCATTCATTGTGGTCAATACATTCTACTCAGACTTATTTAAATTTAACTTTGCTCAGTTACTTGGTTTTTAGTTTGGTGCTCTTACCTAAGAGAGAATCAATAGCCCTATACGAGCGTAGTATTTTTTTATGCGTGCTGGTCGTAATTCTTGTAGCTTCTTTTTTCAATACTTTTATGGGGTTGGTACCAGAAAATTCGATAGATCAGCAGTTATGGGTTTTATATTTGCTACCTGTTGTTTGGTTACTTTGCTTTAGTGTTCTTCATTTATATCGACAACTTAAGGCACTCACTTTTTTCGCCTTTTTAATATTTGGTGTGTTACTTATTGTGTTGGGATATTTTGAAATTTTCATCCTGCTTATTATTTTAACGTGGGCATTAAAAAAGAAAGATTATATTGTGTATGGAGTGAGCTTAACTGTATTCGTTTTTGTGTTCTGGCAGCTCTATTACAACCTAGAAATAACTTTTCTGGCTAAGAGTGCATCTATTTTTATTTCGGGCATTGTTTTGTTGGCTCTGTATTGGTTACTTCAATGTGAAAGTAAAAATGATCTTATTAAAGGAGAGAAAGAATGAAAAAGTATTTTTCTCTTATTCTTGCCGTTATCACGCTATTATTTTTTGCAGGTTTAGTGGCGAAAAACGAATGGCATTTGCACCATAGTAAAAGTATTTTCATTGAGCTTAAGCCAGTTGATCCTCGTTCAATTTTACAAGGTGACTATATGGCACTGGCTTATGAATTACATTTACAATCTCTTAAAGCTAAAGCTCTTGCAGGAAGTGAAGGTGAGGCTCTGGAACAGGTGATTTTTAATCGCTCTTCCGTTCCCGCAAAAGTTATTTTGGATTCACAAAATCGCGTAGTTCGTACCATTTTAGATATCAATAATTCATTTGCTGGGCAGAGGTTAATTTTAAAAAATCCTGAAAATCGTTTGCAGGCTTTATATCCTGCCTCTCGCAGTTTCTTGTTTGCAGAAGGCTTGGCTCAATGTTATGAAAAAGCCAAATATGCTGAATTTAAGGTAAATCCTGAAGGAGAGGCGATATTGTTCGAATTACGAGGAGAGCAGCTTCAACCATTAAATTGTGAAAAACAAAAGAACTGGTGGGAAGGAACTATTAAGGATTTATAAAATAATAAAAGCCCGTCAATGCGGGCTTTTTATTCTTAAAATAAATTAGGCAACTTGAACAGGAATGCAATTCGCTGTGTGGTTGACTGTATTATTTGGATTAGCATATACCAAACGTGGTTTATGAATATTTGCTTCAGCTTCAGTAAAATCACCAAATGTAGCAATAATTACTAAATCGCCAACGTCTGCTTGATGTGCAGCACCGCCGTTTACTGAAATAATTCCAGAGTTATCTTCACCACGAATCGCATAAGTTGTGAAGCGTTTGCCATTGGTTACATTCCAAACATGAATTTCTTCATATTCACGAATACCAGCTAAGTCCATCAATACGCCATCAATTGCACAAGAACCTTCATAGTGAAGTTCAGCATGGGTTACAACTGCACGGTGAATTTTGCATTTTAATAAACGAGATAGCATGGCTAGCGTCTCCTGAGTAGACCTAAGATGTAGATCTTATGGTGAAATCTTTAGCTTTTGCGGTTGGCAAAGTGGCTGATGCGCATTTTGCTCCTAAAAAAGCAAGATAGCAAGCATGATTGTTCAACAATTTAAGTGGGTTTATATGCATTAATTTGATTCATGGCCTGTGGAACTTGTCCTTGAACAAGTAGCTTCACTTTAGAAAGGGCATGATCAATTGCAGCATCCATCAGACTTTGTTCACTACTTGGTGCTTTTCCAAGTACGTGACCTGAAACTTTCTCTTTCGAGCCAGGATGTCCGATACCAATACGTAAACGGTGAAAATTTGGACCAATATGAGGGACAATGTCACGTAAACCGTTATGACCACCGTGTCCACCGCCTGTTTTAAGACGAATTACACCTGGGTTCATATCAAGTTCATCATGAGCAATCAAAATTGCTTCGGGAGCAATTTGATAGAATTTTGCAAATGGAACTACACTTTGTCCAGAACGGTTCATAAATGTAGTGGGTAGAAGTAGACGGACATCGTGTCCTTCTATATTACCACGTCCACTGATTCCGTGAAATTTCGGATCATTTTTTAATGTAATGCCATATTTGTCAGCAAGCTGTTCAATGAACCAAAAACCTGCATTATGGCGGGTTTGGGCATATTCTGAACCAGGATTGCCCAAACCAACAATTAGCGAAATATTTGACACTAATCTACGCCTTTAAACACTTATGCGCGTTTAAAGTCAGCGTGCATAGGAGTGTTTTTAGATGGGTGACGTTGTAACGCTTGGATTTTAACGTTTTCAACTTTGTCGCCCACTTTGATTTCTACAACTTCTTCAAAGAAAGCATTGCTTTCTAAAGCTTTTACAAGCTCACGAAGTTCTAAAGTAACAGTTACAGGCTCAGCGTTGCCACCATAAATGATAGCTGGAATTAAAGCTTCGCGACGAAGGCGGCGGCTCGCACCTTTCCCTTGTTTGTCTTCAGCACGCGCTTGAGCGTTTAATACGAAGTTTGCCATGAGTAAATCCTCATTAAAGTTTAAAAGACTAAACTTGCGACCAGTTTAGTGATAGAAAACCCCAGCCAAGGCTAGGGTTTATAAAAAGCTGCAATATTATAAACTATCGAACATTGCACTGATAGACTCTTCGTTATTAATACGACGAATCGTTTCAGCAACCATGCTAGCAACAGAAACCTGACGGATCTTGCCTAAGGTCAATGCTTCTTCAGAAAGAGGAATGGTATCAGTCACAACCAGTTCATCAATAACTGAATTACGTAAGTTTTCAATAGCCTTACCTGATAGTACAGGGTGAGTTGCGTATGCAACTACACGACGTGCACCAAATTGCTTAAGCGCATCAGCTGCTTTACACAATGTACCAGCAGTATCAACCATATCGTCTACGATAACGCAATCACGATCTTTTACGTCACCAATTAAGTGCATAACTTGCGACTCATTGGCTTTTTGACGACGTTTATCAATAATTGCTAAATCGATGTCACCCATCTGTTTGGCAACAGCACGAGCACGTACTACACCGCCAACGTCAGGAGAAACCACCATAAGGTTGTCATGTTGTTGTTGACGTAAGTCAGCAAGCAAAGCAGGAGTACCGTAGATGTTGTCGACTGGAATATCGAAGAAACCTTGAATTTGGTCAGCATGTAAGTCGATCATCACAACACGGTCAATACCAACAGTGGTAAGCATGTCTGCGACAACTTTAGCTGTAATCGGCACACGTGCAGAACGTGGACGACGGTCTTGGCGAGCGTAACCAAAATAAGGGATAACAGCGGTAATACGACCAGCACTTGCACGACGCAAAGCATCTGCCATAACCAAGATTTCCATAAGGTTATCATTGGTAGGGGCACAAGTAGGCTGAACGATAAATACGTCTTTACCACGAACATTTTCAGTAATTTCTACTGAAATTTCTCCATCAGAAAAGTGACCGACTGATGCAGCACCTAGAGGGATATGTAAGTGACTTACGACTTTTTGAGCGAACTGTGGATGAGCATTTCCACTAAAAACGACAAGATTGGGCATGAAGCACCCTTGGCGGTTGGTATGTAATGAAATAGATGGCAGGGGCGGCTGGATTCGAACCAACGGATGCCGAGATCAAAACCCGGTGCCTTACCACTTGGCGACGCCCCTAATGCGGCAGAACTTTAATATTTTTGCAATACAATGTCAAGATTAATCAACAAAAAGCATAGCAATTAAGTCTGTCTTTAAAATAAGAGAATGGCAGGGGCGGCTGGATTCGAACCAACGGATGCCGAGATCAAAACCCGGTGCCTTACCACTTGGCGACGCCCCTAAATTCGATGATATATATGATGGCAGGGGCGGCTGGATTCGAACCAACGGATGCCGAGATCAAAACCCGGTGCCTTACCACTTGGCGACGCCCCTAATATAATCATCATTACAGGTGAGGTTGGCAGGGGCGGCTGGATTCGAACCAACGGATGCCGAGATCAAAACCCGGTGCCTTACCACTTGGCGACGCCCCTAACGTGTAACCTTAAAATGATTAAGAGGAGATTCTTTTAAACTATTTACCAAGTAAGATTTACATGGTGAATGGTTAAGAATTTCATCAATATTCATTTCATTTGTTACTTCAGTGAAAACACAAGCACCTGTACCTGTAAGCTTTGCTTGACCAAACTGATCTAAATATTGCATTGCTTCTTCTACTTCAGGGTATAACTGTCGAGCCAGTGGCTCAAAGTTATTTCCAAAATTAGAAGGCTCTAACTGATAGGCGCAAAATTTAGTGGTCTTAGAGTCTCTTGTCAATGTTTTTTGTGAAAAAAGCAATTGAGTGCTGATAAAACAATCAGGTTTTAAAATAATGAACTGTTTTTGATCTAAGTCTATGAATGATAAATGTTCACCGATGCCTTCAGCCCATGCATTTTTACCATAAATAAAAATTGGAACATCAGCACCAAGCTTAACACCATAGTCCGCAAGTTGTTCTTGCTTTAGGCCACATTCCCATAATTGATTTAATACAATAAGCGTTGTGGCGGCATTAGATGAACCGCCGCCTAGACCCGCACCCATTGGAATATTTTTTTCAATTTTGATGTGCAAGCCACAAAGTTTTTTTGCATGTGGTTTTAGTATTTGGGCTGCTCGATAAATCAAATTTTCTTCAGGTCGAACTTCACTCAACCCATCAATTTTGATTTCTTCGTCCAAAGTCGGTGTAAATGTCATCCAATCATATAAATCAATCAGTTGGAAAATGGTTTGTAGCTCATGGTAACCATTTTCAAGTCGGCCTGTAATATGTAAAAACAGGTTGAGCTTAGCAGGGGAAGGAACTCGAATCATAGATTTATATAATTAGACTTAGCGGTTTTGGATGACCATTGTAATACGGTTTTCTTTATCTTCAGCAAGAGCTTGCTTTAAAACCAATTTGTTCGGCAAAGTTTGTTCACCATCGTAACTGAAATTAACCGTCCAGCCATCTTCAACCAGTTGGCTCACTCGATTTGCAGCGTCTTTCGTAATTTGAGCATTTAGCGTTGCTGGTTTGGCTAAAATCCAGCTCGTTAAGTGCGTAATTGGTGCTTGCCAACCCGTTGCTCGCTCTAAAAGTTCTTCTGGAGAGGCCGCGGTAATAAGTCCAGTTTTAGAACTGTTTAAAGTTACTTCGCCTGGTTTACCCTGAATTTGAGTTTTTCCAACGCCTAAAATACCGCTTAATTCGATATCAAAATTATCTTGCTGTTGAAGCCAGGTAAAAAAAGCACTGCCGCTTTGCTGTGGTGTACGAACCCCAATCTTACCTTGCAAATTAAAGTGTTTTTCGTCTTGAACTTGTTGGGTAACCGTCGTTTTTGGTTGAGTAAAATGCTGACAACCGGTTAGAAATAATACACTTGATCCACAGATCGCTGTGCACAGTTGGGCAAATTTGCTCATATATTTAACTCTTTTTTGCAGATGTAGGTAAAATTAACGCATCAAGCTGTTGTAATTGTGGATCATTGGCATGTTTTTGTTTCAGTTGTTGTAACACTGCGCTAAATTGAGTGAGTGATCCTTGCATATACAAAGCTTTAGCATAACGAACGCCAATATTTATATTATGGCTAAGTTCATACGCTTTGCCTAAGGCTTCCGCCGCAGCTTCATAATCATTCTGTAAAAATGCAATATAACCTAGCGTATCAAGAATTGAGGCCTGTTCAGGCGCATATTCTAATGCTTGCTCTGCATACTGACGTGCTTCTTTTAAACGACGGTTTTGCAGTGCCAGTGTATAAGCATATGCATTTAGATACGTTGGGCTGTTGGGCTCAAGTTGTAATAATTGTTTTAAGGTTTTGTCCAGCTTGTCACGGTCCGTATATGGATCAAGTAGTAAAACTTCCGCGTAAATTAGTTCTGGGTCGTCGGGTAAGTTTTTAATTGCTTCATCTAATAGATTTAGTGCAGCTTTTTTATTGCCCATTTTCTTTAAGATTTCAGCTTGGGCTTGATATAAGAAACTTGCATGTTGAGGATAATTTACTCGTTCTTGAGTAAGGAACCGTAAAGCATCGTGTAAATTTTCTTGTTTATCATATATTGCGATCAAATTTCGTCTAGATACCACATATAAACTCCCATCAACTAACCGATAGTATGCTTTTGCAGTTTCATAATGCTGTTTGCGCTCTGCATTAATGGCTAAGTAGTAATATGCTTCATTTTGGTATTTTGCCGAGTTTCGTAGGTCAACAAGATATTGTTCTGCTTTGTCATATTGCTTTAAATCAATACTCGTTAAGCCTGCAATAAATAAGGCTTCTTCAGCTTTAGGGTTGGTTTCTATAATCTTTTCAAGTTTTTCTAACGCAAGCTGAGATTGGTTAATTTGTATGAGATAGCGGATTTCAGCTAATCGAATATCTAAATTTTTCTTATTTTTACGACTCGACTTTGCATACCATTTAAGCGCACCTTCTTGATCGCTGAGAGCAATAAGTAAGTTTGCTTTCATTAAAATAAAGCTCGTTACTTTAGGACGTCGACGTAATGCTTTGTTAATGTTGGTTAGCGCAGTTTGTAATTGGCCATTTTGTGCCTCTAAATTGGCGATGAGTGCCAAAATAGAAGGATTGTCTTTTTCTGCGCTAGAACGTAAAGCTTTTAATAGTACTTCTCGATCTTGCGCATTTTCTGGAGCAATGCTGGCTAAAATTTGTTCTAAATCAGCAGTGGGATCTATCTTTAAGATTTTATCTAATGTCTCAGCAGCAAGCTGATATTCGTGCGTTTTTAAAGCAATGTGTGACAAATAAAATAAAGCTGGTACATCTTTAGGTTCTTGAGCTACCCAGTGTGTAGCAATATTTAACGCAGCTTGTAAATCATTATATTCAAGTGCAACGTCTAAAGCCCTTTGCTTAATTGATGTAGAGTTGCTTTTAATTGCGAGCACTGTGTAATTATGCAAAGCGTTTGGAATATCGTCATAAGCTAGAGCAAATTCAGCGACCATCGTTTGCTCTAATGCCTGATCAAATGAATGCACGGCATAGGTCTCTTGCACAGGACGTGCATAGACATACGAGGACATGCTACCTAACAATAAGAATGTGGTAGAATACTGTCTTATCGAAGCACCGTTAAAATTAATACGGCTATTCATTTGACGCAATTTTTATTGATCCAAAGTAATGCTTTTTATGACACCGATGTTGCACAATAGCATAAATTTAGCGAAATGATGATCTGATATGTCTTTCTTTGCATTGGGTGTCAACCATCAAACAGCTTCTGTAGAACTCCGCGAACAAATTGCTTTCAATGCAGAGCGATTAAGTCGTTTGCTTGCCGAACAACGTCATCACCAAAACTTAAAGGATTTGGTGGTTGTCTCGACGTGTAACCGTACAGAAGTTTATGCCATGGCAGAAAACGCCGAAAGCCTTCTAAAGTGGTTAGCCGATGCCAATAATATTGATGTAAAGCAGTTAATTCATCATGTTTATCGTTACGAGAATACGCAGGCGATTACACATTTAATGCGAGTGGCGAGTGGTCTAGATTCTCTCATGCTTGGTGAGCCGCAAATTTTAGGGCAGGTTAAAAGTGCTTTAGCATTGTCTAAAGAAGCTCAAACGGTCTCTCCTGAATTAAATAGTGTTTTTGAATACGCTTTCTATGCAGCTAAACGTGTACGTTCCGAAACAGCGGTCGGTAGTCATGCTGTTTCGATGGGGTATGCTGTTGCACAACTTGCTTTACAAGTTTTTAGTAAGCCTGAAAAGCTTACCGTAATGGTTGTTGCTGCAGGTGAAATGAATAGCTTGGTTGCTAAGCATTTGGCTGAAATGGGTGTCGCGAAGATTATTATTTGTAATCGTAGCCGTGAGCGTGCTGACCAGCTGGCTCAGGAGATTGCACATCAGGTTGAAGTTGAAATTATTGAGTTTTCAGCATTAGCAGAAAATTTATATCGTGCTGATGTCGTGTCGAGCTGTACTGGTAGTTTATATCAAGTTATTGCTTATTCTGATGTTAAGGCCGCATTGAAGAAACGTCGCTACCAACAAATGTTAATGGTTGATTTAGCGGTACCACGTGATATAGATCCTAAAGTTGAAGCACTTGATGGGGTCTATTTATATGGTGTTGATGATTTACAAAGTGTGATTGATGAGAACCTTGCCCAACGTCGTCAGGCGGCTGTTGAAGCAGAGGTAATGGTTAATCAATTAGCTACTCAGCTTATTACGCATCAAAAGGTTAAAGAGGCGGGTAGCACCATTCATGCTTACCGTCAGCACAGTGAGGAAATTAGTCAACAAGAGCTTACACATGCGTTAGAAGCTTTGCATCATGGTGAGAATGCCGAACAGGTATTACAGCAATTTGCACACCGTTTGACGCAAAAGCTTATACATCCTACATCTATCTTGCTACGTGAAGCTGCTAAAGCAGAAAATCCTGATTATTTTGAATGGTTACAGCAGCATTTACAGGATGTATTTGAGCATGAACGTAAGCCAAAACATTAAGACAACAGCTTTAAGCTAATTTGTTTCGTTAACTCATTCAGTTGTTGTCTTAGATTTCTTGATTCAATTAAAGAAATCGGTGATTTCAGCTTCTGACGTAAATATCTTTCTTGCAGACTTAATGAATATTCTTTAGCTAACTTGTCAGCTACTTCAGGAGCCTGTGTTAATGCTTGAATATTTGTTCTTTGCATAATATCGGCGATTTCATGGCAGTAACTACTACACGCACCAAGTACATAATAAGTTGCCAACTCTTGATCATCTGGTAAATCATCAAAAATACGGTTTAAGATTGCCAGTACTTTGGCCAATAATTCATCTTGCTGTATATAAGCCCGCAATCCTTCAAAATGAATATAAAGAAAAGGATGATGCATCAAAATTGCAATCGCAAAGTCTTCATCTTTTGTATGGATGTTAAACGAGAGCGAGGCATCGTGGCTGATTTGTGGAGTAAAACGTTTGCCCAGTCCGAGTTTTTCACGGAAAGATTGAGTAAGTAAGTAACGGAAAGAACCTTGTTTTGGCAATAACTCGGTGAGTTCTCTGAGTTCTCCCATGACTAAGCTTTTCCCTTCAGGCGTACTGATATCGTGTTGACCTGTTAAGTGGGCAAACACGAAATCGGACAGAAGAGGGGCTTGTTGTAATAGTTTTTGGAAATTTTCGAGTCCTTCTCGACGGATGAGAGAGTCGGGGTCGTGATCATTGGGTAGAACAAAAAATTTGAGTTCACGACCATCATTGAGAAGGGGTAAAGCAATTTCTAAAGTTCTGCGTGCTGCTTTTTGACCTGCTGCATCGCCATCAAAAGCAATCGTAATACGACTATTTTGTTTGAATAAAATATTAAGGTGTTCAGTATTACTTGCGGTCCCTAAGGTTGCTACAGCTCCAGTAATGCCATATTGCTGAAGCGCAATGACATCCATATAGCCTTCAACCATTAACCAATCACTAGATTTAAGCTTTCTTCCTTCATAAAGTCCGTAAAGTAGCTGATTTTTATGAAAGACTTCTGAGTCTGGCGAGTTAATATATTTGGGTTTTATCTCATCATTTAAAGCACGCCCACCAAAACCAACCACTCGGCCTTTAGGGTCGCGAATTGGGAAAATGACGCGGTCACGTAACAAATCAAAATCACGCCCATTATCACTTGAGCGGATAAGTCCGAGTTGTTTTAAGCCGTCAATATCATAAGGAAAAGCTTTTTCTAGGTGTTGCCAATCTTCTGGAGCATAGCCTAAGCGCCAAAATTGAATCGTCTGATTGGTTAGTCCACGCTGTTTAAAGTAATTTTTTGCCTTTTGACTATGGGGTAATTGTTGTTCATAGAACTGAGCAACATTTTCCAGTAGGTCATATAAATTACCTTCTTGAACGGGTTCATCAAAGCTAAATGGCTGTTCGAACTGAGCAAAAGGGTCGTCAAAAAAAACGGGTTCAAGCGTATTGTAGCTTTCATCACTTGGTTGCTGTGGAGTTACAGGCTCAGCCGTATTTGTTTTAGTAACAGGTGGCTTTGTAACCTGACGGGTATAAGACAGTTTTTTATTTTCAGTATTATCTTTAGGTAATTCAATTCCGGTACTGCTCGATAACTCTTTCATTACCTCAATAAAGTTTCGGTTATCAATATCCATAAGAAAACGGATTGCATTTCCGTTAGCCTGACAACCAAAGCAGTGATAATACTGCTTGTCACGGTAGACATGGAACGATGGTGTTTTTTCTTGATGAAAAGGGCAACAGCCGGAATATGTACGTCCGGTTTTTTTCAATTTCACACGCTGACCAATCAGATCGACAATATCTGTGCGATCTAGAATTTGATCAATCGTATGTTGTGGAATTGCCATAATTCAGATAACCGTATTAAAACTTGATGAGACAGTGAGTCAGAATATTCTGACATGATGAATCGAGATATGCCCAATAAATATTTTAATATTTTATAAAAACAAACAGGCAAGTGATATCACTTGCCTGTTTGTTGATGTTTTTTAAAGCTTAAATTTATTGAGCAGCGTCATCCGCACCTTGTGTTGCCTCATCTGATTGAACATCAGTTGAAGCTTCAGTAGAGGTTACAGCTGGTGCAACAGTTGTATTTTCTGCTGCTTGTGACTCAGGTTTGTCTAATAAACCGAAGCTTAAACGGTTTGTCCAACTACGTTCAGGCTTAGGAGCTTCAACAGGTGTTTGTTCTGGTGCTTCAGTTTCTTCTTTATCTGAATTACCAATTAAACCAAAACTAACACGGTTGAGGAAACCACGTTTTGGAGCTTCTGCTTCAGTTGTGCTCTCTGGCGTTGCAGCAGTCGATTCACGACCGAAGATACCTAAAGTTGCACGGTTGATCCAGTTACCTTCTTTACGAGCAGCACGCATATTAACTGTGCCGTCTTTTTTCACAAGGCTTGGATAATTAAGCTTTAAAACTTCAATATATTGTTGTGAAGTAGCTTTATCACCTAACTTGTCATAGCTGTATGCCAAAGTGGCTAAAGCTTCTGGAATTTGAGGTGTTTGTGGATAGTGTTCAATCACCCATTGCGAACGTTCTGCAGCGGCGATCCAAGCTTTACGTTTAACGTTGAAGCGGGCAGCAGTCATTTCATTTTCAGCAAGTTCTTGCCCAATGAATTTCATACGCTGAGCAGCATCGACAGAATATTGGCTACTTGGGAAACGGCGAATTAAATCAACAAAGTTTTGATACGCAACTTTTAAATAACTCACATCACGATGAGATTGCTGCAAAGAGGTATAGCGCAGCAAGCTGTCGTAGTTTTGCTCCATATTGGCAACAGCACGAACATAATAAGCATAATCCACATTTGGATGTTGAGGATTTAAACGAATAAAACGTTCTGCTAAGGCAATCGCGCCTTCATAATCTTTTTGTTTAAATTTCGAATATAGAAGTTCAAGTTGTGCTTGTTGAGCGTATTGTCCAGTTGGATAATAAGTATCGATTGCCTCTAAAGACTTGGTCGCATCAAGATATTGACCACGGTCAAGCGATTTTTGGGCCTTTTCGAAGTAAGCTTGTTCACTAGATTGAGGGCCAGTATCGACCACTTCTTTTTTACTTGGATTGCTGCTACAGCCCACAAATGCAGACGCTACGCCTAAAGATAAGGCAAGCATCGTAATTTTATAACGTGGTAGCGACATAAAAACTCCTCTGTTATGTTGGGCAATGAGCTACAATTGCGCTATTAAACCACTTTTATCTCAATGATCAAATGACTTCAGCACAATCTTCAAACACAAACTTCTCTGAAACCGACTTCAATTTACTTGAAGATTCTGAGGATGCAGATAACCATACTTCTGATACAACTGCAACACGTTTATCGTTGCAAGTTCAGCTAGATGAAACCTATCTGGGACAACGTATCGATCAGGTAGCAGCCTTGGTATGGAGCGAGTTTTCACGTGAAAAGCTCAAGCAATGGTTGAAAGATGGCCATCTGTTGGTGAATGGTAACATTGTCAAGCCTAAACACCGTTGTGAAGGAACTGAGCTGCTTACGCTCGAAGTAGAGCTCGAAGCCCAGACGACGAGTCAACCTGAAAATATTCCACTTAATATTGTCTATGAAGACGATGATATTTTAGTCATTAATAAACCGGTAGGCATGGTGGTACATCCAGGAGCAGGCAATAGTTCTGGAACTTTAGTGAATGCTTTGCTTTACCATTTCCCAAAATTGGCAGAACTTTCGCGTGCTGGTTTGGTACACCGTATTGATAAAGATACCAGTGGTTTACTGGTTGTTGCTAAAACATTAGAGGCTCAATTTTCTTTAAGTAAACAGTTGGCGAATAAAACGGTCTACCGTGTATATGACTTGGTTGTTTATGGAAATATTATTGCTGGCGGTACGATTGATGAACCGATCAAACGCCACCCAGTTGACCGTGTAAAAATGGCAATTTTACCAGGTGGGCGAGATGCGGTAACTCACTACAATGTAAAAGAACGTTTTAAAGATTTTACCCGTGTACAAGCTCGTCTTGAAACAGGACGAACACATCAGATCCGTGTGCATTTTAGTTATATTGGTTACGGTTTGATTGGTGATCAGGTTTATATGAACCGTGTACGTGTGCCAGCTGGTGCATCTGAGTTGCTCATTGAAACTTTACGTGGTTTTAAACGTCAGGCATTGCACGCAGCGAAATTGGGCTTGAAACACCCTCGTACTGGTGAAGAAATGCTGTTTGAAGCGCCGTGGCCTGAAGATTTTACACATTTAGTGAATGTGTTGCGTTCAGAAAACGCTGCATATTAAGGACGTGCATATGGAATTTGTTCAAGGTTTACCTCAAGGCGTATTTGTAGGGCAGACACGTGTTCAACATCCTTTGGCATTACCAACGGATCAACTTGAATTATCTGGCTTTAATTTGGCTTTACATGTCAAAGATGAGGCACAACGTGTTCAACAGCATCGAATGATATTGTTGGATGAGTTTGCGAAATTCGGTGTTAAAAAAATGACATGGATGACCCAAACGCATAGTACGATTTGCCATACTGTAAATGAACAAATTCCTTTTAAAGCTTTAATTGGCGATGGTTTGGTCACCCAAACAAAAGGTCATGCTTTAATGATGATGACGGCTGATTGCTTACCTGTCGTGTTGGGAAATGCTGAAGGCAGTGAAGTTGCTAATTTGCATGCTGGTTGGCGTGGTTTAGCAGGTGGCATTATTGAAAATACAGTTACGGCTATGCAAAATCCTCCAACTTGGGCATGGTTAGGAGCTGCAATTAGTCAACCTTGTTTTGAAATTGGGGCTGAAGTAAAAACTGCTTTTTGTGACAAATATCCAGAGTTGGAAGCGGCTTTTGTTGAGGGCGTGACTCCAAATAAATTTCATGCAGACTTATATGCCATTGCACGCTTTATTTTGCAAAGTCTAGGTGTGCAACAAGTCTTAGGTGGCGATCAATGTTCTTATCAACAGGGTGATAAGTATTTTTCTTATCGTCGTGATGCGAAGACAGGGCGTATGGCTACGTTTGTTTTTATGTAAGTTTTGATAACCGACTTAAATGACTCTCTTATTTTATATTTATTAAAAATAGGAGAGTTTTTTATTTAATTTGAAAATATTTCTATAGTATGCAGTAGTGAAGGCCTTATATTTCATATTTATAGATGAAGGTTTAGCAAGCGTTAATAAAATGATAAAATAGAAAAAATCGCTCAAAATTTTAAACTTATGTCTTTGCCTGAAAAACATCTCTCTATTGTCTACCACAGTCCATATGGTCATACCGCGAAGGTAGCTTCCGCTATTGCTGCTGGTGCAGAGGTGATGGGTGTAAAAGTACATTTAATGAATATTGAGCATATTGATTGGGATGCGCTTGATGCATCACACGGTATTATTTTTGGTTCGCCTACCTATATGGGGAGTATGACCGCTGACTTTAAAAAGTTTATGGACAGTACTTCTAAACGTTGGAAAGAGCGTTTGTGGCAAGGCAAGCTTGCAGCTGGCTTTGCAAACTCAGGTGGTCTAAGCGGCGATAAATTAGCGGTATTACAACAATTAAATATTTTTGCGATGCAACATGGCATGCTTTGGTCAGGTTTACCTTTAATGACGACTGGGCATAGTGAAAAAGATTTAAATCGATTATCGAGTTGTTTAGGTTTAATGACTCAGTCAGATAATGCACCTGTTGAAATTACTCCTCCACAAGGTGATTTAGATACGGCTAAATGGTTTGGCGAATATATTGCTGGATTGCTTTATAGGCTAAGTTAAAATAATTTTTTGATTAAAAATAAATAAATTTAATTGTTTTATTTTAATTACAAAAAAGTTGTATTTTTTTTGTTCTTTTTTAATTATTTTTACCAAATGGTTTATTTGGACAATGATGTCTAAATCCTAATAAATAAAAAAACGGAATAATCATGAAAAACTTTTTAACAGCTCTTTGTATAACATGGAGTACTTTGAGCTATGCTAATTTAGAATCTGCGAATCTTGTTCCACTCAGTGACACAGAACTCTCAAAAGTCGAAGCACAGGCTTTATTTTCATTTACCTATACCGATCCCAAACAAGCCGATGCTTCAATGAGTCAGCAAAATATTGGTTTTTATAAATTAGGCTTGGAAGCGAATCTTGAATTAAATGCCAACGTTAATAAGTTGCAATTAGGATGTGGAGGGGTAAACGGTTTAGGTGGCTGTGATATTGACATTGATAACTTAAGTTTAAGTGGCTTAAGTGATACCAGCGATGGGCGAGCCTCTTCTTCTGCTGTTTTTAGTAATCCTTTTATTGAATTTGCAATTAAAAATCCAGACAGTGCAGCCTTGAGAGAAATTAAAGGCTTTCGTTTGAGTGCTGAAAAGGTGATGGGACTGCTGACTATGGGGCTTGAAAATTCAGAAACGCCAAATGGCATTAATAGTTTAAGTGGTTATTTGAAGATTAAAGATACCACTGGTTTAGCCTATACAGCCGCCCGTAATATGTCTTATCAAGATACAGGCAAGACTATTGATGGAACTGTTAATGCATGTATCGGACTTTGTATTCCTTTAGGATTTAACTCGTCTGATTATAATTTGCAATTACAACAGACCACGGCACCTATTGTAATTAATGGTCAAGTTATATCTGGTTCACGAATGAACAATGTCATGCTGAACGGGGTGGCAAATATTGATCAACTTAATTTCTCCGGAGATTTGAAGGCTTCTATTAATGCTGCACTAGGGTTACTAAATTTACAAAAGAATGTAACGGGTAGCATTACTGGATTAAGAGCGGCGCTCACGGTTGATCAAAACTTAGGATTTATTCATAAAATTGAACTAAACAATCCTTTCTCACTTTCCTTGCAAGGCCAGCAAATATTTTGGCCAGGTGCAGATGCTGCAGCAGAGCGAGGGTGGTGGATGGCTTTTGACGATGAAATTGATATTGGTAATGTGACGCCAAGTAAACAAATTGAGATCACTAATGATGTGTTAAAACAAGTGGTAGATCCAATTAGTGCTTATTTAACTGCAAACCCAGTGAGATGTAATCTTTTAAATTGTTTGTTTGGCGAAGATTTAGCAGTTGGTGAGGTTAAATTACCGAATACGATTGTAAATTTCCCATTGAAGGATTTACAACTTAAAAATCAATCTTTTGCATCCAACTGTTATGGCAATTTAAAATTCTGCTAAATTCAAAATGACATAAAAAAACCTTTAAAGTTAACTTTAAAGGTTTTTTTATTACTTATGAAATATACGAGCTTTATCACGCTGCCAATCGCGATCTTTTTCAGTCGCACGTTTGTCATGAAGCTGTTTACCTTTCACAAGCGCGATCTCAAGTTTAACCAAGTGACCTTTCCAGTAACATGCTAAAGGAACACATGAGTAACCTTTTTGGTTAACTGAACCTGTTAGCTTTTCTAGTTCTCGGCGTGATAATAATAATTTACGTGTACGTGTAGCTTCAGGTACTACATGAGTAGATGCAGAAAGAAGCGGTTGAATTTGTGCACCAAATAAAAACGCTTCACCATTCTTAAAAATGACATAACTTTCTGTCAAACTCATGCGACCAGCACGTAAAGACTTCACTTCCCAGCCTAGTAAAGACATACCAGCTTCAAATTTTTCTTCGATAAAATAATCATGACGGGCACGTTTGTTTTGTGCGATGGTTCCGCCATTATGTTTCTTTACTACTGTTGCTTTCGCCATAATTCAAACTTCCACAATTATGCCTATTGTGCCGTAAACTGATGCTAAGGTGAAGTTTTTCCTGCACGTCAATATTTCGCCTGATGTATAACTTTTGCTAAAATAGGTTCACAATACAATTAGAGTACTAGCGGATGTCTAAAACGCGTGTAATTTATCCTGGAACATTTGACCCCATCACGAATGGACACGTTGATTTAGTTACTAGAGCATCAAGAATGTTTGATGAGGTTGTAGTAGCAATTGCAATTGGACATCATAAAAATCCTTTGTTCAGTCTAGAAGAGAGAGTTGAACTGGCCCAAACATCACTTAGCCATTTATCAAATGTTGAATTTGTAGGCTTTGATGGGCTGTTAGTTAATTTTTTCAAAGAGCAAAAGGCGACAGCAGTACTTCGTGGTTTAAGAGCAGTTTCTGATTTTGAATATGAATTTCAACTTGCCAATATGAACCGTCAACTTGACCCACATTTTGAAGCAGTATTTTTAACACCATCTGAGCAGTATTCATTTATTTCTTCGACATTAATTCGGGAAATTGCTCGTTTAAAAGGGGATGTAACCAAGTTTGTTCCACAAGCTGTGGTTGAAGCTTTTGAACGTAAACATCAACAAGGTTGGTAAAGTGTCGTTATATATCACCGATGAATGCATAAACTGTGATGTTTGTGAACCAGTTTGCCCAAATGAAGCCATTTTCATGGGGGAAGTGATTTATGAAATTCATCCAGATTTATGCACTGAATGCGTTGGTCATCATGACCAGCCGCAATGTCAGTTATTTTGTCCAGTGGACTGTATTCCTAAAGATCCGCAGCATGTGGAGACTGAAGATGAGCTATTCGACAAATATAAAAAATTAATTGCTCAAAAAAGCACAAGCAATTAGTAAATAAATTTGTTAATATGCGCCCCTGAGGTGAGCTGGATGGTCGCTGCTGTGGAGGTCTTCGTGACTGAAGCAGGGGAGGAAAGTCCGGGCTTCATAGGGCAGGGTGCCAGGTAACGCCTGGGCGGTGAAAGCCGACGGAAAGTGCAGCAGAGAGTAGACCGCCTCATTCGTGAGGTAAGGGTGAAAGGGTGCGGTAAGAGCGCACCGCGTGTCTGGTAACAGTTCACGGCATGGTAAACCCCACCAGAAGCAAGACCAAATAGGAATCCTGAGGTACGGCCCGTACTGGATTCGGGTAGGTCGCTTGAGCGTATGAGTGATTGTACGCCTAGAGGAATGACCATCCTCGACAGAACCCGGCTTATAGGCTCACTTCACCTAATTTATTTAAAATTTTTCTTGACGTGCATTAAAGAAACTAAGATAATGCGCGCACAGTTTTCGGCTATGTAGCTCAGTTGGTTAGAGCACCGCACTCATAATGCGGGGGTCACAAGTTCAAGTCTCGTCATAGCCACCATTTTATAGACCACGCTCCTGCGTGGTCTTTTTTTATGTTCATTTTTTGATTAAACGCAGTTTGTAAAGACGGGCTTTATAGTTATAGCTTTGTTAGATGAGTTAAAGCAAAAACATGCCAAGCATGTATTTAGCTATGTTGACTCAGAAGGTTGCTTATTACAGCTGGATGAACTGATTTCATCACAACCTAAAGGCACACATGTCTATGTATGTGGTCCTAAACCCATGATTGATGCTGTGATTGATTGTTGTAATAAGCACCGTTACCGCGATGAATACATCCATTGGGAGTAATTTGCCTCAACAGTTCCTGAGGAAGGTGATGCATTTACAGTGGTACTTGCCAAATCTAATCAGGAAATTGAAGTACAAGGTAATCAGACGATTTTACAAGCTATTGAAACATTAAATATTGATGTGGAGTGCTTATGTCGCGAAGGCGTATGCGGTACATGTGAAACTGCTATTTTAGAAGGCGAAGCAGATCACTTTGATCAATACTTAAGTGATGCAGAAAAGGCTTCACAGAAGAGCATGATGATTTATGTGTCGAGAGCTAAAGGTAAAAAACTAGTATTAGATCTTTAATATATTTCTGTGGCCGATCAATTGTTTAAAGCAAAAATATGCTAAAAAAAGAACAAATAATGATGATCTGAATCTTATTTGTTCAATTGATGGACATTAAGGGTTTTTACCTATTGACCTGCTATACAGAACTATAGATAATGCGCACACAGTTTACGGCTATGTAGCTCAGTTGGTTAGAGCACCGCACTCATAATGCGGGGGTCACAAGTTCAAGTCTCGTCATAGCCACCATTTTAAAAACCACGCTCCTGCGTGGTTTCTTTTTATCTATTTTTTACTCATTAAAATGTTTTTCAATCATATCGAGTGTTTTTGAGCTTTGATAAAAAGGAGCTAGTAGTGCTTGAAGTAACGGTTCTAAAATACCGTGCTCATTGAAGGCATCCATAACCTTCGGATAAAAACGTAAAGCTTCTGTTTGTAAGTCGCTTTCGGTTAGACCAATTTCACTTAATACTTCAAATAAACTTTGGTCTTTATAAAAGTCATAAAAAACTTCAACGCCATACAAAATAAGATCTTGCATAAATTCTGATTGACGTAATTCTTTCCAGTATTCGTAAATTAAAACAAAGAACTCTTCAACATCGAGAGGAGTGAGTTGCTTCATAAACTCATACATTTTTTTATGTCTGATATCTTCCCAAACATGACGCACTAGACTTTCTAAATCTTCACTCGATAAAAGACTTAATTCTGTAAGTTGCTCATGAATAAAACTGGCAATCCAAGTTTCAAGTTTATGCTCGATGCGTTGTTGTTGTAAAAAAGAGAATTTTTTAAGCTTATGTTGCCATTCAAAATGGTAGTCATCGACTCTAGATGCAGTTAGAAGTTTTGGTAATTTTTGTTCTAGAGTCGAGGTTGCAATATATTGGCAAAGCTGTTGTACAGAAGGGCTAGTTCTTAAAAACTGATTGAGATAATGAGGAATATGCTCCATTTCTAAAAATTTGGAGAGCCACATTTCAAATTGATGGTCAGAGACCAAGTCTTGTAACTGAATTGGCGATTTCATCGCAGATAAATAAATACGCTGTGCAATTTCCCCAATAAATTCAAGTAAACCAGCACCTAGCTGCATTTCAAAAGCATAGCGTTTCACAACGGCTTGTAGTTGCTCTAAATCAACAACTTCGTGTAGCTTGATTTCGTCAGCATGTTGCATAAACAACTGAATGAACTGCTGGAAATAAATAGGTGAGTTTTCTATAGATAATTGTTTTTTGAAAAATTCCACCTGCTCAAGCAAAAGTGCTTGAGCAAGTGCTGTAGTTTTTGATGAGTTTTTCTGCTCAGTCATTCGCTGTCCAACCGTTGACAATCGGATAACGTCGTTCGCGACTAAATGCACGAGAGGTAATTCTCGGGCCAATCGCACCTTGACGACGTTTGTATTCATTACGATCAACTAAACGGATGACTTTTTCAACAACTTCTTTATCAAAACCTTTGGCAATAATATCGGCCTGCCCTAAATCTTCTTCAATATATGCGTAAAGGATGGCATCCAATACGTCATATGCTGGTAAAGAGTCTTGGTCTTTTTGATCCGGACGAAGTTCTGCTGAAGGTGGGCGGGTAATCACACGCTCAGGAATAACAGGAGTTTCGCTTAAGCTGTTACGGTATTTTGCTAATTCAAATACGATAGTTTTATAAACATCTTTTAGAACCGCAAAGCCACCAACCATATCGCCATAAAGTGTACAGTAGCCAACTGAAAGTTCAGATTTATTCCCTGTAGCAAGGACTAAATTACCAAACTTGTTTGATAAGCCCATAAGCAATGTGCCACGAGCACGCGCTTGTAAATTTTCTTCAGTTGCATCAGCTGGCGAATTACCAAAGAAAGGATACAGGGTTTGCATGAAGCTATTTACGATTGAGTGAATTTCAGCAATACCGAAAGTCACACCCATACGGCGAGCTTGTTCAGCCGCATCTTCTACACTAATTTGAGAAGTGTAAGTATAAGGCATCATTACAGCTTGCACTTTTTCTGCACCGATTGCATCAACAGCAATCGCAAGTGTAAGGGCAGAGTCGATACCACCAGAAAGACCTAAAATCACACCTGGGAAGCCTGAGCGCTCTACATAGTCACGAGTTGCCATGACTAAACCTTGATAGATTTCTGCAAATGTTTCTAATGCAGGAGCAGATTCAGTGACTTTATATAACTTTGTATCACGGTCAAATTCAGCAATATAAATGTCTTCTTTAAAGCTCGGTGCTTGTAAAGCAATTTCACCATTTTGATTGCTGACAAAACTTGTGCCATCAAAAATTAAATCGTCTTGTCCGCCCACTTGGTTAACATAAACAATATTTAGATGAAGTTGTTTTGCAAGTTCACTTAAAGTCTGTATACGGTGTTGTGGTTTACCGACTTCATATGGTGATGAGTTGAGTACAAGAGCAGTATCAACATTTAATTGGCTCAACTGTTTAACCGTATTAATTGACCAGATATCTTCACAAATTAATACGCCAAACTTATGCCCAAGATATTCAAAAACTAAGTGCTGATGGCCTTTTTGGAAATAGCGTTTTTCATCAAAGACGCCATAGTTTGGTAAATTATGTTTATTAAAAACACCCAAAACTTGACCGTCTTTCATGACAGCAGCAGAATTATAACGTTGACCATCTTCTGTCTGGTTTACAAATCCGAAAACCATAACAATATCTTTAACTTCGGCAAGTTGTGCAAAAGCCTTTTGCATACGTTTATTTAAATTTGGACGTAACAATAGATCTTCAGCTGGATAACCAATAACAGAAAGCTCGGGAAAAATAATCAGGTCAGCGTCTTGTTTTTTCGCCTGATTTACTTGCTCAATCATCTTTTGGGTGTTTGAGTCAATATTGCCAATATGCGGAGAAAACTGAGCAAGGGCAACTTTAAAACTTTTCATTCAAACCTAATCCTAGATCATAACGAATATAGATACACATAGTGTTGATTTTTATGGATATAATTTTTCAACGATGTGTATGATACGATAGTAAACAATTAAAATAGTAAACAAAAATGTCAAGATCAATAATATATACCAATCCCATATTTTCTGCGTAAAAATAACGAGATTTTCTGTATAGAATAGAAACACGCTTCATTATTTTTATTGTTTGTATACTGCCTTATCACAAGCTAATTTGGAATAAGTCTGTTCTATTTTTTTCAATAATTTGAATTGAATAAGCGCACTTTTATAGTTTATATAAGTATTTCTGATTTATAAGAATTCTCATTTACATTACGCAAAAAATGTTACGTTCAAAGCGAGATTGATTATTTAGTTACAAATGAAGTCGAGGTGAACAGATAATATTTGGGATTTTTCCAGAGCAAATATCGCGCGCAATTTCGCCTTGCTGTTCAATATTATACGTACTAAATGCCTTGTCAGGGTGATAGGTATATTTGTAGGGATTGTAACTTTTAAAGCTGAGGTAATAGGCTGATTGTAATAAAGCGCCTTTAAGTAGGACATGAATGCCTTTTTGATATTGCATGACGTGTGTGAGTTCGTGAATAAAAATACCCTGCATAAACTTAGATTCTAAAGCGTAATTTTCACTGTAATCAGCAGGATTGACATAAATATTCCCATTTGGCGCCATGAAAATACCGCAACTCTGCCAAGGGAGGTAGCGCGTAGCAATAATTTTAGGCCGTTCACAATCGAGCATGTTGCCAAAAACCATTTGTGCCAATAATTTTTCTTGAGCAGTCAAATGTCTAATCGGATAGTTTTTTAAGTGACGGAAAATAAAAAGTGTAAGAAGGATAAATTGTGTATGGATTAAGCGTTTAAGGGCATTAAAAGTTAGCATAGCTTTGCCATTAAATGAGTTCATCTATTTATTTAGCATAGTATAGATCATGTGTTGCTAAATAAAGAGCCGTAGCTATTCATTAGTTTTATCGTGCTGTTTTCATAAATATTTAAGTGAATTTCATGTTTTTATTATGATGAATAAAAGATTTCTTAGATAAGAAAAGCAAAAGCCCCAGTTAGAACTGAGGCTTTACAACAACTAAAATCACAACAGCAAATAAAATTAAAGTTGGCATTTCATTAAAGAAGCGCCAAAACTTATGTGATTTATAGTGAGCATTTCCGATGAGCTTTTTACGATAATAGCCACATACCAAATGATAAATCACTAGTAAAGCCACTAATCCAACTTTGAGGTAAAACCATGTGGCTTGATGGTAATGTCGAGTTGCATCACCCCACTCTACAAGGAAATGGGCGGTAATTAATGTAGCAATCATCGAAGGCCACATAATTCCACGATATAACTTGCGTTCCATTACCTCAAAGCGTTGATGACTTGCAGCATCTTCACTCATAGCATGATAAACATATAGACGTGGTAAGTAGAACAAAGCAGCGAACCAGCAAACCACGGCAATAATATGTAATGCTTTTACCCACAAAAAAGCATCAGAAGGTGCATCCATCGATAATCCTAGGTGGGATTATGCATCCCACTTCTTGAAAATAAGGCAAGCGTTAACACCGCCAAAGCCAAAACTGTTACTCATTACAGTATTCAATTTTGCATCACGTTTTTCAAGTACGATATCGAAAGGTTTTGCGCCTTCATCAAGTTCAGTCACGTTGATGTTTGGTGCAATAAAGTCATTTTGCATCATTAGCACAGAGTAAATAGCTTCTTGTACACCAGCTGCACCCAAGCTATGACCTGTCATAGATTTGGTTGAGCTAAGAGGAGGTACTTTACCTTCACCAAATGCACGTTCCATGGCTTTAAGTTCTGTAATGTCACCGGCTGGAGTAGAAGTACCATGTGTATTTACATAGTCAATTTTCTCTACGCCATGTTGCTTAGCTTCTTCAAGTGCCATTAATACACAACGTGTAGCGCCTTCACCACTTGGAGCAACCATGTCCGCGCCATCACTGTTCGCAGCATAACCTACTACTTCAGCTAAAATGTTCGCACCACGTGCTTGCGCATGTTCAAGTGATTCAAGTACTACGAAACCACCACCGCCAGCAATAACGAAGCCGTCACGATCTGCTGAATATGGGCGAGATGCTGTTTCTGGAGAGTCGTTATATTTCGAGCAAAGTGCGCCCATTGCATCAAACAATAAACTTTGAGACCAGTGATCTTCTTCACCGCCACCAGCAAGCATAAGGTCTTGTTTGCCAAGTTGAATTAAGTTGTACGCATAACCAATTGCATCTGCAGAAGTTGCGCAAGCACTTGTAATAGTATGTGAAATACCTTGTAGCTTAAATGCAACACCTACGTTTGCAGTAATGGTGTTTGACATGTTACGTGGCACGAAGAATGGACCCACTTTACGTGCGCCTTTAGTCTCTAATAATTCTGTCATTTCAACAACAGAAGCAGTTGAGCCACCACCTGAACCACCTGCAATACCATAACGTGGATTACCAGCAAGTTGTTCAGGAGTAAGACCTGCATGTTCAACTGCAGCTACAGCAGCGTTGTATGCATACATCGCACATACGCCCATGAAGCGTTTTAATTTACGGTCGATATTATCAAAGTCTTGTTCTGCAGCAGCGCTGACATGACTTTTAAAATTGAGTTCAGCATAAGTTGGGTTAAAACGTGTCCCGGAGATTCCATTTTGAAGTGAATGAGTAACTGCTTCTAAAGAGTTACCGATACATGAGTTAATACCCATACCAGTGATTACAACACGTTTCATCTACAGGTCCCTTTATGGTGATATTTAAGAGTCTATCGTGTTCAACAGCTATGAAAATGAATAGGAGAATATAGCTGTAAGAAAACGGGACTCATGTTTTTCGTTGTTAACATGATAGCAGAAAGGATTTTTATTTCTTATGGCAAATCTTTATGACAATTTTACATTTAAAAAAAATAACCAAATACATAGTATGTTGCATGTAGGGTTAACTAAAATACACACTTTCAAGTTGAGATAAATCCACATTCCACCTAGTATTTATCTCTAATTAGATAAATTAAAAATTCGAGGTACTTGATGACAAAATTTAATAATAATCAATCTGACAATTTGTTTTCTCAGGTCTTCGGAGTGGCTAAAAAGCTCAGTTCTACAGGATTGAGTATCTTGCAACAGAACCAATCAGGTGACGTCAGTAAGGTAATTGAACCAATCCCAACTGGAAAAACTGTTGAAGGTAGATCGAGAACAAAAAGCCCATTTGAAGTTGAGCAATATGAAAGTCCTCAACAAATGCTAAGAGAACATTTACCAAAAGTCACACGTCAGGTATTTGGTCGTCATTTTAAAAAAGTAAATGGTGTTGCTACATTTCTTTCGCCAGATTGGGATGAAAAAATCTCAGGCCATTTATTTAATTGGTTAAATGACTTTAGTTCAAAAAGTACCTTAACTGAAAAAATCCTAGAAGAAGCGGGTGCTAAAGATTTATTTGAATTAACTAAAGATACAGGTCGTTCTCAACGTCTAAGTCAGGCACTTATAGAACAAAACAAGCTCATTGCGACTGTACAAGGTGCAATTACAGGTGTATCAGGTGTCGTTGGTGCAGCTGTAGATATTCCAGTTTCATTAGTTTTGGTTTTAAGAACTATTTACCAGACAGGAAGATCACATGGCTTTGATCTGCTGGAGGTAGCAGACCAAGATGTTGTCGAGTTTATTTTTAAAGAAGTTGATATTAGCTTGATTGCAGAGAAACAAACTCTCTTGTTGGCTTTAAAAACATTGCGAAATATGTTGGAAACTCAAGATATTCATCAATTTCAGCAAGTATTAGGTTCAACCACAGATATAGATACTTTAAAGAGCTGGCTAACAGATGAAGAAGGGGAGTTTAAATGGGAATGGTTAAATCGTATTCCTAAACTTTCAGCTTTTGGTAAGTTTACTCCAGTTGCAGGGGCTGTTTTAAGTGCAGTATATAGCTGGAAATTACAAGAAGATGTAGGACATAAAGCTCAGGCAATTTTTGGAGCTGCAAGACATTATTTAAACGAACATCCAAGTGAGCATTTATCTCCGTTACAGGCCTATTATGCTGCAGTTACACTCATTCAAAAAGCAAGCCCAAGACTTTTAAATGTAGGTGAAGATGGCAATATTCATGCTGCTCATCATCATAAAGTAGAAAACCACGAGGTAATCTCTAAAGTATCTATTGTGTTAAAACCTACGGAAAGCGAAAAAAGTGAAGAGAAAGTTCAAGAAAATGTTCATCAGGGCTTAGAAAAACTTGCTGACAAACATGTGACAGAACATGAGCATACTGAGCAAAAGCCTGCTCTAACACCAGAGGATGATGACGAGATATTGGAAGATAAAAAATACTCTTAACAATACGCTTACAAAGTGAAGGTTTAAAAAGTAAAAATAGCCTCTATTTAAATTTATAAATCGTGCTGTCAAACATTGATATGGTCAACATTTGGTAAGTATTGCCGTGTTGACCATTTTTGCATCTTGGCTTACAATTATGTGCCCTTAAAAAGAGGTATTTTCTTTTTAAGGTTTTTTAATAACGGGAGAATTGCCATATGGCAACAACGAATCAGTTGATCCGTAAGGGTCGTACGACTTTGGTTGAAAAATCCAAAGTTCCTGCGTTGAAGGCTTGTCCACAACGTCGTGGTGTTTGTACACGTGTTTATACAACTACACCTAAAAAACCTAACTCAGCTATGCGTAAGGTTTGCCGTGTTCGCTTAACTTCAGGTTTTGAAGTATCTAGCTACATCGGTGGTGAAGGCCATAACTTACAAGAGCACAGTGTTGTTCTTATCCGTGGTGGTCGTGTTAAAGACTTACCGGGTGTACGTTACCATACCGTTCGTGGTTCATTAGACTGTGCTGGTGTTAAAGATCGTAATCAATCACGTTCTAAATACGGTACTAAGCGTCCTAAGAAGTAATTCTAGGAAACTAGTCGAATAAGCCCTTTAGCGTTTCGCTTGTTTGAATTCTTCATAGATTTGTAATTCAAGCGACGTATAGTAAGGCCAGCGTCGTGTACATGACACTTGTACAAACTGCTGGATCATCCTGAAGTGTCATATTATTAGGTGTATTAAAATGCCAAGACGTCGCGTAGTCGCTGCTCGTGAGATCCTTCCAGATCCAAAATTTAGCAGCCAAACAATCGCTAAATTCATGAACCACGTAATGCAAGATGGTAAAAAATCTATTGCAGAAAGTATCGTTTACGGTGCTTTAGAACGCGTTCAAGAAAAAAACAAAGTAGACCCAGTTGAATTTTTCGAGACTACTCTTGAAAAAGTTCGTCCTATGGTTGAAGTAAAAGCACGCCGTGTTGGTGGTGCTACTTATCAAGTACCTATGGAAGTGCGCCCATCCCGTCGTACTGCCTTAGCTATGCGTTGGTTAGTAGATGCTGCTGCTAAGCGTTCTGAAAAAACGATGGCTTTACGTCTTGCTGGTGAGTTGCTTGATGCAGCTGAAGGTAAAGGTGCAGCAATCAAAAAACGTGAAGATGTGCACCGTATGGCTGAAGCTAACAAAGCCTTCTCTCACTACCGTTTCTAAGCGGATAAAACAGGCCTTATTCAGGAGAATATTCATGCGTACAGCAGCTCGATTCAACATTGCTCTCTATCAAAGTGGGGGCTTTGCAGGTATTTAAGTTGCCTGTTTGGATATTCGCGCGCATCAATTTAATTGGTGCGTCCTGTTTTAAATATAACATTTAGGAATGTAGACATCATGGCTCGCCAAACCCCAATTACTCGTTACCGTAACATCGGTATTTCTGCGCACATTGACGCAGGTAAAACAACTACAACTGAACGTATTTTGTTCTACACAGGTGTATCTCACAAAATTGGTGAAGTACACGACGGTGCAGCAACAATGGACTGGATGGAACAAGAGCAAGAGCGTGGTATTACAATTACCTCTGCTGCTACGACTTGTTTCTGGTCTGGTATGGGTAACCAATTCGAACAACACCGTATCAACGTAATTGACACCCCGGGACACGTAGACTTCACAATCGAAGTTGAACGTTCTATGCGTGTTCTTGACGGTGCGTGCATGGTTTACTGTGCTGTAGGTGGTGTACAACCTCAGTCTGAAACTGTATGGCGTCAAGCGAACAAATATAAAGTGCCTCGTTTAGCATTCGTGAACAAGATGGACCGTACTGGTGCAAACTTCTTCCGTGCTGTTGAGCAAGTTAAAACTCGTTTAGGTGGTAATCCTGTTCCTATCGTTGTGCCAATTGGTGCTGAAGATACATTCCAGGGTGTTGTTGACCTTATCGAAATGAAAGCGATTATCTGGGATGAAGCATCTCAAGGTATGAAGTTTGAATATGCTGATATCCCAGCTGACCTAGTTGATACTGCTCAAGAATGGCGTACAAAAATGGTTGAAGCTGCAGCTGAAGCTTCTGAAGAATTAATGGACAAGTACCTAGAAGAAGGTGATCTTTCTAAAGAAGACATCATCGCTGGTTTACGTGCTCGTACATTAGCTTCTGAAATTCAAGTAATGCTTTGTGGTTCTGCGTTCAAGAACAAAGGTGTTCAACGTATGTTGGATGCTGTAATTGAATTCTTACCATCACCTACAGAAGTTAAAGCGATCGAAGGTATCCTTGACGACAAAGACGAAACTAAAGCGTCTCGTGAAGCATCTGACGAAGCTCCGTTCTCTGCGCTTGCGTTCAAAATCATGAACGACAAATTCGTAGGTAACTTAACATTCGTACGTGTTTACTCTGGTGTTCTTAAACAAGGTGATCCGGTTTATAACCCAGTTAAAGCTAAGCGTGAACGTATCGGTCGTATCGTGCAAATGCATGCGAACGAACGTCAAGATCTTGATGAAATCCGTGCAGGTGATATCGCAGCGTGTGTAGGTCTTAAAGACGTTACAACTGGTGATACATTATGTGATGAGAAAAACATCATTACTCTTGAGCGTATGGAATTCCCAGAGCCAGTAATTTCATTGGCTGTTGAACCAAAAACTAAAGCAGACCAAGAAAAAATGTCTATCGCTTTAGGTCGTTTGGCTAAAGAAGATCCATCGTTCCGTGTTCGTACAGACGAAGAATCTGGTCAAACAATTATTGCTGGTATGGGTGAGCTTCACCTTGACATCATTGTTGACCGTATGAAGCGTGAATTCGGTGTTGAAGCTAACATTGGTAAACCAATGGTTGCTTACCGTGAAACGATCAAAAAGTCTGTTGAACAAGAAGGTAAGTTCGTACGTCAAACTGGTGGTAAAGGTAAGTTTGGTCACGTATATGTACGTCTTGAGCCGCTTGATGTTGAAGAAGCTGGTAAAGAATACCAATTCGTTGAAGAAGTTGTTGGTGGTGTAGTACCTAAAGAATTCTTTGGCGCGGTTGACAAAGGTATTCAAGAACGTATGAAGAATGGTGTATTAGCTGGTTACCCTGTTGTTGGTATTAAAGCGACATTATTCGACGGTTCTTACCATGACGTCGACTCTGACGAATTATCGTTCAAAATGGCAGGTTCTTATGCCTTCCGTGATGGTTTCATGAAAGCGGATCCTATCCTTCTTGAACCTATCATGAAAGTTGAAGTAGAAACTCCAGAAGACTACATGGGCGATATCATGGGTGACTTAAACCGTCGTCGTGGTATGGTTCAAGGTATGGACGATCTTCCTGGTGGAACAAAAGCAATTCGTGCAGAAGTTCCTCTTGCTGAGATGTTTGGTTACGCGACTCAAATGCGTTCTATGTCTCAAGGTCGTGCGACTTACTCTATGGAATTTGCTAAATATGCTGAAACTCCACGTAACGTGGCTGAAGGCATCATCGCTAAATTCCAAGCTGGCGGTAAAAAAGGTGACGACGAGTAATCTTTCGATTACTATAAGCCCAAACTAATTTCTTAGTTAAAAACCAAGTGCTCATGGGGTGACCCTCCATGAGTAGTTTATAAAGGAAGATCATCATGGCTAAAGCCAAGTTTGAACGTAATAAGCCACACGTAAACGTGGGCACAATCGGTCACGTTGACCATGGTAAAACAACTTTAACTGCTGCGATTGCAACTATTTGTGCAAAAACTTACGGCGGTGAAGCGAAAGATTACTCACAAATCGACTCAGCACCTGAAGAAAAAGCACGTGGTATTACAATTAATACT
>NZ_JAKUKO010000009.1:0-130957 GCF_022449185.1 Acinetobacter pittii
AACACCACGGGTACGGTATTCTTGCTCACCTGGTACATTCATTTCTCTCCAACGTGCACCTGTAGAAAGGATCACAGTTTTCGATTCAAGTTTCGCACCGTTTTCAAGTTCAACTTCAACCAAGCCATTTGCAGTCTGGTTGGCACCCGTGATTTTGCTGACACGTTGCAGGTTCATGATATCGACATCGTATTCACGGACATGTGCTTCCATCTCGGCAGCAAACTTAGGACCTTGCGTCTTTTGCACAGAGGTGAAGTTTTCAATATCCATGGTGTCCATGACCTGACCACCAAAGCGTTCAGCCACGATACCCGTGTTGATACCTTTACGTGCAGCATAGATTGCAGCTGTTGCGCCCGCAGGACCACCACCAATCACCAATACATCAAAAGCATCTTTGGCATTAAGTGCTGCCGCATCTTTTTCAGCTGAGTTGGTATCAAGTTTTGCTACAATCTCTTCAAGGGTCATACGACCTTGACCAATGTGCTCATTGTCTTGGAATACCATCGGTACAGCCATGATTTTGCGTTGTTCGACTTCGTCTTGGAAGAATGAACCGTCAATCATGGTTGCCGTGGTGTTCGGATTGTAAATGGCAATCAGGTTAAGTGCCTGTACCACATCCGGACAGTTATGACAGCTTAATGATACAAACACATCAAAGTTGGCTTTGAGGTTTAAACCTTTAATCTGGTTAAGCACATCATCCGACACTTTAGGTGCATAGCCAGACACTTGTAACAGTGCCAAGATCAAAGACGTAAACTCATGGCCCATTGGTAAGCCTGCAAAAAACACACGAGGTTGTTCACCTGCTTTAGCCACACCAAAGCTTGGACGACGTGTATTGTTACCGTCAAAACGGGCAGTCACCTTGTCAGAAAGCTCAGCGATTTCACTTACCAGCTCTTTAATTTGAGCTGATTTATCTGATTCATCTAAAGCAGCAACTAATTCGATTGGACTTTCTAAACGTTCTAAGTAAGCTTTTAATTGAGTTTTAATGTTTTGATCTAACATCTGTTTTTACTCCAATGCATCCAAATTCTTTCAATAGATGCATAGTACGTTAAAACATAAAATAGGTAAAACAGTATGTTTTTATATATTTGATCGGTTTTTTGAATTATTAGAAACATTCATAAATAAGATCAATAATTTATCTCTAAAATATACTTTTTTATCTTTTGTAGTGTTTTAAAGTGAAAGTATTTAAAAATTTATATATGTTATATGGCTGTAAAGATTTTATGTCATAACATTAAAAGGTACTTTCATGTCATTGCAACGCGGCATTTATCAGCATTATAAAGGTAATCTCTATCAAGTTTTTTCTGTGGCAAAACACAGCGAGACTGAAGAAGAGTTAGTCGTTTATCAGTGTCTTTACGGTGACTATTCAACTTGGGTGCGTCCGCTAGAGATGTTTACTGAAACGGTTCAAATGGCTGATGGAAGTATCGTGCCGCGTTTCAAGTTAATTCAAAGCACTTAACTCAAACGACTTTTATATAAAATAACGATTTTAAAGGGTGAATATATGCCAAATACTTTTTTCTTACAAAGAGTTGCCGATTTATATGACACCTTTAAACGACATGATGCACAGCAGACAGATCGTTTGCTGCGGTATCGTAATATTGAGGCGGAGTCTGCAAAATTACTATCGCAATTTATTCGAATGCAGCAAGCCAAATCAATTTTAGAAATCGGTACTTCAACAGGTTACTCTACTTTATGGCTTGCTGAGGCTGCTCAAGCTACTCATGGAAAAGTAACCACGCTTGAAATTGATGCCAATCGTAGTAATGAAGCTAAACGCCATGCGACTGAACTGGCATTAGATGAATTGGTTGATTTTTGGGTTGGAGATGCAGCCGACTATTTAAAAGAAACTCAGGAAACTTTCGATTTTATTTTGTTAGATGCTGAGCGACCTGCTTATGAGAATTATTGGCCAGATTTAAAACGTTTAATGAAGCCAAAAGGTGGCGTACTCATTATTGATAATGTCATTTCACATGCGGCTGAAGTCAGTTCATTCTTAGCTTTAATTAAAAAAGATGAAAATTTTATGAGCAGTATTTTGCCTGTAGGCGCTGGTTTATGTATTGTGGTGGCAAGATAAACCATTTAAAAATGTGATTTATTCATTCATAAAGGCCTGTTTAAAGCAGGCCTTATTGCATTATGTTATGAAGCATTCACTAAAGATAGGCGAGTAAAGTGTAAATCGAATTCTAAATATTTATGTACAAAAGCAGCTTTGTCTGTTGATCGTAATAAGTTGTCATAAATAAATTCTGGTACAGGATGATAAAGTTCGCCTGAACCATCGCTATAAAATATTTTTAGATGACGTGAAGTCGCATTGTATTTCCATGAAGTGACTGCCACAGTATTCGCCATAAATTTTTCCCCTTTTATTTCATATTACTTAAGCTCAAAAAACATCGGTTATTTATTCGACATTACTCAAACTTCATGTAATGGGGAAGGACATAATTGTAAAAGTATCAGTAGAAAATGTGATGTGCTTATTCAAAACAAAAGAACCATCCGATGAGGGATGGTTCTTTGAATTTTTAAAATCTAATAAGAGATTAGATTTTACCAACTAGGTCGATAGATGGAGCAAGAGTAGCTTCGCCTTCTTTCCATTTAGCTGGGCAAACTTCACCTGGGTGAGCGTGTACGTATTGAGCAGCTTTTACTTTACGAAGAAGTTCAGATGCGTCACGGCCGATACCACCAGCGTTGAGTTCAACGATTTGGATTTTACCTTCTGGATCGATAACGAAAGTACCACGGTCAGCTAAACCTTCAGATTCGATAAGAACGTCGAAGTTTTTAGAAAGAGTCCAAGTTGGGTCACCAACTAATGGGTATTGGATTTTTTTGATTTCTTCAGAAGTATCGTGCCAAGCTTTGTGAGTGAAGTGTGTATCAGTAGATACAGCATAAATTTCAACACCAAGTTTTTGGAATTCAGCGTAGTTGTCAGCTAAGTCACCAAGTTCAGTTGGACAAACGAAAGTGAAGTCAGCTGGATAGAAGAATACAACAGACCATTTACCTTTAAGGTTAGTTTCGTTAACTTCAATAAATTGGCCGTTGTGGTAAGCAGTTGCTTGGAATGGTTTAACTTCAGTATTAATCAAGCTCATCATTGTCTCCATGATTGAGGTTTATATTTAAACTTGTTTACGAGATGTAGAATAAATAAAAATTCTTTATTGGGGAAATAGTATTTTTACATGACTAAAATCGGAAAATCGAATAAGTGATAAATTTACGATTTTTAAGTCCCCAAACACTGTATTCGATTTGACTGCAAAAACATGTAAATCAAATGACAGTTATCGTAAAAGAAACTTGCCTAACAACATGAAGTCTAGTGAGACAAAATTCAAGGGCAAAATTTTAAAAAATTAAAAATATATAAAAAACCAACTGTTTTACCTTATGGTCATTAGAGCGTAAAATAGAGGATTGTTGTATTTTCAGGAAAATTTGTCTGTGCAGAATGATTTAAATATTGATCAGTGGGTGATGGCAAGAGATCGTTACCGTTTAAATCGTTTGCGTAAAGATAAAAAAGCCAATACAGCAGAGATTGAAAAATTATTTGAACAATCTAATGCCAAAGTTAGACAGCGTTTTGAACGTCTCCCTAAAATTAAACTGAATCAGGATTTACCTGTTTCTCAATATGCAGACCGCTTAATTGATGCGATTCAAAAGCATCAGGTGATTATTGTGGCAGGTGAGACGGGTTCAGGTAAAACCACTCAGCTTCCTCAAATTGCAATGCTAGCGGGTCGTGGTTTAACGGGGATGATTGGTCATACCCAGCCACGCCGTTTAGCTGCGCGTAGTGTTTCTCAACGTATTGCAGAAGAAGTTGGCGAAAAGCTTGGCGAATCTATCGGTTTTAAAATCCGTTTTAACGAACAAGGTTCGCAGGACTCTATCGTACGGTTAATGACCGACGGTATTTTGCTTGCCGAGTTAGGCAATGACCGCTTCTTGTCTAAATATGACACGATCATTATTGATGAAGCGCATGAACGCTCACTCAATATCGATTTTATTATGGGTTATTTAAAGCAGTTACTGCCAAAACGCCCAGACCTAAAAGTGATTGTGACTTCGGCAACTTTAGATGTAAATCGTTTTAGTAACTACTTTAATAATGCACCAGTTTTTGAAGTAGAAGGTCGTAGCTATCCAGTTGAAGTGCTTTATCGCCCAATTTCAGAAATGAATATTGGTGGCAGTGATGACGATGAGTTTGATGATTTCGAAGAAAACCTTCCTCGTGCAGTTGTACAAGCGGTAGAAGAATGCTTTGCTGACGCAGAAGCAAAAGGTCATCCAGAACATGCCGACATTTTAATTTTTTCAAGTACAGAGCAAGAAATTCGAGAATTGCAGGAAACCTTGCAAAAGTACGGGCCAAGACATACCGAAATTTTACCTTTGTATGCGCGTTTAGCTGTTTCTGAACAACAGAAGATCTTTAGTCCGGGTGGAAAAGGCCGTCGTATTATTATTGCGACGAACGTGGCCGAAACTGCGCTTACGGTTCCAAATATTCGTTATGTGATTGATAGCGGTTTTGCTCGTATATCGCGTTATAACTATCGTTCACGTGTACAACGCTTACCAATTGAAGCAATTTCTCAAGCCGCAGCCAATCAGCGTAAAGGGCGTTGTGGTCGTATTGCTCCGGGTGTGTGTATTCGTTTATATAGCGAAGAAGACTTTTTAAGTCGTCCTGAATTTACCGAACCTGAAATTAAACGAACCAACTTAGCGTCTGTTATTTTGCAAATGCAGAGCTTAGGATTAGGTGAGCTAGAAAACTTCGACTTTATTGAGCCGCCAGATTTCCGCCTTGTAAATGATGGACGTAAATTACTGATTGAGTTAGGCGCACTTAACGAGAAGAAAAATGAGCTGACTAAAGTTGGGCAAATGATGGCACGTATGCCAATTGACCCACGACTCGCTCGTATGATCGTGGGTGGTGCTCATTTCGGCGTACTCAAAGAAATCTTAATTGTGGTAAGTGCTTTAGCCGTTCAGGACCCGCGTGAGCGTCCGGCAGATAAACAAATGCAAGCTGACCAAAAGCATGCATTATTCAAAGAAGCGGATTCAGATTTTCTGTTTTATTTAAAACTTTGGGATACTTTAAATCCTAAAGGCGAAGCAGGGATGTCTGAAAATAAACGCCGTCAATTTGCCAAGCAGCATTTCTTAAGCTGGTTGCGTTTACGTGAATGGAAACAGACACACCAGCAATTGGTTGAGTTAGCCGAAGGCTTAAAACTCAGCTTTAATGAAAAACCTGCGAACTATGAAAACCTACACCGTGCGTTGCTGACAGGTTTATTATCGTTTATTGCCAATAAAACTGATGAACGAAATACCTTTATGGCAGTGCGTCAGCAAAAGGCTAAAGTTTTCCCTGCGAGTACGCTGCACAAAACCAATACCTCTTGGGTGATGGCTTTTGAGATGGTCGAAACCTCTCAAGTGTACTTACGTACTTTAGCCAAAATTGACCCCGAATGGATTTTGCTTGCTGCACGTGATTTATTGAAATATCACTATTTCGAGCCGCATTGGTCTAAGAAAGCGGGAATCGTCAATGCGTATGCGCAAATTTCTTTATTTGGCTTAATTATTGAGCCAAAACGGTTAATTAATTTTGAGAAAGTTGACCAACCTGCTGCTCATGAGATTTTCTTACGCGATGCATTAACTACTGGTAACTTGGGTACAGTTCCACCATTTTTAAAACACAACTTACTTAAGCTTGAAGAAGTAGAGCGAGTTGAAGATAAATTGCGTCGCCGCGATTTAGTGGTTGATGAAGAAACGATTTATCAGTTCTATGCCTCTAAAATACCTGAAGAAATCGCAAGTCGCCGTAGTTTTGAAGACTGGCGTGCAACGGTAGAAGCAAATAATCCTCGTTATTTATTTATTGAGGATGATGCGCTTTGGCTCAATGACCGACCAACAACGCAGCAATTCCCTGATCATTTGCATAATGGGCAGCTGCGTTTAGCAACTACATATCATTTTGATCCGAGCCACGACGAAGATGGTGCCACTGTTCAAATTCCTGTACAGGCGCTGCCTCAAGTGGATGAAAATATATGGTCATGGGGAATTCCGGGTTGGCGTTTAGATTTAATCGAAGCGCTACTAAAAGCTTTACCAAAAGACAAACGTCGTAATGTAGTGCCAATTCCTGATACAGCTCGTAAGCTCATGCAAGGGGTTGATGCAGTACATTTACGTGAACATATTTTTAGTTATTTAGCTTTTGCCTTGCGTGGTGAGCAAATTACTGAAAAAGATTTCTCGTTTGAACGTATTGATCCATATTTGGTACCTTTCATTAAAGTGATTGATGAAAAAGGTAAGCTGATTGCGAAAGGTCGTGATTTACCTGAGTTAAAAGCACGTTGTCGAGTGGAAACGCATCGCCCAGTTAAACAGCAAAAAGGTGAGTTTAAGGACTTTCCTGAAAACTTTACTTTTGAGGCTTCTCATAAAGTTACGGGCGTTGTAGTAAAGCAATATCAGGCTTTAGTTCCGACCAAGGCTTTTGCTGACCTCGAAGCTAAAGATGAGTCAGGCATTGTTATTCAGACGTTTAACGATCAGGCTGAGGCGATTAAACAGCATCGCGAAGGGATTATTCGTCTAGTCCATATGCAACTTGGTGATTTAGTCCGTCAGTTGAAAAAGCAGATTTCAAAACCGCTCGCGTTGGCTTATTCACCTTTGGGCGATAAAGCTAAGCTTGAGCAGATGTTGATCTATGCAACCTTGCAGATGGCGATTACGACTTTGCCAATTAACGCTGATGAATTTAATAAGCTGCTAGATCAGGTCAAAAAACAATTTTTGAGTTATGGTCAGCAAGCACTTGAGCAATTAAGTGATATTTATATTCAGTGGCAACAAATTCGTCGTCAGCTTTTAGTACTTGATCCAGACGTATTTGGACGCAGCATTGATGATATTGAAGATCAGTTAGATTTAATGTCACTTGGCAATTTTGTTTACCGTCAACCCGTCGATCTTTGGCAGGAATACCCGCGTTATTTAAAAGCACTGCTATTGCGTTTAGATCGATTGCCAAATAATCTACAGCGAGATCATGCTGCAATTGACGATGTCGATCCATGGATGGACAAGGTATTTAAATTCAAAAACGATCCCAAAATCAAAGAATTGTATTTGATGTTGGAGGAATTCCGCATTTCTTTATTTTCTCAGCCGATGAAAACCAAGATGCCTATTTCGCCAACTCGACTGCAAAAGTTATGGGATCGTTTGGGAATCAGTTAAGATAGATCGGGGTCTGTTTATGTTGTTGTTTAGCCTACAACGCAATTTATAAATGAAAGATTAACAGACCCTATTCATTTTTTTAGGAGTTTTACATGGGCATTCGTATCACAGGTACTGGGTTATTTCACCCAACAGAAATCATTTCTAATGAAGAACTGGCCGACAGTTTAAATGCTTATGTGGAACAATATAACCAAGAGAATGCAGAGAAAATTGCAGCAGGTGAACTCGAAGAATTACGTGGTTCTAGTGCTGAATTTATTGAAAAAGCGTCTGGGATTAAGCGTCGTTACGTGATTGAGAAATCAGGTATCCTTGATCCAAATCGTTTGCGTCCTCGTTTGTCTGAACGTTCAAATGATGAACTTTCACTTCAAGCAGAGTGGGGCGTGATTGCTGCGAAACAGGCAATGGAAAATGCAGATGTAACTGCTGAAGATATCGATGTTGTGATTTTGGCATGTTCAAACATGCAGCGTGCTTATCCAGCAGTTGCAATTGAAATCCAGTCAGCACTTGGCATTCAAGGTTATGCCTACGACATGAACGTTGCATGTTCAGCTGCAACTTTTGGTTTGAAACAAGCGGCAGATGCAATTCGCTCGGGTGCTCGCCGTGTTTTATTGGTAAATGTTGAGATTACATCGGGTCACCTAGACTACCGTAACCGTGATTGTCACTTCATTTTTGGTGATGTTGCAACGGCTTCTATTATTGAAGAAACCACCACTAAGACTGGTTTTGAAATTTTAGATATTCATTTATTTACTCAATTTTCAAACAACATTCGCAATAACTTCGGTTTCTTAAACCGTAGCGAAGATGCAGTCGTTGACGACAAATTATTCCGTCAAGATGGCCGCAAGGTATTTAAAGATGTTTGTCCATTGGTGGCAAAAATCATTAATGCGCAGTTAGAAAAAATGCAGTTAACTGCAAACGATATTAAGCGTTTCTGGTTACACCAAGCCAATGCCAATATGAATGAACTAATCTTGAAATATGTTGCTGGTAAAGAAGCTGATTTAAGCCGTGCACCAATTATTTTAGATGAGTTTGCAAATACCTCTTCAGCAGGCGTTATTATTGCTTTACACCGTACAGGCCATGAAGTAGATAATGGCGAATATGGCGTGATTTCATCTTTCGGTGCTGGTTATTCAGTAGGTTCAATTGTTGTACAAAAGCACGTTGCTTAAGTTGCAAAGTTAATTAAAAAACGCTCGTAAGAGCGTTTTTTTATGAGCGAAATAATATAAAAAAGCATGCCAAAATTGGCCCGCTTAGATTAAATCAAAATTTATTAAAACTTTTTGGTGTAGTTTACAAACAAGCGGTCTTCACCAAAGTCATTGCCGTGTTTTACGTTGTAATCAATACGAATATATTGCAGGGCAACGCCTTTTAAGAATGGCTGCTGAAACGCATAATTTAAAATCACATTCGACTCAGTTTCATGGTTTTTCTCACCATTGGCTGCTTTAAAGTCATGTCCGTAAACATATTTCACCATTGCATTTAAGCCTGGTACATAGTCTTTAAAGTCGTAGCCATATATCACATGATAGGACTTTTCGTCTTCTTTAAAGAAACCCGTTGCGTTCCAATTAATGAAATACGTTTCTGGCAAGAAACCATCCGGTAATGGATAAGCCGACTCGCCGATAATTTGTTGATAACCTAAACCAAAGGTATGGTTCTTTACTTTAAGTGTTTCCAACACCCCAATGTTTTGTGCATCAATATCAAAAGTATTGCCGTCATCTTTTGCATTGAAATATTTAAACTTAGACGTAAGCGCAAAATTAGGTTGTTTCCAATTATGCTCAAGTCCTACATAGTGTTTGTTGTAGAGGTCTTCTAAATTACCGAAGTAGTATTCGCCCTTGAGTGACGGCGTAAATTGATAGCGCAGGTCAATGTAGTTCAGGCCATCAGATTCTTTGGTAATTCCATTTGATGTGAAAGAAAACTTTTTAAAGTCCTCTTCATTTCGTGGAGAGACTTTTTCAACCCGACCAATTTCTGCATAAAGCTGATCTGAAAGTTGTGATTTAAGATTGGTTCCCCAATACGAAGTGAGTAACTGACGACTAGCATCGACAGCCGTTACAGGCAAGTCTAACCAGAGTTCACCGACACTCAGCAAGGTTTTGTCATAACCTAGTTTTAAAGTTGCACCATATTTTAAAAAGTCGGATGCTTGTGACTGTGTTTCTTTATTAAAAGGCAAAACTGTGTCCGCAACATGTTTATCTGAGCTCAAGCGCACGGCATATTGAACAGAAGCATCGGCACCAATCGTAATAGGCTTGTCTGCAATTTGCAGCGGAGTGTCATGCATTTTCGATTTATAAAATAGTGATGCTGCCTGAGACCAGCTACCAGTATCTTTGAGTGCATCATTATCAAAATTACGGTTGATATAGGCGTTTTTTAAAGTGAGTTTCCATTCATCTTCGGGCTGCTGATTTGGATTTGCAGCGAATGAATTGCCACACATCAATATTAAGGTCGCGAAAGTTAAAGCACGTGGCTTAAAGCGGTGTAATAATTCCATAATCCATTTCCAAAAAGATGCGCCAGTCCTCGGCGCATGTATATTTACTGCTGGGTAAGCGTGTTTTGAGAGTTAAAAGTTGATGGCGTTTGTGCGGCAACTGAGGCTTTGAGATTGACCATAAATATTGCAAGTGCAGCAATCACACCCGGAATTGCAATCGCTAAGAAATTCATTTGGTGAGGAAGCTCAAGTGTGAGAAGGGCTCCTGTTAAAACTGGTCCGATAATCGCACCGATACGGCCAATTCCAGAGGCCCAGCCCATGCCAGTTGAACGAAGTGCCGTCGGATAGAACTGCGCAACGAAAGTGTAGAGTAAGATTTGCGAACCAATTGTGGCAGCACCGGCAATCGCAATCAGGCTATATAAAATAAATTGTGGACTATTAATGCCAAGCAGAATTAAAGCTGCCGATCCCACAATAAACATAATGGTAATGACAGGTTTTAAATGGAATCTGTCTGCTAAAGCACCACCACCAATTGCACCGACCATGCCGCCAATATTGAGTGCAAAGAGGAATAACATGCTTGCACCTAATGAGTAGCCCGCTTGTAGCATGAGTTTAGGCAACCAGCTTCCTAATGCATACACCATGAGTAAGCACATAAAGAAAGCAATCCAGAACATAAATGTGCTGAAGGTGCGGCCTTGCTGGAAAAGCGCACGGACAGGTGCATCGGTTGTTGTACTTTCATTTAACACCAGTTGAGTATCGGTGTTTACCTGAGTTTGAGGCGCTATTTTACTCACAATACTTTTCGCCTGTTCGCTATGGTTAGATTTCACTAAAAAGGCGAGAGACTCTGGCAAAAATTTCCAAATGAGCGGGAGCAGCAACAGCGGAATACCTGCAATTAAAAACATGATTTGCCAGCCCATATCTTTTACGAGCCATGCACCGAGTAGAGCAGATGTCATGCCACCAATTGCATAGCCACTAAACATAATTGCAACTAATGTACTGCGGATTTTTTTGGGTGCGTATTCGGTCATAAGCGCGACGACGTTTGGCATAACGCCACCAATCCCAAGACCTGCAATAAAGCGTAAAATAGCAAACTCAGTTGGTCCTTTGGCAAAGGCACCTATAAAGGTAAATCCGCTAAATAAGGTGACACAAATCAGGATGGTTTTTTTACGTCCTAGTTTGTCTGAAAGTGTGCCGAAAATCATGGCACCGAACATCATGCCGAATAGAGCAGCACTGGCGAGTAAACCAGCTTCTACCGCAGTTAATGACCATTGCTGCATTAACAGAGGAAGAGCAACCCCATAAATAACTAAATCATATCCATCAAAAATAATAATAAGTAAGCACCAGATTAAAACTTTCCAATGAAAAGATGTAAAACAGGCTTTATCAATTAACTCATTAATATTTACCTTGCTCGTATCCATTTTCTTCACCTCCAATTTGTGAAGCATCGCGTTATTTTTTAATAAACTATTTTGTTATTGAGTTGGAGTCAAAAACCTAATTGATATATCTTTATGTCTTTAAGGTATTGTGCTTTTATTGATTTAATTATTTGAAAAATATAATTTATTTTGGGCGGTTTTGCTAATCTTTTTGATATCTTTAAAATGGGGTTAAATATTGTATGATGAGAATTTTAAGGATTTTATAGGTGTTTTTTTATTGATTTTATTGGTGAGAATCAAGCTTGAAAATATCGCTAAATTTATATTATAAATTGAAGTGAAAATATAAAAACAAAATACTAAAGTCTATTATTTAACTATTTTAGTTATTCATCTTAAAAATGAAATTTAATCTATATTCAATGAAAAGAACGCAAAATCAGAATTAGCAAATTATTTGAATCCTGATTTGACGATTGAGGTTTCATTTTAGTGACGGGCGCTTGGATAAAAAAACTAATTTGTGGCTGGCGTTGAGCGTGGGGTGAGAATGAAATGGGCGATTACACCAATGCAAATACCCCAAAAAACTGAGCTTAATCCAAGGAAATGCATGCCTGATGCTGTTGCTAAAAAGGTAATAAGTGCAGCATCGCGTTGACTATCATTTTTCATGGCAACAGAAATATTGGTGGCAATGGCACCTAACAAAGCTAAACCTGCCAGTGCTGCGACCAACTCTTTAGGAAGTAAGCTAAATAGCATGACAATACTACCAGCAAATAAGCCTCCTAAAATATAAAAAATCCCATTGGCGATTCCTGCGATATAGCGTTTTTCTTTCAGTTCATGTGCATCTTTGCCCATGCATAAAGCAGCGGTAATTGAGGCAAGTACAATCGTAATACCACCGACACAGGCAACGGCTAAAGAGGCAATACTAGTGACAGTAATAATGGGTTTGGCTGGCGTGTCGTAACCGCTGAGTTTCATAATCGCCATACCTGGTAAAAATTGGCCGGTTAGACTGACTAAAATGAGAGGAACGGCGAGGTTCAGTGTCGAGTTCCATGTCCATTCTGGGCTAATCCACTGTGGAATAGCTAAACTAAAACTCACATCAACCGGATTCATTTTGCCTAAAATGAGGCTTAATAAAACTCCAGCAGCTAACACCCAAATCATGGTGTAGCGAGGCATTAAACGTTTGGCAATTAAGAAGACAATGAGCATGCTAAAAACAATAAAAGGCATGCTATCAGACGCGGTAAATAGACCAATACCGAATTGAAAAAGAATACCCGCCATCATGCCTGCAGCGACATCTTGCGGAATCCACTTGAGTAATTTGTCGAAGTAACCTGTAACGCCAATTAAAAAAATAACGATGGCAGAAGTAATATAGGCGGCTACCGCTTCATTCAGTGAGACATCTGGAAATAGGGTAACTAACAGGGCAGTACCCGGTGCTGACCATGCGGTTATGACAGGTGTTTTATATTTAATCGAAAGATAAATACCTGAAACGGCGGCACCAATTGAGATTCCCCAAATCCATGACACCATCATATCGGTTGAGACGTGGGCACGCTGAGCAGCTTGGAAAAAAATAATTAGTGGGCCTGAGTAAGAAATTAAAACTGCAAGAAAGCCAGCAACTGTTGCTGATATGGACCAGTCATTTTTTAATGTCTTTAACAGGGTTGCCATGTGTGATTGCCTCCATGCAAATCATATTATTTACCCAATCATGCAAAAAGATCAGGGTTAACCCTGATCTCCACCTCCGACCGAAATAACCGAGCCAGTCATATAGGATGCTTCGTCTGATGCAAGAAATAAAATTGCATTGACTTGTTCTTGAATTGTGCCATAACGGCCCATAAATGTTCGATCTATGGTTTGATCAACCACTTGCTGCATCCAGTCTTTTTCATTCTGACTTAATGGGTTGGCGTTTCGCGGTACTTTGCGAGGCGGTGCTTCAGTTCCACCGGTCGCAACAGCATTGACTCGAATTCCGTCTTTGGCATGTTCAAAAGCAAGCGATGCCGTTAGAGCATTTACCCCACCTTTAGATGCCGAGTAGGGAATACGGTTAATACCACGGGTTGCAATTGAAGATACATTTACAATCACACCCGATTTTTGCTTAATCATGGCTGGTAACACGGCGCGGCAGCACCATAACGTTGGAAACAATGAGCGATTTACTTCCTTAATGATCTCTTCTTCGGAAAACTCTTCAAAAGGTTTCATCCAGATCGCGCCACCTACATTATTAATCAGGATATCTACCCGACCATAGTGTTCAATGGCTTTTGCAACAATCGCTTGTGCACCTGCATAGGTTTCAAGGTCAGCATTAATCGTGACGGCATTGCCATTTGCACTCTGAATTTCTTTGAGAACTTCCTCAACATATTCAGAGCGATCAGCCATGATGACTTGGCCGCCTTCAGCTGCGACTTGCAGTGCCACACCACGACCAATACCTTGGGCACTACCCGTAACAATCACGACTTTATTGGTAAATCTTTGACGGTTTGACATAGATAACTTCTCCACCTGTTAATTCGCAGAGAATTTTTCAAACAAGAAGTTAGCAGGTTTGATATTTTCAGTTTCTAACCAGCCACGTACAGCTTCTACCATTGGTACAGGTCCACATAGATAAACATCGACATCGCCACCATTTAACCATTCACTTTCAATATGACCAGTGACATAGCCTTTGCGTTCATGGTTGCTCTCAGGGCTTGCAACTACAGTTCGATATTCAAACCATGGGAATTTCGCTTGCAACTCATTGAGTTTTTCTAGAGCAACCAAATCAAAGTCATTGGTGACACCAAAGACTAAACGTACAGGTTGGTCAGAACCTTTCTCTTCGAGTACTTGTAGCATTGACATAAATGGGGCAATGCCAGTACCGCCTGCTAGCATAAGCACAGGACGCGCTACATTACGTAAATAGAAGCTACCGAATGGACCGGTAAATGTCATTTTGTCACCAGCTTGAGCATTCTTACTCAAGAATTCACTCATTTTGCCATTCGGTACGTTACGCACCACAAAGCCAGTTAAACGGTTACCCGGTTTTGAGCTAAATGAATATGAACGGGTTTCGCCAGTTTCAGGAATTGCAACATTCACATACTGACCTGCAAGGAAATGAATATCCGGTTGGCCTTCATCAAGTTGAATATCAAACGTGATGGTTGAATCTGATAAGTTTTCAACGCGAGCTAATGTACCTTGGAAGCTATGAATTTCTGTTTTGCAGACATCTGACGATGCTTGAATCTGGAATACAGCATCTGAAGTTGGTCGACATTGGCAAGCAAGAATATAACCTTGCTCAGCTTCTTCAGGGGTTAATGCATCTTCAATATAGGTTTCTTCTGGCATGTCATAATTACCGGACTCGCAAAATGCGCGGCAAGTTCCACATGCACCATCACGGCAATCCAAAGGAATATTAATTTTTTGGCGATAGGCTGCGTCAGATAGGGTTTCGCCTTGAGCTACGTTAATAAAACGTGTAACACCATCTTCAAATTGAAGTGCGATATTGTGGTTTGACATGGCATGTATCCTACAAAATATTTGAAACTTTTACCCTCAGCCAACAGTCCGTTTAACTGAGGGGGTATGTCTTAAAGGTGGTAGATATCAATCACTTGATTGATGTAGTCATTTTTCAAAACGACATACTTGCTCAAGATTTTTGGTTGATCACCTGAAAAATCGATCACATAACGTGACATACCGAAATAGCTGTAATTTGTCTTGTAACGGAAACTCAAGGTATTCCAATTAAAGCGAACAGTGACTTTGTCTCCGTCGCGCTCTACGACTTCAACGTTGGCAATATTGTGGCTTGTGCGTGTGTCCGGCATGGTTGCAGATGAGCGCTCGGTTTTAATACGGAACACACGATCTTCTAAACCTTGACGGTCTGGATAATAAATAAGTGAAATTTCAGATTGTGGATCTTCAGTTAATCTATCGTCGTCGTCCCAAGCTGGCATCCAGAAAGAAGCTTCTGGTGCATAGCATTCAAGCCAATCATCCCATTGTTCATCATCTAAAAAACGAGCTTCACGATAGAGAAACTGAGCAATATTTTCTAAAGTTGCTTTGTCTTGAGCACTCATGCTGTTTCTCCCTGATCAGCAATTTCTTTCTCTGATGCAATCGCATGTTTCATGGTGTGTAACCAATATTGATGTTGGGCAAGATACAGGCCTTCATCTTCAGTTTTAATCCCACTTAACATGGGTTTTAAACCGATTTCGTTCGCTGCATCGTCTGGTCCATAAATCCAGTGTTTTGAACCACGGCACATGTCATTCCATTCAAGTGCAATCCCTGCGTAGCCTGCCTGACAAGCACGGAATTCTTCTAAATCATCTGGTGTTGCCATACCCGATGCATTAAAGAAATCTTCATATTGACGGATACGACGTGCACGAGCTTCGGGTGCTTCGCCTTTAGGTGCGATACAATAAATGGTGACTTCGGTTCTATTAACAGAAAGTGGGCGAAGTACACGAATTTGCGAACCGAACTGATCCATCAAATAAACGTTTGGATAGAGACATAAGTTACGAGAACGCTCAATCATCCATTTCGACATCGCTTCACCGTATTTCTCGGTGTATTCATCTGCTTTCGGGAAGTTTGGACGGTCTTCTGGGTTTGCCCATTGTGTCCAAAGCAACATGTGGCCATTTTCAAAGCCATACGAGCCACCGCCTTGTTTACCCCAAGAACCTGCGCTCATCGCACGGATGTTATCGGCAGCTTGAGTTTCTTTACGGTGCTGGGTTGTTGCCGCATAGTTCCAGTGAACAGCAGAAACATGATAACCATCGGCACCATTTTCAGCGGTGAGTTTCCAGTTGCCTTCATAGGTATAGGTAGATGAACCACGTAAAACTTCTAAACCATGTTCAGACTGGTCAACAATCATGTCGATGATTTTGGTGGTTTCACCCAAGAATTCTTCAAGTGAAGGAACATCGGGATTTAAGCTACCAAATAAGAAACCTTTGTAACTCTCAAAACGAGCCACTTTTTTAAGGTCGTGTGAGCCATCTTGGTTAAAACAGTCAGAATAGCCTGCTTCAGTTGGATCTTTAACCTTAAGTAATTTACCTGAGTTGTTAAACGTCCAACCGTGGAAAGGGCAAGTATACGTTGCTTTATTACCACGCTTGTGACGGCAAAGTTGTGCTCCGCGGTGTGAACACGCATTGATCATGGCATTGAGTTCGCCGTTACGGTTGCGGGCAATAATGACAGGCTGACGACCAATGTGAGTGGTGTAGTAGTCATTATTATTTGGAATTTGACTTTCGTGTGCTAAGTAAACCCAATTGCCTTCGAAGATATACTTCATTTCGAGGTCAAAAAGGGCTTCGTCAGTAAACACTGAGCGATGAAGTTTAAATTCACCTGTATCGATGTTATCGACAAGTAATTCATCAATACGGTCAAGATGGCTGGTATTGATTACAGGAATACGTGGCATGTCCGTTCTCCGACTTTCCAAAGGGTGGAAGTCATCAAGACCTTCGCTACGATTTAAAAGGTCTTGATATCCTAATATGTCAATGAAGCGCATAAACGCGTCGGGTGTTTAACCGCGAATGGATAAAGATAGATAGATCGAATGTTGGCCAGTATGATTTCAATCGGTGCTATACAAGTGATCTATAACTTCATCGGGTTATTGCTTGTATATACCTTAAAAGAATGGTTAAACTGTGTCTAAGACTGAATTTGCATTTTAATATATCTTAAAGGTATGGAAACCTGATGGAACTAAGACATTTACGGTATTTTGTGGCTGTTGTTGAAGAACAGAGCTTTACAAAGGCAGCCGAAAAACTATTTATTGCTCAACCACCTTTGAGTAGACAGATTCAAAATCTGGAAAGCGAGCTTGGCATTCAACTGTTTGAGCGTGGAAGCCGTCCTTTACAAACTACACAAGCAGGGCATTTCTTTTACCAGCACGCCGTTAAACTTTTGTCGAATGCTGAAGAAATAAAAAGTATGACCAAGCGTATTGGTCTCATCGAAAGAAGTATGACCATTGGTTTTGTTGGGTCTTTACTCTATGGTTTGTTACCTCGAATTATTTATTTATTTCGCCAGCAGCAACCCCATTTGAATATTCAGCTCATGGAGTTAAGTACTACTGAACAGCTACAGGCATTAAAAGAAGGACGTATTGATGTCGGTTTTGGACGTTTAAGAATTAGTGATCCTGCTGTGAGACGAATTCTTTTACGTAAAGAGCGTTTGGTGGTTGCTGCACATACCAGCCATCCAATTGCACAGCGCACGGAAGGGGTATATCTAGCTGACTTGATTGATGAAAAGATGTTTATGTATCCCACTTCGCCAAAGCCTAATTTTTCAACTCAGCTTTTGAATATTTTTGCCGAACATAGTTTGGTTCCGAAAAATATGCATGAGATACGAGAAATTCAACTGGCTTTGGGCTTAGTGGCAGCGGGAGAAGGGATCTGCATTATTCCAGCAAGTGCCGATACCATTCGATTTCCACACTTAAACTATATTCCGATTTTAGATAACGGCGCGGTCAGCCCAATTTTTATTACAGCACGGGCAATGGACCGAAGTGAAGATTTACAGTCATTGTTTGATTGTATTTATCAGGTTTATGACTTAGAAGGGATACCTTATCAACGGACTGTCTTTACACTTGATCAGAACCCGATAGATGATTCAAACGGTATCGACTTTTAAATAACGGAAGTGCATAGCCTCAAAAGATGAAGCTATGCGTTGAAGTAGTTTAGAAAGCCCAAATGAGTTTTAGCCAGCTGGTATGGCCTTCGGGACGATATTCGACTTCGGTTTCTTTTAGAAATTTGGCTTCAATAGACCAGTTCTTATCAGCATATTGAATGCCTGGACCAATTGCAAAAGCCTGTCCTTTAAACCCAATGTCACTTCCGTTTACTTTGTCATCTGTGGTTTGTTTAAAAGCATAGCCTTCAACTGCCACTTTGATTTTTGGGTTAATGCGATAACCCAAGCTATAGTCACCCGCAATGTATTGTCCAGCTTGGTAGTCGGTTGCGTCGTTACGCGTATTCCAGCTATAAGACAGTTTAGTAGAAAGGTCTAAACCTGCTGCGTTGGCATAACTATAGGCAATAATCGGTCGAATGGTGTGATAGTTTTTCCCAAGATTAGCTTCAACTGGATGTGTCGTACTTGGAGTGTCGTATTCTCCTGTCCCGAGCACAGTTTCTAGGGCTGCAATCCAGTGATGATTTCCTTGATGCCAGCCGAGCATGCCACCCAAAATCAAGTCTCCGAGACCTTGGTTTGAGTCAGCCATTCCATTTACTTTGAGTCTTAGATCAACCAATGGCTGGGCTGCATAAAACCCGAGTTGTCCATCCATAATTTTTTGATCGGTCATCCAGACCAACCGCGGAACCACGGCGTTGACATCAACATGGAACTGGTCGGGACCATTTTGAAACTCTGATGCGTGATAATTTTGATAATAACTGAGTAGATAAACCCCAGCAGGTGGTAAGGCACCCGCCATCATACCTTCGGCACCTAAGGCAAAAGAGTCCGAGCCGTTTTCTGTCGCAAATGCAGAAGGAAGGTAAAGGGCGCTGATTACACCACATATGATTGCAGCAATTTTGTTATTCATAGAATGTCCTATTCTGTGTTGTTTGGCTTGTCACTAAAAAAACGTTATTCCTTAACGGTCTTTAAAAATCTGAGTCTGTTTAATCTGTAAATTTGGAATGCAGAACTCCTGTGAGCTTTGTATTTACTTTCGCTAAAGCGCCAATACAAAGCTCATTTGAAAAAGTGGATGGTTTAATGGTTTATCTTTAAATATGTTTGAATAAGGCCGAACGCGATTGTCCAGCAGCACCATCGGCTGCACTTAAGAACCGTTCAGTGTGAATGTCCCGTTCGAATAAGCGACTTTGCATGAGTGTTGAAATTGCCGAGTCGATCATGATGGGTGGGCCGCACAAATACGCTTTGTGTCCACCACATCGATTTTCAAAGTAATCGGCAACAGCCTCATGCACAAATCCAGTAAATCCAGTCCATTGGTCTTCTGGTTTTGGTGCATTGAGAGCAGGGATATAGCGGAAGTTCGGATAGTCTTTCACAAGTTGTTCAAACAATTCTCGGTTGTATAGCTCTGCTAAGTCTCGTGCTCCTTGGAAGAGGTAGATCGTACGACTATCTCCAGACTCAAGTAAATCTAAAATCATCGATTGTGGACTTGAAAGACCTGAACCGCCTGCAATAAAAATGGCATTTTGATCATCTGACTTGCGTACAAAAAATTGTCCATAAGGGCCTGAAATATCAAGCTGATCGCCCGTGGCAAGTTGTTCATGCACATAAGTCGTCGCTGCACCGCCTTCAACTTTACGAATATGCAGCTCAACAATGCCCACTTCACTTGGCGAATTAGCAATTGAAAATGCACGAGTTCCTTCAATATCTGGGAACTGGACATTGATATATTGACCAGCTTGGAACTCAATTGGATAATCTAGTTGTAGTCGGATTCCTTTGATGGTTGGCGACAGGTCTTTTATTTCAATGACTGTCGCTTGATAGTCTTGAACCAAATGACCTAAGAAATCTGGGTCTTCATCGACATCGGCTTCAATGACCATATCGGATTGTGGTTTGCAGCAGCAGGCAAGCACCTTATTTTCATCACGTTCAATATCCATGAGCGCAAAGGGAGAAGCTTCACCGACATCATAAAAACCATCGGTGACTTGAACCTTGCATGTCCCGCAAGTGCCATGACCACAGGCAAAGGGTAACCAAACGCCTTGGCGTAGGGCAGCATCTAAAATGGTTTGGTCTTCTTCTACTTCAATCGTTGTTCCGATCGGTTCAATGGTGACTTGATAACTCATGACACACCTCCGAATTAAACGTAGCTGTCGTTATAGCCATTTAACTTTGGCGTAACGAAACGAAGTAATGACTTATGCCCAAAACCAAGCTCTGCCAAAGTTTTTGTACTCTCTGGTTCGATTGTTTGACCATCTAAGGTGTATTGCACTTTTGACCAATCAATTTTGGCAAAATCTGGATGTTGAGCAAAACCACCTGTAATTTGTTGCTCAATCAACTGTCCCAAAGTTTGTTGAGGCGAGGCAAGCATGGCATGTGCCGAGCAAAAAAGGGTGTGATGATCCCAACCCACGTAAAGTAAGAATTGATCACCATAGTTTTTTTGCAGATCAAGCGGTTCAAATTGATAGTTGTTGTGTATCGCGCGAACAGTCATGTTCAATCTCCTTATTTCCTATCAGGCAGCTTGATGACTGCCTGAACAATTCCTTGTGCTTAAGCTGCGTTGCCTTTCCATTTTTTCCAGCGCTGTTGGTCTGGTGAGCCTTCAATATCCAGATTGTCGGCACCGACATTCATGCGGTAATAATCGCGGAGCATGGTTTCGAGGTCACCGCCACCACAGTTGCCTTGCAAAATTTGATTTACAGGTAACCATGCTTGTATATATTTCTCAGGCTCATGTTCGAAAATGTCATGACAGCCATCTGAACAGGTGTGGTAGCGTTCGCCTTGGTAGATGCTATGGCGATAACTGAACTGAGTCGGGTCATCGCCCATTTCGGTAAAGGTCATTGGAATCTGACAAACCTGACAAAGCTGTGGTAAACCTGCGCTATAGAAGCGTTTACCTTCAGCTTCCATTTGGCGAGCCAACTCCCATTTTGGACGGTAGTATTTATCGAAAGTGTCTGGATATTTAGCAGATAACCAATCCATTTCTTCGTCGGTTGGAATCCATGTATGGAAACCAGCAGCATGACCAAAGTTGTAGAAAATCCACCATGCCTGATGTGAGACGTGCTCTTTTTCTTTCACAATGACATCGCTATATTTCGGCATACGAATGCCATAACGGCTCAAATCTTTAAATAGCGCACCGCCTGCCTGTTCAAAATAAACTTCCCAAGCTTCTTTCCAAGACATCACTTTGTTTGGCAGCATGTAATCCATCATCATGCCCACAATTGAAAGCAAACGCGTTCCACGCCAGAACCATTTATCAATCCATTCCTGCACAATCGGTACGTTGTCTTCATGTTGTTCGAGCAAGAATTTTACGATTTCAAGACCAAGCGTCATGTGGCGCGCTTCATCTGACTGTGCACTAAAACCAAAGGTTACGGTTGCCATATCGCCGTTATAAGCTGCACCCGACATAAACGGCACAAATAGCAGATTGGTAAGTACATATTCAAAAGCAAAACTAATGGCTAATAAAAACTCGAATGGACCAGCAGAACGAGCGTCTTCAAAAAATGATTTAGGTACAGACAAATACCAAACGCGGTCATGCATGTGTGCCCAATCCTGAAAACCATCAAAGAACTTGTTGTAATGGCTCATGGCATGAATTTGAGTCTGTACATGACGCAGCTCATCAATCGACTGCATCTGAGAAGCAATACGTGCTCCAATACCGCTAAATTGGCGGCCTACATGTGCATAGCCTTGATAAGCCTGATATTCAAGTGGCGTCACCGCTGTTAAGAAGAGTTTGATTGCATTTAAGTAGCGTTCATTGCTGACATTCATCTGACCATTGTTTTGAGCAAAAGCATCAAAAATGGCATAAAGTTTTTTCTCTTTTTCTGCCTGATATTTCCAGTAAGCATCCATAGTTAAACGGAATGGATCTTCCCATTTAGACCAGTCAGTAATTTTGATGCCTTCAAACTCTTCATAAGGGAAGGCTTCTTTACGATCAGCATAGGAAAAGTCCCAGTCCAAATCACGGGTTAATGCACGATAACGATCTTTAGCATTTAATTTTTTGCTGGTTTCTTTCGTTTGAGTTGTCATGATTGATCATCCTTAAATCTTTGTTAAACAACATCTATGTTGTGATTAATTCCAGTGAAGGCGGAAAGTATCGTCATCTTCTTCGACATTGCCGCCCAGCGTAATCATGTTGAGTTGTAACGATTGGATGTCCCAATCTTGGCCTAGTTTTTCAGATACGGTTTCAGCTTTAATCACCAAATCAGTTTCACTTTCAATTCGGATCATGGCGGGTAAATACTGAATTGAAGCTTCAGGGTTATCTTCTTCAATCGCTTCGAGGATGTAGCGTGATGTATCGTTGTCTTGTAATGCGAGATAGACTTTAGACATGTTGCTTCTCCTTAAGCTTTTGCCAGTTCTGGTTGTAGGCCGAGTTTTTTTGCGCGTTCAATAACGGCATGTTCTGCTTGATCGACTACATCTGCTGTTAAGGCTGCTGATGCCCAAGGTGTAAAGGCTGCTTTCACTTGAGCTAGAGACTGAGTGAACCATTCATTTAATAGCTGTTTGTTATGATCGGATTCTGCTGCGGCAGTTTTAATGACGGTGTCTGACCACTTACGTAAATCACCTAAAGTGTCTTTCATAAACTCAGTCAGCATGGCTAAGTCACGAGCATTTTGAGTGACTAACCACTGATCAAACTGTTGATAGACAAGCTCTGTCACAAAGCCGTCAATCACTAGGTTTTGTAATAAGAAAAGTTTGAAATAGTCTTGCTCGGTGAGGCTTTCTTCACACAAACGTCGTAAGCCTTGCCATGCAGGATGTTGCATCCAAGCCTGTTTTGCCTGTTGTAATGAATCTCCGCTATTACCATCTAAAGCTAAGCCAATCCGTGAGATGTACTGCGCTATCCCTAAATGATCCATTGCGGCATAAATACAAGCTTGGGTAAGCACGGTGCCATAACCATAGGCACTGCCAGACATCATGTGTAAGTTTGCAGTTTGTTCAACGTGGCGAAATGGCAATAGGCATTCAATAACCTTGGCTTTGACTTCGTCAGACAAATGCTCTGCAAGCTGACGTTTTTCAAAAAAAGCAAAATTACTTTCGGCTGTGTCCTGCAAACGTGCACGATGTTGAACGTAAGTTCCATAATAGAATTGACGTGGATCTTTAAATGCATACCAGTCTTGCATTTGCAGGGCAGTATGGGTTTTGTCATTTAAGGTCTTTTCAGGTTTCCACAAAGGACGATAGTGGAAGTTAGTCTCTGCCTGTACATCAAAACTTACTTCTTGATATCGAGTTGCTGGCTTACTACCAAATCGTCTTTCGATATAGGCATAGTTCTGGCGGATAGGTTCGACATTTGACGTTTTGATTTCTAAAGTCATGGCTTTATCTCCTTATATTTTTACATCTGATCATCGTGATCGTTGCTATTACGTTGCGTGCCGACTAAGGTTGCTTCAGTGCCATAGCGCCATTTTTCTTCTTGAGCATCATTAAAAGCTTGCTGCTCTTGGGTCATTTCAACCACTTGATTGGTTTTACAAAAATCATTAAATGCATGTTTAGGCAAAACCAGTTCCACAAATAGACTTGGGTCGTGAATGGCAAAATCGAACTCAATAAACTCTGCGTTTAAGTCGCCAGTGATCCGAATATATTTGGTTAATGCTTCGACTTGAGGTTGCGTCATGCTGTACTCCATCAAGACATGGTCTTGAAATTGATGAATGCTCCTTGCTCTCGCTACTAGCTTTACAAAAGCTATGCCAACTTTATTTTTGTTATTAAAAACAGATGATTAAGTTTTTTATGGAAAATGAGGAATTTTTTAAATTCACCATTTCATGAATTTTTTTGAATGGTGAAATAGATATATTCATGATTTGATGAAGAGAGCCGTAAAAATTTCTTTTTAGATTTTTTGAGGCTTTAAATGGAGAGATTTAGAAATACTTTTTTAGTATGAAGTTATGTCTTTAAGGTACTAGGACATATATCTGGTTCTTCGATAAGATGAGATAACACCCAAATGTGTTTAATGGATTAAAACAGATCACTCATGGCTCGAGTAAAATACGATACAACGGGACGATACGCAGATCATCCGCAAGAAATTCACGATTTGCTGTCTAAACTGCACTTTGATACTGCCCACGGCCAAATCTGGTTTGATGAATATCGGATGCTGCTTTTACACACCAGCATTATGGGATATTTGCGTAAAGATTTAGCGCACATGATTGGGCTTGAGCGGACTAAGCATTTCTTTATTCGTTTAGGGTATCAAGCTGGGTTAAAAGATGCAGAAGTTACAACAAAAATGCGTCCCGATTTAAATGAACACGATGCTTTTATGGCGGGTCCACAAATGCATGCGATTCGTGGAATGGTGCAAGTACAGGCCAACCAGCTCAATTTAAGCCATGATAAAAAACAATTTTATGCCGATTTAAATTGGCTTAACTCTTTTGAAGCCGATGTGCATTTAGAGCATTTTGGCCTAAGTGATGAACCTTCATGTTGGATGTTACTTGGCTATGCATGCGGATATAGCAGTTTTGCGACGGGCATGACTATTATTTATCAAGAAATAGAGTGTAAGGCCTGTGGCCACGAGCATTGCCGTATTATCGGTAAGCCTTTAGAAGAGTGGGAAAATGCAGATGAGCTAATTCAGTTCATGTCTCCCGAACCCATGGAAAAAGAACTGATTGCGTTGCAGGCTGAACTTTTTGAACTAAAAAAATCAATTTATAGCGACAGTGAAGCCGATTACCAATTATTTAGTTCTGTGGGTAAGTCAGCATCTTATAAACAGGTCTGTGCATTATTAACAAAAGCAGCAGGTTCGAAAGTTTCTATTTTGCTACAAGGCGAAACAGGGGTTGGTAAAGAAGCTTTTGCACGAGGAGTTCATGAAAATAGCCAAAGAAAAGACCAACCTTTTATTGCGGTAAACTGTGCAGCGATTCCACTAGAGTTAATTGAGTCTGAATTATTCGGGGTAGAAAAAGGTGCCTATACAGGAGCACATCAGTCTCGCTTGGGTAAGTTTGAACGAGCCAATGGCGGTACGATTTTTTTAGATGAAGTGATTGAGCTTTCTCCTCGTGCACAAGCAGCACTATTACGCATTTTGCAGGAAGGTGAATTTGAGCGAGTAGGAGATTCACAGACACGTATTTTAGATGTCCGTGTAATTACAGCAACCAATGAAGATCTTGAGCAGGCTGTAAAAACAGGGCGATTTCGGGCAGATTTATATTATCGCTTAAATATTTTCCCAGTGCAGATTCCGCCTTTGCGAGAGCGCCGTGAAGACATTCCTTTACTGGTTGAACATTTTCTTCGTCGCTTTGAAAAAATGTACGGCAAAACCATTCAAGGTGTAAGTGAAAAGACCAAAGTTTTTATGCAGCAATATGAATGGCCGGGAAATATTCGTGAGTTAGAAAACTTATTAGAAAGGGCGGTTTTATTAACGGATGATCAGCAGCTGATTAAGTTAAATGCCATTTTTCCACAGATCAAGCATGACCCAGAGCAGGCGATAACTATAGAAACTGACTTTGGACAATTATTACAGCCAGAGTTTAATTTAGAAGAACACGAGAGGCAGTTGATTTTAACAGCCTTAAAAAAAGCAAATCATAATGTGTCTGAAGCGGCACGTTTATTAGGGCTAACTCGGGCAGCACTGGATTATCGAATTAAAAAATTTCAGCTTTGAATCAATATCAATAATGAATAAGGCCTAACGTTTAAAGTTAGGCCTTATTCATTATTGTACTTTCGCTGGGAAACCATCTTCTTCAAGCGCTTCGGTAATTTTATCGACGCTTTCACTGCTTTCAACAGTCACGATTTTGGTCGCTAAATCTACATCTACTTTTGCATTTGGGTCGACATCTTGAATCGTTGCAGTCACACCACGTGCGCAGCCGCCACATGTCATATTTTCAATAAGTAGTTTCATGTTCATACTCCATCAAGAATGAGATATTTGTTTGGATAACACTGAGTCTAAACCTTGTCATGATTGTAAGGTCAAGACCAAATTTTTAAAAAATATGCTTGACCTTCCCATGATGGGAATCTGTATGCTCAATACAGAATATTAAATTTTGCAGATTTGCAGAGGTGTTTGATGGACTCAAAAACCACAAAATTGCCAGCATATAGTGAAACACTTCCAATCGAAGGCATGACCTGTGCCTCGTGTGTAGGTCGTGTCGAAAAAGCACTTAAAAAAGTTGAAAATGTAGAGATTGCCAACGTTAATTTGGCAACAGAAAAAGCCGTCGTTTATTCAAATCAACCGATCCACCGTGAAGCCTTGGTTAAAGCAGTTGAACGAGCAGGTTACGATGTTCCAAAAGCTGCGCCAGTGGAGTTGTCTATTGAGGGTATGACTTGTGCATCTTGTGTTGCACGTGTTGAAAAGGCCCTTAAAAAAGTAGAAGGCGTTCAAGAAGCCACAGTCAACTTAGCAACAGAGCAAGCTTGGGTACAAGCAGATGCATCAGTCAATGTTGAAGACTTAATTCGCGCTGTTAAAAAAGCAGGTTACGACGCAAAAGCATCTGAAAAAAATCAAGATGAGCAACTCGACAAAAAAGCGTCAGAGTTAGATCAGCTTAAAAAAGATTTAATCATTTCGATTGTGTTGGCTTTACCTGTGTTTATTCTGGAAATGGGTTCACATCTCATTCCAGCTTTTCACATGTGGGTCATGCACACCCTTGGTCAATATAATAGCTGGCTTTTACAGTTTGTTTTAACCACATTAGTACTCGTTTTCCCTGGTCGCCGTTTTTATCAAAAAGGGATTCCAGCTCTATGGCGTTTGGCGCCAGACATGAACTCGCTGGTTGCTGTTGGAACCTTAGCTGCCTATAGCTTTTCAGTCGTGGCAACCTTTATGCCACAAGTATTACCCCAAGGCACGGTTAATGTTTACTTTGAAGCGGCTGCCGTTATTGTCAGTTTAATTTTACTCGGACGTTATTTCGAAGCCAAAGCTAAAGGACGTACTTCACAAGCGATTCAACATTTAGTTGGAATGCAGCCAAAAACTGCTCGCATTCAGCGTGACGGTCAAGTGGTTGAAGTTGCAGTTACTGAAGTGGTGAGTGGAACTATTGTAGAAATTCGTCCGGGTGAACGTGTGCCAGTGGATGGTGAAGTAGTCGAAGGGCACAGCTACATTGATGAATCTATGATTACGGGTGAGCCTGTTCCTGTTGAAAAAATAGTAGGGCATCAAGTGGTTGGAGGTACGGTCAATCAGAACGGTACTCTCAACATACGTGCAACCGCAGTGGGTAGCTCATCTGTACTTTCACAAATTATTCGTATGGTTGAACAAGCCCAAGGTTCTAAACTTCCGATTCAGGGGTTGGTTGATAAAGTCACCATGTGGTTTGTGCCTGTAGTGATGTTAATTGCTGCAATCACTTTCTTGGTTTGGTTTATTTGGGGGCCAGATCCTGCGCTCACTTTTGGTTTAGTGAATGCTGTTGCAGTACTGATTATTGCTTGTCCTTGTGCAATGGGACTTGCAACACCAACCTCAATTATGGTCGGTACTGGACGTGGTGCTGAGTTAGGTGTGTTATTCCGTAAAGGTGAAGCTTTGCAGCTTTTGCAAGAAGCGCAGGTCGTTGCAGTTGATAAAACTGGTACGCTCACCGAAGGCAAACCAACACTGACTGACTTTAATGTGCAACAGGGCTTTGAACGTGAACAAGTGCTGACTTTAGTTGCTTCGGTCGAAGCTAAGTCTGAACATCCCATTGCTCTCGCGATTGTTCAAGCAGCAGAAAGTGAAGGCCTAAACTTATTACCAGTAACAGCATTTAATTCGATTACAGGCTCAGGTATTGAAGCTGAAGTTTCAGGCCAAAAAGTACAAATTGGCGCAGATCGTTATATGCATCAACTTGGTTTAGACACCAACTCATTCCAAGCGATTGCTGCTCAATTGGGTGAAGAAGGCAAAACACCGCTATACGTCGCTATTGATCAGAAACTTGCCGCAATTATTGCCGTGGCAGACCCAATTAAAGAAACAACCTATGCTGCGATTGAAGCCTTGCATCAATTAGGTCTCAAGGTTGCCATGATTACAGGAGACAATCGTCATACGGCGCAAGCGATTGCTAAAAAGCTGAATATTGATGAAGTTGTGGCAGAGGTTTTACCCGAAGGCAAAGTTGATACAGTTCGCCAACTACAAAAACAATATGGTCGTTTGGCTTTCGTAGGCGATGGTATTAATGATGCACCAGCCTTGGCGCAAGCAGATGTTGGCTTAGCCATTGGTACTGGAACAGATGTTGCCATTGAAGCTGCCGATGTTGTATTGATGTCAGGTAGTTTAAAAGGCGTACCGAACGCAATTGCATTAAGTAAAGCAACCATGCGAAACATACGTCAAAACCTGTTCTGGGCATTTGTATATAACGTTGCTCTAATTCCAATTGCAGCAGGTGCACTTTATCCAGCATTTGGTGTGTTACTTTCACCGATGTTTGCAGCAGGCGCGATGGCACTTTCTTCAGTCTTTGTTTTAGGCAATGCATTACGCTTAAAACGCTTTCATGCGCCAGTAGAGTAAGCGTGCTGCAAATCAACTTTTGGTTTAAGATCATGACAGCAGGTCTTAAACCAAATTTAGTATTTGAGGTGTGAGATGAATATCGGTCAGGCATCCAAACATTCGGGCATTTCGGCGAAAATGATTCGCTACTATGAAGAAATCGGTTTACTTGAAGCAGCTCAGCGTTCTGCTTCTGGCTATCGCATTTATTCAGAAACAGACCTGAAAACTTTAAACTTTTTAAAGCATGCTCGAGAGTTAGGTTTTTCATCCGAACAGATGAAAGAACTCATTTCGCTTTGGAAAAATACCGATCGGCATAGTGCAGAGGTGAAAGCCTTAACTGTAAAACACATTGCCGAATTAAAACAAAAAATTGCCCATCTCCAAGAAATGGTCAATATTTTGCAGGCTTCTGCTGATGATTGCTGTGGCGACCAACAGGCTTCTTGTGCCATCTTAGATCACATTGAAAAAGGTGTGGGTGTAAGCTAAGTTTCATTAAAATAAAAAGGAAAAATCATGGCTTATACTGCTTCTTGTCTTTGTAATGGCGTTCAACTGTGCATTAATGTCGAATTAGAACCCATCATGGTTTGTCATTGTAAGCAATGCCAAAAAGCACAAGGGGCTGCTTTTGCTGCCATCACTCAAGTACAAAAAAGTGATTTAAACATTGTGCAGGGTGAAAATCTTTTACAGGCTTATTTTGCATCGCCTAATAAAAAGAGAGTGTTCTGTAAAACTTGTGGTTCACCGATCTGGAGTGAACGTCTAGATAAGCCAGAAGTGGTACGCCTAAGGGTCGGACTTATTAATGAAGAAATATCGACGCCAGTCATCTCTCATGCTTTTGTCAATTCACAAGTGAAGTGGTATCCAATTTGCGATAACGCTCGCCAATATCCAAATGGGATAGAAAACCCTTAAATATTAAGGTTGCATGGTATTTTGTTCATTTGTAAAAAAACGTGAACAAGACTAGTCATGAATAAATAATGTGCTATAACTGTACCTAAGGTAATCGTAATATCTCCTCGATCCACAGGGAAACTTGGGACAGGGCAAAAGATACGATAAGACCTTACATATAGCTAGCAAAGAGCAAACTAAGAGATGGATAGACACAAATCTTAACTTGCTCACCGTTGCAGAAAAGCCCGTGAAACGGGCTTTTTTAATGTCTTTTAAAAAGCTATTTCTCATTTAAAAATATCTTATATTTTTAAACTATTTATGAAAAAGTAATGTAAAAATCATAAAAAAATTGAAATATACAGACTATTCTGTATTGATTTTTATTTTAATTAACGGTACATTTAGTTAACGGTTTAAAGTTCAAGTTTAATAATGGACTCATGGTCGTTGTGGGAGATCTAAGAGCCTGCATTTTCCCCAAGATGCGGGTTTTTTTTATGCCTATAAAAAAGTATTCCTTAAATAATAAATATATAATTCGTTGTTATTTAAAATATTTTAATCAGCCTACGATCTAAAGACGCGTAGGCTTTACATCTGGAAAATTATTTAAGCACGATAGGCAAGACAAGCTTGAGCACAGGCTAAACATGCTTTCGCACAGATCTGACAATGTTCATGCTCATGTTTGCTACATTCCGCTGCACAAAGTTGACATGCATTTGCGCAAAGTTGCATGGCTGATTCTGCTAGTTCAGAGTTTCTTAGTTCTAAAGACGTACAAAGTTGGCAGGTTTCTACACATGTCATGCAATGCTTAATACATTCACGCATCATATGAACATGTTCTTCTTGTAAACATGCAGCTGCACAAGTTTTACAAGCAATCATACATTCAATACATGCTTGAATTGAGGTAGAGGCATTACAAAATAAAGAAGAGTTGGTTTCTCGTTGAATTTCCATAAAAGTTCTCCTGTCGAAGACTATTATTAAAAAATGGAATATCGTTATATTTCCTATTTTAGAAGATCATTTTTAAGGCATGGCTGTTTGAGATGAAAGGTCTACAAATCGCTAATACATAATTAACCTCGTAGTAGAATGTTACATCCAGTTTTTAGTTAAAACGCTCATAATTGTTCATGTTAAGAGGGGATTTAAATTTAAGGATTGTGTTAAATTTAATTGCATATAATACTTTTGGCTAATTTCTTATTGTGTGAAAATTGGGCAGATTATCAGTGTGAACTTTAAGGGCACACGAAATGGAAAACGTTAATCAATATGCTCACGGAGCTGAGCATGAAGTCCACATACATTGCAAACGATCATTAAGTACTTTAATACTGAGTATGCTCGTATTAATTACAACTGGTCGTTAAAAGAAAAAGCACCTAAGGGTGCTTTTTCTATATGAGTTTAAAGTAAATACCTTCACTTAAGAGTCTATAAAGCCACGCAGTTTTTTGTAGGCTTTACGGTCATAAGAAGGGATGTTTGATTGCTGGAGATCAATCGCGAGTTGTTTCTTGCGTTGAAACTGGACTTCACTTAGAAGAGCAGCATAAATTTTGGGACGATCAGTTTTAAACTTTTCTACATCCAACGGAATCGTATCTTCATTCTTAACAATGTACAGCACAGAGCCATTGCCATTCGTTTCATAAACCGTCCAACCAACTCGTACGATGTAGAGTCCGGTTTTCTGATTCTTACCTAAATAAGATTTAAAACCATCTGGATGAGGGCGAACATAAGCATTCATCATGCATCCTCCATCATCTGATTTATTTGATGAAAGCGACAATCAAAGAATTGATGGGGAACGGGACATCATATTCAGTAAAATCACGATTTCTAGTTGTTTGTATATTGATCAATTTTCAAATTTCAAGTCAGAAAAAAACGTTTATTAAATAAGCTAAATAAGAGCTAAATATTAAAAATAACGGCTTATTTTTCTGTGTAAAAAGCTTGATTTAATTGTTTAGCGAGCAGAAAAAATAGCGCTTATTCTATGTTTCTGTGATCGATTTTGCATATTTTAAATTATTGAAATAGTAAGTGAATTTGCAGTCAGGTAGAGTTAAATATTTGTTTTAAAATTAAAAAAATAAAATGTAATATTTCTTGTTACAACCATTATGTCGACAATAGATATTCCTTTTTGACATATTTCGCCTAGCATAATTAAAGAGTTCGTTGCCTATGGTGTCATTTATGTTTATTGGACTTGTGGTCACCATTTTGTTGACTCCAGGCCCAACAAATACATTGTTAGCCTCGGCTGGAATACAAGCAGGGGTGAAGCAGTCTCTTAAACTTATTCCTGCTGAAGTAATGGGTTATCTCATTGCAATTACTTCATGGGGTGTTTTGCTTGAGTCAGTTTCACATTTTATTCCTTGGCTTCCTGCCTTATTAAAGTTAATAAGTGCAACTTTTATTCTCTACCTTGCATTTAAACTTTGGATAACATCAACAAATGACATCAAATTAGACAGCCCACTGATTACGCCTAAGGCTTTATTTGTTGCAACACTTTTAAATCCTAAAGCTTTACTCTTTGCTTCTGCTATTTTTCCACATGCAGCATGGGAAGTGTTTCACGTTTATTTTGTGCATATTGCTATTTTTTTATCATTAATTACACCCATTGCATTTTTATGGATTGCTTTTGGAACCGTATTAATTTCAAACAAAGTAACTTGGTTAAACCAACGTAATTTACAACGTACGGCTGCATTTATTTTAACTTTTTTTGCGATGCCAATCGGCTATTCTGCGATTAGCTCATTTTAAACTTAACCCTTTATTTATATTAAAAAATTTAATTTTCAGGAGATTTTCATGACAAGATTAAAAGTAATTATCAAGGATCAGTTTGATAAAGAATCAATTGCTTTGGCAAAAGTTAGACCCATGAATGATCACGCGCTCGAACTTCATAAGAGCGTTGAACATATTGAAATTAATGATGATATTATTTTACCTAATATGGATTTGCTCTATGAAAACCCTAAAGACGGCAAAATTTATCAGTTAATTGGTGCATTCAGTGAGGAATAACTTTTAAATTAAATTTAACAATAACCATGAGTAGAGTTTGTATTTTGTATAGTCTTAGACGGTGAAAATTAAGCCAAACTAACGTATAGACACAATTAAAATATTGAACATCTAAAATGGTTATGGGACTATGCCTGTGTAAAAATGTGACCTAATCCACATTTTTGCATTTCAGGATTAAGTGGATTTCACTAAGCCCATTCCTTCAATGAGAAGTAGGAGTGGGCTTTTTTTATTCTTTGAATGTCTCATCTAAAGCCTTTTGAACGGCTTCAATACGTGACTTGCATGCTTTATAAGCAGTAATAGATTCTTCAACAATTTTCATTAAATTATCGATATCCGGGCTTTCTTGAGATTCAAGTAATTCGGCATTTTTCTTCAAAATGTCATGACCATCTTTAAACGTTAACTCTTCATTCTTCATTTGGAATTACCTGCGTAATGTTGGCTTCAACCAGACCATCTTGCATCTCAATAGCGATGGCGGGGCTTGAAATTTGATGTATAGAGCGAATCGCTTTTCCTTCTGATCTAACAATTGCATAGCCCTTGGCCTGAACCTGTTTCGGGTTTTGCAAAAGGATTTCTTTCATCAAAGATTCGATTTGGGCTAATGAAAATTTAACTTGTTGCTGTGAGCTAAACTGAATACGTTCTTTCATCTGGTCAAGCAAACGATGGGCCGAGCTAAGTTGACTCTGTGCCGAAGATTTTATGTGATGAAGCAGTTGATCATTCTTGCTTTGATAGGTCGTGATTTGATGTTGAGAAAGTAGCTTAATCGTTTGTAGGCTATCTACAGCTTCTTGGACGCGTTCGACAATGTGGTTTCGGATGCCAGCAATCACTTTACTTGGTGTATCAAATGAGCGATGGGCAATTTCATCAAGAATTGTACGGTCTTTTTCATGCCCGATGCCTACCCAAATGGGTACGCTACGTTTGCAAAGTAGGGCGGCAAGTTCATAATCATTTAAATAAGCTAAATCATTGACCGATCCACCACCGCGAATAATCACAATCAAATCAGGTGGAAAGTTAAATGTACTGGCCCATTGTCTTAAACCTGAACCTAAAGATTCAATCAAGCTGGTTGCAGCCGTGTTTCCTTGAAAAGTAGCGGTGTGATACACAAAATGACAAACCCCATTTCGCTCAAGTGCATCTGCATCTTTTTTAAAGTCACCAAGGCCCGCAGCATTTTGAGGGGCAATGACTAAAACATTTTGAATATCAAAAGGAGTGGGAAGAAGTTTATTTTTATGGATTAAACCTTCTTGAGTAAGTCGTTCAATAATTTGCTGATAACGTTTAGCAATTTCACCCAATGTAAAGCTTGAGTCAATCTCTTCAATATTGACCGAAAATCCATATTGAGGATCAAAACGTGCTCTAATTTTGATGAGTACATTTAAATCACTTGAAATCTCAATCCCAGTTTCACGTTCGAACTTTAAAACAATTTTACTCGCTGAAAATTTCCAGATCGTGGCTTTACAGCTGGCAATAACTTTATCAGTCTCTGCATCTTTTTCTGCGAGTTCTAAATAGTAATGACCGCCCTTAATATTTAAATTTCGAATTTCTGCTTTTACCCAAACTGGCTCATCAAAAGCCACACGTATGACTTCCTGAACTGTGCCGAGATATTCACTAAGGGAAAACTGAGGTTCAGACATACGAACTAAAAATTAAAGGGCCAAACTAGATAGTATAAAAGCCATCCAACCAAGGCAATTGTTGTCTATGAATATCGGGTTCTATTTAAAATAAATACAACAATTTAAAGAATTAAAAATTGAAATTGATATGTGAATTTAGACTGAATGGTTAAAATGAAAAAATAATAAAAAGAGAATTGTTAATAATTACAACCGATTAAAAAATAAAGTTTGCTTTATAAAATAGATGAGCGTATAAAGCTTACTTCCAATTGCGGGGTGGAGCAGTCTGGTAGCTCGTCGGGCTCATAACCCGAAGGTCGTTGGTTCAAATCCGACTCCCGCATCCAAAAATATTATGCTCTGTGATGTACCACTTTTCATAATACGAAAATTATGAAAAGCAATTAGCTTATAAATAACCCTATATAAAGCTAAATATTAAATTCTAGACGAACTGTCCATACCCTAAATCTAGCGTTCTAATTACATACCGTAAAATCACATGAGCTCAGTGATGAGTGAATGATTGTGAATATAGTAAATGAGTGGCACATTGCCACAGCCGTAAATGGCAACGAAATTAATGTGAGGATTGTTCCTCATGTTCGTAAACAAAACTCTCTCAATGGATATCGTTGGGTCGAAGTTGGTAAAAAAATTCAACTTCAATCTGGTGAAGAAATTGAGTTAAACCAAGATGGTAAAAGCTTCTATGCCGGGTTTAATCAACTTTATCGTTTAAATACATATTGTTGATAAAACCATGGTAATAAAGCGAGAAAACCTATCTCTTTTAAAGGAGATAGGTTTTTTTATGTCTACAGGTTATATAAATAATTAAAGTTATAAAAAGGCTGAAGTGATTAAAAATAAGTGCATTATTATTTTAATTATATTTAATAACTAAATTAGCCTGCTCGCCAGAACTGGCGACCCATAACCTTAAAGTTTTTACCGTTCTCTTCTGTTACGCGTCGGTCTCTAAATTTTTCATTTAAGCTATGCAAAATTAAAGAGCCATCTGCCTCTTTAAAAATCTGTTTAATCATTCCTTCGCCAGCAAAGTAAACCGCATAAATCTCGCCATCAATGACTTCTGTTTGAGAGATATCAATACCCACCAAATCACCGTCTTTAATGTAGTCGGTCATGCTATCGCCTTTAGCTTTAATAATACGCATGCATTCTTGAGCAACGCGTTTTTCTTTAAAGAATGAAGCAGGGAATGGAATTTTTCCATTAATAGCATCAAAGTGAAATTCAATAGATTCACCTGTCCCGCAAGAAAAGTTAGCTTCTACAACTTCAATCCAGACATATTGATCGGTAGATTCTGCACTTACTACAGTCGGGCTAAATACATCACTTTCTCTAAAAGAGTCTTCAGTATTCCCTGTCGTTAACCAATAACCATCCACTCCTAAAAATTGAGCAATTAAAGGAAGAAATGCGGATTTTAAATTTTTCCCTGACTCTAAAGCCTGATAGGCAGGTTGCGACATCTTTACAGCTTCTGCCACTTCAGCCTGAGTTTTTTTGGCTTTAATTCTAGAGTCTTTTAAACGGTCTTTAAGAGCCATAATGGTTACACCAGTAAACTTATAACAAATATATAACTTAAGTTATATAGAGTAAAACAACTATAGTTATTGACTAATAATAACTATAGTTATAATATCAGTTATATCTCAAGATGAATAGAGAAAATTTAAATGGTACCTAAGTCACTATTTATCGCTTTATCAAAGCTTTGAGATGGAAGCTAAATTTATTTTGTTTCTACAGGTAGCAGAATAAAAGGGAGATAGCTCAATTATTATTTGCAAACAGGCTATCAAAACAAAAATTGGAATAAAAAAAAGCCCGATTCCGTGGATCAGGCTTAATGTTCGTCGATAAAGGGTATCAAGAACATGAAGAATTTAACAAAGATTGTGAGACCTAACAAAAGTTTCCGATATACGGCAAAGCCTTATATGAACTTTTTGGTCAAAAAATTAAGGCGTGTAAAAAGCTTAAATCCACAAAATTTAATACTTTTTTACATTTTTAGAAAAGGAAATATTTGTTTATAAATTAGTGGCTTAATTGCATATAGTTGGGTTCTTTATGATTGTTGTACCAGATGAAACGTTTTGAACACACATTTGTAGTCATAGCTTAGCTATATTGCTCAAAGAATGTATCAAAACCTCAAGAATAACAAACGATAAAGACGCCTTACTAACGAGTACATTGAGTTGGAGATAGTGAATGACTACAGCAATGCAGAACAGAGCTAAACAACTTAAAAATGCAAAACGTGGAGGGTATATCCCGACAATTGCCAAAGACGTAAACAAATATAAGGTACAAAAAATAAAAAGGGCACTTGAGGAGGCCAAGCAGATTGTAAATGAGCTTGAAGATGACGCATTCGAATTCGATGATCAAGTCTCTATGCAAAAAGCGATTGGTGCAATCACAGTGATTGAGTTGATTGAACAAGCCTTAAACGGTGCACACTAACAGGCTTTAGCATACAAACATTCTTTCTCGGACCCCTGAAATAAATGGGGTCAAGGATAAGTTCGTCTTGCAATTTAGCGCTGCTTTAAAGCGTTAGTGTTTTTTATTGACTGTAATAAAGAAAACGAAGGGATTAATAAACATTGAAAACCACAAGCTGGTCAACGTGATGAGTTTTCAAGTTTTACCCTTTAGCGCAGGACAAAGTCATGGAAACAGTTTCTAGCAGTGGGTTAGCCACATTTTTAAATTTTTATAGTATTGCAATTATGGTGGCTCTAGCAGTCAGCTTAGTTGTCGCAGTTGTATTAATGATGCGTTTTCCTCGTTCTCCACAAGAATGGATTGTTGCTCTCATCTGTACAGTAGTTTCAAGCCTGACAGGCGGCTCATTCATTATTATGAAATGGAACCTGCATGAATGGGTATCCGATATTTGGGGAATGATCACCCTATCTGGATTCTTCTTCATTTGTGGTTTACCAGGCTGGGCTATTGTGAGATGGATATTTAACTTCATCAATAAACAAGAAGGCAAAACGATTGTAGAGGTCATCAAAGACCTAAAAAAAGCAAAAGATGATCTTCAAAATAGCTAAAGACAGCTTTAAATATAAAGGTAGAATAAAATGAATATCGACCAATACTTAGAAAAAATGATCAGCCGAGAAGGCGGGTATGTTAACCATCCATCAGATCATGGCCATGCGACTAAATTTGGCATTACAGAAGCAGTCGCTCGATCGAACGGATATCAAGGCAACATGCAAGACTTGCCCTTAAGTGTCGCCAAATCTATTTATAAGCAAAAATACTGGCTTGAACCCCAGTTTGACCAGATTAATGCGATTAGCCCAGCTATTGCAGAAGAGTTACTGGATACAGCTATAAATTGTGGCGTCAATTTTACTAAGCCTTTATTACAACGTGCTTTAAATCTGCTGAATAAGCAGGGGAAGGAAGGTTGCCCAAATCTTGTGGTAGATGGCCAGTACGGGCCTCTAACTTTACAAGCACTAGCTACGTACTTAAATAGACGTAATAAAGAGGGAGAAAAAGTATTCGTGCGCATTTTAAATATTATGCAAGGACAGCATTATATTGAAATTACCGAGAACAATCCTAACTACGAAGATTTCTTTTACGGTTGGATATTAAACAGAGTAACACTCTAAAAAATGCGTTAGAAGAGAGCATGTTTAAAGATCTAATGAGTTAAAAAGCCTAACCACGAGTTAAGGCTTTTTAACAAATAATAGGTCGAGCAATGCTTTATTGTGCGATGAGTAAAATGGCAAGCAGAAAGAAAATAGCGCCACTAATTTTGTTGAGAATCGAGAAATTATTTCCAGCCAACATCTTCTCTTTAAAAATTGAAGAGAAGTTTGCGTAAACTAAATGAATTAAAAAACCAATAAAACAGAAGGTTAAAGAAAGAATTAAAAATTGATTTAAAATCTCTTTCTTGATATCAATAAATTGAGGGAAGAGTGCGATAAAAAATACGATTGTTTTAGGATTAAGCAAAGATGCGAATAGGCCTTGATAAAACAATTTAGATTTACTTACAGCTTTATCTTTTTGTTGATCGGTCATTAACTCTTGCGTTGCAAGTTTTTTAGTGAAGTTTTTATATCCGAGATACATTAGATAAAATGCACCAATAAACTTTAAAACCGTAAAAATAGTAGGGTTACTTGTAATAATAAGTCCTACACCGCTGGCAGAAATTACAGCGATCACAAACATACCAATAATTAACCCACTTATTCCAAACAAAGCAGTTTTTACACCATAGTTAATTGAATTTGTGACAGTAAATAAAACTCCCGGTCCTGGGCTTAATAGGGTAAGAAATGCTATTGTTATAAATACTAAAAGACCGCTCACGCTGATATATCCTATTTATCAATTGAGGCAAGATTGTGCGGTTACTTTAAATGAGAAAATAATCGTTGTATACAGAAGGTTATGTATATTTAAGTCTTACATAGATTAAATATTTAAAATATAGATTTGTATAAATAAATAGGGCATATAAAACTATAAAAGTGAAAGCAACATAAACACACAACCTTAAAAATTGAGCATGTTAGTATGCTAAGTCTATACCTCAAGAAATCTATAGTATGACGAAAAATGAACGGCAGTTTAAATCTGGCGAGTTTCAATTTTCCTTTTTAGCGTTTAAATATTGGGGTATATGGTTTTTAGCTTTTATTCTAATGTTATTTGCGATGTTACCTTGGGCTATTCAATGGCGCCTTGCTGATTTTCTATCAAAAATAGCGTGGAAATCTTTAAGTTCTCGAAGAAAAACTACACTACGTAATTTACAAGCATGTTTTCCAGAAAAAACACCTTTGCAAATCGAGGCAAAAGCTAAACAGGTTTTTGTTGATACTTTAACGGGTGTATTTGAAGCTCTCAATGCTTGGTATTGCCCAAATTGGTTTAAAAGCCGTGTCCACATAGATGGTTTAGAAAATTTAACTAATAATCAGGAAAATGGCGTACTTTTATTAGGTACCCACAGTACGCTTTTAGATGCAGGTGGAGCGGCGTGTACTTTATTCTTTAATATGGACGTGGTTTACCGACCTCAAAACAATCCGTTTTTAGATTTTCTGATTCATCGTAGTCGTGCGCGAGTGTATAAAAACCAAATTGCTCGAGACAACATGCGTGGACTCATACAAAACCTTAAACATGGGCATGCGATATGGTATAGCCCAGATCAGGATTTTGGCTTAAAACAAGGCGTAATGGCATCATTTTTTGGTATTCAGGCAGCTACTGTTACAGCGCATCGCAGACTAATGGATATCTCAAAAGCAGCAGCCGTGCCTTTATATTTTTACCGTAGTGGTGATATTCGTAATCCGCAATATCATGTTTTAGTAGAACCTAAATTAGAAAATTTCCCAAGTGGCTGTGAAGTCAGTGACGCTGAAAGGGTAAACAAGATTATTGAAAACCAAATTCGCATTGCCCCTACACAATACATGTGGTTTCACCGACGCTTTAAAACACGCCCTGCTGGTGAACAGAAATTCTATTAATGGCATCAGTAACTCAAGAATTAAAAGTACTTCTTTCAATTAAAATATAAAATATTAGATTTTTAATTGAAAGGATCTTTAATCAAATCAAGATGAAAGATGTTGAGTCAACACTATAAAATTTTTCTTGCTTTAATTATTTTGAATATCGATTGCAAATGATTTTGAAGCGTGTATAGTCGAGCATAACTAACAAAATATTCTTGTCATCATAAATTTCTATTTCGCAGTTTTATTTATTAAGTCTTCGGTTTATTCAGATATTTAAGTTTTCACGTCTATTTTTTTAGTTAAATTGGTTTCCCCAATAATAAGTTATAATATTTTAAAATTTAGGATAAATATATGTCTACTTCTACTGGTACAGTAAAATGGTTCAATGAAACTAAAGGCTTTGGTTTTATTGCTGCTGATGAAGGTAAAGATATTTTCGCTCATTTTACCGATATTCAAACACAAGGTTTTAAAGTTCTATTAGAAGGCCAACGTGTTGAGTTTACTGTAATACAGGGTAAAAAAGGCCCACAAGCTTCAAATATTATGATTCTTCAGAATGCATAACTTCATAGATCGACTAGAGTTGTTTTGAATATATTATTTAAATAGAATATGTTTAAGGCTAAAGTGCTTAAGTAGAGTTAAAAAACCCACTCTATGTTGTGGGTTTTTTATAAGTTTTAATTAAACTTATCTTTAAAAATAAAAAGCAGAATAAAAATATGCTCTTAAAAGTGCTTCTAAATTTTTGTTAAAATATAAGTAATTAGGTGTATGGTACTAAAATGGATATTTGTATTGGCGGTATTTTAGACGGTCAAAAGATAGAAAATCATAATGATGTTTTTAAGATAGAAGAGCATTATTCAGACAATAGCTCTCAGTATGTTAAACAGCATTTCCACCTATTTGGAAAAATTTTTACTTTTTGGGTATGCGAAGATATTGATTTACAGCAGGCAATCAGAAAAGCCGAGAGAATTTTAGCGAATAAGATAGAAGCTCTTTAGTTGCGTGAGCTAGAATACTTTCGTGGATTCTAATAATTTAAAGATTTTCTTATTAAATGGTGAATATTCTTTACTTAAGCTAAATATAATGTTTCTAGAGCGGTTTACACAACCTTAGTGTAAGTTACATAGTTTAACATTTTTTGTGTAGTATTTATTAACAATAGTAATACATTAGGCTTAAGCTAAAGTTGTTTTATTTATTGCGCAAATAAAACAAACCCCACTTTAATAATATATTTTATTAAAGTGGGCTCTTTATTCAGACGGTCATCATTAATTCAATATCCATAATTAAACTATAGATAATATTTATTTTTATAAACCTCTCTTAAGAAAGGAAAACATTTTAAATGTTAAGTGCAGTACAACCTAATATTTGTTTTATTGGCAGTAGTAATTTAGCTTTAGCTTTAATAGGAGGGTTGGTTTTAAAAGGATTTAAAAAAGAAAAAATACAATTAATTGAAGAGAAAAAAATTAATGATACAAATGCTTTGAAGCAAAAAGAAAATGGAATCAAAAAAGCTGAAATTGTTGTTTTGCTATTAGATCCGAAACAGTTAAAAGAGACACTTGTACCGCTAAAAAAATGGTTAGCTAGTAAAATTATCGTTTCTATGATGGCGGGAATTGATATTGCAAACTTGACTCGTTTTACGGGTTCGAAAAAAATTGTTCGTGTAATTTCAAATCCACCTGTGCTTACACATATGGGGACGCATGTGCTTATTGCTTCAGAGCAAATGGACCAGCTTGATAAAGACCTAATCGAAATGCTGTACTCTGCAACGGGTCAGACTTTTTGGGCGCCGTCTGAAACTCAGACAGACGCAATTATTGCTTTGTCTGGTTCGGGACCGGCTTACTTTTTCTATATTTTAGATAGCATGATAAAGACAGGGGTTTCTTTAGGACTTGATAAACAATTTGCTCTAGATTTAGCACTCCAAGCGGCTAGTGGTGCAGTTGAAATGGTCCGTAAAAGTAATGTCCCACCAGCGGATCTGTGTGGCAAGGTGACGTTGGCTAACGGGATTACCGAATCGGCACTCAGAATGTTTGAACTAGGAAATGTATCTGATGATATACGTTTAGCTATGAAGGCCGCATATCATCGTAGTAAAGAAATTACGTCAGAAATTACATCTGATGTGAGTTAGCTATTCTTTAGCAAACTAGGCCTTTAAAAAGTATTCCCAAATAACGAAGCCTAAGCCAAACCCAATAAAAGAGTAGAGAGTAATAATAAAGAATACAAAACTGGCCTTATTTTTTTTCTTCAAAATGTTCATGGCGATGCCTCCAATTTAGATTAATTACATTTTGAAGAAGTGAAGGCTGTAATCATAGATACAGAATTTTTTAAAAAAAATATAACAGAGCTATGAGCTGTTATATTTTCTAGGTTTTCCCTTAATAAAGATTTTTAAATCAATAAATTAAGGAATTATCTCTAAGTGTTTAACTCTTCTATTCAATTAACATTAAATCGGCTGTATTAGCAGATTTGAGAGGGCGTAGGGCAAAGGTCGAACGGGTGTGGCGTATTCCTTTAATTGAATAAAGTTTCTTTCTTAAAAATCGCTCGTAATGGTCAGCATCTTTGACTGCTACTTTAACCAGATAATCATAATCACCTGTGACGAGATGCGCTTCCACTACTTCAGGTATATCTGCTAATGCTTCACTGAAATTTTCTAGCATTTCGTCATCATGGCGCTCTAAAGTAATTTCAATAAAAAAGACTTCATGAATGCCAATCGCTTTTTGGCTTACGTTTACCGTATATCCTTCAATAATTTTTAAAGTTTCTAGACGTTTCAGTCGAGTCCAGCACGGAGAAGATGAAAGACCTACTTCTTCGGCCAGTTGAGCAACGGTTAAACGGCCATTTCCACGTAATGCAGATAAAATTTTCCGATCTATACGATCTAGTGTGTATTCTGTTCTGTTCAAAATATAAACCAAAGAAGAATCTTCTGATAAAAATTAATATACTTCATTTTTATGCTGTGAATGTTTAAAAATTTTAAAAAATACAGGAAACATTTTGAGTCGAAGGTACATACACTATTTCTATGCATCGAACCTTTCTGGATAGAGGTTGGGATGGAGCAAAGAGCACTGTTTCAGTAAGGGTGACTAAACAGTGCTCTTTGCGGATTTCTTATTAATCTTTAAATCTATTTTTATCAATTGGCATGGCATATAAAAATAAACTAAATAATAACTTTTATTTATCAATTGAAGAAAAACTAATCATTATTTTTTATCTAAATTTTCCTTTAATGTGATTCCATTACATAGAAGGAGCAAGGTTATGATCACCCAGCATGATATAAATCAAAAACAATATCAAAATAAATCTCTCGACTATTTAAACAGCCAAGCTCACTCTGAAGGACTTGAATTTAATAAATTTATTCATGAAATTCAGAAAATTGAAAAGGCTGTAGTCCTTGATTTGGGCTGTGGTGGTGGGCATGTTTCTTACAATGTTGCTCCGTATGCCGACCTTGTTTTTGCTTACGATTTATCTCATGAAATGTTAGACACGGTGTCGAAGGCTGCCAGCCAACGCAAATTAAAAAACATCTTTGTGCAGCAGGGCATTGCTGAAGATATGCCTTTTAGTGATCAGCAGTTTGATGTCGTCATTAGCCGATATTCTGCGCATCACTGGCAGCATGTTCCGACTGCCATGAAAGAAGTAAACCGCGTGCTTAAGCCTGATGGTATTGTTATTTTTGTAGACATTATCAGTTCTAGCTCGCCCATATTAGATACTTTTTTACAGACGATCGAAACGATTCGAGACCCAAGCCATGTACGAAACTATAGTGTGAAAGAGTGGGTCTATTTTATTGAAGATGCAGGCTTTGATTTGGTTGGTTTAGATAAACAAACGCTTTCGTTAGATTTTAATAGTTGGGTGAAGCGTATGAAAACTCCTGAAGATCAAGTCAAAACTTTACGTTATTTGCAGGAAGGTTCATCTGACCTCGTTAAGAAATATTTCAAAATTCAAAATGACGGTAGCTTTGAAAGCCATGTGGGTTATTTTGTATTTAAGAAATTAGGGTTTTAACGTAGTGTTATGAATAAGGGTTTTAGTAGATTAGTAATGGATTAAATATCACTAAAACTCTGTTTTCGAATAACTCGAATAATATTAAAGATGGTTATAAAACAAATTTAATATCATTTATTTATTAAAACTTAATCACACATTTTTTGTAAGGTGATTAAGTATTCAAAAGAGATAAGGAGTATCTAATTTTCTTTATTATTAATAGACACTTATAAATAATTATTATTTAATACACCCGCAATATTATCACTAATACTTTTAATAACTTTGTCGGGGAAATAATGCGTAATTTTTTAGTAACGATTTTCACTTTATTGGTAGGAACATCAATTTATGCAGGTCCAGCAACTAAAAGTCTTCTAGAGCAAACACAATGTGAGAAAGTAGTAGAACTACACGGTTTTTTAAGCCGTGCTCAACTTGATTGTACTTATCACTATTATTCAGAAGAGTTAAAGGATACTGCCGAAAAATGTACTAAGCATGAGTTAGGCGATAAATACGGTAGAGAGGTCATGAAATTTGGTATGAAACAATTTGAAGAGCGAAAAAGAGAAGATGCAAAAGGTCAATTATGTAGTAGAGTTTTAAAGGACTTTCCAAATTATATTAAAAAATAAAAAAAGGTTTTAAAAACTGATTCTAGCAAGCCGATAAGGTGTATTTAATTATTCATTTTATCGGTATATCACCATATATAATTCGCCAACTAAATAGAAAATAAACCTAAAAAAACTACCTAATATCACATTGACACATATAATTTGTCTTATTATTCTCTGCGATAGAACGGAGACGGGACGCTTTATGCGTGCCAGTTCTAGATGGCTGGTCTGTCAACCCACCTCCGTTCTTTCATCATGATTTCATAAGTGAATTAATTGTTTTTAAAAATAGTCTGAATAATATTTATAGCTTTTGAAAAGTTATTAAAAGGAATAGTCTTTTTAGAGAGTTGAGCATTACTACTCAGAAATTTTTCTAAACGTATATCAAAACTATGTGAAAACTGAATCAGCTCTAATGTATTTTTTAGAGTTTCTTTAGGTCTTTTGCCTGTAGCTACAGACTTTAAGTAACGTTGTAAAAGCCTTATTGTTCTTAAATAAAAAGGAACTCCCATTTTTAAAATTAAAGAGCATTCAAGAAGTAATGGAAGTAAACGTTTATCGTAAGCTCCTTCTACAATCCAGCTATCTTGTAAGGCGATTTCTTGAGTACCACTTGAGATTGTTTCTTCCGAATTCTTTAAAAACTCAGTTCCACTTATATTCCAGTAGATCTCATCAAACTCATAAGTTGATATCTTTAATTCATCAGCTAATTTCTTAGTGATAGTTGTTTTACCAGCGCCAGAAGGGCCTACAATGCAAATTTTCATGGTTTATCTTTTTAAAGGGATATTTCAAAAAATGGTTATAAATAGAAACTAGACTAAAGTTTATAAGTCACTCATCTGTTTTATCAAAGCTTAATAATTTTATTTTGTACAATAAAAACTCAATTATAATTCCGACTTGAAGGAAATAAACTCATGAAAAAACTTTTATTCATTTGTCTAATCGGTTTAGCAGTTACACAGGTTAATGCTCATTCTGGGGGTACAAACTCTAAAGGATGTCATACGAATAGTAAAACTGGTGACCATCATTGTCATTAAATAAGGGTATGAAAGAGTAAGCTGATTTCTGGTTTACTCTTTTTAATATCTTTAGTTTTATATTTTTTATGAATAATAAGAGGAAAAAGAATGGAAATGATATTGGCAGTATTTGGCTTATTGGTTTTATTTTTAATATTAAGTAAAAAACATAAGAAGAAAAATCTCACTGGTGAAAGATCAATAGTCTATTTGGTTGATATTGTTGGGGAGCAATCCTATCAAGCAAATTTAAGAAAGATTGCTGGGCCTAAACAAGAAAAGTCAAAATATGTAGAAGTAATGGCTAGAGTTGTCTCTGAACCTTTTAATGCTTATGACAAGAACGCAGTTAAAATTGAAATTAACGGTTTAACAGTTGGCTATTTAAGTAGGGATGATGCCAAACTATTAGCTGGTAAAGTGATAAATAAGACTGTGCCAGCTTTAATTAATGGTGGTTGGCTTGATAACGATAGTGAAGGTAGCTATGGCGTAAAACTCGGTATTCAAAGTCTTAATGAATTAATATAACAAATTGCATTTTTAAGTTTTACTTACATTTTAAAATCTAAAAAAATAAAATCATTCTCTAAGGTATTAATAAATTTTTTTTACTCATGTTTTTAAAGCTTTATTTGTAGCCAATATCACATTGACACCTAAAACCCCTCCGATTATCCTTTGCTTGCTGGCCACATTGCCAGTCGGTTTTAGCAGGCCGTATTTACCCAACGCACACGAAAAAGTCTCTCTTTTTTGTGGGCATCCCTACGTGTCTCCCTCTGCGGCGGAACGGGAGGGGGACATCTTCGGATGTGCTGATTTTTGGGTAAATCAGTCTGCTAACCCCTTTTCGTTTCGCCACCATAATCATTTAGCAGTGATGTGGCGAAACTTCTTTATACCCAAAGGAGTCCGCTATGCGTACTATTTCTTCTTTATTGACTTTTGCCAAAGTTTCTCTATTCATACCACTCGAGCAATCTATAAAGCGGTTCAATCGACTCTAGGTTTTCTACACCTTAAGAATCTAAAACACAGCAACTATAAAACTTGAGATAGGTCAGCACGCCATTTTGTGCGGCTTTTGCATGCCTGTTTTTAGCACTCATTTTAAGAGTGACGGCATTTCTATCTCTTTTAGATACAACAAAAAATTATTTTAAGCGGTATATCTATGCCAAATTTACAATCTTCCTTTAAAGCATTAAAAGTGCTTCTCGTAGCAAAAGACTTATTTAATCAATATGGGTTTCATAAGGTCGGAGTCGACCAAATTATTGCAGAGGCCAAAGTCGCCAAGGCTACTTTTTACAACGACTTTCACTCAAAAGCACGACTCATCGAGATGTGTCTCACTTTTCAAAAAGACGCGCTCAAAGTAAAAGTGTTTTCCATTATTAATTCTTACCGTGAGCAAATGGTGCTCGATAAACTTAAGCAGATTTACCTTTTACATGCCGACTTAAATGGCTTTTATCATTTACCCTTTAAAGCAATTTTTGAAATAGAAAAGCTCTACCCAGTTGCCTATAAAGTCGTGATTGATTATAGAAACTGGTTGGTTAGCGAAATCTATAAGGTGCTTTTAACCTTAAAATCTTCGGCTTCACTCCAAGATGCTTACATGTTCTTATTTATGATTGATGGGGCAATGGTTCAGCTTTTAGATAAAAATGTGGTAGATGAAAGAGGTCGGTTGTTGGATTATTTCTTTTTAAATTTTGCTTAAGCGACAAAACTCTCTAAAGAAAAAGCCTCCAAACAAGGAGGCTTTTCATTCTAAATAAAAATAGTTGCTTAGCTTAATGTCGCAGGTTTTGCAGCCTGTGCCATACCTTCAAAATATTGAACTGCAGGCGAGCGAGCCATATAAGCTAAAGCTTGCGCGGTATCTCCCTCATGAATTGGGTTAAATTTTGGAGAAACCCATCTTAACGTCGCTTTCCACAAATATTTAATGGTCGGTAAGTTGTCTGAGCGAGTTGCGGTTTTTTCAAATTCACGAATAATTTTGAAGTAGCCACGGCGCATCAATTTTTGAATATCTTCGTGTTCTAAATCTTGCTTACCTAAACTACGGGCAAAGTCAGCAAGGAAGTAAATAAACAGTGGGAAAACCGCCGCCATAATCACTTGGCGCGACACATAAAACCCAAACTTGTTTGTTAAAAGGTGCTCAAATAAATCATAAGCAACACAGCGATGTTCAACTTCTTCAGCTAAATGCCAACGGAACAAATCTGCCATAGCAGGGTCGGCTTGGTCCCACGTCTTACTGTCGAGTGTCCATTGACCAATGGTTCCAGTAAAATGCTCGATTGCAGCAATCACTCCCACTCGGAAAAGTAACCAATATTCATCAAGCTTTTCGCCTTTTAAAAAAGGTATGCCTAGAGGTTTGTCACCCAACAAAATATTAAAAACAAAATGGGCACGGTTGAGTGTTTCTTGAATGTCGTAACCATTTTCACGTAAGAAGTCCTGTGCTTTTTCATGGGCACGTGCATGAGCAGCTTCTTGGCGGACAAATCCAATCACTTCTTGTTTTAGTGCTTCATCGGTAATCAAGGGAAGGGTTTTATTAAACACACGGCAAAACCAAAACTCACCAGCCGGCAAGAGCATGTTGATGCCATTGGCGACATGCGAGCATAGAGGATCATTCGGCATCCAACAGACCGATGATTCGGTAAAATCGAAATGGACCTTTCTTGCTTTAAGCTGATGATTCCCTGTGATCATATATGTCACCCTATTCATAATTGTTCATTTAATGCGAATGGACAATTTTTAGCATTAAGTAAAATTGATCACCATGTGCTTAAGGGACAAAATGAGCCTCAAAAAGGTTTATAGAGATAAAAGCAACTCTGTTAAAGATTGGGTATATTTAACACAACACGAGGGTAAGCTTTATTTATTTTAAATATGAGATGAATAAAAAAAGCTCCTTAATAAAAAGGAGCTTTAGTTTTTATAATTTAAATTTTTAGTTATAAATTTATTTTATTTTAATCTAGCTAAAACTAGCTAGCTTACTTAGAAGTTTAGATCGCTTGCCACTGATCTTTAACTTCTTCTGAGTTTTTATTCAGAATAACTTGGTCTTCTTTTACCTCCCCAATCCATCCAGTAGGAATGAGGTGATGTTGACCACTTTCATCTCGGGTGAGTTTGAGTTGATTCTCGCCATCAAGATGATCGACAGTACCTACTTTGGTGCCACAAGAAGCAATAACATCTGCGTGTTTTTTAATATCATTAATATTTAAAGTGTTCATTTTAGACCTCTTCTTTGGAAATAGAAAAACGGTAAGAACTAAACTACTTTAAATAATCGATTAAATGTTGAGTTTTTAATAAACCTTACATGATCGGATTATAAGTTCACTTAATCATGATATTTGAGTAACAATGAAATAATTAGATATAAAACTAATAATATTTTTCTTTTTATTACAATTTATATGTTTATCTAAACAGAAATCTTTAGTTATGGTTGGGTTAAGTCTTATAAATAATTATTTGCAATGAATATTAAAATACCTATAAACATGACGATACTGAGCAGTTTGAGTGAATTTGAAGCTGCCCTAGCTGAAGATAAAAGTAAGCTTCGTATAAATTTACTTTTTCAGCTTGTAAATTTAACTCAAAATTTGCCTCATCCAGCTTCGGGTCAAACCTATCAACGTTGGCAACTTTTTGCGCAGATTGCTGGAGTTGATTTAAGTCTAGCTAAGCTTTTTGAGTCTCATTGTGATGCTTTAAGCATTTTAAATGAATTGGGTTATCAGCAAGAAATAGATGACCAGACTTGGGCAGTTTGGGCAGCAGACGGTGGACCAGCACCATTGCAAATAAAAGACAATCTTTGTAATGGCATAAAACCTTGGTGCTCTGGTGCTGAATTCATTCAAAAAGCTTTAATAAGTTATAAAGATCAGCAAGGGCTGGCGCAGCTTTGTATTGTCGACTTAAGTCATCCATCCATTACAACCGATTTAAGCCACTGGCACGCTGTAGGCATGCATGCGACACAGACTGCGCAAGTAACTTTTAAAAATACACCTGTTAAATTGATTGGTCAGCCAAATAGTTATTTAAAACGCCCAGGTTTTTGGCATGGTGCAGCAGGTGTAGCGGCCTGTTGGTATGGTGCCGCCGTGCGTCTAGCTAACTTTTTGCAAGAAAGCTGTCAGGCAACTCCGAATCCTTATAAAAAATTATATTTAGGTGAGGTCGCTCAGCAGCTAGAAATCACTAAGCAGTATTTTCAATATGTTGCCAAGCTCATAGACCATAAACCAACGCTAAGTCATGAGCGGGAAATACGCATATTACGTGCTCAAACAGAACAATGCTGCCTGAGCATTATTGAGCGAGTAGGGAAAGCCTTGGGTGCTCGTCCTTTTTGTGAAGATGCGACATTTGCTCAGCTCATGGCTGATCTGCCTGTGTTTATCAGGCAAAGTCATGCTGCTTTTGACTATGAACAAATTGCAGAACTCTGTGTGTCGGAGCAAAGCCTATGGGAACTTTAAAACATCCTTTAGTTGAAGACCGCGTTATTTTTGGTGAGGGTACGGCCAAAGAGCAATGGTTAAAGGCATTTAAAGAACAACCGTTAGCAGCTTTAGATCTTGAGCTATTCCGCTCAAAAAGAGTAGTAATTGTAGCCCCACATCCGGATGATGAAGTGCTTGGCTGTGGCGGATTAATGCAGCAGCTGTTTGCACTGAACTGCAAGATTTTGGTTTTAGCGGTAAGTAACGGCACCCAAAGTCATCCTAACTCTACAAAATATCCTCCAGATCAGCTTAATACTCTTCGCCCGCAAGAAAGCTTGGCAGCCTTAAATTGTCTAGGCGTAGCAAAGTTCACCGAGCATATAGAGCTTAATTTGTTAGATGGTCAGATTCATTTGCAAACCGATCAACTGTGGCAGAGTTTAGACAAGTTGGTTCAAGCCAACGATATTCTAATTTGTAGCTATGAATTTGATGGTCACCCAGACCATGAAGCAGTAGGTAAAACCGTACAAGCCTATGCAACCGCTAAGCAACTACTCTGTTTACACGTATTAATTTGGGCTTGGCATTGGGCAGAGCCTTTAGACCCACGCATTGATTGGCACCGAGCAAAAGCCTACCGCTTAACCGAAGAACAGCTAACTAAAAAACATCAAGCAATTTTGCAGTTTAAAACCCAACTTGAAGCAGATGAAACTACGGGTAATGCCGCCGTTCTCTCTCCAAATGCGATTAAACGTCTTTTAATGCCTTATGAGGTTTATTTGAGTGATTCATTCTCGCGTGTACTTTGAAGATTTATATCGTCATAACAGTGACCCATGGGGCTATGACTTTCATTGGTATGAAGCTCGTAAAAGACAAATTTGTCTCGCGCTGCTGACAAAACCTCGTTACCCAAAAGTGTTAGAAGTGGGTTGTTCAAATGGACATTTAAGTTTTCATTTGGCGCAAAGAGCTGAGGAGTTAGTGTGTATAGACGTCTCTGATAGTGCTGTTCGCTTGGCGTCCGAGCGTTTAAAAGAATTTGAGCATGTGGTGGTTGAGAACTGGAAAATACCCGAAGACTACTCAATTCAAAAGTTTGATCTGATTTTAATTAGTGAGATGGCCTATTACTTATCCAAGGATGAATTACATCAGTTTATTGAAAAATTAAAGCATAGTTTAAATGATGACGGTGAGATTTTGTGTTGTCACTGGCGTCATGAAATTCAAGATTTTGAATTAAATGCAGAGCAAGTCCATCAAGCTTTTCAGCAACATTTTCCGTTTCATCATTACCTCAGTTTAAATGATCCAGATTTTATGATTGATCTGTGGACGGCGAACACTTCCTCTTTAGCGCAGCAGGAAAAACTAAGATGAAAATAGGCATCGTCATTCCAGCGCATAACGAAGAGTATTATCTATCGGCCTGTTTGCAATCTATTCAGGTCGCCATAGATAACATTAGTGGTTATGAGGTAGAAGTGCTTGTTGTACTCGATAGCTGTACAGATCAGTCGCGGTTGATTGTACAAAGCCATCAAATCAACTGGATTGAATGCAACTATGCATGCGTGGGGCAAGCGAGGGATTTAGGAATCCGTCATTTAATCGGGCGTGGTGTAACTTGGATTGCATGTACCGATGCAGACACCGTGGTGAGTCCTGATTGGCTGCGCTATCAAATCCAGCACCAACCTACAGATGCAATTTGCGGCACTGTGACGCTTGATGATTTTAGTCATCTCTCTATAACGAAACAGCAAAAATATTTAGCGCACTATAAAGATCAGATGGACCACGAGCATATTCACGGGGCAAATTTAAGTTTTAGTGCAGAGGTCTATCTTTTGGTCGGTGGCTTTGAGCCTATTTCATGTCATGAAGATGTATCTTTAATTAAAAAATTGATCCATCATTGTTGCAATATTACTTGGAGTAATCTGGTACGAGTAACCACAAGTAGTCGTTTAAATGGGCGTGCCCCACAGGGATTATCGTATTTTTTAAATAATCTCTAATGACCTAAATCATCACTTCACCCAATATCGAAATATTCTTGAAATTTTTAGGGTCATATTTAATATTGATAACGCTACCCACTTTATATTTATGTTGATCTTGTTTAGCAATAAGCACCTTTAGATTTTCAGTAAGGACTTGGCCTTGCTCAGTTTGAAATTTCAATTTGACATAACATAAAGGGCGATATTGCACCTTAGCTAATGAGTCTTGAAAATATACGACCTCGGCAGAAGTCATCTTTCCTCGTTTATAAATTAAAAATCTTTGAAACTGACTTTTAAGAAAAAATATCCAAGCAATATAGATAAACAATAAGCTGAACCAGACTGTTCCAATAAAAGTCAAAAAATCAGAAAATTTCACTCACTCAAACCAGAATTATTCGTTTAACGCATTATTCTAAATGAACTGATACGCCTGATCTAGTTTATATAATTGGTCTGAACCCTAAGCAGATGAAGCTTTAAAATTAACGGATCGTAATTAAATTTGGGCAGGGTATATAACTTAGTTGTTGTATTTATGACTACATATGTAAACAAACCTTATGATCAAATGCCTTAACCCTTAAAATTATTGAAAATAAAGTTTAAAGGTGTATAGGTTTGGATTTTTTAAATTTTTTCCGTGATATTCGGGGTGAGTTAAGTCAATATCCTTGGCTAGAAATGTTGGTTTCACTCACGATTTTGATTTTATTTGCTGCAATAGCAAATTTTATTGCCAAACGCATTATTGTTCGGGGCGTTCGTCATTTAGTCACAAAACTCAAATCACCAAATCAGTCTATTTTTGCTCAGCATAGCGTTATAAAGAAATTTGCAAATATTGTTCCTGCCGTTGTGATTATGAACGGTATTGCAACGGTTCCTCATCTATCTCCGAAGTTTATTGCTTTTGTAGAGATGGCGGCACAAGCATTCATTTTTCTTACACTGGCGCTTACAGTCAGCGAACTGTTAAATATCTTTAACCTTATTTATCAGCGTAATCCAAAATCTAGAAACAAACCGATTAAAGGTTACTTGCAACTGGTTAAACTCATTTTATTTGTTGTCTGTGGCCTCATGATTTTGGGAACATTCCTTAAAAAGGATGTGTTCACTTTACTTGCTGGTTTTGGTGCAATGGCAGCGGTATTAATGCTGGTTTTCCAAAACACTATTTTGTCTTTGGTGGCGAGTGTACAAATTGCCTCTTATGACATGGTGCGTATTGGCGACTGGATTGAAATGCCATCACTCAATGCAGATGGTGATGTAATTGATATTTCACTGCATACCGTGACTGTTCAAAACTTTGATAAAACCTATACCACCATTCCGACCAATAAGCTCGTGACCGATACATTTAAAAACTGGCGAGGCATGAGCAACTCGGGTTGCCGTCGAATGAAGCGTTCACTTTTTATCGATCAAAGTAGCGTTCATTTCATGAGTGATGAAGAGCAACAAAAGCTCAAAGACTTTTTATTGTTAGATCAATACTTAAATGCAAAGAACTCTGAGATTGAAGAATTCAATAAGCATTTAAGCAATCAATCTCGTTACAACAAGCGCCGTCTAACCAATATTGGTACATTTAGAGCCTATGTTGAATTTTACTTACGTCAGCACAAGGGTATTGCTCAAAATCAAACCATTATTGTTCGTCAGTTACAGCCGACCAGCCAAGGGTTGCCGTTAGAAATTTATGCATTTACCAACACGATTGCATGGGTATCTTATGAAGCAATTCAGTCAGATATCTTTGACCATTTAATTGCGATTCTTCCCGAGTTTGGTTTACGCGTTTACCAAGCACCTTCGGGTCATGACTTGCAAAGATTGACGGCAGAAATTCACCCAAGTTAAGTTTTTAAGCTGTAAATAACAGCGCATAAACTATTTGGAAAAAGCTCCCAGACGGGGGCTTTTTTTACTCATACTCTTCACAAAAGATTATCCAGCAAACCAAATATTCTGATGATCACACATGGGACTCAAATGTTTAATGCGTAGATTGTCTTGCTCAAAATTACCACTCCCTCCAGTAATATCTAATATGCCCCCTAAGCCGATCTGCTGACCTTTATAACTTAAAGTGTTTTTTTCAGCATCCCACTGAGCGCTATGTTCTGGAAAGACAATGAGTATATCTTTCACATAAAGACATCCTTGCTTTAACTCTAAGTTTCCTTTTAAGCGTGCTGAACCAGAGAAACCATCGTATTGATAGGCTGGGAGTTTCACAGTATTTGTACTGTCGTTTGCTTCTTGTTGGTGGCATCCTGCAACAAGGGCAAATACAGCCGTGTAAAGCAATTTATTATTAATACCCAATTTTGTTCCTATAGGGATTTGCATATATTTGATAGTAATTGTCTAAAGTTGCATATCAATCTTTAGATTGTTAAAGAAGATTTCATTCTATTACCGTTCGAACTTAAGATTTAAAGACTAAACTTTCTTATTCATGGGCTTATAAAACTTTGGGTTATTATATTTTATTTATTTGTATATTGTTATCTTTTTCATTAGTGATTTGAGGCACGATATGGCGTGTCATCCACCAAAATAATAGGGCCAAGAAACTTACACCTGCACCGAGTGCACACACGCCAAGCCAACCTGCATAAGCATAAGTCGCTGTTGTGCTGATTGCACCCAATCCACTACCTACCGCATAAAAGAGCATGTATAGACCAACAAGACGGCTATGCGCTTCTGGACGAGTGCGAAAAATCATACTCTGGTTGGTCACGTGCAAAGCTTGCCCGCCCAAGTCTAACAATACGATGCCAATTACGAGTGCCCAGAGCGAGTGAGCCATGAGTGAAAGTGGACCCCAAGCGAGCAGTAATATTACGAGTGCCAACAAGCTTGTGCGCTGAGCATATCCACGGTCGGCCCAGTAACCCGCACGTGCAGCAGCCAAAGCACCAATCACTCCAACAAGTCCAAAAGACCCAATTACAGTATGCGAGAAGCTATAAGGCGGGGCACTTAACGGCAGTACCAATGCGCTCCAGAAAATATTAAATGCCGCGAACATGAGTAAAGCTAACATACCGCGCACTTGGAGTACTTTTTCTTGGCGAAGCAGATTTAACATCGATGCTAAAAGTTGCGAGTAACGCATGGTAGCGGGCTGAATTTCTAAATGAGGCAGACGTTTCCAAAGCGGCAATGCAATCATGAGTATGATGATGGCTGCGCAAAAGTATACGCCACGCCAACCTGCTACATCACTAATTCCCCCTGAAAATACACGGGCAAGCAGTAAACCAATGAACACACCACTTTGTGCAGTACCGACCACATGGCCTTGCTCATGTGGGAGAGCAGCACTCGCAGCATAGGCAATAAGCCCTTGAGTCATGGCTGTGCCGAGTAAACCCACCGCAAGCATTCCTGCCAAAAGAATAATCGTAGAATGAGCAAAGCCAACCACAAGCAATGCAGATATTAAGGCTAGTAGTTGCAGTGTCATTAACCGACGCCGATTTACCAAATCACCTAACGGCACTATAAAGATTAAGGCTAGGGCACAACCTATTTGAGTGGCGGTCACCACACCACCAATGGCGGCATGACTCACATTAAAGTCACTCGCCAAAATGTCGAGTAGAGGCTGTGCATAATAGACATTTGCTACGCTTGCACCACTTGCTATAGCAAATAGCAAAATTATGCCACGAGGCATGCTTGAAAGCGGTTTATTGCTTTTAGCATGTGAAGTTGAAGATGCAAGAGAAGCTTTCATGGGCCTAAATCCATTCAATCTAGTTTTAAAATGCAACTAGTTGAATGTTAGATCGACTAGTTTTAAAATGCAACTAGATAACTTGTTGCTGATGATTGGTAAGGAAACTTAATGGCGAACTCTACATTGATAAAAAATGAACCTTGTCCTGTTGCGCGCTGCGTCAATCTCATAGGAGATCGCTGGTCACTGCTTATTGTGCGTGATGCTTTTGATGGAATGCGCCGTTTTGGAGATTTTCAGCGCAGCTTAGGAGTAGCACGTAATATTCTTTCTGATCGCCTAAAAAAATTAGTCGATGCAGGTGTTCTTGAACTGCAAGATGCTTCAGATGGCACGGCTTATCAAGAATATGTATTGACCGCTAAAGGGGAGAGTTTGTTCCCAGTGATTGTGGCTTTGCGACAATGGGGAGAGCAAAACCTATTTGAAAGTGGGGAGCGTCATTCGCTGTTAATTGATAAAACTACAGGCCAACAAATTCCATTTATGGCGCCAGTCGCGGCAGATGGAACAGTGCTGAGGGCTTCTAATACTCAAGTGCAAAAGGTCAAATAAAATAAGACAAAACAAAAATAACCTTTTTTAACTTAAATTTGGGCAGATTAGTTGATAACCTTGCGCGTCAAATTAAGGTGAGATTATGAGATTTATATTCCTCTTTATAAGCGCAATTTCAATTCAATGTTATGCAGCATCAGAAGCTATGGAACTTCATTACTGTGAAACTGTGAAGAAAGCAGCGAGTGGGGTGATGGATGCTAGACAACATGAAGTGCCCGCTAAAGAGTTACATGACATCGCCAATCATCTTGAAGAGCAACAAGCCAAACAACTTTACCAAGAGCTTATCAAATCTGCATATTCTTCAAAGCTATTTGAAGACCCTCTCATTAAGTCAAAAGCTGTCGAGAACTTCCAAACTACATGGCATGAACAATGTTTGGCAAAAGAATTAGCTAAAAATATGTGAGGGAGTTGGTGAAATTAGTTAACTAACTAATACTAAAAACCACCTAATTTTTAAAATAGGTGGTTTTTTAATTTTGGAGAGAGGAACGAGATTCGAACTCGCGACCCTAACCTTGGCAAGGTTATAATAAATATTAAATAACAATAGCTTGCAATTTAATGGTGCCGAAATGGTGTCGAATATTTTTTTACAAAAAATTGAGAGATATATGTTTTTACTGGCTATTTCAAAGCAAAGTAATTTCACAGTGAAATAATCTTGAAATGTAACTGTTTGCATGAAATCATACACTTTATATACATACTTGTAAAAAACATAAAAAATTAATGAGGTAATAACTTGAAGTGTTTAAATGATTTCTTAAATTTAGACGGTTTTATTTTTGATGATGAGTATAATTCGATTTGCCTTGATCGAGATCATTTTACACCAGGTTACTTAACTGCTTTAGCTGGTTTTATAAAAGCTCATAATGTTCCTGAAAGAGAATTTCATGCATCTGATGAGCAAATTTCTTACTTAAGAACGATTGGTTTCCATCGAGAATTATGGCAAATAGGGGATAACATTAACCGTGTTAATTGTGGCAGAACTTATTCACCTTTAACCCCTTTAAAAAGTCCTGGGGAAGTGGATCTGGCAAATACAACTATAAATAATTGTATTAGGGAACTTGTTAATCATGAAAAAAGTGAAGGTATCGCAAGTCTTCTTCGTGTAGTTGGCGAGCTCCATGACAATGTTTGGTCGCATGGAAAGTCTACTGGTTTTTCGATGGCACAGCGTACGAAAGTCCCTAATACTAATGGTATGGATCATTATATAGAGTTCGCCTTAGCAGATAAGGGCTTAGGTTTTTTAGAAGAGCTGAAGAGAGCAAGAATAGAAATTAAAGATCATCAAAGTGCAATTGAGTGGTGTATTCAAGAAGGTAATTCTTCCAAACTTAAAAACAAGAGTGAAGATGATTGGACTCAAAGATTGCCAGATGATTTGATAGGTGGTGATCCGATGATGGGATTTGGTGGAGAAGTACCTGAGAACAATCATCAAGGTTTAGGATTAGCCCATCTTATAAAGTTAATTATTGATTACAAAGGTGAATTGCAACTTTGTACTGGAAATGCATTATTATTAATAGATTCATCAGGTAAAAGATCTTACAAAATATTAAAAAATGAATGGAAAGGTGTGGCAATTTCTTGTAGATTCAAGATGTCTGAATTAAGACAATCGATTAAAAAAAATACACTTGAAGATTCCGCTCGGAAACATATAATAATGGAACGATTAAGAGGTGTTAAAAATGATCAAAGTATTTAGTTTGCCCTATGGTGATCTTGCATCAAGAACTTTGGCTGTGCCTTTTCGTCAAATGCTTGAAACAGCTTTTATTGAAGATAAGTCTTCTATAATCGAATTAGACCTTAAGGCTGTTCAGTCAATTTCTGAATCTTATGCAGATGAATTATTTGGAATTTTAGTAAAAGAGTTTGGTGTAGAAACTGTTTTAGATAGAATGAAAATAATCAATGCAGATGACTATGTTTTAGAAAGTATTGCATCGGTAATAGATCGTCGTGCCACAAATTTTTGTTAAAAAATAATCAAAAATTAAAAAGGGCTTAGTGCCCTTTTTAATTTTTACGTCTCGACTGTCGCTGCTGCCTTTTAATAAGATGCTAAATTATCCAGCAAACCAAATACTTTTATGATCACATAAAGTACTTAAGTTTTGAATTCGCTGGCTATCTCGTTCAAACTGACCAAAACCACCAGCTATGTCCAATTCTTCACCTAAGGCAATTTTTTTACCTTTATAAGTTAAAGTCTGATTTTTGCTATTCCATTCTGTAGATCGTTCAGGAAATACAACTAAAATGTCATTCACATATAGACACTCATCCTTAAGTTGTAATGGTCCTCTTAATCGTGCAGAAGCAGAAATACCATTGAATTGATAAACAGGAATTTTTACTGAGTTAAGTTGATCTTTATTTTCTTGCTTACTGGGTACTTGCTGCTGACATGCAGCAAGTAGTCCTAACGAAGCAACCGCTAATAATATTTTATTGATATACAAGTTGAGCTCCTATATCAGCCAAGTAATCTACGCTGGTATAAATGACTGTATTTGTGATTGTTTCGCCAGTATCTTTCCATGAGCATGCTGACTGAATACCAAATGCTACATTTAATGCAAACCATGGGCCGCCACTGTCACCTCGCACACAACGCAAAGTACCTAAGCCAGATGTATGATTAGTGCCAGCTCCACTTTGGGTATTGGTAACAACTACATAAGTGTTTCCACCTGGATGATGATTCGCACCAGTAATTGATATTACTTCACCACAGCTTTGCATCAATGCTGGATTTGTTGGTGAAGTTTGTCCAAGGTGACAAACATAAGATCCTTTAACTGTTCCACTTTTTACTGCAGTACTTGTTCGATTTCGTTTACCTGTTAATGCTCGAGCTGGTGATGTAGCATCCGCATAAAACTCTGGTACAGCTTGTTGAGTAGTAGTCGTTCCAGCTTTCATGAAAGCTAGATCCATTCCAGTATCATCACGATACATACCTGCTACTGGTGAAATAGCATATTGAGTTCCATCTTTATCTTTATAATTTAAAGGAACATTTGGATCTATACAGTGGCCTGCAGTTATAACGCCAAGCTCACCAGTAGAAATTCTTTTTGCAGTAAAGCCTGTCATACAGTAGTTACCACCTGAATTCGTTACTAACCATGATCCACCACGTGTTTTAGTAGGGCGAATACCAGTAGGAATTTCTGATAAATCTACTTTGACGTTGAGTAGTCTTTCGAGAGCTTGTTTATCAACTTGTTTTAGAGATTTCACATAGACTAAGGCATTTCCTGTCTGCTCATTATCTAAAATCATTTCAACTGTAGGGTAAGCCTTTTTAACAGCAGCAAAAGATTTATTAAGATGATTTACTCGTTGTTGCTTAGTATTTGAAGCTCCTTGTATAAGGGTAATAGGGGCACTTACACCGCGCTCAATAGCTCTATATGCTGATTCCACTTCTGTTTCAGTTAAATTTGCCAGCTTTCTAACTTGAATACGTTCTTGAACATTTTTATTTTTTAAAAGCTTAATTGATGTATCTGGTTTTCTTTCTAATTTAAAAGCTTGTTGAGAATTATTATTTCCAACAACTTTAACTTTTAATCCGAAGTCAGGTCCATTATCAAAATATAGGCCAGAAATAACATTTTTATATTTATCACTTAAACCTGCTACCTGATTATCTGTACCATGCATAATAAGTAATCTTCGCATAGCTTCGTCTAATGTAACTCCATAAGATGCTGCATAGTGTTTCGCATCAAATGCTAATGTCTCAGCGACATTCATTACAGGTTTTTGTTGATTTGAATTACTATCTGCTGCAAATACACCAGTCGAAGTAAATGCAATAAATAAAGTGGTTGAAAGGGTTTTTAATTTAAATTTCTTGTATTTAGATGACATTTTTTATCTCACAATGGAATCAATTATGAGTCTAAAACCTAACATATAGTTTTTTTATAAAATATTAAAGCGTGTAACTAAATATTTTACCAATTGATAAAATATAAGAATTGATATGTTAAATAGTTAATATAAATATAAAAATATAATCATTATAAAATTGTAAATAAATTAATTTATAAGTGGTTTTTACATTGAATAACTTTAATAAAAACATTGTTTTTAAATTTGTGATTTTATTTATTTAAACTTGGAGTTTTTGGTGGAATATATTTTTATAAAAAATAATAAAGGGGCAGAAGCCCCATATTAATTCTTCCGTCTCGACTGGCGTTGCTGCCTTTGTCTATTTAAATTTTCAAGGATAGGAATAACTTCATTTGGATCGTAAAGATGCTTGCCATCAGTCCCTTTATTGAGTGGACGAAGCTCATCAATAATCAATTTACGGGACAGGCTATAGCGCTCCATTAACCATGCTGCAGTCACACGGTTTGGTATTTCCTCAGCTTTCATTTCAATGACTTTCCCCACATTAGGAATAATTTCATGAATGAATACCTGAGGTGGTTTTTCTGCTTCAACAACGACTATATATTTTCCCATACCTTTACCTATCTAATTACCCCTAAATACTGCAATGTTCTCAAGAGTGACCGCAGAGGGTCAGCAATACAGTCACTCATGTAGAACATTGCAGCTCTAAAATTGTTTTACTTTCTCCAAGTCGCTTCTTTAAATTTCGCCTCATCAACTAAGCTATCGATTTGAGACGCGTTCACATTGTCGTAGTAATGATTCATCAGGTTACCGAACACAATCAGTGTTCGGGCTGAGGATGAGTAACGGAAGCTCATTAGGCAATTTCTCCCTTAGCAAGCTTTTCAATTTCAACTTGAACGGCTGGTAGTTTCGCCACTTCAATTTGCATGAGCGAATCTATTCCTAAGTATTCACACACAGTTTTAACGTCTAATCCACGCTCATCTATAAAAGCTTGTAATTGATCCCGTTGCTTATCACTAATCCCATTAAATTCGGGTGGACTAATCCATGAGTTTCTTTCTTTGTCATACTGGCAGTTCAAGGCTTTAGCACGCATTAACATTGTTTGGCGCATGTTCTGGTAATACATGTGTTCTTTATCAAGCGATTCAGTTAATTGATTCAGATCACCTGCATGCTCAGCTTCTTCACAGCTTTGTTTCCAGTTTTCTAGCTCTTCTTGAGCTTTTGCTGCTGCAAGTTGAGTAGGTGTTAAGGTGTTGATGTGATCTTTAGCTTGGGTGATCAGATCAGCTAAGAAAGTTGGATTAGCTTTTAGATCTGGCACCCACACTTCTCCAGTTTCTCCGCCCAATGCACCTGAGTTTTTTGCATGGTGAGTAGGAGAGGGTTTGAAATTAATAACGCGGGCATTCTTACCTTCGCCCGTAGTAACTGTTGTTAAATAACCCATGATGTCTGCAATACGGTAAAGCTCATTTCGGTTTTTACCGCCTAGATCTGGACGATAAATAATTTGATCACCGTTTTGATCTTCTGAAGCATGCGCAATGAAAACAACATCTTTGCCTAGACTGATTAAAGTGTTGATGTATTGCTTGAACGTTTGGTTTGCTAAACCTTGAGCTTTTAATTTTAAAGAGCCATCTTTTTGACGGTTATTAGCAGTTAGCAATAGATGAGTTTTAATGCATTCAAGCATTGCGCCAACGGTATCAATGATTACAGTTTTATAAGGTGCTAAGTCTTGAGGAGTTAAATTTGCTACATCACTCCATTGTTGAACCTGCACAACCGCACCGCGACGTAGTTCACCAGTACGGTGAGCACCACGGTCAAAGTCAAATGAAATAGCTTTTTCAGCAGTAAAACCCATTGATGATTTACCCAAGCCAGGATCAGCGTATAGGTACACAATGATTGCTTGAACCAATAAAGTTTGGTCAGCAGTAATTATAGGTAGAGCCATTTTTCTTATCCTTATTTTAAACCAGTAAAGCCGCGCTTCTTCTTATAAGCTTTGCGGTCATACGAAGGGATATTGTTAAGTTGGAGGGCAATCGCTAAAGCTTTTTTGCGCTGGAAGCTAATCTCATTCATTAAGGATGCGTAAACCTTAGGACGCTTCGCCTTAAACTCTTCGACATTTAAAGGAGTTTTCACTTCACCTTTTAATGTGTACAGCACACTGCCGTTTGCATTAGCAGCATAAACAGTCCAGCCGATACGTACAGAGTAGAGACCAGTTAAGCGGTCAAGGCCGATATAAGCTTTAACGCCGTCTGGATGTGGTTTGAATTGAGCATTCATGATTAGCCTCCCATCATCCAAGATGCAGCGGCTACAGCAATTACCCAAAGAATGAATGAAAGGGCAATGAATATAAGGAAGTCGATGACATTCGCTTTAATGGTAGCGAAACGAGAAGGGCGCTGTTCTTCAACAGTAGGGTGTTGATATAAGCGTGATGTGGTTTGACTAGGAATAGGGTTTTGTTTCATACTTACCTCGCGTAATGCAAAGCACCCATGAGTTCGAAGGCAGGGGTGCTTTTTTATTGTCTACGAGATAAATATTACCAAAAAGGTAATTTAATTCAAGAGTAACACAAAGGATTTATAGAAATAAGGTAATATTTCTAAAGGGTAAATAATAAAAATTAATTTAATTCATTGATTTATTGCATATTAATTTTATTACCTTATTCATGATTAACTTAATGTTTTTACTGTATAGGTGTTAAGTAAATTGAATAAATATGCCATTCTTTTACACCTATAGTTCTGTTTTCTAAATGAAGTGGATGATCATAAAGTAAACTTACATCTTTAGAATGTAAATTAGCAAACAAAGCACTTGCAATAGTCGTGGGCTTTGTCCCTAAAGGAGCAACAAAAAGTTTTTGTCCATCATCTAATGATTTTTTATAATAATTTAAGAGCTCAAAGGAAGAAGTAGGATCCAAAGCAGAACAGAAATCAATTTCAAAATTTCTATTATCAATGAGTAAATTTAAATGGGGAACAATGGATTCTAGCTCTAATCCAGAATTAAATGCAGGAGTCGCAAAAATTGTCTTAATTGATTTTCCTTGTATCATTTGGAATTCTTCTAAAGCAATTTCCATCCTAGATGGGTCAAATCCTACAAAAAAAACTCCTAAATCTAAATCGTCATGGTGTAAATCTCCCACTGCGCCAGGAATAGGTTTATATCCAATTGGGTAGTGCGATAATTTATAAAAATCATCACTTTCATCTTTATTGTATTTCAATGGTTCGATATAGATAATTTTAAAGTGTAAAAAGCTTAACGCAATAAATTGTTTAATTAAATAAAATATCTCAGGTAAACCTAAAGTGGTACTATCAATAATAATTGTATTTTCAGCGTTTATGAATTCACTTAAGTATTCAATATTATTAAATTCAACAATTTTGTTATCAATAGAAAATTGCATTGTATTAGGTTCAAAATGAACGGAATGAATAGTTGAGCTTTTTTCTGAGAAAACCTTTAATAATTCTCTTCCTCTATCGTCAAGTGCTTTACCACAAAATAAGTGGATATTTGAAGTAGTCTGAATAGAAAAATTATCTTTAATATCAGTGTATATATGAGCTTTAAACTTTTTCATTCAAAAAAACCTAATTGAATAGTATTTTGTTGATCACTATTTAAAATAACTCTTTTGGGGCGAACTAGTTGTGTTAGTAAGCCTTTATATTCTGTTTCTGTGCCATTAATTAAATAATGGAAATCTTCAACTGATAGTTCGATCTTTCTTTTTCTTCTATAAGAAATATTGAAATAAGGAGCGTAAATGGGATTTAAAAGATAATCAACAATATCTAATCCTATTTTAGACTTGGTTTTAGTTTCAGAAGATTCTATAAGAATACTGTGTTTTTTTGCTTCTTCAATAAATATTAACTCATCCTCATTTAGCAATCTGTTTCCTGAGTTGATAGTAAATTGGTTTTGCTCAGGTTCGCTTAGTAGGGGGTTCTCTTGTAATACTCTAAAAATATTACCCAACCTTAAAGTAAATATTCTTAACTTCTCTCCATACTTACCTAATGTTCTAATTTCCTTTATTAGAGCATTTGAAGCCTCAAATGCAGATTGAGCTTGGATTTCAATATTAAACTGATTATTATCTAAATCAAACATTTCATTAATTTCTAGAGTTTTATAGCAAAGTATTAAGAAGTGTCTTAAATTTCCATTTGCCATAGTATAAAATGCTTCGAATCCACTAAATAATGGGCATTTATTATCATTGAATGGTCTGTACAATTCTAATAAAGCACCAAAAAGATTGTTGTGAACCCAATCATTAAACTTACTAGGTTGCTTATTATGATAAGCAATATATTGTTCAAGTATAGATTCAGGAGTATTACTTTTCCTTTCTAAGAGAAAAGGAATAATTATTAAGGCTTCAGGAAGAAAGCCTGCAAATTTAAAATCAGAAAGATTAATAGAGCTTTTTTCTAATTGTTTACTAATTTTTTGATCTATTTTATTAGAAATTCGCTCAGTTTTATATGCGTTCTCTGCATGTTCTTTTATAGTTATACTCGGGAATTTTTCTTTAATTAATTGAATCATATTGTTTTGATAATCTACATCAGCTCGTTCGCTTAAGCGAGTTTCATCTGTTACAAGATTTATATCAATTTTTGTATCTTTATTAAAAGCTAAATTAAAATTATTTATAAAGACTTCAGAGAAAAAAGCTCTTCTTTCATTATCTTTCATTAACTCATCTAAGTCTTTATAGTTATAATCATGTGTAGCATTAATTGATTCATTTCCAATAGTCATATTTTCATCAAAAAAAACTTTTGAAGTAAAGTTTACAATTAAAGGTTTTTGTGAATGTTTGAGAACGGTATTCATGAAACGTCTTTGATAACTAAGAAGATTCTCAATTTCATCGATATAAATATAGAAGTTAATATTGCTTAATTTTTCATTTGATTTTAATGATTCGATAAATACTTGTAAAAAATTGAGACCTGGAGGGTAAGCTTGGGGTTCAACAACTTCAATATTTGAAATCCAAGAGCTAAAAGATCTATGTTTTACTTTTAAATAAGTTTCTAGCTCTAATAGATTTGTAGGAATATCTAAACCAAAATCAGCTAATTCATTAAGTTTAATATTTTTAAGATCATCATGGTTAAAAAAGTTATAATTACTTTTAGAAATATGATAAAGGGATTTGCAAATTTCACTAGAAATTATAATTGCAAAGTATTTTTCAAAAATATTAATCCATTCTTCAATACTTTTATTTCGTTTATACATGGAACTACTAAAGTGAGTATCAATCCTCCAATAAATACCTACATGCTCAATCTCTTGTTGAGGAATAAAGTCTCGCTTCAAAGAAAACTTTGATTGATAAGATAAATATTTAAGTAACATTGTTTTACCGCACCCTCTTTTTCCAATGAAATAAGTAGGTTTGGTAGCATTAGTTAGATTTAGACGTTCGAAATATGGAGGGATATAAAAAGTACCCCATACGTCCGCATCATGTTCTTCCGCTCGGGTTTTTGTAAGTAATTTATAATCAATAGTGCTCATTTATCTACTCACTAGACTTGTCCACGAAGTGGAGTTATCTCTAAGAATTTGAATTGTATTATCTGGTGCCCCAAAAAAATATGAAAGCAAAAGAGCTTGATTCAAATGACCTAAAGAATTTTTTTCATGAAAAGACGCTCTTTCGTTTATAGCATTAAAAACATCTATAGGTGCAGTATAATTAGATGGCCAAATAGATGATTCTACCCATTTACTACATAGATTTACAAAAGATCGGTCGGAAGTTAGAAGTTCACCATAAAAAACTTTTAAAGAAGGAAGTTCTTTTTTTAGATAATTTAAGGCATCTTCATGGGCTAAACCTACAACAAGTGCCGAAGTTGAATTTTCATCAAGCATTAAATTTTTGTAATGTCTATTTATCCATTCCTCAATTTGATGTCCACTTAAAATAGCATCATCGATTAAAAAGTAAGCCTCTTTAGCATTAAGCCCCATTCTATAAGAGTCAGGATATTGAAAATTACCTCTTGGAACATATTTTTTTAATAAAGGTATAATTATTTCTCCACTTTTACCTGGTTTACCATATCCATCAATATTGAAATTTACAGGACCCATGTAAAATATTTTGCTGTTATATCCTTCAAATAATATTTGTTGCCATGTAAATCTATAACGATCTTCATCTTTGATAAAATAACTAATGGCTCTTCTAATAGCCTGAAGCATTAGCTGAGTCATTTGTTTTTCATTTCTTACAATCATATTTCTAACTATAAGATGTCCTAGAAGCTGTTCTTCAGGCCCTTCAAATTGCCTTAACCAGATTCTTGCACTTTCATGAGTAATATTATCCCATAGCTCAATTTCACTTAATTGTTTTATTTCTCTTTTTAATTGAAATAATTTTGAATTAAAAGACATGTATATCTTCCATATTTAATGGTAAATTTAATATTTGATCATGTGTAATATATTTTGCGCCTGTTCCTTGTGAAACAGTTTTTAAATATTCTTGACCATCATTGCTTGTAAGTATCTTATAAATGAGTTTTGTTTTATTTTTTTTAGGTCTTATAACAATAATTGAGTCGGAAATTTCTAAATTATTAATATCTACTATTTTTATTTTTTTATAAAAATGTCGACCAACTCTTGCTATTAAAATATCATTTTTTTGCGCATATTTTATACAAATATCTGCAGAAGAGTTAGAAGTAATAGACAGAAAATTCTTTTCATTATTATTAAAATTAGTTGTATGAAATATTTTTCTATTTGGATTTTCTTTGATAAACTTTGAAGAGACATTCCCTCTAAATATAGTTTCAATGTAATTGCTAAGTTTTTGATTATTTTGTGGATTTCTATTTAAAAAGTAATCCATTCTTTCATAGCATGATATATTTGATCTTAATGCTGGATTAATTAATTTATTTTTTACTAATTCATAAAACTGAATTGGATATTTATTTTCTGGTACAGAATTCTCAATTATTAATAAGTGGGCGTAAGTTTCTGTTGAATCAAATACATAGGGTTCTAGTTTTATAATTGTGTTAATTTTGTATTCGTTAAGCAATATTTTTCTAATATTTTTATAAGCCTTATTTACTAATAGGCCATTAGGAAAAATTAAACCTACTTTTCCATTTTTTTTAACGGCACTTAAAATTTTTGTTAAAAAAATTAATGGAGCAGGAATTCTATTTAATTTAATGATTTCTTTTTCTAAAGATGTTTCACTTTTTAATTTTTCTAATATTTTTTCCTTTGAGAAATAAATATAAGGAGGATTACTTATGCCAATATCAAAACTTTCATATGGAATATTTCCATTAATAATGTCCATATTATAAGTAAAGATATTTTTCTTTTGAAAAGAAGCTAATCTGTTAATTGCTAAAGTATCTATATCATAAGCATGATAAGTACAATTTTTCCAACTTTTATAAGAACCTAATATTAAATTACCGCATCCGCAGCCTAAATCAATAATATTTTGATTATCTACCTTACCTACAAGCTCACATAAAATTTCAGCAATCGAAATTGGGGTATAATATCTACCTAGTTTATCTGTAAGCTTACGAGTGTGGATTTGATTATTATAAAAATCTGATAAATCCATTAATTCATTTTTTTCAAACATCTCTGTAAAGTCCTACAACTTTTCCAACTAGTTTGCATCCTTCTCGAAGTTCCATAATTTTTTCATGCCATTTTGGATTCAGTGGTTCTAAATACATACCGTTGCTTTCTACAATCAATTTCTTGAAAGTTGCTTCTGTTTCCCCATCACACGACACAATCACCAAATCACCTGTTTTTAAATCACTTATTTGAAAATCAGGATTTACATATATTTTGTCACCTGGTCTAAAATCAGGAGACATAGATTCTCCTACCACAATTAAACCGTAGCCATTTTTGCCACATTTAGGATTTGGAGGTAACCATTCCTTGAATTGAGTTCCTATTGGAACAGAATCTGCTGTAGTCCAAGTGCCAGCCTGAACCCAAGAAATTACTGGTACTAACCGTCCAGCTATTGGAAAAGGAGTAGAAATATTTTTATCAATATTATTTGTAGCTTCTTTCTCTTCGTGAACTTGATCTAACCACCCATGTGGTTTATTAAATGCTTCTTCAATCTCTCTTGCTACTTTATTACCAATCCCTTTAATTGGATTAGTTCCAGCAAATTGACTAGTTTGAGACTGACCTTTATTAATCTTTTCAGCAAAATTAGATACGCCGCCCACTTGCTCTACAAGAATACGTGTATTTAGATAGCGGATACTCTTACTGTCCATAAAATTCTCAAAATAAAATCAGTTAAAACTGATTATTTAAGCTTTTGTTTCTACAAATATTTATAGAAATAATAAATAGGCCTTGATAAGTAAGTACTTACTTAAGTACTTATTTTATCTTTATCACCTTTAAGGTAAACAAGAAAAAAGGTTGTATTTGTATTACCTAAAAGGTAATATTTGGATTGATTAATGAGGATCAATCTATGAAGTTTCGTGATTTCATCCTGAATATGACTCCAGATGAACTAAATCAATATGCAAAAGCTACTGGTACAACAACTGGTTATTTAAAGACGCACCTTTTGTATGGTTATAAAGAACCACGTAAGAACTTACGTAAAGCTTTAGCTGAACAAAGTGGGGGGAAAGTTTCAGAGCAAGAAGTATTACAACATTTCGGGTTGTATCCCACCTCAAATTTATTAAACCAAAATGGTAATGAAGTAGCTCAGACTTAAATTTAATAAGCAAGGGAGCTGCTCTTTTCATGAGAACCGATGAAATGAATGAAGCAAGAGAGTTGGGCTTTTTAGGTGGAAAGCTCGATAACCCTGTAACGGTCAAATTTAATGATTTGACTGATGAATCCATCGAAGGTGTGGCCAATGCCAGCGACATGACGAAAGCAGACTGGATACGTGAAGCTTGCATAGAAAAACTCTTGGTGGAGAGACGCAAGTTCAATCGTATGCGAAAGGTGTGGGGTCATCCTAAGGAAACAAGAGAGGCCAGAGGATGTCATGAGAATACCGAGTCAAATTTAGAGCATTAAAAAAGCCTGATCTCGGAAATCAGGCTTTTAGGCATTCGAATCTATAGCGAGATTAGAACATGAGCAATTTATCAGAACAGCCAATCGAACTCAACTCAGAAGAATTTGTAGTGGGTGACATGGTGGTTATTCAAAACCACATTATGGGTCCACTTGGTAGCGACAATATTTTCTGCATTATAGAAATAAAAAGTGACTTTCTTGGTGATCATGTCTCTATGACTGATACCGATGGAAAGGTTTGGACATCTGGAGTGCAGTACATACGTCATGCGACTGTTGCGGAAAACCAATTAAAGCGTCGATTAAGTGCTGAAGAGTCAGCACGGGCGGAGGTGTCATGAATCAACAATTTAAACACCTTCCAGAACATAAGCAGAGAGAAGGTATTCAGTCATGGTATGAGCCAGCTCTTAATCTCCTAAACAAAATGCTCGAACGAAATAAAGCGAATCTCCGTAAGCGTGGATACAACGAAAGCAATGCTGCTATTACTCGCGAAGAGTTTAGACAAGAACTTGCTCGCCGTGGCCGCATTACTTTGTATTTGGCTGGAGAAATTGAAACGAGTTTGTATAAGGCTCAAAAGATTGAATACATGGGCGGATATGTAAAGCCTAAGGTTGGTGAGTAATGAGTCTGGACGCAACCATTTGGGCTTTCAAAGCAGAGGTAAAAACCTCAAGTCAGAGACTCGTTTTATTGGCTTTGGCTGATAGAGCGGGAGAGTCTCACAAGTGTTACCCAAGCATAAAGCGAATGGTGAAAGACACTGTCCTTAACCGTAAAACAGTGATCAAAGTATTAGATGAACTTGAGGCAATTTCATTAATAAAATTTACAGGTGAAATCACAGGAAATGGTGTGAAGGTTTACCAGTTAATTGGTGTGATGGGCCGTGAAGAAACTGATTTAACCAGTCCCAAAAAGGGGACTAGTACCAATAACGGAACTAGTTCCAATTTCGGTACTGGTTCCAAAAACGGTACTAGTACCAATAATGGGACCGCAACCAGTCCCAAAAACGGTACTGAGACCAGTCCCAATATTGGGACACAGAACCTATCAGGGAATCTATCAGAAGAATCTAAAAATAAAAAAACATGGTTGAGTTTGAAAAAACTTGGTGAAGAAATTCGTTTGGCAACTGATCAGGAAACTTACGAGCAGATCAAAAACGCGAATTGGTTCGATCGTGAGTTACGAGCATTTGAACTCTACAACGCCGAAAAGAATCTTTGTGATGAACTCATGCATTACCACTTTGCTGACTGGTTGATTAACGCATGTGGCAAATACCAAGCACGTGAACATGCAACTTTCCAAAATTCAGGGTCGCAAGTTCGGTGCTCGCCGAGCGCACCGCACCAGTTGAGCGATAAACAAGTTCATTCCTTCGCTCAAAAACTCTCACAACATCCCGAGTTCGCAAGCCAGTTTGCAGCTGCAGGGGAAAGCTACGATCAACTTGCAGCTCGTATCGCCGTAAAACTTAGCGATCCAGATCAGGCCAAACAATGGGAATCGTATCTCAAGCAAGTCGGGTTCAAAGGCACATTGCAGGGGGCGGCATGACAGACCTCTATGATGTCAACGTAGCGCTCTTGGATGGTGAACTCTACGCTTTTGAAAGGGGTTTGGATGTCTAGCATGAGTTTAGCTGAATACCGTGAATTATTTTTACAGCAACCTAATACTAAATCAGTAAGAAATAAGTTCAATGCTCAAAAGATCAAATTAGATGGTATGACCTTTGATAGTAAAAAAGAACTCCAACGTTATATTGAGCTTAAGGCAATGCAACAGAGGGGAGATATTTATGACCTTTGTCACCACACAAAATTTGAACTGATACCGAAAGTGAAATTACAAGGAGAAAAAAAGATTAAACCTGCTATTCGTTACTATGCAGATTTTACGTATTACACAGCAAATAATGAATATGTAGTTGAAGATGTCAAGTCAAAAGTAACCAGAAAACTGGCTGTATACCGTCAGAAAAAACACTTGATGAAATCTATCCACAATATTGACATCAAGGAGACTTGAAGTGGCTGTATTACTTAAGAAATGTAAAAAATGCGGGCTGAAAATGCCATTTGAAAGCTTTGCAAAAGATAAGCTTTGTAAAGATGGTCATATTGGTAGTTGTAAAAAATGTATCAAAGCAAATTTGAAGAAAAACTGTATTTGTATCGCATGCGGCGATGGCTTCTATGCTGCACCAAGTCGAATTTTAAAAGGTTACGGCAAATATTGTTCAGACATATGCAAAAGCTCAGGCATTAATAATCCAAGATACATTGTGAATGATGTGAACTGTAAAAACTGTGGAAAAGCTTTTCATATTAAGCCGTATCAACAAAAATCAGGAAAGGGGAAGGTTTATTGCTCTGTTGAGTGTCGGCTTGCAGATACTAGAACAATTGTTAAATGTGGATGGTGTAGTAATGATTTCGAAGTCCAGAGGTGCAAAGTAGGTAAAGAAAAATATTGTAGTCCTGAATGCTCGCAAAAAGCGGTTTTAAATAATCCTCGTTTAGCCCCTAAAAGTACAAAGTTAAATTGTATTTGCAAGACATGTGAAAAACTCTTTTATACCAAACCATCAGACTTAAAGAGAGGTAATGGAGTAGGGACTTATTGTTCGGCTGAATGTATGACCGGCAGTAGAAAAGCAAAAAGAATAGATGGAGTTATTACATCTTATTTAGAAGAAATATTTTTGAATCAATTAATAGCCAATAATTTGACTGTTGGGATGAAAAGAGAACTCCAATTTAGAACTGATAGAAAGTGGCGATTTGATTTTGCATGGGTTGAAGAAAGAATTGCAGTTGAAATTCAAGGAGGGGTTTGGATGGGCAAATCTGGAAGCCACACATCAAGAAAAGGATTAAATAATGATTGTGAAAAGAGAAATGAAGCAGTCATTGATGGGTGGAGGGTATTGCATTTTACATCTGATCAAGTCCATTCAGAGTATGCATTAGATGTGATTAAAAGATTGATGAAAGTTTTACGGTTCAGTACAGAGCAAGTGAAGTCAGGTTTAGCGGTTCAGCAGATAGAGAAAATGGTTGGGGGAAATGAATGACACTAATGATCGATAAGAAGCATGTTATGCACTCAGTGGACTGGTCTCGGTTCGATTTGGAAGGCTGGTTATATCAGTTCGGTGCATGGCTAGATCAAAAGAGCTTTACCGGTATTCCTTCTGGCGCATATAGCAACCCAATTGCCTCAGCGATGGTACAGGTTGAAAAGCAACGCCGTTTAAAACGGTTAGGTAAGAAGAAACAACGGGAAATCATCGCCAATTACTTTGTGAGTGAATCAGATCCATTCCGTAAAACTAAGTCTAAAACCCAGTGCCAGATTGATGACAATGAAGCGCGTGCAGTACAGCGTTTAGTTTTAGATTTAATGGGGCAGAGTGAAGTCATGGATGAATGGATGGACGCAATTATTGACCGTTACTTCCGTGGGCAATCATGGCCGGAGATGGTACGAGAAGATCGTTCACAGTCAGATGCACGTAGTGATGTGAAGTGTGGATTGGCCGTGTTGCATTGTCGATATGGGTTTATTGGGTATTAGTCTATCATTCAGTTGGTATCCTTTTTAATGTGGAGACCGTTGAAACTAATCCAAATTTATTTAATGCACTGGCATTAAAAATGCCACCTTAGGGTGGTTTTATTAAATTTTCAATAGTAATTATATGTCTGATTTTAGAAAATAATATATTTTAATGTATAATATTTTGTTTATTTTATACTTATAAATTAGAGAATTTAGACATGCAAGAACAATTAAGTCCTAACAATCCAGAAAATGAGAAGAATGCTTTAAAAACTTGGTTGTGTGAGGTCTCTTTATTTGATGGAAAATGTTGTTATAAAAGTAAAGTTAGCGAGTTAAGAGCTAGACTTGTGACATGTATAGATATAAGTCAAAGTAATTCAAAAGATATTTTAAAAAAATTTGACGAAAGACTCTGGAAAAAAGATGGAAATATTTATGAAATAAATTCTGAAGAATTAATCAGTCTTCAAAATGATGTATCTAGATTAAATGTAAATAATATACATGATGAAAGAAAACGTTTTGACTTAAAAAAAGAAATTTTTGTTTTTACTGTAAATCAATCAACTCTATTAGCTTTATATGCAATAGTAATTATTTTTGTTAAAATGATTTGGAAGGGTTATGGTAATGTGGATTTTATTATACCTGGTTTTTCATTTGGATATTTGTTGGCGATTTCTTTAGTTCTATATGTTATAGATAGTTCTACTAAAAAATTATTAATTGGTCTGAATGGTATAGTATTTTTTGTATTGATTTCTTGTTATTTATATTCTTTATATCATCAAGAAGAAATTATCTATTTAAGTTTTTCAGATACAGTTTCTTTGTTCTTTTTAATACTTATAAATCTAGCAATGTTTGGCTTTTATTTATTTTCTAGCATATATAGTATAACTAGTTTTACAAATAAAAATAATAAAATACCTCGAATAGTACTTGTTCTCGCTGTTGTAGCGGTATACGGAATTCTTATTGCTGTAACATTACAGAATATATCTATTAAAATTTAATTTTTAGTACGATTAATTGATAGAAAAGGTTATTTCAATAGAATAATAAATCCTATTTTTTTATAAATAAAGATAAAAGTACTTTAGGGTACTTTTATCTTATCTTTAAACTCATCAATTGGCTGTATATACTGTTCTGGTAAATAAGTAATTGCTTCTTTATCATCAATAGCAATGCCATAACATTTGTAATGACCACATGCAATATGTTCTACTCTGATTTTATTGTTACTATTATTTTTTATATAACCAGTTTTATAATTGCAATTTGTGGATGTAATAATTTCATCAACTTTATTTTTAATTTCTGTTACTCCAGCATTGTAATAATAAAGGATCAGTACAAATGTGAGAAAAATAATAAAAATATAAAAGCAAAGTATCCAGCCAAAATTGTTTAATGAATTAGTTATGTTTTTCAACATTGGTGGAATATATTTTTTTAAATCAATTAATTTATTGAGGAGAGATTTAAAAGATTTATCTTTGTATTTGTTTTTCCAATAGGCCAATATTGAACAAGCCAGTATAGTAAGAGCTATAGTTAATAGAATTACTAGTCTAAATAAATTTTCAAAAATTAGTAGAGTAGTATATAAGTAACCATATAAAGTTACTTCTGGATAACTTAGACCTAATGCGGATGTCTTTATACCTAATGGCTCACATAACCCAGCATAGTAAGCGAATTGGCAGGCATATACTAATGCGGGTAAGTAGATAAGAAAAAAAGATATACGCTTTAAGAACTGTTCCATTATTTTTCCATTAAATTATTATGATTTACGAATGTATTTGTAAATTTCTTGTCTTTAATAAAAGCTTTTCCCGATCTACCTCAGCATTTACAACATGCATTTTCTTATGGCAATTTGGGCAAAGCGCTACTGTATTTTCGACGGTGTCTGGTCCACCGTGCGCTAACCATTCAATGTGGTGAGTTTCCAGGTAGGGCTCACCATTTTGATCTTTAAAAGGGGCAGGCTGTTCACATAGCTGACAAATACCATTCGCTAAACGTTTTGCAAGCTGGGCAATCGCATCTGAACGAATAAAGTATTTTGTTTTGGTATTACGGTAGCTGACTTCTGTTTGTGCTGTAGCGTGAGCATCTGCCACCAATTGCTCAATCGATTTCTTCTTATACTTACGCTGCTTTTTCTGACTAGTTCGCTCTATGGTCTCTATATTAATTGCCGTATTTGAATCAGCCAATTTAACCGGGAATATCCAGACTAACCGATCTTGTTTATTAGCATCCGGTTGAACTTTTTGATATGGATCTGCTACGAGAGTAACAGGACCTTGATAGATATATTCTTTATCGACAAAAACTTCAAAAAGATGGACAGAAATGCCGTTAGTATGACTTTCAGCTAATGTTCTATTTTGATTTATCAATCCCTGGTCACCGACCTGGCCCATGCCGGTGTAATGCAGCTCATCACCGATCCATCGATCTTCATAGACGGACTCTACATGGTTTGAAATAATGATGAGGGTATTGGTCTTATGAGATCTACGCATTCCGCCCTGAGGTGAGCAAAGGAAGTATTCGCATAATTCAGCATTATTTAAAATAGTACCTGGTTTTAATTGTCTAAAATCTTTCAACATGCTGCAGTCTTATTATCAAGTAAGTATTTCACGATGGGGATATCAGCAGCAGCCCAGTCGAGCTGTTCTAATTCATCGATAGTGCACCATTGTACATCCTGATGCTCACTTAAAGCCAATTCTTCAATAGTCTTAGTCATGCACATAAAAGTGGCCAGCTCGATCTTAAAGTTGGGGTAGGCGTGCTCTACAGTTAATAGATACGCTGTTACTTCAATATCCAGGTTGAGCTCTTCTTTAATTTCTCGAATGAGTGCTTGCTCGAGTGTTTCTTCAGCCTCGACTTTGCCGCCCGGAAATTCATACTTATTCGATAAATAGGGATACTTATGCTCACCTTTAAGGGCACATAAAATTTTATCCTGGTGTTGGATGACTGCGGCAACGACTTCTAGAGATTTCATTCAAAATATTTTAGATGAGTTTAATATAAATATTATGCTTTGAACTGGATTATGTTTGCACTTAATATTTAAAAGAATATAATAAAATTTCAATATAATTAAAAGGATAAAGTCATGAAAATAATAATGGTACACGGGATCAACCAGACTGATAAAGATCCTGAAACATTGAAAAAGATATGGATAGAAGCCTTCTTAGAGGGAGTATTTCAGGCACATATACCGAATGTTCCAGCTACAACAGAATTTGAGTTTATTTACTATGGAGATCTGGTAAAGGATTATTTAAATACCCCGACTTCTAATAAAGTCTTCTTTGATTTACAGACTAGTGGATTTCATGCTTTTGAAAAAAACTTCAATGATTTGTCATTAGATGAACAAAATATTTTAATCAATATTGCTGACTCAATGGAGGGAGATAGTACTGATGAGATGGGAACATTACCTATTGAAGGAATTCCTGTTAATTTAAAAAGTACTTTAGCTCCATATTCCTTTATAGATAAAGGTGCGAAGGCACTGATCAAAATTACGAGTAGATTTCAAAAGCTTCATACGTGGGTGCTTAAGATATTTGCCAAAGAGGCAAATCTATTTCTTGAGAATGAACAATATAGAACCAAAGTGAGGGAAAGATTATTAAGTAAGATAAAAGAGGATTCTAAGGAAGAAATTGTATTGGTTGGGCATTCTCTTGGTAGTGCTGTTTGTCTAGATGCTCTACAGCATTTAAATTCTTCTTATAAGATTTCTCGGTTGGTAACGTTAGGCTCTCCTTTAGGCATTCCTGTATTTTACGATTATTTCAAAGATCGTACTAAGCCTTCTTCATTAAAAGGAGATTGGTTTAACTTTTATGACACGGATGATTTTGTTTCGGCTTATTTATTAACGAACCCTCCATATAATGTTAAACCAGAGATTCAGAATTTAAGGGCAAAAACACAGTATTTCCAACCGCATTATATTGTTGGATATTTGGATGATGCTCTTGTAGCTAAAAAAATCTTAGGTGTTTGAGATAATTGAATGGTAGTTAGAACTTTAGAGCTTGACCCTGTACAGGGTAAATGCTATTTTTGCGTTATAGTGGTCGAAGTGTAAATGAAGATCATATAAGATATTTAAAAGCTCATCGAAAGGTGGGCTTTTTTGTTTTTTGTGATATTAAAAGATTTCCCATATTAAGGAGATCGAAGTGGAACTTACGCAAATTAAGGTAACAATAGATCGAGAATATGATCTCTTTGTAAATTCACAGGAATTTAAGACGTGTCAGCATGACAAAGAGAAACAAGCTAAATTTTTAGGCCATGCATTAACAACAATGAAATATTCTTATACGCACATCATTGATTTAGGCGGTGGCCGATATAAAATTTTAGGTCATCATGATTTAAATGTAGATATTGATCTATTTCAGGCTCCATCTTTTGCATCAAAACAAGTATTTAATACATGGTTGACTAATATCTTATTTAAACATTTATTTTCTTAAAATATATTGTAGATACATATTTTAATTTGTATTATCAAAATCAAATACTGCGCTGAAAGTTTTTGTTTTTGTGACCCGTTTCTATTTGGAAGCGGGTTTTTTAATTATGGATTTAAAGGGTAGTTGCTGCTTTATGAGAATAGTCAGCGGCTATAGTCATTCAAGTTGTATGTTTTTTGCAACTTTTGGCTGAGAGCTTTGATATTACAGATTTTTTAATTTTCCGAAAAATAATGATAATTTCATCACAAATTATTAAAATAGCGCGGTCCTAAATACGTGTTAGCCTATGTTAAATATCTTAGCTATAGCCATCGTTGGTTCTTCAGTTGTTTACTTTGCTTATAATGCTTGGTCTCAACCTGAAAAGAAGTCGAAAACATCAATACTCATTAGCCAAGCTGAACAGTCAATAGCCAATGCTAATACTACAGTCAAAAATGCTGATAGCTCATTTCGTAAGATTCAAACCCAATAATGGGAAAAAGGTTATAAAAGCAATTCTAATAACTTTTGCCGTGTGTTTTATGGCCCAAATGGCCCCGCTAAATATCGATTATGGGCGGGGCTTTTTACTTTATGTGTTAAGCTGCCATTCATAATTTTATGGATTAGCTCAATGTATATTTGTATTGGCGGTGATTTAGACGGTGAAGTTGTAAATAACCGTGAAGGAACGTTCTTTAAGGCAAGTGAAATTGATACAGATAAGGAATCAACGTACAACCGCCAGACTTATATCATTGATGGCAATACAGTTCGTTTTTGGCTTTGTGCAGAGATGCCTTATGTCAAAACAACTAAAGTAGCGAACCAATATTTAGTAGAGAGATTTAGAAACCGTTCTTAAATAAGATCGATAAAAATAAAAGGCATAGATCTATCATTTTTAGATTACAAGGGTTGATGTTAAACGCTTTGGTTCTGCTAATTGTAAATAAAAGATAAACCTTATAAATTGATTATTGCTGAGCATCAAATGCTTAGCATTTCAGGTTTTAGTGAACTTCACAACGCTCATCTCTTTTTGAATGAGCTATTTTTTTGTCGAATTTAAAATTGCCCAAATAAAGTGCATTTTTTTAATTTAAGCTATTGACCATTTGATATATTTAAAATACATTTTTAACTGTATTTTCTATAATAATTTTTTAAAAAGTCACTTAAGCCTGAAATACTGTAGGGAGCCTATTCGAGAGAGTAGGCTTTTTGCATTTCATTGATTTAGTTGAATCATTCAAGTTCAATTTGTTCGTCATCTTTAGTGACCTTGATTTTCAGTTTTCTATATTTTCTTTTGTTTGGATCTAGTGCCGAATTTGATACTTCATCCGCAAATTGCGGATTCTGCATTAGCTTGAAATATGCTTTATAACCAATACGAATTCTAGAAGGAGGACAGTCTATTCTTTTTGAATAATATTCAATTTGAGAGTTCAATTCATCTAGCAGTGATTGATGTTCCATTAAGTTAATTACCTTTGGAATTCGGTTAATTCAAACTAATCCCTAAAGACAAATTTAAAAATTATAAAAATCTCAGGTGTTTTGGTATTTTGATAATTCTGTCAATTTTTTTAAAAATTGTGTGATTGATTCACTGTTGTTTTTTGTAAAAAATGGATCCAAGTTAATAAAAACTTAACTCAATTGTCATATTATTTTATTAAACTTAATGAACTGGTTTTTATTGCTAGTAACATAAAGTAATAATTGTGATTGAAACTTTTAAGGAATTTCAGAGAAGTAAATTTAATACAACACCTTAGCTGAGATTTTTTGCAGCATAGCTCTGTAGGTTTCATAGTTTCCTACAGGGTTTTTTTATAAGTTAGTACTGGAAGACTTAATTACATTTAAACAAGTTTGTCTTTGATATGAGCTTGGTAAATAATTAATGGATTACATGATGATTTTAAATATTCTGAAGAATTCTTACCGCAAGCAGGGGCTAAAACCTTCTCAGCTCCTTATAAGCAAAGACACTTATTATGAAATTTTAAGGGGTGAACGAGCAATGCAAAGTTGCTACAAAACAGATAAGGATGGAAAGCTTAATACGGATATTTCTGGATGCCCAGTATATGTAGTTGATTACATCGACTCACCTTTTAAATGGATCCCGTAACTTTCCAGAAACAAGTTTTTAATTTTGTGTACGTCTCTTAATTTTCAGCTTTAAGGTGTATTCAATTGCTTATTGAATGTTTAGAACTATAGACCGCTTTGAGGCGGTTTTTTTATGGGGGAAATATGAAAAATGAAGTCGGCTTTTATGTTCCTTTTCGACCCATGCTTCCAGAGTGATTTTTAACTTATAATCCGATTTCATTATAATATTTTAGATAAGTAAATTTATGGAACGGGGAATACTTTTAGAAAAATCACTAAAAATGATCTTGGAACTTAAAGAAGAGATCATAAACAGCACAGTGATTGATTGCGGACCACGATTAGATTTGGTTGAGCAAAGTATTTATATTTCATTTGAGCATGGAATAGGGGTTAATACTTTATTGACATTAGATTTGCCAATTCAAGCAATGATCTTATTCCGTTCACAGTTTGAGTCTGCAGTACAAGCTTACTGGTTATTATTTTGCGCATCAAATCATCAAATTTCTAAATTAAGTTTTGGCTATACTTTTGAAGAGCAGTTTGTCAAAGATACATTTCCTACGTTAAGTGAAATGTTGGATATGCTCCAGAAACTTGATTTACCTGCTAAACCAGTAATTAATATGTTTGTTGAATTTAAAAAGTATCATCTCAACCAACTAAACTCATTTGTTCATACGGGTAAACATTCTTTTACGCGCGATGAAATAGGTTTTGATGAGAATCTTGTGATGACACTAATGAGACAATCTAATAATTTGATTACAGCTTCATCGCAAATTATGTTAGCCCATGCTGTTCCCGATAAACAGAGATTCATCCACTTATTGATTGAAAAATATCGGGACTGTTTCTTTATGCAGGAAGATTTAGACCCCAACGTGAAAGCTAGAGTAGATAGTTATTTTAGCTAATTTTTTAACTTGTGGAACGTATTTCGATGCAAAAAAGCCCTGCTAAATATCGATTATTGGCGGGACTTTTTATTTATATACTTGAAAATTTTTCACTTGTCTCAATATATTAATTTCATTAAAAAAATTGAGACTTTGAAATGAGTGAAGAAAGAACACCAAAATATAATATCGGTGATAAAGTAAAATTAACTGTAGGTGGCCCTAATATGGCTGTATCAGATATTATTTATGCAGGCTTTGGTTCAGGAAAATTTTTTGACGGTAATTATCGGTGCCAATGGTTTGCGGGAAAAAAATTAGATACGGGTGTATTTCCAGAAGAAAACCTTGAGTTAATTACTGATACAGTTGAGACTCCATCAAAAAAGTAGATATTAACCAAGTAGTTGATTGGATGAAGAAGAAACTTTCTCTAGATGGTTGCCTCTATCAGGATGATGTGGTTGATTACTTGGTTAAAAATCAATACTACGATTTATTAAAGGAAAATGCAGATGGAAACTTGGCTATAGCTACTAATCTGCTCACTGCTTTTAAAAAAATGACAATGGATGATGTTGTATGGGTAAAACCTGATAGATATTGGCGACATAGAGTTCCAGAAGATGAACTTACTCGTGAATCTAGAGGTTAATTTAAAGCTGCCAATTGGCAGCTTTTTTATTGGGTAAAATTTATGAAAAAAAATTCACCTTTCTGTGGGCTTTTTTTATTGTTTGTAAAAAGACAATTCTTAATCTGAAATATGTATCTCTATGTGATTAATAGCCCACGTTAACATATAAAAATAAAATGCTGAGAAGGATACTTGTTGCTTAGAAAAAGTATATTGAATAACATGGAAAAAATGTTCAAGTTTAGGTTTGTATGAGTAGTATAGTTTTGGATTTATTATCTAGTTTTGATAATAAGAAAAATAATAAAATAGTATTAAGCCGTGATTTAATAACAAGGGGTAAAATCGTTGTTTTAGATAGACAAGTTGTTAAGTATTTAACACAATCTGAAAGATATGTTAATGATTCAGATGTGAACTGTTTTATAGACAAATTTAAAGAAAATTATGATAAAAGTTGTAATTTAATAACTGTTATGACTGCCTTCTATGAAGGTGGATCGGGTGATTTTGAAAATGAATCTGAGAAAAGACGTACTGCTGTTTGGGATATAAAAGGGATCGATAATTGTTTGAAATTTGCTAGAGTCGATGAAAATTATTTTTTTAAAAATCTAAAGAAAGCAACACACGCCTTTATTTTTGACTCTGGTGTTCAAGAGAAAAATAGAAAGTTCAGCAGTATTATTCATAAGACTTATGAATACTATATTGAGTTACTTAAAGTTGACTTTAATGGTGCTAAAATTATCGAATATACAAAATTATTAAAAAAAGATATGGATAGTGAAGGGGTAAGTATTGGAGATCCCGTAGCTCAATATTGTTTTTCACTTCTGACAAACTACAAAAATGCTCGAGAAATATTTAAAGTTCAGGGATTGCAAAATTGCAGTAAAGATAAAATTCTTAGAAAAATTTATAACGCTTATTCAGATTTAAAGGTGATTCAATTTCTTAATGGAATTAGATCGCATATTGCTAATGGTATAGAGGTATGTTTTATCTCTAATGATACAGCATTAAATCAATTTAATAGTGAGTTAGAAAAATCGGTCAAAAAGGTAATTTCCAGAAGGGATGAAACAGGAAGGTTAAAAGATATTTATAATGCTGAAATCAATTTTGATATTTTCAATTCATCTGTATTTAGCGAAGAGGAATTTGAAGCATTTAAAGCTCTTTTTTGGTCGTGGTCTGATCAATAAATCAAAATTCAAACCACCTTCGGGTGGTTTTTTAATGGGATAAATGAAGCAAATGACAGAACAATTTAGACCTTTTCCACCAACTGAATTTATTGATCAAGCTGAAGAAGAGGAAGCAATCCGTTTAATACCAGCACCAGATTTAAAGAAATGGGTTGTTGCTAATTACTTAACTATTGGTGGACCTCTTCACAACCCGGATCATGACCATATTGCTGAGCTATTACATGATAATGAAGAGTTCTTGGCATTTGCTTGGGCATCTTCTGCATATAAAAGCAAACAGGCTATGGTTCTTGGTCAGTGTGAAAAGGTTATGTTTAATGTAGGTGGCTGGCGTAAAGCTAGACAAGAGCAACAGATGCGGGACTGGTTCGGATTTATACCAACTTACTTGATTACGATCGATGCCACTTTTTGCGATAAAGCTAACGATAGTGAATTCTGCGCTTTGCTTGAACATGAGCTTTACCATATAGGTGTAGAACGTGACGATGATGGCGAGATGATCTTTAGCAGCTCAACTGGATTACCTAAGCATTATTTAGCAGGTCACGATGTCGAAGAGTTTATTGGTGTAGTTAAACGCTGGGGACCAAGTAAGAATGTTAAGCGGCTTATTGAAGTCGCTCAAAACCCGCCGTTTGTTTCGAATTTGGATATTTCTAAATGCTGTGGAAACTGTGTGATTAATTAATGTACTAAAAGCATCACATTAAAGATATTCAATACAATTAGTTTTCAGTAGGTTTAAGAAAACTAGGAGAAAATCATGGCCACTTATAAGCAGCTTCAAGAATATATAAAGGAACATCACCAAATTACAGCTCAGTCCTGTTGGATTGCTCATGTTAAATCGGAACATGGAATAACAATGCGTACTAATCGGCAAGGTAAAGAAAGAGTTAAACCATGTCCATCGAAGCATAGAGATAAAGTTGAAGAGGCTCTAAGACATTTTAAGATGATCCCCTAGATAGGGGATTTTTTTTGCCTATTTAGTCTTACGTAGTCTTACCAAGGGGAAGTTATGGCAACACTAAAAGAGCCTGTAAAAATCTTTATAGTTCAGTCTCTTGCTTGCTTTGAAACCCCTCAACAAGTTGTAGAAGCCGTAAGAGAAGAATTTAACATCGAATTAACCCGTCAGCAGGTAGCTTCTTATGATCCTACAAAAGCAACATGTAGAGCGTTAAGTAAGAAACTCACTGCATTATTTAATAAAACCAGAGAAGACTTTAAAAAGAATATTTATGACATTCCTCTGGCCAATAAAGCCTATCGCTTAAGGGAACTCCAGAACATTTATGAGGGCTGGAAGAATAACCGGCTAATGAAGCAAGGTGTGATTAAGCAAGTCAGGGAGGAAATGCTGGGGCATGACCTGATGCTTTTAAACATTGAGTTAAAACAAATTGAGATTGAAAAGATGAGGGCGGGTGATGAAGAGGATGATCCAACACCGGTCAAAGTAACCATTCAAGTTGTAGATGCGAGTAAAAAAGATGCCGAACATCAATCCGACACTGAATGTGCCTCAGGCTAATTTTTTACAGATGGAGAAGAAATTTCGTGCATTTGTGGCGGGTTTTGGATCTGGTAAGACTTGGGTAGGCTGCTCTAGTTTATGTAACAAAGCTTGGGAGTTCCCAAAGGTACCTCTGGGTTACTTTGCTCCCACTTACCCGCAGATTCGTGACATTTTCTTTCCAACCATTGATGAAGTTGCATTTGATTGGGGACTTAAAACTAAGGTTTATGAAACAAATAAAGAGGTGGATATATATTATGGTCGTCAGTACCGAACAACAATCATATGTCGATCTATGGAGAAACCAGCAACGATTGTCGGTTTCAAGATTGGTCATGCACTGATTGATGAGCTCGATGTTATGGCTACCCACAAAGCTCAGCAAGCGTGGCGTAAGATCATCGCACGTATGCGCTTTATACAGGCAGGTTTGTTGAATGGTATTGATGTAGCGACTACACCTGAAGGTTTTAAATTTACGTACGAGCAATTCGTTAAAGAGGCGAATAAATCAGAGGCCAAGCGAAAGCTCTATGGAATGATTCAGGCTTCAACCTATGACAATGAGGCTAATCTACCATATGACTATATTGCGTCTTTACGGGAATCTTACCCACCTCAGCTCATTGAGGCATATTTACGTGGTCAGTTCGTTAACTTAACTAGCGGTGCTGTTTATCCGGACTTTGATCGGGTTTTAAATCATACGGATGAGGAAATTAAGCAAGGTGAACCTTTACTCATTGGTATGGACTTTAACGTTCTGAAAATGGCTGCTGTTGTCTATGTCATTAGAGAAGGTAAGCCAAGAGCTTTAGATGAATTGGTTGGGGTGAGAGATACACCGACTATGTGTTATTTGATCAAGGAACGATTTCCAGAACACGATATTACAGTGATACCTGATGCTTCGGGTCAGGCAACGTCTTCAAAGGGCTTTAGTGAATCTGATCATGCGATTCTAAAGAAAAATGGATTCAAGGTTGAAGTGAATGGTGTTAATCCGGGTATTAAAGATCGTATCAATGCTGTGAATGCCCAGATCCTTAATGCTGAAGGTGAAAGACATTTAAAAGTTAACACAAATAAGTGTTCTAACTTTACTGCCACCTTGGAGCAGCAAGTCTATGATGATTTTGGAATGCCAGACAAGGGAGCTGGATTGGACCATGTTGGCGATGCAGGAGGCTATCCACTTGCTAAGCGTTTCCCAATCATCATTCAAAAAGTATTTAAGCGGCGCACGATTGCCGGATTCTCTCGTTAAACAATGCACCTTTTTAGGTGCTTTTTTATTGGTGTTTTTATGGCAGTTACTGATAAACATCCGCAGTATATTGCTGCACAAAAAAGCTGGTTGGTTATGCGTGACGCCGTTGCTGGCGAAGAGCAGATTAAACAGGCACAAACCAAGTATCTTCCTAAATCCTCAGGGATGATTGAGGCTGAAAAGCAGGGAGATACGACTGGAGAGATTTATAAAGCTTATCTCAGTCGTGCTCAGTATCCCTTATGGGTTCAAGATTCTTTACGTACGATGATTGGTTTAGTTTCAAAGCTTGAACCCAACATTGTGATTGAAAGCTCTCTTTTAAAGGGTTTGATAGAGAATGCAACCAATGATGGTTTTGGGCTTAAACAACTCTTTATCCGTATTTGCCTAGAGTTACTTGAATATGGCCGCTGTGGCTTGCTTGTTGATGTAGATGCTAATGGTGTGCCTTACTTCGCGCTTTATGATGCTTTATCCATTATTAACTGGAAGGAAAACAGTATTGGCGGTCGTAAGGATCTAAAGCTGTTAGTGCTCGAGGAGCAATTCGATAATAGCGAAGATGAATTCGGGCACGATACAAAGACGGTTCACCGCGTTTTAGCTATGCAGGAAGGTGCTTTAACAGTCCGTTTGTTTGATGGGTCTTCCGAAGAGGATAAAACGCCAGATCTCGGCGGTAACAAGCTTGCTTTTACACCATTCGTTTTCTGCGGTACCACTGATAATTCTCCCCAAGTTGGTACGGTACCATTGCTCACCATGGCAAAAGCAGCACTCAAGTACTACCAGCTCAGCGCAGACTACTTTCAGTCACTTCATCACACAGCACATCCACAACCTTGGATTAATGGTTTAGATGGGGATGAAGATGATGATATTAGTGTTACAGGTGTTATGGCTGTCTGGAGTCTACCTAAGGAATCTCAATGCGGTTACTTAGAGATTTCTGGAAATGGTATCGAACTCACTAAGAGTGAAATGGATGCCCAGAAGAATGCAGCATTAGAAGCCGGTGCAAAGGTCATCGATACCAATACACAAGAATCAGGTGAAGCTCGCCGTGCACGTCAGGATGACCAGCATGCAAGTCTACATAGTATTGTGATGTGTGCAGCTCAGGCGATCGAACAGGCAATTAAATACGCTGCTCAGTGGTTAAAGCTGGATGCAACCAAATATACATTTACGGTAGAACCTGAGTTTATCGTTCAGCAGTATGACATCAATCTCGCAAAGCAGCTTTATGAAGGTGCTTTAGCAGGGAAGAACTCCTTCCAGACGTATTGGGAATATATCGCTACAGGCAAGCTACCAGCTCATGATTTTAAGGAAGAATTAAAACGTGTTGAAGGTGAGCGAGATAGTATGACGCTTTAGAGGTGTTAAATGACTTCAAAAGATAAAACGTTGATCGAAGTACTTACACAACATCAGGCGTACTTATATCGCGCTTCTTCTCATACAGTGAATGAGTTATTAAAGATTTTTAATGATGAGTCAGCTTTGATGCTGACAAAGCTTCGGGACTTGCTAGATGAGTTAAATGATTCTGAAAAATTAGCGCTTGCTGGTGGTCAGTACACCACAATAAACCTAAAAGAGATTCGGGATTTAATTTCTCTGTGGTTTACGGCAATAAATACTTCATTGCCAGAAGCCTTCGCTGTATCTGCTACAGCATTGGCTGTATATGAAGCAAATTACACAGCTAAGCTATTCGGTAGCAAGATTAAAAAGCCAAATGGTGAAAAGCTATATTCCGCAGCTAGAAAGGTTCCATTAGTTGGCGGTGCTCTGGTTGATGATCTTCTATCAAAGATTGCTGAGACTGCCCGCCAAAAAGTTGAATATGCGATTCGCGATGGAATTAGCTTAGGTAAAACGAATCAGGAAATTGTTCAGCGTATTCGTGGTACCAAGCGTCTTAATTTTGAGGATGGTCTATTAACCAGTTCTAAGTCTGATATTGATCGAACTGTGAGGACAGTTCGCAGCCACGTGGCCAATCAAGCTTATCTTAATAGCTTTAATCAGATTGGCTTTGAATACGTAAGACTGGTAGCAACTTTAGACGGAAGAACTTCAAAACTTTGTGCAACTCTTGATGGTTCCGTATGGGAGATTAACGATTCAGCAAAGCGTGTACCGCCGTTGCATCCTAACTGCCGGAGCATTCTTGTTCCGGTCGAGAAAGATGGCCAACTTGTTGGAGAACGGCCATTTGTCATGGACGAACGTCGAGTTAAAGACATTCCAAAAGACGAGCGTAGCCAGTTAATAGGGCAATTGGATGCTAACACCACTTTTAAAGAGTTCTTCAAAAAGACTGATGATTTCTTTCAAAGAGAATGGTTAGGGCCAAAGCGTTACAAGCTTTATAAAGAAGGTAAATTTGATTTTGATAAGTTTTTTGATCCTGAAGGAAGGTTATATACTTTGGACGAGTTAAGAAAGTTGGATGAAAAGGCTTTTTTTGTTTCCACTTTTTAGGAAGAGTAAAGAATAGAATATACATAAGTATTAATTAAAATGGTTTAGTCGTCGTGATTAAGTATTGAAAAATTGAAGCTTTTTTGTATGATGTGTCAGGTTGGGGGAAATTTAATTATATTATTTGATAAGGAAATTTAATGATAACTAAATATATATCAGAATCTAATAAGCATATTGAAGATTATTTGGATTATTACTTTAATGATGATAAGAAGAAACTCAATTATGCAATTATGATTAATGGAGCTTGGGGGTGTGGGAAAACATGGTTTGTTAATCAATATATTGAGAAATTAAAACTTGAGAATAAAAAAGTTGTTTATATAAGCTTGAATGGGATCAAGGGTTTTGAACAACTGGATGGTTTAATATACTCGGAACTATATCCTATTGTTAATGGTAAAACTAGTAAATTTTTAACAAAAGGAATAGGTACTTTGTTAAAAGGTATGAAAGTAGATCTTACTGGATTTGACTTTGAAAAATTTTATAGAATTAAAGATTCTGTTATTATTTTTATTGATGATATGGAGCGATGTAAAATTAATACAGAAGAACTATTTGGACACATAAACAACTTTGTTGAAAATTTAGGTATTAAAACTGTAATAATTGCTGATGAAAGTCAAATAAAAGAAGAAGAATATCTGAAAATTAAAGAAAAACTAATAGATGCTACTTTTACATATACTGAAGATACTTCAGTTGTTATTGATTCTATTGTAGGAGGAATTGTTGATAGTCAATTAAGATCAATGCTTGAGTTAAATAAAGAAGAAATTATGGATTTATTTAGACTTGCAGGGTATAAGAATTTAAGAAGTTTAAAACAATCTATTTATAGCTTTGAAAACTTTTATGATAAAGATTTTTTTACTAGAAATAATATATTTTATAAGGACGTTTTTTTTAAAACTTTTAAAGTGTATTTAATTCTCTCGTTAGAAAATAAAAAAGGAATATTTAAAAATGGTATTTTAAATTTCAATCCAGATGATAGTTTTTTGCAAGATGAAAAACTGAGCGTTAAGATAGCAGCGGGCTATAGAGGAATAAATGGCAAAGAAGCCAGTGATTTTTATAATAAATATAATTTGTCAATTTCTGATATGGTTTTTAGTCAAGAAAATTGGACTAATATATTGTTGAATAGAATTTTTGAAAAAGAATTAATAAATAAGGAGCTTAATGAAGGATACTTTAGAACTGAAATTGAGAAGCCAATTTGGTTTAAGCTGATGAATTTCTTTGACATGACAGAGAGTGAGTTTGATAGCTTAATTGACCAAGCTAAGTATGTTCTTGAACAAGAGAATTTTGAAAACTGGGCTGATATTATACATACTTTTAGTATGTTGGTGTATTTTAATAAAATATCTATTATTGAAATTGATTTGGATGTTTTAAAGACTCATGCTTTACACTCATTTGATAAAGTTTTTCCTGTTGTAGACAATTTAAAAAGCTTAAGAGAAATAGAGTATAAAGAGCATTCTTCTGGATATGGTTATTTCGCAAGCGGAATTGATTACTTTAATGATTTTTTAGATGAAATCAATACTTCATATGAGACTAAATATAATGCTAATTTAAAAGAAAAAGCTGATGAGTTAGTAGATATAATGAAAGTTGATCCTACCTTATTTTACCATAGAATAAATTTAACAAATAATAGTGATAATTTATTCTATGATGTTCCAGTATTAAAAGAAATTGAACCTACTAAATTTTCAGAGGAGTTGTGTAATTTATCTAAATCTGATCTGTCAATTATTTTACCTGCATTAAGAAAACGTTATCAACTCATAATGCAAGATCCTATTTACCCAAAGGAAAAAGATTGGCTTGAGAAAGTTGTTGAAAATATAAATAGTGTAATATTGTCGCAATCTGGGCGTTTAAAGAAAGCAAAAATTGAACAACGAATATTGCCTTTATTTAGTGAAATTAGTACTTCTGCATATGAGGGTACATAGATTTTAAGTAGCTTAAATAGTGGAAAAATTTATTTTTAAAACTCCTACAACAATGTTTCAGCTAAAATAGAGTGTGAAGCAGATACAAGAAATTGGGTTGTGAGAGCTAATTTTTAACCGATGGGCAAGAACTAAAAAGTTTCTAGGGATTGATTCCAGCATAATAAAAAGCAGCCTAAGGCTGCTTTTTCATTCCCAAAATATAAATGGATATAAAGAATTTCTCTAGAAATATATAAAAAAACAGTCTTTACCTATTTTTTTTATACGTTTATGTATATTTTCTCTAATTTTTTATACGTTTATGCATAAAATAGGCTATAAATTTATAGTTTTACGTATATTTCTATAGTCTGTTTATATTTTGGAATTGTCGTCCCTATGTCTGAACAAATCGATAGCACTCATATGACTCCAGAACAGTTACGACAAGCTGGCGAGTTGCTCTATGGCACTCAATGGCAGACTGATTTTGCAAGAGCTATTGAAGTAGATGCTAGACGCGTTCGTCAATGGCTCTCTGGAGACAGACCCATTCCAAAAGGTTTGTGGACTGAAGTTATAGAGCTGTTAAATTCTAATAGTAAAAATACTGCAGCATATGCTGAAAACTTACAACAGGTATTTGATTCAATAAAAAAACAAGCATAAGTAGGAACAATGTTGACTTGTACCTTAATTTAGGTACATTATTGCAGTAGGAAGCATGCTCACTAGGGGCGGCTTATATCCGTAAGGTGATATATGAATACTATTGCAAAAATAAATGATAAAGAAATTTCCGTTATTAACTATAAGACTATTCCAGTCGTAACTACCAAGATGCTTGCTGACTTCTATAGTTCTGATACAGATAACATTAAACAAAATTACTCACGTAATAGAAGCCGTTTTATTCACGGTAAACACTTTTTTAAGCTCGAAGGTACTGAGTTAAAGGATTTTAAGGACTGGGTGACTTTAAGTCACTCAGTTGAAATTAGTAAAAATACTCGAGCCTTAATCCTTTGGACAGAACGTGGTGCTGCACGTCATGCCAAGATGCTAGACACAGACCAAGCATGGGAAGTGTTTGAGCAACTAGAAGATTGTTACTTCCATCGAAAAGATATTCTGTCCAAAACACATAAGTCAGAACGTGAACCACTCACCAGCGCTGTAAATATGCTTGTCTCTAAAACCAAGCACTTAAACTATAGTGAGGCATATAAATTAGTACATCAACGGTTCAATGTTAAGAGCATCGACGAAATCCCGTACGATGTAATTCCAGTCGCCGTTGAGTATGTGCATCACTTGATTGCTTTATATAGTCAAGCCGATAAGAAACAGCAATATGAATCTAAACATGTGGATTCTATAGCTCGCCATATGCTCTGGCTTAATCACTGGTGGTCAGAGTTTGGCGAATCTATCCGAAAACTTGGTCCATCTATGGGACATGGAATCCATGACCACTTTAAGTTTGGTGCTGAAGATGCAAGGCTGTTAGTAGGGCGAGACGTCTACATGCCTATATTTGAATTAGCTAAAACTCATGACTGGCATAAAGATGAGATTGGGTTTAAAGATCTAAATGAATGTGGTAAATCAGCCATTTTTCACTCTTAAGTTTAAGATTTACCGCTCGAAAGAGCGGTTAATTTGTAAATAAATGTATCTAAAAAGTGTAATTAAATAATTAATATTTTTAGGAATTTAATTATAAATGGCATATAAAATTAAAATAATTGTCTAGTTTTGTCTAGTTTTGTCTAGTTTTTTCCTAATTAGATTCTTTTTTAGATTTGTTCATAAAGTATAGATAAAAAATAGTATCTGGATGATGTTACACGACGTGATTTAACGCAGTTGAATGATGCCAAGACTAGTTATTTCTTGATAACTCTTATAAAGTAAAAAGATGAAACCAAATCAATGATTAAGCGAGGCATTTTTTTTGCTCGTTTTAAGAGAAAAAGGACCAAGTACGCCAATACTTGATCCTTTTGCTGGTTCAGGTGGTATCTCGTAACGCCAATTACGGAATACCGAAATTTTTAAACGCCGTCGGAAGGCACAAACTAAGAGAACTTAGATGTAAAGATTAAAAATATAACCTAGGTTAGTAAATATTAGACCACTGGTTTAAACAAGTAAACAAAATGTTTACTTTGGGAAACCTTCAATTTATTTCACTAAACATTATGTTTGGTGGTGTAGATTGTTGCGGATTAATATTTAGCCCTATAAAAATTTATCTTTATTTCTATTTTCTTAATTTGCAGCTTGGCGGAACTCTGTTAGAGGTCTTGCATATGCATAAATTCCAAACATTACACAATACTTTAATTCCAGTTGTGGATGCCACAATTGGTGGAGATATTCAACCTTGTGTTGATGCCCGTACTTTACATCAATGGCTGAAAAGTGGAGATCGTTTTGCCGATTGGATAAAGAAACGAATCAAAACATATGGATTCATTGAAAATGAAGACTTTGCTTGCCTTTCGGTAATTTCCGAAACCCAAAGAAAAGATGGCCAAAAAGGTAAAGCAAGACAAACGGATTATCTTTTGACCTTAGATGTTGCCAAAGAACTATCAATGGTAGAAAACAATGATCAGGGGCGAATCGCACGTCGTTACTTTATCCAATGTGAAAAAGCATTACGCCAATCTGCTTTTAACTTAATAGATCAGTTTAATAGAGCAGTATTAGACTTTGAGAATTTGACGGACATTGCATCTAAAGCAGGTCGAACCTTATGTTTGGTTGGTAAGCAATATAAGCCGAAAGCAAAACACAAAGTTGAAGAGTTAAAACTCAAGATGCAGCCACTTTTAATCTAGATGAGTAAAAGAAAACCACCTTAGAGGGTGGTTTTTTATGCCCGAAATTACACAACAAACCTGAGCTTTAAATATCAAGAATAGAGGATAGAAGTTCTAAAAAGCAAAAAGCCCATGACGGCAATCATGAGCTTTTTAATTCAACTCAACCGGTGATAGTTAAGGAGAAATATCTCTGTGCATAAGCATACATCAAAAACTGAACTAAAGGTAGATGGGAAAATGAGCGAGAAAGGTGCTGACCGTGCAGGACTAATGCAGTCAATTACCAATTTGGGCTTAGCCTTAGGAATCATTGTTATCGCGATTATTTTGGCGCTGAAATAATCGCACTCTTACAACGTACCGCCTTCGGGCGGTTTTTTATTGCCTTGAGATAAGGCTCAACTTAATCAAACGAGAGGTTTGAACATGTCACTGCCATTTATTGTTGATTCACTGGATGACGTTAAAGAAGAACATCGTGGCCTATATGTCGAGGAAGACGGGAAGTTTCGCCTTGATCTGGATGGTTATGAGGATCCGAAGGGACTTAAAACTGCACTTCAAAGCGAGCGTGATGCCGCCAAGACAGCAAAGCAGGAACTCCAGAAGCTTCAAAAACAGTATGAAGGTATTGATCCTGAAACAGTCAAAAAACTGTTTGCCCAACTGGAGCAGGATGAAGATGCGAAATTAATTGCTGAAGGTAAGGTGAGTGAAGTCATCCAGAAGCGTACCGAGAAGATGCGTGAACAGCATGACAAATTACTCAATGCCGAAAAAGAACGGGCCGATAAAGCAGAAGCTTATGCCAACAAGTTCAAGCAATCGGTTGTTCAGAGCCAGATTGTACAGGCTGCTCTTGAATTAGAAGCATTACCTGAAGCAACAGCAGATATCGCCTTTCTTGCTCAATCTAAATTTGTACTTGATGAAAACGGTAAGGCCGTAGCAGTCGACGCACAAGGTGAAGTGATCATTGGTAAAGACGGTAAGACGCCGTTATCACCAAAAGAATGGGTTGAAACCTTACGTGAGCAAAAGCCTTATTTCTGGCCTAAAGCCAATGGTACAGGTTCACCTGGTAGCACCAATACAAAAGGACAGGTCGATATCACTAAGCCAGACGGTTCGGTGAACCTAACCAAACTTGCCCAATTACGAAATGAAAATCCGCAGCTTGCTAAAGAGTTAGCGGCAAAACACGGTATTAATCTTTAAGGAGTAAAGCCTAATGGCTGAGACAAAAATTGCTGATGTCATCGTACCCGAGTTATTTACTCAGTACGTTTTAAATAAAACTGCCAAGAAATCTGCTTTATGGCAGTCGGGAATTGTAGGGGAGCTGGATGTTGAAGTTGCATTCGGTACACAAGGTGGATCTACCGTAAATATCCCGTTCTGGAACGATTTAGATGGTGAGTCTGAAGTACTTTCAGATGCGACACCTCTAACCGTAAACAACATTGCAGCGGGTCAGGATATTGCTATTTTGCATGCACGTGGTAAGGCATGGGGTGCCAATGATCTGGCAAAAGCTTTATCGGGTGACGATCCACTTGGCGCAGTTGGTGACCTGGTTGCTGATTACTGGGCACGTGAGTTTCAAGGCTTTACCGTGAATACGCTTAAAGGTGTGTTCGGTTCTGCAAGTATGGCAAGCAATACACATGACATCTCTGCTGGTACTGGAGCCGCAGCCGTTATTGATGGTGTTTCATTTATCGATGCCTCATACAAGCTGGGGGATGCCGTCGATAAATTAACGGCTATTGCCATGCATTCGGCAACCATGGCGGCACTAGCCAAACAGGGCTTGATTGAAACCGTACGTGATGCAGATGGCGTGGTGCTCTATAAAACCTTCATGGATCGCCGTGTGATTGTCGATGACGGTATGCCAGTTGATGGTGATGTATTCACATCATTCCTGTTTGGCCAAGGTGCGATCGGATTTCAGGATATCGGTGCTCCTGTTGGGGTTGAGACTGACCGAGATAGTCTCGCAGGCTCAGATATCCTCATTAACCGCCGTCACTTTGTCTTGCATCCTCGTGGCATCAAGTGGGCTGGTGCAATGGGTGTTGCGCCAAATAATGCAGGTCTTTCATCTGATACCAACTGGGAACGCGTCTACGATCCAAAGCAGATTCGTATTGTGGCGTTCAAGCACAAAGTTAAATAAAGACGGGCGGAATTATCCGCCTTTTCTTTTGGAGATAAATCAATGGGCCTATCCGCATTTAACCGCATGAGAGAACGTCAAATGACACAAGCAAAAGTAAATGAACTCGAAGAACAATTGGCAACGTTGAAAGGTGAATTTATTGCCTTTCAGAATGATCCTGAGGTAATGAAAGCACGTATTGCTGAGCTTGAATCTGGTGAGGGAAACCAAACTCCAGAAGGCGATCAGAAGCCAAGTGAAGTTCAACCAATTAACTACGCAGGCCTTAAAGTTGATGAGCTTCGTGCAGTCTTGACTGAAAAAGGAATTGCATTCGAATCAGGTGCTAAAAAAGACGAGTTGTTAGCGCTACTTCCAAAGGAATAATCCATGAGCTTTATCACTGAAAAAGAAGCGATAGAACATGTTGAAGGCTTTGATGCTTTATCTGCCAGTGATAAGGCTCAATACCTTCAGATGTCAGAAGCTTATCTATTAGCACGTAATGTCAAACCTTATGAAGAAGCCTCTTTAGTTCCTGAGCCTCTGAAAACAGCTTCATATCAAATAATCAAGGGCATTATTAAAGGTGATTTATATCAAGGACAGGAACAAGCATTAAAGCGCAAGAAAGTTAAGGCTGATACGGTTGAGACCGAAAAGGAATATCAGGACGGATCAGTAAAACTGAGTGCGATTGAGCAATTTATTCTTGATCTGATCAAACCATATTGCAAACAGAAACGCGTATTTTTTGTTAGGAAAATATAATGAGCTTACGTGACGAAATTCAGGCAGAAATTGCCGAAGCATTTAATGAAGATTTGGCTGACACCGTTCATACCTTCACGTGTGAACGGGTATCAAAAACGAATTGGGATCCTAAGACTGAAACTTCTATCGAAGTTAAGGAAAACTATTCTGGCCGTGGGGTTCTATTTGGTTCATATAGTCAATATGAGGTCCAAGCACTTGGAGTACTGGCCACCGATAAGAAAGCTAGCATACTGCAAAATGAAGTGACTATGATTCCTAAAATTGATGATGAGTGGATAACTGCCTTAGGTTTTTTTCGGGTCATTCATATTCAGCAGGATCCTGCCTCTACTATTTGGAAATGCCAGTTGAGGAAAATATAGGAAAAATTCTATATTATTAGGCTCGAAATATAGGAATTTTTATGAATAAGAAATTTTTACTATGGAGCATAATTTTATTATCAGGTTGTTCATCTGTTAATAATCCAGTGAAGCAAGAATTAACTCCAACTACTATCTCAAATGCGTATAAAGAAATTTCTGAAATCAAGGATTACAAATCTCGCTTATTTTTAAATTATGCAAAAGAAATAAAAACAAAATACCCTGAGATGAAGACGTCAACTTATGGTCGTCCAATGTCTATAAGATTTAATCCAGTAAGTTCGGATTACTATTATGAGCATACAAATGATAAAAAATGGTTGAATTTTTACCTATCACAGAGTTTTGATGAAAAAATATGGAGAGATCTTTATGTATATTCAAAACATTCAGGAAATTATCAAGCCTCTAAAGATGAAGCTATTAAATATTGTAAAGAAATTACCTCACTTATCTCTCCAAGCTTTAGCATTGTAATAGACAAATTAAGTCGTGATTTAGAAGTAAAAGAAAAGAAAGGATCTGTACGAGCACTCAGTACTTTCAGTGGAAGATTTAATATCTTATTAAATGGGGAGGAGTTTGATGAAGGTGGGCCCTTTATATGCAATATTACTCAGTTTGAAGATAGCTAGGCTACTGAAAAAAGATAGCTGAATTGACTGATTTTCTATTAATTAAATATCCCTTTATAAATTTAATCAAATTATATGGCTACAACTACCCATAGCACGCTTTATATTTCTCGTCCAAGCAATTACGAGGGAGATGGAACTGACGATAAAGAAGAATTCATTGAGACATGTAATATTCATTTTAAAGATCTGTTTAATGATCAAAAAGCAATCTCTACACTTTCTGAAACTGAAAAAAAATACTTTGATAAATGTGTTTCAGCTTCAAATGATAAATATGCTGCTGAAGAGGTTATTTATGATCTTGGAGTTGGTTTTGCGATACTAATTGTGTTGCTGGGAATAGGTTGGGGACTTTATGAGGCGAAAAAATCTTTAAATACCCCAATGATACTTAATCCCAAGGAAAATCCTGAGAATGATGCCAATAGAGATTATATTTCTGACGGGATTATCATAGTCTTTATTTCCGTAATTATTGCTGCATTTATTTATCTAATATTTAGTTTTGTTTCCGGTATATGGATATCGATTAAATATTAAAGTTTCGAGCAGGATGGATATGGAACCAAAATGTATTCGGACATTCAAATTGTAGTATTAATTTATAGATATAAGTTCAAACCCACTTCGGTGGGTTTTTTAATGGATGCGATTTAGGAGTTTGAATGATTAATACCGATTATGTCCCTTTATGGCATATCTCACCCTTCCAACATGTTCAATACACATTAGCTCGAAATCAAATTCACATGGATCTGTTATTCGAAGACATGAAGAACGTTGATCCGTTCTTATCCATTGAAGGCGCAGCGGCACAAGTTGACTTCTATTTCGATGGTGCTTATGCAGTTGTCCAGCTAGGTGATACTTCAGAAAGAAAATTGATTGAGATCTATGGCTTGCTTTTACATGAAGCTGTGCATGTTTGGCAGAAAGTTAAAAAGCTCATGGGAGAACGTGAGCCAAGCTCTGAATTTGAAGCTTATTCAATTCAAGCAATCGCTCAGGACCTTTTTAAAATGTATGAAGAAAGCGAGGTAAACGATGGGATGGAAGGGGAAAAAGCCAACTGATTTTAGTTTTGATGTGGCTAAAACGGCAGAGGATAAGGTAAAGAAAATTACCATGGATGCTGTTCAGTCTTTAGTTGTTTCAAGTCCCGTTTATACTGGAGCTTATAGAGCATCTCATATAGTTTCGATTGGATCTGGTGACTTCGGTGTACGTAGAACTGAAACAAACGCCGTGCAAGATGCAGCTATTCAAGCCGTTAAGTTTAAGCTGGGTAATTTGGTCTATATACAGAACAACCAGCCATATGCTGAGCGCTTGGAAAATGGCTGGTCAGATCAAGCACCTCAAGGTATTTACAACACCACGTTTACTTATATTTCTCAAAAGTACGGTGGTTAAGATGGCAATGACTTTAGAGCAGACAAGGCAAGCTATTATTGATCGTATGCAAAGCTTCACTGGTATTGCACAGGACAGAATCCAGTATCCCAATGCGCCAGGGTTTAAGGTTCCAAAAGAAGGCTTGTGGTGCAGTCTAACCATTGCAGGCGGTGCCAGCTTTACTTCTGGTGTTGCTGATAAACCTTGTACGCGTCGTACAGGGAACATAATGATTCAATGCTTTGATCGACTGCATACAGGAGTAAAAGCACTAACAGTTCTAAGTGATGCTTTACTGGCACATTTTGAGTATTACTCAATTGATGATTTAGAGTGTTTGAATGGTGAATCAATTGATGCAGGGAAAGATGCTGACTTCATTCAATACAACGTATCAATAAGCTACCTCATTAACTAAAGCACATAACAAACTAATTTTTTCACTACCACCTCATCGGTGGTTTTTTATTTTTACAGGAATCACTTATGAGCAATCATGTTTTTAAGCGTGGTGACACATTTAACTTAAATTTGCAGCTCGTCGATATGGATGAAGCTTTGCAGTATCCACCTAATGATGTGCGTCGAGCCATTGATCTGACAGGTTACACCTTTACTTCTCAGGTTAAGACTTTGGAAGGCGCCGCCGTTGCAACGTTGACTTGTGCAGCATTAAGTCAAACAACCCAAAAAGGCTGGTTGAGTGTGAAGTCTACTGCTAGCACTGCTACATGGCCTTTGGGCTTGGTGCAAATGGATATTAAAGCTGTAGTTGGTGGGGTGACTCAACACACTGAGACTCTGACTTTCCAAGTCATTGAGGGGGTAACAGCATAATGGCAAATCAAGTTTTTAAATTTTCATGGGATCACCGGCCATTTCAATATAACTCTGCTCAAGGTAAGCGGCAATTTATGCTGCCTTTCGCATCTGGTATTCCAAACCTAACGCCAGACTGGACACAAGTTCAGGGATTAGGAAATGCTGCGACTTATCCTGTCACAGGTTCAAGAGAAGATACTGCCGGGGCTGGATTAATCAAGGTCGGAGATTTTGGATTAGGGATTCAAATTGTTAATGAATCAACTAAATTAAGTGATATTAATACTCCTGGAGCTCACTATATTACTGCATCAACTGGTGTAACAGATCTTCCTGCTAACTGGCCAACTGGAAGAAATGTTTTATGTTGTTGGGGAGGTACATATAGAGCACAGCTCTTGTTTGAAGCAGGGACATCTGCAGCTAAAAAATTAGCTTTCAGGGGAGGTAGTAGCGCTAACTTGTCTTCCACACCTTTTTACGAAGTTCGAACAACAGCAAATACAACTGTTGATGCCAATGGGTTTGTGAAGTCTGCCTCGCCAATTGTTAAGTTGTTTGCAGAGTCAATTGAATTAAACGACGAAGCAAGTAAACAGCCAATTGATTTTGAAAAAGTTGATGTAGGTAATTACTTGCTCAAAGGATCTTTAGGTTTTGCTACCGAAGGCTGGTACATCGAAGTGCCTAAAGATGCCAATGGTAATACAGTTGTTGCTGTTGAATACTCAACACTAGAAAACGGTGATATTTCAATTAAAACTTACAAACGAAAGTTTGATATTGAAAAAGCAGCTGTTGTAGCTGATCACGACAATCCACTCGATATTCCAGAAGGCCGTTGGATTGATATCCGTTTACACGAAGAGCCTGAACCAGAACATGAAGAACCACAAACTGAAACACCAGTTGAGTTCCAGCCTACTAACTTATCTGAAGCAGTAGCTGCAGCAATGAATGGTGTAGAACTGCCAGAAATCTCCGACACAGATGAAACACCTTAAAAACCCGCTAATTTAGCGGGTTTTTTTACGACCATTTTTTATATCGACCTGCTTATGAAGCGGGTTTTTTTATGCCTAAATTTTGGAGAACTATAAATGAGTTCAGGCGCAAAAATTCGATTATATGCTTGTGAAGAAGCAGTGCTGGGAACTACTCCAGCAAATCCGATTTGGTACACCGTACGCCGTGTTTCAGATGGCTTATCAGAAAACATCTCAACTGAAGAAAGTAGTGAGGTTGTGGATTCACGCTTCCGACAAGGTGGTGTAGTTACTGAAGCTGAAGTGGCTGGTCAGTTAGAGTTTGAATTGTCAGTTGGTACATTTGACTTATTCTTAAGTGCTCTTGCATTTAATAACTGGGCAGCCAATGCGCTTAGCTTTGGTGGAAATGTACGTAAATCATTTACCCTAGTTAAAGTGTTTGAAGATATTGGTCAGGTATTTATTTACCGTGGAGTGCAAGTTAATACGGGTGAAATCACGATTCAGACCACAGGTAAAATTACAGGGAACTTCGGTTTAGTTGGTAATTCATTTACCCGTCAACAGGTCAATCCAGTTACTAATCCAATAGCTGCCTCAAACCGTCCATTGGTCAGTATGCCAAACGTTGAAAACTTGCTTATTAATGGCCAGTCAATTCAAGGTAAAGCCTGCATGCAATCACTGACACTTTCGTTCAATAACAATCTGGAAGCAGTTCGTTGTATCGGTTCAGGCAAGTACACGCCAGAGTTCTACATTGAAAAGATGATGGATATCGAAGCAAATGCTTCATTCATGTTCTCGGCTACAGCAGCAGCTTGGATCGATGCAATCAAAACCCGCGATGTGTTCACACTAACCTTCGACATCAAAGACAGCAAGGGAAGTAAATACTCACTTAATTTCCCTCAATTAGAAGTGATGGAAGCCAATCACCCAGACGGCGGTGGTGATGACATCATTACTTTAGATATCAACTTTGCTCAAGTGCGAACAGCTCCAACGATTGTACGAGCTCTTGTGTAATTCAATTCAAATCAATAAAGCCTGTGGAATCCCATGGGCTTTTTTATTTCCTTAATTTTCGAGGTAGGTATGTCTTTAAAAGTTGGAATTGTACGAAGTTCAGAAGTATCGAAGTGGTGTACGTTTGAAACTGCAGGTGGACAAGCAGAATTTAAAATCCGTGGTATTGGCTATAAACCTTTTCAAGTTGCATTAGAAAAAGCAGGCAATCAAATTTCATCAAAAGGCTATGATGTGATGGTAAAAGATGAAAATGCCAAGCTTTATCATGAGTTGTTAATGGATGCTTGTGCAGCTCACCTAATCGAAGACTGGAAAGGCGTTGTTTTTGCTGAGGTAGTAGAAAGTAATTCCGTTGAAACTGAAAAACCATATACACCTGAAAATGCGTCAAAGCTTCTTAATCTTGGTGATATAGGTATTGTTATCTGGTCATTTATTAAAGAGCAGGCGCAAAAGATCCAAGAAGAAGCTGATAAAGAAAAGGCTTTAATTCTGGGAAAGTCATCGAGCTCTACAAATACCAGAAAACGTATGCGTCGAAAACGCCGCACGAAATCGAACAAATCAAATTCTTAGGTGGACACATTCCGGATCCACCAGAATATTCTTATGCTGCTGACTCGATTCTTGCAGCCTTTAGCACGATTATTAGATCTAGACGATATGAGCAAAGCGTACCGTTATGCTTAGATCAGCAGGCAATCAATGTCTATGCTGAGCATAATGATTTACCTGTTGATGCTCATATCTTTAATGACTGTATTTTTGCTTTAGACAATTTATTTATTGAAGAAGTTCATAAGAAAATTAAGTCTAAATCTAGTAAATAACCATTCTAAGGTTTGGTTATTTTAACAATCCATGATGATAGTTAAGTTATTCTAAATCATAGAAAATAAGTATAAATAATGATCGGATTCTATTTGACGAATATGTTTGCAAGGAGTTTATTAAATAGAAGGATTAAAAATAGGAAAAATAAACGCAAAGTAAAAAAATACCTTTCAAACAAGCTTTAAAAGTAATAGTTAAATACTTCCTGATGGACAGGAGAAAGGTGATGAAAGAAATTGGACATAATTTATTTTTTGTAGGCGCATTTCTGGTACTTTCAGGATGTGTTTCAATGGAATCTGTTAAAAATTACTCAACCTATTCTCGATCAACTATAGAATCCGTAAAACCAATCGCTAAAGATTTTCAAACTTCTTGCCTTCGTGCGAATAGTTATAAGCAATTCAAAGAATTCAGTGAGTGTAAATCTGAACAAGAGGCTTCTAAATCCATTTTAATTGTTGCCTCAGTACTTGATGCTTATGGAGCCGCTTTAGGGGCCTTGGCGTCAGATGAACTTGCAAGTTATAAAACTCAAACTGATGACCTTAAAGGAGAATTAATAAAGCTCAATGTAGCAGATGAACCTAAAATAAAAGCAGTTGGAAACTTATCATCGTTGATAGCAAATGCAGCAACAAAAACTTATCAACAAAAAGAACTAGTCAAATTCATTAAAGAAAGTGATGACTCGGTAATAAACGTTAGTAACGCACTAGCGGATATTATTGAAAAGAACTATGTCCAGGCAATTTCTTATGAGATAGACGCGTGGAAACAAGCTTATAGAAAAGTTGAAATAAGTGAAAGTGATGCTAAGCCTTTAGAATGGGTGGCTTATTCAAAAGCACAGTGGCAACAACGTTCTGATTTAGAAGCCAAGCAAGCCGCAGCAATATCTTTAGCAAAAAATATTCGAAATATTGGAGAAACACACCACAAGCTCAAAGAAGATGCCAATGAACTTTCAAGTAAAGAAGTATATGCGATTGTCAGAAATTTCGTTGACACCTCTAAACCAGTGATTAAGGAAGTCAAAGAAGCTTTTGCAGATAAATAATTGGAGATAATAAAATGAGCAATCAACTTTCACCAGATGAAGTCTATGAACTTTCTAAATCATTTCATGATCTATCCGTTACACTTGGAAACTTTAGATACGATAATTGGAATAATTTAACCTCTGTTCAGAGAAATGATCTTGAGGCTAAACAATGGACTCTATTTAATACTTCTAGTGATCTGAATGCACAATCAGTAATATTAAAAATAAAGCTTTTAGATTCAGATATTCAAATATTGAAATCTTGTACAGATGCAATGAAAGAATCTGCTGATAAGATAAATAGTGTAAAACACGCTATTGCGATAGCTACAAAGGCTGTTGCATTTGGAGGTTCACTCTATATTGCAGCTTCTACAGGAAATATTTCAGCTATGATTGATGCGGCACAAAATCTTTATGATGAGATAAATAAAGATTAAAAATTTATTAGTTTGTTGATAAGGTTAAAAAGGGATTTGATAAAGTCGATATTTTTAACTGTTGAGAAAACCACCTCAGGGTGGTTTTTTTATGTCCTAACTGTTAAATTTTACTCATTATTAAAATGGATATTTTCATGAAAAAAACTATTCTATTGGGATTGGTTTTGAGTTCACTTGCCTGTACTAATCTTTATAGTCAAGATTTAGATAGTATTGTAAACAAGAATATTCCTAATGAATTAGGGAGTACTCAGGAGCAAGATGATGCACTCCTGATCGTAAAAAAGTATAAAGATACATATCAGAAGAAAATATTAAATGCCTGGGATGTACCTCCTAACTCCGCGGGAACAATTGCAAGAGTTAGAGTTCTATTAACGGACAAGGGTGAGGTAGACCAAATAATTTTTTTGAATGAGATATCTAAAGAGTTTAAGTTAAGTATCGAACAAGCGATTAAAAAATCAACTCCTTTTACTTTGCCTGAAAATACTATTATTAGAAAGATGGCAAGAAACCTAACAATTAATTTTAAGGCTACCTAGCTAGACAATATTAATTAAAAAATAATGACTACCTTAGTATGTTTTTTATGAAGTTTCAGATCTTACTCATTACTAACAATGGTGAAGAACATGAAAAAAATAAATTTATTGATAATGACAGTTTTGTTGAGTGGGTGCGTAAGTCCACTAACCCAAATGATGAATAATAAATTTAGTGCAATCCAGCCTACATCTCCATCTGTATCAGGTATATGGACGGTTTCGATTGGCCCGGGTATATCGACGATAAAACTTGATTCTGATGGTAATGGAATACTTTGTGAAGATACGAGTGGACATGTTGTATTCAACAAAGTTAAGTATGCAAATAATATGATTTACATTCAAAATGGTATGGCTCTTGAAGTGAAGCTACTGACCAAAGATCTAATCGAAGCTAGAACAATGATAAGTGCCTCTAATTTGAATATGCTTTACAAAGCTGATAATGGCTTAAGAGCAGCTTCACTGAAGTGCGCCAAAGAATTGTAGATAACCACTTTTATAAACCCGCGTAAGCGGGTTTTTTATTGCCTAGAGGAAAGTAAAAATGGCACAAGAATCTCGTTTGGTCATTGTTATTGATTCGCAAAATGCTGAACGTAATGCGCGTAATCTAGGCAATGAGCTCAATAGTATTGAACGTAAAGGTGATTATGCTTCAAAGTCTATGGATGGCTTATCTGTCTCGACACGTGCACTTGCTGGCTATATGGCAGGGTTGTTAACAGTTGGAGCTGCCGTATCTAAAATGGATGCTTATACTGGCCTACAGAATAGATTGAAGTTGGTAACTAACAATCAAGCTGAGTTAAATAAAGCGACTGAAGATACCTTTCAGATTGCTCAAAGAACCTATTCTGCTTGGGATTCGGTTTTACAGGTGTATCAGCGCTTTAGTGATAACGCCAAAACATTAAATCTTACTATGGATGATACTGCCCGTTTAACAGAAACCGTATCGAAAGCAGTGGCCATTAGTGGAGCAACCGCTGAAGCTGCTGATGCAGCTTTAGTCCAGTTCGGGCAAGCACTTGCAAGTGGAACACTACGCGGTGAAGAGCTGAACTCTGTGATGGAACAAACCCCAGCATTAGCAAAGGCCATTGCACAAGGTATGGGGATTACCGTAGGAGAGTTGCGTTCAGTAGCAGCTGAAGGGAAAATCACTTCACAAGAAATTGTGAAAGCTCTAAGAAATGTTGAGTCTGATATAGATGTATTATTTGGTAAAACTGATATCACAATTGGACAATCATTAACTCTTTTAAATAATGAAATTACGAAATTTGTAGGAGAAGCAGGGAAAGGCTCAGGAGCCGCACAAGTACTTTCTGGTTCAATTCAGGTACTTTCAAGTAATTTGAACTTACTGGTTGACGGAGCACTTATCGCTGGTATCGGATTAATCACCCGTGCAATTTTACTAAAAGGAGCAGCTGTTAAAGAGGGAATAGTTTCTACATTGGCTAGTCGTCAAGCTTCTATAACTAAGGCTCAAGCAGAACTTAGTGAAGCGGCAGCAACTTTAAATACAGCTAAAGCACACCTTGCTAATGTTCAGGCAACTAATGCTGAGACTCAAGCCAAATATGGAGCTACTGCAGCTGCTTTAAGATACACCCAAGCTCAAGCCGCTGTGACAGCAGCAACCAATGTACAAACTGCTGCACAAACTAGGTTGACTGCAGCTACGTCTTTAGCTGGCGGTATTGGTAGCCGAGCTCTTGGACTTATTGGAGGTCCTATAGGTGCTATTACTATAGGTATTTCTGCTTTGGCCGCAGGATATATGTATTTCCAAGAGCAGGCGGAAAAAGCCAATAAAAAGCTAGAGGAACAAGCAGCGGTTGCTAATAAAACGGCTGAAGAACTTAAAAAATTAAGAGGAGTTGAAAAGCAATCTGCTATTGATGATATGACCAAGGCATTGGAAGCTCAAAATAAGGAATTGAGAAAGACTGAGCTTGCTGTCGGTTCTGCATTAATTAACATCCAAAACTATGCAGTCGGTAATGCGGAACTTGCCAAAATTTCTAATGATGCACGTACGGGTACAATTAGCTATACCGAAGCGATTGAACGATTAAATGGAATGAAAATTCCACCTGACTTATATAACGCACTTAAGCAACAAGTTGAAAAATATGACGAAGGCTATCAAAAGGGTACTAAGTTAGTTGAAGGATTAAAGAATGTTGGTATTGAAAGTAAGTTAGCTGGGAATGCTGCGCAAAATGCTGCACTCCAACATCAACAACAAGCGAATGCAATTGGAAATACAGCAACTGAAGCAGAAAAAGCATCGAAGGCTTTACAGGATTATCGGGATAAGCAAAGAGATAATGTGCTTGATTCAATCTATAAATCAGGTTTGCTTGATTCGGGATATACCGTTGCTCAGGCTAACGCGATTCTAGAGCTGCAAAAAGCAAAAGGAATGAGTGCGATTTTATCTAAAGATGAAATTGATAGTGCTTTGCGAAACCTCAAAATTATTGAGGAACAACAGGAGCGTGAAGAGAAACTAATTGACTCCAAACGTAAGCAGACAAAGGAGTTGGAGCAGCAGGAGAAGATTACTAAACGCCTTGTAGGTGTATCGGGTAAATCAGGGATTGGTACGGGTCCTCATCTTGATGTTCGCTATGGCGGCTCAATGTCTGGCCAGAAAGTATCGAATGAACATCTAGCCCGATTACAGGCAGGTGGCAAACCATTGTCATCTTACAAGATCAGTTCTAATTATGGTCCACGAAAAGCCCCTACCAAAGGGGCTTCTTCATTTCATAAGGGTATTGATTTTTCAATGCCTGAAGGCACGCCGATCACGACCAATGTCGCTGTGAAAGATATTAAGACATGGTATGACAGCAAGGGTGGTGGTTATGTCAGTGAGGTGATCTTTGAGGATGGGGTGTCACTTAAGTTGCTTCATCAATCGCCGAGTATGCAAAGCAAGGTTAAGAGCGGAGCAAGTAAAGGCAGTGATAAAGCTTCGGGTGATATTCAATCGCAACTTGATCGTCAGTTAGATGCTCAGCGATCTCTAGAAAATGAAGTAGCTTCTGAAGTACAGCGTATCCAGAATAATTTGAAAGTTAGATTGGAAGACGTTGATAAGGCAGGATTTTCGCCAGAACGAACAGCTGAAATTAAGGCAGAATTACAGCGCCGTGCTGATAATGATGTGGCTATTGCCAAACAAGCAATTAGAAGCAAGCTGGAAGACTACAAGGAGTTTCGTAAAACTGAGGAACAGTTACTTGAAGAGTCCTTTAACCGTAAAAAGTTCAATGCGGCTCATGACATTGAATTAAGTAAATCTGAACAAAAGCAAGCAGTAGAGTTGCTAGAACAGCAGTATCAGCAAGAATTAGGACTGATGAAATTAGCCCAAGAGCAGCGATCATTTCAAGCCCGTTTATCTTTGCTTTCCGAAACTCAGGCTATGCAGGAACGCTATAGACTCGAACGGGAGGAGATTCTTAAGAATACAAAGCTTTCCATTGAAGAGCGGCAAAAGCTGATCGCATTGTCTAAAGCCAATCAGGATAAAGAGACACGCGACAAAGTTAATAACGCTGTTCAAAACTGGGGTGGTATTCAGGCTGATATGAATGGTTCCAGTGAGTTCTTTAGACAGGATCAGGAACGTTTTAGTCGCTTGGGCGCGGCAAATGATCTTGCAGATAGTCAATATGCTGCCACTGATCTTAATGAACAAAATGGTTTAGATAGTCTGAATGCTCAAATGGAAGCTGGATTAATTCAGCAACAAGACTTTGAAAACCAGAAAACTGCAATCATTCAAGCTGCTCAAGAACAACGTAGTCAAATTTACAATGATTATGCTCAGAACGTTAAGGATGTTGAAGACAAGTATCAACAAGATCGATTGAACGCACAGATTGCCCTTGGCGGGCAAATGATGGGTTCGGTCACCTCGATGTTTGGTTCAATGTTTGGTGAACAGTCCAAAGCCTATAAGCTTATGTTTGCGGCGGATAAAGCTTATGCCATTGCTGCTGCGGGACTTGCGATTCAGCAGAATATCGCTGCTGCTTCAAAAGTCGGTTTCCCGTATAACTTACCTTTAATAGCTGGGGCAGTTGCTCAAGGTGTCAGTATTATCGCTAATATCCGGGCAATCAAAGATCAAGGCTTTTCTGATGGTGGTTTTACTGGATCGGGTGGTAAATATGAACCTGCTGGTATTGTTCACAAAGGAGAGGTTGTCTGGTCCCAAGAAGACATTAAAAGATGGGGTGGTGTTGGATTAGTTGAAAATATGCGTAAAAGCTCTAGTCCTGAAGCATTTATCAATAACCATGCTACTAACAATACTTCAGCAGAAAATGTCTTTAATCGTTCTTTCCTCAGTTCAAAAGCATTTAATGATAATCAAACGATTTCGAATATTTTTAATCAACCTATTCGAGAAAATCAGATTATTACTAAAGGCTTTGCGAACGGTGGATTTACTGGAGGAGCTGTTTCAAAACCAACTGTTTCCGCGCGTTCTGATCTATTCCATGACGGAAAAGTCTACTTCTCTTCTAATGGTTTAGTTCAGGATCGCTCAAATCTTGAAGGTGTTCAGGATTTCACCTTAGGGCAATCGTCACGTCCTGAGGCTGAGATTAAGCCTTTTATTGAGCCATCTTCTCCAACTATCAATTTTAAAATTGAAGTTGTGAATCAGGTCAGCGGTGCAATAGTCGAGGCTGAACAACTGGACGAGCAATCAGTCAGGATCATCGTAAGAGAAGAACTGGATAAGCAACTTCCTAAAGCGGTACCTAGAATTGTAGGAGATCAAATCGAGAATCCAAACTCTACTATTAGTCGCTCCTTAAGGGATAACACTACTGCTAGACGTAATCGAATGTAATGATAGGAACCCTTTTAGAAGGGTTCCATTTCATAATTTTTAAATTTCAATTTGATAGAGTCTTTTAGTTTTAAAAATATGGTCATGATATGAAAAAAATAATTGTAATTTCTGCAGTAGTTTTAGGTCTTACTGGGTGTGCCATTCCTGCAGTAAATAATCTCGTAAGATCTACGAATATGTATCAAGATGAAATATCAGGTGATACAGCGAATTTAAGGGTTTATAGAAGTAATATACCCATGGTGCAGTTCTATATTAGTTATCAAAATAATAAGGGTGAAAGAATTTCTAAAAACCTTATAACGAAGCAGATAACAAATAATTTAACAAAGTATGGCTCAATGCATGAGCCAAAAACATTGAGTATGCCTAAACCTACAATTGCTTTGAATAACGGTGAAGAGTTTTTTGAGTTTAAGGTACCTGCAAATAAGAAGTTAACTTTTAGACTTACCTCTGTTATTGGGTCAACTACTATGTATAGTTGTGATGTAAAAATGGACTATCAGTTGGAAAGAAATAGAAATTATGAATTGATCCGATTTAAACAGATCAAAGATTTTGTGAATCCAGCTTTGCTGACTGAACCATCTCAAGATGGAACCTACTGCAAGTTTGTAGTGAAAGAGATTTTTGAAGATGGTAAAGAAACTATTATTAAATCGATTTCTTAATGTTAAATCGTTTTTGTAATTAATTTATATATCTAAACCTTATTTCATCAAACCACCCTTCGAGGTGGTTTTTTATTGCCTGAAGGAAAGTTATGTACAAGTTAAAGCTAAATCCTCAGACCAGCGGTTATGGCGTAACACCGGGTGATGATGTTAAGCGTCAACAAATGGATGGTGGGCGTGGACGCTATTACATTGATATAAAACGCAACAGCCACATTGTCGATGTGAACTGGAATTTAAGTAAAACTGATTTCAACAAAATGATGGCTTTCTGGCGTGTCTATCAGACCAAGCCAGCCTCGTTTTATGCGGATTTGGTCATTGACCAAGGAACACGTCAACAATACCAATGCAATTTCATACCGAACTCGTTCAAGACTAATGAGGTGAATGGAAATCTATACCGGGTAAATGCTCAGCTCGAAGTTGTACAGAACCAGCCTAACCTTATCGCTGATCAGGCACTTATCAAAGATTGGGAGGTCTAATGGATAACGAATACGCCAAGTTCTTTCTCAATCGTAAAGTTGATATCTATCAACTGGAGTGTATTGAACTATTACATCCATCTTTCCTAAACACTTATCGGGTTGTCCGTAATGATGATCAGGGTGTCTATGTTCAGCACAAGGAAGGAACTGGTCAGGTCTTTTATGAATACCTACCCATGTCAATTCAAAGATCTGGAATGCTGGGTGATCTGGACCAGACCTTAACCGTTTCAATTTCTGGACTGGGTGATGTGCTGCCGGATGAGTTTGAACGGGTAATTGAAGGGCAATATTCAGACGTTAAGCCTACCGTAAATTATCGGCTCTATAATTCAGATAACTTGAATACACCAATCCACTATTTGTTAGGACTACAACTTTCAGGTGTATCAATGAATCATAAAGCTGTGACATTCAAGGCTGAATCACCACGATTAAATACCGCGAAGACTGGAGATATTTTTGCATTGGATCGCTTTAGTGGTCTGAAGGGGGCTGTATGAAAAGTCATGATCATTTGCTTGATAAGCAATACGATGAAGAGCAGTACAACTGTGTTCATTTTGCCCATGAAGCTGCTTTAGATTTATATGGAATAGATCGGCGTGAAGCTTTGGATTTATTCATGCAACCTAAAGGCAAAATTACTTTCCTACCATCAAGATTAAAACTCTTAAATCCGCTGCCCATGCCGAAGGAGGGCTGCATAGTCGCCTTCCATCCTAGACAAAGAAATAAGCCCCCGCATGTGGGGCTTTTTCGTTTAGGGCGCGTACTGCATTTAATGGAAGGTGGGGTTACTTATTTAGCTGAAGACGTCATCAAAGCAATGGGGTTTAATCGGGTCAGTTACTATGATTAAGATTATTTATAAACAAGATCCTTTGTCTGAAGAGAAGACAATTGAATATGCTCACACAATAGGACAATGGCTAACTTCCAAATATGAATCTATGCCTGAACATGTCCGTATTTTTCATACATCAAGCAATATGGATCATGCGGAAATTTCATTCGCCAATGAAGTTACACCTAAGAATGCCCATGACTTAAAACAGCTCGATTTCTTACCTGGTACTTTCATTGTGATTGAAAACCCGAAAGGTATGCCAGCGCTTATTGCGGCAATTGTTTCTATTGTTTTAAGTGTGGCCGTTGCATTTTTAATGCCCGCACCATCGATTGCTCAAACCAATCAGAATAACAACCAATCCTCATCTGCAAATAACGAACTTTCAAATCGTGAAAATAAGATGAGGGTAAATGGTCGCATTACAGATAACTATGGTGCTGGATGGAATACACCTGATCTGATTGCTGTGCCTTACAAGGTTTATGAAAACAATGTTGAAGTTGAGCATATTGTTGGTTGTATTGGTCGTGGCCACTATAAAATCAATGGTGCGTACGATGGTGAAACCAATATTGTTGATATTGCTGGAGCATCAGTAGAAGTCTTCCGTCCAGGCGTTGATATTGTCTCTGGACAACCTTATTTTTCTCTTGGTACCGAAATTACTACACCGCCTTTAACTGTTCAGCATCAAAACTCAGTGAATGGCCAGATCTTACGTCCTGCAGATACTCAAAGTCTGGAAGGCACTAATTATCTTCAATTTGCTTACCCAAATGAGATCCTGCGAGCAGCTGCTAACAATACTGATTTAACGACTAAGTTTGTCAGTAATGACCGTGTAGAAATTACTAATGCTTCTTTTACTTATAACGGGCAAACATACGATTTAAACGGTACTTATAGCGTCTTATCCGTTGCAGACGACCGGATGGCATTCTCTAACCCAGCAGCAGTTAATCCAAACTGGTTAAAGCTAAAAGAACTCACTAACCAGCAAACAGGTGCTTTATCTCCAAAGCTTACATCGATTGGTGAAAAGTGGATTGGTCCATTCATCCTGGACAACATTGAGCGTAGTCGTGTCATCTTTAACTTTGTTGCCAGTAATGGACTTTATACCGTTTCTTCAGGGGGCAATCAGGCAGCTGTAAACGTCACGATTGAGGTTGAAGTTACTCCAGTGAATGAATCGGGTGCAGCAATTGGTAATCCAATGCTAAAGCAGATCATTCTCAAGGGTTCAGCTAAGTCACGACAAACGGTTGGGGCAACGCTGGATATGGTCACATTTCAGGGCCGCTGCAGTGTACGTGCTCGCCGTTTAACTCCAACTCCAGCAGTCACAACAGTTGTTGATGAGGTGAAGTGGCAAGCGTTGTACGGTGCATATCCATTGCAAAGCACAATGTATGAACATGAAACGGTTTTCCGTGCACGTACATATGCAACGACTGGAGCATTGTCGGTTAAATCTCGAAAGATCAATTTCGATCTTCAGCGGATGTTACCAACCTATAAAAATGGAGCAATGACAACAGAGCTATTTCCAACATCAAGCTTTGCTGATGCACTGGTCTCAATGGCACTGGATGACAAGATTGGCCGCCGTACGATTGAAGAGATTGATATAGAAAACATCTATCGTACCTATAACGATATTGTTGATTATTTTGGCACACCTTTAGCGGCCGAGTTCTGTACTACGATTGATGATACCAATCTTTCATTTGAAGAGCTTGTGACGAACCTATGTGATGCCGTCTTTTGTACCGCATACCGGCAAAACAATAAGCTCAAGATCTATTTTGAACGACCAACAGATAACTCAGTGTTGCTGTTTAACTTCAGGAATATTATTCCAGATAGTTATAAGCATGATCTGACCTTTGGTGTAATGGATGATTATGATGGGTTGATCTATGAATATACGGATCCAGCCGACGATAGCCGTATCAATATCTACTTGCCGGATAAAGGAGCCAAGAACCCCAAAGAGGTGAAATCTGTAGGTGTACGTAACAAGTGGCAAGCTCATTTTAATGCTTACCGGCTTTTGAACAAACTTCGCTTTCAGCGTAAATCCATCACCTTTGATGCAGCACCTGAATCTGAGTTACTGGTTTTACGTGACCGTATTGCTGTAGCTGATTATCGAAATGGTATTCATCAAAGTGGTGAAGTGGTACGGCAAGAGGGCTTAATTCTTACATTGAGTCACGATGTCGATTTCATAGCTGGCAAGAGCTATGTAATTTATCTACAAATGGGAGATGGCAGCGTTGACCTTATTCCTATTACATCTGGTTCAGCCAAGAATAAGGTGGTTTTAGGACGTTTACCAAGCGGTGCTCTGAAGCTAAGTTCAGATGATTTCGTTAATACCATTTATACGGTTGTTAATGACGATACTAAGGACTCATTACCCTATTTAGTTGCAAAGAAAGATCCTGTAGACCAATTCTCAAATACGATAACTGCAGTGAATTACGATGTGCGGTATTACCTCAACGATAAAGACTTTATTGACCTGCCAGTTGATGATTCACCAATTTACATTCGATATGACCAGTTAGATATTAATCTTGCACGTTTATATCAGATGCAAAGAGGCGACTTGCCAACTACAGGCGAAATTAGCTTTGTGGTTGAAGCGGGTGCTTTGGTATCCAGTTCTAGTTCACTTCGGCCAGAAACACGAATGGTTTATAAGTTTGACTATAACTCTAGTCCCGCAAAACGGGAGTTTATTGTTCCTGCTGCTCCCGAGTTACCAGCGATCGATACAGGAGAATTTCCTTCAGGTCTTATCGTAAATCTTACGATTAAAGGATCAGTCGTTGGGCGCGGGGGTGATGGTGGTTTGCCACATTTGGCTTTTGGTGCCTGGTCTACAGATCCGGACTACAACTTTACCAGAACGCGTCGTGATGGGTTCCAAGGTGCACCGGGTTTAATGAACCGGCACAGCAAATTGAATCTGATTATCGATGGAGGCACTTTAGCTAGAGGTGGCTCTGGAGGCGGGGCTACACCAAGTGGTATTTACACAGAACTTGGCTATGGAGTGCAAGGTGTTCCTGGAGGAGCTGGTGCACCGTTTGGTCGGGTTATGACTGGACAGCCAATTTATAACGATACTCAGGACTGGCGCTGGTATTTGAACGGTGGCTATTTATTAGTTGTAAAAGTTACCGATGCTGACGCTGTAACACCAGGGAAAGGCTATCGAACTCCAAATAGTAACCGCTATGTATCGCCTTTATCTGGTGATGGCGGAGGCTGGGGGCAACGTGGTACCAAGTCGACAAATAGTGGAACTTCGAACTGGAATTACCATGGAACAACTGAAGGAGAGCCTGGAGCGGGCGGTACCGCAATTGTCGGAGTAGCGCCACTAACAACAAAATTGATAAATGGAGGGAGAATCTTACAAACCCTTTAATAATTTGAAAGAACTTAGAGCACCCATTTCGGGTGCTTTTTTATGATTGGCCCAATGATGGATTGGACAATGAACAACTACCGCTTTCTAGCGGTTTTTCTATTTCTGGAGAAATATATGGAACCAGTTTCCACTAGTGGTGTAACAGCAATTTTAAAATTTTATGGTGCAGCAATCATGGTGACTTTAGCGGTCGCTTTAGTTGCAGCAGTAGTATTGATGACACGTATGCCGCGCTCACCTCAAGAGTGGGCGGTAGGTTTGATCTGTACAGTTGTTTCAAGTCTTGCAGGCGGTTCATTCATTATTGTGAAATGGGGGCTTCATGAATGGGTTACTGATGTTTGGGGGATGATTACCTTAGGGGGCTTCTTCTTTGTTTGCGGATTACCGGGTTGGGCTTTGGTCAGATGGATCTTTAACTTTATTGATAAACAAGAAGGTAAAACGATCCTTGATGTAATTAAAGCCATCAGAAATGCCAAAAATGATATTGAAAGTTAATACCACCTTCGGGTGGTTTTTTATTTTTTCGTGCAGGTAAATGGGTATGAAGAGTGCATCAATTAGCAGAAACGATTTTTTAACAAAGACAGCGGAAGTCCTTCCGCCTGATATTAAAAAACGGATGGGGGTAAAGTTCGGCTATTAATTCTATAGGAAGTAAAAAATGTACTTTATCCCAAAAAAGCAAAAACCCCAGTGTTGGCGCACTGAGGTTTTTTTATCAACTTAACCAGAGCTAGATTAAGGAGAAGATATATCTATATGGAGCATTTTAAACCAATAGTGGAGCTTATGAAAGTATCTATTGAAAAGTACGGATTATGGCAAACAATAGTTGCATTTATTCTTTTGTTTTCCATACCAATCTTAATGTGGAAGTTGGATGTAATAATTGCTTCTATAAAAGCATAAATCAACTTAAAAAACAGCGCCACCTTCGGGTGGCTTTTTTACATCTATAGGAAAGTAAAATGAACATTGAACAATATCTTGAAGATCTTATTAAACGTGAAGGCGGATATGTGAATAACCCAGCTGATCGTGGCGGTGCAACCAAGTACGGCATTACTGAAGCAGTTGCTCTAGCAAATGGTTTTAAGGGCAACATGAAAGATTTACCGCTTAATGTGGCCAAAGTTATTTATAAGAAGCAGTATTGGATCTCTCCGCGTTTCGACCAAGTGAATGCTGTTTCTTCTGCAGTAGCTGAAGAACTTCTAGATACAGGAGTGAACTGTGGTACCGGCTTTGCAAAACCTCTTTTACAACGTGCATTAAATCTACTTAACAACCAAGGTAAAGCTGGATATGCAGACTTAAAGGTTGATGGTGTTTATGGACCAGCTACGCTAAATGCTCTCAAAACTTATTTAATAAAAAGAGGTAGGGAAGGCGAGAAAGTGCTGGTGAGAGTTCTTAATATTATGCAAGGGCAACGTTACATAGAAATCTGTGAGCGCAATCCTACCCAAGAGCAATTCTTTTATGGTTGGATCGCTAACCGCGTTTCACTATGAAGGTGTTCTGGTTTTGCTGAACATCTTATTAGCTGGATGTTCAGCTCATACGATGAAAAGAGTAATTAAGCCTCTTGCAGAATTTCATGAATTTCCTTGGCATATCATATCACATAGTGAATTTTTTGATAATTTAATCAAAACCAGAGGGAAAGATAACTAATAAAAAAGGGGCTTTTCACCCCTTTATTTTAAACTTCTGTTTTATTTATTTTTGAAAATATAAATACCACTAAAAATTAAGAACATAGCTTGAAATAAAAGCCATATAAGTGTTGAGTAATTTGAACACTTAGTGATGGAATCATAAATAATCTCTTTATAAGATACAGTTTCCATCATGTTTAGTAGTATTAATTCAGCTAATAATAAAACCAGAGAAACAATAGTATAAAAATATTTATTTCTTATAAAAATTAAGATTATTGAAAATATGATCGATAATAGGCCACACATCCCTAACATTGATGGGTCATTAGCCGAAACTCCATTTAACTCTTTAAAATAGGTAATAGTGCCAATAGCAATATATTCATTAATACATAAATCTTGACCAAACTTATCAATCGTATATCCACCAATACCCGATAAGAATAAAAATAATATAGCCACATATCTAATCATAATTTATAAACTCAATTTTAATGATGGATCAAATTTCCATGTTTCAACTTGTAGTTCTGGATCTGCTCGGCAAGTTCCTTGGCATCCATCTGGAATTGCTATTACGTCACCATTAAGAGCTAATTTTATAGCTTCTTGCCATTTCCATGAACGAGCATAGACAGCTTTTTCAAGCCTTTCTTTTGGAATTTCTCCCTTTATCCAACTTCTTAAAGCCTTTTCACCCGCATTATAAAAAACAGTTGACTCTTGTAGTGTTAATTTCCGTCCTAATATGTTTCCACCACGGACCACATTTTTTGCTACTAGATCCATAGCTACAGTGGCATCAGTACAGATCACAACAAAAGTTTCATAGAGCCAGTCTGGATTCCTTTTATCAATGTTCATCAACTCTGCTGCTAAGCCAACTTGCATCTCTCCAAAGCCATAGCTGTTATGAGGATAGACTTCACCTAGATTAAGATAAAAGGATAAGAGGTTCTTTCTATAAGCCCATACACCATGCATTTTTTCTTCAAATACAATAGATGCAACGATCTGTGGGTCTATGCCATTTTTAGCGCCAGCTGTTTTAATTTCATTCCTCAAATAAGCAACCATCCTTAAACCTTCAGGTACAGGATAAGTAGTTGGTACAGTTCGATTTTGAACTTTATGCTTATCTTCTTTTTCGGTTTTATCTTGAAATAGTTTAAGTTGATATTCAGTTATTAAGGGTTTTGAATTGGCTTCTTTTGTATATGTATGACCATAGATTTTAACTTGAGGATTATATTCAGTTCCCGATGGCAAAAATATCTTAAAAGAAACCGTTGTTTTTACAGCATCTTCTTGTTCATTTAACTCAAAAAAAGCTTCACTACCCAAACCATTTGATTGAATTGGCAGTTTTCTGGTTGCACCAACTCGTCCCTTACTAGTTACAAAGGTAGCTACAAAACTAAACTTACTAAAATTTAAGATATTCTTACTTTCTTTGATTCTTAATCTTGCGTAGGCTTTTGACATTATTAATTATCATCTTCAAGGTTTGTATATTTATCAACTAAATGAAAACTAATGTTTTCTTGTTGTTCAGTATAAATAGGTGAAGTATAACCTTCTGAATTAGTTGTTCCTTCAATCAATTTGCCAGATTCAGTTACCGCAAAATATGCTTTATTTCGATGAGGTACATTTTCACCATCTATAAGTTGAACGCTAACATTGAATAAGCCACTATTTACTTCAGGTAGAGTAGGGATATGGCTAACAACTTGTTCACCCGACTTGAATATATGCTGTCCAGCTTTAACCTCAAATTTACCTCCCGTTATTACAGTAATACCTTTATCGTTTATTACCAACCGCGAACCACCCGCCATATTTTTTTATTCTCTAATTAAAAATTATGAGGCTAGAATAACATACCTTCAGAAAACTCAAAAAATACAGTAATGACAATGATTATTTCGGCTCATTTGGGAGACTCCATACTAATTGCAGCTGATAAAAGAGCCATGATTTATGATTTAAGTTCAAGATTATTAAGAATATCTCATGATGATGAGGCGAAAATAAAGTTATGGTGCCGTGGTGCTATTACAGGCACAGGAGACAGTTTGTTTATAAATCGTATAATGAATTATTTTGAAAATTTAACAGAACAAGAACAAAAGCTTGAACAAATAAATGCGATTCAAATGGAAATAGAAAGGAGATTATCTGAAGGGGTTCCAAAAGAGTTTCTTTCTAATAATACGCTTATATTTTCAATATTTAATGGCTGTGGAACCTCATTATATACAATACCTATACAGCCATTTTTTGACACATTTAAACTTGGTGGAAGTGAACATTTAAGAGCCCAAGTTAATGAAATTAAAGAATGGACCCTAGAGGTGTGCTGTTTAAATATTCCTTCCGATTTAGCATTATTACAAGAATTCCAGCGCAATTTAAGAAGCCTAAATAGCTTTGAAAGTGAGAGGCATTTCATTAGCTACTATATAGAGTATTTAAAGACTATTTTTGCGAAACAAGCTTCTATAGATACTAGTGTTACATCGTCTTTTGACCTGTATTTACAATCATGTGAGACTGGAGGTAGCTTTGCCATTCATATTGAGAACAGCTTTTTAACCGCTTCAAATGACTGACATTTTGCCAATTAATCCAATTGGACCAACATTAACTAAGTTATTTTTAGTTCTAAAGAATTATTTGGCCAAGCGGGGGAAAGAAGGCGAGAAAGTATTGGTGAGAGTTCTTAATATCATGCAAGGCCAACGTTACATTGAAATATGTGAACGCAATCCTAGCCAGGAACAATTTTTCTATGGCTGGATTGCTAACCGCATTTCCCTATGAAAGTTATAATTTTGCTGTGCATCCTTTTATCAGGATGCACAGCAATTTTAATGATTCTCGTATGCCTATCTTAACCATTTCCAAACGGTATAACTTTAATTAAAAATGGTGGAAATTCTGCCCGTAGTAGACTTTTTTGTTGAGCAAATTATGTTGAAATATCATAATCTCATTTTTGAAGTAAATTATTGGAATATTATGAAAAGAATTTTATTAATTGCCTCTTATTTTCCTATTGCTGTTTGGGCCTCTGTTTGTGAAGTACCTAAAGATCAAATCGTAATTGCTGACGTTGGTCTTGGGCATGATGTTAGAAAATTAGAAAAATATAAGGTGGAAATAGATAATAAAGTTTGGAATAAGAATAATAGTAATAGTAAGTTTGGGGAAGCTCTTATTGGTCCTAAAGTTGAGAAATATTGGCTATTAGGAACACCAGTTCAATCTTTTAGTTATATTCAGTATTATAAACGTAATTATCTTATTTCTGGTTATAGCGTGAATTTTAATTTTGATGATATTAACCACATTAAGTTAAGAAAAATTCTTACAGAGTTATATGGATTACCTAAATCTAATTGGAAAATAAAAAAAGGTGTTGATGGAAAATACGGTGAATTCGTTGATCAAAAATATGAGTGTGATAATTATACAATTCTTATTAATTCAGGTTCAGCTGCTGGAAGTTTTATGGTGATCGACGAAAAGTAATTTTTTAGTTCAAAAACCCGCAAATATATGCGGGTTTTTATTATTTGGAGTAAAGTTATTATCCTTTGGGCGGTTGATACGATTGCAAAAGGGAATGAATCTACTGTTAAAGTTGATATATAGATAAAAATAGGAAAAGCCCTCAAGTGAGGGCTTTAATAATTTATTGGATGTTCGAAAGAGTAGTGCTCTAAGATGCTTTCCAAATTTATGTTGTTTCTTATAAAAGTATATTTAGTTGACAAATTTTAATTTTAGCAATAAAAGCTGGTTGACAGATCTAAAAAATAGCAATTTTAGTCTTATAAGATAAAGTTCGGACCCTTCTTCAGTACGGGAGTACGACAGGATATATATAGGCCTCAGATATTGGGAGTGGTCAAGAAACTAGTATAGAATTATATACTATAGAGTTATTGTGACGTAGATAATGAAAATAAAAATTCCGACATATGAAGATTATTATAATCATACTGGTCTTCATTATAAAAATTTATGGAAATCAATAGGTGATGAATGGAGTTGCCCAGCGTGTGGGCGCAGTAAGTATCAAATCATGAAATGGAGTAAAAGATTTCCTAATTCTCCAAACAGTTTTATGGATTGGGTCGCTGCTTTGCATAATCATCATGATCACTCAGTTGGTTTTAGTGAAATCGGCCAGCGAAGATTTTCTGAAACTTTAATATGTGGTCAGTGCAATGCTACTGAGGGAGTTGTGAAGAGAAAACTTAAATTACCATCTAACTTTTCATTTTCCCCTCAAGAAATGCGTACTTTTATTCAAGCAACACCACATGATAAGCATGTTATTGATTTTGAGGCGGCTCGTATAATATATAACTCAATTTCATCTGATAAAAAGAAGACCACGTAATTGTAAGGTAAACCTGAGTGCATTCAGCCTGCTTTACTATATATGCAAAAAAGAAAATATCGCTGTTGAATTGGAGTAAAAGTAGGTTTTCTTGAAAATTTAGTGGGGTTAGATATTTCCAGAAGACCTAAGCTGAGAATTGTAGAAGAAAGCGCTTAAGGGCGCTTTCTTCTATTTGTACAATATATTTTGATTTTTATTTTTTTCCATTAATAGCTTTATTGTACTCATCATTAATTTTACTTTTTATTGCTTTGTAATCAGATAAGTCATGCTTTTCCTTATCATATAAATCTAAACCAAAATCAACTCTGAAACCATTATAAATAGTTCCAATAATATAAGCTAATTTTTCAAACTCTCCCAATATATACTCACCAAACTCTTTTTGTTTATTGTATAGACTGGTTGCTTGTATTGTTAGGTTTGATTCTAATTGTGAATGTATTCTAAATAACCTTTTTAGTCTATTTTCTATACTAATTTCCTCCTTAGAGTTAGAGGCATTGGATAGTTCTATTTGTAAATTTTTAATATCTTTAATAATTTCATTAAATTCAGTATTTAAATCATTTAGATGAATTTGTTGTTTTGTTAATGGCAATTTATTGATAATAATGTAATTAATCAAATTTCTAAAGTGTAAACTTAACTCTCCAACTTTTATAGATATTTCAATATCACTTATCAATTCTAGTTTTTTAAGCTTCTTTGTTAAACCTTTTTGAAATTCATTGAAAGAATCTAAGGATTCAGCTTGGGGGACACTCCCTAAAATAATTTCAAATTCAACTATCGAATCTACAGCATCTAAATATATTTCTTTTCTCAGATTAAATTTTCTTTCCCTATCTTTATCCATTAAATCAAAATTAATTTTTTTATCATTGTTTCTAGAGTTATAAAAATTTGTAATTAAAACACCTGTCAAAGTAGATATAGCACCCGCGATACCAACTACTGCTGTCCAATTGAGATTATAAAAATCCAAACCTTTTTCCTTTTTATCTATTTTGTATTTAATATAATTTTAAGTTAGTTTTACATTTTTTCTAAAACTATAAAACTAACTTAAATATTTGTTTAAACTATAACTAAAGTTAGTTTTCTTCAGTTTTTTTTGATGGGTGCACATAATGATCTTCAACAATTAGCCAACCAAGACTTTTTTTACCATTATCTACAATATCAATATGATTGTTGCCTTTATAAACCAGAACGTCTTTATTAAAAAACTTCAATGAATTCCAGAAAGAAGAGTTACTCAAAACTTCCAAAGACAGATGGATATCATCACGAAGGCTTGAAAGTTCCTGTGTGTAATCCAAATCAAGTGTATTCAATAATTTCCCATAAATGACACGTTTTTTACCATCTTTTAACGGGATGATTTTAACATCGGCTTGTGATGAGCTATTTGTGGCCCGTAAAAAACTCTCTTCTAGGCGATGTACTGCTTCAGCATTTATTGATCTACCGCTTTCTTTAGCTGCATCTTCAACTTGTTGTTTGAGTTCTTGTGGAACACGTAAATTAAATTGAGGATCTGTTCTAGCCATCAAAGTGAAGTCCAAAAATTTTTATAAGAATATGCTAGTACCGTGCTTGACTTCAATATTAGCACCGTAATAGCATTATCACCGTGATATTACGAAGCGGAACACTATATGGCTAGAAACGATAAACAATTAAATGTTCGTATGCCTTGCGAATTGATTGAAGAGCTAAAAAAGAATGCCGAACAAAGCAGACGTTCGTTAACAGCTCAATTAAATTTCATTATCGAAGAGTGGCTAAAAGATCAGCCTAAAATTATTAAATAGAAAAACAATGAAGCCCCTGAATCTTGGCGGACTAGGGGCTTCTATCCAACTCGGTTAGGAGAATAGATATGACAAGTCTAGCATTAACATTTAATGAAGTGAACTTACACCCAATTTCTATAGATGATGGACAGGTATGGATAGGGGCAACCCAAATTGGGTTAGCCTTAAGATACGCAAATCCTGAAACGGCTGTAATTAAGCTGTTTAATCGAAATATTGAAGAGTTTTCTACAAATATGACTCGCTTAATAGAAATGAAAACAAATGGTGGTTTGCAATCTATAAGAGTTTTTTCACTTAGAGGTTGCCATCTTATTGCTATGTTCGCAAAAACTGGGATTGCTAAAGAGTTTCGTAAATGGGTTTTAGATATTCTTGATAAAGAAGTTGGTGTACCAGTTGCAAAAACCCATAAATCCGAGCGTACCTCTTTACATGAGGCACATGCTCTTCTTGTAGCAAAAACAAAGCACCTCAGCTCAAGTGATGCATGGAAGTTAATTCATCAGAGATTCAATGTGGATCACATTGAGGAGATTCCGTACGACATGATCCCTGTAGCTGTTGAATACGTTCATCATCTCATTGCTCTTATGAGCAATAAAAACGGTAATACAGGACTAGATACCAATGTTAGAGCCATGGCGATATATCTGGCTTGGTTAAGCGGATGGTGGAGACAGTTTGGACCTGCGGTAAGAGGAATCAATCCACATATGGCCGCAGCAATCCATGACTATTTCAATGATGGTGGCTTTGTTGCTTGGTCATTCATTGAGAAAGATAAGAGAGCCGAGCTACATAAACGCATAGATACTCATCCATGGCATTTACCTCCAATGGACCGTTATCATTTGCTAAATAGAAACTAATATTTCGGTGGAGATGGCGGGAGTTGAACCCGCGTCTGCAAATAAGAAGCCCCGATTAAGGGGCTTTTTACTATGCAGCACTTAACATCTTAGCAATTTCAGATGCAGTAGGGTTGTAATAAGTATTTACTAAAACACTAATCGTTTTATGGCCAGTAATTTTCGCTAGTATCTCTACTGGTAAACGGTAGTCATGCACAAAACGGGTAATAGCTTCATGGCGTGAGTCGTGGAACGTAATAACACCATCTAAGCCAACTCTCCGTAAGTTACGTTGCCATATTAATCTAAATGCATTCGAAGTTAGAGGAATCATACGGTCATCGTTAGGATCGTCAGGCAACCAAGAAAGTAACTCTTTTGCTTTGGTAGTTAAAGGTACATCACGAGAAGTACCATTCTTAGTATCTAATAAGCGAATGAAATCAGGAAAAATTAATGATTTCTCTACGCTAAGGATTTCACCTTTACGCATGGCAGTTTCAAGCGCAAATAGAAACGACCATGCAACTCTGTGTCTTGGCTGCACAGGTACTTTTCCCAATTCATAATCAAGCCCAGCTAAAACAGTATCTATATGATGCTGATAAACACGCTGATTACGTGGAGGTGGGGCAGTAGGTTTTGATATTTCTTTAAATGGATTTTCTTTAGTTAGAAATAGTTCTTTCCGAGCAAAGTCAAAAACAGAGCTATACATAGCCATTTCACGAATGACTGTTGCACCTTTAACTTGCTTTAAACGTTTGTCACGCCATTGTTTAACTAGTGCTGGTGATAGGTCATGAATTGATTCATCTGCTAATTTCCCCCAATTTTTCTTTAGGCATTTAAGCATTTGAACAATTAAGCGGGCACTCTTCATTTTTCTGCCTTCTTCTTGATAGTACTGTTCAAAAAGGGCATAGAAGGAGATATGGATTTTTTCAGGCTCAGGGTTAGCCTGTTGAGATTGTAATTCTAATAATTTTTTTGCGGCCCATTGTTCACACTCACTCGCAGTATCTCGAGTAGCTGTATAACGGTTGCCTAGATAACGAACAGTGATGCGCCACGCGTTCCCGCGCTTAACCGGCTTTTGCATAATAACACTCCAAATTTCGTGGTGTCGCCACGGCACCAAAATCCGCGAATGTCTAAATGACATCCACTTTTTTGGTGTCGCAACGGAAATATAAAGCGTTTTTTAATGCGAATTTTGACTATTTTGAGTAGTCAAAGCTGACCGATCGACAATAAAAAACAGGCCACATAACTCGTTAAAGTTATGCAGCCTATTGATTTTAATACATAAAATCTTGGAGCGGGAAACGAGACTCGAACTCGCGACCCCAACCTTGGCAAGGTTATGCTCTACCAACTGAGCTATTCCCGCAATGTGAGCACATTATAGAGTGTTTCATTAAAGTGTCAACACTCTTGTGATCTAATTGAACGTTTAATCAGCACGGCGCCAAACTGTACCTTGACGTGTATCTTCTAATACCACACCTTGGTCGAGCAAAGACTGGCGAATACCATCCGCTTTAGCAAAGTCTTTTGCTTTTTTCGCATCAACACGTTGTTGAATGAAATCTTCAATTTCAGCATCAGACAAAGCAAGCGCTTCTTGTCCAATATCTGATTTTAAGAAATCATCTACATTGTGTTGTACCAAACCTAAAATGTTAGTGAGGTGACGTAATGTCGAATAAAGCATAGTCGCTTGGTCAGCTTGCTCTTCTTTTACGGCACGGTTTAACTCTTTGTTCAGTTCAAACAATACAGCCATTGCTTCGGCAGTGTTGAAATCATCACACATTGCGTTGTTAAAACGTTCAATAAAGCTTTGATCAAGCGTTTCAGTTGTCGTTTGACCATACACTTGTTGGTAAGCTTTAAATGAATGGTAGAAGCGAGTTAAAGAAGTTTTTGCTTCTTTGAGTGCCACATCAGAGAAGTTCACAGGGCTACGATAGTGTGAAGACACAATAAAGTAGCGGATCACTTCAGGGTGGAATTTCTCCATCACGTCACGAATCGTAAAGAAGTTGCCTAAAGATTTAGACATCTTTTCACCGTCAACGTTAATGAAGCCAACATGCATCCAATAGTTTACATATTGCTCACCAGTTGAAGCTTCACTTTGCGCAATTTCATTTTCATGGTGTGGGAACATTAAATCTGAACCACCACCATGAATGTCAAAGTGATTGCCTAAGCAGCAAGTCGACATTGCAGAACATTCAATGTGCCAACCCGGACGGCCATTACCCCAAGGAGATGCCCAAGAGGGTTCATTTTCTTTGGCATGTTTCCAAAGTACAAAGTCAAACGGATGTTTCTTTTCAACTTCTACGTCAACACGCTCACTTGCGCCTGCTTGCATATCATCAAGCTTACGGCCAGAGAGGCGACCATATTTTTCAAATTTGGTCACTTCAAAATAAACATCGCCGTTTGAAGCAGGGTAAGCAGCGCCTTTATTCACCAAATTGCCAATCATATTTTGCATCTGGTCGATATATTCAGTCGCTTTAGGTGCTTCATCTGGTGCTAAACAGCCTAAGTTCGCCGCATCTTCATTCATTGCATCGATGAAACGCGTGGTGAGTTGCTGAATAGTTTCACCATTCTCATTCGCACGTTTGATGATTTTGTCGTCAATGTCGGTAATGTTGCGAATGTAGCGAACATTCCAGCCTTGACTACGTAAGAAACGAATAATGTAGTCAAATGCAACCATAACTCGAGCATGCCCGATATGACAGTAGTCGTAAACGGTCATACCGCAGACGTACATATCGATGTGACCTTCTTTGCGAGGTACAAATTCAACTTTTTTTCGTTGCTCAGAGTTATATAAAACAAACGGTTGCATAAGGGTTTTCAAACACTCAACAAAAACAGTGTTACATCATAACTGATGCATCATTTTTAACAAAGGTTTATGCAAGAATTTTATAAGCTTGTGAAATCTTATACATTTAAAAACGTGTAGATGATTGAGTTATGTTAGAATGCCCCCAAATCTTTTGATTAAAATCACCGATCTTCACAAGAGATCAGATCAATTATTTTGAGTCAAACTCGTATGCCCAATCCTACAGATTTCCAAAGCAGCGCATTAGCAACATTGCGTATTGAGCAACAAGCCTTAGAGGTGTTAGCAACACAAATTGGTGACAGTTTTAACCGAGCTTGTGAAATATTGTTACAGTGTAAAGGTCGTGTTGTGATCACTGGCATGGGTAAGTCAGGGCATATTGGCCGTAAAATGGCTGCTACTTTCGCCTCAACTGGTACACCTTCTTTCTTTATGCATCCGGGCGAAGCTGGACATGGCGATTTGGGAATGCTGGTTCGTGGTGATGTTCTAATTGCGATTTCCAACTCTGGAAAAAGTGATGAAATCATGATGTTGATGCCTTTAATCAAACATCTTGGCGTTCCTCTTATTACCATTAGCCGTGATGATAAAGGCCCAATGCCGCAAAACGCAGACATCTCTTTAACTTTAGGTGAATCTGACGAGGCATGCCCATTAGGTTTGGCGCCTACGTCGAGTACGACAGCAACTTTAGTTTTGGGTGATGCGCTGGCTGTCGCTTTACTTGAAGCGCGTGGTTTTACTGCAGATGATTTTGCTCGTTCGCATCCAGCAGGTGCGTTGGGTAAACGCTTACTTTTACATGTAAAACATCTGATGCATACAGGCGATGAACTGCCAAAAGTTTCACCAGATACACCAATGAATCAAGTACTTTATGAAATTTCTAATAAACGTTTAGGCTTGACGACAATTGTAGATGAACAAGAACATTTGCTTGGTATTTTCACCGATGGTGACTTGCGCCGTTTAATTGATAAACAGCAAGGTTTTGATGTGAATTTGCCTGTTTCAGAAGTGATGACAAAAAAACCATCAACGATTTCTCAAGAGGCACGTGCGGTAGAAGCTCTACAACAGCTTAACCTGAAAAAAATTAGTCAGTTTGTTGTGGTAGATGACCAAAACAAAGTGATTGGTGTAATTAGTATGCATGACCTTATTCAGGCAGGGGTAAATTAATCAATGGCATCTTATGCATTGTTAGAACAAGCACGTCATTTACAGGCATTGGTTCTGGATGTTGATGGTATTTTGAGTGATGGCTTCGTAACCTTAACTAATAGTGGCGATGAAATTAAATCATTCGATATTCGTGATGGTTTAGGAATGAAGCTTGCACAGCAAGCCGGCATGAAAGTTATCATTATTACAGGCAGAAAAAGTAATATTGTTGAAAAACGTATGTCTGATTTAGGTGTGGATCTCGTTTTTCAAGGCCGTGAAGACAAAGGCTCAGCACTTCGTGAAGCATGTGCGCAGTTTAATATTTTGCCGTCAGATTGCTTGTATATGGGTGATGATTGGCCTGATTTATCTGCTTTTGCAATCGCAGGTATGAGTGTTACTGTGCCAAATGGTCATGAAGAAGTACGTCGCCGTGCGCATTTGGTTACGCAATCGATGGGTGGGCGTGGTGCTGTTCGTGAAGTCTGTGATATGTTGCTGATCGCAAAAGGCATTTACCAAGAACTTCTTGAAAAATATCTTGCAGTACCGCATTAATAATAAGATTACTTAAAAAGGTAGGCTATTCCTGCTCATGGATACCAGAGTTTTATCAATTGTTGCTGTAGTGGTTGCTGCTATAAGTGGTGGTTACTACTATTATAGTGGCAAGGCAAAAAAACTAGACATTGGTTCTGCGAAGAATATGACATATTCAGCGCAGGGCGTCCATTTAACTCAAACTGATGATCAAGGCAATTTGTATATTCGTGCTGAAGTTCGTCAGCTTGAACAGGATATGCAACAAAAAACATCAAAGTTGGATCAACTTAATGCCTCGATGTATAAAGATGGCAAAGTTGATGCGACGTTCTTTGCAAAACAGGCAAATGGCTACGATGATAACCGTAAAGTTATTTTATCGGGTGATGTGGTCGCAACCAAACTGGCGCCACAAGGGAAGATTGAGTTCCAAACTGATGAGTTAACCGGATATCCAAAAACCAGAGAAATTGAAACCGATCACCAAGTGGTTGTTCAATCTCCGCAAGGCGATTTTGTCAGCAAAGGATTAAAAGCTAATTTGAATAATGGTCAGTACGAATTTTTTAATATTCGAGGAAAGTATGTACCAAAGTCTTAATTTAAAACGTTCTTCAGCTTTCCTAAAACAAGCTGCGGTAATTACATTCGTTGCTTTATCATCTGCTTCGACTTTTGCTTTACCGTCTGACCGTAATCAACAAATTTCGTTAGTGGCAGATCGTGCAACTTATAATGAAAAAACGGGTTTGACGACCTATACGGGTAATGTTGTGATTGAGCAAGGTACGATGAAGCTTCAAGCCGACTCGATTGTTGCTACGCTAAACTCTAAACGTGAAATTCAAACGATTACTGCCAAAGGTAGACCGTCTAAATTCCAGCAGCAAATTAGTGCTGACAAGGGTATTGCACGAGGCGAGGGTCAAACCATTGTTTATAATGCAGATACAGGCATTATTACTTTGACTGGTGGTGCATATCTATATCAAGATGGTTCAAGCATCCGCGGTAACTCATTGAAATATAGTATGAACAAAGGTGATGTTGAAGCTCAAGGTTCATCATCAAACCGTGTTCAAATTATTATTCCGCCATCAACTTCAAAAAGTTTCCCAGGAGCGCGTGACTAATGCAACAAGCTCTTCAACCCCAAACTTTGTGTATTAAGCACTTAGCAAAAAACTATAGTAAACGTTGGGTCGTCAAAGACGTATCTTTTAGTATGCAAAGTGGACAGATTGTTGGTTTGCTTGGTCCTAACGGTGCAGGAAAAACAACAAGCTTCTATATGGTTGTTGGGCTAGTGCGTATGGACAAAGGTGAAATTCACCTTGATGATCTTGATATGTCTGATTTGGCAATGCATGAACGGGCACGTAAGGGAATCGGATATCTTCCGCAAGAAGCTTCTATTTTTAGAAAGCTGACCATTGCTGAAAATATTATGTCTATTTTAGAAACACGCAAAGACTTAAATAAGCAACAGCGCCAACAACGTCTTACTGAATTGTTGAATGACTTTAAAATCAGTCATATTAAAGATTCATTGGGAATGAGTGTGTCTGGTGGTGAGCGTCGCCGTGCTGAAATTGCACGTGCATTGGCTGCTGATCCTAAGTTTATGTTACTTGATGAACCGTTTGCCGGTGTCGATCCAATTTCGGTAGGTGATATTAAAGATATTATCCAAACCTTAAAAGATCGTGGTATTGGTGTGCTCATCACAGACCATAACGTACGTGAAACTTTGGCGATCTGTGAACGTGCATATATTGTGAGCGAAGGTGCGGTAATTGCGGAAGGTACTCCACAAGAAATTCTGGATAATGAACAGGTACGTAAAGTCTACTTAGGTGACGATTTTACAGTTTAAATAAAAAAGTTAATCTATTTGGCTAAAAAGAGGTCAGTGCCTCTTTTTAGTTTTTTTATATTTATTTTTTAAAAACAATAAATTAGAATATTTAGTTGATGAAAAAGTAATGTGTGAATTATTCCTGTATTTATGCTTCTTTATGCAAAAAAATATGTAGAATGTAAAAGCTTTTAAACGATAACAAACAAGATCAACAAGACAAGCATGATTGGATATAACCAGAGAAGAGTAAAAAGGACATGTAAAAAGCCAGCTTTCCTGAAAGGGTTGATGCTTTTAACTTCACTGCATGTACCTATGGTGATATATGCCGCTAAACCAAGTGAGCAATATCACACATTAAAAGACAACTTATCACAACTTTTTGCCCCTAAAAGTAGTGATGAATTTAAAGTCGCTAAGATGCAAGAGTTGAGTAATTTTAGGCTAGATCGTTCTAGAGTGCAGGAGTTTCCGACTGTTCAACTCAATGATAGAGCAGCTTCATCTTATTCAAATTTGCCATCAAGGAAAATGACTCTGCAGGAAGCGGTGAAAATCGCGATTCAGCGTAACCCTGATATTTCCCAAGCCATTTCAACTTTAGCTGGCCAAAACGCTGGTATTGATGTTGCGAAGGCAGGTTATTATCCTCAAATTTCAGGTGGTATTACCACAGGGGACTTGAGTAGTGGTGAGCGTGGTCGGCAGTTATTGACTTTAAACGCAACTCAAATGCTTTATGATTTTGGTAAAGTCAAATCAGGTGTATCGGTTGAGAAGGCCAAACTCCAAGTCGAACAGGCGAATGTTTTGGTCAGCATTGATGATATTGCACTTGATGTGGCTCAGTCGATTATCAATATTCAGCGCTATCTCCAATTAAATAAAATTGCCGAGCAGCAAATTGCGGGTATTCAGCGAATTCAGGAAATCGCTAATTTACGTGCAAATGCCGGTATTAGTAGTCAGGCTGACCCGATCCAAGCTCAGTCTTATCTACAAGCTGCGCAGTCAGGCTTGATTGCACAGCAATCTTTATTACGTCAATACCAACAACATTTAAGAACATTGTTGGGTGGTGATGTTTCACGTACAGGTTGGATTATTTCAGATGATTTGGTGAAAGTATCTGATTTATATGGTGAACCTGAGTTTAATACCATTCCAAAAATGATCGCTGCACAAGCGGGCATTGAAGTGGCTAAAGCCCAAAAGGAACAGACCCGTTTAACTCGTTATCCAACTTTGGCAGTTAAAGGCTCTTTGAGTCAGGCTATTAACGGAAGAAACCCAAACAATAATGAAGATGACGGTTTATATAGCTCAGTCATGCTTGAAGCCACCAGTCAGTTTTATCAAGGTGGAGCAACTGCCTCACAGGTGAAAATGGCAAGTTATGCAGAGGAAGCCGCTAAATCCAAAGTGAACTCTGTGTATCTGGATGTGCTCGATCAGATCAGAACCAGCCGTGAGCAAATTGAAAATAAACAACGTCAAATGCAGGTTTTAGCCAACCGCCAAGCGACGACAGTTCGTACACGCGAACTTTATCAAGAGCAG